>NZ_JAXCXF010000001.1:0-1392603 GCF_034046095.1 Stenotrophomonas sp. CFBP8980 | reverse complement strand
GGGGTGGCTGTGCAGGACCGTCTTTTCGCATGGATGCGAAAAGCGAGCCTACAGGGACGTACTTGCGGCGTGTCCTGCACAGCCACCCCACCCCGCCCAACCAACAGCCCCGCAGCTTTGACGTTGCCGTTGCCGTTGCCATTGCTTCAAGCCCGCGCGCAAGCGCAGAAAAACCCTTTACCAGACCAGGTCGTCCGGAATCTGGAACTGCGCGTAATACGCATCGTCCTCGGCATTGCCGGTGGAGGCGACCGTGCTCTCGCCCGCCTGGCCGTGGTCGACCGCAATCAGTTCCGGCGCGCGTTCGCGCACCTTTTCCGCCGCCGCGCGCGGCAACAACGCATAACTTTCGCCCGCCGCCACGATCACCAGCGCACCGGCCGACAGCGCCTTGCGCAGCTTGGCGTCAATCAGCAACGTGCGGATCACCTCGCCGTGGGTGAAGCGGTACTCGCTCTCGCCCGCGTGCGGAACCGCATGCGCCTGCACGATCTGCCGCGCCTGCGCGCGGCCCTCGGTGGCACGCAGCTGCGCATTGCGTTCGGCGGCGATCGCGCGGTCACGCTCGACCTTCTCCAGCCGCACGCGCTCGGCCTCGCGCTGGATCTCCGCCGATGCATCCGGCGCCTTGCCCTGGCGGGCCTTGGCCTGCTCGCGGGCCGCGGCACTCGCCTGCGCCTTCTTGGCCAACCCGGCCTTGAGCAATTGTTCCTGCAGCGCGTTCGGCTTTGCCATGGTCCTGCCTGCAACTGGTCTATCTTAGGGACGTCCATGATACCGGAGCCCCGGCAGCCCCATGCCCTCCCTGAAATACCTGACCGGCTACCCCGAACCCCTGCAGGAACAGGTGCGCCAGCTGCTGGCTGAAGACCGCCTTGGCGCGTTGCTGCAGCGCCGCTATCCCGAAGCGCACGAGGTACGCAGCGACCGCCAGCTGTACGACTACACCCAGGACCTCAAGGACCGCTACCTGCGCCAGTCGGTGCACCTGAACAAGGTCTGCTACGACAACAAGCTGGAAGTGGTGAAACATGCGCTGGGCCTGCACACCGCGGTGTCGCGCGTGCACGGCGGACGCCTGAAGGCCAGCCGCGAAATCCGCGTGGCCAGCGTGTTCCGGCAGGCTCCGGCCGCCTTCCTGCGGATGATCGTGGTGCATGAACTGGCGCACCTGAAGGAAGCCGACCACAACAAGGCCTTCTACCAGCTGTGCCAGCATATGGAACCGGACTACCTGCAGCTGGAATTCGACACCCGGCTGTTCCTGACTGAACTGGCCCACCGCGGCGGCTGAAGCAGCCAGGCGCCGTGGCAGGTACACTGCGCGCCCCCTTGAGGTTCCTTGCCCCATGCTCTCCACCCGTCTCGACAAACGCCTGGCCGAACTGCTCGGCTGCCCCCGTGGCGAAGCCCGCCGCTACATCGAAGGCGGCTGGGTGCGCGTGGATGGCCAGGTGGTGGAACAGCCGCAGGCGCAGGTCACCACCGAGACCGTGGAGATGGACCCGGCCGCACGCGATGAGAAAACCGAGCGCGTCACCATGCTGCTGGCCAAGCCGGTCGATGCGGCTGCGCATACGCTCAGCGCGATGGTCACCCCGGAATCGCAGAGCCCGCTGGACCTGGGCAGCATCCGTCCGCTGCAGCGCCACTTCCACGGCCTGCAGCTGGCCGCCGCGCTGCCCGCTTCGGACAGTGGCCTGGTGGTGGTCAGCCAGGACCCGCTGATCATCGCCCACCTGCAGCAGCAGCTTGCGCGCACCGAACAGGAGTTCCTGGTGGATATCCAGGGCGAGCGGGCGATGTGGGACGTGGCCCGGCTGCAGACCGGCCTGAAAGAAAACGGACGCACCATTCCCGGCTGCAAGATCAGCTGGCAGAGCGAACAGCGGCTGCGTTTCGCCGGCAAGGGCCTGCATCCGCGCATGCTGCGCGAAGCCTGCGCGGGCGCCTCGATGCAGGTGGTCGGCATCCGCCGCCTGCGCATCGGCCGCGTCTCGCTGGGCAAGCTGGCCCCCGGCAGCTGGCGTTACCTGGGCAGCGACGAGCGTTTCTGAGCAGTGCACTGCGCGTGCACCGGCCTGGCGGTTAGGATCGGTGCATGAGTAAACCCCTTCCCCTGTGGCGCCGGCTGCTGCGCGGCCTGGCCATCGTGCTTGCGCTGCTGGCCTTGCTGGTGCTGTCCGGCCTGTTGCTGGCCGACCATCTGACCCCGCAGGCGCGTGGCGAACCATCGCACGTACTGCCGGTCCACCCCACGCAGACCCGCATCGACCGCGAAGTCAGCGCGCTGCAGGCGGCGCATCCCGGGGCATCCGGCGTGGCCTTCCTGTCCGATGGACTGGATGCCTTCGCTGCGCGCGCGGTCATCACCGAACGCGCCGAACGCAGCCTGGACCTGCAGTACTACATGTGGAAGGACGACCTGATCGGCCACCTGATGGCGCGTGCCCTGCACGACGCCGCCGAACGGGGCGTGCGCGTGCGGATCCTGCTCGACGACATGAACGCGCAGGACAAGGACGCGCTGATGATGGCGCTAGACACCCATCCCAACATCGAGATCCGCCTGTACAACCCGTTCCGCAACCGCAATGGACCGTGGCGCATGCTGGAGATGGTGCAGCGGTTCTTCTCGGTCAATCACCGCATGCACAACAAGAGCTGGATCGCCGATGGCCGGGTCGCCATCGTCGGCGGCCGCAATATCGGCGAGGAGTACTTCAGCGCGCGCCCGGACGTGAACTTCCGCGACCTGGACCTGCTGGTGGCCGGTGAAGCGGTCGGCCAGGCCAACACCGTGTTCGACGCTTACTGGAACAGCGAAGCGGCCGTGCCGATCGCCGCGCTGGCCTACCACACGCGCCAGCAGCTGCGCCTGCTGATGCGCGAATCGGACAATGAAGCACGACTGGAATCGGCCAGGCCGTACCTTGCGGAAGTGGCGAAGTCGCGGCAGCGCGCACGGGCCAGTGCGGCGCCGCTGCACTGGAGCAGGAACGTGCGCATCGTTTCCGATCCGCCCATGAAGCATCGCCGCGATGATCCGCAGAACTGGCTGGTCAGCGACCTGGTCCAGATGCTGACGGCGTCGCAGCACAAGGCCCTGCTGATATCGCCGTACTTCGTGCCCGGCAACGAGGGGCTGGATGGACTGTCCCGGCTGAGCGAACGCGGCGTGCAGGTCGGCGTGGTCACCAACTCCCTGGCCGCCAACGACGTGGTCGCCGTGCACGGCGGCTACATGACCTATCGCGTGCCGCTGCTGCAGGCCGGCGTGCAACTGTACGAACTGAAGGCACATGGCAAGGCGACCAGTTCCGGCCTGTTCGGCAGCAGTGGTGCCAGCCTGCATACCAAGGCCTTCGTGCTCGATGACCGGCACGGCTTCGTCGGCTCCTTCAACCTGGATCCGCGCTCGGCCTACCTCAACACGGAAATGGGCGTGATCTTCGACGACCCGGTGCTGGCGGCCCAGCTGACGGCCGAATACCTGCGGCTGTCCAGCCCGGAACAGAGCTGGTGGCTGGCATTGGACGCACAGGACCGGGTGCGCTGGCTGGAACGGGATCCACCGCCGCATTGGGTCGACACCGAACCGGACAGCAGCGTGCGCCTGCGCGCCAGTGCCCGGGTGATCAGCTGGCTGCCGCTGGAATCGCAGCTCTGACGCCGCTCAGGCGTCGCCGTCGTGTTCGTCGGCGAGGGTTTCAACGGGCCGACCGTGCAGGCGCCGCCAGATCCACAGCAGGGCATGCGGTGGGGTGCCGGGCAGCTGCTCCAGCCAGGCCAACCCCTGGCTCTTGCCGATGTGCCCGTGCCGGGCCAACAGGCTGGCCGCCGCCGCCGCGCGAGCGAAGCGCAGGGTGCGTGGCAGCGGGCTGTCGGCGTTGGTTTCCTTGAGCGCTTCGTGCACCGGCGCGGGCAGCTCCCAAGCCGCCGCTACGCGCTGGGCGACCGGCAACGTCCACTGACGCAGCACCGCCTCGGCGCTGGGGTAGTCCAGCGGCACCTGCAGCGTCTGCGCTTCCTGCAGCAGCTGTTTCATCACCAGCGCCGCGCCCAGGCCCTGGGTGAGCCCCAGCCACTGCGCGGCGAACGGATCCTGCTGGCTCACCGTGCGCGCGTGGTCGGCCGCCGCGCGCGAAGACAGCAGCGCATGCTCCCAGATGATCGTGCTGAACTGCGGGAACTCGCTGCACTGCAGGTGCATGACCGGCTGCACCAGCACCGCGCTGATGATCTGCCGGATGCCTTCGGTGCCGACCAGCGTGATGGCCCGCTGCAGGCTGTCCACCGGCCGCTCCTGCATGCGGAAAGCCGGGCTGTTGGCGATGCGCAGCAGGTTGCCGGTCAGCACCGGATCCTGGCCGATGATCGCCGCGGTCGCCCGCGCGGAGGATTCCGGGTCGTTGACGGTCTGGATCAGCTGCGGCAGCAGCTGCGGACGCCGCGGCAACTGGCGCGCGCTCCAGTCACGTGACAGCAGCGCCTGCCGGGTCGCCTCGAGCAGGGCGTCGTTGCAGGCAGCGCCGCCATCAAGGGCCGGGTGCAGGGCCAGTGCATACAGGCCGGAGTGCAGCCGCGCCTCGGCATCGGCATGGGCATCGGCTTCCGTCCTGGCCGGCGCAGCGGCTTCGGCCACGAAGACATCGTGGCGCTGCATGCGCTGCTGCGTGGCATGTCCCGCCCCGGCACGGCCGAACAGCCGCCCCCACCAGCCGGCCCAGCCACTGCTGCCCGTCATGCTCATCGGCCCGCCCCGCATGGCCCGGCAAAGCGGGCGTAGGATTGCTTTACTGCCACCGCACCGTTCCTTGGGTTCAGGCGGACACCGCCGTGCATCCAGCATCGGCCGACAGGGTCGGTTCTTTAACCCGGCCACCCACTTGGCCATGGGCCCGGACGTGCACAGCACCACCCCGGGGAATGGACTAGAATGGCGCCGCGCGGCCCGTCCCCTGAACTGACGACGTCGCTTTTTTTGTTTCTGCACCCTTATCGTTGCTGGCCTGTTCGAAGTGGTTCGCTGCTGTTCACGCCAACGGAGTCGCCATGCTATTCGAAACCCTCGCCACTACCGGTCACGAGCAGGTCGTTTTCTGCAACAACCCCGACGCGGGGTTGCGGGCCATCATCGCCCTGCACAGCACCACCCTGGGCCCGGCCCTGGGCGGTGTGCGCATGCGTCCCTACGCGAGCACGGACGAAGCACTGGCCGACGTGCTTCGACTCAGCCGCACGATGACCTACAAGAACGCACTGGCCGGGCTGAATGTCGGCGGTGGCAAGGCGGTGATCATCGGGGACCCGCGCACCGACAAGACCGAAGTGCTGCTGCGTGCCTTCGGTCGCCAGGTCGATGCGCTGGGTGGTCGTTACATCACCGCCGAGGACGTCGGCACCGATGTCAACGACATGGAAAACATCTACCTGGAAAGCCAGTTCGTCACCGGCGTCCACCAGGTGCACGGCGGCTCCGGGGATCCGGCCCCGTTCACCGCCTACGGTGCGCTGCAGGCGCTGATGGCGGCGCTGCAGGCCAAGCTGGGCCATGAGGAAGTGGGCAAGACCAGCATCGCCGTGCAGGGGCTGGGCCACATCGGCATGGAACTGGTGAAGCTGCTGCGCGACCGCGGCGCCAAACTGTACGTGACCGACCTGGATGCATCGCTGGTGGACCGCGCGGTATCCGAGTATGGCGCCGAAGCGGTGAAGCCGGACGAGATCCACGAGGTCAACGCCGATGTATTCGCTCCGTGTGCGCTGGAAGGTGCGATCAGCCTGGACGTGTTGCCGCGGCTGAAGGCGCGCATCATCTGCGGCACCGCCAACAACCAGCTGGCCAACCCGGAAGTGGGCGACGAACTGCACGCGCGCGGCATCCTGTACGCGCCGGATTACGCGGTGAATGCAGGTGGGGTGATGAATGTGTCGCTGGAAATCGACGGCTACAACCGCGAACGCGCGATGCGCCTGATCCGCAGCATCTACCACAACCTGGGCCGCATCTTCGCGCTGTCCCAGCGCGAGAACATCGCCCCGCAGCGCGCGGCCGACCGCATTGCCGAAGCGCGCATCCAGTCGATCGGCAGACTGAAGCTGCCGATGGGACGCGCCACTCCGCGCCTGGGCGACCTGCGCGCCGGCTGACCGCCGCTAGCGCCGACCCGGAAAACCCGGTAACGCCGAGCCATGCTCGGCGAGCGCAAAGCGCGGCGCCTTCCATCAGACCCCACGGCGCCGACCCGGAAAGCCGACCGCGCGGCCCCGGAATCAGAAGCCGGTGCTGTAGTTCAGCGCCGCCTGCGATACGTCCAGGCCACCACCGAAGCGCTGGTCGTAGCCGAACGACACCCGGCCGCTACGTCCGACCCCGGCTTCCAGCGCCACGCCGAGCAGGCCCGACGCACGCGGCAGTGCGCCGGAAACCAGCGGGGCCCACGCCTCCACGCCGGTGAAGCCGGCCTGCGCATCGAACCCCTCACTGGACAGCTCCTGCTGCCATTCGGTGTAGCCGCGCAGCGTCCAGCGCCGCCACTGGCGCTCTGCACGCAGACCGGCCATGGCGAGGCTGCGCCGCGCCAGGGTGTCCTGCATGCGCAGGCCGAAGCCCAGCCCGCCCTGCTCGGTGAACCCGTCAGAGCGCACCTGCACCTGGCTGGCCGCCACGTACGGCGTCAGCGCCGTACGCGGGCCGCCAAAGCGCAGCCCGGATTCCATGCTGACACTGGCAAAGCGGCCGCCGTAACGCGCGCCGGCAGCTACCGCCTGCGCACCGAGCAGCAGCTGACGATCCACCTGGCGCTGGAACTGTCCAGCGCCCAGTTGCGCCAGCAGATAGCCACGTCCCTCGCTCCAACCGGCGTACAGCTGCGCCTGTGCCTGGCGATCACGCCCCAGTCCACCGTTGTCGTTGCCACTGGCGTTGCTGCGCACTTCGCCGAAGGCCACGCCCAGCACGCCATTGCCGCTCAACGCGCTCTCATGGCCGACCATCCAGCCCCGGGTCTGCGCTCCATTGCCGGCGAAATTGCCCTGCCCTGCCTCGCCCAGCGCACGCTGCCACGCACCACGCAGCGCCGGGCGTGCCTGCACCTGGCCGAAGCGCGCAGCCACCGCACGCCGGCTCATGTCCACGCTGTCGAACGTGGCCTGCGTGGCCAGTGCGTGGGCCTTGCCGGACAGGCTGTCCAGGCTGGCCGACAGGCCGCTGATGCCACCGGGCGTGCGCTGCAGCTCGCCGGCCAAATCGGCCAACGCACTGCCCTGCAGGTCCGGGCTGCCGTCGAGCCGTTCGAAGGCGCGCTCCACGCGCTCGGCCGATGCCAGTGCGCCCGCATCCAGCGACGCCGCGCTGGCCGCGGCCACCACGCTGACCCGGGTCAATTCGAGCCATGCCGTCGTGCTGTCATAGCCGTACGAAGATTCCAGCAGCGACACGCCGTTCTGCCCCACCGCCGCGGTGTTGAACTGGCCGGACAATCCCCCCTGTGCCTGGATCAGCGACTGCCGCGTGCCATCGGCCGGCACATAACCGGCAATCGCGCCGTTGACCACCACCCCACCGCCCTGCAGGGTCGCCGTGCCGGTTACCTTCAATGCGTTGACCCCCAGCGCGACCATCAGCTGGGCACCGTCGCGCTGCAGGTAATTGCCTTCAATGGTGGCATCGGCGTTGGCGCTGGTCAGTACCACGCTGGCGCCGTTGTCGACACTGCCGACCACCCGGGTGGTGCCGTTCATGAACTGCAGCGCGGCGCCAGCGGGGCTGCCGGCCTGGGCGACGATACCGACGCTGGAAGTGATCGAGGCGCCACCGCGCAGCGCCAGCGTGCCCTGTTCAATGCGCGTGGCACCGCTGTAGGTGTTGCGTCCCGACAGGCCCAAGGCGCCCACGCCCTGCTTGACCAGGCCGCCGGACCCACTGAGGTCGTTGCTCCATACCGAATCCAGCCCGAGCCGGTTGACGTTGACGCTGACATCGCCCCAGTCCAGTCGGCCCGGACCGTTCACGGCCTTGCCGACATTGAGCAGCCCGTTGCCGAACACCGGGTCCACCCCGGCAGCGCCGATGTCGGTTGCCGTGCCCAGCAGGGTCTGGCGGACCAGGTCGTTGCTGAAATATGGATAGCGTTGCCAGACCAGCGCCGCCGCGCCGGATACCAGTGGCGCCGCATAGGACGTGCCCCAGCCGTAGTAATAGCTTGCGGTCGCCGTGGTCGCCTGTGGATCCGGATAGACCGCGGTGCCGGGCGCGGCCAGGCAGTAGCTGGCGGCTTCGCCGCAGGCATTGGCGTAGCTGGCGAGCTGGGTCGGGGTGACCGTGTCCACGGCGGTTACCGCCAGCCAGCCGCGCACCAGGTCGGCCGCGGGCGTGCTGCCGCCGACACCGGGGCGGCTCGGCAGCGCGGCCATGTTCGACGGGGTGGACTTGCCGTCATTACCGGTAGCGAACACCACCAGTCCGCCGTTGCTGGTGATGAACGGGCGGTACTCGTCGGCGATCTGTGCGGTGGTCGCCGCGTTGGTCCAGTACAGGCCACCCCAGGAGTTGTTCATGATCTTGACACCGGCATTGATCAGGTCGCGATGCACCGGCGCCAGGCCGATCGCACCACTGACCTGGTTGCCATTGCCGCTGCCGTCATCCACGGGCCGCTTGTCGGCGATGATCCGCGCCGAGACGATCTCCGCACCGGGCGCCACGCCGACCTGCGAGCCGGAATAGTCGCCACCGGCCGCCAGCATCGACACGGTGGTGCCATGCCCGACCACATCGTCGCGTCCCAGGTCGTTCTCCCGTGGGTCGACATAGGTGTAGTTGGCGACCACACGACCGGCCAGCGCCGGATGGGTGCCGTTGACGCCTGAGTCCACGACGCCGATACGCACGCCCTGCCCGGTCAGCCCGGTGCCCAGCGCGTTGATCGCGGTGAGATGGCCCTGCCTGCTTGGCTGCGGCGGCGCTTCGGGCGGCGGCGTAACGGGAGGCGGGGTCACCGGCGGTGGCGTGACCGGCGGCGGGACGGGCGGTTCGACGCGGACGTTGCCCCCGCCGCCACCACCTCCACAGGCGCTCAATGCCGCGGCCAGCGCCATGGCCAGCGCGGTCTTCATCCCTGCAGCCGTATTCAGTTGAACCCGTTTCATCCCTGTATCCCCCGTCGAAGGTGTCGAGTGCCGCACTCGGCGGATGCTGGCACTGGGCCAGCCAACCCGCAGTCAGGGGCACCGCCTATACTGGCGTCCCCCACGCAGTCTGCCGGGATTCGCGTCGCCTTCCAACGGCTCGCGTCTCCTTTTCCGAATTTGCTCACGCAACAACGAGATTGCCATGTCCAACATCGTCATCGCCGCGGCCAAGCGTACTGCCATCGGCTCCTTCCTCGGCCAGTTCAACGGCGTCCCCACCCCGACCCTGGGCGCGACCGCGATCGCCGCCGCGCTTGAAGCCTCCGGCGTGCCGGCCAGCGACGTTACCGAAGTCATCATGGGCTGCGTGCTGCCGGCCAACCTGGGCCAGGCGCCCGCCCGCCAGGCCGCCATCGCCGGCGGACTGCCGCTGTCCACCGGCGCCACCACGCTGAACAAGGTGTGCGGTTCGGGCATGAAGGCGATCATGCTGGGGCATGACCTGATCAAGGCCGGCTCGGCCAGCATCGTCGTCGCCGGTGGCATGGAGTCCATGTCCAACGCGCCGCACCTGCTGCCCAATTCGCGCACCGGCAACCGCTTCGGCAACTTCCAGGCGGTGGACCACATGGCCCACGACGGGCTGGTCAATGCCTACGACGGCAAGGCGATGGGCGAGTTCGCCGAGTGCGCCGTGGACAAGTACCAGTTCAGCCGCGAAGAACAGGATGCCTACGCGATCGAGTCGGTCAAACGCGCCCAGGCCGCGCAGGCCAATGGCGCATTCGCCGATGAAATCGTCGCGGTGAAGGTCGCCAGCCGCAAGGGCGAGGTCGAAATTTCCGTCGACGAGCAGCCCACCCGCGCCGACATCGCCAAGATCCCCACCCTGCGTCCGGCGTTCAAGAAAGACGGCAGCGTGACCGCCGCCAGTTCCTCCAGCATCTCCGATGGTGCCGCTGCGGTGGTGCTGTTGTCCGAAGACGATGCCAACGCCCGCGGCCTGCAGCCGTTGGCCCGCATCGTTGCCCATGCCACCCACTCGCAGGAGCCGGAATGGTTCACCACCGCCCCGATCGGCGCGATCCACAAACTGCTGGGGAAGGCAGGCTGGACGCTGGCCGATGTCGACCTGTTCGAGGTCAACGAGGCATTTGCGGTGGTGGCCATGGCGCCGATGCGTGAACTGGGCATCGCGCACGACAAGTTGAATGTCAATGGTGGCGCCTGCGCGCTGGGCCATCCGATCGGCGCATCCGGTGCGCGTCTGGTGGTCACCCTGGTCCACGCATTGCGCAGCCGCGGCGGCAAGCGCGGCATCGCTACGCTGTGCATCGGCGGTGGTGAAGCAACGGCCATCGCCATCGAATTGATTTGATTGGATTTAACTCCCGTTTCGCAAAACTGAATGCGGGATCGCTTGACAGCCATTCGTGGCTTGTCATCATGTTGGCGGCGCGCAACTGCGCGTTGCCTATCTAACGACGACGAGGATTCACCAAATGAGCATCAACAAGCTGCTGGTTGCTATGTCCCTGGCCCTGGCCCTGGCTGCCTGCTCGAAGCAGGAAGCTGCCCAGGACGCCGCCGCTTCGGCCAACGAAGCTGCCACCGAAGCGCAGGCCGCTGCTGACCAGGCTGCTGCCGCTGGCACCGCCACCGCCGATGCTGCCCAGCAGGCTGCTGACACCGCCGCTACCGCTGCTGACGCTTCGGCCGACGCTGCCGGTGCCGCCGCTGGCGCCGCCACCGACGCTGCTGCCGACGCAGCTGCTGACACTGCCAAGGCTGCCGAAGGCACCGCCGAGCAGGCCAAGGACGCTGCTGAAGAAGCCAAGAAGTAATAACTTCTTTCTTCACGCTGTTCTGAAGAAGCCGCTGGTTCGCCAGCGGCTTTTTCTTTGCCTGTCGTTCGGGTGGGTCGAACGGGCGGGACCCCCTCGCGGGTGGCTTTCAGGCTGAAGTTGGGGGGCCGGGCGGTGGGGCTGGGTGGGGGACGGCAAAAGCCGCTCCTGCGGGCCTCGTTTCGCGCCATCCATGGCGCGGGTCCACGTCATCGCATTCGCGCTGCCGCTCCCACGCTTTGCTGCGCAAACCGCGGGCCCCGTCTCACCAACACCCACACCCCGCCGCTTCGCGGCCGCCCCTGACTCAGGGGCTCCCTCCACCGGACACGGCACGGCGCTCTGGTAGCGCCGACCCATGGTCGGCGGAATGTTCCCGCCAGCGGCCCGCTGCGCTCGCCGACCATGGGTCGGCGCTACCGATGTTCCATGGCCACCATGGACCTGACGAAGGTGGGGCGGGGTGGGTTCGTGGGAACGCTCATCCGCATGGATGCGGATGGCGAGCCTACAGGGACGTACTTGCGGCGATTCCCACGAACCCACCCCGCCCCCACCAAACCAACAACCCTGCAGCTGTTGACGTTGCCGTTGCCGTCGGCTCCAAAGCCGCGCGCGCGCGCAGAAAACTTCACCCGCCCTAGACCGGTCGATGAATAGGCTGGCGATCCCTGAAACCCTGATCCTGGAGCGCGCCATGAAGATCCGCACCCTGACCACGTCCCTGTTGGCCTCCGCGCTGGTTCTCGGCCTGGCCGCCTGCAAGGGCCCCGAAGCCGAACAGGCGCGACAGGATGCCGCCCAGGCCGCCGACAGCGCCGGCGTCGCCGCACGCGATGCGGTTGACCGCGCCGCTGCTGCTACCCGCGATGCCACCGATGACGCCGCCGCCGCATCCCGCGAAGCCGCCGCCGATACCCAGCAGGCGCTGGACCGTGCCGCCGACTCCACCGCTGCGGCCGCCGCCGAAGCCAAGGTTGCCGCCAAGGATGCCGCTGCCAATGCCAGCGAAGCCACCGCAACGGCAGCACAGAACGTGGCCGACAAGGCCCGCGACGTTGCCGATGATGCCAAGGACAACGCCGACCACAGCCAGCACTGATTGGCCCCCTTCCATCTGGCGGGCGCCGGCGCAGGCCGGCGCCTTTCTTTTTGCCCCGGCTCAGGGCAGCGCGCGTGCCATCATCGCCGCGCTGTCGATCCCCAGCGGCAACGTGCCGAAGGCCAGGCCGTGTTCGCCGCCCAACCGGCTGCGCACGAACGTGGCCGCAAACGGGCTGCCTGCACGCAGCAGGATCGACCCCTGCAGCAGCAGCGCCAGCCGCTCGCAGTACACCCGCGCCAGCGCCGGCTCCGGTGGCAGGGCGTTCCACCAGCGCGACATCGCCTCGTCAAAGGTCGCATCCAGTCCGCTGCCGGCCAGCAGTTCCTCATGCAGCGCCTGCAGCGCCGCCGGCTCGCGCTGCAGCGCGCGCAGCACGTCCAGGCACTGGATGTTGCCGCTGCCTTCCCATATTGAATTGAGCGGCGCCTGGCGATACAGCCGCGGCAGCATCGACTCTTCCACGTAGCCCGCTCCGCCCAGGCATTCCTGCGCTTCATTGACGAACGCCGCCGCGCGCTTGCATACCCAGTACTTGCCCAGCGCGGTGCCGACCCGTGCCAACAGGGCCTGGCGCGGGTCGCGCGCGGCGCGGTCCACCGCCGCCGCCACATGCAGGGCCAGCGCGGTCGCCGCTTCGGATTCCAGTGCCAGGTCGGCCAACACGTTGGCCATCAGCGGGTGGTCACACAGGCGTTGTCCAAAGGTGTGCCGATGACGCGCGTGGTGCAGCGCCTGCGCCAGCGCCATGCGCATTTCCGCGGCAGCGCCGAGCATGCAGTCCAGCCGGGTCATCATCACCATGTGGATGATGGTTGCCACGCCGCGTCCTTCATCGCCCACGCGCCAAGCCTGGGCACCGGTGAATTCCACCTCGCTGGAGGCGTTGGACCAGTCGCCCAGCTTGTCCTTCAAGCGCATCAACTGGAACGCGTTGCGGTTGCCATCGGCCAGCCGCCGCGGCATCAGCAGGCAGGTCAGGCCTGCCGGCGCCTGTGCCAGCACCAGGAAGCCGTCGGACATCGGTGCGGAGAAGAACCACTTGTGCCCGACCAACCGGTAGCTGCCATCCGCGCCAGGCTCGGCGACGGTGGCATTGGCGCGCACATCGGAGCCTCCCTGCTTTTCGGTCATGCCCATGCCCAGGGTGATGCCGACCTTGTCGGCGATCGGCACATCGCGCGGGTCGTACACCGGCGCGGCCGCCTTGCCTGCCCACTCCGACAACACCGGGTGGTCGGCCAGCACCGCCACCGCGGCGTGGGTCATGGTCAGCGGGCAGCTGGTCCCGGCTTCGGCCTGGTGGTGCAGGTAGCTCAGCGCGGCGCGCGCCACGTGCGCGCCAGGTTGCGGCTCGTGCCAGGACAGCCCGGCCACGCCGTGTTCCTTGGCCGTGCGCAGCAACTGGTGGTACGCCGGATGGAAGTCGACGGTGTCGATGCGGTGGCCTTGCGCATCGTGGGTGCGCAGGCGCGGTCGATCGCGGTTGGCATCGAAACCGAGCCCGTACAGCGCATCGCCTGCAAGCCGTCCGTACGCTGCCAGGCGACCGGCGAAGGAGGACGCACCACCGCGGTCCACCGCTTCCACCAGCGCCGCATCATCGGCCCACAGGTGGCGCCCTGCGAAGGCGGGAGGCTGGTTCTGCACGAGGTGGGTCTGGAACGGTGCTGCTTGGTCGCGCATGGTGGAACGCCTCCCTGGCCGCATGGCCCTTGATTCTGCCCCAGCGCGGGCGTGCTTGCTGTTCAGGCGGATTCTCACCTCCTGCACGAGCGCCCCGGCACAGTGACGGCATGAGCAGACGCGACGATCTGGTGGTGCTGCGTCCGGAAGGACTGTACTGCCCCGCTGGCGATTTCCACATCGATCCATGGCGCCCGGTAGCGCGTGCGGTGATCACCCACGGCCATGGCGACCATGCCCGCGGCGGCATGCAGGAATACCACTGCAGCACCTCCAGCGAAGCCATCCTGCGCTGGCGGCTGGGCGATGTGCGCATCCACACCCACCGCTGGGGCGTGCCGTTCCGGATGGGCGGCGTCGAGGTCTCCCTGCACCCGGCCGGCCACGTGCTGGGCTCTGCACAGGTGCGCATCGACGACGGCGAGCAGGTCTGGGTGGCGTCCGGTGACTACAAGCGCCAGCCCGATCCCACCTGCGATCCGTTCGAGGTGGTGCCCTGCGATACGTTCATCACTGAAGCCACGTTCGCCTCGCCGATCTACCGCTGGCCGGACACCTCCGAGGTGGCCGCCGACATCGTCGCCTGGCGCCGCGAATGTGGCGAACGCGGCGAAGCGGCGATCCTGCTCTGCTACGCCTTGGGCAAGGCGCAGCGGGTGCTGGCCGAACTGCTGCCGCTGGACGACCAGCCGGCGTGGTTGCACGGTGCGATCGACAACGGCGTGCAGGTTTACCGCCAGGCCGGCGTGCCGATGCTGGCCACCGAGGCGGTCGCCGAACAGGGTCGCCAGCCTGATTCGGCCGGCCGCCTGGTGCTGGCCCCACCTTCGGCTGCGGGAACGCCGTGGGTGCGCCGCTTCGGCCGCCACCAGCTCGGGTTTGCCTCCGGCTGGATGCACCTGCGCGGCAACCGCCGCCGCCGCAACGTCGACCGCGGCTTCGTGGTGTCCGACCATGCAGACTGGCCGGCGCTGCTGCAGACCATCGCGCAGACCGGCGCCACGCGGATCATCGCCACTCATGGCAATACCGATGCATTGATCCGTTACCTGCGCGAAAACGGCACCGCCGCCGAAGCCTTCCGCACCGACTACGGGAGCGAAGAATGAAGGCCTTCGCCGATCTGTACCAGCGCTTGGACCGCAGCACCGCCACCGGCGACAAACGCGCCGCGCTGGTCGACTACTTCCGCCATGCACCCGCGCACGACGCCGCATGGGCGTTGTACCTGCTGAGCGGCGGCAAGGTCGGCGGCGCCCGTCGCAAGATCGCCGCCAGTGGTGAACTGCGCGCCTGGCTGGTGGACGAATCCGGCCTGCCGGCATGGCTGGTCGAAGACAGCTACGAGCAGGTCGGCGACCTGGCCGAAACGCTGACCCTGTTGGTGGATGAGCCGCGCCAGCCAGCGCCGGATCGCCCGTTGGTGGACTGGATCGAAACCCATCTGCTGGCCGTGGCCAACCAGGACGAATCCATCCGCCGCGCCGCCGTGGAAACCGGCTGGCGTACGCTGCCTGCGCCGCAGCGGCTGGTGTTCAACAAACTGCTGACCGGCGCGTTGCGCGTCGGCGTATCGCAGCGACTGGTGCAACAAGCGCTGGCCGAACTTTCCGGGCTGGACATCGCCCGCATCGCCCAGCGCATGCTCGGCGAGTGGGTGCCCTCGCCCACGCTGCTGGCGACGTTGTTGACGCACGAAGAGCTGCCGCTGGACCGCCAGCAGCCCTACCCGTTCTTCCTCGCCTCGCCATTGGAAGCGGACGTGCAGACACTGGGCCCGGTCACTGACTGGCTGCTGGAATGGAAGTGGGATGGCATCCGCCTGCAGCTGCTGCGCCGGCAGGGGGAAGTCGCGCTGTGGTCACGCGGCGAAGAGCGGCTTGACGGGCGTTTTCCGGAAATCGAACAGGCCGCAGCCGCACTCCCCGATGGCTGCGTGATCGACGGTGAGCTGCTGGCCTGGGACGCGGAGGAGGATCTGCCGCGCGCCTTCACTGCCCTGCAGACGCGCATCCAGCGGCGCAAGCCGGGGCCGGCGACGCTACGCAGCACGCCGGTCCGTGTGCTCGCCTACGATCTGCTGGAACAAGGCGGCGAAGACCTGCGCAACGTGCCGTTGCAGCAGCGCCGGCAACGCCTGGCGGCGCTGCTTGGCGCGCTGGATGATCCCCGCCTGCAGCTGTCCCCGCAGGTCCATGCCGAGGACTGGCAGCACGCGGCCACCCTGCGTGAAGAAGCCCGCGTGCGCGGCGTGGAAGGCCTGATGCTCAAGCGTGCCGATTCGATCTACCAGGCCGGTCGCCGCCGTGGTGACTGGTGGAAGTGGAAGGTGGATCCGCTGACCATCGATGCGGTGCTGCTGTACGCGCAGGCGGGCCATGGGCGGCGCAGCACGCTGTACACCGACTATACCTTCGGGGTCTGGAAGGGTGACGAACTGGTGCCGGTGGCCAAGGCCTACTCCGGCCTGGACGACAAGGAAATCCTCGCGCTGGATCGCTGGATCCGCGCCAACACGCGCGAACGCTTCGGCCCGGTGCGCAGCGTGCGTGCCGAACAGGTGTTCGAGCTGGGCTTCGAAGCGGTCAATGTCAGCAAGCGGCACAAGTCCGGCATCGCCGTGCGCTTCCCGCGCATCCTGCGCTGGCGCCAGGACAAGCCCGCCGCCGAAGCCGACAATCTCCAGCAGCTGCAGGCCCTTGCGCGATGACCGCAGCGGAGGCGCTCAAGCGCCTGCAGGGGTTCTTCGCCGAGCGCGGCTGGCGGCCGCTGCCGTTCCAGCGCACGATGTGGCGGCACTACCTGGCCGGTCAGTCCGGCCTGCTGCACACCCCCACCGGCAGCGGCAAGACCCTGGCGATGTTCGGCGGCCCGTTGCTGCAGGCGCTGATCGATCCCCTGCCCGCGCCGGCCCGTCGCAGCGCGGTACGGCCGTTGCAGGTGCTGTGGGTGACACCCCTGCGCGCGCTGGCCACCGACACCGCGCGCGCACTGCAGGCGCCGCTGAAGGCCATCGGGCTGGACTGGCAGGTGGGCCTGCGCAGCGGCGATGCCAGCAGCCGCGACAAACGCCTCGCCCGCGAGGGCCGGCTGGACGTGCTGGTCACCACGCCGGAATCGCTGGCGTTGCTGCTGAGCTACCCCGATACGCTGGCGCGCATGCGCCAGCTGCGCTGCGTGGTGGTGGACGAATGGCATGAGCTGCTGGGCAGCAAGCGCGGCGTACTGCTGCAGCTCAACCTGTCCCTGCTGCGCGACAGTGCCCCCTCGATGCAGCTGTGGGGCCTGTCGGCCACGCTGGGCAACCTGCAGCAGGCACGCGCGGTGCTGCTGCCCGGCCGCTCCGATGCAGTGACCGTGGAAGGCGCCCGTCCGCGCCCGGTACGCGTGCGCAGCCTGCTGCCCGAGCCGGGCGAGCGCTTCCCGTGGGCTGGCCACCTGGGGCTGGGGCAACTACCGCGCGTACTGCAGGCGCTGATGGGCGCACGCAGCAGCCTGCTGTTCACCAACACCCGCGCGCAGGCCGAACTCTGGCACCAGGCGCTGTCAGCGGTGTGGCCCGAAGACAGCGCCACGCTGGCGCTGCACCATGGCTCGCTGGACCCCGCACTACGCCAGCAGGTGGAAGATGGGCTGCGCGCTGGCAGCCTGCGCTGCGTGGTCGCCACCTCCAGCCTGGACCTGGGCGTGGATTTCCCGGAAGTGGAACAGGTACTGCAGCTGGGCAGCCCGAAGGGCGTAGCCCGGCTGCGCCAGCGCGCCGGACGTGCGCGGCATCGCCCCGGCGCCAGCGGCGAGATCCTCTGCGTCCCCAGCCATGCGCTGGAACTGGCCGAGTACGCTGCCGCGCGCCGCGCCCTCGACGCGGGCGTGGTCGAAGCGCGACGTCCGCTTCGGCTGTCGCTGGACGTGCTGGCCCAGCACTGCATCAGCCGCGCCCTGGCCGGCGGCTTCGACGCCGATTCGCTGCTTGCCCAGGTCCGCCGCACGCACGCCTTTGCAGACATCACCGATGCGCAATGGCAGGACGTGCTGCTGTTCATCGTGCAGGGCGGGCGGGCGCTGGCGCAGTACCCGGATTTCCACAAGGCGGTGCAGGACGAGGACGGCATCTACTGCGTGCACGACCGCCGCCAGGCACTGCGCCATCGCCTTTCCATCGGCACCATCAGCAGCGACGGCAGCGTGCGCGTGCAGTTCCTGCGTGGCGGCAGCCTGGGCGCGGTGGAAGAGCAGTTCGCCGGCCGCCTGCGCCGTGGTGATCGCTTCCAGTTCGCCGGCCGCCTGCTCGAACTGGTACAGCTGAAGGACATGACCGCCTACGTGCGCGTGGCGCGCGGCGGAGAAGGCGTGGTGCCGCGCTGGCAGGGCGGCCAACTGGCGTTGTCGCCTTCGCTGGGGCACGAACTGGAAGCGGTGCTGGGCGGGACCGACGACAGCCCGGAATCGCGCTGGCTGGCACCCCTGCTGGCCCTGCAGGAAACCCTGTCGGCGCGGCCTTCGCCGGATCACCTGCTGGTGGAAGACGTGCGCCGGCGCGAAGGCCAGTTCCTGTTCGTGTACCCGTTCGCCGGACGCCATGTGCATGAAGCGCTTGCTGCGCTGCTGGCCCTGCGTTGCACGCGGCTGCAGCGCAACAGCATCGGCTATGCGGTGAACGACCACGGGCTCGTGCTGGCGCCGGCAGTGCCCATCGACCTGGATGCTGCGCAATGGAACGCACTGCTGGACCCTGGCGCGCTGCTTGATGACCTGCGCGCGGCGGTCAACCTGGGGGAGCTGGCACGCCGCCAGTTCCGCGGCATCGCGCGGGTGTCCGGCCTGCTGGTGCCCAGCCTGCCGGGCGGCATGCCGCGTTCCCTGCGCCAGCTGCAGGCCTCCGCCGGCCTGCTGTACGACGTGCTGCGCGAACACGATCCGGACCACATGCTGCTGCAGTTGGCCGAACGCGAAGTCCTGCACGACAGCCTGGACGTGGACGGACTGGGCGAGGCACTGCAGCGGATGCAGGGCCGGGCGCTGTCGCTGCAGGCGCCGCGCTCACTGACGCCGCTGGGCTTCCCGCTGTGGGCCGAACGCCTGCGCGGCCAGCTGAGCAACGAAGACTGGCGCACGCGCGTACAGCGTGCCGCGCAACAACTGGAAAAGCGCAATGCCCGATGACCTTGCCCTGCAACTGGCCGGCGAAGAAGTGATCCTGCTCGGCGAGCGCGCTCTGCGGATACCGCGACTGCACGCGCTGCTGATCGCCGATCTGCACCTGGGCAAGGCGGACATCTTCCGCCGCGCCGGCATCGCGTTGCCGGTGGGTGGCACCGCCGCTGACCTGCAGCGGCTGCAGCAGCTGGTCGAACGCACCGCCTGCGAGCAGCTGTGGATCCTGGGCGATGTGCTGCACGGCCCGCTGCACCGCGCCCCGTGGTACAGCCAATGGCTGGCCTGGCGCGAGCAATTGCCCCGACTTGCGGTCCACGTGGTGCGTGGCAACCACGACCGCGCGCTGTCCGAAGCCGCCCTGCAGGTGCAGGTGCACGAGGAGCAGGCTGCACTGGGTCCCTTCCTGCTGCGCCACGAACCGGAGCCGGATGCGCAGGCCCACGTGATTGGGGGACACCTGCATCCGCTGGCGGCGCTGCCGGGGTTGCCGCGTCGGTTGCCGGCCTTCTGGCTGCGCGATCGGGTGACGGTGCTGCCGGCGTTCTCGCAGTTCACGGCGGGGGTGGCGCCGGTGTTGGCGGCTGGTGAGCGGCTGGTCGCGTGCGTGGACTCGGCGGCGGTGCTGTTGCCTTCGCGGTAGGGTCGAACGGGTGGGACCCCCTCGCGGGTGGCTTCTGCAAAAAGCCGGTTGCGTGCTTGGCGCCGGGTGGGTGGGTTGTCCGGGACACGCCGCAAGTACGTCCCTGTAGGCTACTGTTCGGCTCCTGCCTCACAGTGTCCCGGACAACCCACCCACCCGGCGCCCTGACGGATTCCGTGGCCGCCACCCGCGTAAAAAGAAAGAGAAAAGCGGTAGCGCCGACCCATGGTCGGCGGAATCCATCAGACCCCATTCCCCGCAATCCGCCGACCATGGGTCGGCGCTACCGAAGGTTCCTGGGCCGCCATGGAGCTGTCAAAGGTGGGGCGGGGTGGCTGTGCAGGACCGTCTTTTCGCATGGATGCGAAAAGCGAGCCTCCATGGACGGATTCACGGCGTGTCCTGCACAGCCACCCCGCCCCACCCACAAGCAGCCCTGCAGCTCTGGCTCTGGCTTCAAGCCCGCGCGCAGCGCAGAACACTCACGCGACCGCCAGCATCTCCGGCATCAGTCGAAAATCCGGCCCGCGGCTTTCCACCCGCCGCGGCAACGCCCGGATCGTGGCCAGCATCTCCTGGGCGCACGTGCGGATGTACCCGTGCTGCTCCGGGGAGGAATGACTGATCAGGCTGCCGACATGGAATTCGAAGACATCTTCCAGCACGTCCGGCTGGTCTTCGTGCAGCATCTGCAGCAACCCGCGCAGTTTGCAGATTTCCGATTCCAGCGCTTCAGCCGAGAACAACATGGGGTACTCCTTGCATGCGGCTCGCCCGAGCCAGAGGGGGCAGCAGTACGGGCCGCCCGCCGGGGCGCGATACAGGATCACGGAACAACGCGGGGGCACGCGGTGCGTGCGTTCCTCCCTGTTGTGCCATGAACGGGGTGAGCCGACCGTCAACTCCGGTCATGGCGGCGTTCACGCCACAGACAACGCAGCCTCCGCTGCAGGCTCGCGCGGCGCGCCCAGCGCATCGATGAATGCAGGATCCAGCGGCAGTTTTCCCAGCCAGCCGCGCTGAGTACCACTGAGCACGCGCAGCATGTGGCCGCGCCCCCCCGGCAGGCGCCCCATCGGCCCCAGCAGCACGTCCCGGGCCTTCGACCACGCATCGCGGTCGGACTGGAACAACGGCGTCAGCCAGCGGCTCCAGTAGTGGTACACGGCCACGTGGGCGCGTCGCTGCGCCTGGTAGGCCTGCAGGGCGGCTTCGCCCTTGCCGTGGACGCGCAGCGCGTCACGCAGGGCCAGCGCGTCCAGCAGCGCCATGTTCACCCCCTGCCCCAGCTGCGGGCTCATGGAATGCGCGGCATCGCCGGCCAGCACCAGCCGGCCGTTGTGCCAGCGCCGCATCACCGCATCGCGGTAGGAGGCGCGCACCAGCTGCCCGGCCTGCTGCAGGTGGGCGAAGCGCGGGCCGGCCTCCGGCCACAGCGCATGCAGCTCATCCAGCCACGGCTGCAGGCCATCGGCCTCCCAGCGCGTGAAGTCTTCGCGCGGCAGGCTCCAGAAGAAGCTCAGGCGCGGCGTGGCATCCCCGGGGCGCGTCCCCACCGGCAGCAGGCCGATCATCTTGCGCGCCGCCACGTAGCGTTGGCGCAGTTCGTTCACGTGTGGCCAATCCTCCGCCGGCAACAGGCACCACAGCGCGCCCCACGGGTAGACCCGGTCCAGCGACGTCGCCCCGACCTGCGCGCGCAGGGCCGATGCCGAGCCGTCGGCGGCGATCACCAGGTCGTAGGGACCATGCTGGCGTCCTTCGCCATCGCGCAGCAGCCCACGCTCATGGTCGACCGATGCGATGGTGACGCCTGCGTGCAGCTGCCCGAGGCCCTCACGCGCCTGGTCCAGCAGCTGGAAGAGCGCGCCACGCTGCATGCCCAATCCGTGCAGGCGCGCATCCAGTCCGTCGTAGCCCATGTCCATCACCGCCCGGCCGCAGGGGGTATCGCCGTGCAAGCGGTGCACCGGGGCGGCGTGCGCGCGCACCGCATCCAGCAGGCCCATCTGCCACAGCACCTGCAGGCCGCTGGGCTGCAGCAGGAAGCCGGCGCCGACCGGCCCGGGGTGGGGCGCGCGCTCGAAGATGTCGACGTGGTGGTCGTCGCGGGACAACAGAATGGCCAATGCCTGGCCAGCGGTGCCGTAGCCGATGACGGCGATGCGCATGCGGGGATCCATGCTGCGATTGTGCCTGATCCGCGCGGCAGGCAAAAAAAAAACCCCGCCGAGGCGGGGTTCTCCAACACGCGACTGGATGGATCAGGCGGGCTGGATGTTGGATGCCTGGTCGCCCTTCGGGCCCTGGGTCTTTTCGAAGGTGACTTTCTGGCCTTCCTGCAGGGACTTGAAGCCGTTGCCCTGGATGGCGGAGAAGTGCGCGAACAGATCAGCGCCGCCGTCGTCCGGAGTAATAAAGCCAAATCCCTTGGCGTCGTTGAACCACTTCACGGTACCTGTTGCCATGTTGATGCGAGACCTTTGCAATGAATGGGTGGTGTGCGCAAAAACCCTGCGCACGGGGCGAGTATGCAAACCTTGCCCGAGGATGACAATCACCCCCGTGCCAATTCCCCGATCAGCTCGGGCAATCCGTTGGACGCGGCCTGCACGTTGGACAGCACTTCGGCCATCGTGATTTCCTCCCCATCGCCACACCCGGCGGCCCAGTTGGCCACGATCGCAAGGCAGGCGTAGTCGAGCCCGAGCTCGCGTGCCAAGGCCGCTTCGGGCATCCCGGTCATGCCGACCAGATCGCAGCCGTCACGGCGCAGACGCGCGATTTCCGCAATGGTTTCAAGGCGGGGGCCCTGCGTTGCAGCATAACAACCGCCGTCGTGCACCGTGACGCCGGTCACCTTTGCAGCGGCGAGAATTTTGCTTCGCAGCATAGGCGTGTACGGGTGACCGAAGTCCACGTGCAGGACCTCGCTGCCCGCCTCTTCACATACGGTGGAGATCCGACCCCACGTGTAGTCGATGATCTGGTCCGGGCAGGCGAGCACGCGCGGCCCGAAGGCATCGCCTATGCCGCCGACCGTATTCAGGGCCAGCACGCGCGGCGCGCCGATCTGCTGCAGTGCGGCAAGATTGGCGCGGTAGTTGATCTTGTGCGGCGGCAGCGAATGGCCCTCGCCGTGGCGGGCCAGGAAAGCGACCCGGTGGCCCAGCAGGCTGCCAACCCGGATCGGACCGGACGGCGTACCGAAGCGGGTTTCCACCTCGTGGGTCTGCACGTCATCCAGCGTGGCGAGGTTGTACACGCCGGTGCCGCCGATGACCGCCAGGGCGATGGGCTGCATCAGCTTTCCTTCATCGCGTAGATCGCCGGCACGCAGCGCAGGGTCTCGTTGACGTCCATCCCGAAGCCGAACACATAGCGGTCCGGCAGCTCCACGCCGGAATAATCGGCCTGCACGTCAGGCAGCGCGCGGTCGTGCTTCTTCACCGTCAGCGCAGCGATGCGCACGTCGGTGGCGCCCTGCTCCAGGCACCAGGTGCGTACACCCTGCAGGGTGTAGCCCTCATCCAGGATGTCGTCCACCAGCAGCACGCGGCGGCCGAACAGCGCGGTGGCCGGCTTGTGCTTCCACACCAGATCACCGCCGGTGGTCTCGCCGCGGTAACGGGTGGCGTGCAGGTAATCGAACTGCACGTCCTGACCGCGCGCGCCCAGCTCCAGCGCCAGCTGGCCGGCGAACGGCAGCGCGCCATGCATGATCGACAGGAACAGCGGCACCTCGCCCTTGTAGTCGCTGGCGATGGCGTCGGCGATGCGGCCGATGGCCTGGTCGATGGTGGGGCGGTCGACCAGCAGGTCAGCCTGTTCCAGGGCCTGGGAAATGGTGAGGTTGGGCATCAGACGGTTCTTCCAGAGGATTCAAGAAAACGGGTTCGGGTGTCGCCATGCCGGGCATCGGCCAGCAGGCCGTCCCAGCCAAGCGCGCCGCGGCCGATCAGGCCGAGCAGCGCGGCGGTGTTCGAGGTTCGATGCTGCATGGCCTGCAGCGCATCGTCCACCAGCTCGGGATGGCAGACCAGCACCACATCGCAGCCGGCATCCAGATGGGCGTCGACACGGGCCTTCACCCCGCCCGCGCTGAACGAGGCGGCCATGCCGATGTCATCGGAAAACACCACGCCACGGAAGCCAAGCTCGCCGCGCAGGATGTCCTGGACCCAGCGCCGCGAGTAGCCCGCCGGTTCCGGGGCCACCTGGGGGTAGATGACGTGGGCCATCATCACCGCGTCGGCGCCGGCGGCAATACCGGCCACGAAGGGCACCAGGTCCCGCGCCTGCAGTTCATCCAGCCCGCGTGGATCGATCGCGGTGTCGACGTGGGTGTCTTCCAGCACGCTGCCATGGCCGGGGAAATGCTTGAGCGTGGCGGCCATGCCGGCGCTGTGCATGCCGCGCACGTAGGCGGCGGTGAAGGCGGCCACCACCTGCGGATCTTCGCTGAATGCGCGATCACCGATGGCGCGGTTGCGGTGGCCCAGGTCCACCACCGGCGCGAAGCTCAGGTCCACGCCGCTGGCGCGCACCTCGCTGGCCATCAGCCAGGCGTGCTGTTCGGCGGCGGCCAGCGCGGCCTGTGGATCCTGCGCGTAGCCCAGGCCGATCTGCTGCAGCGGGGGCAGATCGGTGAAGCCTTCGCGGAAGCGCTGCACGCGTCCGCCTTCCTGATCCACGCAGATCAACTGCGGACGCGGTGCGGCCTCACGGATCGCGGCGGACAGCGCGGCGATCTGCTGGCGGGAGGCGAAGTTGCGCTTGAACAGCACCACGCCGGCCACGGCATCGTGCTGCAGCCACTCACGCTCCTGGGCGGTCAGTTCGGTACCGGCAACGCCGATCAGCAGCATGTTCAGGTCTCCACGGCAGGCGCCACGATGGCGCAGCGCCGCATTGTCGCAGAAGCGTGGCCCAGCGTCAGACCCTGCAGCCGTCCGGGCCACACCCGTCTTCAGCGTCCAGCGCGCCGGAAGCGGCGGCTTCGCCGCGTTCGGCGGCGATCTGGCGCAGCGCCTGGGCGATCGCTTCCGGCGATTGCGCACCCTGGATTGCCCAACGGCCGTCGATGACGAAGGTCGGCACCGAGGTGATGCCAATGGCATGGGCGTGCTGCAGGCTTTGCTGCACCTCGTCCAGCCCGAGGTCCGAGCCGAGCATCGCCTGGATGTCGTCGGCGGCCAGTCCCCCCTCGACCCCGGCCTGGACCAGCACCTGCGGATCGGCCAGATTGTGCCCGTGTTCGAAATGCGCGCGGAACAGCGCCTCGCCCACCGCATCCTGGACCCCATGCTGCCCGGCCAGCCATAGCACGCGGTGCGCCTGCAGCGTGGTCACGCGGACCTGGCCTCGGCTGAAATCCATCGGCAGGCCTTCGGCCTGGGCAGTCGCCTGGGTCTGGCCCAGTAATTGGTTGGTGCGCTCGGCACCGCCGAACTTGCGCGCGTAGGCCTCGCGCAGCGGCACCGGCGTGGTGTCGGCATCCGGATCCAGCTGGAACGGCTGCCAGCGCACCTGCAGCGCGGGCACCTCATCGCCAAGCAGCGCGAGACCCTGCGCGAAACGGTGCTTGCCGATCCAGCACCACGGACACACCACGTCGGAATAGATATCGATCTTCATCCCCCCGACATGGGGACGGCCGCGCCCCGGAAAAGGGGCGGACGGGATCACGTGGGTTCGGGCAAGCCCTGACGCGCCGGCTACGACTTACTCCCCGCCGTCGCCTTTCTCTTCGGGAGACCAGCGGGTGTAAGGGTGGGAAGCCAGCGCTACGTTGTAGTAGCGGGCCTGGTCGGTGACTTCGCGGCCGGCCCACGCGGGCAGGCTGATCGCCTGCTCAGGGTCATCCAGCTCCACTTCGGCCACCACCAGCCCGGCGTTGTCGCCGAGGAACTCGTCCACTTCCCACAGCAGGCCGTCGTGCTGCACCAGGTGCCGGCGCTTGTCGATCAGCCCGCCCGCGCACAGCGCCAGCAGCTCACGCGCGTCCCGTAGCGGAATCGGATACTCGAACTCCTGCCGGCTGCGCCCCAGCGTGCGTGATTTGAGGTTCAGTGCGGCGCCGTCGCCTTCGATGCGCACCCGTACCGAGGCCTTCTGGTCGCCCCGGTCCAGCGCACCCATGTCGTTGATATAGCCCTGCGCCATCGGAATGACCGCATGCGCCGCCGCCCGCCAGCCATCATCGGTGACCAGGAATTTCCGTTCGATTTCAATGCCCATGTGGGGATTATGCGGGAAGAGCGTGACGACCAATGGTCGTCACCCACCACGACCCACGGTCGTCATCCACCATGATCAGGCTTTTTCGAACACCGCGATGCTTTCCACGTGCGCGGTATGCGGGAACATGTCCATCGCCCCGGCACTGACCAGGGTGAAGCCACGCTCCTTGACCAGGTAGCCGGCATCGCGCGCCAGCGAACCCGGATGGCAACTGACGTAGACGATGCGCTTGAACTGCTCCAGCGGCAGTTGCTGCAGCACTTCGATGGCGCCCGAGCGCGGCGGATCCAGCAGCAGCTTGTCGAAGCCTTCCAGCATCCACGAGGCCTGGCGCTGGTCCTGGGTCAGGTCGGCGGCATGGAAGCTGGCATTGGCCAGCCCGTTGCGCTGCGCGTTCTCCTTCGCCCGCGCCACCAGCCCGGCATCGCCTTCCACGCCGACCACTTCGCGCACGCCGCGGGCCAGCGGAAGGGTGAAGTTGCCCAGCCCGCAGAACAGGTCCAGCACGCGCTCGTCCGGGCCGGCATCCAGCAGCGCCAGCGCATGCTCGATCATCTTCACGTTGAGGTTCGCATTGACCTGGATGAAGTCCAGCGGGCGGAACGCCAGCTCCACGTCCCACGGTGCCAGCCGGAACGACAGCGGGACCTCCTGCGGCCACAGCGGGTGGACCGAATCCACGCCGTCGGGCTGCAGGAAAATGGCGAATCCGTGTTCCTGCCCGAACGCGATCCAGGCCGCGCGATCGGACGCGCTGAGCGGCTGCATGTGGCGGATGGTCAGCGCGATCGCGTCGTCGCCAGCGATGAACTCGATCTGCGGGATGTCGCGACGGCCATCCAGCGACTCAACGAATGCGGACAGCACCGACACCTTGGTGCCGATCTCCGGGATCACCGTCAGGCACTGGGACAGGTCCGCCACGAAGCGCGGATCCAGCTCGCGGAAGCCGACCAGGGTCTTGTCTTTCTTCTCGACCCGACGCACCGAGAAGCGACCCTTGCGGCGATAGCCCCAGCTGTCGCCCACCAGCGGCGGCAGCACCTGCTGCGGCTGCACGTGGCCGATGCGCTGCAGGTTGTCCATCAGCACCCGCTGCTTGGCCACGATCTGCTCGCTTTCTTCCAGGTGCTGCAGCACGCAGCCGGCACAGACGCTGAAATGCGGACACTTCGGCTGCACGCGCAGCGGCGAGGCTTCCACCACTTCGACGGTGCGCGCCTGGTCGAAATGCTTGCTGCGCGCGGTCTGTTCGGCCATCACCACTTCACCCGGCAGCGCGCCGGTGATGAAGGTGACCTTGCCACCTTCGCCATCACGGCGGGCAACGCCGCGGCCGTCGTGGCTCAGGTCGAGGATGTCGGTTCTGAAGAGGGTGCGGTCGATGCGGGAACGTTGACGGGCCACGTGGCGAAGGGCTGCGTGTGAAAAAGGGCGCGTATTGTCTCAGATGAGGGGGAAAGTCGCCTCTCTACCCTTGCAAGGCGGCGCGCGGTGGTTAATATGCAGCGTAGCTGACATGGAGGCAGCCTTATGCAGACGAATACGCCGCGCCCCGCGCGCCCCCGTTTCCTGCTGGTCGAGGACGACATCATCACGTGTGGTTTCCTCAAGGCCGCGCTGGAAACCCTGCCAGCGGACGTGGATACCGCCGACTCGCTCAACGCCGCGCTCGCCCGGGCCCATGTGCGGCAGTACGACCTGTGGCTGATCGATGCGAACCTGCCCGATGGCCATGGCAGCGAGCTGCTGCAGCAGTTGCGCCGGCAGTACCCGGACACGCCGGCACTGGCACATACCGCCGATCGCGACGCGTCCGCGCATGGGCGCCTGCGGGACGCCGGATTCGGCGACATCCTGGTCAAGCCGTTGGGCCGCGATGCCCTGCTCAAGGGCGTGCGTCGCAGCCTGGGCCAAGGGGCCCGTTACCGCGTGGACAGCGCGCCGATCCAGGCCATGGTGCTGAACGAGGCCCAGGATTGGGACGAGATCACCGCGCTGGCCGCCCTGAACGGGCAACGTAACCACCTGGTGGCGCTGCGCGAGCTGTTCCTGGCCGAGCTGCCGAGCGTGCGGGATGCCGTCGACCAGGCGGTGGACCGCCATGACGAGCCGGCCCTGCGTAACCAGCTGCACCGGCTGCAGGCCAGTTGTGGTTTCGTCGGTGCTGCCCGGCTGAGCCGCGCGGTGCGCACCCTGCACCAGATGCCCGCCTCGCACATGGCCCAGGCCAGCTTCCGCGATGCGGTGGCCGCCCTGCTGCATTGAAGAGGCCGCTCAGCGGCGTCGTGCCAGGTCGTCCAGCAGCTCCCAGGATTTCAGGCCACGCGATCCCAGGTGGTAGGCCAGCACCACCCGCATCGGCAGTCGCAGGCTGGCCAGGTCGTCGGTGCCGGGTTCTTCATCGCGCGCCAGCGCCAGCAGCGCAGCCCCGGTTGCCGTTCCGCGCCGCCCTTCCCCATCGCGTTCGCTGAGCAACCGTCGTGGCCCCTCCTGCGGATCCAGCAGATACCGCGCGGCCGGGTCCACCGCGCTGCCGTCGCTGGCGAAGGCCAAGTCGAAACCGACCCCCAGCGCTTCCAGCAGATCGCGTTCGAACCGGCGCAGGCTCCACGCCAGCGACAGCTCCAGGCTCAGCCGCGCGCGCACTTCGCCGTAGGCCCGGTACAGGTCCGGCAGCGGGTCGTGCCGGGGCGCCAGCCGCATCACCAGTTCATTCAGATAGAAGCCGGCCAGCATGTCATTGCCGGCCAGGCGCGGTGCGGCATCCAGCGCCTCGGCGCCGCGCAGCTGCGCCAGGTCGCCACGCTGCACCGCGTCGAAACGGATCCACTGCAGCGGCTGCAGTGCCGCACGCAGCACCTGCCCCTTCGCACTGGAGACGCCGCGGGCAAGCAGGCCCAGCCGCCCGTGCGAGGCGCTGAGCACCTCCACCAGCAGGCTGGTCTCGCGGTAAGCCCGCGCGTGCAGGACAAAGCCCGGTTCGGACGCGATCTCCATCAGGGCGGGCCCCGCAGGCGCTGCTTATTCGTAACCGAAGGCCTTCAGCGCGGCCTCGTCGTCGGACCAGCCCTCGCGCACGCGCACCCAGGTTTCCAGGAACACCTTGGCACCGAACAAGCGCTCCATCTGCATGCGCGACTTGGCCCCGATGTCCTTCAGGCGGGTGCCGCCCTTGCCGATCACGATGGCCTTCTGCCCTTCGCGCTCGACCCAGATCACCGCACCGATGCGCAGCAGGTTGCCGTCTTCGGTGAAGCGCTCGATCTCCACCGTGGTGGCGTACGGCAGTTCTTCGCCGAGCTGGCGCATCAGCTGCTCGCGGACCAGTTCGCCGGCCAGGAAGCGCTGGCTGCGGTCGGTGATCTCGTCTTCGCCGAACATCGGCGGGGCTTCCGGCACCAGGGCCAGCACGTCACGCACCAGTGCTTCCAGGCCGTTGCGCTTCTGCGCGGAAATCGGATGCACCGAAGCGAACTCGCGGCCTTCGGTGACCTGCTGCAGGAACGGCAGCAGCGCGGCCTTTTCCTTCATCCGGTCCACCTTGTTGACCACCAGCACCACCGGGATGCCGGAATCACGCAGCACGTTGAAGGCCAGGCTGTCTTCTTCGTCCCAGCGGCCGGCTTCGATGACCAGCAGGCCGGCGTCGACGCCTTCCAGCGATCCACGCGCGGCACGGTTCATCACCCGGTTCATCGCCCGCTTCTGCACCTTGTGCAGGCCGGGCGTGTCCACCAGCACCAGCTGGCCTTCCGGGTAGGTGGCAATGCCCAGCAGCCGGTGGCGCGTGGTCTGCGGCCGGTTGGAGACAATGCTGACCTTGGCCCCTACCAGTGCATTGGTCAGGGTCGATTTGCCCACGTTGGGGCGGCCGATGACAGCAACGCTGCCGCAACGATGGGGGGTCTGTTCGGTCACTTTGAATCCACCAGTAGGTCAAGCGCGGCCGCAGCCGCCTGTTGTTCGGCCAGCCGCCGCGAGGAGCCTTCGCCCTCGGTACACACGGCCGGTTCTGTCAGGTTGCAGCGTACCCGGAAGGTCTTGGCATGGTCGTCACCGGATTCTGACACCAGTTCGTACGCCGGCAGCGCCTTCTGTCGGCCCTGCAGCCATTCCTGCAACCGGGTCTTGGGGTCTTTTTCCGGCCGTCCGGTCGCCGGCAGGGCGTCCATGGCCGCATCGAACCAGGGCAGCACCACCGCGCGGCAGGCATCGAAGCCCGCGTCCAGGTAGATCGCTGCCACCACCGCCTCGAAGGCGTCGGCGAGGATCGAATCGCGCCGGTGGCCGCCGGTTTTCATTTCGCCGGCGCCCAGTACCAGCCGTTCGCCCAGCTTGAGTTCACGGGCGCGCTCGGCCAGCGCGCCTTCGCGCACCAGTTCGGCGCGGCCGCGGGTCAGCGCGCCTTCGTCGGCTTTCGGCCAGCGCGCATACAGCGCCTGCGCCACCAGCATGTTGACGATGCTGTCGCCGAGGAACTCCAGGCGCTCGTTGTTCGGTACGCCGGCAGACCGGTGCCGCAGGGCCTGCGTGAGCAGGTCCGCATTGGCGAAGGAGTGGCCGATCAGGTCACCACGTTGGAAGGTTTTATTCGACACCGCTACGGCTGAGGTCCTGGGTTGAGTCGAACTTGCCGACCACGTCGATGTTGCCGATCAGCGGACGCCGCACTTCGTAGTTCACGCGCATGGTCCAGCCATTGTCCTTGCGGTCGAACTTCACGTTGGCAGGCTTCACGTTCTCGGAGTAGTTGATGTACAGGCGCTTGAACAGCAGCTTCTGGATATTGGCCGGCTGCATGCTGCCGATGCCGGGCTCATTGGCCAGGCTCTTCATGGCCGAACGGACGGCGTAGTTTTCCTGGTACATCGGGAACAGCTTCATCCCGACATAAAGGAAGAAGCCAACCACGATCAGGACCACCAGGAAGGAGGTCAGGGTAATGCCGCGTTGCGCCTTCATGCTGTTCATTGCGTTTCTCCCCAGATACGCGTGGATGAATCAATTGACGCCCGAGCCGATCCGCGACGGTTCGAAGCCGTCCTTGCAGAACCAGCCGGAGCAGTTGAGCCAGATCAGGAACGCCTTGCCGCGCAGGTTCTGCTCCGGCAGCAGGCCCCAGAAACGGCCGTCATCACTGTTGTCACGGTTGTCGCCCATCACCAGGTAGCGGCCCGCCGGAACGGTCCATTCCCCCTGGCCGGCAGGATACGCCGTCTCCAGCACGGTGTGGGTACGGCCCGGCAGCTTTTCGACCAGCAGGCTGGACCCTTCGCCATGGCCGCGATGGCCGGCGTAGATGCCCTTGTCTTCGTATTCCACCGGCTGGCCGTTGAGGATCAGGCCGTTGCCTTCGAAGGTGACCTGGTCACCCGGTACGCCGATCACGCGCTTGATGAAATTCTCGCCCTTGTTGGGGTCCTGATCGTCGTGGCCCGGGAAATGGAACACCACCACGTCGCCCCGTTCCGGTTCGCTGATCGGCACGAACTTGGTGTTGGTCAGCGGCAGGCGCAGGCCGTAGGCGAACTTGTTGACCAGGATGAAATCACCGATCAGCAGGTTCGGCATCATCGAACTGGACGGGATCTTGTACGGTTCGGCGATGAAGCTGCGCACCACCAGCACGATCGCCAGCACCGGGAAGAACGCGCGCGAGTAGTCCACCAGCGCCGGCTCGGTGTCCAGCAGGCCGGCGCGACGGGCGCGGCGGCGGGCGAAGTACAGCTTGTCGGCAAGCAGGATCAGGCCGGAGGCCAGGGTCAAGGCAACCAGGAGGAACTCAAACGCTTTCATTCAATGTCCTTTGCAGCGTCGCGGGGCCAACCGGCCCGGTAAGGGGCCGACTGTACCGTTACTTGTTGTCCATCTGCAGTACGGCGAGGAAGGCTTCCTGCGGAATTTCCACGCGGCCGACCTGCTTCATGCGCTTCTTGCCTTCCTTCTGCTTCTCCAGCAGCTTTTTCTTGCGCGACACGTCGCCGCCGTAGCACTTGGCAAGAACGTTCTTGCGCATGGCCTTGACGGTGGTGCGGGCAATCACCTGCGAGCCGATCGCGGCCTGGATGGCCACGTCGAACATCTGCCGGGGAATCAGCTCCTTCATCTTCTCGCACAGCTCACGGCCGCGGCGATCGGAGTGCGAACGGTGGACGATAAGCGACAGGGCGTCGACCTTGTCGCCATTGATCAACACATCCACGCGCACGAACGGACCGGCATCGAAGCGCACGAAGGCGTAATCCAGCGACGCATAGCCGCGGCTGACCGACTTCAACTTGTCGAAGAAATCCAGCACCACTTCGGCCATCGGCAGCTCGTAGCTGATCTGCACCTGGCTGCCCAGGTAGTTGATGCCGAGCTGGCTGCCGCGCTTTTCCTCGCACAGCTTGATGATGTTGCCGATGTATTCCTCGGGGGTGAGGATGTTGGCGCGGATGATCGGCTCGCGGACTTCCTGCACCTGGTTCACCGGCGGCAGCTTGGCCGGGTTGTCCATGTTGACGATGCTGCCGTCGGTCTTGAGCACTTCATAGACCACGGTCGGCGCGGTGCTGATCAGGTCCAGGTTGTACTCGCGCTCCAGGCGTTCCTGCACGATTTCCATGTGCAGCATGCCAAGGAAGCCGCAACGGAAACCGAAGCCCATCGCTTCGGAGCTTTCCGGCTCGAAGCGCAGCGCGGCATCGTTCAGGCGCAGCTTGTCGAGGGCTTCGCGCAGGTCCGGATAGTCTTCGGCATCCACCGGGAACAGGCCGGCGAACACGCGCGGCTGCATCTCCTGGAAGCCCGGCAGCGGCTTGGGTGCCGGATCTCCGGCCATGGTCAGCGTGTCGCCGACCGGCGCGCCGTGCACGTCCTTGATGCTGGCCGTCACCCAGCCCACTTCGCCTGCACGCAGGGCCGGCAGCACCTTGCGCTTGGGGGTGAACACGCCGACGTTGTCGACCTGGTGGTTGCGGCCGGTGGACATCACCTGCAGCTTGTCGCCGGCCTTGATCTCGCCCTGCATGACGCGCACCAGCGACACCACGCCGAGGTAGTTGTCGAACCAGGAATCGATGATCAGCGCCTGCAGTTTGTCGGTATCACGCGGCACCGGCGGCGGGATGCGCTTGACGATCGCTTCCAGCACATCGCGCACGTTCAGGCCGGTCTTGGCGCTGACCGGCACGGCGTCTTCGGCATCGATGCCGATCACGGCCTCGATCTCGGCCTTGGCGCGTTCGATATCGGCGGTGGGCAGGTCGATCTTGTTGATCACCGGCACCACTTCCAGGCCCTGCTCCACCGCGGTGTAGCAGTTGGCCACCGACTGCGCTTCCACGCCCTGGGCGGCATCGACCACCAGCAGCGCGCCTTCGCAGGCGGCCAGCGAGCGGCTGACTTCATAGGAGAAGTCGACGTGGCCGGGGGTGTCGATGAAGTTCAGGTGGTAGGTCTGTCCGTCGTCCGCCAGGTACGGCAGCGACACCGACTGCGCTTTGATGGTGATGCCACGCTCGCGCTCGATCGGGTTCGAATCGAGCACCTGCGCTTCCATCTCGCGGGCCTGCAGGCCGCCACACAGCTGGATGATGCGGTCAGCCAGGGTGGACTTGCCGTGGTCGACGTGGGCAATGATGGAGAAGTTGCGGATGTTCCGCATCGAATCAGAGGACATAGAGGTGGCGGCGGCGCCGGGCGTCGTCAGGGTAAACGTTGGATTATCGCACGGGACGGCCGCCGCCGGTGGGTCCTGACGGCCGCCGGCCGTCAGCCTTCTGCCTCGGTGGGTGACGACCGTTGGTCGTCACGCTCCTGCCTGCCGCTGCGCTCGCCGGGCATGGCCCGGCGCTACCGCGCTCCCGGTCAGCTGCCGGTCTTCACGGCCACGAAGGCGCTGTTGCCGCCGCTGCGGACCAGCAGCATCACCACGTCACCCTTCTTGTAACCGGCCAGTGCCCGGTTCAGGGCCTCCACGCTGCCCACCGCCGTACGGCCGACCTGCAGGATCACCATGCCCGGCGACAGCCGCGCGTCGCGGGCGGCCTGGCCGTTGACGCGGGTCACCCGCACGCCCTCGCCCGCTTCCAGCCCAAGCTGCTTGCGCTGCGGGGCGGTCAGGTCGGCCACTTCAAGACCCAGCAGCGCGTTGGCACCGGTCTGCGGCGCCGCGTCCTCGTTGGCCGCCGCCGGGCGGTTTGCCGCCGCCTGCGCGTCTTCGGCCAGTTCGGTCAGGGTGGCGCTGAGCTCGCGCTCCTTGCCATCGCGCACCAGGCCGATGCTGACCTTGCTGCCCGGCGGGAGTGCGCCGATCAATGGCGGCAAATCGCTGAAGGAGTTCACCGGGCTGCCGTTCACCGAGCGGATCACGTCACCGACCTGCACCCCGGCCTTGGCCGCCGCGCTGCCAGCAACAATCTCATTCACCAGCGCGCCACGGCTGTCCTTCAGGCCCAGCGCCTGGGCGTTCAACGAATCGATCTGCTGCACCACCGCGCCGAGCTGGCCACGGCTGACCCGGCCGGTCTTCTTGATCTGCTCGACCGCGCCCATTGCCAGGTCGATCGGGATCGCAAAGCTGATGCCCATGTAGCCGCCCGAAGCGGAGAAGATCTGGGAATTGATGCCGACCACTTCGCCGTGGGTGTTCAACAACGGGCCACCCGAGTTGCCCTGGTTGATCGCCACGTCGGTCTGGATGAACGGAACATAGCGCTGTTCGGCGCCACCGGTGCTGCGGCCCACGGCGCTGACCACGCCGGCGGTGACCGAATGGTCCAGCCCGAACGGCGAGCCGATCGCGACCACCCACTGACCCGGCTTCAAGGTGCGCGAATCCCCGACGCGCACGGTCGGCAGGCCGCTGCCTTCGATCTTCAAAAGGGCTACGTCGTATTGCTGGTCGCTGCCCACCACCTTGGCGATGAACTCGCGGTTGTCACCCAGTTTCACCTTCACTTCGGACGCATCGGCCACCACGTGGTGGTTGGTCAACACGTAGCCGTCGGCGGAAATGATGAAGCCCGAGCCCATGCCGCGGCCCTTGATGCTGGGGCCGCCATCCGGGTCGCCGCCGGGGCCGCCCGGACCAGGCATACCGAACTCCGGACCGAAGAAGCGGCGGAAGATTTCCGGGATTTCATCCTGGCCCGGACCCATCCCGCCGCCGCGTGCCTGGCGGTTGCCGCCGCGCACGATCGTGGTTTCGATGTTGACCACGCCCGGCCCGACCTGGTCGACCAGGTTGGTGAAATCCGGCAGGCCCGATACCAGCGGCTGGGCCGGCGCACGCGGCGCGGCGGCCGCGGACTGCGCCGTGGTGGCCTGCGGAGCCGGCGACGGTGACTGCGCGCAGGCGGCCAGCGGCAGGGTCATCGCCAGCAGGCCCAGGGCCTGGGTACGGAACGAACGGGTAAGCGGGATCATCGGATTACAACCTCCGGCAGGTCATCGGACAGCAGAAAAAGGAAGCGTTGCCCGCCATCGGGCGGGCAGGCGCAGGCCACGCGCGGTCAGTCGCGCGGGCCCTGGACCGGCGGCGCGTCCTGCAACCGCGGTTCAAAGGGATAGAAGGTGCCCGGCGTGTTGCCCGGGAAACTGGCATTCAGTGCAGCCCCAGCGGCCGGACCCACGCTGGAGCGCGGCCACGGCCGGGCCTGCAGCGCCCCCACACTGCCGAACGACAGCTCGTGCCGGGCGGCCGTGGACAGCGGGGTCGACAGCACCGGCTGGGTTGCGGCGAGCGCACGCTGCGGCTCGTCATCACGCTGCGCGGCGCGGGCCATCTGCTGGCTGCGCGTGGCACTGGCGCGGCGGACGCTGGCGTCCTGGCGACGCGCCGCAGCGGCCACCGCGGCCGCCGGGACACTGGCCACCAGCGCTGCGCTGGACTGCGATGCAGCAGGCTCCTGCACCGGCGCGGACGCCGGCAGCGCAAGTTCGGCCTGGCTGGCGATCACCTGCACCGGCAGGTCTGCCGGTGGTGCGCCCTCATCCAGCGATTGGCGTCCCATGAAGAAGGCCACCGCGGCCACCGACGCGGCCAGCGCGGCACCGCCGCTCCAGCGACGCCAGCCGGTGCGCACTTCGCGCCGCGGCTCGGCCTGGGGAACGGGTTCCTGCGCCACCGCCGCCGAAACGCGCGCGGCGAAATCCAGCGGAGCCGGCGCCACGGCCTTGCCGCGCATCACCTCGCCCAGCAGGGCCCAGCGCTCCTGGCAGGCCTGCAGCTCGGGATCATGCTGCAGGCGGCGCAGCAGGAAGCGGGCCTCGTCGGAGGCCAGTTCGCCATCGACCAGCGCAGACAACTGCTGGCGGTTATGCAGGTCGATCTTGTCTTCGGGTTGGTCGTACTTGCTCATAGGCGGCTCTTCTCACGGGTGGCGCTGCCGGTGTCCAGCAGCGGCCGGAGTTCAGTGTCGATCGCCTCGCGGGCGCGGAAGATCCGCGAGCGCACGGTGCCGATCGGGCACCCCATCTTCTGCGCGATTTCCTCGTAACTCAGGCCTTCCACCTCGCGCAGGGAAATGGCCAGGCGCAGTTCCTCCGGCAGGGAGGCGACGGCCTTCATCACCGTGGTTTCCAGCTCCTGGCGCATCAGCTGGCGTTCCGGCGTATCGGTATCGCGCAGGCGCGTTCCCGAATCGAACTGTTCGGCATCGCCGATTTCGATGTCATCGGTCGGCGGGCGACGATTGCTTGCAGCAAGGTGGTTCTTGGCGGTATTCACGGCAATCCTGTGCAACCAGGTCGAAAATTGGGCGTCGCCGCGGAAACTGTTGATCGCGCGATAGGCGCGGATGAACGTGTCCTGGGCAACGTCCTGGCACTCACTCCAGTCGGCGATGTAGCGCCCGACGAGCGACACGACCCGATGCTGGTGCTTGCGCACCAGGACATCGAATGCCGCGCTTTCGCCGCGCTGCACACGCCGGACCAGTTCCAGGTCCAGCTCCTGTGGTGTTTCAACCTCGGCCATTGGGGACCGAACTCCTGTCAGCCCAACCGACGTCAGGCAATGAGACTGCCAATCCCGGGAAAAGTTCAGCGCCATCTGACCGGGCACCGCACCAGCTTTTAACCAACGTTCCGTTAACGTAGCGGTCCATGCTATGAACCTCCGCCATCGCTCCCCCAGCTATTGGGATTTGACGGAAGGGAAACAACCTCTGGATCATAGCCGCCTTCTCCATACACAACCGGATGGAACGTCCATGCTCTCAGGCTTCGATGGGCTTCGCCTCGCACACTGGCACCCGGAGATCCGCGACGACGGGGTCGTGGTGCTCAATCTCGACCGCCAGGACGCCAACGTCAATGCGATGTCCCAGGATGTCCTGCTGGAACTGGGCGACCTGCTCGAGCGCATCGCCATCGATCCGCCAAAGGGCGTGGTGATCCAGTCGGCCAAGCAGGCCGGCTTCATTGCTGGCGCGGACCTGAAGGAGTTCCAGGAGTTCGACCGCCGCGGCACCGTCAATGACGCCATCCGCCGCGGCCAGGTGACCTACCAGAAGCTGGCCGAGCTGCCCTGCCCGACCGTAGCGGCGATCCATGGCCACTGCCTGGGCGGCGGTACCGAACTGGCGCTCGCCTGCCGCTACCGTGTCGCCTCCAACGACAGCAGCACCCGTATCGGCCTGCCGGAAACCCAGCTGGGCATCTTCCCGGGCTGGGGCGGCAGCGCACGCCTGCCGCAGCTGGTCGGCGCCCCGGCGGCCATGGACATGATGCTGACCGGCCGCACCCTGTCGGCGTCCGCGGCGCGCAACATCGGCCTGGTGGACAAGGTGGTGGCCCCGGCCCTGCTGCTGGACACCGCCGTGGCGCTGGCGCTGAAGGGCACCGTCCGCCCGTTCAAGCAGCGCGCAACCGCCTGGGCGACCAATACCTGGCCGGCGCGCAAGCTGCTGGCCCCGCAGATGGCCAAGCAGGTCGCACGCAAGGCCCGCAAGGAGCACTACCCTGCTCCGTACGCGCTTATCAGCACCTGGGAACGCAGTGGCGGCAAGCCGGTGCAGGCGCGCCTGGATGCCGAACGCCGCGCGGTGGTGAAGCTGGCCAGTACGCCCACGGCGCGCAACCTGATCCGCATCTTCTTCCTGACCGAACGCCTGAAGGCCCTCGGCAGTGGCGACCACGGCATCCATCACGTACACGTGGTCGGCGCCGGCGTGATGGGGGGCGATATTGCCGCGTGGTCGGCCTACAAGGGCTTCAACGTGACCCTGCAGGACCGCGAGCAGCGTTTCCTCGACCCGGCCATGCAGCGCGCGCAGACCCTGTTCGAGAAGAAGGTGCGCGACGAAAGCAAGCGGCCAGCGGTGGCCGCGCGCCTGCAGGCCGACCTGGCCGGCGCGGGCGCTGCGCAGGCGGACCTGGTGATCGAGGCGATCATCGAGAATCCGCAGGCCAAGCGTGACCTCTACCAGACGCTGGAGCCGAAATTGAAGGCCGATGCGCTGCTGACCACCAACACCTCTTCGATCCCGCTGATCGAACTGCGTGACCACATCCAGCGTCCGGCGCAGTTCGCCGGCCTGCATTACTTCAACCCGGTCGCGCAGATGCCGCTGGTGGAAATCATCCACCACGACGGCATGGCACCGGAGACCGAGCGCCGCCTGGCCGCCTTCTGCAAGGCGCTGGGCAAGTTCCCGGTGCCGGTCGCCGGCACGCCCGGCTTCCTGGTCAACCGCGTACTGTTCCCGTACATGCTGGAGGCGGCGACCGCCTATGCCGAAGGCATCCCGGGCCCGGTGATCGACAAGGCCGCGGTCAAATTCGGCATGCCGATGGGGCCGATCGAACTGCTCGATACGGTTGGACTGGACGTAGCGGCCGGCGTGGGCGAAGAGCTCGCTCCGTTCCTCGGCCTGCAGATTCCGGCGGCGCTACAGACCGTCGAACAGGGCAAGCGCGGCAAGAAGGATGGTCAGGGCATCTATGCCTGGGAAAACGGCCGCGCGAAGAAGCCGGAAGTGCCCAAGGGCTACCAGGCGCCGGGTGACCTGGAAGATCGGCTGATCCTGCCGCTGCTCAATGAAGCCGTGGCGTGCCTGCACGAAGGCGTGGTGGCCGATGCAGACCTGCTGGATGCGGGCGTGATCTTCGGGACCGGATTCGCGCCGTTCCGCGGGGGTCCGGTGCAGTACATCCGGGCGACCGGTGCCGATGCGCTGGTGGAGCGGCTGAAGGTGCTGCAGCAGCGGCATGGGGATCGGTTCTCGCCGCGGCCGGGCTGGGATAATCCGGTGCTGCGCGAAGCAGTGGTGTGACCGTGTTGCGGTTCGCTTTACTGCTGATGTGCCCGGCACGGGGAGCTACGGCGCAGGACACGCCGTAAACCCATCCATGGGGGCTCGTTTCCGCCCGTCCGGGGCTCCAACGGTCCTGCGCCGCAGCTCCCCGTGCCTCCGGACAGTCTGTTGCCGTGTGCCGGTCGGTGAAGTAAAGAAGGCAACATCAAGGCATAAAAAAAACGCGGCGCTGGGCGCCGCGTTTTTTCGTGTTCTGCCGGTCAGCGGATCAGCTGGCCTTGGCGACGGCCTTCTTGGCAACGGCCTTCTTTGCCGGGGCCTTGGCCACGGTCTTCTTGGCGACCGGAGCGGCGGCGCCGACGGCGGCCTTGCTCACGGTGTGCGAACGGGCGTTGCCGTAGCTGGCGTTGTAGCGCTTGCCCTTGGCGGTCTTGCGGTCACCCTTACCCATGTCTTGAACTCCTGGCTATGTTGATTCTGATTACCCCGTGCTGACACGGGTTTGGCGGGGCCGTCTTGCTGGACGCCCCCGCGCACGATCGGAAAGCCTACCACGACGGCCTCAATGCGCGCAGCTGGCGTCGTGTACGTGCCCGTGGTTGAGGCGCAGGTTGACCAGATGGGCCACGCCCACCAGCAACCCGCCGAGGGTCATCACCACCGCATGCGGAACCGGATCGTGGTGCAGCGGGTCGTACAGCACGCCGGTCCACAAAGCGACCAGGCCGGGAATCAGGAAGCCCAGCGCACGCAGCGCACCATGGCGCCGGTAACCCCAGACCAGGCTGAACAACCCCAGCAGGGTGACGAACACCACCAGCGCCTGCTCGATGCCATCGCCCACCCACACCGACAGGCCCAGCGAGGGCGCAGCGGCCAAGGCCACGGGGATCACTGCGCAGTGCACCGCGCACAGCAGCGAACCGGTGGCACCGAAGCGATCAATCAGATGGCGGAGGCGTGGGATCAGGGGCATGACTTCCAGCAGGGTCGGCGAAGCGTTATGGAATAATATAACATCCCTCCTGTACCCGCACGGCCTGTTTCGCCCAGCGACTCTCTCCCGCTGTCCGCCATGGGATTCGTGCGCCCCCTTGTTGATACGTTATAACAATTCATTGGAAGCCCCATGACTGCTCTGCGTACCCGGCCCCGCCCGCACACTCTCGCCCTGGCCCTCGCCGCTGCCCTGCTGCCCGCGATGGCGATGGCCGCCGACGCCCCGGCCGACCGCCACCTGACCGAGCTGTCCGCAGTGAAGGTCACCGCCTCGCCGCTGCAGGGCGATGCCGAATCGCTGGCGCGGCCGGTCGAGGTGCTCGCGGGCGAACGCCTGGACGAAGCCAAGGCCGGCACCCTGGGCGACACCGTAGCCAAGCTGCCCGGCGTGCAGAGCTCCTACTTCGGTCCCGGCGTGGGCCGGCCGATCATCCGTGGCCAAGAAGGCCCGCGCGTGGCCGTGTTGTCCAACGGCGTCGGCAACATGGATGCCTCCACCGTCAGTGCCGACCACGCCACCAGCATCGAACCGTTCCTGGCCGACCAGATTGAAGTCCTGAAGGGCCCGGCCACCCTGCTGTTCGGCAGTGGCGCGATCGGCGGCGCGGTCAACGTGGTCGATGGGCGCATCGCCAGCGAACTGCCGGAGCGCCCGCTGAGCGGCCGTGCCGAGGTGCGCGGCAACAGCGTCAACGACGAACGCAGCGGCATGTTCCGGCTGGACGGCGTCAACGGCAACTGGGTGCTTCACGTGGACGGCCTGGTGCGCAACGGCGATGACTACCGCATTCCCGGCTACGCGGTGGTGGATGCGCTGGAAGAACACGACCATGCCCACGATGACGGCGATGCCGATGAACCGCGCCGCGGCACCCTGGACAACAGTTCCATCCGCACCCGCGCCGGTGGCGTCGGTGCCACCTGGCTCGGCGATGGCGGCTTCTTCGGCCTGTCCGCCGGTACCTACCGCACCAACTACGGCATCCCCAACGGCGCGCACGTGCATGCCGAAGGCGATGACCACGACCATGGCCACGACCACGGCGCAGAAGAAGAAGAAGGCGAAGAGCATGACGTGCGCATCGACATGGTGCAGAACCGCTTCGACTTCAAAGGCGGGATCTACAACCCGACCTCGTTCCTGAAGAACGTCACCCTGCGCGCCGGTTACACCGACTACGAGCACACCGAACTGGAAGCCGGCACCCCGGCAACCCGCTTCACCAACCAGGGCATCGAAGGCCGGCTGGAAGCGGTGCAGAACGAGATCGCCGGCTGGAACGGCGCCTTCGGCCTGCAGTTCGGCAACAGCGATTTCGGCGCCAGGGGCGAAGAAGCCTTCGTGCCGGATACCACGACCGAGAACCTCGGCGTGTTCGTGCTGCAGGAAAAGCAGTTCGGCCCGTTCAAGCTGGAACTGGGCGCGCGCCATGACCAGGTCAAGCTGGACCCGACCGCCGACTACCAGCGCCGCAGGTTCGACGCCACCAACCTGTCCGCGGCCGGCATCTGGACGCTGAATGATGCCGTGGACCTGCGCTTCGGCGTGGATAGCTCCGAGCGTGCACCGACCAATGAAGAGCTGTACGCCGCCGGTGCGCACATCGCCACGCGTTCGATCGAACTGGGCGATGCGCAGCTGCAGACCGAGCGCGGCCAGCGCATCGAACTGGGCATCCACACGCACAGCGATCGCCTGGACTTCTCCGCTTCGGTGTACCAGACCAAGTTCAAGGACTTCATCTACCTGGCCGACACCGGCGTGGTGGAAGACCTGCCGGTGCGCCTGTGGGCGCAGCAGGACGCCACCTTCAAGGGCGCCGAAGCGGAGGCCCTGGTGCATCTGTTCGAAGGCAATGCCGGTGACTGGGACCTGCGCGTGTTCGGTGACTACGTCAAGGCCGAACTGGATGGCAGTGGCAGCCGTAGCGTGGACATCGCCGTGCCGCATGGCGACCACAACCACAACTACACCGTGGACCTGGCCAACGGGGGCTACCTGCCGCGCATTTCGCCGGCACGCGTCGGCGCCGACCTGCGCTGGGCCAAGGACGGCTGGCGCGCTTCGGTGGGTGCAGTGCGTTACAGCAGCCAGAAGGACACCGCGCAGAACGAAGAACCGACCAATGGCTACACGCTGGTGGATGCACACTTCGCGTATCGCTGGGACCGCAGCGACAGCAACAGCTACGAAGTATTCGTGGACGGCAGCAACCTGACCAACCGCGAAGTGCGTCCGCACACCTCGCTGCTGCGCGACTACGCCCCGCTGCCGGGCCGTGGCGTGGCCTTCGGCATCCGCGCGTACTTCTGATCGGCTGGGCCGCTGGCCGTCTGCTCCCGCTGTCGGTAGTGACGGCCGCCGGCCCTCTGCTCCGCTGTCGGTGGGTGACGACCGTTGGCCTGCGCCCGCTGTCGGTGGGTGACGACCGTTGGTCGTCACCGCACTGGCTGATCACGGCCTATAGTGCCGGCCATGACCACCGACTCCACCACGCGTCTCCCCTGGGGCATCCTGCTGGCGGCCTCGGGCATCCTGATGATCACCATGGCGGCACGCCAGACCACCGGCCTGTTCGTCGATCCCATCCACCGCGATACCGGCGTCAGCATCGTCGACATCAGCTTCGCGCTGGCCATCGGCCAACTGGTCTGGGGGGCGGTGCAGCCGGTGTTCGGTGCGCTGGCCGACCAGCGCGGGCCGCTGCCGGTGCTGATCGGCGGTGGCGTCCTGCTGGCCGCCGGATTGGCCCTCGCGCCGCTGCTTCCGGGCGGATGGGGGCTGGGCCTCAGCCTGGGCCTGATGATGGCGGCCGGTGCGGGTGCCGGCAGTTTCTCCGTGCTGATCGGTGCCACCGCGTATCGGCTGCCAGCCGAGCGCCGTTCGTTCGCAGCGGGCCTGATCAATGCCGGAGGCTCGCTCGGCCAGTTCATATTCGCACCGATCCTGCAGGTGGTCATCACCGTGGCAGGCTGGGGACGGGCGATGCTGCTGATGGCCGTGGTGTCCCTGCTGACCCTGCCGATGGCCTGGCCATTGCGCCGCCGTGCCGGCGACCATGCGCATGCCACGGCAGCCGCCGAAAGCGGGCTGCCCGCGCAACTCCGGCTGGCCCTGCGCGAGCCGAGCTACTGGTACCTGCACCTTGGTTTTTTCACCTGTGGGCTGCACATCGCCTTCCTGGTCACACACCTTCCCGGTGAGATCGCACTGTGCGGTCTGTCGCCCACCGTTTCATCCACCTCGATCGCGCTGATCGGGCTGTTCAACGTGGCGGGCAGCCTGCTGATGGGCTACCTGGGCCAGCGCTACCGGATGAAGCTGCTGCTGGTGGCGCTGTATGCCAGCCGCGCGCTGATGATCGGGCTGTACCTCGTCGCCCCGCCGACCGCCTTGACCTTCTATGTCTTCGCCGCCGCGCTGGGCTTCACCTGGCTGGCTACCGTGCCGCCCACCGCTGGCCTGGTCGGCAAGCTGTTCGGGCCGCGCTACCTGGGCACGTTGTTCGGGCTGACCCTGCTGTCGCACCAGATCGGTGGCTTCTTCGGCGCGTGGCTGGGCGGGCTGGTGCTGGCCAATACCGGCAACTACATGATCATGTGGTACCTGGACATCGCGCTGGCGCTGATCGCCGCCGTGGCGCACTTCCCGATACGTGAGCAGGCACCGCGGCTGGCAACCGCGAGCACCGCCTGAGTTCCGCTCACCCGATGATCACCAAGCGAACTGCGCCCTGACACGGCGACGCCGCAGTCGCGGATTGCGCTGGCTGTTCGGACACTTTTGTCCGAAAATAACCCATGACTTCTTTACGTGCCGATGCCGCCGCCCGCCGCGCCCTCATCCTGGATGCCGCCGACCATGTGTTCGGAAATCACGGCGTCACCGCCCCGCTCGACCTGGTGGTGGAGCGGGCGCAGGTGGGACGGGCGACGCTGTACCGCAATTTCCCTGATCGCAGCGCGTTGATCGAGGCGCTGCTGCAGCGAACCGTGGATCGTATCGCGCGCCAGGTAGCCGAACTGGGCGCGCGCGACGATGCGCTGTTCGAGCTGCTCGATGGAATGGCCCGCCGTATCATCGATTCGCCCGCACTGGCCGATTACTGGCGCGCGGTGCATCCGGACGACCCGACCGTGCGGGGTGCGCGCGAACGCGTGCGCGCCCTGATGGAGGCACCTATCCAGCGCGCCATCGCCGCCGGATTGTGCCGGCCGGACCTTACCTCCACGGATATTTCACTGATCTCGGGCATGCTGGGTGCGGCCCTGCGCGGCAAGAACCGCGAAGAGCGCAGCGCACTGGCAGGACGCGCGCTGCAGCTGCTGCGCGCAGGCCTGCAGGGAACCAGCGCCACGGAGGCCTGATGTCGCAGTACCTCAAGCCCATCCCGGACTGGGAGGAACACGAGAAGCCCACTCTCCCGGGCTCGGCGTCGATGCCGTGGCATCCGCCGCACCGGCGTGCCGCCTATGCGCTGGTGTCGGTGCTGGTGGCCATCACCGGCGGCCTCGGCACTGCGCTCGTCACCGCCAACCTGCCCTTCCTGCAGGGCCAGTTGGGGCTGAGCCCCGTTCAGGGCACCTGGCTGGTCGCCTCCTACGTGATGGTCAACGTGACGGCCAACCTGCTTGCCTTCAAGTTCCGCCAGCAATATGGCATCCGCCTGTTCGCCGAAATCGGCCTTGGGCTGTACGCCGCGCTGGCCCTGCTGCACCTGGCCGTCGGCAGTTTCGAAACCACCGTGCTGCTGCGCGCGGCCAGCGGTTTCGCCGGCGCGGCGTGCTCGACGCTGGGCACGCTGTACATGCTGCAGTCGTTGCCACGCCGCTACACCGGCAACTTGCTGGTGATCGGCGTGGGGCTGTCACAGCTGGCGGTGCCGCTGGCCTGGGTGGTCTCGCCCAGCCTGGTGGGCACCGGCCAATGGCATCTGCTGTACTTCTTCGAAGCCGGACTGGCACTGTGCGCCTTCGCTGCCGTGGTGTTGCTGAAGCTGCCACCAGGCGTGCAGATCAAGGCCTTCGAACCGATGGACTTCCTTACCTTCGCGCTGCTGGCGCCCGCCGTGGGCCTGCTGGTGGTGGTCTTGGCGCAGGGTTACGTGCGCTGGTGGACCGACACGCCCTGGCTGGGTTGGGCGTTGATTGCCTCGATCACGATGGCCACGGCGGCCTTCGTGATTGAACACTACCGACGCAATCCGCTGCTGCAGGTGCGCTGGCTGGCCAGCCTTCCGGTACTGCACTTCATCGTCGGCGCGTTCCTGCTGCGCTTTCTCACTACCGAACAGTCCTATGGCGTGGTCGGGCTGATGCGCGCGCTCGGCATGGGGCCGGACCAGATGCGGCCGCTCTTCGCGGTGATCCTGGCCGGGGTGGTCACCGGCATCGCCGCCAGTTCGCTGACCTTCGGCCCGAAGCGACTGATCCCTCAGGTGCTGATGGCGATCCTGCTGCTGGGCAGCGCGGCCTTGCTCGACCAGCACCGCACCAGCCTGGACCGTCCGCATGATTTCTACATCAGCCAGTTCCTCGCCTCGGTCGGCTCGGGCATGTTCATGGGGCCGCTGATCATGCTCGGCATCACCGCCGTGCTGAAGCAGGGCGTGGACCACATGATCACTTTCCTGGTCACCCTGTCGATCACCCAGACCTTGGGTGGGCTGGCCGGTTCGGCGGTGCTGGGCACGGTGCAGCTGCATCGCGAGCAGCTGTATTCCACCGCGCTGGTCAGCCAGCTGGACCCGGCCGATCCGCTAGTGGCGCAGCGGCTGCGCCTGCAGCAGCAGCTCTATACCGCGCAGATCACCGATCCGGTGCAGCGCAGCGCGCAAGGCACCGCCCAGCTGGCGCAGATCGCGCGCCGCGAGGCCAACGTGCGCGGCTTCAATGATGTGTTCACCCTCAGCGGCTGGCTGGCGCTGGGCTTCCTGGGCTGGCTGCTGTCGCTGCAGGTGTGGATCGCCGCGATGAAGCAATGGCGCAAGCGCCATCCTTCTCCTTCCTCCCCCGTGGCGCCCGATGCGGCCGCCGCACCGCGTTGAGTAAACCCCATGTCCCAGCAACCTCCCCGTGATGACGAGGCTCCCGACAACGTCAATCCGGCGCCTCCCACCGATGCCGCCCCGGCCCCTGCCCCGCCCCCGCCGGCGGCAGCTGCGGCGCCCCCCACAGGCGCGCCCAAGTACCTCAAGCCCAGCAACCGGGCGGTGGTGATCATGGTGCTGGTGGCGCTGGTGGGCATCGCGCTGATCCTGCGCGGCTGGCAGCTGTGGCCGTTCACCAGCGCCATCGCCAGCACCGACAACGCGTATGTGCGTGGGCAGATCACCGTGCTCGCACCGCAGGTCAACGGCTACATCACCGAAGTCCTGGTCAAGGATTTCCAGCACGTCAAACAGGGCGATGTACTGCTGCGCATCGACGATCGCATCTACCACCAGCGTGTGGCGCAGGCCGAGGCGGCGCTGGACAGCGCCAAGGCCGCGCTGGCCAACTCGGACCAGTCGCAGGCGCAGAACCGCGCGCAGATCGCTTCGGCCAAGGCCACGCTGTCGGCCGGACAATCCGAACTGCAGCGTTCGCGCGCAGAGCTGGCCCGCTACGAGCAGCTGGCCGAACAACGCCTGGTGGCGCTGAACGACCGCGACAAGTTCCGCACCAGCCAGGCCTCCGCGCAGGCCGGCGTGCAGCAGTCGCAGGCGCAGATCCAGATTGCCGAAGAGACGCTGGTATCCACCCAGGTCGCACGCAAGGGCCTGGAAGCGCAGGTGGAAAGTGCGCAGGCGGCGCTGGAACTGGCCCGCATCGACCTGTCCAACACCACGGTGCACGCGCCGCGCGATGGTCAGGTCAGCGAAGCCAGCGCGCGGGTCGGCCAGTACGTGACGGCCGGTTCGCAGCTGCTGTTCCTGGTGCCCGATGCGCTGTGGGTGGTGGCCAACTTCAAGGAAGGCCAGACCTGGCAGATGCGCATCGGCCAGCCGGCGACCTTCGCGGTGGATGCGTTCCAAGGCGAAGTGCTGCGCGGCCACGTGGAAGAGATCGCCCCGGCCACCGGTTCGGAGTTCAGCGTGCTGCGGCCGGACAATGCCAGCGGCAACTTCACCAAGGTGGTGCAGCGGTTGCCGGTGCGGATTGCGATCGATGCCGATCAACCGCTGGCGGCGCGGCTGCGGCCGGGGATGTCGGTGGTGGCGAAGGTGGATACGTCGGTTGAGGCTGCTGCGGCGCCGCGCGAGCGGTGAGTGGGTCGAACGGGTGAGACCCCCTCGCGGGTGGCTTCTAGAGCTGCATCTGGGGTTGGGTCGGGCGGTGGGGCTGGTCGGGGGACGGCAAAAACTGCGTCCATGCGGGCCTCGTTTCGCGCCATCCATGGCGCTCAACGCCCCCGCCCAGCCCCACCGCCCGGCCCCCTGACAGGTTCCGGTGGCCGCCACCCGCGTAAAAAAAAGAAGAAAAGCGGTAGCGCCGACCCATGGTCGGCGAGCGCAGCGGGCCGTTGGCGGGAACATTCCGCCGACCATGGGTCGGCGCTACCAAGGCCACCATGAACCTGTCGAAGGTGGGGCGGGGTGGTTGTGCAGGACCGTCTTTTCGCATGGATGCGAAAAGCGAGCCTACACGGACGTACTTGCGGCGTGTCCTGCACAGCCACCCCGCCCCGCCAACAAGCAGCCCCGCCGCTGTTGCCGTTGCTGTGGCCTGAAAAAGCAGGCGCCGGGCCGCAGGCCCGGCAACAACAAAACTTCACCCCGCGCAGCGGGCGCAGAGACCGTGTACTTCCAGCGTTTGTGCCTGCGGCTGGAACCCAAGTTCCTTGGCGCGCTTTTCCAGTTGGCTGACGATCTCGCGGTCTTCCAGCTCCACCGCGCTGTGGCAGCTGTTGCAGATCAGGAACGGCACCGAATGCGCCGCACTGCTCGGATGGTGGCAGGCCACGAAGGCGTTCACCGATTCCAGCTTGTGCACGAACCCGTTGGCCATCAGGAAATCCAGCGCGCGGTACACCGTAGGCGGGGCGTCAGCGCCCACGCCCTTGCCACTGCGCACCCACTCCAGCAGCTCATACGCCTTGACCGGCTTGCCGGCCTCGGCGATCAGCCGCAGCACGTTGGCGCGGATCGGAGTCAGCCGCAGGCCGCGCTCGCGGCACACGCGCTCGACCACCCCCACGAAGTCCGACGCGTCGTGGACGTGGTGGTGCGGGGCCGTGCAGGCGTGCTTGGCGGACATGCGGGTTCTCCAGTTCGGGCGGATTTCAGGCCGCGGCCACTACCTTGGTAATGGCAACATCGATGCGTTTCAAGGCCTCATCGCGACCAGCAAGGTACACCGTCTGCGAAATGTCCGGGCTCACCTGGGTGCCGGTGATGGCCACGCGCAGCGGCTGGGCGACCTTGCCCATGCCGATCTCCAGAGCCGCGGCGGCATCGTGCAGGGCCACGCCCACGCTCTCGGCGGTCCACTCCGGCAGCGCCGCCAGCAGCTCGCGCGCCTTGCCCAGCGGCAGTTCGGCGCCAGCCTTGAAGTGCTTGGCTACGGCGGCTTCGTCGTAGGTTTCCAGCGGCTGGTACCAGACGACCGCTTTTTCGGCCATTTCCTTCAACGTCTGCACGCGTTCGCGCAAGGCGACCACGACATCTTCCGCGGACGGGCCAGCGTTCAGGTCCAGGCCCAGCTTCTCCAGCTGGTACACCAGCGCCGGCGCGATGGACGCGGGTGCCTCGGTCTTCAGGAAATGCTGGTTGACCCAACCCAGCTTGGCCATGTCCAGCCGCGCGGCCTTTGAATTGCAGTTGGTCACGTCGAACAGGTCGATCAGCTCCTGGCGGGTGAAGATCTCCTGGTCACCGTGCGACCAGCCCAACCGGGCCAGGTAGCTCAGCAGCGCCTCCGGCAGGTAGCCGGCGTCCTTGTACTGCATCACGTCGGCCGCGCCCGTGCGCTTGGACAGCTTGGCGCCCTGCTCGTCGAGGATCATCGGCATGTGGCCGAACTTCGGCACCGGCGCGCCGATACCCCGGTACAGGTTGATCTGGCGCGGGGTGTTGTTGATGTGGTCATCGCCGCGGATCACCTCGGTGATGCCCATGTCCCAGTCGTCCACCACCACGGCGAAGTTGTAGGTCGGGTAGCCGTCCGGGCGGAAGATCACCATGTCGTCGAGCTCGCTGTTGGCGATCTCGATCGGCCCCTTGATCAGGTCGTGGAACACCACCGTACCGTCGAGCGGATTCTTGAAGCGGATCACCCGGTTCGGGTCGTCGCGCCAAGCCAGGCCCTGATCGCGCGCGGCGCCGTTGTAACGCGGCTTTTCCTGCTTCGCCATGGCGGCCTCGCGCATCGCGTCGAGCTCTTCGCGGGTCTCGTAGGCGTAGTAGGCCTTGCCCTCGGCGACCAGCTGTTCGGCGACCTCCTGGTAGCGGGCCACGCGCTGGGTCTGGTAGATCGGGCCTTCGTCATAGCCCAGGCCCAGCCAGTCCATCGCCTCCAGGATCGCGTCGATCGCGCCCTGCGTGCTGCGCTCCCGGTCGGTATCTTCGATACGCAGCACGAACTCGCCGCCACGGTGGCGGGCCTCCAGCCAGCAGTACAGCGCCGTGCGGGCGCCGCCGATGTGCAGGTAGCCGGTAGGACTGGGGGCAAAGCGGGTGCGGCAGGTCATGGGACGCTCGGGGAACGAATATCCGCCGATTTTAGCAAAAGGGGACGGAGGGGATTAAGTCGCGATCCCCCCACCCTTCACGCCGGACCTGTGCCGTTTACGACTTAATCCCCTCCGTCCCCTTTTTGCGCCTTGCGCGGGAACAGGTCCTCGCGCGTGGCGGCGTTGTAGACGAACGAGGCCACGATCGCGGCGGCCTGCTTCAGGTCTTCCGGTTCGGCGTGGTCCCAGGTGTCCAGGTGGCTGTGGTGGACGTTGCTGAAGTAGTCCAGCTTGTCCTGGATGAACTGGAAGCCCGGCAGCCCGACGCGGTCGAAGCTGATGTGGTCGGTGGAGCCGGTGTTGCGGGTGGCCACGGTGGTCGCGCCGACGTCGTTGAACGGCTTCAGCCAGGCTTCGAACACCGGCATCGCCGCCAGGTTCTCCTGGGCGTAGATGCCACGGAATCGGCCCGAGCCGTTGTCCATGTTGAAGTACACCGAGAACTTCTCGTAATCGCGGCGCTTGACCAGTGCACCGGTCGGCTCGCGCAACGAGGCCGGCAAGGCCTTCTGCGCGGCATCGGCGGGTTCGGGGAACTGCGCGAAGTGCTTGGCCACGTAGGCCTGCGAGCCGATCAGCCCCTGCTCTTCCCCGCTCCACAGCGCGACCCGGATGGTGCGCTTGGGCTTGGCGCCCACGGCTTTCAGGATGCGCATGGCTTCCATCATCACCGCCACGCCGGCGGCATTGTCGGCTGCGCCGGTGCCGGTATGCCACGAATCCATGTGGGCACCGAGCATCACCACTTCATCGGCCTTGCCGCTGCCGCGGATCTCGGCCAGCGTGTTGTAGCCGGGCTGGTTGCTGTCATCGGTGAAGCGTGCGGCAACGTCCACGCGCAGCTTCACTGGCTGCTTGGCCAGCAGCGCGCGCACCAGCGGATTGAAGTGCTCGGAGATCATCGCCAGCTCCGGGATGCCGGCTGATTCGCCGGCCTTGCGCGAACCGCCCCCAGCGACCCGGATGATGCCGTTGTCCCAGCCGCTGATGCTGATCGCCGCCAGCGCGCCTTCTTCCACGAAGAAGGCATTGACCGCCTTGGCCAGCGCCTGCCGCTCGGTGTACTCCTTGACCCGCTTCTCCTTGTCGGCTGCGGCATTCTTCGGCACGGTGAATTCCTGCAGGCCTTCCAGCGAGGTCGCATCGTGGCGGTGCGAATCCGGCTCGGTGCCGCGCTTGTACTCACGTGCTTCGCCCAGCAGCAGGATCTTGCCGCGCAGCTTGCCCTTGTACTTTTCCAGGTCGGCCAGCTTCTTGATGTCCACCTGCACCAGCTCGCCTTCCACCGGGCCGTTGGTGCCCGGGGTCCAGGCCTTGGGCAGCGCATGCAGCGGCTGCATGCGGTCACCCTGCGAGCCGCTGCCCAGCATCAACACCGACGCCGAAGTGAACTCCCAGCCACGCCCGAAATCTTCGAACGCTTCATCGTGTACGTTGACCAGGCCCCATTCGTTGAACTTGCCGCGCGTCCAGGCGTTGGCCTGGGCCATGGCCGGCGAATTGGTCAGTCGCGGGCCGATGCTTTCGGTCAGATGACTGAACGTATCCATTACCTGCGAGCGATGGAACGCTTCCTGGCGGATCTTGCTGACCATGTCCAGGTCGACCGGCTCGACGTGCTGCGCCACTGCCGGATTGCTCAACGCCAGCGCGATCGCCAGCACACCCCACTTCCCCATCGTCCAGCCCCCGGCACGCGCCGTCATAGATCAATCCCCGAGTGTAGGGCGAAGGGCCGCGCACGCCAGATGCCTAAGGTCACACAAGGCAGCAGCGCCACATTCCGATCCGGAACGTGGCGCTCTGGCATGCGTGCCGGAAAGAATCAGCCGAGACTGCGCGGCGCGGTGTCCGCAGGCAGCGCCGGGGGCGTTCCCATGCCCAGCGCGTACCAGTCCACCCGGCGGGTCACCCACATCACCAGCGCCAGGATGCCGAACAGCAGCAGCGAGCCCATCAGTAGCGCGTTGTTCTCCGACACCAGCAGGCCATACAGCGCGCCGTACAGCACCGTCAGCATCAGGGCGAAGCCCATGCCGCGCTTCCAGTGGCCCAGCACGTTGGCCAGGTAGACCGCCTGCAGGCCGATGCAGGCCAGCGCCGATACCAGATAGGCCTGCCAGAAGGTGATGTGCTCAGACAGGCTGATCAGCAGCAGGAAGAAGATCGCCAGCGCCAGGCCGACCATCAGATATTGCAGCGGATGGATGCGCAGCTGGCGGATCAGTTCGAACAGCAGGAAGCCGACGAAGGTCAGCAGCACGAACAGCACGCCGTACTTGGAAGCACGATCAGCCTGGGTATATACATCCACCGGATCCACCAGCGAAACTTCCACCGCCTGCGTCGACGGATCACCGGCGCGAAGCTGCCGCTGTGCATCGGAAGCCAGCGAAGACACGGTCCAGCGCGCTTCGAAGCCCTGCGCATCGACGCGGCGCTCATTGGGCAGGAACGCGCCGGCGAACGAGGGGTGCGGCCAGCGCGAACGCAGCGCGATCTGGTTGTCATCGCCCACCGGCACCACCGCCAACGAGCGGCTGCCATCCACCTGCAGGTCCAGCTCGATCCGGCTGGCGGCCAGCGTGCCACCGCGTGCATCGGCAAACCCGGCGACCTCGGCATGCAGGCCACGCCCCAGCGCGTCTGCCATCCCGACGCCCGGCTGCAGCCGCAACGGTGCACCATTGACCCGCAGGTCCGGCGTGCCGACCAGGCCGCGCACATCACTCAGGCCGATGGCCAGGTAAGGCGTGCCATAGCTGCGCCCCTCCCTCACCGGGTAGTCATCGGCAGCGAAGTCGGCCGCGATGTGCCCCTGCCAGCTGTACACCGGCACCTTGAACAGACCGACCGAGCGCAGGTCCGGCGCCAGCCGTCCGTCCACGCTCAACTGGCGGGGCATCTGCAACCAGTGGCCTTGGGTGATCTGTACTTCGTTGCTGCTCTTGCCTGCCTTGTCGACCACCACCACCGTGGTGCGTTCGATCCACGGCACCACGCGAACCGGGCCGACCAGCTGCTGGGTGCCGGCACGGCTTTCGGCCACCCGGCGGAATGCCTCTTCGCGGTACTCGCTGCGATCGGTGATCACGCCGCGGATCAGCATCAGCGGAACCAGCAGCAGCAGGATCAGCCCGCCGACAATGGCGAAGCGCAGGAACAGGTGCAGGGATTTCATGGTCCATCCTCGTTGGAGAGGCCTGCAGGATGGACATCCCGGATGTGCGGGGTTTGAGCTGAGTTTGAAGCGAATGTGAAGTGGCCGCTACCGTGGCAGCCTCAGCACCGCGCGGGTGCCACCGGAGGCGCCCGCTTCCACGCTGGCGTTCCCACCGTGCAGGCGTGCCACCTCGCTGACGAACGGCAGGCCCAGCCCGGAGCTTCGTGCGCCGGTGGCCGGGCGTGCCAGCGAATAGAAGCGTTCGAACACCCGTCCGCGCGCGAACGCCGGAATGCCGGTGCCCTGGTCGACGACCTGCAGTGCGATGCCGGCACCCTCCACGTCGGCGATCAGCTGGATGCTGCTGCCGGCCGGCGAAAAATCGATTGCGTTGTCCAGCAGGTTGCCAAGCGCCTGGCGCAGCAGGTAGCCATCGCCCTGCAGCGTCAGCGTGCCGACGGGCTGCACCTGCACCTGCACGCCGGCGGCCTGCGCGCGCAGCTGCGCGTCCTGCACCACCGCAGCGAACAGCGTGGCCACCACCAACGTGTCACGCGACTGCAGCCAGCCGTGCTGCTCCACTTCGGCCAGCGCCAGCAGCTTGTCGATGGTCTGGGTCAGCCGCTGCTGCTGGTCGACGATGCTGCGCGCAAAGCGCTCGCGGTCTTCGGCAGGCATCGGCTCCTGCAACAGCTCGGCTGCGCCGCGGATCGCCGCCAGCGGGCTCTTCATTTCATGGGTCAGCGACTGCACGTACTGCTCCACGTACGCCTTGCCTTCCAGCTTCCGGCGCATGGTTTCCAGCGCGCGGCCGAGGTCACCGATCTCATCGCGCCGCGGCTTCGGCGGGGCCACCGGCTCACCGGCGCTGACCGCCTGCGCATAACGGTTGAGCCGTCGCACACCGGTCGTCAACCATGCCGTCATCAGGATGCCGATCAGCGCGGACAGGCCGATCAGCCACGCACCGCGCAGCATGATCTGGCGCTGGCTGGCGGTGATGAACGGATCGATGCTGCGGTTGGGCTGGGACAGCGACAGCACGCCGATCAACGTTCGGCCATCGGCCGGGTCGTATACCGGCGCCGCCACGTGCATCACTGTGTGGGTGGCATCGCCGGGCACCTCCGGACTGGAGCGCGCGCCGTACTCGCCACGCAGGGTGCGATGGACATCATTCCAGCGCGAGTTGTCGCGGCCGACGTCACGGCCCAGCGAGTCGTACAGCACGATGCCCTTGGCATCGGTGATGGTCACCCGGTAGTCCAGCGCGCGCTTGGGAAAGCGCCAGACCATCGCCTTGGGGTCGCGGCGTTGCGCGCGGGCCAGGCTGGAGGTGAAGCCACCACGGGCCAGCGTGCCGGCCTTGAGCTCCGGCGCCGCCAGCTCGGCGAGCACGTTCGCTGCATCCACCAGGGTGGATTCCATCGCTTGGCGCACCCCCGGCTTCACTTCCTCCACGAACACGCGCATCACGAAGAACGCGGCCAGGCCGACGATCAGGAAGAAGCCCAGGAACAGTTTCAGCCCCAGCCGCATGCTCAGGCCTCCAGCGCGTAGCCGACGCCGCGATGGGTGCGGATCGGGTCATCGGTGGCCCCGGCACTGCGCAGCTTGGCGCGCAGCGTCTTGATGTGGGTGTCCACGGTGCGGTCGGCGCTGTCGGCGCTGGCATCCCAGCCGCGGTCCATCAGCTGGGCCCGGCTGAGTATGGCCCCGGGCCGCTGCAGCAGCGCGGCCAGCAGCGCGTACTCGTAGCGCGTCAGGTCGAGCAGCTGCTCGCCATAGCGGATGCGGCGGCCCTGCCGGTCGATGTGGAACGTACCCTGCTGCTGCCAGCGGCCATCGGGCGCGGTCCCCGCCACCCAGCTGCGGCGCAGTCGGGCCCGCACGCGCGCCACCAGTTCGCGCGGCGAAAACGGCTTGGTGACGTAGTCATCGGCGCCCAGCTCCAGCCCCATCACCCGGTCGACCTCGTCATTGCGCGCGGTCAGGAAGATCACCGGCAGCTGCCCCACCGCGCCCGGCAGCGCGCGCAGGCGACGGCAGACCTCGAAGCCGCCCAGGTCGGGCAGGCCCACATCCAGCATCACCAGATCGAACGTGCCCTCCTCCAGCTGCTGCAGGGCCTGCCCACCCAGCAGACAATGAGTGGCCGCGAAGCCTTCACTACGCAGGGCGTACAACACGGTTTCAGCGATGGCGGCTTCGTCTTCAACCACCAGCACGCGGGCAACGGGTTCTGTCATGGGCGGCAGCATAGCCGCTGCGCCTGCCGACCCGTACACTGCGCCCCATGAACTACCGCCACGCCTTCCATGCCGGCAACCACGCCGATGTCCTCAAGCACATCGTGCAGTTGGCCCTGATCGACAGCTTCAAGCGCAAGGACAGCCCGTTCTTCGTGCTGGACACCCATGCCGGCCGCGGCCGCTACCTGCTGGCCAGCGAAGAAAGCCGCAAGACCCTGGAAGCCGAAGACGGGGTCATGAAGCTGATGTCCCAGCCCAAGCTGCCCGAAGTGGTCGAACGCTACCTCAAGGCCGTGCAGGCCGACAACCCGGTCGGGGCGATGATCACCTACCCCGGCTCCCCCCTGCTGGCGGCCCAGGCGATGCGCCCGCAGGACCGTCTGGCCGCCTGCGAGCTGCAGCCCGAAGAAGCCGCCGCGCTGAAGAAGCTGTTCGCCGGTGATGCACGGGTCGGCGTGTATGAAGGCGACGGCTACGAAAAAATACGGGCTCTGGTCCCACCGAAGGCAAACGGCGCCAAGATCGGCCGCGGCCTGGTGTTGATCGATCCGCCTTACGAGGGCCAGGACGCCGAGTACATCCGCATCCTCGCCGCCCTGAAAGAAACCCATGAGCGCTGGCCGCAGGCCACCTGCGCGGTCTGGTTCCCGATCAAGCAGCGCCGCACCATCCTGCATTTCCTGCGCAAGGCCACCGCCCTGCCCTATAAATCCGCGATGACCATCGAACTGCTGGTGCGTCCGGATGAATCCCCGTTGCGCCTCAATGGCAGCGGCATGCTGATCCTCAATGCCCCGTTCCAGTTCGACCGCATGGTTGGCCCCGCTCTGCCCGCCCTGAAGCAGCACCTGGGCGAGCCCGGCGCCAGCACCCGCCTGGACTGGTTGAAGACCGCCGACTAAGGCGTCCTGGCCGCTGCCTCCCGTGAACCTTCCGTTCACGGAATGCAGCCATGGGGATGCCACAATCGCTGGACCACCAAGGAACTACCCGGTATGGCCACTCGCAACCGCATGCCGCCCTGGCACGAGATCTTCAAGGCCCCCAGTGGCCATGAACTGCTGATCCGTCCCATCCGGCCCGAAGACGGCCCGCCGTTGCAGGCGGCCTTCAGCCTGTTCGGCCCGGAAGAAATCCGCGATCGCTTCCTGCAGGCGGTGACCGAACTGTCGCCGGAAACCACCCAGCGGCTGACCCATCCCAATCCCAAGACCGAAATCACCCTGGTCGCCGCCGAGTCGCTGCCTGCCGGCGAAGCGGTGGTCGGTGCCGTCGCGCGTGCCTCGATCATCCAGGGAACCCGTGAAGCGGAGTACGCCATCCTGATCAGCCGCTTCCTGATCGGCCAGGGCCTCGGCCGGCAGCTGATGCGCAAGCTGGTCAAGTGGGCGCGCGGCAAGTATCTGGATCGCCTGTATGGCGATGTCGCCGAAGAAAACGAGCCGATGAAGCAGCTGGCCGATTCGCTGGGCTTCAAGCCGGTGCCGCATCCGCAGGGTACGCCCGGGCTGGTGCGCATGGTGCTGGAACTGGATAGCTGAGCGGATGCGCCGGGCGTTGCCCGGCGATGCTTGCCTGGCCGCTGCGCTCGCCGAGCATGGCTCGGCGCTACCCATTACCGATGTGGGTCAGTGCTCCCCCTGCTTGACGTGGCGTTGTCCGGGCCTGCACAGGCGGCTCTGGTAGAATCTGCGGCCAATGTCGCGCTCTCCCTATCCCGTTCCGCCGCTGCCCCGTCCGGGCCAGCTCCGCGCCTGGTGGCGCGCTCCCAGCTCGCCCACCGCGCTGGCCTGGTACCTCGCCCGTGCGGCGCAGGCACACGATGGCCCGGTGCTGGTCGTCGCGCCGGACAACCACGGCGCCAACCAGATCGAATCGGATCTGCGCACGCTGCTCGGCGATGATCCGTCGCTGCCGGTGGTGGCGTTCCCGGACTGGGAAACCCTGCCCTACGATCGCTTCAGTCCGCACCCGGACATCATTTCCCAACGCCTGTCCGCCCTGCATCGCCTGCCCGGGCTGAAGCGTGGGTTGGTGGTCGTTCCGGTGCAGACCCTGATGCAGCAGCTGGCGCCGAAACAGTATGTGATCGGCGGCAGTTTCGATCTGGAAGTCGGCCAGCGGCTGGACCTGGATGCGGAAAAGCGGCGGCTGGAAAGCGCCGGCTACCGCAACGTGCCGCAGGTGATGGATCCGGGTGATTTCGCCGTGCGCGGCGGCCTGTTGGATGTGTACCCGATGGGTGCCAGCGAACCGCTGCGCGTGGAACTGCTGGACCAGGACATCGACACCATCCGCGCCTTCGACCCGGAGACCCAGCGTTCGCTGGAAAAGGTCCAGGCCGTGCACATGCTGCCCGGTCGCGAAGTGCCAATGGACGATGCCAGCATCTCGCGGGTGATGGACGCCCTGCGCGAACGCTTCGATGTCGACACGCGCCGCAGTTCGCTGTACCAGGACCTGAAATCCCGACTCGCACCGGCGGGCATCGAGTACTACCTGCCGCTGTTCTTCGACCACACCGCGACGCTGTTCGATTACTTCTCCACCGACGTGCTGCCGGTGATCGCCGCCGGCGTCGGCGAAGCCGCAGCGGCGTTCTGGGCGCAGACCGGCCAGCGCTACGAACAGCGCCGGCACGACGTCGAACGCCCGCTGCTGCCGCCGGGGCAGTTGTACCTGTCGCCTGAACTGCTGCGCGAAAAGCTCAACGACCTGCCCCGCGTGGAAGTGTGGCCGCCCGGCCATGCGCGCATCGAGCAGGCCCACGCGCTGGGTGACACTGCGCTGCCGCCGCTGCCGGTCGCTGCGCGTGATGCCGTCGCAGGCCAGGCGCTGGCCACCTTCATCGAGCAGTATCCCGGCCGCGTGCTGATCGCCTCCGATACCGCCGGTCGCCGCGAGGCGTTGCTGGAAGTCCTGCAGGCCGCCTCCCTGCGTCCGCCGGTGGTGGCCGACCTGCCGACCTTCCTGGCCGGCAGCGAGCGCTTTGCGATCACCGTTGCACCGCTGGAAGACGGCTTCGCGCTGGACGATCCACGCATCGCCGTGCTGACCGAGCGCCAGCTGTTCCCCGAACGCGCAGCGCACCAGCGGCGCTCGCGTCGTGCCGGTCGCGAGCCCGAGGCGATCATCCGCGACCTCGGCGAACTGACCGAAGGCGCGCCGATCGTCCATGAAGACCATGGCGTAGGCCGTTACCGCGGACTGATCGCGATGGACGTCGGCGGCATGCCCGGCGAGTTCCTGGAAATCGAATACGCCAAGGGCGACCGGCTGTACGTGCCGGTGGCCCAGCTGCACTTGATCAGCCGTTATTCCGGCGCATCGGCGGAAACCGCCCCGCTGCATTCGCTGGGCGGCGAACAATGGACCAAGGCCAAGCGCAAGGCCGCCGAGAAAGTCCGCGACGTAGCCGCCGAGCTGCTGGAGATCCAGGCGCGCCGCCGCGCCCGCGCCGGGCTGGCGCTGGATGTGGACCGCGCGATGTACGAACCGTTCGCCGCTGGCTTCCCGTTCGAGGAAACCCAGGATCAGTTGGCCGCCATCGACGCGACCCTGCGCGATCTTGCCAGCAGCCAGCCGATGGACCGCGTGGTCTGTGGTGACGTCGGCTTCGGCAAGACAGAAGTGGCCGTTCGCGCGGCGTTCGCTGCGGCCAGCGCCGGCAAGCAGGTCGCCGTGCTGGTGCCGACCACGCTGCTGGCCGAACAGCATTACCGCAACTTCCGCGACCGCTTCGCCGATTACCCGATGAAGGTGGAAGTGCTGTCGCGCTTCAAGTCCACCAAGGAGATCAAGGCCGAACTGGAGAAGGTCGCCGACGGCACCATCGACGTCATCATCGGTACCCACCGGCTGCTGCAGCCGGACGTGAAGTTCAAGGACCTCGGGCTGGTCGTGGTCGACGAGGAACAGCGCTTCGGCGTGCGCCAGAAGGAAGCATTGAAGGCGATGCGTGCCAACGTGCACCTGCTGACCCTGACCGCCACGCCTATTCCGCGAACGCTCAACATGGCCATGGCCGGGCTGCGCGACCTGTCGATCATCGCCACTCCGCCGCCGAACCGCCTGGCGGTGCAGACCTTCATCAGCCAATGGGACGATGCGCTGCTGCGCGAAGCCTTCCAGCGCGAACTGGCCCGCGGCGGCCAGCTGTACTTCCTGCACAACGACGTGGAAAGCATCGGCCGCATGCAGCGTGAGCTGTCCGAGCTGGTACCCGAAGCCCGCATCGGCATCGCCCACGGACAGATGCCCGAGCGCGAGCTGGAACGGGTGATGCTGGAGTTCCAGAAGCAGCGCTTCAATGTGCTGCTGTCGACCACGATCATCGAATCGGGCATCGACATCCCCAACGCCAACACCATCATCATCAACCGCGCCGACCGTTTCGGCCTGGCCCAGCTGCACCAGCTGCGCGGCCGCGTGGGGCGCTCGCACCATCGTGCCTACGCCTACCTGGTGGTGCCGGACCGCCGCTCGATCACACCGGATGCGGAGAAGCGCCTGGAAGCCATCGCCTCGATGGACGAGCTGGGCGCCGGCTTCACACTGGCCACCCACGACCTGGAGATCCGCGGCGCCGGCGAACTGCTGGGCGAAGACCAGAGTGGACAGATGGCCGAAGTGGGCTTCAGCCTGTACACCGAACTGCTGGAACGTGCGGTGCGCAGCATCCGGCTGGGCAAGCTGCCCGACCTGGATGCCGGCGAGGAAGCCCGTGGGGCCGAAGTGGAACTGCATGTGCCCTCGCTGATCCCCAACGATTACCTGCCCGACGTGCATACCCGGCTGACCCTGTACAAGCGCATTTCCAGCGCGCGCGACAGTGCGGCACTGCGCGAGCTGCAGGTGGAGATGATCGACCGCTTCGGCCTGTTGCCGGATGCGGCCAAGCACCTGTTCGCCATCGCCGAACTGAAGCTGCAGGCCAACGAGCTGGGCATCCGCAAGCTGGACCTCGGCGAGGCCGGCGGCCGCATCGTGTTCGAGGCCAAGCCGAATATCGATCCGATGTCGGTGATCCAGCTGATCCAGAAGCAGTCGAATCTGTACAGCATGGACGGCCCGGACAAACTGCGGATCAAGCATCCACTGCCGCTGCCGGAAGACCGCTTCAATGCGGCCAAGGCGCTGTTGACGACGCTGGCGCCGGGCTGACCCGGCACCGTCAGGTGACCTCGCCGGAGTGGTAGCGCCGAGCCATGCTCGGCGAGCGCAGCGGCAAGGCAGCACCCGCGTGACGACCATCGGTCGTCACCCACCAGAGCAGGAGCCTGACGACCAGCGGTCGTCACTACCGGCGCTACCACGGCCAAAGAAAAACCCGGCTTGCGCCGGGTTTTTCATGCTTCAACAGCAGCGCATGATCACCAGATGACCACGCGCTTGTCGTCGGCGCGCACCATCGGCTGGCCGGCCTTGCACTCGAACGCCGCCGCGAACGCCGGCATGTTCGACGGCGCACCGTTGGCACGGAAGTTCGCCGGCGCATGCGGATCGGTGTTCAGGCGTACGCGCAGCTCGCCATCGGTGAAGTTGCGGCGCCACACCGTAGCCCAGTTCATGAAGAAACGCTGGTCCTGCGTGTAGCCGTCCACCGGTACATTCTTCGAAGGATCTTCCTTCAGCGCCATCTGCAGCGCGTCATAGGCCACGGTCAGTCCACCCAGGTCGCCGATGTTCTCGCCCAGGGTCAGCTTGCCCTTGACGTTGACGCCCGGCACCGCCTCGTAGCCATCGAACTGCGCCACCAGCTGGTCGGTACGCTGGGTGAAGGCACTGCGGTCCGCGTCGGTCCACCAGTTGTCGAAGTTGCCGTTGGCGGCGAACTGGCTGCCCGAATCGTCGTAGCCGTGCATCATTTCGTGGCCGATCACCGCACCGATGCCGCCGTAGTTCAGCGCCGGATCGGCCTTGGCGTCGAAGAACGGTGCCTGCAGGATCGCCGCCGGGAACACGATCTCGTTCTTGGTAGCGTTGTAGTACGCGTTGACGGTCTGCGGGGTCATGCCCCACTCGGTCTTGTCCACCGGCTTGCCGATCTTGTCCAGCATGTAACGGTAGTTGTACGCACGCGCGGCCTGCATGTTGCCCAGGAAGCTGTCGCCGTTGGTCTGCAGGCCCGACCAGTCACGCCACTTGTCCGGGTAGCCGATCTTTGGGGTGAAGCTGGCCCACTTCTCCAGCGCCTTCTTGCGGGTGTCTTCGCCCATCCACTCCAGCTTCTCCAGGCGGGCCTTGAGCGCTTCGGACAAGTTCTCCACCAGGTGCTGCATCTGCTCCTTGCTTTCGGCCGGGAACACCGCATCCACGTACAGCTGGCCGAGCGCTTCTCCCATGCCGGTGTTGACCGAATCCAGCACGCGCTTCCAGCGCGGCTGCATCTCCTGCTGGCCGCGCAGGGTCTTGCCGTAGAAATCGAAGTTGGCCTTTTCCACGTTGCTGCTCAGGTACGGCGCAGCATCGTCGATGGTGTGGAAGCGCAGGTACGCCTGCCAGGTGGCGGCCGGTACGTCGGCCAGCATCTTGTCCACTTCGGTGAAGAACTGCGGCTGGGCCAGCGAGAACTTCTGCGCGGCCGGCACCTTCAGGGTGTCGAACAGCGCGGTCCAGCTGAAGTTCGGCGTCAGCTTGTCCGCATCGGCGGCGCTGACCGGGTTGTAGCGCTTGGACGGATCACGCATTTCGATGCGCGACAGCGAGGCGTTGGCCAGGCGGGTTTCGAAGGCCAGCACGGCCTTGGCCTGGTCGGCCGCCTGCGCGGCGTCCACGCCGGACAGGGTCAACACCTGGGCAATGTAGGCCACGTAGGCATCGCGGATCTTCGCCTGCGATGCATCGAAGTAGTAGCCCTTCTCCGGCAGCCCCAGGCCACCCTGGCCGACATAGGCGATGACGTTGGCCGAGTCCTTGTAATCCGCGTTGGCGAACAGCGAGAACAGCACGCCCTGCCCCTGTGCCTGGCTGTCGCGCAGGTACTGGGTGATCGCGGCGGTGTCGCCCAGCGCGGCGATCTTGTCCAGCTGCGGCTGCAGCGGCGCCAGTCCGGCGGCTTCGATCTTCGCCTCGTCGCTGCCGGTCTTCCAGATGTCACCGATCTTGGCTTCCACGCTGCCGGCCTTGGCCTCGCTGGCTGCGGCCTGCTGGACCAGTGCATGCTGCACTTCCAGCGAGCGCTCGCGCAGGATCTCGAAGCTGCCCCACGTGGTCTGGTCGCCCGGCACCGGGTTGGCGCTCAGCCACTTCTGGTTGACGAAGGCATTGAGGTCGGTACAGGCCGAGATGGCAGTATCCAGGTCGGCGCTGTCGAGCGAGATCAGCGGCGTCTTGATCAGCGACTGGTCGAAGGCCGGCTTGGCCGCATCGGCAGTGGCGGCGGGCGCGGTTTCGGTCTTGCCGCAGGCCGCCAGCGAGGCGGCGATGGCAACGGTCAGGCCCAACGGGGCCAGGGTGCGCAACTTCATGGGACTCTCCGACAGGTAATCCCCGAGGGTAGCCCGGACATGGGGCCCAGGGGACCGCCAAAGGTCACGCCGCGCGCATGACCGCCACACGTGTGACACTGGCGGTCGTCCTTCACGATCAACGGGCAGGCTTTCACATGACAACAGCGGATAGACCCCAGGATCGCAGAGTGGCCGACGATATCCGTGCGCACGGCTGGCATTGCCTGCACATCCTGCCCGGACCGGATGGCGAAACCGGCTTCTCCTATTCGATAGGCTTCCAGGCGACGTATGACGCGCCGGAAGTGATGGTGTTCGGGCTCCAGCGTTCCAAGGCGCACGCGCTGCTGAGCGAGTGCGCGCAACTGCTGGCCGGCGGCCACCAGATCCATACCGGCGTGGAGGATGCCGATGTGCTCGATGGCGGGTACAAGGTCATCTTCCGCGCGGTGCGCGAGGACTGCCATGACGACTACCTCGGCATGGCGGTGCGTCACCGCGGCGGGCAGCCCCTGCAGGCCGTGGTCATGTTCCTGCCGGACAAGGAACACCGCTTCGCCTGGCAACCCGATTACGACGATGCCCAGGCCGATGAGGCGCTGGGCATCGTGGTATAGGGGTTACTTCGCCTTGCCCTGGTTGGCCACCGCTTCGGCGGCCTTGCGCGCGGCTTCCGGGTCGCCCAGGTAACGGAACGACTGCACCGTCAGGTCATCGTTGAGCTCGAACAGCAGCGGGATGCCGGTCGGAATGTTCAGTTCCAGGATCTGCTCGCGCGAGACGTTGTTGAGGTACTTGTACAGCGCACGCAGCGAGTTGCCATGCGCGGTGACCAGCACGGTCTTGCCGTCCTTCAACTGCGGGGCGATCGAATCGAACCAGTACGGCAGCACGCGGTCCAGCGTGGTGGCCAGCGATTCGGTACCCGGCAGCGCGTTGCGGTCCAGCGTGGCATAGCGGCGGTCGTGCAGCGGATGGCCCGGATCCTCGATGTCCATCGTCGGCGGCGGGATGTCGTAGGAACGGCGCCAGATCTTGACCTGTTCCTCGCCATGCTTGGCCGCGGTTTCCGCCTTGTCCAGGCCCTGCAGGCCGCCGTAATGGCGTTCGTTCAAGCGCCAGCTCTTGCTGACCGGCAGCCAATCCTGGTCCATTTCGGCCAGCGCACCCTGCAGGGTGTGGATGGCACGCTTGAGCACGGAGGTATGGGCCACGTCGAACTGCAGGCCTTCTTCGCGCATCAGGCGACCGGCGGCAGCCGCTTCCTGGCGCCCCTTGTCGGTCAGCTCCACGTCGACCCAACCGGTGAAGCGGTTGTCCAGGTTCCACTGGCTCTGGCCGTGGCGCAACAGTACGAGTTTACGAGTCACTGCAGGGTCTCCAACGTCGGGAAGGCAGGCGGCCATTGTAGACGGTGAAAGAACGCCGGGCGCCGGCTCAGTGGTGGACATGGCCATGATGGCCGTGACGGTCGTGGCCGGGCCCGTGCTCGTGAGCCGTCGGCGCCGGTCCCACCGCGCAGGCATCGCCACAATGCTCGGCTTCCAGTTGCAGGGTCACATGGTCGATGTCGTGGCGCTCGTGCAGCGCGTCGGCCAGCTCGCGCCGCACCTGGTCCGCATCGGCGCCTTCGCGCAGCACCACGTGGGCGCTCAACGCCGGCGTGCTGGAGGCCAGAGCCCATACGTGCAGGTCGTGCACGTCCACCACCGCGCCGTGGTTGCACAGGCTGCTGCGCACATCGGCCAGCACGACGCCTTTCGGCACGCCTTCCAGCAGCACGTTGATCGCTTCACGCATCAGCACCCAGGTCCGCGGCAGCACCCACAGGCCGATCAGCACCGCCAGGATCGGATCGATCACCTTCCAGCCGGTCCAGCGGATCAGCAGCGCGCCGATGATCACCGCTACAGATCCCAGCATGTCCGCCCAGACTTCGAGGTAGGCGCCTTTGACGTTCAGGCTCTCGCCGCTGCCGGCCTTGAGCAGGCGCATCGAGACCAGGTTCACTGCCAGGCCCACCGCGGCGATCACCAGCATGCCGGTGGAAGCAATCTCCTGCGGCTGGCGGAACCGGGCGATGGCCTCCCACAGGATGTAGCCGGCCACCACGAACAACATGGCACCATTGAACATCGCACCCAGCGCTTCCAGCCGCGCGTAGCCGTAGGTACGGCGGGCATCGGGGGGACGCCGGCTCAGCCGTACCGCGACCAGCGCGATCATCAAAGCCAGGGTGTCGGTGGCCATGTGCGCCGCATCGGACAGCAGCGCCAGGCTGTTGGTCACGAACGCGCCGATGATTTCCACCAGCAGGAACGCGGCGGTCAGGCCCAGTGCCCACCACAGCGGCTTTTCGTGGCGGATTTCAGCGGGAAGATGGTTGTGGTCGTGGCCCATCAGGGTCTCCTGTGTGTTGCCGGCAGGCTACGCCCCACGTGCAGGGGATACCATCACACCGGTTATAACATCGCCCTCGATGCGGTCATCTGCAGCGCACCGCGGCGGCCCTGTGCCAGCGCGCCGCGCCCCACCAGAGGCAGGCCAGCAGCGCAACGCCCGCGCCTGCGCTGCAGACTCCCGTCCACCCCACGTGCGCCTGCAGCGCGGGCCCAGCCGCCGCCCCCATGCCGCTGCCCACCGCATAAAACAGCATGTACAGCGCGATCAGCTGCCCGTGCACGGGCTCCGCTGCCCGCAGCACCAGCGCCTGGTTGCTCACATGCAAGGCCTGGCCGCCGAGGTCCAGCAACACGATGCCCAGCAGCAACCACCCCAGTGAAGTGGGCAGCTGCAGCAGCGGCAGCCATGCCAGCAGCATCAGCAACAAGGCCGCAGCGCTCACCGCGCGCCCATGACCGTGGTCCATCCAGCGGCCCACCCGCCCCGCCAGCAAGGCGCCCGCCAGCCCGGCCAGGCCCAGCGCGCCGATACCCGTCGTGGACCAGGCCAACGGCGGTGCCGACAGCGCAAGCGACCCCGCACTCCAGAACAGGTTGAGGCCGGCGAACAGCAGCAACGCCAGCACGCCCCGTTCGCGCAGCGTCGCATCCGCGCACAGCAAGCGCCACATCGACGCCATGACGCCGCGTTGATGGACTCGCCCCTGCGCTACCGGCATCGGCGGCAAGCACCGCCACAGCAGCATCCCCAGCGCAGCAATAAGCACCGCCGAACCGGCGTACACCGCGCGCCATCCCAGCCCGGCGGCTACCGTCCCGGACACCACGCGTGCCAACAGCAGGCCAGCGAATACACCGCCCTGCACGGTGCCGACGTGGCGGCCGCGTACCGCTGGCGTGGCCATCGCCGCCGTGCAGGTGATCAAGGCCTGCGTGCAGGCCGTCCCGAACAGGCCCACCAGCAGCATGCCGAGCAGCAGGGACACGCTGCCGCGCGCGGCGGCCAGCCATAGCAGCGACAACGCCAGCAGACCGAACTGCAACAGCAGCAAGCCTCGGCGTTCACGCCGATCAGCGAGCGGCAGCAGGATCAACAGCGCCAGCACGCTGCCCACCTGGGTGGCCGCCACCACCATTCCGGCCATCGCGGCATCCATCTGGAAGGCATCGGCCAGGCGCTCCAGCAGTGGCTGTGCGTAGTAGACATTGGCAACGCTGGCGCCGGCCGCAGTGGCAAGCAGGAACAGCCTGGGGTCGACAACCGGGGAGGGGGTAAACTTCTTCATGGACCAGTTTCAAATTGCAACTGCTCGCACCGTAGGTAGTTTGGTTTTAAAATGCAACCAGAATCCATCGCCGAGCCGACCATGCCCAGTTTCTCCCCCTGCCCCGTGGCCCGCGCCACCGAGCTGCTCGGCGACCGCTGGATCCTTCTGATCGTCCGCGACGCCTTCGATGGCGTGCACCGCTTCAGCGACTTCCAACGCAGCCTGGGGGTGGCCCGCAACATCCTCAGCGAGCGTCTGCGCCGCCTTGTCGACGGCGGCGTGCTGGCACTGCAGCCGGCCGCCGATGGCACCTCTTACCAGCAGTACGTGCTCACCGAGGCGGGCACTGCGCTGTTTCCGGTCGTGGTTGCGTTGCGGCAGTGGGGCCAGGCGCAGCGCTTCACTCCGGGCGAGCCGCACTCGCGACTGGTGGAGCGCAGCAGCGGCCGTGAACTGCCGTACATGCAACCCCGCACGCCGCGAGGTCGCGTGCTGGAGGCCGCCGACACCGTGGTGCTCAAGCTCGACCCGGGCTGAAGCGCATCCCCCGATCGAGGGGTCGACAGCACCGTTGCACTCAAATAGCATCTGCTCGCAATTGCACACGGTTCTCATTCATCTTCAGAATGTCGACATCCTCCTGTTCCCTTCCGCCTGCCCGCGCACCGGCCAAGCGCAACGCGCGCGGCGCTGGCCATGGGGTGCTGTGGGCACGCGGTGGCCTGGCCCTGCTCGGCGGCTACGCAGTCGCAGCAACGTGGGCGGCGGGCTTGGCGCGTCTGTTACCGGGCGGTGCGGCGGACACCGCGCTGATCGCCACCATGCTCTCCTTTCTCGTCTACACCGCAGCGGCAATCTGGGCGTTCGCCGCGCGCAGCACCGCACGTGCCGCACTGGGGCTGCTGATGGCGGGGGCGCTCGGGCTGACCATCGCCTGGCTGCTGCGCGGAGGCTCGGCATGAGCCTGGCCGGCATCCGCCAATCGCAATCGGTGCTGCACACCTGGTCCGGCCTGCTGGTCGGCTGGGTACTGTTCCTGATCTTCATCGCCGGCACCGCTGCTTACTGGCGCGTTGAACTGACGCGCTGGATGCAGCCGGAAACCGGGCTGCCTGCCACCGCGCCGGTCGCGCTGGAACAGGCGCAGCGCTTCCTGGCCCGCACCGCGCCGGACGCCCAGCGCTGGTCCATCGAACTACCCGGCCACCGCAGCAGCGCCACCACGGTCAGCTGGCAGCCGCCGGGCGCGGCCGAGCGCCGGCGTGGCCAGCGCAATCCCTACCAGGCCACGTTGGACGCCCAGGGCAATCCGGTCCAGGTCCGCGAAACCCGCGGTGGCGATTTTTTCTATCGGCTGCATTTCGACCTGCACTACGTGCCGGTGCTGTGGGCGCGCTGGTTCGTCTGCTTCTGCACGATGTTCATGCTGGTGGCCATCGTCAGCGGGGTGATCACCCACAAGAAGATCTTCACCGACTTCTTCACCCTGCGCCGTGGCAAGGGGCAACGCAGCTGGCTGGACGGTCACAATGCGCTGGCCGTGCTGTCCCTGCCCTTCCATCTGATGATCACCTATACCGGCCTGATCACCCTGATGACGCTGTACATGCCGTGGGCGGTGGATGCCAACTTCAGCGGCGGCCGCGATGCGTTCTTCGCCGAGCTGTTCCCTCGCGCGGCGAAGGTCGAGCCTCGCCACGTCGCCGCCACCCCGCCAGACCTGAAGGACGTGCTGCACCGCGCCGAACTGCAGTGGGGCGATGGCCGCGGCGGCTCGGTCCAGGTGGAACACCCCGCAGACGCGGCGATGCGCATCAGCGTGCGCCGGCAATCGGGTGACCGCATTGCCGATGCCGACCAGACACTCACTTTCGATGCGAGCGGCAGCCTGGTGGACGAGGTCGGCGCGAGGTCGGCAGTGGTGGTCACCCGCGACGGCATGATCGGCCTGCACGCGGCGCGGTTCGCGCCCGTTGCGATGCGCTGGCTGTTCTTCCTGTCGGGCATCGCCGGCACGCTGATGGTGGCCACCGGGCTGGTGCTGTGGACGGTCAAGCGCCGCGCCCAATTGCCCGACCCGGCGCGCCCGCACCTGGGTTTCCGCATTGTCGAACGCCTCAACATCGGCTTCGTGGTCGGCCTGCCGGTGGCGATGCTGGCCTTCCTGTGGGGCAATCGGCTGCTGCCGCTGGACCTCGCCAACCGCAGCGATGCCGAAGTCCGCGTGTTCTTCCATGCATGGGCGGCGTGCCTGCTGCACGCGATGCTGCGCCTGCCACGCCGCGGCTGGGTGGAACAGCTCGCACTGGCAGGCGTGCTGGCATCGGGCCTGCCGCTCTACAACATGGTCGCCTGGCACGGCGGCTTGTTCAGTGCACTGGCCGGCGGCGACGGCGCCAAGGCCGGCATCGACATCGGCCTGCTGCTGATCGGCGGCGGCCTGCTGTGGAGCGCGCGCAAAGTCCATCGCTTCGTGCCCAGCGCGCGCAAGCCGCGCACGCAACGCACCTCATCGACCGCCGGGGCCGGCACATGAGCGTACTCGCCCTGCTGCTGGCCACCCTCGCCTTTGCCTGCCTGGCCTTGGCGATGGAGCGCCATCACCGCGATGTTGCCGGGTACCCGCCTGCAGCGGCGCGCCGACGCCTGCTGCGGTTGCTGGGATGCGGCAGCCTCGCCGCCAGCCTGGCGGCCAGCATCGGCGCCTGGGGCATTGCGTGGGGCGTGGTCGGCTGGTGCGGCGTACTCGCCGCCGCTGCCGGAGCGATGGTGCTCTGGCTCAGCTTCCGCCACCCGGCCATGCCGGCACCACGCCCGTCTTCCCGCTCCTGATACCGAGATCCCGCTGATGAAAACGCTGTCCCCTGGCGCCCCGCGCCGGCATGTCCTTGCCGTGTCCCTGGCCGCTGGCTGGCTGCTTGCCGCCCCGCTGGCCTCCGCCCAGTCCACGCCCACAGCCGCCGTGAACGACGTGCCCGAGGCCACCGAACTGGACCGCGTGATGGTCACCCAGCGCACCGAGGGCTACCAGGTATATGGCACCAACACCGCCACCAAGCTGCCGCTGACCCTGCGTGAGACGCCGCAGTCGCTGACCGTGTTCACCCGCCAGCGCATCGAAGACTTCAACCTGATCACCATTGCCGAGGTGCTGCAGCAGACCCCCGGCATCACCGTGCAGTCCTACGACAGCAACCGCACGCTGTTCAACGCACGCGGCTTCGCCATCAACAACTTCATGTTCGATGGCGTCCCCACCAACTACACCACCGGCGCCGGCGGCAACTCCATCCTCAGTGATACCTCGGTGTACGAGCGCATCGAGATCGTCCGCGGCGCCAGCGGCCTGGTCACCGGTTCAGGCAATCCGTCGGCCACGGTCAACATGTTGCGCAAGCGTCCTACCAACACCTTCCAGGCCAGCACCAGCCTGAGTGCCGGATCGTGGGATTACAAGCGCGCCGAACTGGATTTGTCCGGTCCGTTGAGCAAGGGCGGCCGCGTTCGCGGGCGCGTGGTCGGCGCCTACACTGACAAGGAAAGCTGGGTGCGCTTCCAGCAGGACACCTCGCCCAGCCTGTATGGCGTGATCGAAGCCGACCTGACCGACAACACCCGCCTGCGCGCCGGCATCGACTATCTGAAGACGGAGTCCGATGGGGGCGCGTGGAGCGCATCACCGCTGTTCTTCCGCGATGGCAGCCGCGCGAAGATGTCGCGCTCCTACAGCGCCGCGGCACGCTGGAACGAGTGGAACCGCGAAAGCACCAACTACTTCGCCACGCTGGAACAGCAGCTGGCCGCGGGCTGGAGCGGTCGCATCGCCTACAACCACCGTGCCACCGATACTGATTCGCTGCTGCTGGCCGGCTCCAACAGCTACAACGCCACGCGTGGCACCGGCTTTGCCGATCCGATCACCGGCCTGGGCCTTTCCGTTTCGGACACCTACTCGGTGTCGGAAACCCGCGAGGACGCCTTCGATCTCTACGCCTCCGGCCCATTCCAGCTGTTCGGCCGCCAGCATGAACTGGTGCTCGGCGTGAACCACTACGACCGCGACCTGGACACGATCCGCGCCGGCATCAGCTCGCGCCCCTACAGCACCACCGCCTTCCCCAGCATCTTCACGTGGGACGGCAACATCGGCAAGCCGACCACCTTCAATGCCGGCATCCCGTCCAGCATCACCCGCACCACCGAAACCGGCTACTACGCCGCCGTGCGCCTGAACCCGATCGACCCGTTGAAGGTCATCGCCGGCGTGCGCTACTCCGACTACGAAACCACCACCGACGGCTACAACGTCGAAGGCGTGTTCACCGGGCAGACCGCACGCACCAGCGCGCACATGGCCACCCCGTACGTGGGCGTCATCCATGACCTCACCTCCAGCATCAGCGCGTTCGCCAGTTATTCGGATGTGTTCCAGGCCACGGCGCGGCGCGACGTCAACAACCAGTTGCTCGACCCCACCACCGGCGGCAACTACGAGTACGGCCTGAAGGCCGAGTTCTTCGGCGGCCGACTGTATGCCGCGCTCAACGGCTTCTACATGAAGCAGGACAACGTATCGGAGATCGATCCGGCGGCCGGCGACATAAAGCTGCCCGATGGCAGCACACCGTACATCGCGCGTGCCGGCATCAAGACGAAAGGCGGCGAGTTCGAGGTGTCCGGCTCCATCACCGAGCACTGGAGCATGACCGGCGGCTATACCTATGCCTACAGCAGCAATCCGGATGGGAGCCGCTTCGGCTCCACCAGCCCGATGCACCTGGCACGCTTCAATACCACCTACCGGTTGGGTGATTGGACCGTTGGCGGTGGTTTCACCGTGCAGAGCGACATCTCCCAGACCCAGCCGATTCCCACCGGCCGTTTCAACGCCAATGGCACACCTGTCACCGCCGAAGGGGCGGTCCACCAGGGCGGCTATGTGCTGTTCGACCTGATGGGTGCCTACCGCATCACCGACGACGTCAGCTTCGGAGTAACCGTCACCAACGTGCTGGACAAGGTCTACTACCGCAACGTCGGCTTCTTCAATTCCGGTTACTGGGGCGAGCCGCGGCGGGTGTTGTTCAACGTCCGCGCGAAGTTCTGACCGGGCCTGCGCACAACGGGTAGGATCACGGGCGGGGCCTTCGCGGCCCTGCCCGATTCTCTCCGGATGTCCCGCCATGAGCCATTGCACCACGCCCCTTCTGCTGCTTGCCGGCCTGCTTGCCAGCACGGCATCCAGCGCGCGCGAAGTCCCCGCGCCAGCCGCCCACGTCGACGCCGATGGTCCTTACATCGTGCGTGACGGCGAGCAGGTGCAGGCGCGCTGGATATGCGATGACAAGGTGGTCACCCGCGAGCAGACCGCCACCCGCGTCGCGCCGGTCTGTGGTTATCCGCACCCCGTGGACGTCGCCCCCGGGGCGGTCGCAGCGGTGGATGTACTGCCTGCCGTGCCGCGCGTGGTGGTGTTGTCCGACATCCACGGGCAGTACGACCTGCTTGTGCAGCTGCTGCGCGCCAACGGCATCATCGATGCGCAGGACCGCTGGGCGCGGGGTACCGACACGCTGGTCGTGGCAGGCGATGTGTTTGATCGCGGGCCGAAGGTGACCGAGGCCTTCTGGCTGCTGTACGGCCTGCAGCAGCAAGCCAGCGCTGCAGGCGGCGCGGTGCACTTCGTCCTGGGCAACCACGAAACGATGGTGCTGTACGACGACCTGCGCTACGTCAATCCGAAGTACCTGCGCAGTGCGCAGCTGCTGGGTCGCAGCTACCCGCAGCTGTACGGTCCTGACTCGGTGATCGGCCAATGGCTGCGCACCCGTCCGGTCCTGCTGCGCATCGGCGATACGCTGTTCCTGCACGGGGGCATCTCACCGGACGCACTCGCGCTGGCGCTGGATCCGGCGGCGACCAATGCCGCCTACCGGTCCTCGCTGGGCCTCCCGCGCGAGCAGGTGAAGGCCGACCCAGCCACTGCCCCCCTGTACGACGGCAAGACCAGCCCGATCTGGTACCGCGGCTATTTCGATGGCCGCCTGGATACGGAGGGCGTGCAGGCGGTGCTGGATGGTCTCGGACTGAAACGCATCGTGGTAGGCCACACCTCGATGCCGCACGTGAGCAGCTTCCATGGCGATCGCGTCATCGCAGTCGACAGCAGCATCAAGAACGGCGAGAACGGCGAACTGTTGTTCATGGAAGAAGGCCGGCTGAGCCGTGGCCTGCTGGACGGTAAGCGGGTGCCGCTCGCGCCTGGCGTGATCGGGCTCGACGACTGAGTCTCCCCTCCCGGCACACACTGGCCCCTTCAGCCGCAGTCACAGGCGGAAGCGCGCGCCCACCGTGTAGGTGCGCTCGGGCGAGGCGAAATCGCGCGGGAAGGCCGGACTGCCGAAGTAGTTGCGGGTCGAACCGCCGAGCAGGTTGGTCGCCTCGGCGAACACGGTGATGCGCTCGTTGACGTCGTAGTTCAATGCTACGTCCAGCCAGTCCTCGTCGGCATGCCGGATCTCGCTGGGCTGGTCACCGGAACTGTTGAAACTGGCCGTATAGTCGGTACGACGATTCCACGCCAAGCGGGCCGAGAAGCGGTCGTACTGGTACATCAGCACCGCGTTGAAAGCATGCTGGGACACATTGGTCAACGGCTGCATCTGTCCGGTCGGCGATTCGGCTTCGGCGCTGATGCGGGTGTAGTTGAGCTGGGTGCCGAAGCCGGACAGCCAACCTGGCAGGAAGTCGTAGAACTGGCTGTAACCCACCTCGAATCCCTTCAGCGTGCCTTCCCCCGTATTGCGCGGGCGGGTGATCGAATACGTGGTGCCACCGATCACTTCATCATCGGCATAGCGCTGCACGTAGCCGTCCAGCCTGCGATGGAACACGGCGGCCGACAACAACGAGCCGGGCTGGAAATACCACTCCAGCGAGGCATCCAGGTTTTTCGACTCCACCGCCTGCAGCTCCGGATTGCCGCCATTGCCACGCGCCGGCAGGCTGTCGGTGGACTCATACAGGCTGAGCTGCGGATTGAGGTCGGCGAAGTTCGGGCGGGCGATGGTCTGGCTACCGGACAGCCGCAGGATCAGGTCTTCGCGCAGCGAGAAATTGGCGCTGGCATTGGGCAGGAACTTCGTCTGCGATGTCTTTATCCGGCTGGGCACGTCCACGCCATCGAGGGTCCGCGTGCCGCTGAGCTCGGATTCCAACCGGGTGGCGCGCACCCCGATGCGGCCATCCACCGGGATGCTGCCCAGCGTAGTGCCCCAGTTGAGCTGCAGGTAGGCGGCGTAGTTGTCTTCGCGGTTGTCGAAGAACAGCGAGGGCAGCTCGGCCGGTGCGTCCGGCGACTGGCCCATGATCTGGCGCAGCTGCGCGGTCTGCTGCAGCAGGTAGTCCGCGTTGGCGACCGCCCAGCGGTCGGTGGAGAACGCGCGGGCGCCATCCAGCATGCCACCGGGTGATACGTCGGCCAGCCCCGCAACATCGCTGGCGTACACCCGGCTGCCGGTGATGTTGTCCATCGCGCCCGGATCGCCACCGTGGTTGGAAGCAGTGCGACGGCTGATCCGCAGCCCCGCATCGAGTGAACTGAACGGCCCGGCTTCGAACTGGAAGGTGCTGTCGCCGCGCCATGCCCACTCCTCGCCTTTCTGCTCGTCCCAGCTGTCGTAGTACTGGCTGAGGTACCAGTTGGCCGGGTGGGTGACATCGTATGCCGAGCCATCGGCGTGAGTAACCCACGTATCGGGCACGCCACCGGCATCGCGCATATGCATCAACGGCGCCTCCATGCCCATGTCCAGGGTCATGGCACGGTGTTTGTTGGTGCTCCAGGTGTAGGCCAGTTCGGTGGACAGGCTGATGGTGTCGTTGTGCCATTTGCCGCCCAACGCCGCCTGGAAGGTATCGGAGGTCTGCTTGTGTGCCTGCGTGCTGGACAGCGTGTAGAGGTCGCGCGCGACGAAGCCGTCCATCACGTTGCTGCCGGGGCGAAGGCTCACGGACTCCACGTTGCCCGGGTTCACCAGGCCGGGGAACGGCATCCAGTAGTTGACGTTGTTGCGGCCCTCGTAATTGACATAGAACGTATCGAGATAGACCTCGCTGTTGTCCGTCGGCGCCCATTGGAAGGTGAAGTTGGCCGCGCGCCGCTTATGCGTGTTGTTCGCCACCAGCCCGCCGGCGTTGTACGGCACGAAGATCTCCTGGGAGGGATCAGCCGGATTGGCAACACGATCGTAGGTGCCATGGAAGCTGTTGCTTTCCTGGGAGGGGCGCTGCTGCAGCGAGATGCTGCCCAGCACGCCCATGCGCCCGTGTCCGCTGTCCCAGTTGTGTGCGGCGGTCAGGCTGCCGTTGGGCTTGGTGTCATCCGCCTGGTCACCGCGGACGGCACTGATGCTGCCGGCAAGCGTGGTGGCCTTGTCCAGGTCGAACGGCTTGCGAAGGTGCACGTCGATGCTGCCGCCGATGCCCCCTTCCAGGAACTTCGCGCTGCCGGTCTTGTAGACGTCCACGCTCTGCAGCAGGTCGGCCGGAATGTCCTGCAGGGCAATGCCGCGCCCGCTGGCGGTGAACACGTTGCGGCCGTCGAAGGTCGTCACTACATCCGGCAGGCCGCGTACCAGCACCGTGCCGACTTCCGCACCGCCACGCGCTACCTGCACACCCGTGACCCGCTGCAGTGCGGCGGCCACGCTGTTGTCAGGCAGCTTGCCGATGTCTTCAGCGACGACTGAATCGCTGATCTCCGCCTTGGCCTGCTTGGCCTCCACCGCGCCGGTCGCACTGCCGCGCACGCCGCGCACCTGCACCGAATCCAGTTCCTGCGCAGCCACCGGCACGGACGGTTCCGATGCCGTGGCCGTCGCCTGCGCCTGCGCAGTGCCCACCATGCCCATGATCATCGAAGGAAGCAGCGCGCGCCGAAGCAGGAGGGGCGTCGGCATGCGGCGGCGGCGCGGGGGAGCGGATGGGGACATGCAGGGTGTTCCTTTCGAGGTGCGGCGCCAGACAAAGGCGTGCACCTTCCCGGCCGGCAGCAACGGGTGCGCAGGGGGATCCTGGGGGAGCACGCGCCAGGCAGGCAGCGCTGGACGGGGTGACGAGTTGTGTGCCGATCCCGACAGATCGGTCGTGCGCATTAGAGCAACCAAAAACGTAAATTTACGTTCGCTGCCAGTGATCGAGTCGTTGCGCGCCACACGCGCCCTTGCACATACGGTGCACGGATCAGATCCATAAGCCGCAGGTGGGTTGCACGCGGTACGCTTTGCCAATGTCATCCAGTGAAGGGCCTTGCATGAATTTCGGCAGTGACAACCAGTCCGGCGTTTCGCCACGTATCCTTGATGCACTCATCGCGGCGTCCTCGGGCACCGCCGCCTCGTATGGCAATGATGCGTGGACCCGCCAGGCCGAACAGGCGATCGCGCGCGTGTTCGAGCACGACGTGAAGGCCTTCTTCGTGGCCACCGGCACCGCCGCCAACTGCCTTGCCCTTTCTGCAGTGGCGCAGCCCTGGAATGCCATCCTGTGCCATGCGCAGGCGCACCTGATCAGCGATGAATCCACTGCACCGGAGTTCTTCACCGGTGGCGCGCGCCTGCTGCCGATCGTCACCGACAGCGGCAAGATCACCCCGGCGGCGCTGCGCGATACGCTCAAGCGGCTGCCCGATGCGCGGCCGCACAGCGTCAAGCCGGCGGCAATATCGCTGGCACAGGCCACCGAGAACGGCCTGGTGTACACGCCCGCCGAACTGAAGGCGCTGTCCGACCTCGCCCATGAGCACGGGCTGCGCGTGCACATGGATGGGGCACGCCTGGCCAACGCGGTGGCGGCGCTGGGCTGCACGCCTGCCGAAATGACCGTGCACGCTGGCATCGACGTGCTGTCCTTCGGTGCGTCCAAGGACGGCGCACTAGCGGCAGAGGCGGTGGTCTTCTTCAAGCCGGAACTTGCAGAAGGATTCGATTACCGGCGCAAGCGGGCGGGGCAGCTGGTATCCAAGGGACGCCTGTTCGGCGCCCAGTTCACCGCCTGGCTGCAGGACGACCATTGGCTGGAACTGGCCGCGCAGGCGAATCACGCAGCCCAGGTGCTCGCCACCACCCTGCAGGCGCATGCGGACATCCGCCTGGCCTGGCCGGTGCAGGCCAATGAAGTCTTTGTAGTGATGCCCAGAACGCTGCTGGAACGCCTGCTCGCTGCCGACGTGCAGTGTTACGACTGGTACCCGGACAGCCTGCCACCGTCAATGCCGCTGGGCGCTGACGAGGTACCGGTGCGCTTTGTCACGGCGTGGTCGACCAGCCAGCAGCAGTTGGATGAATTCGCCGGGGTGCTGGGCAGCTGATGCCGGCAGGCGGTTACGCTCCCGCGTGGTCGTCGGCCGTGCCACGAACGCAGGAGGGCGGCCAAAGCCGCCCTCCTGTTTCTGCTATGCCAGTCGCGTTGCGCCTGTCAGCGGTCTTACCTGTACTCGCGCTCGCAGCGACGCTCGACCACGCGATCCCCGGTCTTCTGCTGGTGACGGCCCTGGATGTTGCGGCCTGCCGCGCCGCCGGCCACGGCGCCGGCGACGGTGGCGAGCTTCTTGCCGTTGCCGCCACCGATCTGGTTGCCCAGCAGGCCACCCACCACCGCGCCGGTGGCGGTACCTGCGATGCGGTTGGAATCCTTGCTGTTGCGCTGCACTTCCACGTTGCGGCAAACCACGCGGCTGCCGTCGTCGAAGCGACGACCTTCATCGCGCGGGCCGTAGGTCTGCGCGGACACCGCCGAGGATGCGGCCATCAGGGCGCCAGCGCACAAAAGGGGGATGGACATCTTCATCGGGGGGGACTCCTTCACGGTCCGGGTGTATGCAGACAGTCTTCCCCTGACGTTGGCAAACCCGGGTGAATTCCCGTGCAGGGACTGTGCAGGTGGGTCGCCCTGTTCAGCCAGCGGTGGGCCGTGGCGACCGAGGCGCGTCTTCGCTGCGGGACAGCAATGTGTCCGCGCGACGCACCAGCTCGGCCGCGGAAAACGGCTTGGCCAGCACTTCCATCCCTGCCTCCATGTGCCCGGCGCCGACCGCCGCACTGGCCGCGTAGCCGGTGATGAACATGACCGGCAAGCCGGGTCGACATTGCCGGCCGGCGTCGGCGACCTGCCGGCCATTCAAGGGTCCGGTCAGCCCGACGTCGGTCAGCAGAAGATCGATCGGCTCCACCGAGCGCAACACGTCCAAGGCAGGCGGTCCCTCGGAGGCTTCGATCACCCGATAGCCTGCCGACACCAGCACCTCACTGACCAGTACGCGCACCGCGGTTTCGTCTTCCACCAGCAGCACGGTGCGCATCGGCCCGCGTCGCACATCGTTCTCGGCCACCGCCGCTGCTGGGTCCGCCGGCGCCTGCATGCCCTCCGCCATCCGCGGCAGGTAGAGATGCATCGTGGTGCCCTGCATGGGACGGGAATCCACCTGGACCTGACCACCGGACTGCCGCGTGAATCCGTAGATCATCGACAGCCCGAGGCCGGTGCCCTGGCCGATCGGCTTGGTGGTGAAGAACGGCTCGAACACCTTGGCTACAACGTCCGCTTCCATGCCCGTGCCACTGTCGCGCACTGACAGGCGCACATAGGGGCCAGGCGGAAGTTCAAGCGCCGCTGCATCGGTACCGGCCAGTTCGATGGCGTGGCTGCTGATGTCCAGTGTTCCGCCATCAGGCATGGCATCGCGTGCATTGATGCACAGGTTCAACAGCGCATTCTCCAGCTGGGGCCCATCGACCTGCACCGTGGCACCGCCATCGTCGAAAGCGGTGCTGATGGCGATCGACGGCCCAAGCGAGCGGGTGATGATCTCCATCATCCCGAGCACCATCTGCTCCACCACCACACCGGTGGGGGCCAGGGTCTGCCGCCGCGAGAACGCCAGCAGTCTCTGGGTCAGCGCCGCGGCGCGGTCGGCACCGGAACGCGCCATTTCCACGTAGCGGCCCAGGTCGTCGATACGTCCCTGCGCGACCCGCATTTCCAGCAGTTCCAGTCCCATCGACACCGACGTCAGCAGATTGTTGAAATCATGCGCGATACCGCCGGTAAGCTGGCCGACCGCTTCCATTTTCTGGCTCTGGCGCAGCTTTTCTTCGGTCATCAACAACTCGGCACTGCGTTCGCGCACGCGCTCTTCCAGGGTGACCGTCAGCTGCTGCAGCCGCTCTTCGGCCTCGCGCTTCCCGGTGATGTCCGTGGCCGTGCCGAACCATTCGCTGACCGACCCGTCCGCGTCCAACATGGGTACCACGCGCATCAGCACCCAGCGATGGCTGCCGTTGCGCAGCGGCGTGCGGTGCTGGATCTCGAACGGCTTCTTTTTCCGGTCCGCCTCGGCAATGGCGGAATCCACCATGGCGCGGTCATCAGGATGTACGAAGGCTTCCCGCCAGTTCCAGTCTGGCGGCAACAGTTGCGCGGTATCGCCTTGGCGCAGTATCTGCCGGCGCTCGCGCCAGTCCGCCGACAGCGCATACAGCACCTGCGAAGAGGCAGCGACCAGCGCGCCGAGCCGCCGCTCGCTGGCGGCAAGGGCATCGATCGCAGCCCGCTCCAGGGTGCGGTCGCGCAGCACGATGACGAAGCCGATCGCGGTGCCCTCCTCGTCACGCAGCAGGGTCAATGCGCCCTGGGCCCAGAAGGTTTCGCCGGTCTTGCGCAGCAAGGGGCGCTCGCCGGACAGCCCGCCTTCGGCCAGCGCCACCTTCATCCCGTGCTGGAACCGGCCTGCCCGGCGATCCTTCTCCAGGTAGAAGCGCTCGGGGGTCTGCCCCAGCATCTCCGCTTCGGTCCAGCCAAGCGTATGCCGTGCACCTTCGTTCCACAGCGTGATGCGCCCTTCCAGGTCCATGGCGAAGATGGCGTAGTCCATCGCACTGTCCATGATCTGCCGATGCCGCGCCTCGCTGCGCCTGAGCCTGCGCTGCAACGCCACCTGCGAGGTGACATCCAGGCCCTGCACGAACACGCCGATCGACTGGCCCGCCTCGTCCTTGACCGGCTGGAAGACGATGTCCAGCTTGCGTGGCTCGGTCGTGCTGCCATCGGCAGCGAGCGGGTCATAGGTCACCTCCGTGCCGATGTACGTCTCCCCGCTGCGGTACACCTGGTCCAGCAGCGGCAGGTAGCCCTGGTCGATGGCTTCCGGGATCGCGTCCGCCAGCCGCTGGCCGATCACCGGCCGATGCCCGACCATCTCGGCGTATCGCGGATTGGCCAGCTCCACCCGATGCTCCGGCCCACTCAGGAAGGCCATGAACATCGGTGATTTCTCGAACAGGGCGATCAGCCGCTCGTTCTCATGGGCCAGCCGCTGCTGCGCCACGATGGCCTGGGTGACTTCGCGGGTCACGCAGAACACCCCACCGACACGGCCGTCCTCAAGCAGGATCGGCGAGAACGAGAACGTCCACCAGGTGTCTTCCACCGCTCCATGGCGGTTCATCTGTACCGGCATGTTGTCGAATCGCGATGATCTTCCTGCCAGGGCCTGTTCAATGGGCCCCCTCACTGCGTCCCACGCATCAGCCCACAGCGTGCGCAGCGGCGCGCCCATCGCCTGTTCCAGCCGCGGGCCCAGGATCGGGCTGTAGGCATCGTTGAACAGGAACACCAGCTCATCACCCCACACCAGGTACATGCTCTCCGGACTGGCCAGCATCAGGCTGGTGGCGTGCCGCAGCGCGAGTGGCCAGCCATCCGGATGGCCAAGCGAAGTAGCCTGCCAATCATGGACGCGCACGCGATCGGCCGCATCCCCGTCGGTGAAGGGGAATCCGCGTTGGGCCTTGCCCAGGTAGGGGGAAGTCGACAAGACTGCGGACGCCAGGACCAGGAAAGCGGGCAATCTAATGCACAAGTGGCGGCAACAGTGTCAACGCGCTCCCTCGCGGGGCGTTGCATGAGCATCGAATTCACGCTGCACGGCAGCGTTGTTCTCGATATTCCCTCGCTCTACGCCGAGCTCAACCGCGTGTTCATGGCAGACGAGGACTGGGCGCTCGGCAACAGCCTGGATGCGCTGGATGACCTGCTGTATGGCGGCTATGGCGCACTGCAAGGCCACAAGGCAGTGACGGTGGTCTGGCAGGACATGGAAACCAGCCGCGCCGCGCTCGGCGTGGCAACCACCATTGCCTGGCTGCAGCACAAGCTTGACCAGCCAGGGCACTTCAACAGCGCCTCCCTGCAGGCACAGCTGCGGGCCCTGCAGCAAGGCCACGGCCAGACCTACTTCGACATCGTGCTGGACATCTTCGCCAGCCACCGGCAGATCCACCTGCAGCCCGCGTGACGGGTGATGGCGCCCTGCGCGGCGGCTCTGCGCTGGCCGTGGTAGCGCCGAGCCATGCTCGGCGGATGCCTCAGGTGGCGACCAAGGTCGCCACTACGGTGCGGACTTGCCCGGCAGCAGATAGCGCAGGCCCAGCGTGAAGCCACGTGGCGCGATGCTCAGGTGGTCCTCGTCGTTCAGTACATCCAACCGCATCACCAGCGAGGGATAGCCACGGCTGCGCAGCGTGCGCTCCATGCGCCGCGCGTCCTCCACCATGTCATCGTCCTGCAGGTAACGCAGATCACCGACCCGCTTCGCCTCGTACTCGCCGATGTAGAAATATACCTTCGCCGGCATGTCCTTCAGGGTTGCTGCGGACGCCTGTTCCATGCGCTCCATGACGTGCTGGTCGAACCAGTACGACGGGCTGCCCAACACATAGCCGGCAAACAGCGACGGCTCGCTCAGCAGGATCTGCGTGCCCAGCAGTGCCCCGTAGGAATGGCCCAGGAACAGCCGCTGCGTCTCATCAGTGCGGAAGCGCCTGGCCACGAACGGCAGCACCTGGTCGCGCAGATAGGCGACGTGCGCCGCCCCGCCGCCATGCTCCGCATCGGCCGGCGCACCGTCTGCGCCGTTGGCGGTGGGCGTGTAGTCGCGGCGGCGGCTCGGCATGCCTTCCTCACCCACTGCGTAGGACACACCAACCAGGATGAACTCCTGCACCGAACTGCCCAGCCGGCGGCCAACCTGGCGTAGTACCGGGAAGGCATAGTCGGCATCGGTGACGTACAGCACCGGGTAGCGGCGCGCAGGTTCCTTCTCATACGAAGCAGGCAGCTGCACGAACACCTGGTAATCGCGTCCGGAGGCGGGATCCGGCACGTCCCATACCTGGCTCCCGATGATTTCGTACGGTTGGCCGTGTCCGCGCTGTGCAGGGGCGCGCTCACCCGCGCTTGCACCGCCCACCAGCAGCACGGCGAACAAACTCGATACCAGAAGGCGCATCATTCCAGCTCCCCGATGCGCTCAAGCACCGGCGCAGCGGACATGTCGTTCGGGTTGGTGCCCGGCGCCCCCTGTGGCACGTCCATGCCGCGGCTGCGGTAGAACTCCACCCAGTACGGCGAGACTTCTCCCGTCTGCAGGTTCTTGAAGTTCATCGGCTGGGTGGCGAATACCTGCTGTGCACGGAACGCACGTTCGATGAAATCCGAGCAGTAGTAGCTGTCCTCATCCTGCACGTAGGTGTCGTTGTAGGGCTTGCCCAACAGGGTGCGCGCCTTGGCGATGGCCGCCGGGATGGCTGCACGCTGCTCGCCCTTCAGGCGGTACAGCACCACGTGGCGGTGCTTGGCACGGGCATCATCGAGGAAGCTGTCCAGCGTCTGCTCACGCGATCCCTTGTCATCAGCATGCAGCACGACCGCGCCGCCGGATTGGCGTGCGATCAGTGCGACGTGGTCGTAGCTCAGGGTACCTGGCTTGCCGGTGGCATCATTGATCGCACCGCTCAGGCCGGTGGTGGCGGCGGTGACGAACAGCAGGTCCCCGTTCTGTGGCCGGGGCGGCGCGGCCTGCGCCGGCAGCAGCGGCGCAAACAACAAGGCAAGGCATAGCAGGGCGACTCTCATGGACGATCACACGGCAGGACAAGGCCGTGATGATGCCATGCCACTCCTGCCGCGGGACGGCCCGCCGCGCCCTGCACGCAGCCGGCACGGCCGTTTGCCGATGATACAGCCCCCTACCCGTCTGCCCTGCCATGGCCAAGCCGTCCGGTTCCCGTCTCGTCGTCTACGCCGCACTCGCCGGCAACCTCGCCATCGCCATCGCCAAGTTCATCGCCGCCGGCCTGTCCGGCAGCTCGGCCATGGTCAGCGAAGGCGTGCATTCGCTGGTCGACACCATCAACGAGCTGCTGTTGCTGTACGGCCTGCACCGCGCCGAACGCAAACCCGATGCAACGCATCCGTTCGGCCATGGCCGCGAGCTGTACTTCTGGAGTTTCATCGTCGCCCTGCTGGTGTTCGCCGCCGGTGCCATCGTGTCCGGCTACCAGGGCGTTCAGCACATCCTGCACCCGGAACCGGCGACCAACCACCTGGTGAGTTACATCGTGCTCGGTGTTTCGATGGTGTTCGAAGGCACGTCGTGGTGGATCGCGCTGCGCGAATTCCGCGCCTCCAAGGGCAGCATGGGGTACTTCGAAGCCTTCCGGCGCAGCAAGGACCCCACCACTTTCACCGTGCTGCTGGAAGACAGCGCGGCGCTGCTCGGCCTGGGCTTTGCGATGGTCGGCCTGCTCGCCGCACAGTTGCTGGACATGCCGGTGCTGGATGGCGTGGCGTCGCTGTGCATTGCCGCCGTGCTGGCTGCCACCGCCTTCCTGCTGGCCCGAGAAACCAAGGGACTGCTGGTCGGCGAAGCGGCGCACCCGCACGTGGCCGAACGCATTCTCGAAGTAGCCAACGCCGATCCGGACGTGCGCCGTGCCAACGGCCTGAGCACCATGCAGATGGGACCCAACCAAGTGGTGGCGATGCTCAGTGCGGAGTTCGAAGATGACCGCACCACGCCGCAGATCGAGGAATGCATCACCCGCATCGAGCAGGCGGTGAAGCGCGAGTATCCCGAGCTGACAGCGGTGTTCATCAAACCGCAGACGCCGGAGGTGTATCGGGCGCGGCGGGCGGCGATGCTGGCCGGGCCGCCCTGACAGCATCGCAGGATCGTCCGGCCGTGCTCGTCAGCCGGCGTGCTGCCGCCGATTCCTCACCGCCAGCCAGACCGCCGATATCAGGAAGTACACCGCACCCAGCGCCGCGTAGGGCGCCACCGTGACCACGCCCAGAGCGGCGCCGCTTGCGGCCATCTTGAAGAAAAAGACACCGGCCGCGGCAGACTGCGCGCCGCTGAGGATCATGACCCATTGCCCGCTGGATGTTCTCCAGCGGCGCACTGCGGTCGCCAGCTGGAGCAGGCCCGACAGGATCGCCCAGGTGCCGAATACTTTGATGGTGGCTGGCATGCTGATGGTCAATGCCCAGCCGATGGCGACGGTGACAACGGCACTGATCACCAGGTTGAGCGTCTGCGTCGAGTTGCGGATCAACCCGCCATTCCTCCGCGCATCAACGTAATTGGCCAAGGCGTCCCATGCCGGGTAGATCACCAACAGGACCGCTCCGAGCGTTGCATCGTGCCTTCCCAGCAGCACCACCAGCGCGATCCACGCCAAGGAGACTCCTGCCCGGAGGAAGTAATAGGTTGCCAGCCACTGATTGGCGGTGGGGGACGAGGGAGACTTGGCTGCTTGCATGATGGTTTCCAGTGAATGTTGGGCTGCGGAAATAACTGTATATCTACTAGTTGATAGGCTGCATGGCCATGCCGAAGCGGCGTGTACGAATGCGGTGGTCCGTTTACCTGGCGGAGCAGCGACTTACACGGGGCTCAGTGGCCACTCGTAAGACGACCGATGGATGCCCGCACCACGGATTCGAATGCGTCCGGATCATCAAGCCCTCGCGCGGCCAGCATGGCCCCGTATACCGAGGACATGAAAACCTGGGCTTCAAGCGCAGGACTCTGCGTCAGGTGGAACTGCCCGCTCGCCACCCCACGCTCCAGGGTGGATGCAAGCCATGCCGCAAGATCTGCGAAATGGCCACGCACCTCGCTGGCGACCTCCAGAGGAATGGTCGGCAACTCCGCTGCCAGCATCGCGGCAATGCAGAAGGACGACTTGCCTCCCCGGATGCAGCTTGACCAGTAATCCGCGTAGGCGGTCAGTTCCTTGAGGGGATCGGCCAGTTGCCGTTCCAGCAGTCCCAGCCCTTCAGATGCCTCGGCCCGATAGCGCGCCACCACCTCACGCACCAGATCCACCTTGCTGGGAAAATGATGGTGGATGCTCGCCTTGCTGATCTGCACCAACGCCGATATATCGGCATAGCTGAAGCTGTTGTAGCCGCCAGATTCAAGCAGCGTCCGTGTGTGCGCGACGATCTCGGCACTTTTGGGGGAAAGCTGGGCAAACATAGCGGCATCACCGTAAGCGAGGATGCCATCCTACCTATAGGTAGACCCAAAAGCAATCCACCGTCATTCCCCCGCGCAGTTGAGCGCGAGGGGGCGTTGAGTTCCCGGTTGAGGGCAACGATCGCCGCTCACCGTTCTTGGGGAAAATTCCAAGCCTTTCCTGGGCCGCCTCCAAGCTGTCAAGCCTACTAGCGCCTCCCAGCGGTCAACCTGGACTGATTGGCAGGTCCACCCGGGATGGGTGACGGCTGTCGTGCAGAATTCGCTGCTTGGCGACACGCATGGCGACTCCCCTGTCCTCTCTTTCGCCAGTGTTCAAGTTCCGGTCCCAGCGCGGGAAGTTGCTTGAAGTGACGTGCACTCGAAGACGGTGCCCTGCTTTGATCAAAATCGACGTCGACCAGAGATCGATACTGACCTCATCCACCCTGCCCGGCTCGCTGTGAACTCGCGTGATGCCGTCGACGATGTTGCGGGAAACACCGGCGTTGTCGACCTCACACAGTCGGACGACCCAGTCAGTCGAGGGGCCGTCGGTGACCGCAGACAAAGTTGCCCTGATTCGCCCGGTGATCTCCGTATTCCCCTCAAACGCTTCCGTCGTGAACACCAGCACGTCGTCACGGCCCTCGACCTCTCGCTGGTCAAATGGCCCGGCGGGGTAGTCGGCATCCATGAACAGGTTACCGCCGCGTGTGATCACCGGGTTGGCCGGGTCGTAGACGTATTTCGACTCCCCGCCTTCCTGTTCTGGCAGCTCCCAGCGCAGTGTCGAATCGGGCGCCAGATAGAGGGGCGTGGTGATCGCTCGCGCAAGCGGCCAGTCTGGTTCGGCTCTCCATTCGTGCGCGCCCATGACGAAAATCAGCACGCCCGAGGCGTGTGCGCTGGTCGCAGGAGACCCCTTGAGCCAGTGATCGTACCAATCGAAGTGCAGCTTTGAGATTGGTTCACCGCCCGGCATGAGCGACAACGGGCCGAAGTTGACCTCACCAACCTCTCCCTTACTGACAGCGGAAATCGTTGAAGTGTGCATCCAAGGCCCAACGATGAGTCGAGTCACGACGCCGCGTGCGCGCATCGCACTGTAATTGTCCAGCGCACCCTGTTGGAACACGTCGTACCAGCCCGCGAAATTGAGTGAAGGCACGATGATTTGGTCGTAGCGGCCGGCCACCCGGGAGTCGTCCGTTGTCGATCGGTCCTCGAACGCGCGTGCAACGCCGAGGTCCGGCATACCCAGTTCCACGAAGTAAGGTTGCGCGGCGGAAGGCAGTGCCCAGATGCTCTCATTGAGGCCGGCGTAATGCGGAAATGCCGCTTTCGCCTTTGCGGACGCCTCGTCCGGGGGATAGACCTTGTGGAAGTGACTCAGCGCCATTCCAATACTCCAGAAGGCGTTAATGCCAAGCTCGGTGGCCCCGCCACGGAACAGCAGCCCATCCTCCGGATCCGCCCACGTCACCATCGGCGCGATCGCTGCCAGACCAGGTGCGCGAGCGATGGCCGAACTCCACTGGGTGCTGCCGTTGTAGCTGCCACCGAACATGCCGACTTTGCCGTTACTCTTCGGCAGCGATGACGCCCATTCAACAGTGTCGTAGCCGTCCTCTCGCTCGTATTTCCACGGCAACCACTCTCCGTCCGAAGACCCGCTGCCACGAGTGTCCAACCGAACGACGATATAGCCGGCGCGCGCCGCATCGAGAACCTCGAAGCCCATCGCGAGCGGGGCATTCTTGTCATAGGGGGTGCGCTCGACCAAGACGGGATAGGGCCCATCACCGGCCGGGGTTGATACGTTTGCCCTTAGGATAGTGCCGTCTCTCATCAGCACGGGAACATCAAACTCAACATTGATCTTCTGCATTTCCAGCAAAACTCCTTCCAAGGGTGGTCTGAACAAATCTGCACGAAATCCGATGGTAGTGCCGGCCGCTGGCCGGCAAGATTGAGTTCCATCAGATAACGTTGAAGGCCCCTCCATGCGGCTGACATTCGGTGACGTCGAAGGCCTGGCCCAGCGCAAGAAGACGCGCCGCGAGCTGTTCCTCAACGACATGGACCCGGTGGTGCCTTGGAAGCGACTGCTGGCACTGATCGAGCCGCACTATCCGGTTGCAGGCCGCCGCGGCCGTCAGCCGTGTCCGCTGGCAACCATGCTGCGCATCCATTTCCTGCAGCAGTGGTACGCGTTGAGCGATCCGCCGATGGAAGAAGCGTTGTACGACACGGCGGTGATGCGCCGGTTCGCCGGTATCAACAGCCTGGAGCGCATCCTGATGAGACTACGGTCCTCAACTTCCCCCGGTTGCTGGAGACGCACGGGCTGGCCGCCAAGATGCCTGAGGCGGTCTACGCACACCTGCAGCATCAGTGCCTGAGCCTACGTGCGGGCACGATCATGGATGCCACGATCATCCACGCGCCAAGCTCGACCAAGAATCGCATTCGCAGCAATGCGTTTTTCCCGATCCATGCAGTAGCCCACCGCGCGACTGGCCCAACGGAAAGTCAGTTCTGCGGTGGTGACGGTTGGCTTATCAAACGCCGTGGTTGTGGCATTCGCCCGCTTGGTCCCCTCGGCCAGATGGCGCTTGCCCTTGGCGATTTCGTCAAACGCGTCCAAGATCCGCTGTTCGTTGGCCAAGTCACCGATAGGCAGACCCAAGAGACCCACCTCAGCCCGGCCAAGCCGCTTCTCGGCGTATTCGAGCCCCCGGAGGCTGCTGTCCTTGGCGGGCCTTGCCCGCTCGATCAGGTGACGGCGATAGAGCGCAAAGCACGCCTCAACCGTCATCAGGCTTACCCGGATCTCGTCCTTGTCGATTTGCTTGGCCTGGGCGGGCGTCTTGCCACTGGCTTGCATGGAAGCCAGAGCAACCTTGGCGTCTTCGCGGGCCTTGGCAAGCGTGATGTCCCGGCAGTTCCCCAGCGTCGCTTTGAGCACACGGGCACCGATGCGCCGCTGCAAGATGTAGCTCATCCCGGTTTTATTCACGGCCACCCCAAAGCCAAGCGGCGCGTTTCGGTGCTGTCGAACACCACATAGCGCTTCTGATCCGTATTCGGGGCAAACTTGGCGATCTTGCCCTCGGCGTTGACCTCCGGCACGCGCGTGAAAGACAGCTGCTCTTTGACCATGGTCGCCGTGAGCGCCAGACGTCAAGAGGCCTTGTTATTCATCGTGTAGCTCCGGGTGGACCCTGTTTCGCTGGACGTTATCCTAGGGCGCTACGTTGGCGCTACAGGCGCTTGTCCGAAGACGGGAACAGATGCCCCTACTCGTCCGCAGTTGCTGCCAAACAGATTACTTAAAGCATTGATTGATATGTCAAAAATTGAAAAGCAGCAGAAATCCGGAAGTGCGCCAGAGCACACCCCGCTCATGAAGCAGTTCTTCGCCGCCAAGTCCGAGTTCCCGGACCTGCTGCTGTTCTTCCGCATGGGCGATTTCTACGAGCTGTTCTATGACGACGCACGCAAGGCGGCACGGCTGCTGGACATCACCCTGACCCAGCGCGGCAGCTCCGGCGGTGCCCCGATCCCGATGGCCGGTGTTCCCGTGCATGCCTATGAAGGCTACCTGGCCCGACTGGTGGCTCTAGGCGAATCGGTGGCGATCTGCGAGCAGATCGGCGACCCCGCCCTGGCCAAGGGCCTGGTGGAACGCAAGGTGGTGCGCATCGTCACCCCCGGCACCGTCACTGACGAAGCCCTGCTGGACGAGCGCCGCGACACCCTGCTGATGGCGCTCTCGCGCAGCAGGTCCGGCTATGGACTGGCGTGGGCAGACCTGGCGGGCGGGCGCTTCCTGGTCAATGAAGTCGACAACGATGATGCGCTGGAAGCCGAACTGGCACGGTTGGAGCCGGCCGAACTGCTGGTTCCCGACGAAGAAAACTGGCCGGAATTCCTGCGCCAGCGCAAGGGCGTACGCCTGCGCGCGCCGTGGCTGTTCGACGCCGACAGTGGCCGCCGCCAGCTGCTCGCGTTCTTCAAGCTGCACGACCTCAGTGGCTTCGGCATCGATGACAAACCACGTGCCACCGGTGCCGCCGGTGCGCTGCTGGGCTACGTCGAAGAGACCCAGAAGCAGCGCCTGCCGCACCTGACGTCCATCGCGATGGAAAACGCGGGCGAAGCGATCGCGATGAATGCCGCCACGCGCCGCCATCTGGAGCTGGACACGCGCGTGGATGGCGATACCCGCAACACCCTGCTCGGCGTGCTGGACAGCACGGTGACCCCGATGGGCGGACGTCTGCTGCGACGCTGGCTGCACCGTCCGTTGCGCCTGCGCGAAGTGCTGGTGCAGCGCCACCATGCGGTGGAAACACTCATCGACCGCGGCGCCGATGCGGATATCCGCGAACAGTTCCGCCGCCTGGGCGACCTGGAACGCATCCTGACCCGCGTGGCGCTGCGCTCCGCACGCCCACGCGATTTCTCCACCCTGCGCGACGGCCTGGGCCTGCTGCCGGCAGTCCGCGAGGTACTCGGTCCGCTGGATTCGCCGCGCCTGCAGGCGCTGCACCAGCTGCTCGGCGAGCACGACGACTGCGCGCGCCTGCTGGCCAGCGCCATCGCCGACATGCCGCCGCTCAAGCTCAGCGACGGCGGTGTACTGGCCGATGGCTTCGATGAAGAACTGGATGAGCTGCGCCGGCTGTCCACGCATGCCGACCAGTTCCTGATCGACCTGGAACAGCGCGAACGCGAGAGCAGCGGCATCGCCACGCTGAAGGTCGGCTACAACCGCGTCCACGGCTATTACATCGAAATCAGCAAGGGCCAGTCCGACCGCGCGCCGGTGCACTACACCCGCCGCCAGACGCTGACCAATGCCGAACGCTACATCACCGAAGAACTGAAGAGTTTCGAAGACAAGGTGCTGTCCGCGCGCGACCGCTCCCTGTCGCGCGAAAAGCAGCTTTACGAGCAGCTGCTGGACACGCTGGGCGACTGCCTGGAGCCGCTGAAGCAGTGCGCCGGCGCGCTGAGCGAACTGGATGTGCTGGCCGGCTTCGCCGAACGCGCGCAGGCGCTGGACTGGTCGCGGCCGGAGCTGGAGACCGCGCCCTGCCTGAAGATCGAACGCGGCCGCCACCCGGTGGTGGAAGCGGTGCGCGACCAGCCGTTCGAACCGAACGACCTGGACCTGCACCCGGACCGTCGCATGCTGGTGATCACCGGCCCGAACATGGGCGGCAAGTCCACTTATATGAGACAGAACGCGTTGATCGTGCTGCTGGCCCATATCGGCAGCTTCGTGCCCGCCAGCCGTGCGGTCATCGGGCCGATCGACCGCATCCTGACCCGCATCGGCGCCGGCGACGACCTGGCGCGCGGGCAGTCGACGTTCATGGTGGAAATGGCCGAGACCAGCTACATCCTGCACCACGCCACTGCGCATTCGCTGGTACTGATGGATGAAATCGGTCGCGGTACGTCGACCTACGACGGCCTGGCGCTGGCCGATGCGGTGGCGCGCCACCTCGCGTGGCAGAACCGCTGTTACACGTTGTTCGCCACGCACTATTTCGAGCTGACCGCACTGGCCGGCGAACAGCACGAAGGCGGCCGCAGCGGCATCGCCAACGTGCATCTGGACGCGGTGGAACACATCGACCAGAACGGCGGCGAGCGGCTGGTCTTCATGCATGCAGTGAAGGATGGCCCGGCCAACCGCAGCTTCGGCCTGCAGGTAGCCGCGCTGGCCGGGCTGCCGCGGGCAACGGTGGCGCAGGCACGACGCCGGCTGGCCGAACTGGAACAGCGCGGCGGTGAAACCCAGTCGGCGGCCGTTGCGCCGCAGGCGCTGGATGCGCCGCAGCAGTTTGGATTGTTTGCCGCCCACAACACCGCCGCACTGGATGCCTTGGCGGCGGTGGACCCGGATGAACTGACGCCGCGGCAGGCGTTGGAAGCACTGTATCGGTTGAAAGCACTGGTCTGATTCTGGACGGCCCGCTGCGCTCGCCGACCATGGGTCGGCGCTACCGGGGCGGGCCCAACGCTGGCCAAACAGCAATCATGCGTGTCGCATCTGCTGCTTGTCCGCCACCGCGCAGCTTTCGATCCTGTGGCCTTGCCCGCCACAGGTTCGTCCATGTCCTATCCCAAACCGCGCCATGACAACGCCATCGATGGCATGCGTGCCATCGCCGTACTTGCGGTGGTCATCTTCCATGTCGATTCATCCCTGCTGCCCGGGGGCTTCAGTGGCGTGGACCTTTTCTTCGTGGTGTCCGGCTTCGTCATAAGCCAGTCGCTGGCATCGCGTCCGCACGCCCGTGCCGTCCCCTACCTGCTGGACTTCTACCGTCGCCGGGTCCTCCGCCTGCTGCCTGCCCTGCTGCTGGTACTGCTGGCTACCTTCCTGCTGTCAGCCCTGCTGATGCCGCGTGCGTGGCGTAACGAGCAGTTCGACCAGACCGGACTGGGCGCGCTGTTCGGGGTCGCCAACTTCGTGCTGGCGTGGCAGCAGGGGGACTACTTCTCTCCGGGTGCAGACCTCAATCCGTTCCTGCATACCTGGACGCTGGGTGTGGAGGAACAGTTCTACCTGCTGTTTCCGCTGCTGTTCCTGGTCTGGCTGCGGGCACGGCAATCGCGGCCATGGGTAAACGGGATCCTGCCGCTGCTGGCGTTGGCATCGCTGCTGTTGGCCGCCTGGCAGACCAAGGCCGCGCCCACCAGCGCGTTCTATCTGTTGCCAGCACGCCTGTGGGAACTGGCCGCTGGCGCGCTGCTGTACCAGTACATCGCCACCCGCACGCTGGCGCCGCATTGGCAAGGCTGGGCGGTGCCGGGACTGCTGCTGGTGGTGGTCGGGTTCCTGTTCGCCGGTGATCAGCCGGTGCCGTTCCCCGGCGCCATCGCCACCGTCGTCGGCACGGTGATGCTGCTTGGCGCTGCGGCATCGGCCAGCGGCGCGCCACGCCCGCATGTCCTGCTGCGCGGCCTGCAATGGGCGCCGCTGGTGTACCTGGGAAGGTTGTCGTATTCGCTGTATCTGTGGCACTGGCCGTTGCTGGTCCTGCTGCGCTGGACCTACGGCATGCAGGGCATCGCCTTGTGGGCCTATCCCGTCATGCTGCTGGCGCTGGCCAGCGCGTCGTATCACTGGGTGGAATGCCCCCTGCGCAACGCTCACGCTGGTCGCCGCTGGCACCCCGGCAAAGTGCTGCTCTGCGCCATGGCCGGGCTGGGCGTTTCCACCGCAGGTGCGTGGACCATCCTCCAGTACACCGACAGCCTGTCGTTGAGCGCCACGCGCGATGGCTACACCTGGAGGGCACAACGGCAACCCGCCTGGATGCCGGTCGAGCCGATCGATGCACCTGCACTTGCGGGCCGCCGTCTGTTTGTCGCCGGGGATTCGCACGCGGCGGCCTATCGCAACATGGTGACGATTGCGGCACGACAGTTCGACCTTGAGCTACACATTGAAGAGCGCGGGGGTTGCAGCATCGTCAACCTGTTGCGGGCCAGCAGCGTGGACTGCGCGCCCTACCTGGATCGCGTCCTCCAGAAGATCGAAGATGAGGCGCGGCCCGGAGACATCGTACTGCTGGCCTCGCTGCGCATGCAGGAGCTACGCGATGCGGACTGGAGCGGTGGCGAAGCAGCGGGCTTCGCTGCCCTGCGCGGCGAGCGCCGTGCGGAAGATACCGCTGCGGCCGAGCGCGACGCCGATGCCGTGCTGCAGCGGTTGCAGGCGCTCAACGTGCAGGTGATCATCGATGCACCGATGCCGGTGTTCCGGTCAGCCGCCTACCGATGCTCCGATGCCTTCAACCGGATGAACCCGGCCTGCGCCGGGGGACTCAGCGTGCCGCGTGCGGAGATGGAGGCCCTGCGCGCGCCGCAGATGGCGATGCTGGAACGTCTGTCAGCACGCTATCCGGCGCTGCACGTCTGGGATCCGATGCCTTTGCTGTGCACGCCACAGCGCTGCGCGGCAATGGATGGCGACCAGCCTCTGTTCTTCGACCAGGATCACCTGAGTGGGCACGGCAACCGCACCCTGCTGCCCGATTTCGACCGCCTGCTGCTGGAGATAGGGGACCGCACTGTCGCGATGGCGGCTCCGCCTGCTGCTGGTGTGCCCCAGGGCACACCGTGAAGCCTTCGCATCGCTTTCGTGCAGGCGGCGTTATGCTCGGCGGGTTCGACACCCGAGTCGCACCCACACCGAGCCGCAGGAGTTCCGCCATGAACACGCAGTCGCTCACCAGCTCCCTCCTCCAGCAGCTGCAGCAGGGTCCGGCCCTGCAGCAGGTGTCCCAGACCCTCGGCGTGGACAGCAACCAGGCCAGCCAGGCAATCCAGTCCGCGCTGCCGCTGCTGCTGGGCGCCCTGGGCAACAACGCCAGCAATCCCCAGGGTGCGCAGTCGCTGCTCAATGCACTGCAGCGTGATCACCTCGGAACCCGCCCGGCCGCCGCCAGCGGCGCAGGCGGTTTCGACCTCGGCGGCCTGCTGGGTGCGGTGCTCGGCGGAGCCGGCGGCCAGGCCACCAATGGCGCTGGCATCCTGGGTCATGTATTCGGCAGCCAGAGTCCGCAGGCCGCGCAGCTGCTGGGCCAGAAGACCGGGCTGGACAGCAGCAGGTCCGGCCAGCTGCTGGCCCTGCTTGCCCCGATCGTGATGTCGTTCCTGGCCCAGAAATTTGCCCAGCAGGGCAACGCCGGCCAGCTCAGCCAGGCCCTCGGACAGGAAGCACAGTCATCAGGCATGGCCGGCGGTGGCCTCGGCGCCCTGCTCGATCAGGACGGCGATGGGCAGTTTGGCCTCGGTGATGTCCTGAAAATCGGCGGTGGACTGCTCGGCAAGCGCCCCTGATTGGGCACGACTGTCCAATCTCTCCTAGTTCATAGCTTCTTACTATTGATGAGGTTGAGCGAATCGAATGTACGTTCCCGCGCGCGGTGCTTACCGTGGGATGGGACATCGATTTACGTTCCCTATAAACATTCGCCAGTACACAGGTAGAGACCCATGAATAGCGAAGCGAAGTGCCCGTTCAACCACGCCGTCACCGGTGAAGGCACCACCAACCGGGACTGGTGGCCCAAGCAACTGCGCGTGGACCTGCTCAACCAGCATTCCTCGCGCTCCAATCCGCTGGATCCGCAGTTCGACTACGCCGCCGCGTTCAAGGGCCTGGACTACCAGGCGCTGAAGAATGACCTGAAAGCGTTGATGACCGATTCGCAGGACTGGTGGCCGGCCGACTTCGGGCACTACGGTGGCCTGTTCGTGCGCATGGCCTGGCACAGCGCGGGCACCTATCGCATCGGCGATGGTCGCGGCGGTGGCGGCCGTGGGCAGCAGCGCTTCGCCCCGCTCAACAGCTGGCCGGACAACGTCAGCCTGGACAAGGCACGACGCCTGTTGTGGCCTATCAAGCAGAAGTACGGACAGGCTGTTTCCTGGTCGGACCTGCTGATCCTCACCGGCAACGTCGCGCTGGAATCGATGGGCTTCAAGACGCTCGGCTTTGCTGGCGGTCGCCCGGATACCTGGGAACCCGACCAGGACGTGTGCTGGGGCCGCGAGACCACTTGGCTCGGCGGCGACGAACGCTACAAGCACGGTTCGGAGGGCGTGGAGAAGGCCGGCGGGGTGCTGGTATCCGATGACGACGCCGACGGCGACGTGCATTCGCGCAAGCTGGAAAACCCGCTGGCCGCCGTGCAGATGGGCCTGATCTACGTGAACCCCGAAGGCCCGGACGGCAACCCCGATCCGTTGCTGGCCGCTTTCGACATCCGCGATACGTTCGGTCGCATGGCGATGGACGATGAGGAAACCGTTGCGCTGATCGCCGGTGGCCACAGCTTCGGCAAGACCCACGGTGCAGGCCCGGCCGACAATGTCGGTCCGGAACCCGAGGCCGATGGACTGGAACGCCAAGGCCTGGGCTGGAGCAACCGCTTCGGCAGCGGCAAGGGCGGGGACACCATCACCAGCGGCCTGGAAGTCACCTGGACGCGCACCCCGGCGCAGTGGAGCCACGACTTCTTCGAGCTGCTGTTCAAGCACGAGTGGGAACTGACCAAGAGTCCCGCCGGTGCCCACCAGTGGGTGGCCAAGGATGCCGAGGCGGTGATTCCCGATGCACACGATGCGTCGAAGAAGCACCGTCCGACCATGCTGACCACCGATCTGTCGCTGCGTTTCGATCCGGCCTACGAAAAGATCTCGCGCCGCTTCCTGGCCGATCCACAGGCCTTCGCCGATGCCTTCGCGCGCGCCTGGTTCAAGCTGACCCATCGCGACATGGGCCCGCGTGCCCGCTACCTGGGCCCGGAAGTCCCCGCCGAAACCTTCATCTGGCAGGATCCCGTGCCGGCCGCTGCGCATCCGCTGGTGGACGCCAGGGACGTGGCCGCGCTGAAGCAGAAGATCGCCGCCAGCGGCCTGGACGTGGCCGAACTGGTGTCCACCGCGTGGGCATCGGCGTCGACCTTCCGTGGCGGAGACAAGCGCGGTGGCGCCAATGGGGCACGCGTGCGCCTGGCACCGCAGAAGGACTGGGCGGTCAACCAGCCGCAGCAGCTGGCCAAGGTGCTGGCCGCGCTGGAGAAAGTGCAGGCCGACTTCAACGGTGCCGGTGGCGCCCAGGTTTCACTGGCTGACCTGATCGTGCTGGCCGGTGGCGTGGGCATCGAGCAGGCGGCAAAGGCCGGTGGCCATGACATCAGCGTGCCGTTCACTCCAGGCCGTACCGATGCCAGCCAGGAACAGACCGATGTGGAATCCTTCGCGGTGATGGAGCCGGCAGCCGATGGCTTCCGCAACTACCTCAAGGGCCGCTACAGCGTCCCCGCCGAAGCGCTGCTGATCGACAAGGCCCAGCAGCTGACCCTGACCGCACCGGAATTGACCGCACTGGTCGGCGGCCTGCGCGTGCTGGGCGCCAACGTGGACGGTGGCAGGGACGGCGTGCTGACCGATCGTGTCGGCACGCTGAGCAACGACTTCTTCGTCAACCTGCTGGACATGGGCACGCAGTGGAAGGCCGCCGGCGATGGCTACGAAGGCAGCAGCCGCAACGGCGGTGGCACGCGCTGGACCGCCAGCCGTGCGGACCTGGTGTTCGGATCGAACTCGGTGCTGCGCGCGGTGGCCGAGGTGTATGCCAGTGCCGATGGCCAGAAGAAGTTCGTGCAGGACTTCGTCGCCGCTTGGACGCGGGTGATGGAGCTGGATCGCTACGACCTGCACGGCTGAAGTCGCAGTCCCTGACCCGGGTGGGTGACGACCGTTGGTCGTCACCGCCTTCCACCCCACACTCAAAGCGCGTCCAGGTCCCCCAACGCGCGGATCAGCTTTCGCGCCCGCTTGTCCGGCTTGTGCTCCGGCGCCTTGTAGCCATCACGCGCCGCGATCCGCACTGCACGCTGCTCTGCACGGCGTGCCTTGGATGCGTCTGTTTCCGCATACAGTTGCTGGGCCACCGGCGCCGGACCGCGCTGGTCGCTCAACGCGGCCACCGCGATTTCGAAGTGCTCTTCGCCGCGCTCGATGGTCAGCTGCTCGCCGACCCGCACCGCGCGCGAGGACTTCGGCCGTTGGCCAGCTACGGTCACCTTTCCGGTTTCAACGGCCTGTTTGGCCAAGCTCCGGGTTTTGAAGAATCGTGCCGCCCATAACCAGATATCCAAGCGGACGCTGGGCTGCGGCAGGGAAAGCTCGGTCATCGACAGGGGTTGCTCCGCGGGCTCGTTCAAGGAGATGCTGCTCAGGACATGCGGCCGTCCCTGCGGCAATCAAGCTTCCTCCTGCTACCTGCTGTGCCCCTCGGTGAATGATTCACCGGCACATCCCGCAGACCCGCCAGATGCTAGTGTGCGCGCACGCCCGTTCGATCTCCAACCCATGGCAAAAGCGCCGCTCGACCTCACTTCCGGCCCCATCGGGCGCAACCTGCTGCTGTTCTCCCTGCCGATCCTGGCGGGCAACATCGCGCAGTCGCTGAATGGCTCGGTGAATGCGGTCTGGGTCGGGCGGTTCCTCGGCGAAGCGGCACTGACCGCGACGGCCAACGCCAACAACATCATGTTCTTCCTGATCGGCTCGGTGTTCGGCATCGGGATGGCCTCGACCATCCTGATCGGCCAGGCGATGGGCGCCAAGGACATCGGCCAGGCACGCCGGGTGATGGGGACCAGCGCCACGTTCTTCATCGGCTTGTCGGTGGTGATCGCCGTGGCCGGCTGGTTCCTGGCGCATCCCCTGCTGGCGGCGATGGGCACGCCGGCGGCCTCGCTGCCACTGGCCGAGGCCTACCTGAAGGTGATCTTCCTGGCGATGCCGACGCTGTACGCGTTCGCGTTCCTCAGCGCGGCGATGCGCGGTGCCGGTGATTCGCGGACGCCGTTCCGCTTCCTGCTGATTTCCGTCGCGCTGGACATCGTGTTCAACCCGCTGCTGATCTTCGGCCTCGGGCCGCTGCCGGAACTGGGCATCGCCGGTGCCGCATGGGCCACATTGATCGCGCAGACGCTGTCGCTGGTTGCGCTGCTGCTGTACATGCGCCACAAGCGCCACGTGCTGTGGCTGGGGCGCAGGGACATGGCGCTGTTCAAAGTGGACCTGCCGATCCTGAAGGCGCTGGTGGTGAAGGGCGTGCCGATGGGCCTGCAGATGGTGCTGATCTCGCTGTCGATGATCATGCTGATGACCATGGTCAACCAGTACGGCACCGATACCGCTGCGGCCTACGGCGCATCGCTGCAGCTGTGGACCTACGTGCAGATGCCGGCGATGGCGATCGGTGCGGCGTGCTCGTCGATGGCGGCGCAGAATGTCGGTGCGCAGCTGTGGGGACGCGTACGTGCCACCGCGCGCCAGGGCGTGCTGTTCAATTTCCTGATGACGGGCGTGCTGATCGCCCCGTTGATCCTGCTTGACCGCTACACGCTGGCACTGTTCCTGCCCGATGGCAGCCAGGCGCTGCAGGCGGCACGGCATCTCAACCACATCGCGGTGTGGTCGTTCCTGTTCTTCGGCGTCAGCTTCGTGATCTCCGGCGTGGTGCGCTCCACCGGCGCGGTGCTGGCGCCGCTGCTGATCCTGGCCGGGTCGTTGTGGGGTGTGCGGGTGCCCTTCGCCGAACTGCTGCAGCCGTATCTGGGCGTGGACGCGATCTGGTGGAGTTTTCCGGCCAGCTCACTGGTGTCGATGCTGCTGTCGCTGGCCTATTACCGCTGGGGCGGATGGCGCAAGGCCCGGATGCTGGACAGCCCCGCGCACGGCACGCCGGCCGAAGTCCCGGCCAGTCCGCCTTCGCCGGTAGCCGACCCGGATGCTGCGTTGGAAATCGCCGCGCCTGCTGCCGCCTCGCCCGCCGCGCCACCGCGCTGAGGCCGCCCGCGCAGGGCCCGCTGCGCTCGCCGACCATGGGTCGGCGCCACCCTGTTCCCGGTAGCGCCGAGCCATGCTCGGCGGAATCTCTCCGCGCAGGGCCCGCTGCGCTCGCCGGCCATGCGTCGGCGCTACCGGGTGTGTCACGGACCTTGCCTCAGGGCGCGATGTCTTTCCACAGCGGCAGGCCCAAGCGCTGCCGCTGATAGCGCAGCATCACCGCCATCAACACGCCGAAGGCCAGGCCGGCCAGGACGGCCGTGGTCACCATCCCCAGCCCGGTCATACCGCTACTGCGCCACAGCATCAGCCACATCACCGTGCCCCAGCCGATGCCGAACCACGCGCCGGTGGTCAGCACATTGGTGGCGAAGCCGGTCAGGATCGGCGGCGCCACGCCCCAGCCCAGCCGCCAGAAAAGGCGGTACAGCGGTGGCGCGGACATCGAGCGCTTCACGCCAGCGGCGTCCAGCTGCTGCAGCGCGCGGCGCACCTGCGGTGGATAGCGCTCGGAAATCGGGGGAGTAGACGTATTCATGCCCGGAACATAGCCGCTGCGCGGACCCAAACGCAAACGGCCGCCCGAAGGCGGCCGTTGCGGCGACAACCGGAGTTGTCGGCAGGTATTACTGGGCAGCCTTGGCAGCCAGGCGCGCGACCTTGGCCTGCGCAGCAGCAGCCAGATCTTCCTTGATGCGGGCAGCCTTGCCTTCCAGGCCACGCAGGTAGTACAGCTTGCCGGCGCGGACCTTACCACGACGCTTCACTTCGACCGAGTCGATGATGGCGCTGTGGGTCTGGAAGACGCGCTCGACGCCGTAGCCGTGCGAGATCTTGCGCACGGTGAAGGCCGAGTTCAGGCCGCCGTTCTTGGTCGCGATCACAACGCCTTCGTAGGCCTGGACGCGCTCACGGTTGCCTTCTTTCACCTTCACGTTCACGACGATGGTGTCGCCCTGGCTGAACTTCGGCAGTTCGCGGGTGATCTGGGCGGCTTCGAAGTCCGCGAGAATGGTTTTGTTCAGCTTGCTCATGGGTTACACCGATTCATATGTTCGGGTGGGCGTGTCATTCGACAGCGTGGGCTCATGCGGTCACTGGACTGTGCCGCACGTTTGTTATGTATGGAGCACATCGACCAGTACGGGCGATGGTAATTCGCAATCATAGCCCAATACGGGCCGTCCTTGCTAGGGGTTCTTGTCGCTTTCCAATCCGTCCCGGCCCTGTGCCAGCAGCTTGCGGTCGGCCTTGTTCAACGTGGACTCGTCCAGTAATTCGGGCCGCCGCTGCCAGGTCCGCAGCAGCGACTGCTGCCTGCGCCATGCGGCGATGGCGGCATGGTTGCCCGAGCGCAGCACATCCGGGACATCGCCCAGCGGATGCTGGGCCGGCTGGCTGAAATGCGGGCAATCGAGCAGCCCCAGTTCACCTTCGAAGCTGTCCTGGGCGGCGGATTCGGCGTCATTCAACGCGCCCTCCTGCAACCTGGCCACGGCGTCGATGATCACCGCCGCCCCCAGTTCGCCGCCGGACAGCACGTAATCGCCGAGGGAAATCTCCTCGTCGACTTCGCTGGCCAGGAACCGCTCGTCGATCCCCTCGTAACGGCCGCAGAGCAGGATCATGCGCGGCAATGCCGCCAGTTCACGCACCTTGGCCTGGGTCAACGGGCGTCCCTGCGGACTCAGGTAGATCACCGGCGCCGGGGTCGGGTCCGCCGCGCGCACCGCGGACAGGCAGGCCTGCAGCGGTTCGATCAGCATCACCATGCCCGGCCCACCGCCGAACGGACGGTCGTCCACGCGACGATAGTTGCCTTCGGCGTAATCACGCGGGTTCCAGCCGTGCAGGCTGAACAACGCTTTTTCCTGCGCCCGGCCGACCACGCCCAGCCCGGCGGACTGGGCAAGGAACTCCGGGAACAGGGTGATGACGTCAAAGCGCATCAGAAGTCCGGATCCCAGTCGACGATGACCAGATTGGCATCGAAGTCCACGGATTTAACGAACTCCGGCTGGACGAACGGGATCATCCGCTCACGGTCGCCCCGGGTGACCAGCACGTCGTTGGAACCGGTGGAGAACAGGTGCGACACCTGGCCCAGCGATACCCCCTCGACGGTCTTGACGTCCAGGCCTTCCAGGTCGACCCAGTAGTACTCGTCCGGCTTCGGCGGCGGCAGCGAACTGCGGGCCACGTAGACCTCGGTACCGCGCATGGCCTCGACCACGTCGCGGTCATCCACGTCGGGGAACCGGGCGATCAGGTGCTTGCCGGTATCGCGGCCGCGGACGCCGGAAACGGTGGATTCCTGCCCCGAAGGGCTGACCACGATCCACGGCTGGTAATTGAAGATGGCAGAACGCGGCTCGGTCCAGGACTCGAGCTTAAGTTCGCCGCGCACACCAAAAGCGCCGGCAACCCTGCCCAGCAGGATCCGGCGCTCGATATCTTTCATCTGCGTATGCCAGATGGGCCGCGACGGGCGCGGCCCTCCAAGATCAGGCCGCAGCGGCCTGGGACTTGGACGCTTCCTTGATCAGGTTGCGGACCTTGTCGGTCGGCTGGGCGCCGTTCTTGACCCAATGGTCAACGCGGGCCAGGTCCAGTTCGATGCGCTTCTCGCCACCCTGTGCAACCGGGTTGTAGAAACCGACGCGCTCGATGTTGCGGCCGTCGCGGGCGCTACGGACGTCGGTCACGATGATGTGGTAGAACGGACGCTTCTTGGCGCCGCCGCGGGTCAGTCGAATCTTGACCATGGTGTATTTTCCTATGTAACCCAGTCGCCAGGATGGCGCGGTAAGCCGACGATTATAGCGGCAGGTTCGGCCCAAGCCAACCCCAGCCTGGGTTTGCGACCTTCACGCCTGCAACGGCTGCCACGGCACCGCGGCCATCACTGCCCTGCCCTGCCCGGCCAGCGCCTCCGATCCGGCCAGCGCGCGGCCATCGATCGCCACCAGCGGCCAGATGCCGCTGGCGTTGCAGGCAAACGCGGCCTGCACCTCGTCCAGTTCTGCCACGCCCACCGGCTTTGCCACCTGCGGCCCATTCCAGTGTTGCCGCAACAGGGTCTCGGCGGTGCCGCGCAGCGCCGGGGCCTGGGGCCATACCAGCTGCCGCCCATCGTGCAGGGCCAGGTTCCAGGTGCTGCCTTCGCTGACCAGACCCTCCTCGTTCAGGAACAGCGCATCGTCGAAGCCGGCGGACATCGCCTCGCGTCGCTGCTGGAACAGACCGAAGGTGCCGACGTGCTTGAGCGCCGGCAATTCGCGTTGATAGCGCACGCTGCACACGGCGCGCGGCGCGCTCAGCCGTACCGGCGCGGACACCGCCACCAGCACGTCCACGGCTACCGTGGCGAGGGGAGCGCGGAAATCAAAAGCACGGGAAAACACCGTCACCCGCAGCGATGCGTCGGCCACTCCGGCATGCTGCAGCGCCTGCGCCATCCATCGCTGCACCTGGCCCTCATCCAGCACGCCGCCGAACAGCACCTGGGTTGCATGGGCCAATCGCTGCAGGTGCAGATCCAGCCCCTGCACCGCATTGCCGCGCACCTGCAGCGAAGTGAAGTGGCCGTAGTTGACCAGGGCCGCGCGCAATGTCGCCGCATCGGCCTGCTCGCCATTGCAGAACAGCGCGGTGCCGGTGGCTGCGCTCACAGGCGTGCCTGCGCGTCCTGCCACCAGCGTTGAAGCAGCGCAGCGGCTGGTTCGGCGCGCGCCATCCACGCCGATTGCCCTGCCCAGGCCTGCATCGAAGCCAGGGCGTTGTCGCGTGCCGCCTGCGCACGCATCGCCGCGGTCAGCCCGCGTTGCACCGGATAGGGCCGCGGCGGCGGCGCATCGGCTTCGGCCGCCGCACGTACATAATCCGTGGCCAGCCCGCGTCCCAGCCGGCCACTGAAGGCACGGGTGGGCCAGGTGTCTTCCGGTTCAGTGGCGGCCAGCGCATCGGCCCATGCCGGCGCGATCGCCGCCTCCGGCGTGCGCAGGAACGCGGTACCGATCTGCACCGCGCTGGCACCCAGGGTCAGTGCGGCGGCGATGCCACGGCCGTCGGCGATGCCGCCTGCGGCAATCACCGGAATATCCAGATGGTCGACCAGGCGCGGCAGCAGCGAGAACAGGCCCACCAGCTGGCGCTCGGCCTGCGCCGGATCAAACGCACCGCGGTGTCCGCCGGCTTCGAAGCCCTGCGCCACCACCGCATCGGCTCCGGTGGCCTGCGCCGCGCGCGCTTCGGCCAATGTGGTGGCACAGGCAATCCAGGCAATACCGGCCTGCTTGAGCTGCTGTACGTGGCGGTCGTCGAGCACGCCCATGATGGTGGACAGCACCGCCGGACGGGCAGCCAACACCGCATTGAACTGATCATCGAAATCCGCCGGACCGGCGTCGCCGGCACTGGCCGGCACCTCCGGCCCCCACTGCGCCAGCAGCGCGCGGGTCGCCGCTTCGGCCTGCGCATCGCGCAGCGCAGGCGCATCGGGGATCCACAGATTGACCTGCGCCGGGCCGCTGCTGCGGCTACGGAACTCATCCATCCAGCGGCCGATATCGGCCGCGGGGGAGAGCACCGCGCCCATCGCGCCCATGCTGCCGGCCGTTGCCAGCGCCGCCGACAGCGGCACCGGACAGGCGCCGGCCATCGGCGCCAGCAGGACCGGCATCTGCAGGTTGAAGCGCTGGCAGAAGCGTTCTACCCGGCCAGCAATTCCATCATCACGCATGCATCGACCCTCTTCGAAGGAGTCCGTGCGGGGCAATCCGGTATCAGCGGAACGGCAGGCCGCGGCCGCCCATGGCGCCCATCATGCCCTTCATGCTGCGCATCATGCCCTTCATGCCGCCGCCGGCCATCTTGCTCATCATCTTTTCCATCTGCATGTACTGCTTCATCAGCTTGTTGACGTCGGCCGGCTGGGTGCCCGAACCGCGCGCGATGCGGGCACGACGCGAACCGTTGAGCAGGCCCGGATTACGCCGTTCCTTCTTGGTCATCGAGCTGATGATGGCGATCATGCGCGGCACTTCCTTGCCCTGGCTGACCTGCGCCTTGAGGTGCTCGGGGATCTGCCCCAGGCCCGGCAGCTTGTCCATCAGCCCGCCGATGCCGCCCATGTTCTGCATCTGCTCCAGCTGGTCGCGCATGTCGTTCAGATCGAACTTCTTGCCCTTGGCAACCTTCTCGGCCAGCTTCTGCGCCTTGTCCTTGTCGACCTGCTGCTCGACCTGCTCCACCAGCGACAGCACGTCGCCCATGTCCAGGATGCGGCTGGCGATCCGGTCCGGGTGGAACACATCCAGGCCGTCCGGCTTTTCGCTGACGCCGACGAACTTGATCGGCTTGCCGGTGATGTAACGCACGCTCAGCGCGGCACCGCCGCGGGCGTCACCGTCGGTCTTGGTCAGCACCACGCCGGTCAGCGGCAGCGCATCGCCGAAGGCCTTGGCCGTGTTGGCTGCGTCCTGGCCGGTCATCGCATCGACCACGAACAGGGTTTCGGCCGGATTGACCGCCGCGTGCAGGGCCTTGATCTCGGCCATCATTGCTTCGTCGATGGCCAGGCGGCCGGCGGTATCGACGATCAGCACGTCCACGAAGGACTTGCGCGCATCATCGATCGCTGCGCGCACGATGGCTTCCGGCTTCTGGTCGGCGCTGGAGGCGAAGAACATCACGCCTACCTGCTCGGCCAGGGTCTTCAGCTGCTCGATCGCGGCCGGACGGTAGACGTCGGCCGACACCACCATCACCTTCTTCTTGCGCTTTTCCTTCAGGTGCTTGGCAAGCTTGCCTACCGTAGTGGTCTTGCCCGCACCCTGCAGGCCGGCCATCAGGATGATCGCCGGTGCCGGCACATTGAGGTTCAGGTCGCTGGCTTCAGCGCCCATCACGTTGGTCAGCTCATCGCGGACCACCTTGATCAGGGCCTGGCCGGGGGTCAGCGACTTCAGCACTTCCTGGCCGACCGCACGCTCCTTGATGCGCTCGATCAGCGCCTGCACCACCGGCAGGGCGACGTCGGCTTCCAGCAGCGCGATGCGCACTTCGCGGGTCGCGTCGCGGATGTTTTCCTCGGTCAGGCGGCCGCGGCCGCGCAGGCGCTCGATGGTGCCGGAAAGGCGCTGGGTCAGGGACTCGAACATGCGATGCAACCTGTCTGGAACGGGGGACAATGAGGCAGACAGTATAGCCGGTCGCCCCGGCGACCCGGGCGCGCGCGATGGGCCGTCGCCACTGCGTTGGGGGTGTGCGAAACTTCCACGATGACAATCGTTCTCATCGCAGCCCTGCTCTACCTGATCGCCACCGCCGCGCTGGTGCGCGCGGTCGGCAGCGATGCGCCGCGCCCGGGCCGCGGTTGGCTGGCCGCTGCGGTGCCGGCGCTGCTGCTGCACGCCGGCTACCACGTGCAGGTGGCGCTGCAGAGCGCCGGCGGGCCGGACATGCACTTCTTCGCCGCGCTGTCGCTGGTCGGCCTGGGCATGGCCGGGCTGACCTCGCTGGTCGGCGCGCGCGGTCGCATGGCCGCACTCGGCGTGGTGGTGTTCCCGCTGGCGGCGGTGCTGTTGGGCGCCTACCACGGCTATGGGCATGAGCCGAGCAAGGAACTGGGCTGGCGGCTTGCCACCCACGCCTGGCTGGCACTGCTGTCCTACGCCACGCTGAGCATCGCCGCGCTGCTGGCGATCATGCAGTGGCTGCAGGAACGCGCCCTGCGTCGGCGCGAATTCCGCCCTTGGCTGCGTGCCCTGCCGCCGCTGGCGGACCTGGAATCCCTGTTGTTCCGGGTAATCACCGTCGGCTTCTTCCTGCTGACGCTGACCCTGGTCACCGGCGTGCTGTTCGTCGATGACCTGCTGGCGCAGAAACTGGTGCACAAGACCGTGCTCAGCGTGCTGTCGTGGATCGTGTTCGGCGTGCTGCTGATCGGCCGCCGTCGTTACGGCTGGCGCGGCCTGAAGGCGGTGCACTGGACCCTGAGCGCGATGCTGCTGCTGTTGCTGGCGTTTTTTGGCAGCCAGTTTGTGATCGAACTGGTGTTCGGGCATACGACCCGCTGAAGCAGCGGGCCGTATTCGCGCACTACCTGATCCGGATCCGGTAGCGCCGAGCCATGCTCGGCGGACACGCCGATATCGTTTGCAGCAGCAAAAGCCGCCGAGCATGGCTCGGCGCTACCGCTACTGTGCAGCCGCTTCCAGCGCTTCGGACAGGCGCTCCACCGCGATCACTTCCATGCCCTTCACCGTGCCGCCCTTGGGCGCGTTGGCCTTGGGTACGATGGCGCGCTTGAAGCCATGGGTGGCCGCTTCGCGCAGGCGGTCTTCGCCATTCGGTACCGGGCGGATCTCGCCGGACAAGCCCACTTCGCCGAAGGCGATGGTCTTCTCCGCCAGGGCGCGATCCTGCAGCGAGGAAAGCACCGCCAGCAGCACCGGCAGATCGGCTGCGGTCTCCTGCACGCGGATACCGCCGACCACGTTGACGAACACGTCCTGGTCGCCGACCAGCACCCCGCCATGGCGATGCAGCACCGCCAGCAGCATCGCCAGCCGGTTCTGTTCCAGGCCCACCGCCACGCGGCGCGGATTGGACAGCGGCGAGGCATCCACCAGCGCCTGCACTTCCACCAGCAACGGCCGCGTGCCCTCGCGGGTGACCATCACGCAGGAGCCCGGCTGCCGCGTGCTGCCGCCGGACAGGAAGATCGCCGAAGGGTTGGAGACCTCTTTCAGGCCCTTGTCGCCCATCGCGAACACGCCCAGTTCGTTGACCGCACCGAAGCGGTTCTTGAACGCGCGCAGCAGGCGGAAACGGCTGCCACTCTCGCCTTCGAAATACAGCACCGCATCGACCATGTGCTCCAGCACGCGCGGGCCGGCGATACCGCCTTCCTTGGTGACATGGCCGACCAGGAACACGGCGGTGCCGGTCTCCTTGGCAAATCGCACCAACCGCGCGGCGCTTTCGCGGACCTGGCTGACCGAGCCGGGGGCGGCGGTCAGCGATTCGGTCCACAGGGTCTGGATGGAGTCGGCCACGATCAGCCGCGGCTTGGCTTTGCCGGCGTGCTGCAGGATGGTTTCCACGCAGGTTTCGGCCAGCGCGTTGACGCCCTCCAGCGGCAGCTCCAGCCGGTGCGCGCGGCCGGCCACCTGGGCCAGTGACTCTTCGCCGGTGACATAGAGCACCGGCAGTTCGGCGGCCATGAGCGCCACCGCCTGCAGCAGCAGGGTCGACTTGCCGATGCCCGGATCACCGCCAACCAGCACCACCGCGCCCTCCACCAGGCCACCACCGAGCACCCGGTCGAACTCGCCGATGCGGGTGGTGACACGGATGTGGTCGGTCTGCGCCACGTCCTTCAGGGCGGTGACCTTGGGCGGATCGATCTTGCCGGCCCAGCCGCTGCGACGTGAGGCCGGCGCACCGGCCGCCGCCGCGCTTTCCACGACGATTTCCGACAGCGTGTCCCAGGCCTTGCACTCGGTGCACTGGCCCTGCCATTTGCTGTAGTCGGCGCCACATTCGCTGCAGACGTAGGCGGTGCGGCTCTTGGCCATGATCATTCCGGTTGCGCGTTGGATGGCGAGCATAGCCGAGCCCCGTCGCAACCGCTGCGACCGCCCCCCCGCGGGCAGCGTGATGCTCCACTCAGGTTCAGCGCAGACCGGCCGATACCATGTGCGCCGCCATGCGCGCCCTCCCCCATTCCAAGGACTTTCCATGACTGGCAGCTACAGCCAGAGCCTCGTCTTTTTCTCGTTGTTGGTGGCCGTATTGGCCTCCTACACGGCACTGGACATGGCAGGCCGACTGGCCACGGCGCAAGGGCGCGTGGCGCGCTGGTGGCTGGCCGGCGGCGCGGCGGCGATGGGATTGGGCATCTGGTCGATGCACTTCATCGGCATGCTGGCCTTCAAGCTGCCGATCCCGATCGGCTACGACCTGGCCATCACCGTGTACTCGCTGGCGGTATCGGTGGGCGCCTCGGCGTATGCGCTGTGGCTGGTCTCGCGTCCGCAGCTGCCCACCCGCCGCCTGTTCGCCGGTGCGCTGCTGATGGGCCTGGGCATCGCCGCGATGCATTACCTGGGCATGGCCGCGATGCGCATGCAGCCGGGAATCGATTACGACCCGCTGTGGTTCATAGCCTCCATCCTGATTGCCATCGGCGCGGCCGGCGCAGCGCTGTGGATCGCCTTCCGCCTGCGCATCGAAGGCCGCAATACCCGCCGCCTGCGCGGCGCCGCGTCGCTGGTGATGGGCCTTGCCATCGTCGGCATGCACTACACCGGCATGGCCGCCGCACGCTTCCCGCTGGGCAGCCTGTGCGGGGCGGTGATCGACGGTGGCATCGACGCGCAATGGCTGGCGGTGCTGGTCATCGTCACCACGCTGGGCACCATCGGCATCGCGCTGGTGGCCTCGCTGTTCGACCGCCAGATGCGCGAACGCACCGGCCTGCTGGCCGAGTCGCTGGAACGCGCCAATGACAAGCTGCTGCAGGCTGCGCTGCACGATCCGCTGACCCAGCTGCCAAACCGTTCGCTGCTGCAGGATCGCATCGAGCAGGCCATCGAAAAAGCACGCCGGCGCAACCACGCCGTGGCAGTGATGTTCTGTGATCTGGACGGCTTCAAGACCGTCAACGATGCCTACGGCCACCAGCTCGGCGACCGCCTGCTGGTGAAGGTGAGCCAGCGCATCGGCTCCCTGCTGCGCCCGCAGGACACACTGGCACGCCTGGGTGGCGACGAGTTCGTGATCGTGCTGCCCATCGAGGAACCCGACGATGCGATGGTGGTGGCCGAACGCATCATCGCGGCCGTGGCCGAACCCTTCCTGATCGAGGCGGCCGAACTGCAGGTTACCGCCAGCCTGGGTATTGCGCTGTATCCGGACGATGCGGCCGACGAACGCGAGCTGATGGCCAACGCCGATGCCGCGATGTACCACACCAAGCAGGAAGGGCGGAACGGCTACACCTTCTTTACCCCGTCCATGCAGGTCAGCGCCAACCGCCAGCTGCGGCTGCTGCAGGACCTGCGCAAGGCCACCGGACGCGGCGAGCTGCTGCTGCACTACCAGCCCAAATTTGTCGCCGCCGGCGCCCCTGCGGTGGGCGCTGAAGCGCTGCTGCGCTGGCAGCACCCGGAGCTGGGCATGCTGGCGCCGGACATCTTCATTCCGATCGCCGAGCGCAGCGGCTTGATCCTGCCGATTGGCGACTGGGTACTGGACCAGGCATGCGCGCAGCTGCGGGCATGGCATGACGCCGGCAATCCGCACTGGACGATGGCGGTGAACCTGTCGCCGCTGCAGTTCGCCGCGGCCGGCCTGGTGGAAACGGTAAAGGAAACGCTGGAACGGCATGGTCTGGAGGCCAGCCGGCTGACGCTGGAGATCACCGAAACCACGGCGATGAAGAACGTGGAAACCAGCCTGCAGATCCTCAACGCGCTGACCGCGCTGGGCGTGCGGATCTCGATCGATGACTTCGGCACCGGCTACTCCAGCCTGCTGTACCTCAAGCGCATGCCGGCCACCGAATTGAAGATCGACCGCGCCTTCGTACGCGACCTGGAAGACAACGCCGAGGATGCAGCCATCGTGTCCTCGATCGTCGCACTGGGTCGTTCGCTGCAGTTCAACGTGGTGGCCGAAGGCGTGGAAACCGCCGGCCAGCGCGACTACCTCAGCAGCCTGGGCTGCGACCAGCTGCAGGGCTATCACCTGGGCCGCCCGATGGCCCCGGACGAGTTCCTGCGCAAGGTCGCCTGAGGGTAGTGACGGCCGCTGGCCGTCAACACCCATCACGGTAGTGACGGCCGCTGGCCGTCAACACGAGAAACCCATGACGGCCAGCGGCCGTCACTACCGGGGCAATGCGCCCAACCCATGACGGCCAGCGGCCGTCACTACCGGGGCAATGCGTCCAACCCATGACGGCCAGCGGCCGTCACTACCCAGCAAAAAGGCCACCCCGAGGGGTGGCCTTTTCGTTTGCGGCAACGTCGCGAAGACGTCAGTGCATCATGTGCACGTTCATGTTGTGCATGACCCACAGGGTGCCGGCGACGATGATGCCGATCACCACGACGGTGAACACCGCCGCATTGACGTTCCAGCGGCTTTCCGACGAGCGGTCCAGGTGCAGGAAGAACACCAGGTGGACCAGCATCTGCAGCACCGCGGAGACCGCGATCACCACGCCGCTGACGGTTCGGGAGAAATCACCCGACATCACCACCCAGAACGGGATGACGGTCAGGATCACCGCCAGCACGAAGCCGATCAGGTACGACTTGACGCTGCCGTGGCTTTCGCCGCCGGCGCCGTGGCCATGGTCGTGTGCGTTGTCATGTGCCATTACAGCGCTCCATTGAGGTAGACGACGGAGAACACGCCGATCCAGATCAGGTCCAGGAAGTGCCAGAACAGGCTCAGGCACGCCAGGCGGGTCTTGTTGGTCGCGGTCAGGCCGTTCTGCTTGACCTGGATGAACATCACCAGCAGCCACAACAGGCCGGCGCTCACGTGCAGGCCGTGGGTACCCACCAGGGCGAAGAACGCCGACAGGAAGGCACTGCGGTCCGGACCGTAACCCTGGTGGATCAGGTGGTTGAACTCCCAGACTTCCATGCACATGAAGCCGAAGCCCAGCAGCCAGGTGATGCCCAGCCACAGGTACAGCTGGCCGACCTTGTTCTTGTGCATGGCTATCATGCCCAGGCCGAAGGTCAGCGAGGAGGTCAGCAGCAGCGCGGTTTCCCACGCAACGAACGGCAGCTCGAACAGATCGCCCGGGCCGGGGCCGCCGTCGGTACCACCGACCAGCACCACGTAGGTGGCAAACAGCGAAGCGAAGATGAGGCAATCGCTCATCAGGTACACCCAGAAACCGAAGACGGTGTTGCCGCCGGTGTCGTGGTGCTCGTGCTCGTCATGGCCATGGGCCGCCGCTTGCGCAGCGTGCCCGTGGTTCACGGTTGGGGTATGGGTGCTCATGCCTTCAGCTCCGACTTGACCAGGCCCTGGGCAACCAGGTGCTTGCGGTGTTCGTTTTCGATGCGCTCCACTTCGGCGGCCGGGACCCAGTAGTCCACGTCCTTGTCGAAGGTGCGGTAGATGAACGTGCCGATCATGCCGACCAGGCCGATGATGGCCAGCCACCAGATGTGCCAGATCATCGCAAAGCCGAACACCATGCTGAAGGCACCGATCACCACGCCCGTTCCGGTGTTGCGCGGCATGTGGATGTCGGAGTACCTGGCCGGCTTCGGCCAGGCTTCACCACGCTGCTTGCGCGCCCAGAAATCGTCCAGCTCGGTGACCTGCGGCAGCGTACCGAAGTTGTAGAAGGCCGGCGGCGAAGAGGTTTCCCACTCCAGCGTACGGGCATCCCACGGATCGCCGGTCAGGTCCATGTTCTTCTTGCGGTCGCGGATCGACACGAAGACCTGGATGACCTGGCACAGGATGCCGGCGCCGACGATGAAGGCACCACCTGCAGCGATCAGCAGCAGCGGCTCGTAGGCTGGGTTGACAGTGCTCTGCAGGCGACGGGTCATGCCCATGAAGCCCAGCACGTACATCGGCATGAAGGTCACGTAGAAGCCGATGAACCAGCACCAGAACGCGGCCTTGCCCCAGAACTCATTGAGCTTGTAGCCGAACATCTTCGGCCACCAGTAGGTGATGCCGGCGAACATGCCGAACACCACGCCGCCGATGATGACGTTGTGGAAGTGGGCGATCAGGAACAGGCTGTTGTGCAGCACGAAGTCGATGGCCGGGATCGCCAGCATCACGCCGGTCATGCCGCCGATGACGAAGGTGATCATGAAGCCGATGGTCCACAGCACCGGAGAGGTGAAGTGCACGCGACCGCGGAACATGGTGAACAGCCAGTTGAAGATCTTCACGCCGGTGGGGATGGAGATGATCATCGTCGTTATGCCGAAGAAGGCATTGACGTTGGCACCCGAACCCATGGTGAAGAAGTGGTGCAGCCACACGATGAAGGACAGCACGCCGATGGCGGCCGTTGCATACACCATGCCCTTGTAGCCGAACAGCGCCTTGCGCGAGAACGTGGCGATCACTTCGGAGAACACGCCGAAGGCCGGCAGCACCAGGATATAGACTTCCGGGTGGCCCCAGATCCAGATCAGGTTGATGTACAGCATGGCGTTGCCGCCACCGTCATTGGTGAAGAAATGCGTGCCCAGGTAACGGTCCAGGGTCAGCAGCACCAGGGTGATGGTCAGCACCGGGAAAGCGGCGACGATCAGGATGTTGGTGATCAGCGCGGTCCAGGTGAAGATCGGCATCTGCATCAGCTTCATGCTGGGCGTGCGCATCTTCAGGATGGTGATGAAGAAGTTGATGCCGCTCAGCGTGGTACCCAGGCCTGCTACCTGTAGTCCCCAGATGTAGTAATCCATGCCGACGCTTGGACTGTACTCGATGCCGGACAAGGGCGGGAATGCCAGCCAGCCGGTTGCGGCGAACTCACCGATCCACAGCGAAAGCATGATCAGCACCGCACCGGACACGAACAGCCAGAAGCTGAGCGAGTTCACGAACGGGAACGCGACGTCGCGCGCACCGATCTGCAGCGGCACGGCCAGGTTCATCAGGCCGGTGATCAGCGGCATCGCCACGAAGAAGATCATGATCACGCCGTGGGCGGTGAAGATCTGGTCGTAGTGGTGCGGCGGCAGGTAACCCTCGGACCCGCCGACGGCGATGGCCTGCTGGGTACGCATCATGATGGCGTCGGAGAAACCGCGCAGCAGCATGACGAAGGCGACGATGAGGTACATCACGCCGATCTTCTTGTGATCCACCGAGGTGAACCACTCCTTCCACAGATAACCCCACAGCTTGAACTTGGTGATCAGGGCGACAACGCCCAGGCCACCAAGGATCGCGCCGATCAACGTCGTCAGGACGATCGGATCGTGGGGGATCGACTCAATAGAGAGCTTACCCAGCATGTTCATTCTCCCGAGCCCTCGTGGCCGGCATGGCCCGCGTGCTCGTCGTGGTTGGTGTTGGCGTCGAGGTTCTCGCCAGACGCCTTGGACTCGTGGTCGTCCATCGGCGCATGGCCCTCATGGTCTTCCTGCGAGCCCGCGTCGGCCGCCGCAGCACCGGCATGGGCGTGCTTCATGCCGTAGTGCTTGTTGTCACCCATGTGCTTGGCGATGACCCAGTCGAACAGGCCCTCTTCCACCTGACCGTAATAGGTCACCGGATGCCAGTCGGAGTTGCGCTCTTCGCCCAACGCACGGAAGGTGTCCTTGTTCAGGCTGTTGCCCTGTTCGGCACGCACCTGGTCCACCCACGCGCGGTATTCCGGTTCGGTAACCGAATGGGCGGTGAAATGCATCTTGGCGAAGCCGGCACCGCTGTAGTGCGAGGACATGCCCGGGAATTCACCGGTCTCGTTGGCGATCAGGTGGAGCTTGGTCTCCATCGCGGCCATCGAGTAGATCATGCTGCCCAGATGCGGGATGAAGAACGCATTCATCACGGTATCGGAGGTGATCTTGAAGTTCAGCGGGGTGTTGACCGGGAACTTGATCTCGTTGACCACGGCGATCTTTTCTTCCGGATAGACGAACAGCCACTTCCAGTCGAGCGAGATGGCCTCGATCACGACCGGCTTGACGTCCGATTCAATCGGGCGATACGGGTCCAGCGCGTGGGAAGACCGCCAGGTCAGCACGGCCAGCACCAGCACGATCATGCAGGGGATCGACCAGACCACCACTTCGATCGCGGTGGAATGCGACCAGTTCGGCTCGTAACGGGCCTTGGTGTTGGAAGCGCGATACTTCCAGGCGAACGTCAGGGTCATGATGATGACCGGGACGACGACCAGCAGCATCAGCACGACAGCCGTGATCAGCAGGGTCTTCTCATCCTGGCCGATCTGGCCCTTCGGATTCAGGATGGCCGTGTTGCAGCCGGTAAGGAACACCGCCAGTGCGAACAGCAGGCCCGGACGCAAGAAGCGTCCAAGGGTTTTCAACGGAATCATCGGTCGATCCAATTGCGAGGGAATGCCACCCCGCCCTGCCCAGTCCGGCAAAAGCCGGCCCGACCTGTCAGGGATCGACGGGTTCGGAGAACGGGGGAAGAGTCAGCTTTTCAAGTTTAGGCCGTCACTGCCCATTTAAGAAAGCCATTGACATTGATCTGACGCAGTTTTCGACGTTCTCGGCCTGCGACACGTTGTCGCAGTCGCCTGTCGCAGGCGCAGGTCGCCCGAAAAGCGCACCCCATGGATGCCGACCGCCGCCCTTGTGCGCGACGACTGCCGCTCTGGTGGGTGACGACCGTTGGTCGTCACGCTCTTCCCCCAGGCACCCTACCCCTTGCCCCCAAGCAGGGCAACCAACCAGATGAAAAAAAATACGGCGGATGGGCATGACCCCATGCAGACGCCCCCCTGTGAGGACGAGGACGCCACACTTCCGCCGTTGCCCAATGACAGGCTGAAACGGTGGCGACGCCCTCGAGAGAAGGGGCCGCCACCGGCCGGAGGAGCTGCGTCCAGCACGTTCATCGTGTGGCCTGACGTCATCGCCGTACATGAGAAAAATTGCGAAATGCGTGCTTTTCGGCCGCCAAGGCGCGTGGGTGCCCCCCTACCCCAGCAACACCGACAGCCCCCACGTGCACAGGCATACATAAGCCAGCAGACCCAGGCTGATGCCCAGCGTGGTGCGCATGATCGCCGACTCCTGCCCCACCAGCTTGACCGCTGCGGCGGCGATGGCGATCGACTGCGGGGACACCAGCTTGGCCATCACCCCGCCGGCCGTGTTGGCCGCCACCAGCAGGGCTTCGGGCACCCCGATCTGGGCGGCGGTGACCGCCTGCAGATGGGCGAACAGGGTATTGCTGTTGACCACCGAGCCGGTGATGAACACGCCCATCCAGCCGATCACCGGCGACAGCAACGGGAACACGCCGCCGGTCTGCGCCAGCGCCAGCCCGATGGTGGACGAGGCGCCGGAGTAATTGGTGATGTAGGCCACCGCCATCACCAGCGACACCGTGGCCAGCGGCTTCCACATCTCCCGGCCGGCCTGTGCCAGCTCCTCCCCGGCCATGCGCAGGTTGAGCCGGGGCGACAGCACCACGGTCAGCACGGCAGCCACCAGGATGGCGGTACCTGAAGCATTCAACCAGCCGACATTCCACACCGCCGGCAGCGTATGCACGTTTTCCACCAGCGGCGGCAACTCCTGCACGCGGCCATCCAGCAGACGGATCGGAAGGTGCAGCACGGTGCTGCCCAGCGCACCGCCGGCGGCGAACAGCGCCTTGAACGCCGGCAGGCTCCACAGCAGGATGGCGCCGGTAAGAATGTAGAACGGCGACCACGCCAGCAGCACCTCCTTCAAGGTGTAGCGCTGCACCGGCCCCGGCGGCGTATCCGCTTCACGGTAGATGCGGCGGGGCCGCCAGACCTGCATGAAGCCGGCCAGTGCGGCCATCGCCGCCAGCGGTCCGATGATGTCCACCAGTTCCGGCCCCAGCAGATACAGCACCGCCGTCTGCACGCCACTGAATACCCCGCCCACCACCAGCAGCACCGGCCAGGTCTCGCGCACACCGCGCCAGCCATCCAGCATCAGCACCAGGATCGCCGGGGACAGCAGCGCGATCACCTGCACCAGCGCCATCAGCATCAGCGACATCGCATCCAGGCTGACCCCGCCCTGCTGCGCGCCCACCAGCACCGGGATGCCGATCGCCCCGTACGCACCGGCCGCGCCGTTGGCCAGCAGGCACAGCATGGCCGCCTTCAACGGGCGGAAACCCAGCTCCACCAGCAACGCGGCGCAGATGGCGATCGGCACGCCGAAGCCGGCCGCGCCCTCCAGGAAGCCACCAAAGCAGAACGCGATCAGCAGCACCTGGATGCGCTGGTCTTCGGAGATGGTCGCGATGCTGCCGCGGATCACCTCGAACTTGCCGCTGCGGATGGCGAGTTTGTACAACCACACGGCCATCAGCACGATGAAACTGATCGGGAACACGCCGTTGGCGATGCCCAGCAGCCCGGCCCCGGCGATGGTGCCGGCCGGCATGCCGAATACCAGGGCAGAAACCAGCGCGGACACCACCACCGCCAGCAACGCGGCGGTCAGCCCTTTCAAGCGCAGCACGGTCAATGCCAGCAGGAATACCAGCACCGGCAAGGCGGCCAGCAGCGCCGAAAGATTGGAGTTACCCAGCGGATCGTAGTTCTGTTGCCACATGGTCCGCCTTCCTATGGTGGTGCCGGGCATGCCCGGCGGGTGCGCGCATGAAGACCGTTGTTACGCCTTGGCTACCTTGTTGGGACAGTCGGTGCCGGCAGCGAAATGCTGGAGATTCCCCAGCGTGGTCTCGGCGATTTCCTGCAGCGCCTCGGCGGTGAAAAACCCCTGGTGGCCGGTCACCAGCACATTGGGGAAAGTCATCAGGCGCTGGAACACATCGTCGTCGATGATCTGTCCGGAACGGTCCTGGAAGAACAGCGCGCTTTCCTGCTCGTACACATCGATGGCCAGGTGACCGAGCTGCCGCGACTTCAGCGCGCGGATCACCGCATCGGTATCCACCAACCCGCCGCGCGAGGTATTGACCAGCATCGCGCCGCGCTTCATCAGCGCCAGCGAATCATCGTTGATCAGGTGCTGGGTTTCCGGTGTCAGCGGGCAGTGCAGCGACACGACATCCGAACGTGCCAGCAGCTCCTGCAACGGCACGAACTGGCCCAACCCGGCGAAGTCCGGCGACGGATAAAGGTCATGGCCGAGCACGATGCAGCCCATGCCGTGCAGGATGCGCGCGGTCGCCAGACCGATCTTTCCAGTGCCGACGATACCCGCGGTCTTGCCATGCAGGGTGCGGCCGAGCAGGCCTTCAAGCATGAAGTTGCCCTCCCGCACCCGGTTGTACGCCCGGTGCGTCTGGCGGTTGAGCGTCATGATCAACGCCAGCGTGTGCTCGGCGACGGCCTCGGGCGAATAGGCGGGCACGCGCGCGACAAAGAACCCCAGGCCTTCGGCGCTGGCGAGGTCGACATTATTGAAACCGGCGCAGCGCAGCAGCACCGCGCGCACCCCCATTCCATGCAATGCCTGCAGCACCGGGGCGTCCAGACGGTCGTTGACGAACACGCAGACCGCGTCGCAATCCTGCGCCAGAGTGGCCGTGTGGACGTCCAGCGTGGCGTCGTAATACTGGAACTCGACCCCGTTGGCCGCCCCTCCTTGCTGATTGGCTTCATCCAACGAGCGGCGGTCATAGGGGCGTGCGCTGAAAACGGCGACTTTCATACAGGACTTCCTTCCCCATGACGTTTTGCGGACTGTAACAGGCGCGAGGCTCACCCGGCGCTACACTGTCGATCAACCGCCCATCAGGCCCCGCCATATTGCTCATGTCACGCATCGTCCGCTGGACGACCTCCCCTGCGGGCAAGCGCACGCTGTTCCTGCTGACCACGGTGTTCGCGCTGCTGGTGGCCTGTAACCCGGAGCTGCTGCCGCTGCTGCCGGTGGTGGATGCGCTGGGCCTGGACGTGCTGGCGATGCTGCTGGGGGCGCAGATGCTGGCGACCTTGCCGTGGCTGCGCGGCCATGCGGGGCCGGCGCTTGGCGTGGCGCGGCGGGCGCTGGCGGGCATCGCGGCGGGCGCGATGGGCGGCTACCTGCGGCAGCTGGCATTCGGTGTGGGTCGGCTGGGATCCGGTGCACTTTTCCCGGCACGCGCGGGCTGATACCGACGCACCGGACGACGGACGCCGCCTGCTTTTGAAGATCCGCCCATGTACGGGTGGGGCAATGGCTGATGGGATGGCCGTGCTGATGACGAAGAGCATCAGTCGGGATTGCCATCCTGTTTGAGACATTGACAACTTTGCTCTGTTTTGCCCTTTGGGCACGGCGGAGAATGCACTGCATTGCCCGTGGATTCCATGGCGGGCGATGTGGGGGATCCCTGATCCGCCGGCTTTTTTGTCAATGTTCACCGGTATGGCAACCCGCATCGCCTGCCACCTTGCGCGCACGCGCAGGTGGCCTCACGCCTTGCGAAGGACGACCGATGGATCCGAAGCATCCGCTCATTGCCAAACGTCTGCACGCCCTGTTGGGCGACAGAATGCTCGACTTCCCGCCCCACTTCATTGAACGACTCGAGCGAAGGCTGGAAGAGTACGAAACCTCGCGCGCCCGTGGCGAAAGCGTGGTGCATCTGCGGCTGGTCGCCGATAACGTCGAGAACGCCTTACAGAACACGCCGAAGCAACACGAGGAAAGCGCCTACGCCAGCCGCGTCGCCGTGCCGATGCGAACCCTGCAAGGACTGGCCTGCGTGCTGGACCTGCTGCATGCCGCCTACACGGCCCGACCAACAGCGGCATCAGCGAGCGGCACGTTGAGGGCCTGCTCCTTGCCGGACAGGCACTGGTCAGTGACGCCGCGCAGACAGCGTGGAGGAGCCAATGAGCCCTGGCGGCAACGGAAGTGCGGGGCATCGTCCGCCCCGCAATACAGATCCGGCCTGGCAGATGGCGGAACATCTGGACTCCCGCCTACGCCTGCAGGACTGCGACGAAGCGAGCATCGCGCGCGCCCTGCTGCTGATGTCCGAACTGCACGGCATGAGCCGGGCCGCCCGCGCCTGCGGGATGCGCAGCGACGCCATGCGCCGGCAACTGGATGGCACCCGACCGCTGTATTTCGAGACGGTGCTTGGGGTGAGCCGGGCGTTGGGATTGCAGCTGAGGGCAGAAGCAGGACAGTAACCGGCCGCCCTGCGCCAAGGTGCCGCCCGCGGCCGGGTGTATCCCCCCTACCCCGGAGGTGTAATGGACCCTCGCCCCAACGTGGCCTACTATCGCGGGTTACGAAACGCCATGGGTACCTTGTTCGTGGAAAGTTTTGACAGATTCAACGGCCGCCGCAGCGGTGCAGGCAAGCCCATCGCGGTCCTTTCGCATGGCTTTGGCACCGACCAGAACGCCTGGTCCGCCCTGCGTCCGTGGTTCGAACAACGGTTCGATGTCATTTCATTCGATCTCGCCGGCTGCGGTCCCCGTGGTACGGAAACCTACGACTTCGAACGGCACGGTTCGTTGGCCGGCTATGCCGATGATCTTCTGGATATCCTGGACGAGCAGGACGTGCAGAGCTGCACCTATATCGGACACTCCATGAGCGGGATGATCGGCGCCCTTGCGTCCATCGCGCGGCCGGAGCTGTTCGAGCGCATGGTACTCATCGGGGCATCGCCGCGTTATCTGGATGACGACGGTTACACCGGTGGGTTCAAGCCGGATGACCTGGAAAACCTGTTTGACAGCATGAGCGCGAATTACCAGGCGTGGGTGGCCGGCTTCGCCCCGATGGTGGTCGGCGTGGATGACCGCGAGGTCATCGCCGATTTTTCCAATGCCTTGTTCCGGATGCGTCCGGATATCGCGCTGAATACCTCCCGCACCATTTTTACTTCAGATGTCCGAGCACTGGCGGCGCAGGTTTCGCGCCCGGTGCACCTGGTCCAGACCTCGGTCGACGTCGCCGTGCCAGTGGCCGTCAGTCACTGGCTGGCCGAGGCCATCGAGGGAGCAACCCTCGACATCATCGATGCATCGGGCCATCTTCCGCACATGACCGCGCCCGATGAAATGACCCGGATCCTCCAACAGCGACTGGATCGGACGGCCCGTTGAAGATGGCCGACAGCAACGCCCTGGTCAGCCTGAGCCAGTTCGCACGTACCGCGTCCGGGGCCGACCTGGCGATCGTGGTTGAAGTGCAGACCGACGGGCGCGTCGCATGGTCTACCGGCTTTCCCTTGACCTCGTTCTCCGGCTTCAATCTCGCGCGCAGTGGCGTGCTGGAACACGCCTGGAATGATCAGCCGGTGGACGCCTCGCGCTTCCGCCTGCCAACAGCTGTTCTCACCGCGCTGGGCGGCCCTGCAGGCAGCGTGCTGTTCATCCCCGCGCCGTCGGACGACGCCCCATCGAGCGGCCTGCTGCTGCTCTGGAAGACCGGTGCCAACCCCGAGCAGTCCGCTGCCTCGGTGGCATTGCTGGGCCCCAGTGTCGCGCAGCTTCTCTCGGCGCGACGCGGCGCGGTGCAGGACATCGTCGTGCGCAACCAGTTCATCGATCTGGTGGAAAGTGTTCCTGCGGGAATCGTGCTGGTCGACGGCGATGGCCTGGGCACGGTGATAAACCAGCGCGCCGCCGAGCTGCTGGGGCAGAAGCCCGGCAGACATCGCGCCGTTGACCTCGTTGCGCCGATGCGGGCGTTGCGGCAGCGCTGCGACAACCATGAAGAGCTGGAACAGGCCTACGCCGCCCAGGTGGGCAACCTCAATTTTGCGACGACGCTGCATTGGGTGATGGGGGAGCGCACCTTCGAGGTGGATACCCATCCGGTGCGCGGCGATGGCGAACAGGGCCGCATCTGGCTATTCACCGACATCACCGCGGACCTGCTGATGGCCGCCGAACTGCGGCGCCTGGCTTCGTCGGACCCGTTGACCGGCGTGCCCAACCGGCGGCACTTCGAAGAGCGCTCCGCGCAGATCATCGCAGCGCGCGAGGCAACCGGACGCTCGGTTGCGGTGTTGATGCTGGACGTCGACCATTTCAAGAAGATCAACGACACCCACGGTCACCCGATCGGCGATGAAGTGCTGAAAGTGGTTGCCCGCCGCTGCCGCGAGGCGCTGCGTGAGCGTGACCTGTTCGCGCGCTTTGGCGGGGAGGAGTTCATCGCGCTGCTGGCGGCACCGACCGCCGATGAGGTACCCGCCACCGCCGAACGCCTGCGCAACGCGATTTCCGGCGCGCCGGTGCACGTGGGCGGCCTATGCATCGATGTCACGGTCAGCGTGGGCGGCGCCCTGGGCGAGGCCCTGCCGGGCAGCGACGCGAGGTTGCTGGAACAGCTGGTGGCACGTGCGGATGAGGCGCTGTATCAGGCGAAGGCCAACGGCCGGAATCGGGTGCGGATCAGCGGGTGACCACTCGTGTGCCGCCGACCATGGGTCGGCGCTACCAGGTCAGTGCTGCGCCAGGGCGTATTTCTTCTCGCCCGCCAGCACCGCCAGCCGCACGCGTTCACCGCTGGCGTCCTGCTGGGCCAGCCGGTTTTCCGGCGGGGGCAACGGGCAGGTGGCGAAGTCCGTATAGGCGCACGGCGGGTTGTAGGCGCGATTGAAATCCAGCGTGACCGTGCCGTCTGCCGCGACCGCATCGGTGCGCAGGTAGCGCCCCACTCCGTAGGTCTGGCGACTGGTGGTCTGGTCCTGGAACATCAGGTTCAAGCTTTTCGTCGGGTCGCCGAGGGCTTCCAACCGCCACTCACGCCCTTGCTTCTCGAACACCACGTAGCCCGGATTCGGAGTATCCGCGACCTCGCCGAGCACGTTCACGATCGGCAGCGTCCTGCCGGCCGGGTGCGGCACGAACCGCGCCTGCACACGCCAGCTTTCCTCGGCCGGGAAGAAGTCCAGACCACCGAAATGCAGGCGCGCCGGCGCATCCGCATGGCGCACGCGCAAGGCCAGTCGCTGCGCGCGCTTGATCGCGGTGATCTGCCCCTTGCCTTTGTCATAGGACAGCTTGGTGCCCCCGCCCTTCCCTTCTGGTTCCAGCCGCACCTCTCCGTGCACCGGCTTGCCATCGGCGGTGATCTGCGCCCCATCGACCGGCCTGACGTACACACCGTCGGCGCGCTGCTCCAGCTGGGCCAGGCGGTCCGGTGCGATCGCCAGGCGGATGGCATTGCCTTCAGCACCGCCCACGCTCTGCGTTCCGGGTTCGATCCAGTGCAGTCCGATCAGGCTGGTCCACCCATCGGGCTTGCCCAGGTCCGCGGCACGTTCATGCACCCACTCGGCGTGTTCGCGCTTGAAATCAAGCGCTGCAGTCGCCGCTGCGGAAGCCTCCGGCGCAGGCCTGTCCTGCGGGCTGCACGCCACCGCAAGCAGGGTGACAACAAGTACAGCAAGCGTGTGCGTCTTCATGCAGGTCACCAGTTTTTGGAAATACCGAGGTGGACGTAGCGTCCGTAGGTTTCGTGCAATGCGCTCAGGTAGCTGCCGGTGGCATTCAACGGCGGCTCTTCGTTGAACAGATTTCGCGCCCCCACTTCCACTGCCGTTCCCTTCAGGCGTCCTCTGTTGAACTCCTTCTTGACCGACAACGCCCAGCGCTGTGTGGAGCCCACCACGAACGGCGTGCGATCGGCATAGGCGCCGGCGGTCACGCTGTCGATATAGTCGTCGCGCACGCGGACCGTCCAGTCCTGGAGGTTCCAGATCAAGGTTGCGCTGGCCCGCCATTCCGGCTTGGCCCCATTGATGCCGACCTCGTTGGCCGCGCCCAGGTCCGGCGCGATGATGTTCAACTGGCCATTGGCTATCGCGGCGGCCACCTGCTGCACCTCGGCAGGCTTCTGCTGGGTGTACTCCTTGAGCTGGCTGACACTGAGCAGGAACGCAACGTTGCCCCACGCCGTCTCGCGCAGGCGCCAGGTGAAGTTGTAATCCACGCCCGACGCGGTGAGCGGCCGACGATTCTGGTAACGGTTGTACACGTGCGTCACCACGCCTGCAGGCGCAAGACCCGAGCCTGCAAACAGCGCGGTATCTTCTGCCGTCACCTCCGCACGCACCACGTTCGGGTTGCTGCTGCCTTCCACCACGCGCAGATACGCGTCGTACAACAGCTCCTCGCCCAGGGTATTGATCGGATTCTCTACCTGCACCCGCCAGGCATCCACGCTCAGGCTGATCGAGCCCAGGGCTTCGGGCAGGAACTGCGGCTCGAACACCGCGCCCCATGACGACTGCCGGGTGGTTTCCGGCTTCACTTCATCGCCGTATGAGGTCACCGCGCTCACCGACGGCTTGACCGACGAGCCACTGCTGTAGGCATTCAAGCAGGTGCTGTAGTCGGGCTGCGCACCTTTGGTGATCAGCGCGTGGCAGCGGATCGCATCGTTGTTGAAGCCGAACCCGTAGGTTGGCGGGGAGTTCACCAGTTCCAGTCCCGGTGCGCGGAAACCGCCGCTGACCGAGCCGCGCAGCAACAGGCTGTCATTGACTTTCCATGCCGCGGCCAGCTTCGGCTTGGCCACCTTGCCGGCGTCGCTGTAGTCCTCCCAGCGGCCCGCAAGCTGCAGGTCCAGTGACTGCACCAGCGGTATGCCCTGCGCGGGCGAAACCAGCGGCACGGCGAGTTCGATCAGCGCCGACTTTACGTTGCGGCTGCCGCGGACATCGGGCCGGGGGCTGTGGGTGAAGAAGTTGCTGGCCGCGACCGTGCCGGTATACCAGTCCGTGTAAGGGCGGCTGCCATCGATGTTTTCGTCGCGGTCATCCTCACGGCTTTCATACCGGTACTCCACACCCGCCGCCAGGCCGATGTCACCGGCGTACCAGGTAAACAGATCGGAACGGTTGATCTTGAAGTCCCACAGCGCCAGCTCCGTGGTCCCTTCGCGGGTCGCCTCGCCAATGAACGCCGAGGTGTCGTAGGGCGTCGCATCGCCCAGCCGGATGCTGGCCGTATCACCGCCACTGAAGGGGTTGTAGGCACCGGCATCGGTACGGTTCACCGCCGTAATGAAGGCATCGGTCAGCCCGCCCTGCTGCGTGTCGGTACTGCGTGCGCGCGAATACAGCAGCGCGGTTTCCCAATTCCAGCCGCCGTCGGTCCAGCCGCGCACGCCCAGCAGCACACGCGACTGATCGTTATCCACCTTGACCCGGCGGATGCCCGAATCAGCGAACTGGTAGTTCAACAGCCGGATCGCATCGGCGCCGCGCAAGGCGTCCGGTACCCAATAGGCGTCCGGCCGGATATGCAGCAGGAAGCCGTCACCGCCGAAGCCCGACTCGCTGCTCACCCAGGATTCGGAGGTCGCCCGGTAGTACCCCAGCTCACCGAACAACTGCAGGTTGTCGGTGGCATCGAAGCGTCCACTGGCGAAGACGTTTCCCTTGTTGATGGACGGTGCCGAGGTGATGCCCGGCTCGGCCGCGGAATCGTAGTGATAGCGCGTCGGTACCGCGCCGGACACCAGCGCGCCGCTGGCCGGATCGACGTGCCAGCTGCCTGTGCGCCGGCTGCCGGCGTAGGTATCAAAATGACCCCAGGGTGTGCGCGTACTGAAGCCTGAGGTGCCGTTCGGATCCGGCACGCTGGTGCCATCGCCGAGAGGGCGGCGACCATCGATGGCGGTGAACCAGGCATCCGAATTGCGCTGCGCCGTGCGCTTGGAAACGCCATACAACACCGAGATATTGCCGCGCCCCTGCGCGAAATCACTGCCGAAATAACCATCCAGCGAAATGTCTTCGCGATGGCCATCAGCCACCTTGCCGTAGTTCAGTTTGATGCCACCGCCGTTCGCCACATTACTCGGCGTCACCAGGTCGACCACGCCTGCCACGGCATCGGACCCGTAGATGGACGCCGCACCATCCAGCAACAGGTTGACCCGCTCCAGCCCGAACGTAGGAATCGCGTTGGCGTTGTAGGTCGTGTCATCTCCGCTGTTGCTGATCGGGTGCTGCACCGTGCGCCGGCCGTTGATCAGCAGCAGGGTGTACTTGGACCCCAGATTGCGCAGGTTGATGGAACCCACGTCACCGCGCGCTACGTTCGAGTTTCGCCCTGCGTTGGTGGTTCCTTTCTCGGTGACGGCGACATCACCGAACTGCGGCAGGCTGCGGAACAACTCGTTGCCGTTGGTCGCCCCGATGGCGTCGATCTGTTCCCGGTCCACCGCGACCACCGGCAGCGCGGCCTGCGCGCCGCCCCCGGCGATCTGCGAACCCAGCACCGATACCTTGTCCAGCAGGCGGGCGTTCGAGCCCTGCGACTGGGTGGCATCGGCGCTCCTCTCCTCGGCCGCATACGCTGCCGGTGCAAGCAGGGTGCACAACGCGAAAGCCAGCCGCCCGCGACGAGGACGAGGGCCGTGCAGGGCATGGCGCGGGCTTTTCGCGATCGGCTGCGAACGGAGGGTGCGACTCATTGAATATCCCCAGAGGATGGCTGAAGGGCACTGCCGGATGGATCGCGGCGTGCGTTATCGCGCTTGGTTCGTCGCTTCGGTGTAGGCACCGCGGACGATGCTGCCTTCGAGCTTCTGCTCGTCCTTTACCAGGTTGTAGAGCGGGCACGTCGCCTCGACCGACTGGCGTAGCGCGTCGATCTCCTGTTCGGATGCAGGCGATTCAATCCGCAACTTGTAACGGATGTCGCTATAGCGTGCCGGCGAGCGGATGTTGCTGCCGAAACGCGGGCTCAGCTGACCATCGACCGTGAGCTCCAGCGAATCCAACAGCACATTCCGTGCGGCGGCCTGCACCTCGAAGATGTGGGTCAGGCAAGTACCGGTCACGCCCAACAGGTGTTCCTCCACCGTCGGCGCCAGCCCGTAGCCGAGCAGGCCGGGCGCGCTGTCGTGCAGCTGCTGGTGATAACCGTCCTTGCCCAGGAACACCCGGCGCAGGCCGGTGCGTGGCTCGACATGGGCGCGCGCCACCAGGGTTTCCGGCTCGGTGGGCTTGCCCTTGCCCGAGCCCGGCTTGACCTGCCTGGCCAACACTGCCGGACGCTTTTCCTCTGTGATGAAATCGCGCAGGCCGGGCGGCAGCTTGGGGTCGCGCACCGCATCGCTATGGATGTACTCGACTTCGGCATGGCTGACCTGCTGAGGCCGCGTTACCAGATCGATGGCAGAGGATTTTTCGTGCACCGCTCGCTTAAGCGCCTGCAGCTGCGCGTCGGTGGCGGGCGAATCGATGTAGGCCACATAGGAGAGGTTGTTCGGGTACGCCAGGCTCTCGCTCTTGCGTTCGGGAATGCTGGTGAACACCACGTCCAGCGCATCCAGCGGGACATTCTGCTCGGCCGCCTGCACGATGTACTCATCGGCCACGGAGCTGGCCAAGGTGCCGACCAGCGAGTCCCAGGAACCGGCGCCCAGGTTGTAACCGGCGTAGTTGCGGCCACTATCGCTGATGTACTGGAATTCGCCCGTGGGCCCGATGCGCAAGCGACGTACGCCGGAGCGGCTTTCGGCCGTGGCCTTGGCGTGGATCGCGGTGGGCGCGGCAGGTTGCGCGGACTGCGCCTGGATGGCCTCACGCTTGGCGGCCAAATAGGTTCGCAGGGGAGAGCCGCTGTCCGCCGCTGAGGAAACGAGCGGCGCGGCCAGCAGCAGCATGGCAGACAAGGTTGTCGCGCCGAAAACCTTGAACGGCGACGCAGAACGGGCGGTGGACATGGGCGGGCGGACTCCGTGGATGACCGTGAACGAAGGCCCACTGTTTCACGTCACGTCGCCGCGCTTAAATAACCGTTGGCAATTCCGATATTCGTGCGCAGGGATCAGGATCCGCTCACGCGGCGCAGCCTGCAGACCGCACGAAGCGCAGGCGGAAGCTGGCGCCGCGGCCCGGCGTACTTTCCACTGCGATGCTGCCGCCTTGGCTGGACATGAGGTCGCGCGCCATGGCCAGCCCAAGGCCGGTACCCTGCCCGGCCGGCTTGCTGGTGACGAAGGGTTCGAAGATCGCATCCTGCAGTTCGGCCGCGATTCCCGGGCCCGAATCGCTGCAGACCAGCCAGACTTCATTGGCGGTGCCATGCGCCACCAGCTGGACGTCTCCCGTCCCGCGCATCGCGTCGTCCGCGTTGCTCAACAGATTCAGCAGGATCAGCCCCAACTGATCCCGATCGAACTCCACCCACAGCCCTGCCGGGATGTCTGTATGTACCCGCACGCCCGGTGACACCGTCTGTCGCAGCAGCGGCGCCAGCTCTTCCACCACCTCGCGCAGTTCGTGGGGCTCGATCACCGGATCATTCTGCCGGCTGAACGTCAGCAGCCGTCGGCTCAGAGCATCGGCCTTGCGCACGGCGCTCTCGGCGCCTGCAAGCGAGCCCGCCACTTTCTCCGCGGTCTGGCCGCGCTTTGCCTGCTGCACATACCCCAGGATCAGCGACAACAGGTGGTTGAAATCATGGTTCAGCCCTGCCGCCAAGCGTGCCACGGCTTCGATTTTGCGGGCATGTACCAGCTGTTGCTCCACCTTGCGCCGCTGCTCCACCGCCCCCTGCAGCCGCACGTAGGCCTCGTTCGCCTCGCGCCCCTTCGCCCTCGCTTCGGCCAGGCTCTGTCGCAGTGCCGAGCTGGCGCGATCAAGCACCACGGCGATAAGCAGGAAGATCGCCCCGCTGATGAGCCCATCGACAACCAGCGCTGCCGAGCCATCGGCAGACCATTCAGACCAGACCCCCAGACCGAACGCGATCCAGATGGCCGCCGTGACGCCCCACAACGCAGCACGGCCGACGACCAGGGCTGCAATGACCATGCAGACGGTCAGCACCGGCTGTTCGAAGCGCTGGGCGCCGAACCCACTGCCGGCATAGGACAGGCATACCGACACTGCGAAAACGGCCAGCAGCTGATAGGCCGCCCAGCGGAAGTGCCCCATCCGGACCAGGACGAACCCGCTCAGCGCGACGACGCTCAACAGCAGGCTCAAGGCCATGCTGCCGACTTCTCCCTCGCGCCACGGCACGTCCATGGCAAACGCCCGGTAGGCCCACGCAAGCGGCGGCAGCCCTCCCAGCAGGAGCAGGACCAACTGCAGCATCGGTGCGTTGCGCAGGTCCACCGGATCGGCCACGGGCACGTTCCGCAGCCACCGGACGGGCTGGGCCAGCACGGAAAGCGTGCCGCGCCCGATGGATTGCCGGGCAGCATCGCCGCGTTCGTTGGAGGGTTCGTGCCCGGGTGACGTGGTCTGCATGTATCTCAATAAGTGCCCACCACGTTGAGATACCAGCCGCGGTGGTCGTAGTCGAAGTCGGTGAGCTTATCGCTGAAGTCGGTGAAGTTGTAGCCTGCCCCCACGCGGAAGTTCTTGCCGATGTCCCGGTCCAGGCCGACCAGCCAGCCCTGGCGGGTACCGCCGTCCTTCACCTGCAGCGTGCGGTACTCGGCCAACCCATGCCATGACTGCAACAGGTCATACCTCAACTGCCCCGCCATGAAGGTCGTTGATGAGTCGAACCACGGGCCGGCGCCCCGGCCCATGCGGACCTCGCCCTCGCGCTGGGCCACCTTTGCCGCGACTTCCCACCGCTGGTCGATCCGGTAAACACCCTCGAGGGAAACCACCTGGGTTTTCTGGTCCACGTTCGTGCCGTTGACCTGCCCCAGTGTGGAGAGGTCATACAGATAGGTATACCGGCCGAAGACGCCCCAGCGCGTGCTCTCCCAGGGGCGCCAGGCGAAGCCGACGTTGCCCTCGATGAAGCGGGCTCCCTGCGTGGGATCGAGCTCGTCATCGGTGTCCGACCAGTTCAGGCGCGCTGCCATGCGCCAGCTGTCATTGAAGCGGTGGGTCAGCCGGTTGCTGAGCACCCATTGTTCGCGGCGCTCGGCACCGGTGTCGCGCCGCCATTCCAGCTTGCTCTGCCAATCGGTCTCCACCGAGGTGCGCCCACCCGACACGCTCACCGCGCGCCGATCGACCTGTCCTCCATCGTTGTTCACCAACTCGCCCTCCTGCAGCGTGAAGCCGAGGTTCCAGCCCTGCGCCGGATAGAAATCCATGCCGAAGGTGTGCGCCAGGCCGGATTCGTCCGGATTCTTCAGGTACTGGCTCTCGTTGAACACGTTCACCTGGTTGGACAGGCGCCACCGCTGGCCAGCCGTCCAGCCGGACTGGCGCTGCGGGTTGAACAACGAGTCGTAGCCCGTGCTGTCGGTGGAAACTGTGTAGCTGCCATACAGGCTCTGCTGCGCGTTGACGCGGTATTCGGCATCGACCTGGGTGGAATCTCCCCTGTCACCCCGGGTGGTCTCCAGGCCGACGGTCGAGCTGTCGCCGAAAAGATACTTGCTACCCAGCGTGTACGCATCGTTGTCGGCGTACTTGCCATGGTCATCGTCGAGCGTCACCTGCGCCACACCGTACACGTCCAATGCCGTACCAAGGCGGCGGGTGTACTTGAGTGCGCCAAGGGTTCCAGCAGCATTGCCGCTGGCGCGCTCTTCATCGGTTCGTCGCAGCTCGGCCGTCAGTGCATCGAAGTCGCCGATCCGCCATTGCGCGGTCACCTGCGCCTGCTCCAGTGCTTCGCTGCCCCGCTCGGCGCGGCTCACACGGCTGTAGAGCGACAGGTCCCGATGGACCTGGCCCAGCACTTCGGCGCCGTATTCGGTGACATCGGCTGCTGTGTCGTAGCGGCTGATCGAGTAGCCCGCCCCCACTTCGCGCCACCACGCGGCCGCGCTCCAATCCTGGGCGGTCCAGCCCAGCTCCTTGAGGTTCACGCGGCCCTCGACCGCCGTGGCTTCGCCGCTCTGCGGCCCGGCGCCGTCGATGCGCTGGAAGGTGAAGCCACCATTGTCGGAGAAGAACAGCGGTGCACTGTTCGACTCTGTGCGGCTGTGCTCGATCTTCAGGAAGGTACCCTTGCCGGCCTGCAGCGTAAGGTCCGCACCGGAAAGCGAATAGTCTTCGCCCGAACGGTTCTCGTTGACCTGGGTGACGCCCACGCCCACGTGGTTGCCGAACCAATGCTTGGCCCGCAGGCCTGCCGTCATGTCGTCGGCATCGAACTCGGAGGGCACCCATTCGTAATCCACGACCAGGCGTTGTTGATAGCCATCCAGCGGCGTATCCCGCGTTATCGAGGGCAGGTTCTCGCGGGTGACCTGCGCGAGCGGACGCGTCAACAGGATGCGCCCCTGCAGTTCATCGATCTCGTAATCCGCGCCGCGCTGCAACGATACCGTGCTTTCCACCCGGCCCGTGGTCAGGTCGCGGATCTCCAGCACGACGCGCTCCGAGCCCGGCAGGACGTCCGCATGGCGCAGGTAGTACAGGCTGCCGCCGGTGCCCAGGAACTCGCTGTGTCCCGGTGCGGTCTGCGCTTCGGATGCAAACGCACGCAGCATGGTCGCAGGGTCGCCCCATGCGTTGCTCGCACGCGAGCGCCAGTCCAGGGCTGCGCCGTACAGTGAACGCACGTACTGCGCGTACTCGGTGCCGGTGATGCCGGTGGCGAAGTTGCCCCACAGGGCCTGGTTCTTGTCCCAGTCCATCCGCACGTAGAACCGGCCCATGGTGTCCACGTCCCGATGGACATTGGAATCATCGCCATACACCGGGTAGTACAGATCCGGATCCAGGCGGCGGAAGATATCCGTCGGGTCCGCCTTGGTGAAGCCAGTGAAAAGCGCCTCCAGGTCACGTTCGGTCGTGTCGGCCTGCGCGGTGATGAGGTAACGCCCCTGGGTCTTGGCTTTCAGATAGAACGCCAGGCGACCATCGCTGATCACATCATCGGCGTAACGTTCGTTCACCGCCGTTGCGTCGACGGAGCCGCCCACCTTGTTCTGATACACCGTCACGTCCGCCAGGCCCACACCGAACAGGTAGCGCCCGGTGACATCGACATCCAGCGTACTGCGGATCGGCTCGCCCTTGCCTTCCAGCTCGATCAGGAAAGAACTCAAGCCGATCGGGGACAAGTACTCGGCGACGAACTTGCGCTCCATGTCCACCGGGTAAGTGTCGCCGTTGATCTTCAGGCTCAAGCCTTCGGGCAGGTTGCGTCCATTGATCCGGATGCGGGAGCCGTGGATCGGGATGTTCTGCTGACGGAGGCCATCGACCGCGAAGACCTCGTCAAGCAGGCTCTGCTGCTGCGCCTGCTCGGTGGTGAGCGCAGTCCCCATGCTCTTTTCCACACTCTGGCGCAGCGCGACCGCACCGCGCTCGGCCTCTTCAGGGCGCACCAGCTGCAGCTGACGCGGTTGCGTTTCGTCAAAGCGCCCCTCTGCATCGTAGGCGCGCAGCACGTAGACCAGTTCGTCCCCTGCCCGGTAACGGTAGCGGCCCGGCAGCTCTCCGTTCCATTCGCCGCTCGACACGGCAGCAACCGCGAGCGGCACGCGGGCCAGCGGCTCGATCAGGTCCACATCTTCTGCCCGATGGATGCTCAACTCGTATCGGTCGATGAAGCGCGGGTAGTTGCTGCGGACGTAGAACTGGACCGGCTTGGTCACGCGGGTGCCGTCGAAGGCCACGATCGACGGCGCCGAGATGGACAGCGTCGGCTGACCCAGCGTGGGGTCTTCGGTGGCCCAGACCGCGCCACCGTTCGGCAGATCGATGGAAAACTTTCCACTGGCGACGGCGCGACCCGGCTGCGCCAACGCCACCTGCACCCGGCGATCAGGCGCGAGCGCCCGAGACCCCGAGTCCGGCGCCGTTCCACGCGTCACGGGCTCGTCGTAGCTTCGGGTGCGGACCTGGAAGAGCACTCCGTCTTCGGAGCGGCAACCGCTGTCGGTGCAGTCGGCGGCCGGTTCCTGGGCGTAGGCCGTTCCCAGCCCCATTCCGCCGGCAAGCAGGCTGATGAGCGCGCAATCCAGCAGCTTCATTTGAATATTCATGGCTGTCCCCTGTTCCTTCTCAGCGACCGTGCTCGGCAGGGGTTGCCGGGTCATCGTTGTATTCCACGTTCACTGCCTGGACCGTCCCGGGCGGCAGGTTCGCCGCAATGGCGCGCTGCACAGCCTGGGCACGGCGCAGCCCGAGTTGCCTGTTGTAGGCGTGCGAACCGCGCACATCGGTATGGCCGGTGACAATCACGCGTCCCTTCGCCTGCACGACGGCCGCCGCTACCTGCTCCATCAGCGGGCCGAACTCGGGCTTGATCTCGGCCTTGTCGGTATCGAAAAGCACGGTCCCAAGAAGGGTGTCCGCGCCCTGCAGCGTGAGTGAGCGACTGGCCGGATCGCCAAGGTCACCGCGCACGCTGATGGAGGTGCGTTGAGCCACTTCAGGCGGGAGCCGTGCAACCAGCGCATCCCGCACCGCAACGGCGCGCTGGTAGCCCAGCGCCTGGTTGCCGTCGCCCCGGATCAGCACGTCGCCGCCGTGGTGGGTTTCGACCTGCGCGGCCATGTTGTCGAGGACCGCGCCATTGCGGGGCCGCACGACTGCGCTGTCCGGGGCAAACAGCACCTCGCCCAGTTCCAGCTCCACCGCCTGCGCGTCGGCGCGGATCGGTTCGGGCATGCGCACGCCGAAATCGAAGCGCACCGGCACGCCCGGCGTAACCCGCCGCAGCAGCGGATTGGCCGTGGTGAATCCCGCACCGGCCGGCAGGGTGGAAGGATCCACCTTCAGGATGAAGTTGCGCCCGTGGGCCCATGCTCCACCATCGACTCCGGTGAGGTGATAGCGGCCGAACTGGTCGGTCTCGATCAGCAGCCCTTCCACCGATGCCAGGCGGACGCCCGGAATGCCGCGCTCATCGATGCCTTCGTTGCGGATGATGTAATCCACGACGACCTCGTTGCCCTCGACGACGGAGCGGCGCTCGACCACTGGCGCTGCGGCCGTCAGCCCCTTCGCTGCATCGCCCCGCATCTCGATGCGCGTGCTGCCATCGGCAGCCATGCGGACACGGATGCCCTGGTCGCTTTCGAGAATGAAGTCGTCGGTGAAGGCAGCGGTGCGCAGCCGCTGGCGAATCACCAGCACGTGGCGCTCCGCCGGGTCAGCCACCGATTGACGTCCGCTCAGGCGGCCCAGCGACAGGCCGCGCAACAACGGGGCGCTCGCATCAGCGACCGGCAACAAGCCGGTGCCATCGCCATTGTCGACAAGGGTCGATCCCCCGATGTAGTCGCCTGCTGCGAAACCACCCTGCACCTTCAAACCCGTCAATGCCGCGCTGTCCTGCCAGCCATCGCCGTCGCGGTCGTCGAACACGGTGCCGAACACGAGGCTTTCATCCAGCAGCGGATCGGCATCGAGCACCACTTCCGCCGTGGCCACGTTGGACGCCGGCTGTCCGGTTCCATCGAGCGCCTGCGCACGGTTGATCTGCACGCCCCGCTGCACCCCTGCGCCCACCCGCATCAGGTAGACCAGGGTCATCTGGTCGCCGACCTTCAGATCGATCCCGTCGAAGCGGATCGGGTTGAAGCCACTGGCAACGACGGTCGATCGCGCGTCGCTGGCAGCCAGCGAGCCTTCGACGTAGGTGAAGCCAGCCGGTGGGGTGTCCAGGACACTGCCGCCGGACAGATCCACCGTGCCGACGTTCTCGATCGTGACGCTGTAACGGACCAGGTCGCCCGTCTTGATGTCGCGCGAGGTGGTCGACTTCGTCAGCCGGAGCGAGGCCGTGCCTTCGATGTCCACCGTAACGGTTGCGTCAGCACACAGTGCCGTGGGGTACGAGGTATCGCACACCCGGTAGACATAGGTGTCGGTGCCGGCAAAACCGGGCGCCGGCGTGTAGCTGCAGCTGCCTGCCGCGCACGTGACACTGCCGTTCGCCGGCGGCGTCATCAGCAACACGGAGTCCGGATCCAGCGGCGCGCCGTGGCTGCGGTCGTTGCCGACCACGACCAGCTGCAGGGGAACACCCGGCTCGGTGCGGCCTGCATCGTCGATCGCTTCAACCCGGTTGGGATCGATGGCGATGACCACGCGGGCGGTGGTGCAGTTGGTCGGGTTGGCGCGCTCGCATATCTGGTACTCGTAGCTGTCCTCGCCCCAGAAACCGGGGTTGGGCGTATACGTGATGGTGCCGTCGTCGTTGACCACGATGGAACCGTTGGTCGGCGGGACCAGTTCACTGACCTGCACCGTCGCGGGGTCGACCGCCCTGCCGTCGAGCAGATCGTTCTGCAGGACCGGGGTGGTCACCGGGGTGTTCTGCGGCGTGCGGTCACGGTCATCGACGGCGTCGATGTCCCAGGCCAGCACCGGAACGTCCAGGCTCGGCGAACAGATCGGATCATCATTGCCGGCTTCGCACAGGCCGGGCGTTGCCGTGACGATGGCAGCCACGTTGCGCACGTTGCCTGCGACCACATCCGCCTGGCTGACCTGGTAGGTGCCGGTCAGTACGCAGCTCGCTGCGGGCGCAAGGGCCGCGCAGGTGACGCTTGCGGGCGTGATCCTGCTGTCGGTCACGACCACGTCCTTGAGCGTGGTATTGCCGGCATTGGTGGCGGTGATGGTGTAGGTCAACGTGTCGTTGAGGCTCACCGTGCCCGACCCGTCTTCATCGGCATTGCGGGAAAGCAGCTTGGTCGATTCCAGTGCCGGCAGCTGCGCTACCGGAGTGCGCACCGTGTCTTCCGGACTGGTGACGCGGCCGGAGCCAGGATTGCCCGGCGTTGACGGCGGCGTGCCTTCGGCATGGGCGGTGTTGACCACCTCCCCCGCATCCAGGTCGGCCTGGACCAGGGTGTAGCTGCCCGTGCAGACCGTGCTCGCACCGGGCGCCAGCACGGTAACCGGGCAGCTCGGTGCAGTGGCCAACCTGCTGTCCACCACGTTGACCGCGGTCAACGTCAGGTTGCCCGTATTGGTGACCAGGAAGGTGTAGGCGATGGTGCTGCCCACTGCGTTGCCGCTGGCCGGAGCTGCCGTCTTTTCAATGCTCAGCGACGGTGCCGCCGGCAGGTCCACGATCACCTCGTCTTCCGGGCTGGGCACGCGCGGCGGGTTGGGATTTCCCGGGGTCGCCGGCGGCACGCCTTCGGCATGCGCACGGTTCACTACCCGGCCCGCATCGAGATCGAGCTGACTCAAGGTGTAGCTGCCCGTGCACGAAACGGCGGCACCCGGGGCCAGCGTGGTGGTCGGGCAGACCGGAGCCGCTGCCAGCTGCGCGTCCACGATGCGGATGTCGTTGAGGGTGACATTGCCGGTGTTGGTCACCACGAAGGTGTAGGCGATGGTGCTGCCGACCGTGGCGCCCGACGGCGGCCCAGCGGTCTTCACGATCGAGAGCGACGGGGCTGACGGCAGGTCCGTCGTTTCCTCGTCTTCCGGGCTGGGCACGCGTGGCGGGTTGGAGTTCGACGGCGTCGCCGGCGGCGTGCCTTCGGCATGCGCCACGTTCACCACCCGGCCCGCATCCAGGTCGGCCTGGACCAGCGTGTAGGTCCCGGTGCAAGTGGTGGTTCCGCCCGGGGCCAGGGTGGTGGTGGGGCAAAGCGCTGCCTGCGCCAGCTTGTCATCAACGACCGCAACGCCGGTGACCGTGACGTTGCCGGTGTTGGTGACCAGGAAGGAGTACGCAATGGTGCTGCCCACGGTGTTGCCACTGGGCGTGCCCGCCGTCTTGACGATCGTCAGTGCTGGCGTCGCCTGCAACGGCGTGATTTCTTCATCCTCCGGGCTCGGCACGCGAGGCGGATTGGGGTTGGAAGGCGTCGCCGGCGGCGTTCCTTCGGCATGGGCCGCATTGACCACCAGGCCTGCATCGAGATCGGCCTGGACCAGCGTGTAACTGCCCGTGCACGTCGTGGCCGCACCCGGTGCCAGCGTGGTGACCGGGCAGACGGGGGCAACGGACAGCTTGGCATCCACCACGGCAATGCCGCTCAGGGTGACGTTGCCGGTGTTGGTGACCACGAAGGTGTAGGCGATGGTGCTGCCGACGACGTTGCCGGTCGGGGTGGCCGCGGACTTGACGATGCTCAGCGCGGGCGCCGGCGCGTCCACAGGGATGTCCAGCGTCGGATTGCAGAGCGCACTGGTGTTGCCCGCCGGGCACAAGGACGGGTTGCCCGGGGTGGACACCACGGCAGTGTTGCGGACCAGGCCACTGTCCATGTCGTTCTGGCTGACACGGTAGGTGCCGGTCAGCACGCAGTTGAGCGTGGGTGCCAGGTTGGAACACGTGGTGGTCGAGGGGACGATGCGGGCATCGGACACCGTGACGCTGGCGAGCGTCGTATTGCCCGTGTTGGTCACCGTGACCGCGTAGGTCAGCGTGTCGCCCAGGGTCACCGTGCTCGAGGCGTCCTCGTCCGCATTGCCCGCCAGTTGCTTCACCGACGTCAGTGCCGGGGTCTGGGCAAGCTCGGTGGTTTCATCGTCTTCCGGGCTCGGCACCCGCGGCGGGGTCGGATTGCCCGGGGTGGCCGGCGGCGTGCCTTCCGCGTAAGCCGTGTTGAGCACGCGCCCGGCGTCGAGGTCCGATTGAGTCAGCACGTAGGAGCCGGTGCAGGTGGTCGTCGCGCCCGGTGCGAGCGTGGAGATGGGACAGGTCGGCGCCGTGGTCAGTTTCGAATCGACCACGGCAACGCCGGTCAGGGTGATGTTGCCGGTATTGGTCACCAGGAAGCTGTAGGGGATCGTCGAGCCTACGGCGTTGCCGCTCGGCGATCCGGCCGTTTTGACCAGCGTCAACGACGGCATCGCCGGCAACACGGAGGTCTCTTCATCCTCCGGGCTGGGCACGCGCGGCGGGTTCGGATTGCCCGGGGTCGCCGGCGGGGTGCCTTCCGCATGGGCCGTGTTCACCACGCGGCCTGCATCCAGATCAGCCTGGACCAGAGTGTAGGTGCCCGTGCAGGTGGTGGTCGCTCCCGGAGCAAGCGTGGTCACCGGGCAGACCGGCGCGGAGGACAGTTTGTCGTCGACCACGGCAATGCCGGTCAACGTGACATTGCCGGTGTTGGTCACCAGGAAGGAATAGGCGATGGTGCTGCCGACAGCCGTGCCGCTGGGCTGGCCCGCGGTCTTGACGATGGTGAGCGCCGGGGCCGACGTGAGGTCCGTGGTTTCCTCGTCTTCCGGGCTCGGCACGCGCGGCGGGTTCGGATTGCCGGGCGTCGCCGGCGGCGTGCCTTCCGCATGGGCCGTGTTCACGACGCGGCCTGCATCCAGATCAGCCTGGACCAGGGTGTAGGTGCCCGTGCAGGTGGTGCTCGCTCCCGGAGCGAGCGTGGTCACCGGGCACACCGGGGGCGTGGCCAGTTTGTCATCGACGACCGCCAGCGCGTTCAACGTCACGTTGCCCGTGTTGGTCAGCAGGAAGCTGTAGGTGATCGTGTCACCGACGGCGGACGTAGCCGGGGCGCTGCCCGTCTTGACGATCGTCAATGCAGGCAGCGCCGGTTCAGCCGGGATTTCCAGGGTGGGACTGCACGAGGCGTTGCTGTTGCCGACGGGGCAGACCCCGTCGGTGCCCGGCGTGGTGATCGTGGCCGTGTTGCGGACCAGTCCGGTGTCAACGTCGGTCTGGCTGACGGTATAGACGCCGGACAGAACGCACGCGGCGGCGGGCGCCAGATCCGTGCAGGTGATGCTGGCCGGCACGATGCGTGCATCGGCCACGACAACCGAAGGCAGCACCATGTTGCCCGTGTTCGTCGCGGTGACCGTATAGGTCAGCAGATCACCGACAGCGACGGTTCCGCTGGGCGCGGCGCCGTTGACCAGGCTCAGCGCCTTGGTCGAGGCCAGGCCAGGCGTCAGCGTGAGCGGCGTGGTCTCCTCGCAGTCGTTGCCGGTCGCGGCACAGTCCACGGGCGTGTTGCCCTGCACGGCCACTTCATTGCGGATCGCCGTTGCCGTGCTTGGCACCGTGGCCGCCACCTGCACCCGGAAGCGCAGCGTGACCGAGCCTCCGGCCGTGATGTTGACCGCGTTGGTGTTCGAACACACGGCGGCGCTGCACGTGAAGTCGCTGCCGGCCGGAAGGAACGTCGTGTTCGCGGGGACGCCCTCGACCACATCGCCTGCAAACAGGGTGGCGGCCTGGGAACCGGCGACGTGGCGGATGCGGATCTCATACTCCAGCACGTCGCCCGGCGCCACACTGGTGCCCGGCGCGCCGCCGTTCACGGCGCCAAGCACCTTGTCGACCTGGAGCTGGGGCGGAGCGATCGCCGGGAAACTGCACGAGGCCAGGTCGCGGCCGCGGTCGCCGCCGCTGGCCAGGGACGAATTGCCCGCCAGCGTCATGGTGCCGGTAGCCAGGTCCATCGCGTAGTAGTTGCCCGTCGCGTTGACCACGACGTACAGCCGGCCATCCGCGCCGAACGCCGCGCCGGCATAGAAGGCACCGTTCGGCGCTCCCGTGAAGCGCTGCTGCAGGGTGGCCGTGCCGGCATCCACATCAACCCGGTAGAGATCCGAACCGGCGACAAGCCAGCCGATGCCATCCTGGTCGAAGGCGATGTCGCCCGAGCCGGTATCCGACGGGGCCACGTCGTAGGTCAACGTGGTGGGGGCACCGGGGGTGTAACCAAACGTCCCCGCCGGGTCCAGCCGATACATGCGGGCGGTCCTGCCGCTGACGGCGGTGACCATGTAACCAATACCTTCGCGTGTCATGCCAGCGCGCGGCAGGTCCGCGGCGATCACCGCACCGGTCTGGTACCAGCCGCCATTGTTGGCGTCATACGCCCACACTTCACCGCCGGAGCCGTTTGCCCGGGTGTGGAACAACAGGCGGTTGCGCGCGGCATCCACCATCAATCCGTTGAGGTTGCCGGGCAGGCTGATGGCCAGGTCACCCACGGCTTCGTCGGTGCTGGCGCCCGGAACGTAACGTCGGAAGCCCGCTCCGTTCACCACGCCGAAAATGCCACCGTCGGCAGGACAGAAATCCACTGCGGCAATGGCGGGCACTTCGACCGGGCCGATGGTGGCCGAGGCGCGTCCCTCGTAGTCATCGGGCACCTCCACGGTCTGGCCGTTGTGGGTGACCTCGGCGTTGTTGATGATCTGCGCCGTATCCGGCGCCGTGTCACTGACCTTGACCTGGAAGCGCAGCGTTGCGCCCTGCCCCGGCGTCAACAGGCCGCCATTGGTCGCATCGGCGCCTGCACCCACGCGGAACACAACACGGTTGCCAGCAGCGTCGAATTCCGCGACGTCGTCGCCCGCCGAATCGGTCTCGGCCGGGTTCTCACCGGTGCTGATGCCCCGCCCCTCATCCGCGACGACGCGCAGGCTGCCCGGTACGAACGCCGTGTGGGTCGGGATCGGATCGCGGACGGTGGTGCGCGTCGCACCATCCTGGCCACTGTTCTGGAAGGAGATGGTGTACTCAAGAATGTCGCCGCGCCGCAACGGACCGGTCGGGTGGGTCAGGTTGCGTACCGTCTTGTCCAGCGAGCTGACCAGATCGGGCACGAACAGGTCCGTCACGAACACCAGCGCATGCGGGAAGTAGGCATCGCCGGTACTGGTGAACGTCAGGGTGGCGCCGGTGGCGCTGTTGGCCAGCCGCGGGCGGGCAGACGCCGCGTTCGCCGCATTGTTTGAAATGTCGACCAGCTTCAGATCGACAGCGAACTGGTTGGCGTAGTCGGGTGTCTTGTTGGTGAAGCGCTCACCGAGACGGGTGATGCCGCTGTTCCAGAAGTTGTTGGCCGGGCTCAGCGCATCGCTGACAGCGCCTGCGTTGAGCACGTTTCCGTTGCCGCTCAGCTGGAATGCGTCACCGGTGATGTCGCCGTCGCCTTCCCACACCAGGGCACCCATGAAGGCATTGAACGGACCGCTTGCCGGCGTCAGCAGACCCGACACGGAGGCCGACTGTGCATTGCCGCCACTGACGTAACCGGCGTTGCCGTCGAACACCATCAAGCGGCGGAAGGGCTTGCTGTCGTCTTCGTACAGGACGATCAGCGCCCAGCCACCGTAGTTCCCGAGCCCACCGCCGTTCCCGGTGACGGCAGTCAGCCCACCGGCGTAGTAGGTTCCGTTGCCCGACGCGGCGACCAGCGCGGTCACGTCCGCGTAAGCCGTGTAGGGCCGGTTGGCGTTCGTATCGCCTTGATCATTGAAGGTGTTCAGGTCGGCAGCGCTGGCGGTCACCGAGCGGTAGGTGCCACCAGGCACCCGCAGCTGGATCGTCCGCCGCGCGGCATCGGTGTTGCCCGCTCGCGCGCCCCAGTACAGGCCAGCCGAGCGGATCCGCGCGCCTGCCGGCACGCTCAAGGTGGCCGCGGAGGAGTTCGCCGGCACGGTGGACGGGAGCCCGTCCGCATCTACGTTGATGAACTCCATCACGCGGTTGCCGTTGCCGCCGGTGCTGTTGCTCATGCGCTGGCTGGCGCAGTTCGCCGAGCCCGTGCCGGACGTGGCGCAGGTCAACAGGGCGTTGCCGACCATGGCCACATCGCCGCGGACGTTGAAGCTGTGGCGCGGGGCGAGCTGGGCGAATGCGGTCAGCGGCGCCAGGGCCACCAGCACCATCAACCAGAACCCGAAACCAAAGCAACGACGGAAGCGCCCTTGCGGAGAGCGTGCGAGCTGACGAGCCATATCCTTGGAACCCCTGTTGGTGCGGCGGCACAAGCCAATTGCGAAGATCACGCACGCGCACGAAAGCGCACCGCTGGCGTCAGCGGTCGGAGCGGGAGAAAGCACGATGCTGCGGCGAGCTGCCGAGCGCCCCATTGCGAGGCGCGCACTATAAGCAGCGACTGTTTACCACTCAATCACGGATGTTTTCATCGCGTGAGATAAAAAGAAATAAACGGTGAAGACAGCCGGCTACGAGGCCCAGGCATAGCCGATTGAACGTATGGAACGCACCGGCAGCGGTTGCGCGGCGCCTTCCTCCACCTTCCGTCGCAGCCGATGGACGACCATCTCGAGCCGATACGGGTCGAACTCGGGAAGCTGGGCGACGATGTTCTTTGTCAGCTCATCGCGCGACATGGCCGCCCCCGGGGTACGCATCAACGCCGCCAACAGCAGCAGCTCGGCGTGCGAAAGCTGGACCTGCTTTCCTGCCGGCGAGGTCAGACGCCAGCCTTCCAGCGCCAGGCTCCAGCCGGAGGCTTTCAGCACCGTGGCGGTTGCGCGCCCGGCTGTTTCCCGCCCACGGCGACGCAACACGCTGCGCAGGGTAGCGGCAAGGACTTCGCTTTCCACCGGCTTGACCAGATAGGCATCGGCACCGCCGTCCAGTCCGCGGATCTGGTCCGCACTTCCCGAGCGCCCAGTGAGCAGCACGACAGCGACGTCATCGCTTTGCCGCAGATGCGCCAATGCACTGAAGCCGTCTTCATCAGGCAGCCCAACGTCGAGCACGACGGCGTCCACGCGCCCCCGCATCAGCTGCCGATACATCTCAAGCGCGCTGCCGGCCGCTTGGACATCGAAACCCAAGTCAATCAGGTCCGGCACCAGGATCTGGTCGCGTAATTCGTGGTCGTCCTCCACCACGAGGATCTTCGTGTGTTGCTCCGATGAGCCAGACTGCATTGAAGGTCCCCGTCTCGTCTTGTGAGCACATCGCCCGCTGCGCCCGCTGGCTTCAGCCGACGCTCCATCGGGCCGACGTATTCTACCCATTGAATGCAACGCGGCGATCGTTGCCCGTCCAGCAGGACTTCCGACTCCGGCTCCAGCACCCGGGCCGCAACCGCGCAGCACCGCGCCCCCTATCAAGCCAACTGATGGTCGACATCCCCACCCTCCTCGGTTACAGCGCGGTCGTCCTCCTGCTCATCGCGGTGCTCCTGGGGGCTGTCCGGCCGACCGGCCGACGCATTGCCTGGTTCGCGGCTCCCTTCGCCGCAGGGGCGATCGGCTGCGCTTTCCTGGTCCATCCCAGCGCGTTTCCAGGCAAGACGGGGCTGCATCTGGGGGCCTTCTTCATCTCGCTGGCGTTCGCGTTCGGATGGCAGGCAGTACGCGCATTCTTCGGGCACAACGCACGATGGGGCTGGTTGCTGCTGCCATCGCTGGCCTGGCTTGCTGCCGCGTTCGTGTGGTTCGACCGGCTGGGGATGGAGGCGCTGAACGCCACCCTGCGCATCGGCCTGGTTGCGCTGTATACCGGGCTGCCTGCCTACCAGCTGCTGCGGGAACAGGATCCGGGCCTGCCGTCGCGGCGGTCGCTCGGCATGGTCTTCCTGGTGGCGAGCACGCTGGCCGTGCTGGCGCTGCCCTTCACCGTATGGCTGCCGCAACCCCTTGGTGCTGCGCCGGCTGAGACGTGGGCCGTCGTGTTCTTCAACGCGCAGATCCTCATCGAAGTGCTGCTCGCCAGCGCGCTGATGGTGACGATGAGCAAGGAACGGGCCGCCCAGCAGCTCTACGAGGCCTCCATCCGCGACCCTCTGTCGAACCTGTACAACCGCCGCTTCCTGGAAGATCGCAAGGCGGCGTGGCAACGGGGCGACAGGTCCACTGGACGCTCCCGCGCAATGATCTATTTTGATATCGACCACTTCAAGCGCATCAATGATCGTCTCGGGCACGCCATCGGCGACCAGGTCATCGTGCTGGCCGCCCGCGTCGCGGAGGATTCTCTGCGGAAGAAGGACTGGGTATTCCGGCTCGGCGGGGAGGAGTTCCTGTGCGTGCTCCCGGACGTGGACCACGCCGGAGCGGTAGAGGCAGCAGAAAGGCTTCGAGCGGCGTTCGAACAGGCCGCACGGACCGTCGGGGACGAGCCCGTCAACGCCACGTTGAGCGCAGGGGTTGCAGCGGGCACCAGTGGAAATCCGGACTTCGACGCGCTGCTCGCCGTTGCGGACGACCACCTGTATGCCGCCAAACAGAGCGGGCGCAACCGGGTAGTGGGCTGAGCGCCCGGAGGGCGTTGCCTACGCAAACAAACAAAAAGCCCCGACCAAGGCCGGGGCTTTTCGTACAACTGGTGCCGGAAACAGGAATCGAACCTATGACCTACGCATTACTAGGCAACCCACTGGGGCATTGAGAAGCTCTCCGACCAGTACGATCCGCATGGCATCCATTGGATATCCCAGAACCATCTACTCAAGCGGGGCCTACCGCCGACAGTACAGCGTCAATTCCGACGTCTGTACAGATCCGAAGCGCACGCTCTCGGGCTTCACTGGCCGTCAGTCGCCCTGCCATCTTCAATGCTTCGGCTGAAAACTCCGGATCAAGCGAAATCTTGTTCACAACTTCCTCTTGAATGCGGCGGTGCAACTCAACAGCCGGACCTGGCCGTACCATATCTCCATAATGCATCGCGCTTGAAGCCTCGTGCCCGTCCAACGCCTCGTAATAGTAGAAGTTGGAGTACTCGTCAATGAAGCTCTGGGCGTTGACAGTGCCGAGTGCAAAATCTCTAACAAGCATCGTCATCTTGATGAGCCCTGCATCATTATCCATGTTCCACGCAGCTCCTCTATTATTGTTTTATTGGAAGCCAAGGGGTCCCGTCGGCATTGGTTACCCCTGGAACATGACCATGCGGCTGCTGCGCTCGCGGATCGGGATGGGTTGATGGTTATGTCCTCCATCCATACGCACCCCAGTAGGCTGCCCATCAGGCCCTTTCGCCTGAACGAAACGGCCATCCGGAGATCCTTCAATTTTCCCACCTGGAGGTGTCGGGATCGCGTTTCCCTTGGAATCGACATAAATCGTTCCAGCACCTTTCTGCTCGCTGGCGAGTTTCCGTCCTATTTTCGCGGCTTCGTCACCATGCTTCAGGACTGCCTTCCCGGCATCACCTGCAAGCGGGACCAGACCAATTGCCGCCCCAGCAATATTCGCAGGTGTTGGAGCTTGGATTGCCTCAACAATACCTTTGACGTCACCCAAGACAGGAGTGAAGTCGGCAACTGCAGGGAGGATCTGCCGGGCTTGCTCAGCTGTTACAGGATTGTAGAAGTCCTTCGGCGCTCCCAGCGCTTGACGCCCATCTGGGTCAGTAAAGCGATATGGATTCCCGCTCGCATACCGATATCGATTGAACTGCCCCACAGGCTGTTCAAACGCCGTCACCGGGTCCACAGACAGGAACATCCCCAACTGCGGATCCATGTACCGTTGCTGCATGTAAGTCAGACCGGTAGCGGCATCGCTCACATGTCCGGCATACCCGGGACCGTCAGTCAGATCCTCCCCGACAACATCGCCGTAAGGCTCGTACGTCATCCGCTCGATGACGTTGCCATTGGCATCCGTCTTGGCCACGACCGATCCCAGTGCATCGGTATGCAGGTAGCGGACCGTTGTCTGCGCCGAAGCCGGCGCAAGCCAGGACAGCCCGGCTAGAAGGGCGCAGCTCCAGAGCGCTACCGAACCGGCCCGGAGCCTACTGGTTGCAGCCGCCGCAATGTGCGCGAACGCACCTGCGACCCGTCTCCCGAACGCAGTCATCTTTCCAATCCTTGAAAGAACCTTGAAGCGAGGCATGGCTTTCATAGCACACGTCGCACGCGCTCCGGAAGGGAGGATGTCGGTGAGTGTCCGGGAAGCCGACTTAGGGTGGAGAGGTGGGCAACCGACTGCCGCCGACCCTGGGTCGGCGCCAACGCAAACAAACAAAAAGCCCCGACCAAGGCCGGGGCTTTTCGTACAACTGGTGCCGGAAATAGGAATCGAACCTACGACCTACGCATTACGAATGCGCCGCTCTACCAACTGAGCTATTCCGGCTGAGCAGGCAATTCTAGGGGCTGGGGAACAGCCGGTCAATCACCGGACCGGGGCAGCATGCAGCAGCGGCGATAGATCGCTTCCGCCTGCTCGGCGGCCATCCGCTGCTGGTCCAGGGACAGGGCCTGGCGGGACTGGGCCAGCAGCGCATCCGACCAGAACGTGGGGCTCAGCCGTTGCAGTACCTGCCCATAGGCGTAAGCCGCGACCGGATCCTTGACGGTCCGGTAACCACTTTCATGAACGCTCTGCAGGCCTGACAGCGCCTCCACGTTGCCACCGTCCGCCAGCGCATGCAGGTAGCGCAGGGAGGTCTCACGCCAGGCCAGCACGTCCTCCTCGCGCTCAGCCAGTTCCGCTGCCGACGACGCGCCCACCGCCGTCCGCACGTCGATCGCGTAGAGCAGCTGCGCCTCCACCGAGCCCTGCTCGGCCGCGCGCGCCAGCCATGGCGCCCGGTAGAGCGCGGGGTCCTGGCTCAGGGCGACGCACTCGCCCAGGCGCACCTCCAGCTTGCTCAGGAAGTCCGGATCGGGTCGCATGCCAGCGCGCCGCATGGCCTGCCAGCTCGCTTCGGGTTCCCCGGAGATCAGATTCCTGCAGTCACGCACCGCGAGCTAGATTTCATACGTGGCGAGACCGTCACCCGCGTCCGAGCGGGGCTTCAGCGCGAGCACCTGTTGCTTCGCGTCCCCGGCCGCCCGCCATGCCGGGGGGCGGTGGATGCTATAGGCCTTCGCACCCACCTGCTGCAGCATGGCTGGATCGTAGGCGGAGGATCCGGGGCGGCCTGAAGGCTGCCGGGGCGTGAGCCGTGCGACGGGCATTGCGCTGCCTGCAACACCGCCGACAAGCTCCGCTTCAACAGCCGACACCGTCCCGGGCTGCGCATCGCCACGCCAGAACAAGAGCGCACCGCCGATTGCCACTACAACTACTACGCATCCTGCGATTACCGCTGTCCTTCTCATCGGGTCCCGTGCTCCTGCTGTGTCGTCCTTATAGTGCCCTCAAACGTCACCGGCTGCGCGTGCCCCCAACGCCACTCCCGACAAGGCCCTGACACCCCTGTAGTACGCTGCCCTCCCCTGTACTCCCCTCACATGGCCGTGAAAAATCCACTCTGGTTCTGGGGTGCATTCCTGCTGTTCTTCGCGCTGATGTTCGCCGTCGGCTTGCCCGTGATGATGTACGGCCAGGTCAGTTACCCCGTGCCGCTGGACGCCCGCGTCGCGCCGGGGTGGGCGCTGACGATGCTGGCCGTCTCCATGGGCCTGTGGCTGGGCCTGCTTTACGTCTACGTGGACACCCTCGTGCTTGCCGGAGTCCGCTCGGTGCGCCGGATGCACGACATCCTGACCCGCGGTGAGCCGCGCAACGCACTTATCGAACAGGTGGTCAGCCTGCCGGGCAGCGTCGACGGTTTCCCGCAGTTGCGGCTGCGCCTGGCCTTCGACAATCTATCCGGCACGCCCATCACCGATGAACTCGTGCTGGTGGACAGCAAGCCGATGCAGCGGCGCTACGAGGTCGGCCGCACGCTGCCCGCCCGCTTGAGCCGCTCGCCCGGCCCCTATCCCAACATGTCCCTGGAAGGCGGCACGCCGGAGATCAACCACAGCACGTTATGGCTGCGCGTTTCGATCGGCGTGTTGTTCGTGGCAGTGGTCGCGAGTGCGTACGGCGTGGCGTGGCAGCTGCAGAACGATGGACTGGGCTGGACGTTTCTCAGCCTCGGGCATCCGCTGCTGATCTGTCCGCTGGTGCTGTGGGTGTTCGTGGTTGGCATACGACTGTTGATGCGCCGGCTGCAGGCGGATGCAGCGGGCAACGCGCTGAAGTATCGGGGCGTGGGCACCGTCGCCATCATCGACGACGTGCGCCAGACCGGTGCGTTCTTCAACGAACAGCCGCAGGTGGAGTTCCAGCTGCGGTTTACCGATGTGGCCGGACAGCCGCAGCGCGCGGTGATCCGGCGCTACGTGCCGTTGCTTGATCTGGCGACGATTCCGCGGGAGACGATGCAGATTATTTACGATCCCGGGAATCCGTCGCGTGTGCAGATGGATCAGGATGCTGCTCGCCGAGCATAGCGATGCCGGCCGCCCTGGCCGGCCCCCTCCGGGCCGTCGCAGGCGACGTTGGCAGCGGCTCCTGCCGCTGCCTTCGGCGCTACCGGGGCAGGCTGAGCCTCAACGCTGAGGTCAGCGCGCCTTCCACAGCGCGGACAACCCATCGCGCGTGCCGGCAATCCGTTCCAGCGCGGGGTACTGCGCGCCGCCGTGGTAATCGATGCTGATCGGCATTACCCGGTCGAAGTGCTTCACCAGCAGGGTGATCGGCGCTTTGCTGTCCCTGGAGCCGGCCACGACCTCCTTCAGCCGCTCGCTCTTGTACTCGCGTCCGTCCACGGCGATCACGGACATGCCCGGTGCAAGACCGGCGTTGAAGGCCGGGCTGTCCCACACCACGTCACCCACCACGCCGGCATCGGTCACGGTGGCCCCGATGGAATAGGTCAGCAGCGCGGCCTTGGCGCGGGTTTCCTGCGCCTTGAAGGCCTCGTTCGGGGTATCGCGGTAGGCCAGCTTCCAGCCTGCCATTTCCAGCCCGCCGATCAGCGATCCATGGCCATCCAGGCGCTCGCGCAGGAAGCCGGCCCAGTCCGCCGGGGCGATGGTGTTCAACGTGGCCACCACGTCATCGAAGGTGTACGGATTGACGTCCCACTCGCCGTTGTCCATGCCGAAGAAGGCCTTGGCGAAGTCATCCAGGCCACGCTTGCCACCGCTCAGCGCGCGCAGCTTGCCCTCCACTTCCAGCCACAGCATCTGCCCGCCGGAATAGTAGTCTTCGCTCATCTGGTAGTTGCGGTACGCCAGGCCACGACGCTGGGCGATGGTCGGGTCGTTGGTGGTGTCCTGCAGCGGCCGCCAGGCCAGTCCGGGACGCCCGCGATCGAACGTCGCCGCCACGTTGGCGAGCATGTCACGCGCTTGGTCGGTGCTCCACAATCCGGAGCGCGCGGCCAGCACCTGGCCCCAGAACTGGGTCTGCCCTTCGTACACCCACAGCAGGCTGTCGCCCATCGGCACGTTGAAATTCGCGGTTGCCAGGTCGGCGCCGCGGCGGTACTTGCCGTTCCAGGAATGGTTGTACTCGTGCGGCAGCAGATCGCGCGCCCACCAGTTCTTGTCCCACTCGGTGAAATAGCCCACATCGCCACTGTTTTCGCTGGAACGGTGATGCTCCAGCCCGATGCCGCCCAGCTTGTCGGTCAGCGCCAGCAGGAAGTCGTAATGATCGAAATGGCGTGCGCCGTACAGCTTGTCCATCTGCTGCACCAGCGCGCGGTGCGCCTTCAGTTGCTCCGCGCTGGCCTTCAGCGATTTGGCATCGTCGGCGAACACGTTCAGGTGCACTGGCTGCTTCGCGCCCGGATCCAGGTCGAAGCGCTGGAAGTGCTCGCCGGCAAACAACGGCGAATCCACCAGGTGCTCATAGCTGATCGGCTTGAATACCACGGTGTCGCCGTCGCGGCGCTCGGTTTCCAGCGCGGTCGCATAGGACCAGCCGGCCGGCAGGGTCACGCTGGCCTGCGCCTGCAACCCACCGGCATCCACGCCGCTGGGATACAGCGAACTGGCGTTCCACTGCAGGTTGAGCATTTCCGGGGTCATCACCACGCGGCCCTGGCTGCCGCCCTGCGAGGACAGGTAATTGAAGCGCGCCACTACTTCGGTGGCGCCCTGTGGCACGTCCACTTTGAAGGCATACACGTTGAACTGGTCACGCTCCCACTTCAGCGGCTTGCCATTGGCAGTGACCTGCAGGCCGGCCAGTTTGTCGATCGGGCCACTGGGCGAATGGTTGCCCGGCAGCCACTGCGGATACAGCAGGGTCAGCGGGCCCGGCTTGGCCGGCACCGTGGCGGTGACCTTGAAGATGCGGCGGTCCAGGTCACGTGCGTCGACGTTGATGCGCAGCGTGCCGGGCCAGGCACTGTCGGCCGGCGGCGGGGTCTGCGCGAGTGCCGGCGTAGTCGTCAACGAGAGCAGGACGGACAGCGCCAGGGCACGGGTTTTCATCGGCAATTCCAGCAGAGGGAGAGCCTTGATCCTAGGCCTACGGCCGCGCCCTGCCCCATGGCCAAAGGTCACGGATCGGCCGGTGGCCGGATTGGGCAAAGTCGGGTGTGCACCGCCCGGAACGTCAAACGCAAAAGCCAAGGCGGCCGCTTCGCTCGCCGACCATGGGTCGGCGCTACCACACCCGGCCGGTCAGACGCCCCGGTAGCGCCGAGCCGTGCTCGGCGAGCGCGCAGCGCGGCGCCTTCAAAACGCGATGGTCAGTCGACCAGGCGCAGGCGGAGTTCCTTGGGCAGGGCGAACACCATCGATTCCGGTTCGCCTTCCAGCTCGCCGATGCCGTCGGCACCGAGTTCGCGCAGGCGGGCCAGCACGCCGTCCACCAGCACCTGCGGCGCGGATGCACCAGCGGTGACGCCGATGTGCTGCTTGCCGGTCACCCACGCGGGATCGATCTCGTGCGCGCCGTCGATCAGGTAGGACTCCACGCCCTCACGGCGAGCCAGTTCGCTCAACCGGTTGGAATTGGAGCTGTTCGGCGAGCCCACCACCAGCACCAGGTCGCAGCGCTTGGCCAGGTCGCGCACGGCGTCCTGGCGATTCTGCGTGGCGTAGCAGATGTCGTCGTTCTTTGGCCCCTGCATGGCGGGGAACTTGGCACGCAGCGCATCGATGATGCCGCGCGTGTCATCCACCGAGAGCGTGGTCTGGGTGGTGTAGGCGAAGTTTTCCGGCTGGTCGAGCACCAGCGAGGCCACCTGCTCCACGTCTTCCACCAGATAGATCTTCCCGGTGCCGGCTTCCTGGTTCCACTGGCCCATGGTGCCTTCCACTTCGGGGTGGCCGGCATGGCCGATCAACACCACGTCGCGGCCGGCGCGGCAGTGGCGCGCCACTTCGAAATGCACCTTCGTCACCAGCGGGCAGGTGGCGTCGAACACTTTCAGGCCACGGCGATCGGCCTCCTGGCGCACTGCCTGGGATACGCCGTGCGCACTGAAGATGACCGTGTTGTTGTCCGGTACTTCGTCCAGTTCCTCGACGAAGATGGCGCCACGCTGCTTCAGGTCGTCGACCACGAAACGGTTGTGCACCACTTCATGGCGCACGTAGATGGGGGCGCCGAGCGTTTCGATCGCGCGCTTCACGATCTCGATCGCACGATCGACACCGGCACAGAAACCACGCGGATTGGCGAGCAGGACATCCATCTTCAACGTCTCCCGGCGTCGGCCGGCTTGGGGGGTTACGGGGTCGTATTATCCGCTTTTTTGGACGACTTGCCCTCGAACAGGCCGAACACCGCGATACCGACGGCGCCCACCACGATCGCCGCGTCGGCGATGTTGAACGAGGGCCAGTAGTGGTCACCCACGTACCACTGGATGAAATCCACCACATGGCCGTGCACCTGGCGGTCGATCACGTTGCCGATGGCACCGCCGATCACCAGCGCGAACGGCAGCGCGCTGCGCCAGTTGCTGCGGGCGGTGCCGTACAGCCACCACGCCATCAGGCCACTGATGCCGATCGCCAGCACGGTGAAGAAGTACTTCTGCCAGCCACCGGCATCACTGAGGAAGCTGAACGCCGCCCCGGTGTTGTAGGTGCGGAACCAGTTCCAGAAGCCTTCGATGACCGGCACCGGCTCGTATTCGGGCAGGCTGGAGAGCACCCAGGCCTTGCTCCACTGGTCCAGGATGATGACCACCACCGACAGGACCAGCCAGATCAGCGCGTTCGGACGCGGACGGACGGCGGTCATCAGAACCACCGCCGATCTTCGCCGGCACCGTCGATGTTGTCGGCACAGCGGCCGCAGATATCAGGATGCTCGGCCACGCTGCCCACGTCGGCACGGAAGTGCCAACAGCGCACGCACTTGGTCTTGCTGGTCGGCTGGGCACTGACGAACACTTCCTCGGTGGTCGCCGGGCGCACCTGCACGTCACCGCTGATCAGCAGGAAGCGCAGTTCCTCGGCCAGCGGCTGCCAGCGTGCGGCCTGCTCTTCGCTGGCGGCGACGGTGATCTCCGCTTCCAGCGCGGCACCGATGGCACCGTTGGCACGCATCGGCTCCAGCACCTTGGACACCTGCTCGCGCAGGGCCAGCAGCTGGTCGAAATCGGCGGCGGACAGTTCGGCATCGGCCGGCAGCGGCGCCAGGCCGTCGTACCAGGTGTCGAACAGCACGTGTGCGCTGCGCTCGCCCGGCAGGTAGCCCCACAGCTCGTCGGAGGTGAAGGTCAGGATCGGGGCGATCCAGCGGGTGAACGCTTCGGCGATGTGGTACATCGCGCTCTGCGCCGAACGCCGGCCGCGTGAGTCCTCGCCCATGGTGTACAGGCGGTCCTTGGTCACGTCCAGGTACAGCGAACCCAGGTCCACGCTGCAGAAGTTCAGCAGCAGCTGCACGATCTCGGCCATGTCGTAGCTTTCGTACGCCGCCTTGATCTTTTCCTGCAGTTCGAAGGCGCGGTGCACGATCCAGCGGTCCAGCGCGACCATGTCGTTGAGCGGGCGCAGGTGCACGGCCGGATCGAAACCGTCCAGGTTGGCCAGCAGGAAGCGTGCGGTGTTGCGCAGCCGACGGTAGGCATCGGCGTTGCGCTTGAGGATCTCCTGCGACAGCGACATTTCATTGCTGTAGTCGGCCGAGGCGATCCACAGGCGCAGGATGTCCGCACCCAAGGTCTTCATGATGTCCTGCGGTTCGATGCCGTTGCCCAGCGACTTGGACATCTTGCGGCCGTGCTCGTCCACGGTGAAACCATGGGTGAGGCACTGCTTGTACGGCGCATGGCGGTCGATCGCCACACCGGTCAGCAGCGAGGACTGGAACCAGCCGCGGTGCTGGTCGGAACCTTCCAGATACAGGTCGGCGGGCTTGCCGAAGCCACGCGCCAGCAGCACCCCTTCGTGGGTGACGCCGGAATCGAACCAGACATCCAGGATGTCGGTGACCTTTTCATAATCGGCCGCTTCGGCGCCCAGCAGTTCGGCGGCGTCCAGCGAGTACCAGACGTCGATGCCGTCCACCTGCACGCGATCGGCCACGGCCTGCATCAGCTCCACGCTGCGCGGGTGCATTTCACCGGTGATGCGATGGGTGAACAGCGCGATCGGCACGCCCCAGGTGCGCTGGCGGCTGATGCACCAGTCCGGCCGGCCATCGACCATGCTCTGGATGCGCGCCTTGCCCCAGGCCGGGAACCAGCCCACGTTGTCGATGGCGGTCAGCGCGTCTTCGCGCAGCTTCGCCTTCTCCATCGAGATGAACCACTGCGGGGTGGCGCGGAACACCACCGGCTTCTTGTGGCGCCAGCAATGCGGGTAGCTGTGGGTGATCTCGGCGAAGGCCAGCAGTGCGCCGGACGCGCGCAGCACCTCCACGATCAGCGGCTGCGCCTTCCACAGGTGCACCCCGGCGAGCACGACATCGCCGGCCGGCGGTGTCGACGGCAGGTACACGCCCGCACCGTCGATCGGATTGATTTCACCGGCGTGGTAGCGCTCCAGCAGGCCGTACTGCTGGCTGACCGCGTAATCTTCCTGGCCGTGGCCGGGCGCGGTATGCACCGCACCGGTACCGTCTTCGTCGGACACGTGGGCGCCGTTGAGCAGCGGGATATCGCGCTGCGGATAGAACGGGTGGGCCAGCAGCAGGTTTTCCAGCGCCGCGCCGTTGGCATGGCCGTGGCTGACCACGTCCTGCACGCCGTAACGTGCCAGCGAACGACCGGCCAGCGCGGTGGCCAGCACCAGCCAGCGACGGCCGCCGTTGTGCGCCGGGCCTTCCACCAGCGAGTATTCGATGGCCGCACCCAGCGACACCGCCAGCGATGCCGGCAGGGTCCACGGGGTGGTGGTCCAGATCGGCACCGCCACTTCCACGCCTTCGGGCAGGTCCACGCCGAAGGCCGCGGCCAGCGCCCTGGAATCACGCGCCGTATAGGCCACGTCCACCGTCGGGGAGACCTTGTCCTGGTATTCGATTTCCGCTTCGGCCAACGCCGAACCACAGTCGAAGCACCAGTGCACCGGCTTGGCACCGCGGATCACGTGGCCATTGGCCACGATCTTGGACAGCGCGCGGATCTCGTTCGCTTCGAACTCGAAGCTCAGCGTCTTGTACGGGTTGTCCCAGTCGCCGGTCACGCCCAGGCGCTTGAAGTCGGCGCGCTGGATCTCGATCTGTTCCTCGGCGAACTCACGGCACTTCTGCCGGAATTCGACCGCATCGAGCTTCACCCCGACCTTGCCCCACTTCTTTTCGACCGCGATCTCGATCGGCAGGCCGTGGCAGTCCCAGCCCGGCACGTAGGGCGCATCGAAGCCGGCCAGGTAGCGCGACTTGACGATGATGTCCTTGAGGATCTTGTTGACCGCATGGCCCAGGTGGATGCGGCCGTTGGCGTAGGGCGGGCCGTCATGCAGTACGAACAGCGGGCGGCCGGCGGCGTTCTCGCGCAACTGCGCGTAGAGCCCCTGCTCTTCCCAGCGCGCCAGGATGCCCGGCTCGCGCTTGGGCAGGTCGCCGCGCATCGGGAATTCGGTGGCCGGCAGATGGAGGGTGGCTTTGTAGTCCTGGCTCACGCAGTGGCTCGCAATCTATGTTCGGAAAGGATGGCGCGCGCCTGTTCGGCATCGCGGTGCATCTGGTCGGTCAGCGCCGCCAGATCATTGAACTTTTCTTCGTCGCGCAGCTTTGCCACGAACTCGACGTCGATGTGTCGACCGTACAGGTCGCCCTGGAAATCGAAAAGGTGGGCTTCCAGCAGCGGCTCCACGCCGTCTACGGTGGGACGGGTGCCGAAGCTGGATACCGACGGCCACGGCTGCTCGAAAACGCCGTGCACCAGGGTGGCATAGATGCCCGACAGCGCCGGCGTCTTCGGGAAACGCAGGTTGGCGGTGGGATAGCCCAGCGTACGGCCCAGCTGGCGCCCGCGCACCACCCGTCCGCTGATCGCGTAGGGCCGCCCCAGCAGGTCGCTGGCGTGGTCGAAATCACCGGCCAGCAGCAGCTGGCGGATGCGGGTGCTGGAGATGCGCTCGCCACGCAGATGGACCGGCTCGATCTCATTGGCCTGGAACCCGAACTCGGCGCCCATCTGTTGCAGCAACGCCAGGTTGCCGCGCCGACGGTTGCCGAACTGGAATTCCGGACCGATCCACACTTCACGCGCGCTCAGCCGCTGCACCAGCAGGCGCCGTACGAAATCTTCGGCCTGCATGGCGGCCATGCGCGCATCGAAACGCAGCAGGCCGATGGCATCCACGCCGAGTTCGCGCAGCATCTCCACCTTGCCGCGCGCCAGCGTCAGCCGCGGTGGCGGCGTGCCCTGGGCGAAGAATTCGCGTGGCAACGGCTCGAAGGCCACGGCCACGGCCGGCACGCCCAGCGCGCGGGCACGGGCGACCGCGTGGCGCACCAGCGCCCGGTGGCCCAGGTGCAGGCCGTCGAAGGCACCAATGCAGACCACGCTTCCGTGCGGGAACAACGCCCCGCCTTCAACGCTTCGAAACAACCTGCTCATCAACTCCGCTCGCGGCCGGCACGGGCCGCTGGATCAACTGTGGTAACCATGAAGTATAGCCGTGGTGGCCATGGATCAATGCCCACGCAGGTCGCGCGGACGCAGGCCCAGCGCCACCTGCACCAGCAGGTAGGTCGCCCCGCCCGCCCCGACCAGCAGCGACAGCGCGCCGATCCGCTGCCACAGGCCCATCGGCGAGAACGCCGGCAGCCAGTACAGCAGGGCCAGCAGCACGCCCACCATCGCCACGCACGACACCGCCAGGCGGACCAGGAAACGCGTCCACCCGGGGCGGCGCTCATATACGTCGGTCTTTCCAAGCCAGTACCAGAGCAGCCCGAGGTTCAGGTAGCTGGACAGCGCACTGGCGATGCCGAGCGCCAGGTGCAGGCCCGGCTGCTGGCCCAGCGCCTGCATGACGCCCTGCGCGCGCAGCTCCGCCGGCACCATCACGTGATACAGCACTGCCAGCAGGGCGAAGTTGAACACCATGTTGGCCACCAGCGCGGCGATGCCGGCGCGCACCGGGGTGCGGGTGTCCTGGCGGGCGTAGAAGGCCGGCAGCACGATCTTCAGGAGGGCGAAGGCCGGGAGCCCGAAGCTCAGGCCATACACGGCCAGCGCGGTCATGCGGGTGTCAAAGGCGGTGAATTCACCGTGTTGGAAGATCGTGGCGATCAGCGGTTCGGCCAGCAGCAGCAGGCCCAGCATGGCCGGGATGGAGATCAGCAGGGTCATCCGCAGGCCCCAGTCCAGCGCATTGGAGAAGCCCGCGCGGTCGGTGCCGACGTGGTGGCGGGCCAGCGCCGGCAGGATCACCGTGCCCAGCGCCACCCCGAACACGCCAAGCGGCAGCTCCAGGAAACGGTCAGCCAAGGACAACCAGGACTGCGAACCATCGGTCAGCTTGGCGGCGATGACGGTATCGAGCAGCAGGTTGATCTGCGCCACCGACGAGCCGAACAGGGTCGGGATCATCAGTGTCATCACCTTGCGCACGCCGGGATGGTTCCAGCCCCAGCGCGGCAGGGTGAGCAGGTTGATGCCCTTCAGCGAGGGCAACTGGAACAGCAGCTGCAGCATGCCGGCCACCAGCACCGACCAGCCCAGCGCCAGGATCGGCACGTCCATGCGCGGGGCCAGCCACAGGGCGCCGCCGATCATGCACAGGTTGAGGATGACCGGGGTCAGCGCCGGCATGGCGAACTTCTGGAAGCTGTTCAGCGCCCCGCCCGCCAGCGCGGTCAGCGAGACGAAGAACAGGAACGGGAAGGTCAGCCGGAACAGGTCGACCAGCAGGCCCTGCTTGGCCGGATCAGTGGTGGCGCCGCTGGCGAACAGATTGGCCAGCTGAGGTGCGAAGATCAGTGCCAGTGCCGTCACCACCATCAACACGCCGGCGAGCGTCCCGGCCACCCGCGCCATCAGGTCGCGCAGCTCCTCGTGGCTGCGGGTCTCCTTCACTTCAGTGAACACCGGCACGAAGGCGGTGGCAAAAGAGCCCTCGGCGAACAACCGGCGCAGGAAATTAGGTACCCTGAAGGCGACCCAGAACGCGTCCGTCGTGGCGTTCGTACCAAAAGTCGTGGTGATGACGGTGTCCCGTACGAGCCCCAACACCCGCGAAACCATTGTCATGCTGCTGAACGACAGCAGGCCCCGCAGCATCTTGGGTGAACTCACTCAAACATCCTCTTGACAATCGACTTGACGTACATTTCTCGAGTCATCATACTAGCTAGCTTGCTGTTCCCATAACACCGATTTTTCAGGAAACCACCACCGTGGCCAATATCAAGTCCGCCAAGAAGCGCGCCAAGCAGACCGTCGTGCGCAACGCGCGCAACGTGGCTCAGCGCTCGATGCTGCGCACCGCTGTCAAGAAAGTGATCAAGGCTCTGGATAACAACGATGCAGCCGGCGCCGAAGCCGCTTTCACCGTTGCCCAGCCGATCCTCGATCGTTTCAGCGCGCGTGGTCTGATCCACAAGAACAAGGCTGCTCGCCACAAGAGCCGCCTGACCGCCCGCATCAAGGCCCTCAAGGCCGCCTGATCAGGCGAAGTCGCCCGCGCCCCCAGGGCGTTGGCTGCTACTTGAAACCCGGCTCCGGCCGGGTTTTTTGTTGCCTGCGATTTGGGCCGGCGAACGGCGAAGCCCCTCGTGGTGGGTCGGGACACGTCATCGCATTCGCGCTGCCGCTCCCACGCTTTGCTCCGCAAACCGCGGGCCCCTCCTTACCAGCACCCACACCCCGCCGCTTCGCGGCCGCCCCTGACTCAGGGGCTCCCTCCACCCGACGCGCCACGGTGCTCTGGTAGCGCCGACCCATGGTCGGCGGAATGCTCCCGCCAACGGCGCCGCTGCGCTCGCCGACCATGGGTCGGCGCTACCGCTTTTCATTTTTCATTACGTGGCGGGCCGCGCGCAGACTGTCAGGGCCGGGCGGGAGGGGTTGGTGGGGGCGTTGAGCGCCATGGATGGCGCGAAACGAGGCCCGCAGGAGCGGCTCTTGCCGTCCCCCACCAACCCCTCCCGCCCGGCCCAACCCAGAAATCAAGCTGTAGAGCGACCCACCACGAGGGGCTCCGCCGTTCGCCGCCAACTCGCCGCCAACCAACAGCCACAAAAAAACCCGGCCGAAGCCGGACTTTTCGCGCGATGCCAAACGAAGCCGATTACTCGCCAGCCGCGTGACGCGCCTGCAGTTCGTCTTCCTTCTGGCGATCGAAGAACGCCATGATCTTGCTCATCACCGGGAACGTCCCCTCACGACCCAGCGCCGACACCAGGAACCACGGCTCCTTCCACCCCAGGTCCGCAATGATCTGCTCGGCCGCTGCCTTGGCCTCGTCCTCGAACATCAGGTCAGCCTTGTTCAGCACCAGCCAACGCGGCTTGTTCAGCAGCTCCGGATCATGCCGTTCCAGCTCGCGCTCGATCGCACGCACCTGCTCCACCGGCGAGATTTCCACCCCGCCTTCCATCGGCGAGATGTCCACCAGATGCAGCAACAAGCGCGTGCGCTGCAGGTGGCGCAGGAACTGCGCACCCAGGCCGGCGCCATCGGCGGCACCTTCGATCAGCCCCGGAATATCGGCGATCACGAAGCTGCGGTAGTTCTCCACCTTCACCACACCCAGGTTCGGGTACAGCGTGGTGAACGGGTAATCGGCCACCTTCGGCGTCGCCGCCGACACCGCACGGATCAGCGTGCTCTTGCCGGCGTTCGGGAAGCCCAGCAGGCCGACGTCGGCCAGCAGCTTCAGCTCCAGCTTCAGCGAGCGCTCTTCACCCGGCTCGCCCGGCAGCGCCTGGCGCGGCGAGCGGTTGGTCGAGCTCTTGAAATGCATGTTGCCCAGGCCGCCACGGCCGCCCTTGGCCACCAGCAGGCGATCGCCGTGCTGGGTCAGGTCACCGATCACTTCATCGGTGGCCACGTTGGTCACCGTGGTGCCAACCGGCACGGTGATGACCAGGTCTTCGCCGCCCTTGCCATAGGCCTGGCGGCCCATGCCGTTCTCGCCGCGCTGCGCCTTGAAGATGCGGTCATGGCGGAAATCGACCAGGGTGTTGAGGTTCTCGTCGGCGCGGATCCACACGCTGCCACCGCCGCCGCCATCGCCACCATCGGGGCCACCGAGCGGGATGAACTTCTCGCGACGGAAGCCGATACAGCCATTGCCGCCGTTGCCGGCGAACACTTCAATTTCTGCTTCGTCTACCAGTTTCATTTTTTCGATGCCTGCGATGGGCGCGGCAGCCTGCCGTCGCCTTGGGATTCTACTGCCCCGGCGTCGCCAGGGCTCGGCCACCTGCGCGGTGGACCGGATGTACGTCGAAACTACCTGCTGCATCCAACGAAAAACCCCGCCGAAGCGGGGCTCTTCTGCAGCGCACCCATGACTGGCATGGGCGCCAGCCGCGCCTGGATCAGGCTTCGGCCGAAACCACGCTGACGGTGCGACGCTTCTTCGCACCCTTCACCGAGAACTCCACCTTGCCGTCCACGAGGGCGAACAGGGTGTGGTCGCGGCCGAGGCCAACGCCGGTACCCGGGTGGAACTGGGTGCCGCGCTGACGCACGATGATGTTGCCGGCGTCGATGGCCTGGCCACCGAAGATCTTCACGCCGAGGTATTTCGGGTTGGAGTCGCGACCGTTGCGCGAAGAGCCTACGCCTTTTTTATGTGCCATGACCTATCTCCTTACTTGCTGCCACCGGCAATGCCGGTGATCTCGATTTCGGTGTAGTACTGACGGTGACCCTGGCGCTTCATGTGGTGCTTGCGGCGACGGAACTTGATGATCCGGACCTTGTCGGCACGACCCTGGGACAGGACGGTGGCAGTGACCGCAGCGCCGCTCAGGGCGTCGCCGATCTTGATGCCATCGCTGTCGCCGAGCAGCAGGATGTTGTCGAACTTGATCTCGCTGCCGACTTCGACTTCGAGCTTTTCCACGCGGAGCTTTTCGCCCTGCGCGACGCGGTATTGCTTACCGCCGGTGACCAGTACTGCGTACATGACCAGACTTCCTTTGTAGTTATTGTGGTCTATTGACTGCTGCCATCGAGGGCAGACAGGAGCGGAATTGTACCGGCACACCCGGCCCCGGTCAACCCTCCCCCACACCCCGCAAACCCAGGCGCGACAAGGCCTTCATCACCCTGTACGTCAGTCTCATGTGCTGCGACAGGCGGCTGGCATTGTCGCCCATTGCCCCCATCTGGTCTGCTCGGTAGGCTGCTTGATTGCCCTCCCCGACGCCCTTCCTGCTGGCCGGGCCCCAGCCCAAGCCCCCAACACCGGATCCCCCATGGCGATGGATTTCATCCGCATCCGCGGCGCGCGGACGCACAACCTCAAGAACATCGATCTCGATCTGCCGCGTGACAAGCTGATCGTGATTACCGGCCTGTCCGGATCGGGCAAGTCCTCGCTGGCCTTCGACACCATCTACGCCGAGGGCCAACGCCGTTACGTGGAATCGCTGTCGGCCTATGCCCGCCAGTTCCTCAGCGTGATGGAAAAGCCGGACCTGGACCACATCGAAGGCCTGTCCCCGGCCATCTCGATCGAGCAGAAATCGACCTCGCACAACCCGCGGTCGACCGTCGGCACCATCACTGAAATCTACGACTACCTGCGCCTGCTGTATGCACGCGTGGGCACCCCGCGCTGCCCCGACCACGGCTATCCGCTGGAGGCGCAGACCGTCAGCCAGATGGTCGACCACGTGCTGACCCTGGACCCGGAACAGCGCTACATGCTGCTGGCACCGGTGATCCGCGACCGCAAGGGCGAACATGCCCAGGTGTTCGACCAGATGCGCGCGCAGGGCTATGTGCGCGTGCGCGTGGATGGCGTGCTGTATGAAATCGATGAGGTGCCGCCGCTGGCGCTGCGCCAGAAGCACACCATCGAAGCAGTCATCGACCGCTTCCGCCCGCGCGAGGACATCAAGCAGCGCCTGGCCGAGAGTTTCGAAACCGCACTGAAGCTGGGCGACGGCATGGTGTCGGTGCAGTCGCTGGACAACCCTGAGACCGCGCCGGCCCTGTTTTCCTCCAAGTACTCCTGCCCGGTCTGCGATTACTCGCTGCCGGAGCTGGAACCGCGCCTGTTCTCGTTCAATGCGCCGATGGGCGCCTGCCCCGGCTGCGATGGCCTGGGCATGGCCGAGTTCTTCGATCCCTCGCGCGTGGTCGTGCATCCCGAGCTGCCGTTGTCGGCCGGTGCGGTGCGCGGCTGGGACCGTCGCAATGCCTATTATTTCCAGCTGATCGCCTCGCTGGCCAAGCACTACAAGTTCGACGTGGACGCGGCCTGGAACACCCTGCCGGCCAGCGTACAGAAGGCCGTGCTGTACGGCAGCGGCGATGAAACCATCAGCTTCACCTACTTCACCGAAGCCGGTGGGCGCACCCAGCGCAAGCACCGCTTCGAAGGCATCATTCCCAACCTGGAACGCCGCTACAAGGAAACCGAATCGGCGGCGGTGCAGGAAGAGCTGGGCAAGTACATCAGCGAACAGAGCTGCCCGGAGTGCAAGGGCGCGCGCCTGAACCGCGCCGCGCGCAACGTGTTCGTGGCCGACCGCCCGCTGCCGGACCTGGTGGTGATGCCGATCGACGAAGCACTGAAATTCTTCAGCACGCTGAGCCTGCCCGGCTGGCGTGGCGAGATCGCCAGCAAGATCGTCAAGGAGATCGGCGAACGACTGGGCTTCCTGGTCGACGTGGGCCTGGATTACCTCAGCCTGGAGCGCAAGGCCGATACGCTGTCCGGCGGCGAAGCCCAGCGCATCCGCCTGGCCTCGCAGATCGGCGCCGGTCTGGTCGGCGTGATGTACGTGCTGGATGAGCCGTCCATCGGCCTGCACCAGCGCGACAACGAGCGTCTGCTCGGCACCCTCACCCGCCTGCGCGACCTCGGCAACACGGTGATCGTGGTGGAGCATGATGAAGATGCGATCCGCCTGGCCGACTACGTGCTCGATATTGGTCCGGGTGCAGGCGTGCATGGCGGTGAGATCGTCGGCCAGGGCAGCCTGCAGGACATCCTGGACGCGCCGCGCTCGCTGACCGGCCAGTACCTGTCGGGCAAGCGTGCGATCGAGATCCCGGCACGCCGGCACAAGCCGAACCCGAAGATGACCCTGCACCTGCGCGGGGCCAGCGGCAACAACCTGAAGAACGTCGACCTGGCCATTCCGGCGGGCCTGATGACCTGCATCACCGGCGTGTCCGGTTCGGGCAAATCGACGCTGATCAACGACACGCTGTTCTCGCTGGCCGCCAACGAGATCAACGGCGCATCGCACGATATCGCCCCGTACAAGGAAATCGACGGGCTGGACCTGTTCGACAAGGTGGTGGACATCGACCAGTCGCCGATCGGTCGCACCCCGCGTTCGAACCCGGCCACCTACACCGGCCTGTTCACCCCCCTGCGCGAACTGTACGCCCAGGTGCCCGAAGCACGTGCGCGCGGCTATTCACCGGGCCGCTTCAGCTTCAACGTGCGCGGCGGCCGCTGCGAAGCCTGCCAGGGCGATGGCCTGATCAAGGTGGAGATGCACTTCCTGCCGGACGTGTACGTGCCCTGCGATGTCTGCCATGGCAAGCGCTACAACCGTGAGACGCTGGAGATCCTGTACAAGGGCTACAACATCAACGACGTGCTGCAGATGACCGTCGAAGATGCACTGAAGCTGTTCGAGCCGGTGCCGAGCATCGCGCGCAAGCTGGAAACGCTGGTCGACGTGGGCCTGAGCTACATCAAGCTGGGCCAGAGCGCGACCACGCTGTCCGGCGGTGAAGCGCAGCGCGTGAAGCTGTCCAAGGAGCTGTCGCGCCGCGATACCGGGCGCACGCTGTACATCCTGGACGAGCCGACCACCGGCCTGCATTTCCATGACATCGAAGCGCTGCTGGGCGTACTGCACAAGCTGCGCGACGAAGGCAACACGGTGGTGGTGATCGAGCACAACCTGGACGTCATCAAGACCGCCGACTGGATCGTCGACCTCGGTCCGGAAGGTGGCCATCGCGGTGGCACCATCCTGGTCACCGGCACCCCGGAAGACGTGGCGGCCTGCCCGACCTCCTACACCGGCCAGTTCCTGGCCAAGATGCTGCCCTCGGTCAGCGCGCGCCCGGACAAGCCGGCAGCGGTGGCCAACAAGCCTGATGCGCGTCCGCCGCGCAAGGTGAAGCCGGAGCCGAAGAAGAAGGCCGCCGCGGCCAAGAGCACCGGCGCTCCCAGCAAATCCACCACGACCAAGACCACCGCTACGCGCAAGAAGAAGGACGCCTGATGAGCACCGAGCACAAGATCCTCGCCCGCATCCCGATCAGCGTGCGCTGGCGCGACATGGACAGCATGGGCCACGTCAACAACGCCAAGTACATTTCCTATCTGGAAGAAGCGCGCGTGCGCTGGATGCTGGGCGTGGAAGGCGTGGCGATGACCGACCGCATTGCCCCGGTGGTGGCCGCCACCAACGTCAATTACCGGCTGCCGATCGTGTGGCCCAACGACATCCTGGTGGAACTGTTCGTGGAACGGCTGGGCAACAGCAGCGTCACCATCGGCCACCGCATCGTTGACCAGCAGGACGAATCACGCCTGTATTCGGACGGCAACGTAGTGGTGGTGTGGATGGACACCCAGACCGGCAAGAGCGCCCCGCTTCCCGACGCCGTACGCAACGCCTCCACCTGAGGTAGTGACGGCCGCTGGCCGTCATGCGCCTGCACTGCCGCTGCGCTCGCCGAGCATGGCTCGGCGCTACCGGTCCCGACGGGTAGAGACGGCCGCTGGCCGTCATCAGCGTCCGGTGGCGCGCACCTGCAGCGTCGCGGCCGCTTCACCGCCGCCTTCCAGCTGCAGCACCAGCGGCACTGCCTGCCCGTCCTTCAGCGCGGCCTTGCCCTGCATCAGCATCAGGTGCTTGCCACCGGGCTTGAGCTCCACCGTCGCACCGGCCGGCAACGCCAGATGGTGCAGGTGCTGCATGCGGCTGACGTCGCCCTGCAGCGTGGTTTCATGCAATGACACTTCCCCGAAGGCCACGCTGCGCGCGCCGATGATCGTCACGGCAGTGGCGCAGGTGTTGTGGATCGTGCCGTAGCCGGCGGTCATCTTCATCGCCGCGCTAGGCGGCAACCGCGCCCATCCGTCTTTCAACTGCAGGCACTCCACCGGCGCGGCCAGCGCCACTCCCGATGCTGCCACTGCACACAACGCGAACAGTACGCCAACGCATGGTTTGGTTATCATCGGACCACGTTCCCTCCCGGCAAGAGATCGCAGCATGACCACGCTCATCGAGGTGTACAACCATGGACCGATCCGCGAACTGCGCCTGGCGCGGCCGCCGGTCAATGCGCTGGACACCGACCTCTGCCGGCAGTTGATCCACGCCGTCGAACAGGCCATGGCCGAAGACGTGCACGGACTGGTGCTGTCAGGCAACGAAAGGGTATTCACCGGCGGCATGGACGTGCCCCACCTGCTGTCGCATGGCGACGACCAGCATGCCCTGCTGGACAGCTGGAACGCCTTCTTCGGCGCGGTACGCACGCTGGCCGAAAGCCGCATCCCGGTGGTGGCCGCACTGACCGGGCACGCCCCGGCCGGTGGCTGCGTGCTGGCCCTGTGCTGCGACTACCGGGTGATGGCGCGTAGCACTGATACGGCGCAGCCGTTCGCCATCGGCCTGAATGAAGTGCAGGTAGGCCTGGTGGCACCGGAGGGCATCCAGCGCCTGCTGCGCCGCGCCGTGGGCATGCACCGCGCCGGGATCCTGCTGACCACCGCCGCCATGGTGCCGGCCGAGCAGGCCCTGCAGATCGGCCTGGTGGATGAGCTGGCCGACGGCGACCTGGTCGTGCCACGCGCGGTGGCCTGGCTGCAGCGGCTGCTGAAGATGCCACGCCAGCCGATGCTGTTGACCCGCGCGATCGCCCGCCAGGACCTGCATGAAGCCCTGCACCCGGACCTGATCCGCCTGGATCGCTTCGTCGAAGCCTGGTATGCGCCGGATGCGCAGCAGGCACTGCAGGCGCTGGTGGCCCGGCTCGGCAAGGGCTGAGCCACCGGGCAACCGCCGGCAGCACCTGCCGGGGGCTGCTGAACGGCCGCCCGGCTATAATCACCGCCTGTTCCGACACCGGCCGTCCCCCTTGAACGACACGCACGAACCCGTCGTCTCCGAATTGATCGACCTGCTCACCCTGGAGCGGTTGGAAGACAACCTGTTCCGTGGCCAGAGCCGCGACATCGGCACCAAGTACGTGTTCGGCGGGCAGGTGCTGGGCCAGGCGCTGGCCGCCGCCCAGGCCACGGTGGAAAACGGGCGCCACGTGCATTCGCTGCACGCGTATTTCCTGCGTGCCGGCAATATCGACCACCCCATCGTCTACGACGTGGACCGCACCCGCGATGGCGGCAGTTTCTCGGTACGCCGGGTGACCGCGATCCAGCACGGCAAGGTGATCTTCTTCTGCGCGGCCTCTTTCCAGCAGGAGGAAAGCGGCGCCGAGCACCAGCACAAGATGCCCGAAGTGCCGCAGCCGGAAGACCTGGAACCCAACCGTCCGCTGCCGCAGGACGTGCTGGACCGGTTGCCGATCAAGGTGCAGCGCTGGCTGTCGCGGGGTGGCCCGTTCGAGTTCCGCCACGTCTATCCGCGCGATGAACTCAACCCGCCCAAGCGCCCGCCCTACCACCAGGTCTGGTTCCGCCTGACCGAACCGGTCGGCGATGCACCGGAACTGCATCAGGCGCTGTTGGCCTACGCCTCGGATTTCCATCTGCTGGGCACGGCGACCTTCCCGCACGGCATCAGCTACTACCAGCCGCACGTGCAGATGGCATCGTTGGACCACGCGATCTGGTTCCACCGTCCGTTCCGCGCCGACGACTGGCTGCTGTATGCGCTGGACAGCCCGAGCGCGCAGGATTCGCGTGGGCTGGCACGTGGCCAGTTCTTCGACCGCCACGGTCGCCTCGTGGCAAGTACCGCGCAGGAAGGCTTGATCCGCGTGGTGCCTGACAGCGCCGCCGCTGCTGCCGTGCCGGCCAAGGACTGAGGAACGCGCCATGAGACAGATTTTCAGCAGCCAGCGCGTGGAAACCGTGGAAGGCGTGGCCGAACTGCTGCGCAGCCACGAAATCGAAGTGCGCGTGACCGATGGGCGCACGTACCACACCAAGCGCCGCGGGCAGTTCAGCTACCTCGACCAGAGCAAGAACATCCGCCACCCCACGGTATGGGTGGTGCGCGCGGACGACCAGCCGCGTGCGCGCGAGATCCTGCGTGATGCGCGGCTGCTCGACACCACCCGCCGCGACCACCCGACCGCCGAGTTCGCCTTCCGCGAAACCGAAGCGCCGTCCAACGGCCGCGGCTGGGCCTGGCGCATCCGTATCGCGCTGTTGGTGGTGATTGCCGGCGTGGCATTGTTCATCGGGATGGGCCATCGCAGCGCAAAGCAGCCGGCCGTCCCGGCGCCCGCTCCTGCACCTGCTCCGCAACAGCAGCCCGCCGCACCGGCCGCGCCGGTTGAGGAAGAAGAAGTCCGCGTGCGCATCCAGCCCTCCGCGCCGCAACCCTGAGCCGGTAGTGACGGCCGCTGGCCGTCCGATGCCTGCGCCTGCCCTGGTGGGTGACGACCACCGGTCACATCCTGCGCCGCGCTCCGTCTTGGGACACAATCCCCGCAGGAGCGCCGCCCATGACCGCAGTAGCCGCCAGCCTCGACGACACCCTGCACCGCGAGCTGCCCGCCGCGGCCGATGGCTGCCAGCATGCCTACGGGCGCATCGTGGTGGCCTGCCAGAACACGGTGACCGCCATCGCCCTGGCCATCACCCGCGACCGCCACGCCAGCGAAGACATCGCCCAGGAAGCGTTCGTGCGCGCCTGGCAGCAGCTGCGCCAGCTGCGCAATCCCTCCAGCTTCATGCCGTGGCTGCGCCAGATCACCCGCAACCTGGCCCGCGACTGGCTGCGCAGCCAGCGCGGCCGTCCGCTTTCGGGCGAAGCAGCAGAGCTGGCGATCAACATGGCTGCCGATCCCGCCCCCGGCGCGGCCGATCGCCTGCTGCGCATCGAAGAAGAAGTCGCCGCCGAGGACATCATCTCCGCGCTGCCCGAGGAGAGCCGCGAAGTGCTGCTGCTGTACTACCGCGAAGGCCAGCGTTCCCAGCACGTCGCCAGCCTGCTCGGGCTCAGCGATGCGGCCGTGCGCAAGCGGCTTTCCCGCGCCCGCGGCAGGGTGCGCGAAGGCCTGCTGCAGCGTTTCGGCGAGTTCGCGCGCAGCAGCGCGCCCGGTGCAGCGTTCGCCACCACGGTGGTGTCGATGCTGATGGTGGCCGCTCCGGGAACGGCCAGCGCAGCGATCGTGGCCCTGGGTACCGGCGTGGGCGTGGGCGGCAGCAAGCTCGGCCTGGGCGGTGCCAGCGCCTCGGCGGGAACGGCGATGGGGTCGCTTACCGCGGCGGCGGGCCAGTTTCCGGGCTTCGTCGACCACGTCAACGTGGGCGCGATGATCGGCGCGGTGGTCGGCGGGACGGTTTTCAGCTATCTGGGCGGCCGCTACCTGATGTCCTTCGCGGAATCGCCGCAGGAACGCGCGCGGATCCGGCGCTTCGTGCACCTCAACACCTTCACCGCGCTGGTGGTCTGCGTAACGGTACTGGTCATGTCACTGCTGGCGCTGCCGGCGTGGGTGGGCCTGTTCGCCCTGTTCGCGGGCCTGTCGCTGGTGTGCTGGCAGTGCCTGGTGCCGCTGCGGCGGATCATGCAGCCGCTGATCGACCGCGATGCAGAGCGGCGCGGGCTGCAGGGTCAGCGCAACTGGAAATACGAGGCGCTGTACGGCAAGCACGGCATGATCGGGGCGGCCTTGGCGGCCTTGCTCATGGTGTGCTGGCTGTTGTGGAAAAACGGCGCGCTGTAATCCGAAGCGGTGACGACCAGAGGCCGTCACCGCACTCGAAACCCGGTAGTGACGGCCGCTGGCCGTCAGTCTTACAACGGCCGTACCGGACCCTTCGGCCCATGACCCTCGTGGCGCGGGCCACGCATCGGGCCCTTGGCCGCATCGAACTCGGCCTTGCTCAGCTGGCCATCCTTGTTGGTGTCGGCCGCGGTGAACCAGGCATCACGGTGCTGCTTCATGCGCAGCTCGCGGTCGGCCTTGTCCAGGTAGCCATCCTTGTTGAGGTCCATCTGGTCGAAGCGCCCGGCCAGGCGCGGATCGGCAGCGGCCTCCTGGCGGCTGATGCGACCGTCCTTGTTGGTATCCAGACGGGCCAGCTGCTCGGCATGGCCGCGCCCCGGGCCACGATGCCCGTGCTTGCCGCGCGGCCGTTCTTCGCGGGACAGCTTGCCGTCCTTGTTGGTGTCCAGCTGGTCGAAGCGTGCGGCCAGACGCGGAGCGGCGGCGGCTTCGGTGCGATCGATGAAACCGTCGTTGTTGGTGTCCAGCTTGACCGGGCGCTGAGGCGCCGGCGGCGCATCGGCAGCCAGGGCGATGCCGGTGGCGGAGGTGCTCAGCAGCAGGGCCAGCAGCAGGGGGGTACGCAGGGTCATGGGGTCACTCCAGTAGAAGGGGACGGGGTGTTTTTCAATCACCCTCGAAGGAAGACAACGCGTGGCCGCCGCAGCGGTTGACAGACAGCCCGGGCGCGTTCATTTGGCAGACAGTCGCGGCCACTGCGACAGCCGGACGTTATGCTGTGGGCATGGCGATACACGGCGACCGCGACGACGAACTGAGGCTCTTCCAGACCGGCGAGCACCCCTGCGGCTACTGGCCGGAGCGGATCGCGCGCGACCTGGTGCTGGACCCGCATGACCGCCGCCTGGGCGGCCTGTACCCGATGGCGCTGAGCTGGGGCTTCCGTCGCAGTGGCGACCTGGTCTATCGCCCGCACTGCGCCCAGTGCCATGCCTGCGTGGCGGTTCGCATTCCCGTGCAGCGCTTCGCCCCGGACCGCAGCCAGCGCCGCTGCGTGGCGCGCAATGCCGACCTGGAAGTGCGCATCACCGCCGCCGCCCCCCGCGAGGAACTGTTCACGCTGTACCACCGCTACCTGGCCCATCGGCATGCCAACGGCGGCATGGACACCCATGGCCCGCACGAGTTCGAGCAGTTCCTGATCGGCAGCTGGTCGCGGACGCGCTTCCTGGAAATCCGCCTGCCGCCACCGCAGGGCGGGCCGGGCGAACTGATCGGCGTGGCCGTCACCGACGTCACCGATCAAGGCCTGTCGGCGGTCTATACCTTCTTCGACCCGGACCACGCACAGCGCGGGCTGGGCACCTTCGCGATCCTGCAGCAGGTGGCCTGGGCGCAGCGCGAATCGCTGCCCCACCTGTATCTGGGGTATTGGATCCGCGACCACCTGAAGATGGATTACAAGCGCCGGTTCCGCCCGCTGGAAGCCTACGACGGCCGGCGCTGGAACGAATTCGACGGCGAACTGGCCGGACGCTGACAAGCCGCTGACACAGGCGCGGGTGCACAATACCGGCCATGAAAATTCCTGCCTTCAGCCTCTCCGCCCTGACCGTCGCCGTGGCCCTGCTGTGCAGCGCCTGCGCCCAGACCCCCGAGCGTGCCGCCGCGATGCCTGATGCCTCTACCGCCCTGCGCCTGGCCACCTACAACACCTCGCTGTACTCCGACCAGACCGGCGGGCTGATCGCCGAACTGGAAGGCGACAGCACGCACGCGCGCAAGATCGCCGCGGTGCTGCAGCAGGTGCGCCCGGACCTGGTGCTGCTCAACGAATTCGACTACGACGACGCGCACCGCGCCGCCGATCTGTTCCAGCAGCGTTACCTGGCCGTGGCCCAGCCCGGTGGTGGTGAGCCGCTGAACTTTGCCTACCGCTATCTCGCCCCGGTCAACACCGGCGTGCAGAGCGGGCTGGACCTGGACAACAATGGCGAAGTGGGCGGCGAAGGCCGCGCCCGCGGCAACGACGCGTGGGGCTACGGCCTGCACCCGGGCCAGTACGGCATGCTGGTGCTGTCGCGCTATCCGATCGACGAAACCCAGGTGCGCAGCTTCCAGCTGCTGAAGTGGAACACCCTGCCCGGCGCGATCCGCCCGATCGACCCGCGCACCGGAAAGAGCTTCTATTCCGATGCGGTGTGGTCGCAGCTGCGGCTGTCGTCCAAATCGCACTGGGACGTGCCGGTGCGCACGCCGTCGGGCGTGGTGCACGCACTGGTATCCCACCCCACCCCGCCGGTGTTCGACGGCCCGGAAAAGCGCAACGCCGCGCGCAACCACGACGAGCTGAAGCTGTGGCAGGAGTATCTGTCAGCCGGTGACAAGCCGTGGCTGTGCGACGACCAGCAGCGCTGCGGCGGACTGGCGCAGGACGCGCGCTTCGTGATCTTGGGCGACCTCAACAACGACCCGGTGGACGGCGATGGCCGGCACGAAGGCATCCTGGAACTGATCGAAAACCCGCGCGTGCTGCGCCATGCCACCCCGTCCAGCATCGGCGGCGAGCAGACCAGCTTGGCCTACGCCGCCAAGGGCATCGCCCGTCGCGGCGCCCCGCAGCACGCCACCGGCGATTTCGGCCCGAAGTCCGGCACGATGCGGCTGGACTACGTGCTGCCCTCGGTCGGCTTCGCCTACGTCGGCGGCGGCGTGTTCTGGCCGGCCGAAGGCACGGACGAAGCGAAGATCGCTGACGGCAGCGATCACCATCTGGTCTGGGCCGACGTGAAGTAAGTCAGGGCTTCAGGGTGACGCCGATGGCGGCGGCGGCATCGCGGGCGATCGCGCGGGCCTGGTCGGTGCTGTCGGCGCGCGCCAGGGTGACGCCAACGCGACGGTGGCCGTGCACGCTGGGCTTGCCAAACAGGCGCACGGCGGTGTCCGGCACCTGCAGCGCGGCGGCGACATCGGTGAAGTACGGCACACCCTCGCCGTGGGCCAGCAGCGCGCAGGACGCACTGGCGCCGCTCTGGCGGATCACCGGGATCGGCAGGCCGAGGATCGCGCGCGCGTGCAGCGCGAACTCGCTCAGTTCCTGCGACACCAGGGTGACCAGGCCGGTGTCATGCGGGCGCGGCGACACTTCGCTGAACCACACCTCGTCGCCCTTCACGAACAGCTCCACACCGAACAGTCCCCAGCCGCCGAGGTCATCGGTGATGGCCCGGGAAATCTCCTCGGCGCGTGCCAGCGCCGCGGCGGACATCGCCTGCGGCTGCCAGCTTTCGCGGTAATCACCGTCCTTCTGCAGGTGGCCGATCGGCGCGCAGAACGAGGTGCCGCCTGCATGCCGCACGGTCAGCAGGGTGATCTCGTAATCGAAATCGATGAAGCCCTCGACGATGCAGCGTCCGGCACCAGCGCGTCCACCGGTCTGCGCATAGGCCCAGGCCGGGGCGACGTCGGCTTCGCTGCGCAGCGTGCTCTGGCCCTTGCCCGATGAAGACATCACCGGCTTGACCACGCACGGCAGGCCGATCGCCTGCACGGCGGCGGTGTACTCCGCTTCGGTATCCACGAAACGATAGGGCGAGGTCGGCAGGCCCAGCGTTTCCGCCGCCAACCGGCGGATGCCTTCGCGGTCCATGGTCAGCCGCGCGGCACGCGCGGTGGGTACCACGCGCAGGCCCTGTTCCTGCTCCAGCTGCACCAGCGTCTCGGTGTGGATGGCCTCGATTTCCGGCACCACCAGATGCGGTTTTTCCAGCGCGATCAGCTCGCGCAGGGCCATCGCATCCAGCATGTCGATCACGTGCGCGCGGTGCGCGACCTGCATCGCCGGCGCGTCGGCGTAACGGTCGGCGGCGATCACTTCCACGCCCAGGCGCTGCAGCTCGATGGCCACTTCCTTGCCAAGTTCGCCCGATCCCAGCAGCAACACGCGGGTGGCGGAGGGGGACAACGGAGTTCCAAATGCGGACATGGTGGCGTTCCAGCGTCGAGGCGAAGGCGGACGGTCATTCTAGCCGGTCGCCCCTTTGCTGCCGACGAACGGCACTTGTGGAGTGATATCAATTTGATATCTTCCAATCCAGACCCTCAAGGATGTGCCGTCATGAAAGAGAAGCCGATCCGCTCCCTCAACGGCTTGGCCGTGCTGGCCGCCGTTGTGCTCATCGCCGGCCTTGCCGGCGTGGTGTTCCTGCTCGGCGCCACGGGCGCGAACGGGATGCGCCCTGCCCCGATGCTGCTGTTGGGCAGCGTTCTGGTGATGCTCCTGGCCCTGCTGTCCTTGGCTGGCCTGTACACCGTGCAACCCAACCAGGCCGCGGTGCTGAGCCTTTTCGGCAAGTACGTCGGCACGGTCAAGGACAACGGCCTGCGCTGGAACAACCCGTTCTTTTCCAAGCGCCGGGTGAGCCAGCGCGTGCGCAACTTCGAAAGCGGCAAGCTGAAGGTCAACGAGCTGGACGGCAGCCCGATCGAGATCGCCGCGGTGATCGTGTGGCAGGTGGTGGATGCCTCCGAGGCGGTGTACAACGTGGACGACTACGAAAGCTTCGTGCATATCCAGTCCGAGTCCGCGCTGCGTGCGATGGCCACCAGCTATCCGTATGACCAGCACGAAGAAGGCCAGCTGGCCCTGCGCAGCCATGCCAGCGAGATTTCGCTGCACCTGAAGAATGAACTGGCCGAACGTCTGGCCGATGCCGGTGTGCAGATCATCGACGCGCGCATCAGCCACCTCGCCTACGCTGCGGAAATCGCCCAGGCCATGCTGCAGCGCCAGCAGGCCAATGCGGTGATCGCCGCCCGCACGCGGATCGTGGCCGGTGCGGTGGGCATGGTGGAAATGGCACTGGCCGAACTGCAGAAGAACGGCGTGGTGCAGTTGGACGAAGAGCGCAAGGCGCACATGGTGAGCAACCTGCTGACGGTGTTGTGTTCCGACCGCGGCACCCAGCCGGTGGTCAACGCCGGCTCCTTGTACTGAGCCGGTATGACGGTGTCCTGCCGGCCGCTGGCCGGAACCCGCCGTTGAGCCAGGAGTATCCATGAGCGAGAAGAAAGCCTATCCACTGCGCATCAACGCCGATGTCCTGGCCGCGACGCAGCGTTGGGCCGACGACGAGCTGCGCAGCCTCAACGCCCAGATCGAATACATGCTGCGCGATGCCTTGCGCAAGGCCGGACGGCTGCCGAAACCCACCCCCTCGCAGGAGAGCAAGCAATGAGCAGGAACCTGGGCAGGCGCGCGCCGCGCATGTTGGTCGCCACCACGCTTTCGCTGCTGGCCGGGATCGCCACCGCCGCCGAACCGGCGCAGGTGGCCACGCAATTGCTGGATAACCTGCAGGCCGGCCGCGTGCAGGACACCGCCGCCATGCTGACCCCGGCGATGGCCTCGGCCGCGCCGGCTGATCGCCTGCAGGCGCTGTGGAATTCACTGGGCGAACTGCAGCAGCGCGGCCAGCCGACGGTGAGCAAGCAGCAGGGCATGCACCTGGTGGAGGTGCCGTTGCGCTTTGCCGGCGCGGCGGTCAACGCGCAGGTCGCGGTGGATGCACAGGACCAGGTCGCCGGCCTGCTGCTGCGCCCGGCAGCGGCCGAAAAGGCGGCTCCGCCACCGGCCGATGCGAACTACCGCGAGCTGGATTTCAACGTGCCGCAGGCACGCGGTGCGTTGCCGGGCACGCTGGCCCTGCCCCACGGCAAGGGCCCGTTCCCGGCCGTGGTGCTGGTGCACGGATCCGGCCCGCAGGATCGCGATGAAACCATCGGCGCGAACCGGCCCTTCATGGACATCGCGCGGGGACTGGCCGCACACGGCATCGCCGTGCTGCGCTATGACAAGCGCAGCAAGGCGCGGCCGCAGGATTTCCAGCAGCCGTTCGATGTCGACGACGAAACCACCGACGATGCGATCGCTGCGTTGACTGCACTCGCGGCGGATCCGCGCATCGATGGCCAGCGGGTGTTCGTGCTCGGCCACAGCCAGGGCGGCATGCTCGCTCCCCGCATTGCCACGCGCTGGCCGCAGGCACGCGGGGCGATCCTGTGGGCCGCACCCGCGCGCACCCTGCTGGACCTGCTGCCCGAACAGAACCGCTACCTGTTGAATCTGGACGGCAGCATCAGCGCGGCGGAACAGGCGTTCCTGGACACACTCGATACGCAGATCGCCGCGGCGCGCAGCGCCACACCTGCTGCTGCCAGTGCGCTGCCGTTGGGCGTGCCGCAGGACTTCTGGAAGAGCATCGAAGCGGTGGACGCACGCGCCGACGCCAGGGCCCTGCGCAAGCCGCTGCTGATGCTGCACGGCGGCCGCGATTTCCAGGTGCCCGACACCGATTGGACGCTCTGGCAGGCGGCACTGCAGGGGCGCAGCGATGTGCAGTGGAAACGCTACCCGTCGTTGAACCATATCGGCATCGCCGGCAGCGGCCCCGGTTCGCTGAAGGAATACACCCAGCCCGGCCATGTCGATCCGCAGCTGATCGACGACGCCGCACGCTGGATCGAGGCGCAGCGATGAGCGGCGGCAGTGATCCCCGCCGCTTCGCGGTCAGTGATGGCTCGCCACTGCGGCTGCTGTGGATCATCGCGCCGTTGCTGCTGTTCGTCGGCCTCACCTTGTATCCCCTGCGGCAGCCTGTCGAAGCCGGCGCGATGCCGTTCGCGGTCACGCTCACCCCGCCCTACTTCACCCTGCACGGCAGCGCAGCGTGGAGCCTGGCCATCGCCGCGCTGCTGACCGTGCTGCTGTGCTGGCTGTTCTTCCGGCGCCGGGTGGAGCTGGATGGCAGCGTGCTGAGCGTCCATTCCACGTTCTACCGAAAGCGCACCCCGGTGGAGCACATGGACCTGCCGAACGCCGCCGTGGTAGACCTTAAACAGGACCAGCGGCATGGCCTGCGGCACAAGATCAACGCCTACAGCATGCCGGGCTTCCACTCCGGACACTATCGCCTGCACGGCGGTGGCAAGGGCTTTGCATTGGTGACCGATGTGCACCGCGTGCTGGTGATTCCGGTGCGCGACGGACCGACCCTGTTGCTGAGCCTGGCCGAACCGCAATCGCTGCTGGACGCGCTGCGCCGGGCCGCCACGCCTCCCGGCCGTCCGCGCTAAGCTGGGCGCATGTCCAGATCCCTGCCCCTGCTGCTCAATACCGATGCCATCGAAGCGTGGCCGTCCGCGCTGCTGCGCGCCCATGGCAACGCCGATGCACGCCTGCTGGCGCGTGCCCGTTGGGTGCTGCGGCGCAAACGTGATGGCCGCTACCTGGCCGCCATCTTCGATCACGGCGTGCACTCGCTGATTCCACACCTGCCGCAGGAACCCGGTGCCGCCGAGGCACTGGACGCGCTGTCCTGGCTGAACCCGCAACGCGGCAGCGGGCCGCTGGAGCAGCGGCTGCTCTCACCCCAGGGCCTGCACGAACGCCTGGAGCAGCTGGGACTGGACGCCGATGCGTATGCCGCCGACACCGGCCTGGCACTGGAAGCCGAGCCGGTGCTGCTGCACTTGGCCGGGCGCGACCGCTTCGGCCGGCCGCTGTGGCTGCGCCGTGCAGCAGCGCAGGCGTGGCGACGCATGCGCCTGCAGGCGGCACGTGAAGGCATCACGCTGGACGCGATTTCGGGTTACCGCAGCCACGATTACCAGCTGGGTATTTTCGAACGCAAACTGGCGCGCGGCCAGCAGGTGGCGGAGATCCTGAAGGTCAATGCCGCGCCCGGATTCAGCGAGCACCACAGCGGAATGGCGCTGGATATCGGGATGCCGGGGGATCCGCCGGCCGAGGCGTCGTTTGAAGAGACGGCGGCGTACGCGTGGCTGCAGGAACACGCGGCGGAGCATGGGTTCCGGATGAGTTATCCGCGCGGGAATCCGCATGGGATCGTGCATGAGCCGTGGCATTGGCGCTGGTGCGGCAGCTGAAGAGCGTGACGACCAGCGGTCGTCACCCACCCAAGGCAGGATCGGCAACCGGTAGCGCCGAGCCATGCTCGGCGAGCGCAGCGGCAGCGCGCTGACGACCAACGGTCGTCACTACCGGGTTGGTCAGTCTTGGGAGCGGTTGGTCTTGATGGCCGGGCCTTCGCTGAAATCGGCGATGCGCCACAGGTACAGGCTGGCGTAGGTGCGGTAAGGCCCCCACTTTTCACCGCGCAGGGCGAGCGCCTTCGGCGTGGGCATCAGCTCGGCCTTGTCCACGCGCTGGGCGCCCTTGCGGATGCCCAGGTCATCCAACGGCAGGATGTCCGGGCGGCCCAGCCGGAACATGAGCATCATCTCCACCGTCCAGCGGCCGATGCCACGCACCGGCACCAGCGCCTGGATGATCGCCTCGTGTTCCATCACCGCCATCCGCCGCAGGCTGGGAATCTCGCCGGCGGACTCGCGCAGGGCCAGGTCACGCAGCGCCAGTGCCTTGTTGCCCGACACCCCGCACGCGCGCAGCGCCACATCGTCGATGCGGCCCAGCGTATCGGCATGCAGGCGGGCACTGCCGATGGCCGCCTCCACCCGCCCCACGATCGTCGAGGCGGCCTTGCCGCTGAGCTGCTGGAACAGGATCGCCCTGGCCAGTGCATCGACCGGATCGAATGATTTCCGCCAGCCCTCCGGCGCCGGCAGCGGACCCAGTCGGCGCATCCACGCCGCCAGCCGGCGGTCACTCCGGGCAAGCCAGGCGTGCGCCTGCTCCACGTCGAAGCCGCGCGCGAAGCGGGGCATGGCTCAGCGCCTCAGCGCATCGATGGCCACCAGCGCCCAACCCAGCATCAGCGCCATGCCACCCACCGGCGCCAGCCGCGTGGACCACTGCCACAGCGCATTGCCGGCCAGGCTGCCGGCGAACAGCAGCGTGCCGAGCAGGATCACGTACAGCGCCAGCCGACCGAACGTGGCCGTGGCACGCGGCCCCAGCGCCGCCAGCACCGCACCGTGGGCAAAGGCATACAACGCGGCCATGTTGAGGTGCTGTTGCGCCAGGGGCTCGCTGACGCCGTGCGAGGCATAGGCGGACAGGCCGATGGAAGCCGCTGCCAGCAGCGCACCGAGGCAGGCCAGCAACGAGGGCCTGCGCGCGCGTCGATCAATCGCAAACATGTCCACTCCTTTTCCAGCAATGCCAAAAAAAAACGCGCCGCAAGATGCGGCGCGTTTTTGTTTTCTACGTTACATCAGGCGTCCAGATTTACTTGACGGCCCAGTAGATGTCGTACGTACCTTCCGGAGTGAAGGACTTCTGCACGCCACCATTCCAGGTCTCGTACGGACGGTCGATCACTTCGTTGCCGCCGGTCACCGACCAGGCGCGCAGTGCATTGCGGGCAACGTCCAGGCCAGCCACGTGACCGGTGTAGGTCGCATGGGCCGAACGGTGCGGAGCAACGCGGACGTACTTCACCGGGGCGCCACCATCGATCTTGACCGCCAGCTCTTCGGCCGGCACGCCTTCGGTACCCTTCTTCTTCACCGGCTGGGCGACGTCGAAGGCGTACTTCTCGGCACCGAAATCGGTGGTGATGATGCGGAACGGGCCGACGGCTTCGAGGTCGTTGGCCTCCATCACGCGCTTGATCCATTCTTGGTTGTCAGCGATGGACTTGGTGATGGTGGCTTCGCCACGATCCACGTTGCCCGCGGTGACCACCAGCAGGTCTTCGGCGGGGACATCGACGATGGCCAGGTCGTTCAGCGGTGCTTCGGCGGTGCGGTAGTCCACGTTCGGCACGGTGGCCAGCATGTTCGCCATGCGCGACAGACCCATCTTCAGGTCGTCACCGATGTGGCGGCTGACGTACAGGCCGGCGTAACGACCAAACAGGTCGAAGCCATACTTGACGTTGTATTCCTGGGTGATCTTGACGTTGCGGCCATCCTTGCCGGTCGGCTCCAGGATGAAGGCGGTCGTCTTGTCGTGACCCTTGGTGGCGTCTTCGATGGCGATGGCGACGCGCTTGTTCTGCTCGCTCTCGGTGATCTTCCAGGTGCCGTTGCCCAGGTCCTTGGACGCGTAGTCCAGGGTGGCGCCGACGCCGGCAGCCGGGCCGGAGAACTTCAGGTCGGTAGCGGGATCACGCAGCAGGAGGGGGTTCCAATCCTTGAAGCGACGCAGGCTGTTGACCGTGTCGTACACGATCGTCATCTTGCGGTTGGTCTCGATGCTTTCCGAAATATGGCGCTCGCCCGGGAGGACCACGCCAATGATGACGAACAGGCCAGCCACGATCCCCAAGGCGATCAGGAACTCGATAATACGGGTCATTCAGAAGTCTCCGGGGCCGATCCCACGGCCGGGTTGAGTGAAGCGAAGCGCCAATCCTAGCAGCTTCGTTGGCTTTGTTGATCTGGTTTGGACCACCGGTTTCCGTGTCGACAACCGATTTGTACAGACAAGGGGCCGAAGGGTAGCGCACATGGGCCACCCACCAGTAGGGGGCAGACGGAGGTTACCGGTCCATATTATCGGTAAACCCCCGCCGTTGAACGGTTTTCAGACCAATTGAAGCTCGAATGCCTTGAGCACGGCACGGGTCCGGTCGCGCACGCCCAGTTTGGACAGGATATTGGACACGTGGTTCTTGATCGTGCCCTCGGCCACGCCCAGCGAATTGGCGATTTCCTTGTTGGAGAAACCGCTGGCCATCAGCCGCAGGATCTCGGTTTCGCGATCGGTCAGCGGATCCGGGCGGTCCAGGCTGACGAACTCGTTGCGCATGTGCTCCAGCCCGGAGAGCAGCCGCTGGGTCACCGCCGGCTGCACCAGCGACCCGCCTTCGGACACGGTGCGGATCGCTCCCACCAGCTGGTCCAGGGTCACGTCCTTGAGCAGGTAGCCCTTGGCACCGGCCTTCAGCCCGGCCAGCACCAGCTGGTCGTCGTCGAAGGTGGTCAGGATGATGGTCGGCGGCAGCTGCTCCAGCTTGGACAGCATCTGCAATGCCTCCAGCCCGGACATGGCGGGCATGCGCATGTCCATCAGCACCACGTCCGGCTTGACCTGCGGAATGATCTCCACGGCCTGGCGCCCATCCGCCGCCTCGGCGATCACCTCGATGCCATCGTCCAGCGCCAGCAGTGAGCGGATCCCCTGCCGCACCAGGGTTTGGTCGTCGACCAGGCAGACGCGAATCATCAACGAACTCCTTCAGGTGCGGTGCTCAGCGCCAACGCTGGGACACCAGGAACCGAGGCACGCAGGCGGAAGCCCTGTCCCCGGTGGGTTTCAATCTGCAGCTCTCCACCACATTGTTGCAGGCGCTCGCGCATTCCGCGCAGGCCATTGCCCACCATGATGCCATCAGCGCCGTTCCCATCGTCACGCGCCTCCAGGCTGACCCCGCCGGCTTCGCGGCGGACGGTGATCCACAGGTTGCGCGCACCGGCGTGGCGCACCGCATTGGTGATGATTTCCTGGGTGCACCGCAACAGCACGTGGGCCCGCTCGGGGTCTTCCACGTTCAGCGGACTGGGCACGTCCAGGTGGACGTCCAGCGAGGGCACGCGCTGGGTCAACGGGCGCAGCGCCGCAGCCAGGTCGATCGCCCCGCTGTCGCGCAGCTGGCTGACCGCCTCGCGCACGTCGGTAAGCAGCAGCTTGGCCAGGGTATGCGCCTGGTGCACGTGCTCCTGAGCGCGGCCCTCGGTGATGTGGCCGGCCACTTCCAGGTTCAGGCTGAGCGCGGTCAGGTGGTGGCCCAGCAGGTCATGCAGTTCGCGGGAGATGCGCGTGCGCTCGTTGACCCGCGCGCTTTCAGCCAGCAGTACGCGGGTGGCGCGCAGTTCGGTATTGAGCTGGCGCTGCTCCTCGCGGGCGTCGGTCTGCTGCCGTGCGACCAGGCTGGTCACGAAGATGAACATGGAGAAGCCGCCATACAGCAGCGACTGCATGACCGCTTCGAACAGCGGGAACCTCAGCAGCACGTAGTAGACGGGGGCCACCGCCAGCTGGCTGACCAGCAGCCACAGCACGCCATAGCGCGCCGGCAGCATCCACGGGATGACCCCGGCCGCCACCATCATCAGGATGCTGCCCAGCCCGGAACCGCTGAGGAAGCTCACCCCCAGCGCGGAAATGGTCAGCAGCACCAGCATGCCGCGATCAAGCCAGCTGGCATGGCCGCCGCTGCGCAGGTCGCGGGTCAGCCGGAAGTAGGCCCCGCCGAATACCAGGTAGGCGGCGAACAACAGCACCGCCCCGCCGTTGTCGCTGGCCGGCCGACGCAGGTTCTCGATCTGCGAGTAAACCAGGGGAAGACCGACCATGACCCAGGTGAACAGGCCAGCCAGGCGGAGGACACGGGTATGACTGAGGGCTCCCAACATCCCTGCATCTTAGGCTGAACCTGGCCTGCGTCACTCCCACGGAAGTCATGCCCCGGTTTCCCCCGGCAGCGCCCCCCCCATGCAATAATCAGTGGGAAGGGCCCCGCAACGGGCAACATGCACCACCCCACGGAGTCTCAATGTCGATTGTCATCCGCGACGTGCGCGAGCATGAGCTCGATTCCGTCCTGGCCTTGAACAACAACGCCGGTCTGGCGATCCTGCCGTTGGACGCGCACCGGCTGCACCTGTTCTATGAAACCGCTGAGTATTTCCGCGTCGCCGAGCGCGACGGCAACCTGGCCGGGTTCCTGATCGGCTTCGGCAGCGAGAGCCAGCACGACAGCAGCAACTTCGCCTGGTTCAAGCAGCAGCTGCCCAGCAGCTTCTTCTATATCGACCGCATCGTGGTGGCCAGCCGCCGCCGCGGTGGTGGCGTGGGCCGGGCGTTCTACGCCGATGCGCAGAGCTATGCCGAACTGCGCTATCCGCAGATGACCTGCGAGGTCTTCCAGGACCATGGCGCTGATGCGGCGCTGCTTTTCCACGGCAGCTTCGGCTTCCGCGAACTGGGCCAGAACACCATGCCGCACGTGGATGTCCGCGCCAGCATGCTGGCCAAGGAACTGTGCAGCTATGCCTGGGTGAGTGATACCTACGGCGGCAAGCTGCCGGACGTGGCATGGGCGCGTGGCCGGCAACGGCCCGCCCCCGCCCAGCAGTCGACGGGTACTTGAGGTGGCGGTGAACATGGATTACGAACAGGCCGGTGAACTGAAGATCGGCCAGGTAGGTATCGCCAACCTGCGCATTCGCACGATGGATGTGGAGCGTCTGGTGCAGGAGATGAACGAGCGGGTCAACCGCGCGCCCAAGCTGTTCGGACGCGCCGCGGTGATCCTTGATTTCGGCGGCCTGAGCCGCACCCCGGACGTGGCCAGCGCCAAGGCGCTGCTGGACGGGCTGCGTGGCGCCGGCGTGCTGCCGGTGGCACTGGCCTACGGCACCTCGGAGATCGAACTGCTGTCCCAACAGCTGGGCCTGCCGCTGCTGGCCAAGTTCCGCGCACAGTACGAACGTGCCGACGCCGAGCCGGCCCCGCCCCGTGCAGCCCCCCCGGCGGCTCCCGCGCGCGAACCGCGCCGCGCCGCGCCCGCGGTCGCCGCATTGGCCGCCGCGCCAGTGCCGGGTGAGACCCCCAAGCCGGGCCGCATGCAGCTGGCCAACGTGCGTTCGGGCCAGCAGCTGTACGCTGAAAACTGCGACCTCACGGTGATGGGCACGGTCGGCGCGGGCGCCGAAGTGATCGCCGATGGCAGCATCCATATTTACGGCACCCTGCGCGGACGCGCGCTGGCCGGTGCCCAGGGCAATACCGCGGCGCGTATTTTCTGCCGCGATTTCCATGCCGAACTGGTGGCCATTGCCGGCCACTACAAGGTATTGGACGATGTACCGGACAACCTGCGCGGCAAGGCCGTGCAGGTCTGGCTGGAACAGGACCAGATCAAGATCGCTGCGCTGGATTGACTTTGTCGCAGCCCCAACCAGAACAAGAGCAGGAGAAGTCCTTTGGCTGAAATCATCGTAGTCACCTCCGGCAAGGGCGGCGTCGGCAAGACCACCACCAGCGCAAGCCTTGCCTGCGGCCTGGCACGTCGTGGCAAGAAGGTGGCGGTGATCGACTTCGACGTCGGCCTGCGCAACCTCGACCTCATCATGGGCTGCGAGCGCCGCGTGGTGTACGACTTCGTCAACGTCGTGCACGGCGAAGCCACCCTCAAGCAGGCCCTGATCAAGGACAAGCGCTTTGACAACCTTTACGTGCTGGCTGCCTCGCAGACCCGCGACAAGGATGCGCTGACACAGGAAGGCGTGGGCAAGGTCCTGAAGGACCTGGCCGCCGATGGCTTTGAATATGTCATCTGCGATTCGCCGGCCGGCATTGAAAAGGGCGCGTTCCTGGCCATGTATTTCGCCGACCGCGCCGTGGTGGTGGTGAACCCGGAAGTGTCTTCGGTGCGCGACTCCGACCGCATCATCGGCCTGCTGGATTCGAAGACCCACAAGGCAGAAAACGGCCATGACGTGCCGGCCTTCCTGCTGCTGACCCGCTACACGCCGGTGCGCGTGGAAGCCGGCGAGATGCTGAGCATCACCGACGTGGAAGAAGTGCTGGGCCTGAAGGCCATCGGCGTGATCCCCGAATCCGGCGATGTGCTCAATGCCTCCAACAAGGGCGAACCGGTCATCCTGGACGGCGAGTCACCCGCCGGCCAGGCCTATGACGATGCCGTCGCGCGCATCATGGGCGAAGACCGCCCGATGCGCTTCACCGCCGTGGAGAAGAAGGGCTTCTTCAGCAAGCTGTTCGGAGGGTAAGCATGGGCCTGTTCGATTTCCTGAAAGCCAAGAAGACCACCGCCGAGACAGCGAAGAACCGCCTGCAGATCATCATCGCGCAGGAACGCAGCCACCGCGGCGGTCCCGATTACCTGCCGCTGATGCAGCGCGAGCTGCTGGAAGTGATCCGCAAGTACGTCAACATCGATGTCGATGCGGTAAAGGTCGACCTGGTCAAGGACGGGCAGCACGACGTGCTGGATATCTCCGTCGCCTTGCCGGAAGGGCCCGAAAAGCCCTGATCCCCTGCCCTGCCCGCGCCAGCCGCGGGCGGGGTTTCTGCTCGATGCCATGAACGAACCCGCCCCCGAACCGTCGGTCACCCGCGTCGGCGACATCGCCTTCGACGATGCCGCGCGCCTGCTGTCCGGGCATGGCCTGCAACTGCACCACGTGGCCGCCGGTGAGCCGATCCCCGGCAGTTACTGGGGCGAGCCCGAGGCCGGCATCATCGCCAGCGATGTCTACGTACGCGATGACACGCCGGTGCATTCGATGCTGCATGAAGCCTGCCACCTGATCGTGCTGCCGCCGGAGCGGCGTGCGCTGGTGCATACCGACGCCACCGATTCGGTGCCCGAAGAAGATGCGACCTGTTACCTGCAGATCGTGCTGGCGGCGGAGCTGCCGGGGGTGGGCAGCGCGCAGCTGATGGCGGACATGGATGCGTGGGGGTACACGTACCGGTTGGGGTCCACGCGGGCGTGGTTCGAGGGTGATGCCGAGGATGCGCGCGCTTGGTTGGTCGAACGGGGGTTGTTGGTCGGCTGAGTCGTGCTTCGAGTTACGTGGACTGCGAGGGCGCGGGCGGGCCAGGCTGCACGGGACACGCCGCAAGTACGTCCATGTAGGCTACGTCGCCGCATCCCTGCGGCTCAGTGTCCCGTGCAACCTGCCCCACCCGCGCCTGCCAGCTCAGCGCGACCGTTGGGGAAAAAGAAGAGCAAGAGCGGTAGCGCCGAGCCATGCTCGGCGGCTCTTTGACGGCCACGGAGGGATTCCGCCGAGCACGGCTCGGCGCTACCTGCTTCTGCTTTTTTCTTTTCCCCTCCGCCGGCGCCTGCCAGCTCAGCGCGACCGGTGGGGAGGAAAAAAAGCAAGAGCGGTAGCGCCGAGCCATGCTCGGCGGCTCTTTGTTGACGGCCACGGAGGAACTCCGCCGAGCACGGCTCGGCGCTACCTGCTTTTTTCTTTTTTTCCCTCCGCCGGCGCAATGCTGGCTCGCCGGGGGAGGCGGGGGTCGGCGGGACACTGAGCCGCAGGGATGCGGCGACGTAGCCTACATGGACGTACTTGCGGCGTGTCCCGCTGATCCCCGCCTCCCCCGGCGCCCCATGCAAACAGACAAAAAACTACTGCCCCGCCAACGCCCGCAACGTGATCCCCACCACGTACGCCAGGTACGTGCCGGTCGCATACCCCATCGTGCCCAGCAGCACGCCCACCGGCGCCAGCGCAGGATGGAACGCCGCAGCCACCACCGGCGCCGATGCCGGCCCACCGATATTGCTCTGCGAACCGATGGCGAAGTAGAAGAACGGCACGTGCAGCAGCTTGGCCAGCAGCCACAGCAGCACGATGTGCACCGCAATCCAGATCAACCCCAGCGCGAACAACCACGGACGGTCCAGCAGCGCCACCAGGTCCATCTGCATGCCGATGCAGGCAATCAGGAAGTACAGCAGCAGCGAGCCCACCCGCGAGGCGCCCACGCCTTCCAGCGTGCGCGCACGGGTGAAACTCAGGCCCAGGCCCAGCGTGGTCGACAACACCACCACCCAGACGAACGGCGCGTCCAGGCTGAACTGCGACGCCCAGCTGACATGCAGCTTGAACCAGGCCGCCAGCGGGGCGCCGATGGCGTGGGCCAGGCCGACACCACCGAAGGCCACCGCCACGATCGACATCAGGTCGGTCAGGGTGGGAATGCGCTCGTGCTCGGCCTGGAACCGCGCGATCCGCTCCTTCAACGCATCGATCGCGGAGGTATCGGCGCCACTGCGCGCATCGATCTTCGCCGAGCGCCCGGCCAGGAAGATCAGTACCGCCATCCACACATAGCCCACGCCCACGTCCACCACCGCGAACTGGCCGAAGGTGGTCGCATCGACGTCGAACACTTCGCGCATCGCCAGCATGTTGGCACCGCCGCCGATCCAGCTGCCGGCCAGCGCGGCCATGCCAGCCCAGGTGTCGCCGGCCACGGTTTCCGGGTGCAGCGCGCGCATCAGCAGGAACGCCACCACCGCACCGAGCATGATGCTGGCCGAAGCACCCAGGTACATCAGCACCAGCTTCGGGCCCAGCCGCAGGATCGCCTTGATGTCCACCGCCAGGGTCAGCAGTACCAGTGCCGCCGGCAGCAGCACGTCACGCGCGATCGGGTTGTAGAGCCGGGTATTCTGGCCATCGATCAAGCCGACCGTGTTGTAGATGCCGGGCAACAGATAGCACAGCAGCAGCGCCGGCACGAAGGCATAGAAGCGCTTCCACGGGCCCTGCTGGCGCGACGCGGTCCAGAACACGGCACCGAGGGTGGCGGCGATCAGGCCGAAGACGACGATGTCGTTCTGGATCAAGGGAGTCGAGACCATGCCAATCCAGGGGTAGCGCCGAGCCATGCTCGGCGAGCGCAGCGGTGGACAGAAGCCGCCGAGCATGGCTCGGCGCTACGGAAACCAAAAACGCCGCCCCGGGGGGCGGCGCTTCAACGCGGCTTACTGGCCGATGTGCTGCTTCAACCAGGCATTCACCGTGTCATGCCACAACACGCTATTGGCCGGCTTCAGCACCCAGTGGTTCTCATCGGGGAAGTACAGGAACTTGGAGTCGATGCCCTGGCGCTGCGCGGCGGTGAACGCCGCCAGCCCCTGCTCGACCGGGATGCGGTAATCCAGCTGGCCGTGGATGATCAGGATCGGCTTCTTCCAGTCCGCTACATGGTTGACCGGATTGAACTTCTCATAGTTGGCCGGCTTGGCGAACGGCGTACCGCCCTGCTCCCACTCGGTGAACCACAGCTCTTCGGTGGCATAGCCCATCATGCGCTGGTCGAACACACCATCATGGTTGACCAGGCACTTGAACGGGCTGTTCCAGTTGCCGGCGATCCAGTTGACCATGAAGCCACCGTAGCTGGCGCCCAGCGCGCAGGCCTTGTCGCCGTCCAGGAAGGAATACTGCTTCAACGCCGCATCCCAGCCCTTCTGCAGGTCTTCCAGCGGACGGTCGCCCCAATGCTGGCTGATCGCATCGGTGAAGGCCTGGCCGTAGCCGGTGGAACCGTGGAAGTCGATCATCACTACCGCGTAGCCCTGGCCGGTATAGGTCTGCGGATTCCAGCGGTAGCTCCAGCCATTGCCGAAGCTGCCCTGCGGGCCACCGTGGATCAGGAACGCCACCGGGTACTGCTTGCCTTCCTGATAATCGTGCGGCTTGACCACGTAGCCGTGCACGGTGTCGTTGTTCCAGCCCTTGAACTCGAACTGTTCGTAGTCACCGAAGGACACGTCCTTCAGCACGTCACCGGCTGCGGGGGTCAGCGCGCGCAGCTCGCCGATCGGCTGGCCAGCGGGCGGCAGCAGGCCGACAAGTACCTGGTCGTTGCTCTTCAGGCTGTTGCGGGTGATGGCCACGCTGTTACCGGCCACGTCCACGGCGGTCACGCTGCCATCGCCGATCAGCTTGTCGACCTGGCCACTGGCCACGTCCACGGCGAACAGCGGGTGCTCGCCCAGCTCATCGGCGGTGGTGTAGATCGTGCTGCCATCGGCGGACAGCACGATGCCACCGGCCGAACGATCCCACTCCGCAGCGATCTCACGGCTCTTGCCACTGGCCAGGTCCATCGCCATCAAACCGAAGCGGTCCGCTTCGAAGCCCGGGCGCTTCATCGCGCGGTAGAACACGGTCTTGCCGTCGGCGCTGAACACCGGGCCGGCATCCCAGGCCGGGTTGGCGGCAGTCAGGTTGACGGGTGCCTGCTTGCCGGCCGCGTCGAAGCGGTACAGATCAAAATTGGTGGACCACGGTTCTTCGCGGCCGGCCACGCGGATGCTGGCGACGACGCTGGTGCCATCCGGCGACCAGGCGAAATCATCATTGCCACCGAACGGCTTGGACGGCGCGTCGCCGGCCAGGGTGGCGCTGAGCGCGGAGGCGCCCTTCACCCCGGCAGCCTTGCCGGTCGGCAGCGGCGCGACGAACAGGGTGTTGCGGCGGCCATCGTTCCAGGTGTCCCAGTGGCGCACGAACATCGAATCGAACACCTGGCCGCTGGCCTTGGTGCCCTTGATCGCGGCCAGCTTCTTTTCGGTGCAGGCCAGGTCCGAACCGCAGTCCTGGAAGACGCCGGCGCTGAACAGCACGCGGTCGTCCTGCGGAGACACGTGGTAGCTGTCCACGTCCACCGGGAAATCGGTCAGCTGGCGCGGCGTGGTGCCGTCCAGTCCCTGCGCGTACAGCTGCTGGCTGCCGTTCTTGGCGCTGAGGAAGTACACGGTGCGGCCATCGGCCGACAACGAAGCGGAGCTGACGTTCCAGCCGCTCGGGGTCAGCTGCTTGGGCGGTGCGGCATCGCGGGTGCGCAGGTTGCGCACGAACAGCGCATTGCTGGCCTTCTGTTCGTTGTCCACGCTGCGCTTGGCGAACACCACGCTGCCGCCATCGGCCGTCAGCACCGGCGAGGAAACGCGGTCCAGCGCGATCAGGTCGCGGACATCGAGGCCGCGGGCAGCAGCCACGGACGGCAGCGCCGCGAGCAGGCTCAACGGCAACAAGGCATGACGCAGTTTCATCGGTTCTCCGCGGGACGGCAAAACGTCGATGGTAGGCCCCGGCACGGCAGCCTGCCAAGGCCATCGGTCATGCCCCCGGACAGGAAAACGCCGGGCATGGCCCGGCGCTTCCCCACTTCCCGCTGGGCCGATCAGCCGGCGTTGGCTTTCTTGCCGGTGCGGTAGATCAGCCAGCCGACCAGGAACAGCACGGCCAGGCCGATCCACTGCGCGGCCGGCAGCGTGAACGGCACCGCCAGCACGTCGGCGCGGCCACTGACCACGATCGGCACCGCGATGGCGATACCCATCAGGGCTTCGCCGGTGATCAGGCCGGCGGCGAACAGCACGCCCGGCTTGTGCACGCGGTCGCGGCCTTCTTCGTCATCGGCACGCACCTTGTGGAAGCGCTCCACCAGGTAGGAAATCAGGCCGCCGAGGAAGATCGGCACCATCAGTTCCAGCGGCAGGTAGATACCGATCGCGGCAGCCAGCACCGGCACGCGGAAGCGCTTGCCGGTCTTCTTCAGCCACTCATCCAGGGCGATGATGGCGGCACCGACCACCGCGCCCATCATGATGAAGTTCCACGGCAGTTCGCCGCCGAACAGGCCGCGCGCGACCGACGCCATCAGGTTCGCCTGCGGGGCCGCCAGCGCGTTCGGATGCTCCGGGGTCGGGGCGCCGATGCCGTAGGCGGTGGCCAGCAGGTTCAGCACCGGGGCCATGATCAGCGCGCAGGAGAACGCACCGATGCCCAGCATCAGCTGCTGCTTCCACGGCGTGGCGCCGACGATGTAACCGGCTTTCAGGTCCTGCAGGTTGTCACCGCCGACGGCCGCCGCGCAGCACACCACCGCACCGATCATGATCGCCGCCACCGCGCCCAGCGGTGCACCGAAGGCGCCGACCGGGGTCAGGCCATCTTTGCCCAGCAGCAGCACCAGCACCGCCGAAGCGAACAGGATGGTGGAGATGGTGATGCCCGAAACCGGGTTGTTGGACGAGCCGATCAGGCCGGCCAGGTAGGCCGATACGGAAACGAACAGGAAGCCGGCGACGATCATGATGATGGTCATCGGGATCGACACGTGCCACTGGCCGACGATGGCCTGGTACAGCGCCAGCAGCGGCAGGGTGAAGGCCACCAGCGCCACCAGCATCCACTTCATCGGCAGGTCGCGCTCGGTTTCGGCCAGCGCCGGACCGGAGCTCTTGCGGGCCGCGGCGAAGCCACTCTTGACGCCGCTCAGCAGCGATTTGCGCAGCGAGAACAGGGTCCAGATGCCACCGATCAGCATCGCGCCCACACCCAGGTAGCGCATCTTCGCGCCCCAGATGGCGAACGCCGCATCGGTGGACGAGGCGGTGGCGATGGACGCGGCCAGCGCCGGGTCGGTCTGCAGGAAGAATGCCTGGTAGACCGGGATGGCGATGTGCCAGGTGAGGATCGAGCCGGACACCACCACGATGCCGACATTCAGGCCGACGATGTAGCCCACGCCGAGCAGCGCCGGCGACAGGTTGGTGCCGATGAAGGCGGTGATCTTCGAACTGCCCAGGTAGGCCGAGGTGGCCCAGGCATCCGGGATCAGGCGCATGCCGCTGGCCGCGGCGACCTTGACCACCGCGCCAATCACCGCGGACAGGCCGAGGATCTTCAGGCCCGGACCGGGGTTCTCACCGGCCTTGAGCACTTCGGCCGCCGCTTTGCCTTCCGGGAAGGGAAGCGGATCTTCGACGATCATCGAGCGCCGCAGCGGTACCGAGAACAGCACGCCGAGCAGGCCACCGAGGCCGGCGATGCCCAGCACCCACCAGTACTTGAAGTCCGGCCAGTAGCCCATGATCACCAGCGCGGGAATGGTGAAGATCACACCGGCGGCGATCGACGAGCCGGCCGACGCGCCGGTCTGGACGATGTTGTTTTCCAGGATGGTGCCACCGCCCAGCAGGCGCAGCACGCCCATGGAGATGACCGCCGCTGGAATCGCGGTGGCGATGGTCAGGCCTGCGAACAGGCCCAGGTAGGCGTTGGCGGCCGACAGCACCACGGCCAACACGATGGCAAGCACCACCGCGCGGAACGTGAGCTGCTTGGGCGCAGCGACGTTGTTCATTGAAGCCCCTGATACGAAAAAATCCCTGCAACGCTAGCGTCCGGCCTGCGGCAAGTCCAGCACGCCGGTACCCGGCCCTCGCACGGGCCGGGGCCTAAATGATATGTTATATCCTTTCCAGACCCCTTCCAGCGCGCCCGCATGCCCCCTTCCGTCTCCACCCGGCTGGCCTCCATCGACCAGCTGCGCGGCACCGTGATGCTGCTGATGCTGCTCGACCACGTCCGCGAAACCTTCTTCCTGCAGCACCAGGTCAGCGATCCGATGGACGTGACCACGGTGTCCCCTGCCCTGTTCGCCTGCCGGCTGCTGGCCCACCTGTGTGCACCGGTGTTCGTGCTGCTGACCGGCCTGTCGGCCTGGTTGTACGGCCAGCGCCAAGCCGATCCACGCCGCGCCATCGCCGGCTTCCTGTTCAAGCGCGGCCTGTTCCTGGTGGTGCTGGAGCTGACCCTGGTCAACTTCGCCTGGACCTTCCAGTTCCCGCCGGACACGATCTACCTGCAGGTGATCTGGGTGATCGGCCTGAGCATGATCGCGCTGGCCGGGCTTGTCTGGCTGCCGCGCAGCGTGCTGCTGCCACTGGCGCTGCTGCTGGTGGCCGGGCACAACCTGCTCGATGGCGTGCACGTGCAAGGCGACGGCGTGCTGGCCACGCTGTGGAAGGTGCTGCACCAGCGCGACTGGATCGTGCTCGGCGATGCGCTGCGCCTGCGTACGTCCTATCCGTTGCTGCCGTGGATCGGAGTGATCGTGCTGGGCTACCTTATGGGACCGTGGTTCGCCGCCACGCGCCCGCCGGCACAGCGTCAGCGCTGGCTGCTGTGGGCCGGCTGGGGCGCGCTGGCGGCGTTCATGCTGCTGCGGGCGCTGAATGTCTACGGCGATGCGCCGTGGCAGTTGCAGCCCACCACGCTGCAGACACTGATGGGCATCTTCAACATCACCAAGTACCCGCCTTCGCTGCTGTTCCTGCTGGCCACCCTCGGCGTGGGCCTGCTGCTGCTGCGCCTGTACGAAGTGCCGGCCGTGGCCGCCGCGCTGCAGCCGCTGGCCCGGATCGGTGCGGCGCCGATGTTCTTCTACCTGCTGCACCTGTATGTGTTGAAGCTGATGTACCTGGCCGCGCTGGCGCTGTGGGGACCCACCAACGGCGCGCTGTTCGCGGTGGAATCGGTGGCCGCGCTGCTGTTGATCAGCATCGCGCTGGCGCTTCTGCTGTACCTGCCGACCCGTGCCTTCGCCGCACTGAAGGCTCGCCGCAAGGACCTCGCCTGGCTGCGCTATCTGTGAGGACGGCTGGCACTTTCCGCGCATCCACGGAGTTCTGACCGCATAATCGCCGGCTTCATTGCTTGCCCCCGAACCGATGACCGCCATCGCTGCCAATGACGATTTCCTGGGCCACCCCAAGGGCGTCTACGTCTGCTTCTTCACCGAAATGTGGGAGCGCTTCTCCTTCTACGGGATGAAGGCGCTGCTGCTGCTGTACCTCACCAAGTACCACCTGTTCGGCGACAAGGCCGGGCTGGACCTGCTCGGTGCCTACGGCGGGCTGGTGTACTGCATCCCGGTGTTCGGCGGGATGCTGGCCGACCGCTGGCTGGGCATGCGCCGGGCGGTGCTGTTCGGCGGCGTACTGCTGGTTCTCGGCCACCTGGGCATGGCCTTCGAAGGGCACGCGGCCTACCTGGAAAACGGCCAGGTGGTGCGCGATACCGGTGCATTGACCATCACGTACCTGTCGCTGGCGCTGATCATCATGGGGGTGGGCTTCCTCAAGCCGAACATCTCCACCATCGTGGGCAAGCTGTACGCCGAAGACGATCCGCGCCGAGATTCGGGTTTCTCGCTGTTCTACGCCGGCATCAACCTGGGCGCCCTGTTCGCTTCGCTGGTGTGCGGCTTCCTGGGTGAAGCCTACGGCTGGAAGTACGGTTTCGGTGCGGCCGGCATCGGCATGCTGGTCGGCCTGGGCATGTTCCTGTGGGGGCAGAAGTACCTGCACGGCCACGCCGAACCGCGTGATCCGGCTTCACTGCGCGAACGCGTGCTGGGCCTGCCGCGCGAATGGCTGATCTACGTCGGCGCGGTGCTGGCGGTGCTGCCGGTGGCCTGGCTGATGTGGGCCGCCGGCAACGGCGCCTTCGCACTCGGCGGTGAAATCAGCCTGGCGCTGATGCTGATGCTGGTGGTGCTGGGGGGCGTGCTGCTGTGGTTTGCCTGGTTCACCGGCACCCGCTGCACGCCGGTGCAGCGCCAGCAGATGATCGCGCTGATGGTGCTGATCCTGATGGCGCTGGTGTTCTTCACCCTGTACGAGCAGAGCTACGGCTCATGGGTCACCTTCACCGATCGCCTGCTGACCAAGGACATCGTGCCCGCGTTGGTGATCCGCGAGGGCACCCCGTTGCCGTGGTCGATCCTGTCGCTGCTGCTGGCGCCGCTGGGCTTCGTGGTCAGCGCGCGGCTGTCCGACCGCTCGCCCGGCTCCGCGTGGCCACGCCGCATGTTCATCGCCATCGTGCTGGTGATGCTGGTGCTGCTGGTCCGCGATTGCCTGGTCATCCCCCAGACCGCCGGTTCGCTCACCTACCTGGGCGGGTTGTTCCTGGTGGTGCTGGCGCCGTTGTTCGCACTGCTGTGGGGCTGGCTGGACCGCCGCCGTGCCGAACCGGGCAAGGCGATGAAATCGTCCATCGGCCTGGTGCTTGGCGCATTGTCGTTCGTGCCGCTGGCGCTGGCCGCGCAGCAGGTCGGCGCCACCGGCCAGATGGCCAGTGTGTGGTGGCTGGTGCTTGCCTACTTCCTGCTGGCCAGTGGCGAGATGTGCCTGTCCCCGGTGGGCCTGTCGGCGGTCACCCAGTTGGCGGTGCCGCGGGTGGTCAGCCTGATGATGGGCACCTGGTTCCTGGCCACGGCGTTCTCTGAAACGCTGGCCGCGCTGTTCGGCAAGCTGGCCGCCATCGAAGTACCCGAAGGCGAAACGCTGGACGTGGTGAGCGCCTCGGCCAGCTACGCCCACCTGTTCTGGCTGCTGATGTGGATCGGCCTGGGCTGCGCCGTGCTCGCCTTCGCCACCGCCCCCCTGCTGCGCCGCATGATGCACGGAGTGAAGTAAGAAAAAGGGGGACGGAGGGAATTAATCGAGATTAATTCCCTCCGTCCCCTTTTTCACGGTGCGGCCGGCTTCGGCGCGGCCGCCTTGTCACCGCCGAGGTTCTGCGACAGGAACGCCAGCAGCTTGCCGTAGTACTCGCGACGGTTGGCATCGACGTAGAAGCCGTGCCCTTCGCGCGGGTAGTACAGGCTCTCCACCGGTACGCCGGCCTTCTTCAATGCCGCTTCCATGCGTTCGGTGTGCTGCACCGGGGCACGCTGGTCTTCGCGACCCGCCGCCAGGAACACCGGCACCTTGATCTGCGATGCCAGGTTGACCGGCGATACGTCGCGTACCTTGTCGGCCGGGCCGATCCATTCGCGCAGGTAGGTCTCCCCGGACATCCGCTGCTGGATGTCGCCGCGGCTGTGCATCATCGGCAGGTCATAGACCCCCACGTAACCGGCGGCACAGCGGTACAGGCCAGGTTCCTTCGCCGCGCCCATCAGCGCCGCATAGGCGCCGTAACTGGCGCCGTAGACGCAGATCTTCGCCTTGTTGGCGACGCCTTCGCTGATCGCCCAGCGGGTTGCATCGGTCAGGTCGTCCTGCATCGCCATGCCCCACTGCTGGGCACCGGCCTGTTCGAATGCACGGCCGTAATTGCCGGAACCGCGGAAGTTCATCTGCAGCACGGCATACCCGGCACTGGCCAGCATCTGCGCCTGGCTGTCGTAGGTCCCATCTTCGAAGATGCCGAACGGCCCACCGTGGGGCAGCACCACCATCGGCAGGTTCTTCGCCTCACGCCCGTGCGGGGTGGTCAGGAAGCCGTGCAGCGGCAAACCGTCACGTGCCTTGACGGTGATCGCGCGGACCGGCGCGGTCTGGGCCGGGTCGATCCAGGTACTGCGGCTGACCACGTGCTGGGCCGCCTTCGCCTTCTGGTCGTAGATGAAGAAATCACCGGGATTACGGCCGGAGAACGTCTCCACCAGGACCTTGTTGCTGTCGCGCGTGCTGGACGTGATGAAGACCGCGTCCCCGCCGAAGGCCGATTCCAGGCTGCGATACAGCTTGGCGTCGGCAGAGGTCTCGTCGAAGAAGCGGGTGCGCGGTGTATCGCCGAGGAACAGCGCGCCCACGGGCACCGCGGTGCCCGGTCGGTAGATCAGCCGCGCCGGGTCGACCATCGGGTCGCGCAGCAGGTCCTTGCGCTCGCCACTGGCCGGATTCCAGCTGACGATCTTGTCCGGTCCCGCAGGCTGTTCCACGTTGAGGTAGGCCAACGCACCGTCGGCGGAGAACCCGATCGCGCGCTCGATCCGCTTGGACACCGCCTCGTCGTTGACCAGCTTCCAGTTTTCATTGTTGCGGTCGCGGTAGAACAGCTTGTTGACGTTGTCCGAACCGGCACCCAGCGCGAAGCGCGCATTGCCTTCGGCATCGGTGGTGAAGTCGGCACGCTGCACCGGCGAACGGGTCACCGGGATGCGGCGCCCACTGGTCACGTCCATCCGCTCCAGGCGCGTGTACGGGTCACCGTTGAACGACGTCACCGCGATCAGCACGTGCTTGTCATCGCGCGGCAGGTCATCGCTGAGGAACGCCGCGACGGCCTCGGCCTTCTTGCCGGAAATGCGCGTGCCGGTGTTGCCGCCGGTCACCCGGTAGCCGACCAGCAGCTCACCGCTGGTGATGTTGGCACGCAGGGAATACAGCTCACCGGTGCGCTGCGGCTCGTCGAGCGAACCGAACTTCTGGCCCAGTTCGATCAGAACCCGGTCGTCGCTGACCCAGTCGAAACGCGCGGCATGGTTGTTCTCCGGCGGCACGAAGCGCCCTACGATCTGGCTGTCGGCCACGCGCAGGATGGCGACGGCGGTCGACTTCTCAAGCGGAATGGTTGCCGCGTAGTAGTCGCCGTTCGGCGACAGCTTGAGATCGGTGAAGCTGTCGCGCTTGAGGAACGTGTCCAGGTTTACGTCCGCTGCCGTTGCCATCATCGGCAGGGCCATCGCGGCGATCATCGCCGCCAGTATCGTCTTGCGCATCCTTATCCCGCCCCCTGCGGACACCATGTCCGCGACCGGGCGATTGTAAACAGGAGGTGAACGAATTGGGAATCAGGAAAACCTGAAAAAAAGGGCAGCACCGTTTCCGATGCCGCCCTGCACACCCCACCTTGGAGAGTGGAATCAGTTCACGCCACGGACCGCCAGGGTCAGCGCGAGGATGCTCAGGATCACCGCGATGGTGCCGTCCAGCACCCGCCAGGTGCCTGGCTTGTTGAACAGCGGCGCCAGCAGGCGGGCGCCCAGGCCCTGCGCGGTCAGCCACAGGCAGCTGGCGGTGACCACGCCGGCCGCGTAGGCCATGCGGTCGTTGCCGAAGTTTTCAGCGATGGAGCCGATCACCATCATGTCCAGCCAGAAGTGCGGGTTGATCAGCGAAAAGCCGACCGCGGCCATCAGCACGGCACGGCGGCTGCCGTCATCGCTTTCGGCCTCGCCCATGCCACCGCCGCCGGCGATCGCACGCCGCGCCGACTTCAGCGCGTACCACGCCAGGAACGCCACGCCGGTCCACAGCACGGCGCTGGTCAGCCACGGCGCGGCCTGGATGAGGGTGCGCAGTCCGGCCACGCTGGCGAAGATGAACACCGCATCGATCGCCGCGCAGGTCGCCACGACCGGCACGATGTGCTTGCGCAGGATCCCCTGGCGCAGGATGAAGGCGCTCTGCGCGCCGACCACGGCGAACAGGCCGATGCCGGTGGCGGCGCCACTGAACCAGGCCGCAAGGCCGGTGCTGGCGGAAATGATCGAGAACATGGGAACACCTCGTGGAGCAGGGAGCGGTGCCTCGCGAAGGCGGACAGCACCGGGTACGGGGTGCATTGTCGCGTTGCACCAATCTCAAGAAAAGCTAAACTTACTTAAGCCTCTTTAGCAGAACTTAATCGCCATGCGCGTCGACCATGCCCAGCTCCGCGCCCTCGCCGCGGTCATCCGCGAAGGCAGCTTCGACCGCGCCGCGCAGGCGCTCAATGTCACCGCTTCGGCCGTTTCCCAGCGGGTGAAAGCACTGGAAGACCGCGTCGGCCGGCTGCTGGTGAAGCGGGGCGCACCGGCTACCGCCACCGCCGAGGGCCAGGTGCTGGTGCAGCTGGCCGAGCAGACCGCCCTGCTGGAACACGATGCGCTGCACCGCATGGGGCTGGCCGACGAGGACCTGCCGCAGGCCAGCATTCCGGTGGCGGTGAACCATGACAGCCTGGAAACCTGGTTCCCACAGGCCGCCCAGCAGTTCGCCCAGGTCACCGGCACCACCCTGGACCTGCGCGTGGAAGACCAGGACCACACCGTAGAACTGCTGCGCCAGGGCACGGTGCTGGGCGCGGTGACCACGCTGGACGAGCCGGTGCAGGGCTGCCAGATCCATGCCCTGGGCAGCATCCGCTACGCGGCCACCTGTACCCCGGAATTCCGCGACCGCCATTTCGGCAAAGGGGTGAGCGCGCAGGCGCTGGCCGAGGCCCCGGTGCTGGTGTTCAACCGCAAAGACGACATGCAGGCGCGCTTTGCCCGCCGCATGGCCGGGGTGGAAGTACCCAACACGGCGCCGACCTGGTGGATTCCCTCCACCCGCGCCTTCGTGCAGGCCAACCTGGGCGGGCTGGGCTGGACCATGAACCCGCTGCCGCTGGTCAAGCGCCACCTGGATGCCGGACGGCTGGTCTACGTGCGCCAGCGCGCCTGGGAAGACGTGCCGCTGTACTGGCAGCACTGGAAGGGCGATGTGCAGACGATGGCCCTGCTGACGCGGGCGGTGCTGGGAGCCTCGACCGCGCTGATCCGCCGCAAGCGCTGAGGCTTTGCCGGGTCGGGCCGGCCGCCCGCTACCTCCCGCAGGATGCTGCGTCGCACCAAATCCGTACCGTAAAGGGGTAAAATCCGACACTGGTTGCCGTGGGCGGCTCTATCCTGACGCGTTTTCACGCGCCGTACCTGTCCGGCACGCATCCTGATTCCCTCCCCAAACGAATCGTTCCCATGAAGAAATTTGGCAAGGCTTTAGTCGCCCTGCTCGTGCTGCTGTTGGTGGCGTCGGTACTGTTCCTGTACTGGCCGCTCACCACGCGCTCGGTGCCGGCGGCAAGCAACGAAAAACCCGTCGATGTGGTCCTGGTGGGCGCTGGCATCATGAGCGTCACCCTGGCCACCTACCTGCAGGAACTGCAGCCGGACTGGAACATCCAGATCTACGAGCGGCTCGACGGCGTGGCCCAGGAGAGCTCGGATGGCTGGAACAATGCCGGCACCGGGCACTCGGCATTCGCCGAGTTGAACTACACGCCTGAGCTGCCCGATGGCAGCATCGAGACCAAGCGCGCGGTCGGCATCGCCGAACAGTTCGAGATATCGCGCCAGTTCTGGTCGCACCAGGTGCGCCAGGGCCGCCTGAGCCAGCCGAGCGATTTCATCAACGCCACCCCGCACATGAGCTTCGTGTGGGGCGATGACAACATCAACTTCCTGCGCAAGCGCCAGCAGGCAATGGTGAAGAACCCGCTGTTCTACGGCATGCAGTACTCGGAAGACCCCGCGCAGATCAAGGCGTGGGCACCGCTGCTGATGGAAGGCCGCGACCCGAACCAGAAGGTTGCCGCAACCTGGATGCCGCTGGGCACCGACGTCAACTTCGGCGTGATCACCCGCCAGCTCACCGACGGACTCAAGCGCAGTCCGAACTTCGGCCTGCATCTGGGTCATGAAGTGAGCGCGCTCCGCCAGAACGACGACAAGACCTGGAACGTGACCGTCAAGGACCTCAAGTCCGGCAACGAGAGCACCACCCACGCGCGCTTCGTCTTCATCGGTGCCGGTGGCGCCGCGCTGAAGCTGTTGCAACTGTCGGGCATCCCGGAGTCGAAGAACTACGGCGGTTTCCCCGTCGGCGGCCAGTTCCTTGCCTTCAAGGACCCGGCGATCGCCTCGCGCCATGGCGTCAAGGCCTACGGCATGGCCGAAACCGGTTCGCCGCCGATGTCGGTGCCGCACCTGGATTCGCGCAAGCTTGATGGCAAGCCGGTGGTTCTGTTCGGACCGTTCGCGTTGTACAGCACCAAGTTCCTCAAGCACGGCTCGTGGTTCGACCTGTATTCGTCGGTCACCCACAGCAACGTGGCGCCGATGCTGAACGTGGGCGCGGACAACCTGGACCTGGTGAAGTACCTGATGAGCCAGGCCCAGTTGAACGACGATGACCGCCAGGCCGAGCTGGTCAAGTACTACCCCAACGCCAAGCGCGAGGACTGGACCCTGGTCACCGCCGGACAGCGCGTGCAGATCATCAAGAACGACCCGGAAAAGGGCCCGCTGCTGCAGTTCGGCACCGAGATCGTGACCGACAAGGACCACACCCTGGCCGCCCTGCTGGGGGCGTCGCCGGGTGCCTCGACCTCGCCGCCGATCATGCTCGACCTGATGGCCAGGGCCTTCCCGGACGAGATGAAGGCCGGCTGGGAAGCCCGCCTGCGCGAGATCGTGCCGTCCTACGGCCGCAAGCTCAACGAGAGCCCTGCCCTGACCAACGAGATCCGCACGCTGACCAGCCAGACGCTGAAGCTGCCGTTCCTGGACGTACCGGCTGACGTGGCCCAGCCGCCCGCCATTCCGGCGACCGTGGCGCGCCCGGCTGAAACGCCGCTGCCGCCGCAGGAAAAGCGCAACAGGAACGAGGAAATGCAGGCGCTGTAAGCCTGCGCCCCGCTTCCGGGAACACGCCAACGGCCACCTTCGGGTGGCCGCTTTTGTTTCCGCTTCTGTAGCGGACGACCTTGGTTGTCACACCCCCGCCAGAAGATGAGAATTGTAAAGTTGTCGATAATCATTTACATTTGTGCGCCTATCGACCGGCTGTCGGCGCCTTCCGCCGGCCGTGCCCTGCCCGCCTTCCCGTCTTCCCTCGAAGCCGCCATGACTGCCATTCTCTCGTTCCGCCACGCACCGTTGACCGTTGCCCTGCTGGCTGCGCTGTCCACCGCGCCTGCCTTGGCCGATACCGTTGCCGATGCCAGCGCCGCCCCGGATGCCAAGACCCTCGACGAAGTCAGCGTGCGCGGCAGCCGCGCCGTTGCGTCCAGCACCACGCGCCTGCCCATCACCCTGCAGGAAACGCCGCAGTCCAGCACCGTGATCGGCCTGGAGCGCCTGCAGGACGAATCGCTGTTCAGCGTCAACGATGTGATGCGCAACGTCACCGGCGTCAACGTCTCCTTCTACGACACCCAGCGCCCGCTGTACTACGCGCGCGGGTTCGCCATCACCGATTTCCAGGTGGACGGCCTGCCGACCTACAGCGGCTCGACCAACCAGGAATACGACACCGCCTTCTACGACCGCATTGAAGTGATCCGCGGTGCCAACGGCCTGCTCAGCGGCGCCGGCGTGCCCTCGGCCACGGTCAACCTGCTGCGCAAGCGCCCGGGCAAGGACTTCGATGCCTCCTTCGCTATCAGTGCCGGCAGCTGGGACTTCCGCCGCATGCAGGCCGACGTCAACGCGCCGCTGACCGCCGATGGCCGCTTCCGCAGCCGCGTGGTCGCCGCCTGGCAGGACAAGGACTACTACTACGACCGCTACAGCGAGGACAAGATGTCCGGCATGGCGGTACTGGAAGGCGACCTGACCGACTCCACCACCGTCACCGTCGGCTTCCAGACCCAGGACAACAATCCCACCGCCACCACCTGGGGCACGGTGCCGTTCTTCAACAGCGACGGCAGCTTCGCGCACCTGCCGCGCAGCACCAACCTGGCCCCGGACTGGGCCAGGTGGCAGCGCCAGACCAGCACCGCGTTCGCCAACCTGGAACAGCGTTTCGGCGAAAACTGGCTGCTGAGGGTCAATACCGCCTACACCCGCGGCAACGTGCAGAACGTGCGCGTGTACGGCAGCGGGTATCCGGATGCGACCACCGGCGCAGGCATCTATCTGCTGGGTGCAGCGGGCGAGACCGATGACACGCGCAAGGGCGTGGACGTCTATCTGTCAGGCACCTTCGGTCTGTTCGGCCGCGAACACGACGTGGTGTTCGGTGGCAGCTTCTCCGACCTGCAGTCCACCGCCTGGACCATGACCCCCACCGGCGGCTGGCGCTACGACATCCCCGACATCCACGCCTGGGATGGCAATGCGCCGGAGCTGGTGGTCAACCGCACCGGCGCGCACCGCGATGCGCGCACCACGCAGCGCGGCGTGTACGCATCCACCCGCCTGCGCCTTGCCGAGCCACTTTCGCTGATCGCCGGCGCGCGCCTGAGTTCGTGGGAAACCCGCACCCGCGCGTACAACATCGCCAACACCTACACCGCCACCAGCGGCGCCTACAAGGTGGATGACGAAGTCACCCCGTACGTGGGCCTGGTGTATGACATCACCCCGAATGTTTCCGGGTATGCCAGCTACACCGAGATCTTCAATCCGCAGAACTACAAGGACCGCAACGAGAACCTGCTGGCCCCGGTGGAAGGGTCCAATGTCGAGGCAGGCATCAAGTCGCAATGGCTGGACGGCCGCTTCACCGCCAATGCCGCGGTGTTCGAAGCGAAGCAGGACAACTACGCCGTGCGCGATGCCAGCGTGCCGGACGGTTCGCTCAGCGATGGCAGCTCGGCCTACATCGGCATCAACGGCACCAAGGCGCGCGGCTGGGAAATGGACCTCAACGGCGAGATCCTGCCGGGCTGGACGGTCAATGCCGGCTTCACCCACGTCAAGGTGACCCGGGCAGCGACCGACCTGCTGTACGCGAACCTGCCCGAAGACTTCCTGCAGCTCAACACCAGCGTGCGCCTGCGCGGTGCCTGGGAGCGCCTGACCCTGGGCGGTGGCGTGCAGTGGCAGAGCAAGGTGCAGGGCTTCAACGTGCCCTACCCCCCGGGCGGCACGGTGACGGTCAACCAGCCGGCGTATGCGCTTGTGCAGTTCAACGCCAACTACCGCATCAGCGACAGCTGGACGGCAACGCTGAGCGTGCGCAACGCGCTCGACAAGACCTACTGGGCCAACCTGGACTACAACAACTACGGCGAACCGCGCTTCGTGGCCTTCAGCCTGCGCTGGAAGTACTGATACCGCCCTCGGTGGGTGACGAGTCGCTGGTCGTCATTCCCATCCCGCTGCGCTCGCCGAGCATGGCTCGGCGCTACCGCCCGCTGATCCTGCCGCTGGTGGGTGACGACCGCTGGTCGTCAGCCCCCGCCCGCCGAGCCCGCCTGTCATCATGTCCGGACACTTGAGACACTACGCTACGGGCAGCGCCGCTGGGCGCGCCCCGCACCACCCCGGACGGAAGAAGAACAACAACATGATGCACAACGTTATTTTTGATACCGACCCGGGCGTCGACGACGCCCTGGCGCTGCTGTACCTGCACAAGCACCCGCAGGTGAACCTGCTGGCCGTCACCACGGTGTTCGGCAATGCCGCCGTCGAATCGACCACCCACAACGCGCTGTTCCTGAAGCAGGCCTGGGGCCTGGATGCCCCCGTGGCGCGCGGCGCCGCCGGCCCGCTGCAGCCCGATGCCCAGCCCGAAGCCTGGCCAGTGCACATCCACGGTGACAACGGCCTGGGCAACCACCCGGTGCCGGCGCAGCTGGACGTGGCCGCCGATCCGCGCAGCGCGCACCAGCTGATCATCGACCTGGTCCGTGCGCAGCCGGGCCAGGTCACCCTGGTCGCCGTGGGCCGCATGACCAACCTGGCGCTGGCCCTGCGCGAAGCGCCGGATATCGCCTCGCTGGTGCGCGGCGTGGTGATCATGGGAGGCGCCTTCCATGTCAACGGCAATATCACCCCGGCCGCCGAGGCCAACATCTGGGGCGACGCTGAAGCCGCCGACATCGTGTTCACCGCCAGCTGGCCGGTGACCGCCATCGGCCTGGACGTCACCACCCAGGTGGAGATGGACCGCCACGGACTGGATGCACTGGCCCACGCCGGTGGCGCCGATGCGGACCTGGTGCGTGCGCTGTCACAGGACTATGTGGACTTCTACCTGCAGGCCGGCCACAAGGGCATGGTGGTGCACGACTGCTGTGCCTGCATCGCGCTGACCCGTCCGGAACTGTTCGACTTCGAACATGCCAGCGTACGCGTGGCCACCGATGGCGTGGCACGCGGAATGACCATCCCCAAGCCGGCCGGCATGGCCTTTGGTCCCAGCGTGTGGGATGGCCAGGCGATGCAGTCGATCGCGATCGGCGTGGATGCCAGCGCCGTGTTGGCGGACATCGAAAGAACCCTGTCGCTGTAACGGTAGGGAGGGCCGCTGGCCGTCCTGCTTTTGCCTGCCGCTGCGCTCGCCGAGCATGGCTCGGCGCTACCACGGTAGGGAAGGCCGCTGGCCGTCCTGCTTTGCCTGCCGCTGCGCTCGCCGAGCATGGCTCGGCGCTACCACGGTAGGGACGGCCGCTGGCCGTCCTGCTTTTGCCGTCCGCTGCCTTCGGCGCTACCGCAGCGGGCGGGTCTCCGGCAGGCGCCACAGCACCGGCAGCACCAGCAACGCGACGATGGCGATCATCGCCCCGGGCGCAGCGTTCCACCCGCTGCGTTCGACCCACCACTGTGCCAGCCACGGTGTCGCACCACCGAATACCGCCGTGGCCATGGTCACGCCGAGCGCCAGCCCGCTCAGCCGGCCTTCGCCGGGGAACTGTTCGGCCGTGGCCGAGGCCGCCACTGCACTGATGCCACCGGCCACGCAGGCCAGGACGACCGCTGCAGCGACTACTCCCAGCGTCGATGCCTGCGCCATCCACGCGAACATCGACAGCGGCAACAGCGCCGACAGCAGGGTCAGCCCCAGCAGCAGCGGCCGTCGTCCGAATCGGTCCGACAGCAGCCCGAACAGCGGCGTGGCGAGGATCACCGCCACCGCGGCGATGGTCGACAGCCACAACGCCTCGCCCTCCCCTCGCCCATTGGCGTGCAGGAATGCCGGCACATAGGTGATGCCCACGTAGTACGTGATCGAGCCCAGCGCAGAGATCGCGAAGGTGCGCGCCACTGCCCCCGGATGAGTGCGCAGGATCTGCCGTATCGGCGCACTGGGCACGCTGCCTTCGCGTTGCTGGCGTTCGAACTCAGGCGATTCGTGCATGCCCGAACGCGCCAGCAGGATCAGCAGCGCCAGTGCGGCGCCGACGAAGAACGGGATACGCCAGCCCCAGGTATCCAGGTCCGCCGGCGGCAGCAGCGCCACGGTCAGCGCCGACAACGCAACCGCCAGCAGCGCCCCGACCTCGCTTGCCGCGGACGCCAGCGAGGTCACCAGGCCGCGTCGCCGCGGCGGCGCGCTTTCCAGCAGGTAGGCGACCACGCCGGTGTATTCGCCGCCCACTGAAAACGCCATCACGCAGCGCAACGCCAACAGCAGCACCCCGGCACTGGCACCGATCTGCGCATGAGTGGGCAACAAGGCCGTGGCCAGCATCGCCGCAGCCATCAATGCCATCGAAGCGAGCAGCATCCAGCGCCGTCCCAAGCGGTCGCCAAGATGGCCGAAACACAGCGCACCCAGCGGGCGCATCAGGTAGGACACCGCAAAGCCGGCAAGCGTGGCCAACAGCGCGGTCTCGCCGCCGCCGAAGAACACCCGCGAGAGCACGGTGGCGAAGTACAGGTACAGGGTGAAGTCGTACCACTCCACGACGGTGGAGAGCGCCGCTACCCACATTGAGCGGCGATGCATCGCACCGCTCGCGCCTGCTCCCCGATGCTGCATCCGACAGCCTCCATTCCAGAAGCGGCCACCCTAGCGCAGCACGGGTGAAGGAGACCCCACACGACAGTGGCCTGCAGCATTCCACTGCAGGTGGCGCCCGCTGCACGGCGTTGCAGGTAGGCTGCAGTCCTCGAAGAAAGGGACACCGCCCGTGCCGGGACATAATGCCGTTTACGACACACTCTTCGCTCCGGGCCATCTCACACTGGGATTGATGACGCCCTTGGGCAGCGATGCCGGTGCGCAGCCGGATCCTGTCCAGGCACAGGCGCTGGCGCGCCTGGCCGAAGCACAGGGCTTCGCTGCGCTGTGGGCGCGCGATGTCCCGTTGATGGTGCCGCAGCGGTCGCCTGGGGACACCGCTGCGCCACAGGCCAGTGCCGTCGATGACCCCTTCGTCTGGCTCACCCTGCTCGCCGCCGCCACCTCGCGCATCGCCATCGGACTGGCCGCGGCGGTGCTGCCGCTGCGCCATCCGCTGCACATCGCCAAGGCCGCCCTGAGCCTGGAGCGTGTGTCGAACGGGCGCTTCGTGCTGGGCCTGGGCTCGGGCGACCGGCCCGAAGAGTTCGCCGCCTTCGGCGCCGTTCTGGAGCAGCGCGCGCAGGTGTTCCGCGAACGCTGGCCGCTGCTGCGCGCGGCACTGTCGCCGGACGTGCAGGAGCGTGCGCTGATGCTGCAGCAGGTGGGCTATCCGGTACTGCCCGCGCCTGCCGCACGCATTCCCATGCTGGTGGTGGGATCGGCGCGGCAGTCCCTGCAGTGGATTGCCGAACATGCCGACGGCTGGGCCACCTACCACCGGGAAGAAAGCACGCAGGAAGGCCGGATCGGACTGTGGCAGCACGCCCTGCGGCAGAAGCTCGGCAGTGCACGCAAGCCCTTCGTGCAGTCCGCCCAGCTGCAGCTGCTGGAAGATCCTGCAGCGCCGGCTACGCCGCTGGAGCTGGGCCTGCGTGGTGGCAGCGCTGCCGTCCGGGACTATCTGCAGCGCATGCACGCCCTCGGCGTGGACCACGTGATGTTCAGCCTCAGTGGCGGGCGACCTGCCGCCGAGATCATCGAACAGATCGGCGCGGAGATCATTCCCGCGCTTTCGGCGCAGCCTTCAGGGTGATCAGGGTGATCTCCGAAGGCACGCCGATGCGCGCGGCAAAGCCCGGCCACAGACCCGCGCCGTTGCTCACGTACAGGGTCATGTCGCCCACCTGGTAGCGGCCGGATACATAGCCGCCGTTGGCCCGCTTCACCAGCTGGTCCATGCCGATGATGTGGCCGCCGTGGGTGTGGCCGGACAACTGCAGCTTCACTCCGCGCGCCGCGTTGGCCTGCGCCTCGCGCGGGCGATGGTCGAGCAGGATCACCGGCGCCTGCGGATCAGCGCCGTGCAGCGCGGCTGCCAGGTCCGGCTGCGGCAGGTCGTAGCGCTCTGCCACCGGATCGGTGACACCGGCGATGGTCAGCCCCGCATCGCCACGACGCACTTCGGTATGGGTGTTTTCCAGCACCTGCATGCCCAGTCCGCGGAAGGCCTGCATCCACTCGGTGTACTGCGCGTAATACTCATGGTTGCCGGTGATGGCGATGACGCCGTCCGGCGCCTGCAGGCCACCCAGCGGCTGGAAATCATCTGCACGGGCGGTGACCGTGCCATCGATGAGGTCACCGGTGATGACCACCAGGTCCGGCTTCAGCGCGTTGCTTTCGGCCACGACCCTGCGCACCCAGTCGCCGGTCAGCAGGCGGCTGGCATGGATGTCGGTCAGCTGCAGCACGCGATAGCCATCGAAGGCGGCTGGTAGTCCGGCGATCTCCACCTCGATGCTGCGCGGCTTGGGCACCGCCATGCCCTGGCTGACACCGAAAATGCCAAGCGCCAGCGCGGTGAGGCCGGCGATCGGCCGCAGCCAGCGCGCGCGCAGTGCAGCGGTCGCCCTGGCCGAGCGCAGCAAGCGCGCAAGCAGCAGCGCGGCATCCAGCAGCAGCAGGAACAGCGCCCCCAGCAGCAGGGCGGTGAAGCCGGTGGCGAGCACGGCGATGACCATCTTCGGAATTTCCGGCGAAGCCATCGTGCCGGCGAACTGGGCGACGATGCGATGGTGCAGGGCCATGCCGAACACCAGCACGGCAAGGAGAAGGCGCGCGGCCAGTGGCAGGCGCAGGGGCCAGACCAGGCGCAGCACGATGTACAGCGCGAGAACGGAAGCGATGACACTCAGCACGGTGGGGGTTCCAGGGGGAGCAGTGGGGAGGTTAGCCGTGCATCGTGACTGATTTCGTCTCCGGGGTTCCAGTGCGGAAAGCAGTGTTCTGTGGCGAACGGCTGGGCCCCTCGCGGGCGGCGGTTGACGTTGTTACTGGGGGTTGGGCCGGGCAGGTGGGGTTGGCAGGACACGCCGCAAGTACGTCCTTGTAGGCTGCGTCGCCGCATCCATGCGGCTCAGCGTCCTGCCAACCCCACCCGCCCGGCCCATGACAGGTTCACTGCGCAGGCCGCGTATGGGAGGAAAAAAGAAGAGAGCACCATGCCGGCCGCTACAGGGAGGCAACGTTGGGTGGGGCATGGTAGGGGTTCCTTTCCTCTGTGGAGTGCCCGGTATGAGCCAGGTCTTTGTTGTGGGTGCGGCTGGCAAGGTCGGGCGGCACCTGGTGCGGCAGTTGGCGGAGCGGGGGCATCGGGTGCGGGCGCTGCATCGCAGGGCCGAACAGGCCGATGCGCTGCGGGCCGATGGCGCGGTGCCGGTGTGCGGGGACCTGCAGCAGTTGGATGCGGTGGGGTTGGCGGAAATGCTGGCCGGTAGTGACGTGGTGGTGTTCTCTGCCGGCGCCGGCGGCAAGGGCGGTGCGGAGGCCACGCGTGCCATCGATGGCCACGCGCTGCAGGTCGCGGTGGATGCAGCGCGGCGTGCCGGCGTGCAGCGCTTCCTGCTGGTCTCTGCGTTTCCCGAGGCCGGCCGGGGCAAGCCGATGTCGGACACCTTCGAGATCTATATGCAGGTCAAGAAGCAGGCCGACGTGTACCTGGCCGCCTCCGGGCTGGAGTGGGTGATCCTGCGGCCGGGCACCTTGTCCGATGCCGAAGGCAGCAAGCTGGTAACGGCCGGCCCGGCCATCGCCTACGGCGAGGTGCCGCGTGCCGACGTGGCCGCTACCCTGGTGGCATTGGTCGAGCGCCCCGGCATCACGCGGGCGATCATCGAGCTGACCGCGGGCACCACGCCGGTAGGCGATGCGCTGCACTATCTTGCTGCGCAGTCCTGATACTTCCCTCCGCCGCCCACCAGGCCTTCATCCATGACCACACCCGATACCAGCGAACGCCGACGACAGTTCCGCGCGTTGCACCAGCACGGTTGCTTCGTACTTCCCAATCCATGGGATGCCGGCAGCGCGCGCTACCTGCAGAGCGCCGGCTTCAAGGCACTGGCCTCGACCAGTTCCGGCCATGCCTGGAGCCAGGGCAAGGCCGATGGGGCTGAGGACCTGGAGCAGGTACTGGCGCATCTGCGCGAGATGGCCGCTGCCACGTCGCTGCCGTTGAACGCGGACTTCGGCGATGGCTTCGGCGCGGCGCCGGCCGATGTCGAACGCGCCGTCCTGCGCGCGATCGATACCGGCGTGGCAGGCCTGTCCATCGAAGATGCCAGCCCGGATGCCTTCCAGCCGCTGCGGCCCCTGGATGAAGCACTGGCCCGGTTGCGTGCCGCGCGCGCGGCGATCGACCGTTCGGGTGCGGACGTGATGTTGATCGGTCGTGCCGAGAATTTCTTCGTCGGCCAACCCGACATCGACGACACCCTGCTGCGCCTGCGCGCCTACGCTGATGCGGGCGCGGACTGCCTGTATGCACCGGGCATCGTGCAGCGCGCGCACATCGAGGCGGTGGTGGCCGCGGTGGCACCGAAACCGGTGAACCTGCTGGTCGGCGGCCCCAGTGCGTTCACCCTGCAGGACATCGCCGCGATGGGCGTGCGGCGGGTCAGCCTGGGCGGCGCACTGGCACGGGCGGCCTGGGGCGGTTTCATGCAGGCCGCGCAGTTGCTGCAGGAACAGGGGAGCTTCGCCGGACTGGAAGGTGCGGCGTCGGGGGCTACGTTGAATGCATTGTTCGAGCGGCCCCTGCACCGCGATGCCTGATGCAGGCCGCCGAGCACGGCTTCGGCGCTACCCGGGCTCCGGTCCCTGCAACCTTGAATGCCAGGATTCCACTTCGTTGCGCTGCAGCCGGTTGGACAGCAGCTTCTTCCATGATGCCGTCAGCGGCAGTTGGCTGGCTTCCTCCAGCACGCTGCGCTCCAGGGTACGGTCGAACAGCACATGGCCGAGCCGGCGCAACGACCAGTCCGGGCACTGCCGCTCCACCACGGTCATCGCATCACCCGGTGCCACCTGGCCACCCTCCAGCACCCGGTAATACCACCCGGTGCGGCCGCTGGACTGCATGCTGCGCGCCACGTCCGGCAGGCCGAAGCGGTCGTTGAGCTTCCAGCACGGCTGCCGCCCCTGCGACACCTGCAGCGTGGCCGTGCCGACCCGGATCACATCGGCCAGGTGGATCGTGTCTTCGGTCCAGCCCGTGCTGGAGAAGTTCTCGCCGAAGGCGCCGCTCCCGTCCAGCAATGGATGCCGGTGCGCCCCGCGCCAGAACGCGTAGTGATCGAACGGATAATGATGGATCGCTTTTTCCGGACCGCCATGCACCCGGCGATCGCCCTGTTCATCACCTTCGATGCCTTCGGCATGGATACGCACCGGCCCGCTGACCGGTACTTTGGCGATCGCGCTGCAGCTTCCCGGACGCGTATAGGGGACCGCGCGTCCGGTATGGATCGCATCCAGTGCCACCGCGGGCGGAATCGTGCAGTTCATGGAGACGGCGCCTGCCTGCGCAGGTTGCTGCGGGAATCGGCAATCATTTCCAGCATCGCCTGCCGGGCCTGCTCGGGCTGCTGCGCCGCGATGGCCTCATGCACGCGCGCATGCCGCGGCAGCGAATACTTGAAGTCCGCATCGGCCTTGCGCGCGGACAGCAACAGGTAACTGCCCAGTGCGGTTTCGATCACGCTGAACAACGGTCGCAGCAGCGCATTGCCGGTCGCGTCCAGCACGGCGTGGTGGAAGCGCAGATCTGCCGCTGCCCAGGCCTCCATGTCCTCTGCCGCCGCCATCGCCTCATACGCTTGGCCGATACGCGCCAACTGCGCATCGGTACGCCGCTGCGCGGCCAAGGCGGCCGCTGGCGGCTCGATCAGTTCACGCATCTCGGCCAGTTGTTCGACGAACTCCAGCGTGGGCAACGCCGCGCCGTGCCAGGACAGCACGTCCGGATCCAGCAGGTTCCAGTGTTCGGCCTCGCGTACCCGCGTGCCGATCTTCTGGCGGGTTTCGATCAGCCCCTTGGAACCCAGTACACGCAGCGATTCGCGCAGCGCGGTGCGGCTGACCTGCAGCTGCGCGGACAGCAGTTCTTCGCGCGGCAGTATTTCCCCGGGCTTGTACTGGCCGGCCACGATCAGCTTGCCGAGCTCGTGCACGATCTGCCCATGCAGGCTACGACTGGATGTCGCCATCATGTCCAGACCTGGTCGGGGGCGCGTGGGGGTTGCATGGCGCAAGTATAGACCGACCCCCTACGCGCCCCCTGCAGGCCTGCCATCACTGCAGCGTCGCGCCGGCCCAGGCCACCACCGGCGTGCGGGCGCCTTCTCCCACGGTCGCCGCTTCGGCCACCAGTTCCAGCACCTGCACGCCCTGCACGGCTACCTCGATCCGTGCCGGCGCCTGCCCGCGTCGCACCGGCGCGCTGGTGAACAACGGCTTGCCGTCCCCGTAGACCTTGAACACCACGGTGCCGGACGCAGCCGCCGCACTGTCATCCACGCCCGCCAGCGCGGTGAAGCGCTTGTAATGGCTTGACGCAAGCACCTCCAAGCGCGAATTGGCGTGGATGCCGATACCCCGCGCGTACGCCGTGCCGGCGATGCGCAGCGGCCCGCCCTGCGGTGTGCGGTCCACCCGCGGGGTACCCGATACCTCGGCCGGCCGGGCGCTGTAACCGGGCAGGCCGTCCACCGCCACATGGATGCGGCCGGTGATCTCCCCCAGTGATGTGCCCTCGCTCGTATCGGGCGTGCCGCTGACCTTCAACAGCACCGCGCCGTGGGCTGGCAGGGTGAATGCCATCCCGCCGTCGGTGGCTGTGACGTCGCGTTGTTCCCACAGATCACGCGCCCGGATCGGGGCGGCGTCGCTGAGCAGCATCTGCGCGGCGGTGACCCGTGCCTCCACCGTTGCTTCGCCCCGGTTGAACAACAGCACGCCGCGTTCGCCGCGGGCGGACAACGGCTTGACCAGCACCTGCAGCGGTCCCTCGCTGGCGACGATCCGGCCCTGGTTGCCGGCCGGATCCTGGTTCATTGCGATCACCTCCGGATTGGACAGCAACGCCACCTGCGCCGGGGTGGCATGGTTCAGGTCGAAGCCCACCAGCAGCGGCGCCGCCAGGATGGCCCATATCGAAAAATGCGTGCGCGCTTCGGTCATGTGGTCGGCACCGAATTCGCCCAGTCCCACCGCCAGCATGTCCGGATCATTCCAGCGCCCCGGACCGGCATACAGTTCCCGGCGCGATGCAGTATCGAAGTTGTGCAGCATGCTTTCCCAGGTCATTTCGATGTCCGGGCTGGTGCGCCACAGGTTGCCGTGGCGGCCGCCCCAGTTGCCCACGCCGGCTTCTCCCCATGGGCAGATCGACAGCACGAAATCGTTGTCCGGGTTGACCTGTGCCAGCAGCCTGCCGACCCGCGCATACGCGCCTTCGACCTTGTCCGCATCGGTGGCCTGGGCATCGGCACGCACGATCAACGGACGCCCTTCGCGGTAGGTCGCGCTCGCCAACGCCTTGCTGCCCTGGCCGAAATCAGCCAATCCACAAGCGTCGACCTTGATGTAGTCGAACCCCCATTCCCCGAACATCGTGGCCAGGTCGCTGGCCTCGAAGCCCTCCAGGCCGATCTCGCGCTGCGCTGTCGTGCCGACCGGAAGATTCGGGCTGTGCGCATCATGTGCCTGCGAGCACGCATTGCGCCCCACATCGGTATACAGGCCGGCCTTGAAGCCCATCGCATGCAGGTGGTCGGTCCACGGCCGCAGGCTGGGCACACCGCTGCGGCTGGCCGCCATCGGGAACATGCTGGTGCGGATCTGGATGCCGCCGTCGGCGCGGCGCTGCAGCCACCAGCCGTCGTCGATGTTGATGTAGCGGTAGCCGGCCTGCTGCATGCCATTGCGCTTGATGGTCTCTGCCACCGACAGGATCTTGTCCTGGGTGACTTCGGTACGGAACGCATTCCACGGGTTCCAGCCCATCGGCGGCGTCGCAGCGGCGCCATGTCCATACACGCTGAAGCGTCCGCTGGGTTGCAGGTCTTCGCGGGGCTCGGCGGCGATGCCGGACAACGGAGCCAACGCCAGGGCGACGGCAAGCAGGGTCTTGCAGGTCATGCTCTCTCTCCTCACCAGAACAGGGTGTACAGGGCAACCAGGATCGCGACGACCGCCATGGCCCCCACGTTGAAGGACGTGCGTGTTGCGTACACCACGTCGTCGGTGCGCACCACGTCCTTGGCCGGCGCGGCAGGCGTGGCCAGCGATACGCCTACCGCCAGCAGCAGTGCCAGCAGGAACACCAGGCCGACACGATCAATGAACGGCAAGGAAGGCCACGCCAGCTTCAGTACGATCGACAGCACGAACGAGCCCACCGCCGCCGCCAGCGCACCGGCTTCGTTGGCCCGCTTCCAGAACAGGCCCAGCAGGAAGATCACCACGATGCCCGGGGTGAAGAAGCCGGTGTATTCCTGGATGTACTGGAAGGCCTGGTCGAAGCTGCCCAGCAACGGCTTGGCTGCCAGGATGCCCAGCACCACCGTGACCACGGCGGCGAGGCGGCCCACGCGTACCAGCGTGGCCTGCTCATGCGGGCCCTTGCGCTGGGCGTAGAAATCCAGGGTGAAGATGGTCGCCACCGAATTGATCTTGGACGCGAGCGAGGCCACGATCGCCGCCACCAGTGCAGCGAACACCAGCCCGAGGATGCCGGTAGGCAGCAACCGCATCATGGTCGGATAGGCCTGGTCCGGCGCGTCCAGGCCCGGCGCCAGCATCACCGCGGCGATGCCCGGCACCACCACGATGACCGGCATCAGCAGCTTCAGGAAAGCAGCGAACAGTACGCCCTTCTGCGCCTCGCCGATGTCCTTGGCGGCCAATGCGCGCTGGATGATGTACTGGTTGAAGCCCCAGTAGCTGATGTTCATGATCCACAGCCCACCGATCAGCACGCTGATGCCTGGCAGGTCCTTGTAGAACGGATTGTCCTTGCTGAGGATCATCTCGAAGTGGCCCGGATGCGCCTCCCAGAGGCGATGGAACCCGGCCACGATGCCGGCGCCCTCGCCCAGCTGGCTCAAGGTCAGCCCGGTCACCAGCAGCCCGCCCAGCACCAGCAGCGACACCTGCACGATGTCGGTCAGCGCCACCGCCTTCAGGCCGCCGTAGAGCTGGTACAGCAGCGCGAACACGCCGATCAACACCACCGCCAGCATCTGGTCCATGCCAGTGACCTGGCTGACCGCGATCGCCCCCAGCCACAGGATGGAGGTGACGTTGACGAACACATACAGCCCCAGCCAGAACACCGCCATCAGCGTGCGGATGCGGGTGCCGTAACGTTGCTCCAGGAACTGCGGCATGGTGTAGATGCCATTGCGCAGGAAGATCGGCAGGAACCACTTGCCGACGATCAGCAGGGTCAAGGCGGCCATCCACTCGTAGGAGGCAATGGCCAGGCCGATGGCATAGCCGGAACCGGACATGCCGATGATCTGCTCGGCGGAGATGTTGGCAGCGATCAGCGAAGCGCCCACCGCCCACCACGGCAGCGACTTGCTGGCCAGGAAATAGTCCTTGGCATTCTTGGTGTGGCCGGCCTTTTCCCGCGAAACCCACTGCGCCAGCACGAATACAGCAGCCAGGTAGACCAGTACGATGGAGGTATCGAGCACCGAAAGTTGCATGTCCTGCTTCCTTGAGGCGGGTGCCGGGATCTGTCACCGGCGTTCGGAGTGGAAAGAAGTAACCGTTGCGCCTGGCTTGCGCTTACATCGGCAGCTCACGTGCACGGGCAAGCAGGTACAGACCCTGCGCCACGCTGTCTTCGGCATGCCGCGTTGCCGCCCGTCCCTGCAGCGCCAGTGCGCAAACATAGGCATCGGCCAGGCCATCGGAGGCCATCACGTGCAGCGGCCCACCCTCGGCATCGATGGCCTGCAGTTCACTGCCGATCAACAGGCCGGACAGATAGCTGGCCAGCTGCGCAGGCTGCAACTGGTCGAACAGCGCCCGGGTGCGCACGCTGAACAGCTGGTGCAACAAGCTGCCATCGCGCGCGGCCATCGCCACGCCCTCGGCAAAGGCGGCCGCATCATGCGGCGCGTCCACCATCATCCGGCCGAGCAGGCTGTGCTGGCGCAGTACCGCGAACAGCTCACCGGTCATGTAGGTGCTGAACTGTTGGATGCGCCCGTCCACCACCTGCGCGTGCTTGCTGTGGGTACCCGGCAGCACGACAGGATGCGTGCCCGGCCCCAGCACCGGCAGCAACGCGCACAGCTGGGTCTCTTCGCCGCGCATGACGTCCGGTACGCCGTGCACGTCCACGCAGCTGAGGCCCGGCACCAGCCACAGTTCGCGCTCGATGGCAGCGTCGTTCAATCGCTGCATTCCCGCCGCGATCTCATGCAGCCCCGCCGGGGCCTGCACATAAGGCACCTCCCTCCAGCCCTGGCGGCTGCCCACCATCCCCGCCATCACCACCAGCGCATCGTCCCAGCCGTGGATCAGTGCCTCCAGCACCTCGGCAAATCGTCCATTGGCGTTCAACAGCCCCTGGTCGGAGCGACGGCTGTCCACCGTCTGCCCGTCGCGGTCCAGGCGGAACGCGCGCAGGCTGGAGCTACCCCAGTCGATGGCGATCATGCGTCTGCGAACCGGACGTCAGGCAGGCCACGCACGCCATCCAGCACGGCCGTGAACACACCTCCGCTGGTCGGCAGCGCGTGCAGTGCGGCAGCATCCAGCCCATCCCGTGCGGAGGTGACATACAACGTGCCCAGATCCTCGCCGGCAAACGCCACGCAGGTCGGTTGCGATGCAGGCACCGGCACGCGCAGTTCGACCTCACCGGCGGCGGCGTAACGCACCACCTGCCCCGCGGCCCATTGCGCACCCCACACCCGTCCATCGGCATCCACGACGGCACCGTCCGGCTCGGCCCCGCCTTCGATGACCGCGAACACGCGTGGCTCGCTGACCGTGGCCGTGGCTGCGTCGTAGCCGACGTGCATGATCCGTCCCTGCAGCGAGTCGCAGTAATACATGCCCCGCCCATCGGGATCGAAACAGATCCCGTTGGCGATGGCCACCGGCTCCAGGGCCAGCGCACGCAGGCCCTGCCTGAGCGAGTACTGGTGGAAGCGCGCCGTCCGCGCATGCGCGGGATCTTCGTTGATGCAGCCGAAGACAAAGTTGCCGCTCCGGTCCAGGCGGCCATCGTTGATGCGCATGGCCGCCCCCTCCATCGGCACGTCGACCAGGTGGTCACAGGACAGACCGGTACCGGCAGCGTGGCGGGTGGGATCACCGAGGTACAGTGCGTCTTCCATCCCCAGCAGCAACCGGCCTGACTCACACAGCGCCAGCGAACCTACCCGCCCCGGCGTGCTCCACCACTGGGTACTGCCCGCGTCCGGGCTGCCGCGCCAGATGCGCCGGCCCTTGATGTCGGTCCACCACAGCACCCGTTCGCGCGCGCACCAGACAATGCTTTCGCCCAGCGTGCAATGGCTGTCGAACGCCAGCGCGGCGGTCGGCAGGGTCCGGCCCTCGCCCATGCTTACCATTCGGCCACGCTCCCGTCTTCGTGCCGCCACAGTGGATTGCGCCACTCACCGGCGCGGCGCGCGCGTTCGATCACCACCGCTTCGTCGATCTCCACGCCCAGCCCCGGCAGGGTAAAGGGCAGGATCGAACCGCCGTGCATGGTGAAGGCGTCCTTGTTCCTGACGTAGTCCAGCAGCTCGCCATCGGCGTTGTAATGGATGCCGATGCTCTGTTCCTGCAGCACTGCATTCCAGCTGGCGAAATCCACGTGCAGGCATGCCGCGAGTGCCACCGGCCCGAGCGGGCAATGCGGCGCCAATGCCACGTCATGGGCTTCGGCCATCGCGCCGATCTTCATGCATTCGGTGATGCCGCCGGCATGCGACAGGTCCGGCTGCACGATCGACAGGCCGCCGCCGGCGAACACGCTCTTGAACTCGGTACGCGAGAACATCCGTTCGCCGGCTGCCAGCGGAATGGCGGTGTGTTCGGCCAGCCGCGGGTAGTATTCGGCCTGTTCGGCCAGCACCGGTTCTTCGATGAACAACGGGCGGTACGGCTCCAGTTCGCGGATCAGCGTCTTGGCCATCGGCCAGCCGACGCGACCGTGGAAATCCAGCCCGAATTCGATGCTCTGCCCGAACGCCTCGCGTATCTCGGCCACCTTGGCCACCGCCGCATCGATGGTGCGGCTGGGCGCCAGCAAGGGCATCTCTTCGCAGGCGTTGAGCTTGAAGGTGTCATAGCCCAGCGCCACGCGTGCCCGGATCTGTTCGATGATATCGGCCGGCCGGTCACCGCCCACCCAGCAATAGGTCTTCATGCGGTCACGCACCAGCCCACCCAGCAGCTGGTACACCGGCACGCCGAGCGTCTTGCCCTTGATGTCCCACAGCGCCTGGTCGATGCCGGCCAGCGCGCTCATGAACACCGCACCGCCGCGGTAGAAACCGCCGCGATACATCACCTGCCAATGGTCGTTGATACGCGCCGGATCCTTGCCGATCAACTGCTCGCCCAACTCGTGCACGGCGGCTTCGACCGTGCGCGCACGGCCTTCGATGACCGGCTCTCCCCATCCAATCACGCCTTCATCGGTCTCGATCTTCAGGAACATCCAGCGTGGCGCCACGCGGTAGGTGCTCAGGCGGGTGATCTTCATGCGTTCGCACTCCGCAGGGCAGCAACGAAGGCGTCCGCATGGCCCGCCGTGGTGGCTGCATCCTGGCCCGGGCGATACAGCTCACCGCCCAGCCCGGCGCCGGCGCAGCCGGCCTGCAGGAACGCGGCCAGGTTGTCCGTCCCGATGCCCCCTACCGCATACAGTGGCACGTCTACCGGCAGTACGGCCTTCAGCGCACGCACATAGGCAGGGCCAAAATGTGCCGCGGGGAAAAGCTTCAAACGCTGCGCACCGGCGGCCAAGGCCGCGAAGGCCTCGCTGGCGGTGGCAAACCCGGCGGCGATATCCAGTCCACGCGAACGTGCATGCGCGATCACCACCGGGTCGGTGTTCGGCGTCACCATCAGCCGCGCGCCGCTGTCCGCCAGGCGGTCCACATCGGCGATGTCCAGCACCGTGCCGGCGCCCACCTCGGCGTGGCCGTCGGCTTCCTGCAGGGCCAGCTGCACGCTGCCCAGCCAGTCCGGCGAGTTGGTGGGTATTTCGATCTGGGTGATGCCGGCATCGATCAACACGCGCACGTGCGCGCGCACCTCGGCCGGGGTGATGCCGCGCAGGATGGCGATCAGCGGAAGCGGGGAATGGGTCATGGCGGGCTCAGTAATAGAGTTGGCTGCGGCCGCCATCGATCAGGATGTCGGCGGCATTGATGAAACGGGCTTCGTCACTGGCCAGGAACAACGCGGTCTGCGCGACTTCCGACGCTTCGCCGATACGTTTGGGTGGCAGCAGTGCTTCCTGTTCCAGGCGTGCCTGGGCAGGATCGGGCTGTGATTCGAACCAGCGTTCGATGCGGTCCACCAGGATCAGCCCGGGCGATATGGAGTTGAACCGGATGCCCTTGTCGGCGTACTCCAACCCGAGCGCCTTGGTCAGGCCGATCAAGGCGTGCTTGGCCACGTTGTACGGGAAGGCGCCCTGGATGATGCGATGGCCGTGCACCGAGGCGATGTTGACCACCGATCCGCGGCCCTGCGCCAGCATGCAGGGCAGCACGGCGCGGGCGAAGTTCCAGTGGCCGCCGAGGTTGACGTCCAGGTTGCGTTGCCAGGTCTGCGAAGACAGCTCCAGCGGCGCGGAAAACACATCCATGCCGGCATTGCTGACCAGCACATCCACGCGGCCGTGGGCGGACACCACACGTTCCACGAAGGCCGCCACCGCATCGGCATCACTGACATCGCCCTGCTGGAAGAGCGCACACACCGCGTCCTCAGCGCAGGGCGCGGACTGGTCGTAGCCGGCCACGATGGCACCGTGCGCCTGGAACAGTCCGGCGATGGCACGGCCGATGCCGTTGGCGGCACCGGTGACGATCGCCACCTTGCCGGCCAGCCGCTGTGCGGGGTCAGTCACTGCATTCATGGGGTGTCCTTGCTGAAGCGATAACGGATGCGGTTGCGGTAGACCGCACCGGGCTGCAACGTGATGTCCGGCAAGGCGGGCTGGTTCATCGCATCGGGATAGGCCTGCGGTTCAATGCAGATGGCCGCGTGTGCGTGATATGGCCTGCCCGATGCCCCCTGCAGGCTGCCATCCAGGAAGTTTCCCGAATACACCTGCACGCCTGCCTGGTCGCTCAGCACGTCCAGCACGCGGCCGGAATGCGGGTCATGCAGGCGCGCCGCCGGGCGCACGCCGGCGTCTGCCGGGGCATCGAGAATCCAGTAATGATCCAGGCCGCCGGCGAGCTGCAACTGCGGATCGCCAGTGACGGACAGCGCCTCGCCGATCAACCGCGCGCGGCGGAAGTCGAACGCGCTGCCGGCCACCTCTGGCCGTTGTCCGGTGGGCGTGAGCGCTGCGCTCAGCGCCACCATGCGCGATGCAGGCAGTGTCAGAAGATGTGCGTCCACCGCGCCCGCCCCTTCGCCGGCGAGGTTCCAGAACGGATGATGGGTCAGGTTGACCACCGTGGGGCGGTCGCAGGTGGCGGCGTAGTCCACGTGCAGGGTGTCAGTGTCATCCAGCCGATAGTCCACGGTGACCGTCAGCGCGCCCGGGAAGCCCTGGTCGCCATGCGGGCTGACCAGTTGCAGCCGCGCCCGGTCACGGCGCACGCCCAGCCATTGCCAGTCACGGGCATCGAATCCGTCGGGTCCGCCATGGTGGGTGGTGAGGCCATCGACTGAATCGAGCGGATGATGCTGGCCCTCGAGCAGGAAGCCGGCCGTGCTGATGCGTCCCGCTACCCGGCCGATGCTGGCACCAAAGAAGGACCGATCCGACGTCCGCTGGCGCTGCTCGGCATGGCCCAGCACCACGTCTGCGAACTGCCCGTCACGGTCCGGCACCCACATGGCCGCCAGGGCGGCGCCGCGCTGTGCGATCTCTGCCCGTAGCCCATGGGCGTTTTCCAGCATCACCATGCAATCCACGCTCCACGCCAAGGAACTCCAACGGCACCACGATTCCATAGTTCGGAGGCGGTGCGACACGGCCAACGGCCTGGATTGCAATTAATCAAATAATACTACAAATGAAAAGTTGCACCGCAGCATGGTCTGCGTCCTGCGTGCTTGCCTTTCCTGCCCTCCCCCATACCCAGCAGCACCTACGGATTTATTGCCACAAGGGTCAGGCACTCAAGTACACGAGGGTAAGGAGAAACGAGAATCACGCCAGGCGTGGAGGCCGATCCCACCTGGCACGGGGCCGCGCAGGCCCCGCCGTCGCATCCGCCGCCGTTGCTGCGGCGCTCGCCCCGCACCACGGTGACCTCGTCGGCGGTAACTCCCGTGAAAGCCCGATCTTCCTGCAGGGCTACCGCTCCGGCATCCATCCAGCGAGGAGTGCCACCCATGATCCACCTGCCATCCCGCAGCCTGCTGTCCCTTACCCTGTGTTCCGCCGCGTTGCTGGCCGTGCCTGCGGCGGCCGCCGAGCGCATTGTCCTGCATCGGCTCGATCTCGCGGCGACCCCGGCGTTGGCCCGCGGCAACACCGGGACCACTGGACTTCCGTCGGTGCTCGGGCTCGATGCCGGTTCCAGCTTGCGACTGCTGTCCAGCCACGTCGACCGCAACGGCGTGCAGCATCAGCGCTTCGAACAGTTGCATCACGGCGTACCGGTATTCGGTGAACATGTGGTGGTCGCCACCGCTGCCACGGGCCAGGTGCGGAGCCTGTTCGGCACGGCGGTCGCCTCGCTGCAGGCCGAGGTTCCCGATGTGGCACCCCGCATCGAAGGCGCGCGTGCTGCGGACATCGCCAAAGCCAGTGCCCCCGGGATGCGCGCCGGCGGCATGCGGATACAGAACCAGAACCAGCGACTGATGATCCATCTCGATGCACACGCGGTGGCACGGCTGGCATGGGTGGTGGATTTCCTGGCCGAGGGCGAGCACCAGCCAGCCACCCGCCCTTTCACCATCGTCGATGCGATGGACGGCAACGTGCTGGAGCAATGGGAGGGCCTGGCCACGGCGAAGATCGGTATCGGCCCGGGTGGCAACGAGAAGACCGGACAGATCGCCTACGGCGCGAATGCGCCCCACCTTGACGTCACCACTGACGGCGCGACGTGCAGGCTGGAGAACGACAACGTAAAAACCATCAACCTCAACCACGGCGGATCAGGCGCGGTCACGGCAGCACACAGCTTCAGCTGCCCGCAGAACACAGTCAAAGCCATCAATGGCGCCTACTCCCCATTGAACGACGCGCACGCAGCCGGCGGCACTGTGTTCGACATGTACCGCGACTGGCTGGACACCGCACCGCTGCGGTTCCAGCTGAAGCTTCAGGTCCACTACTCGCGCAATTACGAGAACGCGACATGGAACGGCCGCGTCATGTCCTTCGGCGATGGGCAGAACATGTTCTATCCACTGGTCTCTCTGGATGTGGTCGCCCATGAGGTCTCCCATGGTTTCACCGAACAGAACTCCGGGTTGATCTACAACGCACTGCACTCCGGCGGCATGAACGAGGCGTTCTCGGATATGGCAGGCGAAGCCGCCGAGTACTACCTGAAAGGCAAAAACGACTTCCTGGTGGGTGCCGGGATCATCAAGCGAGACGCGGCGCTTCGCTACTTCGAAGACCCGACGCGTGACGGCAGGTCGATCGGGCATGCGCGCGATTTCCGTCCGGGCACGAACAATCATTACTCGTCCGGCGTCTACAACAGGGCCTTTTACCTGCTTTCGCACCGCGAGGGCTGGGATACCCGACAGGCGTTCATTGTGATGGCCACGGCCAACCAGAACTACTGGACACCGAGCAGCACGTTCGAAAGCGGCGCCTGTGGCGTCATTGCCGCCGCACGGGACCTGGATTACCCGGTAGAAGACGTGGTGATCGCATTCGATGAAGTCGGCGTGCGCTGCGATGCCTGAGCGCGCCGTGGCGTGATGCCGACAACGGGATCCGGCAGGCATCGCGCCTGCCGGGTCATCGCCGCGCCGTCATCACTTCCTTGGCCCACCCGTCGAGCCGCGCACCATCAGGCTGAAATCCAGCGTCTGCTGAAGTGGCACATCCCGACCTTCGATGATGGCCAGCAACAGACTGACCGCGCAGGCGCCGATTTCCCGCATCGGTTGCCTGACAGTCGTCAACGCCGGCGTCAGGTAGCGGGACGAGGCAAGGTCGTCGAAGCCCACGATGGACAGGTCATCCGGCACGCGGACGCCCAGGTCCCGGCAAGCCGCCAGCGCGCCCAGCGCCATCTGGTCGCTGACGCAGAAGATCGCCGTGGGAGCGGGCGTGCGGGCCAACAGCGCCAGCGCCGCGGCATGGCCGGATTCCACCGAAAAGTCGCCAGGCTCGACGACAAGTTGGTGCAGACGGCCGCGCGCCTTGCCGGCCGCCCGCACGCCTTCCAGCCGTTGCTGGTGCAGCGGATTATCGGGCGGCCCGCCGATGACGGCGATCCGCTCGTGGCCCAGTGCATACAGGTGTTCCATCACCGCCCGTGCAGCGGCCGCGTTATCGATGTGGACGCTGGGGATGCCCAACGCGGGATCGAACTCGCAGCCATTCACCACCGGCGCGGCGGCGCCCCGCTGCTGCACGATCGCGCGCGCCGTCGGCGGCAGGCGATGGCCCAGCACGATCAGGCCGTCGGCCTCGTTGCGGCGGAGCATCTGCGCATAGCGCTCCTCGCGATCGGGCTGATGCTGCGTGTCGCCCAGCAGCACGGCGTAGCCGACCGCCTGCGCGGCGTCCTCCGCGCCCTGCAGGATCTGCGCGAAGAACGGATTGGCGATGTCCGGAACAGTGACCAGGATCTTGCCGCTGCGCTGGGTTTTCAACGTCCTGGCCACCGTGTTGGGCACGTAGCCCAGTGCGGCGGCGGCCTGTTCGATGCGGCTGCGCGTGGTCGGCAGGACCTTGTCCGGACGGGACAGCGCGCGCGAAACCGTTCCAGCGGAGACGCCGACGTGTTTTGCGATGTCGTAGATAGTGGCCATGGTTTTTGGTCTTCGGTTGCGCTGTGCACTGCACAACAGCTCTTCCAGGAGGCCCTGCTAGGATAATGCAATCGATTGCATCGAGGGCGAATCACCTTGAAGACGGTCAAAGGTCCCGCGCTGTTCCTGGCGCAGTTCATCGGCGACACACCGCCCTTCAACCGGCTGGACACCATGGCCGGATGGGCGGCAGGGCTGGGCTATCGTGGCCTGCAGGTACCCACCAGCGATCCCCGTCTGTTCGATCTGGCCGAGGCTGCGCGCAGCCAGGCGTACTGCGATGACATCGCCGGCACACTGGCCGCGCAGGGCGTAGAGATCACCGAGCTGTCCACCCACCTGCAAGGGCAACTGGTCGCCGTCCATCCCGCCTACGACAGCCTGTTCGACGGCTTCGCACCGCCAGAAAAGCGCGGTGACCCGGCCGCCCGCCAGGTCTGGGCGGTGGAGCAGCTGATGCTGGCCGCCAAGGCCAGCCAGCGCCTGGGACTGACGGCGCATGCCACGTTCTCCGGCGCGCTGGCCTGGCCCTACTTCTATCCCTGGCCGCAACGCCCGCCCGGGCTGGTGGAAGAAGCCTTCGCCGAACTCGGCCGCCGCTGGCGTCCCATCCTGGATGCCTTCGATGCCTGCGGGGTGGACCTGTGCTTCGAAATCCACCCGGGCGAGGACCTGCACGACGGCGCGACCTTCGAGCGCTTCCTCGACGTGGTGGACCACCATCCGCGCGCGAAAATCCTGTACGACCCCAGTCACCTGCTGCTGCAGCAGATCGACTACCTCGGGTTCATCGACCGCTATCACGCGCGCATCGGCATCTTCCATGTCAAGGACGCGGAGTTTCGCCCCAGCGCGCGCAGTGGCGTGTATGGCGGCTACCAGGACTGGATCGATCGTCCCGGGCGGTTCCGCTCGCTCGGCGACGGCCAGATCGACTTCAAGGCGATTTTCTCGAAGTTCGCCCAGTACGATTTCCCGGGCTGGGCGGTGCTGGAGTGGGAGTGCTGCCTGAAGCACGCGGAAGACGGCGCACGGGAGGGCGCTGCCTTCATCGGCGACCACATCATCCGCGTGACCGAGCGTGCCTTCGACGACTTCGCCGACACCGGCGTGGATACGCAGTCACTGCATCGCATGCTGGGGATCTGAGCCATCACCGCCCTGGGAGGGGTAGCCATGACGTACGCCATGTCGCGCTTGGGCGCGATGATGTTCCTGCAGTTCTTCATCTGGGGCGCATGGTTCGTGACCCTGGGCACGTACCTGGTGCAGGGCCCGCTGCAGGCCAGCGCCAGCCAGGTGGCGACGGCCTTCCTCAGCCAGTCGATCGGCGCCATCGTGGCGCCCTTCCTGGTCGGCCTGGTCGCCGACCGCTACTTCGCTGCGCAGCGCATCCTCGCGGTGCTGCACCTTGCCGGCGCGGTGCTGATGTGGATGGCCTCCACGGCGACCGACTTCGGCACGTTCTCCGCCTGCGTCATGGGCTACATGCTGCTGTTCATGCCGACCCTGGCGCTGGCCAACAGCGTGGCGATGCGGCACATGCAATCGCCTGAAAAGCAGTTTCCGCTCGTGCGTGTCGCCGGCAGCGTCGGCTGGATCGTGGCGGGCGTGCTGATCGGCTGGCTGGGCTGGGAGCAGGCGCATCGTCTCGAGCTGACCTTCCAGATGGCGGCGATCGCCTCGGTGGCACTGGGCCTGTATGCCTTCACCCTGCCGCACACACCACCGCTGGCCCGGCAACGCGACGCCGGGCTGGGGCAGATCCTGGGGCTGGATTCGCTGCGGCTGCTGAAGTCGCGCTCCTACCTGGTGTTCTTCCTGGCTTCCATCGCCATCTGCATCCCGCTGGCGTTCTACTACAACTTCACCAACCCCTACCTCAACGACCTCGGCGTGCGCGGCGCGGCGGGCCTGCAATCGCTGGGCCAGGTATCCGAAGTGCTGCTGATGCTGGCGATGCCGTTCCTGTTCGTGCGGCTGGGCGTCAAGGCGATGCTGGCCGTGGGCATGGCCGCGTGGGTGCTGCGCTACGTCATGTTCGCCTTCGGCGATGCAGGCGGCGGCTTCTCCCTGCTGGTGATCGGCATCGTGCTGCATGGCATCTGCTACGACTTCTTCTTCGTCACCGGCCAGATCTACACCGATGCGCATGCCGGCCCCGCCGCGCGCAGCAGCGCACAGGGCTTCATCACCCTGGCCACCTACGGCGTGGGCATGTTGATCGGCACGTTCCTGTCCGGCGCGGTGGTGGAGCACTACACCACCGCAGCCGGACCGGACTGGCAGAAGATCTGGCTGTTCCCCGCAGGCGTGGCGCTGGTCGTGCTGGTCGCCTTCCTGCTGCTGTTCCGCGACCGGCCGGTGGTCGCCGCCGCCCCTTCCACACCCTGAGGACCACAGATGCGCACGCTTGGAATCGCCATTGTCGGCACCGGCATGATCGGCGCAGTGCACCGTCGCGCGGCCCTCCTCGCCGGCGCCACGGTACGCGGCGTGGCCGCCTCATCGCCGCAGCGCGCACGCGAGGTGGCGCAGTCGTGGAATGTCCCGCGCGCCTACCGCGATATCGACGAAGTCCTCGCTGATCCGCAGGTCCAGGTGGTGCACGTCTGCACGCCCAACCATCTGCACCGCGGCATGGCGCAGGCGGCACTGGAAGCGGGCAAGCACGTGATCTGCGAGAAACCGCTGGCGACCACGCTGGAAGACGCACAGGCCTTGGCAGCACTGGCCGCCTCGACCGGGCTGGTCGCCACGGTGCCCTTCGTCTACCGCTACCACCCGGTGGTGCGCGAGGCCCGCGCGCGCATCGCCCAGGGCGAACTGGGCCCACTGCACCTGATCCACGGCAGCTACCTGCAGGACTGGCTGCTGGATCCGGCCAGCAACAACTGGCGCGTGGACCCGGCACTGGGCGGGGCGTCACGCGTGTTCGCCGACATCGGCTCCCACTGGTGCGACCTGGTGGAGTGGGTCGGCGGCGAGCGGTTCGTCGACGTAAGCGCGGCGTTCGCCACCGTGATAGGCGAGCGCGGCACCCTGACCGGGCAGAGCTTCAGCACGCCGGCGGCGGGCGGCGCGATGCAGCCGGTCGCGAGCGAAGACGTGGCCGCGGCGATGTTCAGGACCAGCGCCGGCGCCCTCGCCTCGCTGACGGTCAGCCAGGTCTCGGCAGGCCGCCACAATCGTCTCTGGTTCGAGATCGATGGCGCCAAGGCGAGCGTGGCATTCAACCAGGAAGATGCCGAGCGGCTGTGGATCGGCCTGCCCGACCAGCGCGAAGAAATCTTCGTGCGTGGGCCGGGTGCCGGCACTGCCGAACAACGCCGGCTGTCGGCCTTGCCGGCCGGCCACGCGCAGGGCTATGGCACCTGTTTCGAAGCCTTTGTCGCCGACACCTATCGGGCCATCGAAGGCGAGCAACCGCAGGGCCTGCCCACCTTCGAAGACGGCCTGCGCTCGGCGTTGATCGTCGACCGCGTCATCGCATCGGCCAGGACGCGCGCCTGGACCCCCATCGGTTGAATCCCCGGAGGATCTGTTGATGAACATCGCTGCACGCACCGCCCCTCTCGTTCTGCTGTTGTGCGCTGTCCTGCCCGCCTTCGCCGGCGAAGCCACCGCCCCGCAGAAGCCCATCGCGGTGCAGATGTATACGCTGCGCGACGCCGGCACGCTGGACCAGCAGTTGAAGATCGTCCACGACGCCGGGGTGCATGCGGTGGAGACCGTCGGCACGCAGAACGTAACCGCAGCCGAACTCAAGCAGCTGCTGGACCGGTATGCGATCAAGGCGGTGTCCTCGCACGTGCAGCTGGCAGAGCTGCGCAACGACCTGGACAGCGTGATCGCCTTCAACCGCTCGATCGGCAACACGACGCTGGTGGTCCCGTACCTGGACGAGAAGGACCGCCCGACGGACGCCGTCGGCTGGACCGCGCTCGGCCAGGAACTGGGCCGCCTCGCCAAGCGGGCGCGGTCCCAGGGAATGCGCATGGCTTACCACAACCACGATTTCGAACTGGTCGATTTCGACGGCACCACCGGCCTGGAGCTGCTGTTCGCCGCGGCCGGGCCCGATCTGCAGACCGAGCTGGACCTGGCCTGGGTAGCGCGTGCCGGCCATGACCCGGCGCTCATGCTCGGGAAATTCCGCGGCCGGGTGTTCGCGGTGCACGCCAAGGACAATGCGCCCAAGGGCCAGGCCGAGGACGAAGGCGGTTTCGCGGCGGTCGGCCAGGGCGTGCTGGACTGGAACACGATCCTGCCCGCTGCGGCAGCCGCCGGCGTGCAGTGGTACATCGTCGAGCACGACCATCCGCGCGATCCGGCCGCCATCATCCAGACCGGCGCGGACTATCTGCGCAACCACCTGACCGCCACCCTGCCAGCCAGCGCACCGCGCTAGCACGCCAAGGAAACCCACTTGAACAAGATCCTGACAACCGCCGTGGTTCTATCGGCGGCGACCTTTGCGAACGCGGCGTGGTCCAAGGACGACCCCGCCGCCGGCGCGCAGCTCTATGCAACTCACTGCACGGCCTGCCACGGCGCCGATCGCGCGGGCATGCCGGGCGCGTTCCCTGCGCTCACCGACGTCGGAAAGCGCCTGCAGCCGGCGCAGATCAAGGAAAAGATCAGCAAGGGCGGCGGCCTGATGCCACCCTTTTCGCAGCTCTCCCAACAGGAGATCGACGACATCACGAGCTTCCTTGCGAAGTAGAATCGCGGCGCCGGGATGGCGCCGTGCGGTTACAGTTCGCGCACCCAGATGTTGCGGTAGCTGACTGCGGAATCGTGCTCCTGCAGTGAGATCGGCGCGCAGTCATGCGGCGCATACGAGGGGGCACCGATGTACTCGGTCCTGCCCGCCAGCACGGTATCGTCCTGCACCAACACGCCGTTGTGCAGCACGGTGATGCGCGCGGGCGAGGTCAGCCCGCCGCCCTGCGAGAAGCGCGGCGCCTTCCAGATGATGTCGTAGACCTGCCACTGGCCCGGCGGCCGCGAGGCATTCACCAGCGGCATCGCCTGCTTGTAGATCGAGCCGGCCTGGCCGTTGGCGTAGGTCGGGTTGTTGTAACTGTCCAGCACCTGCAGTTCGTACAACTCCTGCAGGAAGATGCCGCTGTTGCCGCGGTCCTGGCCCTCGAAACCGGCCGTTGCGCTGGGCGAGCGCCATTCAACGTGCAACTGCATATCGCAGAACCGCTGCCGGGTGCGGATGCCTTTGCTGCCCGGCACCACCGTCATGGCGCCATCGTCGACGCGCCACGGCACGCGTCCACCCTGCTCGGATTCCCACGCGGAAACATCCCTGCCGTCGAACAGCACGATGGCATCGGAGGGCGCGCCGCCGGTGGGGGTGGCCACGCTCGCAGGCACCGGTTTCCAGACCTCGGTCCTGGTCGGATCCCGCGCGGGGTCGCCGCTGGCCTGCGCGAACACAGGCGCGGTTGCCAGCAGGCAGGCGGCAGCCAGCAGGGGGCTGGTCATCGTGTTCTTCATCAGCTGGTCCCCCATGCGGGCGTGCCGGGAACATAGGCGACGTCGCCCTCATAACGGCCCGGTACGGCGACGTACTTCAAGACTTCGGTCGCGCCGATTTTCGAGGTGAAGAAGCCGAAGATGGTCAATTGCTTGAACATCGTGAAGTAGTGCGGCACCGCGGCGGCGGCTTCTGCGGTGCCCGTGTCGTCCACCTCGACAATGCGTTTCCTGGCCTCCGCATCCAGCGTGCGCAGCAGTTCGGTGCGGTCCTGCGCGGTGAGCGCCACGAAGCGGCCACCGGCGCGTTTGTCGATATCAACCAGGCCGGCGCGGAACGCCGCCTGCTGCTCGGCGGTGTAGCAGTCGCTGACAAACGTCGCCATGAACGCACCCGCGCCGGCGTCCTTGGCCCCCGGCGTGCCGGTGCGCGGAAGGATGGTCTCAGCGATCTCGTCCAGCGTGGCGACATCGGCGGCGGAGAAGGCGCTCTTCGACCCCGCGGCAGGCACCTGTCCGTTGGCCAGCGCAGGCAGGCCGACCATCGCCGCACCGGTGGCGGCAACGATCATCTTCAGCAGTTCGCGGCGGTCCATCAGAGGTTCCCCGCTTTCAGTTCACGCACCGCGTGGTCGGCAGCACGCGCGGTCAGGGCCATGTAGGTCAGCGAAGGATTCACGCAGGCGCTGGAGGTCATGCAGGCGCCGTCGGTGACATAGACATTGGGCGCGTCCCAGACCTGGTTGTGCTGGTTCAGCACCGAATTCCTGCGCTCACGGCCCATGCGCGCGGTCCCCATTTCGTGGATGCCCTTGCCCGGGGCGTAGTCGTTGTCGTGCATCTTCACGTCCTTCACCCCGGCGGCCTCCAGCATCTCGGCGGCGTCTGCGGCCATGTCCTTGCGCATCGCCGTTTCATTCGCGCGCAGGGACACGTCCATCGCCAGCACCGGCAGCCCCCACTTGTCTTTCTTGTCGCTGTCCAGGCGGATCGTATTGTCATGGTGCGGCAGCATTTCTCCGAACCCGGTCATGCCGATGCGCCAGTCGCCCGGCACGGTCAGCGCGTCCTTCAGATCGGCGCCGATGTTCATTTCGGCGATCTCGCGCGACCAGCCGTTGCGGCTTGCACCCCCCTGGTAACCGAAACCGCGGGAATAGCCACGTTTGTCATCGGTGAGGACGTTGCGGAAACGCGGGACGTAGAAGCCGCAGGGGCGGCGACCGAAGTAGTACTTGTCATCGTAGCCTTCGACCCGGCCGGAGGCCCCCGCGCCGAAATGGTGGTCCATCACGTTGTGCCCAAGCTCGCCGGACGAAGACCCCAGCCCGCCTTCCCAGACATCGGTGGCCGAGTTCATCAGCAGCCAGGTCGAGTTGAACGAGGAGGCATTTAGGAAGATGACGTTGGCGGTGTACTGGTAGGTCTGTCCGTTCTCGGCGTCTATTATCTCCACGCCGCGCGCCCGCTTGCGGTCCTTGTCGTACAGCACTTCCTTGACGATCGAGAACGGCCGCAAGGTCAGGTTGCCGGTCTTCATCGCCGCCGGCAGCGTCGCCGACTGGGTCGAGAAATACGCGCCGAACGGACAGCCCAGGATGCACTTGTTGCGGTACTGGCAATTGACTCGGCCCTGTTCGACCTTGGGCTGGGTGATGTTCGCGGTGCGCGAGTGGATCATGTGGCGCGTGCCGCCGAAGGCCTGCTTGATCCGCGCAGCCACGTCCTTCTCGACGATGTTCAACGGGATCGGCGGCAGGAACTCACCGTCCGGCAATACGTCCAGCCCCTCGCGCGTACCGGCGATCCCGGCGAACTTCTCCACGTGGTCATACCAGGGCGCAATGTCGGCGTAACGGATCGGCCAGTCGGTGGCGATGCCATCCTTCAGGTTCGCCTCGAAATCCAGGTCCGAAAGGCGATAACTCTGCCGGCCCCACATCAGCGAGCGACCACCCACGTGATACCCGCGGAACCAGTCGAACCGTTTGGTCTCGATGTAAGGCGAGTCTTTCTCGTTGGCCCACATGCCCTCGAGATTCTCGGCAAGGCCGTAATCACGCATCAGCACCGGGAAGTCCGCCTTCATCGCCTGCGTGGGCCGGTTGCGATGCGGGAAATCCCATGCCTCCTTCATCGCGTTGACATAGCCCTTGACGTGCTCGATGTTGCGTCCGCGTTCGAGCATCAGCACCTTGAGGCCTTTTTCGGTCAGTTCCTTTGCCGCCCAACCGCCACTGATTCCGGAGCCGACGACGATCGCGTCGTAATGATTGTCTGCCATGGGTTCTGCTTCACCTTGGTGGATATCGTTTCAGACGTCGCAGAGGCGTATCGCCTCGCGCAGCGAGCCAACGGGATCGGGCGCTGCAGGCATGAATTCCTGCGCCAGATACCCATCGAAGCCGGTGTCGCGGATCGCGCGACAGATGGCGGGGTAATGCAGTTCCTGCTGGTCTCCTATCTCGTGTCGGCCAGGCACGCCTGCGGTGTGGTAATGCTTGAAATATGCGTGATGCCTGCCGATGGTGGCGATGATGTCGCCCTCCATGATCTGCATGTGGTAAATGTCGTAAAGCAGGCCGAAATGCGCCGAACCGATCCGCTGGCACAGATCCACGCCCCAGGCGGAGTGGTCGCACAGATAATCAGGATGATCGACCCTGGAGTTCAGCAGCTCCATCACCAGCACTACGCCGCGCTTCTCGGCATGCCCGAGGATGCGCTTGAGGCCAGCCTCGGCATGCGCCATGCCCTGCTGGGGGTCCATGCCGTTGCGGTTGCCGGAAAAACAGATCAGGTTGCGATAACCGGCATCGGCCACCAGGTCGATGTGTCGCGTGTAGCGCGCCACCAGTTCATCGTGGAACCGGCGGTCGGCGAAGCCCTTTTCCAGGCTGATCTCCGCGCCGTTGCACATGGAGCTGTCCACGCCATGGGCCTTCAGCGTGGGCCAGTCGTTCGGGCCGACCAGATCGATGGCGGAAAAGCCGAGGTCCTTGACCGTCTGGCAGAGCTGGGCGACCGACTGTTGTGGGAAGGTCCAGCGGGCGACGGAGTGCTTGAGGTTGCCTTTGAGTGAGGTGGCGGTGTCTGCGGCGCGCGCGGGCAGAACGGCGGCAGTGCCCAGGCCGACGCTGCCAGCGATGGCCATGCGCAGCGCATCCCGTCGCGTCAGCACTCGGCCTTGGATCGATCCAGTCGGATGGCTGGGCATCTGCTTTCCGGCCTCCCAACCGGTATCAAACGCAACGATTCATCGAAATGCAATCGATTGCACCATAGGCCGGGCCGTCGTTTTTTTGCAAGACGCAGTGCACGAAAATACGTGATGCGGGGCACAATGCGTGGTGTGTCGTGCCCCTTTGGCAGGCCCGTCGGACACAAAAAAGCCCCGTCGAAACGAGGCTTTCTGAAACGTCTTGAAAGCTGGCAGCAGACTCTCCGTCAGAACGGAATATCGTCGTCAGCGAAGTCGTCCATCGGCGGCGCCTGCTGCGGCTGCTGCTGCGGACGCTGCTGGCCGTAGCCGCCGCCCTGGCCGCCCTGGCCGCCTTGGCGCTGACCGCCGCCACCACCGCCGCCGTATTCCTGGCGCGGGGCCTGCTGGCGCTGCGGACGATCACCGCCGTAATTGCCACCGCCACCGCCACCGCCACCTGCTCCGCCACCGCCGCCGCCGCCTTCACCGCGGCCGCCGAGCATCTGCATTTCATCGGCAATGATGTCGGTGGAATACTTTTCCACACCATCCTGGCCGGTGTACTTGTCGTAACGCAGGCTGCCTTCGACGTACACCGAGCTGCCCTTGCGCAGGTATTCACCTGCGATTTCGCCGAGCTTGCCGAAGAACACCACGCGGTGCCATTCGGTCCGCTCCTGCTGGTTGCCATCCTTGTCCTTGCGGACGCTGGTGGTGGCCAGACTGATACGGGTGATGGCCATGCCGCCTTGGGTGTACTTCACATCCGGGTCGTTGCCGAGGTTGCCGACCAGGATGACTTTGTTGATGCCACGCGCCATAGGAGTGTTCTTCCGTTGTCCGGGGACGGTCCGGGCGGGCCTTGGGGGCGCCGGCGCGGGACCGCCCCAGTGAATTGGGGGGATTGCAGAACGCCCCATGTTACCACTGGACGGGCGCTGGACTCGGGTGGGATTGGGTCGTGCGGGGTCGGGTTCTGCCTGTGTGGGGGCCGGGCGAGCGGGGTTTGGCGGTATGGGGTTTCCGGGGGCCGGCGGGGATGTTGGCCTGCGGGGGGATCCCGCCGAGCGTGGCTCGGCGCTACCGGTGTAGGGGGCGGCGAGGATGTTGGCCTGCGGGGGGATTCCGCCGAGCGTGGCTCGGCGCTACCGGGTCATGGGGGCGGCAGGGTCGCGCGGGCGGCTGGGGGCGGGTAGCGCCGAGCCGTGCTCGGCGTCGCGCACCTGCAGATTGCAGTTTTTCTCATAGCCGCTCGCGCCCTGCCCGCGCAGGATGACGGGGCTGGTCCAACGAGGCCAGCCAGGATCACAGTCCTGCGTAAGACGCTTCACCCCGCACTTTGCCCATGCTTGGCGTCCGGGCAGAGAATGCATCGTCCCGTCGGTTCCATGGCGGGCGGTGCGCGGGGATCTTCGGATCCGCCGGGAAAATAGCGGGGTAGCGTCCCCGGTACTGTGACCCGCACCGTCCGCCACCTCGTGCCTCGGCGCAGGTGGCCTTCCGGCGTGGCTCAAACCAGCGACCCGCGACAGCCCGTGGCATCATGAAGGCCGTCACCCCAGCGCCGCGTTCATGACCATCAAAGGCAAAGCCACGTCCCTGGACATCGCCCACCTGGCCGGGGTTTCTCAGCCCACGGTGTCGCGCGCCCTGCGTGGCAGCCCGATGGTCAATGCCGAGACCCGCCAGCGCATCATCGCCATCGCCCGCGAACTGAACTACAAGGTCGACAAGAACGCCTCCAGCCTGCGCCTGCGCAATGCCGGCACGCTGGCGCTGCTGTTCTTCGAAGACCCCACCACCGACGATTCGTTGATCAATCCGTTCTTCCACGCGATGCTGGGCTCGATCACCCGCGCCTGCGCCCTGCACGGCCGCGACCTGCTGGTGTCGTTCCAGCAGCTGTCCACCGATTGGCATACCGATTACGAAGACAGCAACAAGGCCGACGGCATCATCCTGCTGGGCTATGGCGACTACCACGAATCGCTCACCCGCCTGCAGCGGCTTGTCGAACAAGGCACGCATTTCGTGCGCTGGGGCGCCGCCCTGCCCGGCCAGCCCGGCGTATCAATCGGCAGCGACAACTACCAAGGCGGGTTCGACATCACCGCCCACCTGCTGGGCCAGGGCTGCACCCGTATCGCCTTCCTCGGCCATGCCTCCAGTCATTACCCGGAGTTCCAGGAGCGTTACCGCGGGCACGTGGCTGCACTGGAAGCGCGTGGCCTGGCGGCCGATCCGCAGTTGCAGGTCGACGCCATCACCACCGAGGAATACGGGCAGACCGCCTGCGAACTGCTGCTGACACGTGGCGTGCCATTCGATGCCATCTGCGCGGCCAGTGACCTTATCGCCATCGGCGCGCTGCGCGCCCTGCGCGAACACGGCCTGCGCGTACCGCATGATGTGCGCGTCACTGGGTTTGATGACATTCCCCTGGCGGCTTCGGTATCGCCGCCGCTGACTACCGTCGCGCAGGACACCAAGCAGGCCGGACAGCTGTTGGTGGAGAAACTACTGGCGCTGGTGGCCGGCGAAACCGCCGAAGGGATGAGCATTCCGGTGAAACTGGTGCTGCGCGAATCATCGCAGCAACGCTGAAAGGACCCGCATGGCTGCTGAAGAAACACCGCTGAGGGTGGTGATGATCTACGGATTCTCCGGCGCGTATTCAGGCACGGCGGAGTTCGATTGGAAGGCGCCGGAAGTCGGCGATCGGCATAACTGCATGCTGTTCCTCAGCCAGCCGAGCGAGGAGGATGCGTTCGACGAGGCACTGGCCGAGTGCGCGCGCTTCGGCATGGGCGATATACAGGACCTGCGCTGCGGCAGGCTCCGGGTGGAGGTGCTGAACACGGATCTCTACCGCGGCTTTGTCTGCTTCTACGAAGAAGCACTGAACAACGGCAGTTCACTGCTCTGGTACCCGCACAAGAAGCCGGACGCCGGGTGACACGCGCGTGGGGTGGGTCAGCGCTGGGACCCAAGACGCTATGTGGAGAGTGCAAGGCTAGTGACGGCCACTGGCCGTCAGGTCGGCTGGTGCATGTGTGTCTGCATGACGACCAGCGGCCGTCACTACCCGTCAAACCCTACGCCTCCTGGACGCCCCCTGGACGGAGTTTCCCAGCGTAAGGTGTCGGCGCCAGCCCGGCCGGACCGGCATTTCAATCAGCAGCGAAAACCATCACCAGCGTGGCACAAGAAACCACGCAGGCCGAACCAAACTGCAGATCATTCCTCGGTCTGCACAGGATCATCCGACGCCGAATTCGGCAGCGCAACGCCCGCCGTGGTTAAGAGCTTCGCGATCTCCCGCCCTGCGTATGCGGTCGACAGCAGCTCGGTCAAGGCAACCTCGAGTCCGCCACCGTCCTGACATGTGACCTCGCGCCCGGCGTACTTCAGCTTTACCGGATAGCCAGCATCCGATCGGGACCACTCACAAAGGTCGACCTGATGATTTCCGATAGTAGCCCTCAAAGCGTAATGAGAAATCTCATACTCAGGCATATCGTCAAGCGTCATCCCAAGGATCCCCGCACGCTGCTTCTTTAGCGAGGCCGCCGTCATCTTCATGACCGAGCCAATCTTGAAGACGAATCCATTCAGACCTACTTCAGCAAACTGCGAACTGGCTCTGGCTAGAACCCCTCTAATCTCCTCCTGATTCTTGTCGGCATTTTCTTTGGCTGCCATCCCCTGACGAAGCGCCTTGACGAAATCAACCATTAAACACTCCAGTTCAATTGAGCAACCACCGGAAGGTGATCGAAATTAGCTTCTTTGCTCCTGCCACCAATGCCAGACAAGGGAATCACGCCAACGCCCGATTCATCCAAGACCCAGCTATCACCTGTGAGCAAATCGTGCGTAAACATAATTTGATCGAACAGCCACCAAGTTTGATTCCTGGCACTGCCGTATCGATGTGTGCCGTGCCTTATCGGAAGGCCCGTGAAAGGATGCGACCACGGCCCAGATAGATGCTTCCAGAAGGGGTTGTAGATTTTGCCATTAGCCAATGCCAGAGAGCTGTCCCGAACAGCACCTAGGTGGTGGAAAATAGAGTCACTGTATGGCTCATCATTATAATCGCCCATCAGGACCACCGGTCTTTGCATACGCATTTCGGAGACTATGTCAAGAAGTTTAGAACCCAGGTAAATCCGCTCCTGGCTTCTGTCGGGCATGTAAAGACGGCTTGGCCAATGGGACAGCACAACCGCCAACTCATCCTTGCCAGCTTCGAAAGTGACCACAATGCCAACACCAAGCCGCAGCGCCTTGCCCCCTGACCTAGCAACGTGATGAATGATCATCTCTTCGGACAATCGCAACTTTCCGACTCGATACACCACGCACATATTGCAGCGAACTTTTCCATCCTGCGCATGTAGCGACCTCACCCCATATCCAAGGTCATTCACGACAAGCTCCAGCGCGCGAACGTCCTCGACGGATATCTCACATAATCCAATCAGGTCGGACTGATGAGATCCGATCAACTCACCCAGAATCGAGATTGCAGCCGAACGCTTTGAATCGGAGGCTGCGCGGCCAATTCCGTTGAGGATTCCAACGTTCCACCAAAGAAGGCGAAGTTCCATCGTGCGCCGAGTGCCTAAAATCAGATGATCCAATTTACGCGAACATTGCCTATTCTGCGATGCGAAATATGGATCGACCTGCTACAAAGTTGCGAAATCCTTGAGGATTTCACCCACTCCCGTCGGCGAAATCTCAAAGCCCAGCGTGGTGCCGGGATTGATCACCACGCCGTAGCCGCCCGGTACGCGGCGCAGCACGTCGAGCATCAGCCAGCGGATCTGGTGCGGGGCCTGTTCGGAATGGACGCCGACGCGCGCCGGGGCAGTGAACACGGCGACGTGCAGCACGCCTTGCTTGTCGAACAACAGCGGGTCGAAACCGCTACCGTCGGGGGTGACCAGGCTGCCGGTGAGCAGCACCACCTCGGAGGCGACGAAGGCCTGCATGAAGGCCTTGATCGGCAATTGGCCGGCCATGGCGGTCTGCAGCAGGGTTTCGATCGGGGTCTGGGGCGGAAGGTCGGTCATGGCGGGTGCAGCACGGCGGGCGGAAGCGTGATTGTACCTGCGGTAGTGAGGGCCGCTGGAGGGCTGTGGTGGGTGACGACCGTTGGTCGTCACGCTCTTGATTCAAAGACAACAGCGTGACGACCAACGGTCGTCACCCACCGGAGCAGGGGCATGACGGCCAGCGGCCGTCACCTACCGGAGCGGAGGCAACAGCGTGACGACCAACGGTCGTCACGCACCGGAGCGGGATGGTCAGGGAGTGGTGAGTTTGCGGGTGCGGGCGTGCTGGTCGGACATGGCGCGGTCGAGTTCGGCGCGTAGCGCGTCCTGCTGCACTGGGGCATCCAGTATGAACACCTTGATGCCGTGCGCGGGGACATCGGCCTGAAGGGCGCCGGAGACTTCCACGCTGCCGCCGTCAAGGGCGTCGCGCCAGGTGCCGGGCTGCAGGTAACGCTTCACCTCGATGCGCGTTGCTGCATCCCCCTTGTTCAACAGCACCAGAGCCGTCTGCTTGACGCCGTCGAACTGCAGCACGCGGAAGAACACCGCTTCGTTGCCCTGCAGACGCTCGTTGACCTGCAGCCCGCGCTGCAGTGCCGGGGTCGTCTCGCGCAGTTTCGCCACGCGCTGCAGCGGCCCGAAGATCGGACTCTGCGCTGCGGCGTCCACGCGCTGCTGGCCGAAATACGCACGGTTGCCGGCGTGCTCGGCGCGGCCGCGCATGAAGCCGGTTTCCGATCCGTAGTACAGCACCGGAATGCCGCGCGCGGTGAACAGCCAGTTGTTCGCGTCGATGAAGCCGGTATCGCTGGCATCCAGCCGCGGCATGTCGTGGTTGTCGTAGAAACTCATCAGCTCGTACGGGTTGGCGTACGGTCCGCCCAGCAGGTGCAGTGGCTCAGCCAGCGTCTCGAAACCCTTCTGCTTCAGCCCGAAGGTCTCCTCCATCGCCCCGCGCGAGGGAAAATCCAAGACGCTGACATTGGCATTCGCCGGCCAGGTGTGCTCGGCGATCTTCGACGCGTCGTAGTCGAACGCTTCGCCGAACATGAACATGCCCGGATGCTCGGCGCGCACGCGGCGCACGAACGCGTTCCACCACGGGTGCGGCAGCCAGCCGATGGTATCGATGCGCAGCGCGTCCACGCCCTGCGCGGTCCATTGCAGGTAGGCACCCACCAGGTAATCCATCACCGCCGGGTTGTGTTCGTTGAAGTCGCCCAGCTCAGCCAGGTTGCCGTCGAAAATCGAACCCTTCGACGAATCCACCGGGCCGATGTTGTTGTAGAACGCATGCAGCCGGTTGTGCTTCGGATCCAGCTGCTGCGGCGCCAGGTTTTCGTGGTCGGCGATCAACCTGCCGTCCTTGTCGAAGATCTGCCCGAACTGCGGCTGGCGCACCGGCATGGTCCATGAAGGCGAGCCGTGGTTGCCGACGATGTCCAGCACCACCTTCAGCCTGGCTGCGTGCAGGCCCCTGGTGAAGTCGGCGAACTGCAGGCCGGCGCTGGGCAGGTGTTCGTCCAGCTTGTAGAAATTGGTGCCCCAGTACCCGTGGTAACCGGTCTTGCCGCGGTCGGTCAGGGTACTGGTGCAGCTGATTTCCTTGCTGCCGGTGAACGCCTGGTCCGGGTTGTCGACGATGGGGGTGATCCACACTGCGCCGAAGCCGAGGTTGCGGATGTAGTCCGCGTTGTCGAGCACGCCCTTGAAGTCACCGCCGAGGTAGCCGATGTTGCCGTCCACCTTGTCCGGGCACGGCACCGGGATATCGAACGTGCGGTGCTTGCCGCCCTGGTCGCGATGGTCGTTGGAGGGGTCACCATTGACGAAGCGGTCGGTGACCACGAAATAGACCGCATCACTGGCGAACGGTTCGGTGGTGCCTACGTACTCCGGGCGCGGGGCGGCCAGCACCTGGCCAGCGAACAGGGCGAAACCTACAGCAACAGACAGACGCACACGCATCACACCACCTCCGGACGGGACGGAACACGCAGCACGCACAGGCCGGCCACGAGCAGGCTGCAGCCGCCCAGTACCAGCACCTGCATCGGCTGGCCACCCAGCCATGCGCGCAGGGCAAAACCAAGCGCGCTGGCGGCCACCAGCTGCGGGATCACGATGAAGAAATTGAAGATGCCCATGTACACGCCCATCTTCGCCGCCGGCACGCTGTCCGACAGCAGGGCATAAGGCAGGGACAGGATGGACGCCCAGGCGAAGCCCACGCCCACCATCGACAACAGCAGCCAGTGCGGATCGTCGATGAACATCATCGACGCCAGCCCTGCCCCGCCCAGCCACAGGTTGACCAGGTGGCTCCAGCGCAGCCCGATGGCGCGCACCATCAGCGGGATCAGCAGGGCGGCAAGGGCAGCAAAGCCGTTGTACGCACCGAACAGCACGCCGACCCAGTTGGCCCCTTCGTTGTAGGCGGCCGACTGCGGATCGGTGGAACCGAAGTGGGTGCCGGCCACTGCGGCGGTGGTGTAGATCCACATCGCGAACAATGCGAACCAGGAGAAGAACTGCACCCACGCCAGCCGCCGCATGGTGCCCGGCATGTGGCGCAGGTCATCGACGATGGTGGCCAGCATGTGGGTGCCGGGCAGCACCCGCGCCACGCCCAGCAGGATGCCGTAGGCCGCACACAGGCCGGCCAGCACGTACAGCATCTTGTCCCCGCCCTGCCAGGCGATCAGCGCCGCCAGCACGATGCCCACCACCAGCCACAGCACAATCTGCGCCCACGGCGGAACGCCGCGCGCGGCCACCGCATGGGCGTGCGGCGGCTCGGCATCGGCGAAGCCGGCCAGCTCGGTCGGTGAGTATTCGCGCGTGCTCAGTACGGTCCAGGTGATCGCCGCCAGCAGCACCACCGCGCCGAAGTAGAACGCATAGCGCACGGTATCCGGCACTTCGCCCGGCGCGGCGGTATTGGCCACGCCGAAGTGGGCGAGGATGAAGGGCAGGAAGCTGGCCACGATGGCGCCCACGCCGATGAAGAAGCTCTGCATGGCGAAGCCGGTCGGCCGCTGGCGCGGTGCCAGCTGGTCACCGACGAAGGCACGGAACGGCTCCATCGATACGTTGATGGACGCATCCAGCACCCACAGCGTGCCAGCGGCGATCCACAGCGTGGGCGAGTTCGGCATCACCAGCAGCGCCAACGTGGTCAGCACCGCGCCGATCATGAAGAACGGGCGGCGACGGCCCCAGCGCGTCCAGGTGCGGTCGGACAGATAGCCGACTATCGGCTGCACCAGCAGGCCGGTCAGCGGTGCGGCGATCCACAGCCCGGGCACCGCGTCCATTGACGCGCCCAAGGTTTCGAAGATGCGGCTGGCGTTGGCGTTCTGCAGCGCGAAGCCGAACTGGATGCCGAGGAAACCGAAGCACATGTTCCAGATCTGCCAGAACGACAGCTGCGGTTTGTCAGGCCGGCTGACAGCGGGACGGCTCATGGGCGATCCCCTGCGAGCGGGGCGATGGGTGCCAGCAGCAGCGCCTTGACGTCCGCCTCGTTGAGCACGCCCGCGCGGCCGCCCTTGCCGCCGGTGTAGTGGGCGAAGTGCTGAAGCGCGCTCATGTTGAAGCCGTCCTGCAGCTGGAACGTGCACGCGCTGGCAGGCAGGTCGAACTCGGCCGCGGTGGATTCCTGCACCGCCACGCTATGCGGCATCACCATCGTATGCGTCTGTACGGGCTGGCCGGCGCAGCTTACCGCGAGCTGCTTCACCGCAGCGGTGACCCCGGTGTTGATCGGGCCGTTGGGGTTGTTGAACTGCAGCCGCACGCGCACGCGACCGGCCGCGGGTTGCGTCCACGACCAGCGCTGCGCACCGGGCAGGCGCTGCTGCGGGCCGATGCAGGTGGTCGGGCTGTGCAGCGATTCCAGCGCGTTTTCGCGATAGGTCAGGCTGAGGCAGTGCTGCAGGCCGTCATCCGCCATGCGGGCCACGCCATCGTGCACGTCAACGGCTGCACCATCGCGCCACAGCACGTGCTGGGCCGGCACCCTGATGGTCCACGCTTTGCCGTCCTGCTTGGCCGAAGGCGCGGCAGGCGTCGCGGGTGCATAGGCGGCCGCATCAACGGCAGTACGTGCCCTCTGGGCACGCACCACACGCTGCGGAGAAGTCGCCGCGGGCGCCAGCTGCACCGTCGTGGTGTCACCGTCGCGCTGTACTTTTCCGGCCACCAGCAGCTCACCCTGCAGCACGTCAGGCTTAAGCAGCACATAGCGCTTGCCCTCCATCTGCAGCGTGATGCGGTCACGCGTACCGAACAGTTCCGGCACCAGCGCGACCGGCAGCTTCGGCTGCACTCGGCCGTCGGTTTCCATGCCGAACACGCCCTGCAGCACCATGTCCAGGTAGCCGGCGACCGACCACAGCTGGCGTTCGGAGTTCACCACCGGCCCACTCAACTTACCTTCGTCGACGTGGATCTTCTGCGTCAGCAGCTCGTAGTTTTCCATGTTCGAACCGGCCAACGCAGCACCGCGCATCAGCGACTGCACTTCGCCGGTGATGCGCGGCGCATCGTCCAGCAGGCGCGCGGCGCGCAGCGAATACGCACTGACGAACGGCCAGATCGCGCGGTTGTGGTAGACCGGCTGGTTGCCTTCCTGCGGCCACACCACCGGGCTGCCGGCCGCACTCGCCGGATACGCAGCCAGCGCGCGGCGTGCACGCTCGGTCGGCAGCACGCCGGCCAACACACCCAGCGACGTCGCCAGCAGATCGTACTTGGCGTAGGGCACCGGGTGCGCGGCTTCGCCGATGTAGCTCATGTACTGGCCGGCATCTTCGCGCCAGAAGCGCGCATCGATCCGCAGCCCCAGCGCATCGGCCCAGGCTTTGTACTGCGCCGCGCGCGTGGCATCGCCGTGCTGATCCGCCAACTGCTCGCCAAGCCGAAGGGCCTGGTAGTGCAGCACGTTGGTGGACAGCGCGAAGGAATCGCCGATGAAGCGCACGTCCTCGCGGGTCCAGTCCGGATAGGTCTGCTCGCGCCAGTCCAGGAACGAGGTCTCGCCCCGGTACAGTCCGGTGGCCGCGTCGAACACCATCGCCCGGTCCTGCGCCAGCGTGCCCTGCAGCGCCTGCCAGACCTGATCGGCGAAGGCGGTGTCGTCCAGCAGGTGGCGCGCGGCGAGGAACCACACGATGCGATCGCTGCTGATCGGCCAGCTGCCACCGGAGCCGGTGTCCTGCGCCACGAACAGGCCGGAGGTATGGCCATCGCGTGCTTCGGACAGCTTGAACTGCAGCGACTGTCGGGTGCGCTGCGGATCCAGCCGTGCCAGCGCCAGGTCGGCGGCGAAGCTGACATCGCGCGTCCAGACATACGGCCAGTTGGCACCGGTCTTGAAGCACTCGCACGGCACCGGGCGGCCCTCGTCAAAGGAGGGATCGCGGATCGCCTCCACGCGGTCCTGGTCCAGTTCCTGCTGCGCAAGCGCGAACAGGGCATCGAACATCGGGCTGGCGGTATCGCTGCGCATCGGCTGCGCGGTAATGCGCACTTGGCGATCCGGCGTGTGCAGCACGAAGCCGCCACCGGCCACGGATTCGGCGCGCGCCGTGCGGCCAGCGAATTCCAGGTCGGCGGCATGCGCGGCCGAACCCAGCGTCGTCGCGATGGCGACGGTCAGGCAGATCATCTTCAGCATCGAAGCGGACGACCGGCTTGCGCCTGTCACCCTCCCTCCCTCTTTGCATGTTGTAGGTCCCTGCCTGCCAAGCGGCCGGCGGGGGCGCAACGCCTCCCTCAAGGCATCGTGCGGACATGGTAGACGGCAGGCGCCGGAGGCGGTCTGCCTGCATACGTATTCATGGCCTGTCGGGTCAGGCGGCCGTACCGGCTGGGCTATGGTCGGCGCAGTTCCTGCATCACCCTGGGAGGGGAAATGTCGCTGTTTTCATTGTTGCTGCGTGGGCACAGCAGGCCGTGGCTGGGCCTGGCCCTGCTGTTCGCCAGCCCGGTCCTGATGGCTGCCACCACCCCGTCGGCCAGTGTCGAATCGCCGGGGAAGATCCTGAAAGTGACGCTGCAGGTGGACGGCGGGACGGCCCGCTACCAGGTGGAGCGACTGGGCGATGCGGTGGTGGACGCATCCAAGCTGGGCTTCGAACTGCGCGATGGCCGGCTGGACCGCGATTTTGAAATCACCGGCAGCAGCACCCGCCGCTTCGATGAAACCTGGGAGCAGCCCTGGGGCGAACGCCGACTGACCCGCAACCACTACAACGAGCTGACCGTTTCCCTGCGCCAGACCACCGGCGAAAAACGCCGGCTGGACGTAGTGTTCCGGGTGTTCGATGACGGCGTGGGCTTTCGCTACGTGTTTCCGCAGCAGCCGGGACTGGCCGAGGCGATCATCGATGAGGAGCTGACCGAGTTCGCCATCGCCCAGCCGTCCACGGCCTGGTGGATCCCGGCCGGCGAGCCGATCCATTATGAATACCTCTATGCGCGCACGCCGCTGCAGGAAGTGCCGTTGGCGCACACCCCCATCACCCTGCGCAGCGACGCCGGGCTGCACGTGGCCATCCACGAAGCCGCGCTGGTGGACTATGCCGGCATGTGGCTGCGCCGCACCGAAGGCCAGCGCCTGCGCGCGCAGTTGTCACCGTCCGCCGATGGCTGGAAGGTCCGCCGTGCCCTGCCCTTCAGCACGCCGTGGCGCACGCTGCAGATCGCCGACCGCGCGGGTGGACTGGTCGAATCGGACCTGATCCTCAACCTCAACGAACCCAATGCGCTGGGCGATGTCAGCTGGGTCAAGCCATCGAAGTATCTCGGGGTGTGGTGGTCGATGCACCTGGACGAGGAAAGCTGGGCCACCGGCCGGCGCCACGCCGCTACCACCGCCAAGACGAAGAAGGTGATTGATTTCGCCGCCGCCAACGGCTTCCGTGGCGTGCTGGTGGAAGGCTGGAATCCCGGCTGGGACGGCAACTGGGTCGGCAACGGCTACGACTTCGACTTCACCCGCGCGACGCCGGATTTCGATATCGAGGCGCTGTCCGCGTACGGTGCGAAGAAGGGCGTGCACCTGGTGGGCCACCATGAAACCGGCTGCGCCATCGACCATTACGAGGACCAGCTGGGCGCGGCGCTCGATCTGTATGCGCGCCTGGGCGTGGATTCGTTCAAGACCGGCTACGTCTGCGATGACGGCCAGGTGGACCGACGCAACCCGGCCGGTGGCCCGCTGCTGCGCGAATGGCATGACGGCCAGTTCATGGCCCGCCACCATTTGAAGGTGGTGCAGGAAGCGGCCGCACGCAGGCTCGCGGTCAATCCGCACGAACCGATCAAGGACACCGGCCTGCGCCGCACCTATCCGAACTGGATATCGCGCGAAGGCGCACGCGGCATGGAGTACAACGCGTGGGGCCAGCCGCCCAATCCGCCCGAGCACGAGGTCAACCTGGTGTTCACCCGGATGCTGTCCGGGCCGATGGATTACACCCCCGGGGTGCTGTCGTTGAAGGGCCGCCATGGGCAGGCCATTCCCAGCACGCTGGCCCGCCAGTTGGCGCTGTACGTGGTGCTGTACAGCCCGATCCAGATGGCCGCCGACCTGCCCGAGCATTATCAGCAGCACCTGGACGCCTTCCAGTTCATCAAGGACGTGGCGGTGGACTGGGAACAGACCCGGGTGCTGGATGGCGAGGTCGGCGACTTCGTCACCATCGTCCGCCGCGACCGCAACAGCCGCGACTGGTTCCTGGGCAGCATCACCGATGAGCACGGCCGCGTGCTGCCGGTATCACTGGGCTTCCTGGAACCGGGCGTGCGCTACACGGCGGAGATCTACCGCGATGGCGACGGCGCGGATTTCCGCACCAATCCTTTTGCCTTCGCGCGCGAGACCCGCGAGGTCACCAGCTCCGACCAGCTCACCCTGATCCTCGGCCCCGGCGGCGGCCAGGCCATCCGCTTCAAAAAGGGGACGGAGGGAATTAATTCAAATTAATTCCCTCCGTCCCCTTTTTGTAATCGCTTACACCGCATGTCGTTGCATTGAATACGTATGCAGGCTGATTCCAGCGCGCGGCGCGCTGCATACCATAGCGTCGCAGTCAGCGGCCACCGTGCCGCGACCCGTATCGGCAGTGCCGGCGCGGACCACAACTAGATTCGGCAACATTGCCTGGGAGGGGAAATGTCGAACCACAAGCGCAACGCGCTGTCATTGGCGCTGGCCGTCGCACTGTCACCGGTACTCGCATTTGCGCAGTCCACCACGTCCACCACCGCCACCGGCCAGACCGGTTCTGCGGCGACCAACCTGGATGCGGTGCAGGTCACCGGCATCCGCCGCGGCATCGAGAACGCCATCGCGGTGAAGCAGGACGCCACCTCGGTGGTGGAAGTCATTTCCGCTGAAGACATCGGCAAACTGCCCGACGTCAGCATCGCCGAATCGCTCGCGCGCCTGCCCGGCCTGGCCGCACAGCGCGTGGCCGGCCGCGCCCAGGTGATCAGCGTGCGCGGCCTGTCGCCGGACTTCGCCACCACCCTGCTCAATGGCCGCGAAGTGGTCAGCACCGGTGACAACCGCAGCGTCGAGTTCGACCAGTATCCGTCCGAACTGGTCAACGGCGTGACCGTGTACAAGACTCCTGACGCGGCCCTGGTCGGCCAGGGCTTGTCGGGCACCATCGACATGCAGACCGCCCGTCCGCTGAGCTTCCCGGACCGCGTGATCGCGGTCAGCGGCCGCTACCAGAAGAGTTCGCTCGGCGAAGCCGCTGGCGTGGACGAGTTCGGCAACCGCTTCAGCGCCAGCTACATCGACCAGTTCCTGGACAAGACGCTGGGCATTGCCATTGGTTACGCGCACAGCGACAACCCGATCCAGGAAAACCAGGTCGGTCTGTACGAGCCGTGGACCACCGAACACACCGACAACGGCAACCGGCCGGGGCTAGCCCCGGGCGTTGCCTTCAGCGATGGCATCAAGGCGCTGCGCCGCACCGGCAACAACAAGCGCGACGGCGTGATGGCCACCGTGCAGTTCCGGCCGTCCAACAGCTGGACCAGTACGCTCGATGCCTTCCACACTGAAGCCGAACAGATCGACACCGCCAACCAGTTCGAGGTCAACCTCAGCAACTTCAACGGTGGCTACACGCCGGGCCTGCTGATCAGCAATCCGCAGGTGAATGCCGATGGCACCTTCGCCGGTGGCACCGCCAGCGGCGTCTATCCGCTGGTGCGCGGCATGTACAACAAGCGCGAAGACAAGATCGATGCGTTCGGCTGGAACAACGAGTTCACCTTCGGCAACGGCGTCAAGCTGGTGGCCGACGTGAACTACTCCAAGGCCACCCGCGATGAGCTGAACCTGGAAAACAACCTGCAGCTGACCCCGATGCCGCAGCTGGATACCATCGGCCTGGTGGTCAACCCGAACGGTTTTTCGCAGATCACTCCGGGGCTGGACTACTCCAATCCCGATGCGCTGTTCCTGACCAACACCATCTACGGATCCGGCTACGGCAAGGTACCCACGGTGGAAGACCGCCTGAAGGGTGCACGCGTGGCACTCACCCTGCCGGCGCCGGAAGGCCTTTCCTCGGTGTTCGCCGACTTCGACATCGGCGTCAACTACGCCGACCGCCAGAAGGACAAAACCCAGGCCGAGGGCAACATCCTGCTCGGTGCACAGGGCGATGCGAATATCGCCGCTGACCTGCAGCGTGACCGCGTCAACCTGGGCTTCGCCGGCATCGGCTACATCCCGGCCTGGAACGTGCCGGCCGCCGTCGAGCGCTACATGGAGTTCAACCCGGTCACCGATCTGGACTACCTGATTCCCAAGTCGTGGACGGTGCAGGAGAAGATCACCACCGCGTGGCTGCGCGCCAACATCAACACCGACATCGGCGTGGTCGGCGTACGCGGCAATATCGGCGTGCAGATGCAGCACGCCGACCAGAGCTCGCAGTCCAACTACTTCGACCGCTCGCGTCCGGACGGCCAGAACGTGCTGCCGATCGACGCCGGCAAGACCTACAACGACTGGCTGCCGAGCTTGAACCTGGCCTTCATGTTCCCGCACCAGCAGACCCTGCGCTTCGCCGCGGCCAAGCAGGTGGCGCGCCCACGCGTGGACCAGATGCGTGCCGGCCTGGAGTTTGGCGTGGACACCGCCACCGGCCGCCCCGGCGGCAGCGGCGGCAACCCGCTGCTGGATCCATGGCGTGCCACCGCGCTCGACCTGTCCTATGAAAAGTACTTCGGTGAACGCGCCTATGTGGCGGCCGCGGTGTTCTACAAGGACCTGAAGAGCTACGTGTACACCCAGTCGGTCGACGACTACGACTTCTCCGACCTGCTGGCCAGCTACGTGCCGCCGCCGGGCATGGTGGCACCGGTGCTGCAGACCGGAACGTTCTCTTCGCCGCAGAACGGCAAGGGCGGCACCCTGCGCGGCCTGGAACTGACCGCTTCGCTGCCGCTGGACATGTTCACCGATGCCCTGCGTGGTTTCGGCGTGCAGGCCAGCGCGACCTTCAACGACAGCGACATCGAGATCCTGGATCCGGAAAGCGCCTCCAGCGTGGGCAGCGATCCGATCGCGCTGCCCGGCCTGTCCGACCGCGTGTACAACTTCACCGCCTACTTCGAGCGCAATGGGTTTGAAGCACGCGTGAGCCAGCGCCGTCGTTCGGACTTCATCGGTGAGATCGGCAACTTCAACGGCAACCGCACGCTGCGTTACGTGGTGGGCGAGAACGTGACCGACGCGCAGGTGAGCTACACCTTCAGCGACAGCAGCGCCATGGCCGGCCTGACCCTGCTGCTGCAGGGCACCAACCTGACCAACGAGCCGTACCGCACCTATGCCGGGACGACGGATCGTCCGCTGGAATACGTGGAATGGGGCCGCACCTACATGCTGGGGCTGAACTACAAGTTCTGACCCTGCCTCCGCGGGACTGAACGGAATGGCGCCCTCATGGGGCGCCATTTTCGTTTCCGGCGTGTGGCAAACATCCGTCGTGCCCGGTTCACCGGGTCGCTCAGCCAGGGCAGCCAGCTACCAGCTTGCCATCCTTGTTGCAGACCCTGTAAACACGGTCTCCCTTGAATACGCCGAACGTTTCGTTGAAGCTCCCGTTGTCGCGCCTGCAGCTTGCCCACAAGTTGCAATGGTTGACGTTGGCTTCAGCCTTGTGCAGCGTGCAGGTTGCGGCGGCGGGGGATCGGCTGAAGGCATCGGCGCACGCTGCATCCTGGTCCGGCCCCCTTTGCGTGGCGGTCGTGTCGAAGGCTGCACCGAGCAGCGCACACATCACCAGGACTGTCGCGGGATGGATTTTCATGTCGGTTCCGTTCTGTGGCAGGAGCTTGGAATTTGCCTTGCCTGTCTGACGCTGTCGTTCAGGACAGTTCGCTTCCCGCCTCGGAATTCGACCAAAAAAAGGGGCGCAGCTCCTCGGCCGCGCCCCTTCAACTACCACCAACGGAGATAACAGTCAGTCGATGCGACGTGCGCAGTACACCGCGTGCGCGGGAAGCACCATGTCGACGCCATCGATCGCGCCCGCATCCGGACCCGGCACCTCCACCGCCCGCCATGCCCCGGCGGGCAGCGGGTGGCGTACCGGCTGGGAGGACAGATTGAAGGCCAGCAGCAACCGTTCTTCGCTCAGCGTGCGTTCGAACAGCAGCACCGGCTCGGCACTGTCCAGGAACTGGATGGCACCGTGCATCAGCACCGGCTGCGTGCGTCGCCAGGCCAGGAAGCGGCGGAAAGCAGACAGCACGGAATCCGGCTCGGCTTCCTGCACGGCGACTGCGCGCGACTGATGGTCGGCCGGGATCGGCAACCACGGCGTGCCTGTGGTGAAACCGGCCAGCGGGGCATCGCGCCACGGCAACGGGGTGCGGCAGCCGTCGCGGCCCTTGAAGTTCGGCCAGAAGGTGATGCCGTAGGGGTCCTGCAGCGCCTCGAACGGGACATCCGCCTCGCCCAGGCCGAGCTCCTCGCCCTGGTACAGGCAGATGGAGCCGCGCAGCGAACAGAGCATCGCCACCAGCATCCGTGCCAGGCGTGGATCGGCCGGATGCCCGCCCCAGCGGGTCACCGCGCGCTCCACGTCATGGTTGGAGATGGCCCAGCACGGCCAGCCCTCGGTCATCGCCGCTTCCAGCCGCGATACCGTATCGCGGATATAGGCCGCGCTGTAGTCATCCACCAGCAGCTCGAAGCTGTACCCCATGTGCAGGCGCTTGGCGGTGGTGTATTCGGCGGTGGTGGCCAGTGAATCCTCCGAGGAGATTTCACCCAGGCTGACCGCCCCCGGATACTGGTCGAGCAGCGCACGCAGTTCCTCCAGGAACGGCAGGTTCTCCGGCTGGGTATTGTTGAAATAGTGGTACTGGTAGGCGTACGGATTGTCCGGACTGAAACCACGCCCGACGCGCTTGTCCGCCGGCTTCGGCGGATTGTCACGCAGCTGGCGGTCATGGAAGCAGAAATTGATCGCATCCAGTCGGAATCCATCCACCCCGCGATCCAGCCAGAACCGCACGTTGTCCAGCGTGGCTTTCTGCACCGCCGGATTATGGAAATTCAGGTCCGGCTGGTCGGCCAGGAAGTTGTGCAGGAAGTACTGCTCGCGCCGCGGCTCCCACTGCCACGCCACGCCACCGAACAGTGACATCCAGTTGTTCGGCGCGGTGCCGTCCTCGCGCGGGTCGGCCCACACATACCAGTCCGCCTTCGGATTGGTGCGGTCCTGGCGGCTCTCGCGGAACCAGTCGTGCTCGATCGAGGTATGGCTCAGCACCTGGTCGATCATCACCTTCAGGCCCAGCGCATGCGCCTTGGCCAGCAGCCGGTCGAAATCGTCCAGGGTGCCGAACAGCGGATCCACGTCGCGGTAATCGGCGATGTCATAGCCGAAGTCGGCCATCGGCGATTTGAAGAACGGCGAGATCCAGATCGCGTCCACGCCGAGCGCGGCGATGTAGTCCAGGCGGTCGATGATGCCGGGCAGGTCGCCGACTCCATCGCCGTTGGCATCGAGGAAACTGCGCGGGTAGATCTGGTAGATGACGGCGCCGCGCCACCATGGCGTATTGGACATCAGGCCCCCCTCCGGGCTCTGTTGGCCCCTGCGGAAACACGGGCCGGAATGCAGCGATGGAAGCTTAGCCTCGGGCCCTGCGGCGTGGAGCTGCCTGCATACGTATTCACGGCGACCGGTGCCTTCAACGGTCCATCGGGCGGCCACCAGCGCCCTGTCCGGGCCCGGATGCGCCCGAATTCACGGCCAGCGCCTATAATCGGCGGCGAGCCTTGAAGCCAGACCGCATGACCATCATCGAAGACACCCGTGCCGCCCTGGGCCTGCCCCAGATCCAGACGCTTGCCGCCGACGACATGGCGGCCGTCGATGCCCTGATCCGGCGCCGGCTTGCTTCGGACGTGGTGCTGATCAACCAGATCGCCGACCACATCATTTCCGCCGGCGGCAAGCGCCTGCGTCCGATGCTGGTGATGCTGGCCGGCCGCGCGGTCGGTGGCGCCGGCCCGGAACACCACCAGCTGGCGGCGATCATCGAGTTCATCCACACCTCCACGCTGCTGCATGATGACGTGGTGGACGAATCCAGCCTGCGCCGTGGTCGCAGCACCGCCAACGCACTGTGGGGCAACGCGCCCAGCGTGCTGGTGGGTGATTTCCTGTATTCGCGCAGCTTCCAGTTGATGGTGGAACTTGATCGGATGCCGGTCATGCGGATCCTGGCCGACACCACCAACCGCATCGCCGAAGGCGAAGTGCTGCAGTTGCTGCACGTGCATAACCCCGATACCGACGAAGCCGCCTACCTGCGCGTGATCGAGCGCAAGACCGCGGTGCTGTTCGCCGCCGGCACCCGCTTGGGCGCGCTGGCCAGCGGGGTGGACGAGGCCACCCAGCAGGCGTTGTACGACTACGGCATGGCGCTGGGTTATGCGTTCCAGATCGCCGATGACGTGCTGGATTACTCGGCCAACGCCGAAGAACTGGGCAAGAACCTGGGCGATGACCTGGCCGAAGGCAAGGCCACCCTGCCGCTCATCCACGCCATGGCCCATTCGGACGAGGCAACCCGCCAGCGCCTGCGCAGCATCGTGCAGGACGGTGACGCCAGCGCGATGCCCGAGGTGCTGGCGGCGATCCACGCCACCGGCGGGCTGGCCTACAGCCGCAACCGCGCCGAGGAATACGCCGCAGCTGCCGAGCGTGCACTGGACGGCCTGGCCGACAACGATGCGGTAGCCGCCCTGCGCGGCCTGGCCCGCTACGCCGTCAGCCGCAGCCACTGACGTTCAAAAAAGGGGACGGAGGGGATTAAGTCGCAATTGGCCGCCTTGTGGCCAATTGCGACTTAATCCCCTCCGTCCCCTTTTTTACAGGCCGATGCCAGGGATGGCGCTGATCAGGTCCGGGTCGAAACCGGCCAGCTCGGCGAAGTGACGGCCACGTGCAACGTAATCGCGGTACACGCCATAGCTGGGTGCGCCGGGTGACAGCAGCACCACCCCGCCCGCATTGCCGAGCGCAGCGCGTGCCAGGGCCATCGCCTCGGCAAGGTCCTGCGCGGCGTGCAGGCCGAAGCGGCCGGCGTCGGCCAGCGGTTGCAGCAACGCGTTGATGCGCGGCCCGTTGGCGCCCATGGTGATGATCTCCAGCGGCGGCTGGTCGTGTGCCATGTGCTGGACGAAGTCACTCCAGTCCAGCCCGCGGTCGTGCCCGCCCACCAGCAGCGCGATGCGTTGCCCGGCAAAACAGTCCAGCGCGGCCAGGCTGGCGTGCGGGGTGGTGCTGATCGAATCGTTGATGTAGACCACGCCCTCGCGCGCACCGATGCGCTGCAGCCGGTTGGGCAGCGGCCGGAACGACTGCACCGCCGGCGCCAGCGCCACCGCGTCCAGCCCCAGCGCCTCGATGGCCGCCAGCACCGCGCACAGGTTGCCGCGGTTGTGCCGCCCCGGCAGCGGCGTATAGCGGCTGTCGAACACCGGCTGTCCGCCGCGGTGCACGATGTCGCCGCGCATGTGCCAGCCGCTCGGCTGGTTGAACCAGATGATCTCGCTGTCCGGCAGGGACAACGCAGCAAGGCGCGGATCGGCCGCGTTGAGCACCGCGATGCGCGGCGCGCCTTCGGTGACCAGCGCCAGCTTGTCCTGGAGGTAGCGCTGTTCGCTGCCATGCCAGTCCAGGTGTTCCGGAAAGAGGTTCAGCACCACCGCGACCTGCGGGTGCGCCCCGCTGCGGGCGACCTCGCGAGTCTGGTAACTGGACAGCTCCACTGCCCAGAAAGCCGGTGCCGGCTGCGGATCCAGCACCTCCAGCAGCGGCAGCCCGATATTGCCCACCAGCCCGGTGCGATGCCCCGCAGCGCGCAGCAGGTGCGCCAACAACGAAGTGGTCGTGCTCTTGCCCTTGGTGCCGGTGACGCAGATCGTGTTGCGCACCGTGCCATCGTCCGACGCATGTTCGGCGAACCACAGCGCGGTGCCGCCGATGAACTGCGTGCCCTGCGCCAGCGCTGCCTGTGCCACCGGCAGGTACGGGCTGATGCCGGGCGATTTGATCACCACGTCGAAGCCGGCCAGCAGCTCCGCGCTGGGTTCGCCACGCACATCCAGCGTGCCGCCCGCCTCCGCCCGCGCCGCATCCACTTCGGCGGCCGGGCAGAACAGGGTCAGCGGCAGCGCCGGCAATCGCGCGCGCAGCACGGCATGCGCCGCACGTCCCTCACGGCCCCAGCCCCACAAGGCGACCCGCCTTCCCTCAAGCTGCGAAATCTTCACGCACCCGCTCCCACAACCCGGCCGGGATGCGATGCTCGCCCTGCAGTTCCAGCATCGGCTCCAGCGCCAGCTCGGCCGCATCCAGCTGCGGCAGGATCTCGTTGCAGAAACGCTTCACCAGCGCGTCTTCCTTCCAGTCCGGACGGGTGGCCAGGGTAGCCATCGCCGCACGCGACTCCTTGCCCTCGCCCACGCATTCGAACGGCTTGTGGTCCTGGAATTCCAGCAGGGCATCGAAGCCGCCGGCCTGGTCCAGGTCATCCAGCAGGTTGCGGCCGAAGATGCGTACCAGCCGGGCCTTGGACATGAACGGTGCGAGCGCCAGGAACACGAAGTGGCACTTCGGGCACACACCACACCAGCGGTTCACCGGGCGCTCGCCCAGGATGTGGAAATTGCGGTTGCAGCTGGAAAAATGCGCGTCGTAGAAATCGGTCTTGGCGAACTGCCGCGCCACGGCCAGCTCGGACATCGGCCGTAGCAGCGAGTAGTACTGCAGGTCGGCAGCGACGTAGCGCTGCACGTGGTTGCCGAAGGCCTGCTCGAATGCCCAGCCCTTGGACCACTGATGGTTGACCTCGCCGGTGCCCGGGATCTGGCTGCCATAGCTGGCCGAACGTTCATTGGAAAACACCACCTGGTCCACGCCCTGCAGCAGCGCGGCCAGCACCATGATGGCCGAGTTCACCGCAGTCACCGGGATGTGCCCGTTCCAGGCACCCTGGCGGTTGAGCTCGAACAGTTCCGGTGCCAGCGCGCGGCCGAGGTTGAGGGTCGGCAGGCCGGTACGTTCGGCGCAGGCGCGGATCAACTGTGAGCCGCCGATCCAGGTGACCGTCTCGTCCACGCCGGCACGGCGCAGCGCTTCGATGCTGACCAGCGAATCCTTGCCGCCGCCGATGGCCACCAGCGCATGGGACTGCAGGCCCAACGTCGGCGCCGGTGAGACCGCGCCGGCCACCGGCAGGCGGAAGCGCCCGCGCAGGTTCAGGCCGTTGCGGTAGGCGAACTCGCCCAGACCGTGCAGGTAGATGCTTTCCACCAGCCCGGCGGTTTCCGCGTCGATCGCGTAGCCCTCGATGGCCACCGTATCCGGCACGCCCGCCTTGTAGTAACTCACGCCGGCGATCAGGTGCAGCAGCTGCAGCGCGCGTTGCACGGCCGCGGCGCGTTCCGGCGACAGAGTGAACGGGGCGCCGGGCACGGTGATGGTTTCCACCATCTCCGGGCCGTGGTCGAAGGCGTAAACCAGGCGCGCCACGCCGGTGTCTGCAGCGAAATCGCAGCGGACGAAGCGGAAGCAGGCAACCTGGTGTTTATCGAAAGCAGTCATGGGGTATCCGGATCAGGCACGTTTGCGTGCAGGCACGCAGGCGGCGTTGGCAGTCGGGTGATGCAAGGCGCTGTGTGCCAGCGCGGAGAAAGCGGACCTCATTCCAGGATGTCCTCGCGCGGCATCGCCCGCTGGTTGTAGGTACTGGCCATCACGTAGCCGTAGGCACCGGCATCTGCCACCACCATCACATCGTCCGGCGCGGTGGACGCCGGCAGCTTGCGGCGCTTGCCGAACACATCGCTGGACTCGCAGATCGGCCCCACCACGTCGAAGGCGGCTTCGGCGTAGCCGCCCTGCCGGCTCAGGTTTTCGATGTCATGCCAGGCGTCGTACAGCGCCGGACGGATCAGCGTGTTCATGCCGGCATCCAGGCCGACACGGCGCACGCCTTCCTTCTCCACCACCTGGGTGCAGCGGGTCAGCAGCACGCCCGATTCGGCCACAAGATAACGGCCCGGTTCGATCGCCAGGCGGAACGCCGGATGCACCGCCTTGACCTCGGCCAAGCCTTCGGCCCACGCCTCCAGATCGAACGGTTCGTCTTCCTCGGTGTAGGGGATCGGCATGCCGCCGCCGATGTCGATGGTCTGCACGGTGCCGATGCGGCGGGCGAAACCGGCCAGTTCATCGCACATCAGGCGCCAGTGCTGCGCGGTTTCCACGCCGCTGCCCAGGTGAGCGTGCAAGCCGACGATGGTGGTGCCCAGCTCGGTGGCCACGCGCACGAACTCATCCACGCGTGCCATCGGCAGGCCGAACTTGGATTCCTTGCCGCCAGTGCGCACCTTGGCGTGGTGGCCTTCGCCACGACCCAGGTCCACGCGCAGCCACAGTTCACGGTTGCGGAACAGGTCCGGCCAGCGCTGCAGGGCTTCCACGTTGTCCACGGTAACGGTGACGCCGAGCGCGAACGCCGCTTCGAATTCCTCGCGCGGGCAGAAGCTGGGGGTGAACAGCACGCGCCGGGGCGACAGTCCCGGCAGCACGTTGAACACATGCTTCAGCTCACCGTGGGATACGCACTCCAGGCCGAAGCCTTCCGCTTCCAGCGTCTCCAGGATGGCCGGATGGCTGTTGGCCTTGATCGCGTAGTAGCGCTGGTCGATCGGGGTGATCGCGGCCAGTGCGCGGGCGCGGGCGCGCACCGTCGGCAGATGGTAGACATAGCGCGGTGTACCGGCTTCGGCCAGCTGCAGCAGGTGCGCACGATGGCCCCGCCACCAGGGCGTGCCGCGCGGGCGCACGGTGCCGGCGATTTCGCGCCAGCGCGGACCGAACACCGCGGTTTCTTCCACCGGCATCGCACCGCTGTCGATCAGCTCGGCGTGCAGGATCGGCAGCAGGCCGTCGGCGTCGGCCTCATCGATGACGAAGGTCAGGTTGAGGTCGTTGGACGACTGCGAAATCATGTGCACGCGCTCGCGCCCGAACGTCGCCCAGACATCGGACAGCTTGTGCAGCAGCGAGCGCATGCCGCGGCCGACCAGGGTGATCGCCGCGCAGGGCACGATGATCTTGACCTTGCAGATCTGCGACAGGTCCGCCGACAGCGCTGACAACACATCGGTATTGACCAGGTTTTCCGACGGATCCAGCGACACCGTCACGTTGGTTTCGGCCGAACCGATCAGGTCCACTGACAGCCCATGCTTCTTGAACAGGCCGAACACATCGGCCAGGAAGCCGACCTGCTGCCACATGCCGATGCCCTCCATCGACACCAGCACGATGCCGTTGCGGCGGCTGATCGCCTTCACCCCCGGCACCGGCGCGGCGCTGCCGTCGATGCTGGTACCCGGCAGTTCAGGGCGCTCGGTATCCAGGATGGCCATCGGCACGCCGGCATCGCGGCACGGCTTGATCGAGCGCGGATGCAGTACCTTGGCGCCGGTGGTGGCGATTTCCTGCGCTTCGTAATAGTCCAGCCGGGTGAGCAGGCGGGCGTCGGGAACATCCTTCGGATTGGCGCTGAACATGCCGGGGACGTCGGTCCAGATCTCCACGCGGCTGGCGCCGAGCAGCGCACCGAAGTACGCCGCCGAGGTGTCCGAACCGCCCCGGCCCAGGATCGCGGTGCCGCCGTCGGCGTGGCGCGCGATGAAGCCCTGGGTGATCAGCAGGCGGGTCGGCTGCGCGCGGAAGCGCTGCGCCCACGCGTCATCGGATTTCCACTGGCAGTTCACCGAAAGGCGCTGCGACCACGGGCTCTGGTTGGGCAGCGGGGGCAGCGCATCCAGCCACTGCCGCGCATCCATCCAGCCCATGTCCAGGCCGTTCTGGTGCAGGTAGGCGGCACCGATGCTGGACGACAGCAGCTCGCCCTGGCCCAGCACTTCGGCCTGCCAGTCCAGCGTGCGCGCAGCGCAGCGCGCATCATCCAGCAGCGCCTGCAGCGCCGCCAGGCGCTCGGCCAGCACCGACGGCGGCAGCTCCAGTTCGTCCAGGAAGGCCTGGTGGCGTTCGACCAGCGCGGCCACGCGCTCACGGCTGTCGGCCGCGCCATCGGCGATGGCGGTCAGTTCGTTGGTCACCCCGGACAGCGCCGAGACCACCACCAGCACGCGCGAGCCGGTCTCTTCCGCACGTTTTTTCGCCAGTTTCCCGATCGTGTCCCAGCGATGGCGACGCGACACCGAAGTGCCGCCGAACTTGAGGACGATCCAGCGATCGACAGGGGAAGAAACTGGCATGTAAGTATTCTGGTTATGGTGGGGAGGCCGCCCGCAAGGAGCGGAACCCCCGATTCTAAGCCCAAGACGCCGCCCATGACCGCTCACCGCTACCTTCAGCTTGATGTCTTCGCCCCCCGCCCCGGCACCGGCAACCCGCTGGGGGTGGTGTTCGACGCCGACGCTCTGTCCCCCGGGGCCATGCAGGCCCTCGCCGCTTGGCTGAACCTGTCCGAGACGGTGTTTTTCGTGGCCCCCACCGCGCCGGGTGCGGATTACCACATCCGCATCTTCACCCCGACCAGCGAGCTGCCCTTCGCCGGCCATCCCAGCGTGGGTGCGGCCTGGGCGGCGGTGACCGGCGGCCTGGCGGTTCCTCGCAATGGCGCGCTGCTGCAGCAGTGCGCGGCCGGCCTGCTGCCGGTGCGGGTGGAGGGGCCGCACACGGCGCCGACCATCCACCTGGCCAGCCCCACCGCCCGCCGCTGCGAGGTGGACCCCGGCGCGCTGCCGGCCAGCCTGCACGCCCTGGGCGGACCGGCGCAGACTGCGGAACTGTGGGACAACGGCCCGCGCTGGTGGCTGCTGGCTGCGCGCGATGCCGCTGCCGTGCGTGGCCTGCGGCCGGACATGGGCGAGCTGCGCGACTGGACCAACGCCACCGAGGCCACCGGCGTGGCGATCTACGCGCCGGAGCACGCTGACGGCCACGACCTGGTGGTGCGCGCGTTCTGTCCTGGCGATGCCGTGAACGTGCCTGAAGACCCGGTGACCGGCAGCGCCAATGCACTGATTGCCAGCGTACTGGCCCAACGCCACCAGCTGCCCGGCCGCGATGGCCACTGCATCGCCAGCCAGGGCCGCGAGGTTGGCCGCGACGGCCGCGTGCACCTGTACGTGGACGACGCCGGGGTGGCCTGGATCGGTGGGCAGGTGCAGCCGGTCATCGATGGCACGGTGCACTGGTAAGCTGCGCCACCCCGTTACGGAGCCCGCCGATGACCACCCGCCGTTTCCTGCAGCTGGACGTATTTTCGCCTTCGCCGGGTGCCGGCAATCCGCTTGCCGTGGTGCTGGATGCCGAGGGCCTGGACGACGCGAGCATGCAGGCCATCGCCCGCTGGACCCGGCTGCCGGAGACCACCTTCGTGTTTCCACCGCAGGATGCAGCGAGCAGTTATCGCCTGCGGATGTTCAGCCCGCAGAAGGAAGTCCCGTTCGCCGGCCACCCCAGCATCGGCACCGCGCATGCAGTGCTGGAAGCGGCACTGGCCGTGCCGGTCGACGGGCTGCTGGTGCAGGACGGGATCGCCGGGATGCTGCCGCTGCGCGTGGAAGGCGATGGCCTGCAACGCACGATCGCCATCCGTACTCCGCGCGCTTCGGTCGCCGAGGTCGTCGAGCCCACTGATCCGCGACTGACCAGCGTCCTGCAGGGGTGGCCACTGGGCACCCTCCCGCCCGCCCGCATGCAGGGCGGGCGCAGCTGGTGGGTGGTCGAGCTGACGGACGAGACAACGCTGCGCGCGCTGCAGCCCGACTGGAACGCGGTTGCGGCACTGGCGGAGTCCACTGACAGCATGGGCGTGTTCGCCTATGCGCGCTGCAGCGATCAGCCCTGGGATCTGGCCGTGCGTGCCTTCGTCGGTAACGGCAGGCGCTTCGAGGACGCCGCCTCCGGTGCGGCCAACGCGGTGCTGGCGGCATGGCTGGACGAGCGCGGAGGACTTCCCGGCGGACGTCGTGACTATGTGGTCAGCCAAGGCCGCGAGGTCGGCCACGATGCGCGCCTGCACCTGCATGTGGATGCACAAGGCGAAGTGTGGTCCGGTGGCCAGGTACAGACCGTCATCCGCGGCATGATCGATTGGTAGGCGGAAACAGGACGGCCAGCGGCCGTCCCTACCGCGTCCGCTACGTCAGAGCAGGGTGGCTTCCAGTGTCACCGGTACCGCGCTGAGTGCCTTGGACACCGGGCAGTTCTGCTTGGCGTCATCGGCGATGGCGCGGAACTTCTCCGCCTCGATTCCCGGCACCTTGGCCTTGACCTTCAGCGTGATCTGCGAAAGCTGCGGGCCGCCTTCCATCGACAGGTCCACCTGCGCCTCGGTGTCCAACGCCTCCGGCGGGAAGCCGGCTTCGGTCAGCTTGGCCGACAGCGCCATGGTGAAGCAGCCGGCGTGCGCGGCGGCGATCAGTTCTTCCGGGTTGGTGCCCTTCTCATCCCCGAAGCGGCTGCTGAAGGCGTAGCGGGTGTTGTCCAGCAGGCCGCTCTGCGGCGTGCTCAACTGTCCCTTGCCGGTCTTCAGGTCACCTTCCCAGTGCGCGGTGGCGCGGCGTGAAATACCCATTGTGCAGCTCCTTCGGTTGAGTTCGGGACTTACCGTACGCAGGCCCGCGTTAGCGTCGCGTCGCTCTGCTGCGACGCGATGGCGCTGGTCGTCCCGACGAACGGCCGGCCTCCGGTCGCGCATTCCCCGGCGCGGGCGGAAAAGCGGATTTTTCCCTTCCAATTCCACGGCTTCAGTACGACGGGCGTGGCTGAGCTGGCCGCCACGCCTCCGACAAAGGTCGAGTGGGAGCGAAAAAAGCAGGCTTTTCCGCGTATAACCTATTGGCGGGGCGGTGTAGTTGCCCTACATTGCGTTTGCCGACGGGGTCGGCATGACCAAACAACCAACCGTTCACGGAACAGGAAACCATGGCAAAGACCGCTAAGAAGGCTGCCCCGAAGAAGGCAGTAAAGAAAGTCGCTACCAAGGCAGCCGCCAAGCCGGCCGCGCCGAAGCCGATCAAGGACGTGCTGACCAAGTCCGGCTTGGTTGCCCACATCGCTGAAGCGTCCGGCGTGGTCGCCAAGGACGTGCGTGCGGTGCTGGCCTCGCTGGAAACCGCCGTTGCCTCTTCGGTACACAAGAAGGGCGCGGGCAGCTTCACCCTGCCGGGCCTGCTGAAGATCACCACCGTCAGCGTTGCCGCCAAGCCGAAGCGCAAGGGCATCAACCCCTTCACCAAGGAAGAGCAGTGGTTCGCCGCCAAGCCGGCTACCACCAAGCTCAAGGTGCGCCCGCTGAAGAAGCTCAAGGACGCCGCGCTCTGATCGCGTAGGCATACCGGGTTTTGATCGCGAACGGGACGGCTCATTGCCGTCCCGTTCCTTTTCCAGGGTTTGTGCGCGGGCCGCAACACAGTGTGCCGTTGCCCGCCGATTCCGCGCAGCCGGACGTCAGGCGCTGCCCTGCAACGCGCCGCAGCCGGTTGCAGCGAACCACCTGCGGGACAATGGAACACTGCGTGCAGCCGGCCCGGTCGTAGTCCCTGCGTGGCGGCCCTATGGTGGATACATCCCCCAATGGACGCCCGCCATGGCCAGCCCTTCCACCCGCTACCGCCTCACCGTCACGCCGATCGAAAAAGACGGCTTGCCGTGCAGCGGCCGCTGCACCATCGAAGTGGAGCATCGCGCACAGCGTGACTGGATGCGCCTGCTCGAAGCTGCTCCGCGGCTGGCTGGCTTCAGTGGCGACGAGCGTGCGGCGGTGTTGATCGCCGCGCAGATCCTGCGCGACGTCGTGCAGCGCCACGCCGACGAACCCAACCATCCGCTGGCCGCCCACGCGGTGAAGCTCGACACGGCGCTGGACGCCTTGGACAGCCTGCACGGCGCTGCGTGAGGTGTTCCGGCAACGGCAACTGCAACGTCAGAAGCTCCAGGACAGCTTGTTGGCGGGGCGGGGTGGGTTGGCGGGGGACGGCAACAACCGCATCCTGCGGGCCTCGTTTCACGCCATCCATGGCGCTCAACGCCCCCGCCAACCCACCCCGCCCCACCTCCGACAGGTCCATGGTGGCCATCTGGTAGCGCCGACCCATGGTCGGCGGCGTTTGGGAGGGGGCCTGATGGTGTCCACCTCCATGCCTTGGCTACACTCACTGCTTCCGTCCTGACGAGTGCGCCTGATGCGCGTTGCCTGCTGGCTGTTGCCGATGCTGATGCTGCTGGGTGCGTGCCAGCGCGCGCCGGATGTCCCGCCCGCAGCAGATGTTGCGGCGGCCAAGCCACCTGCAGCCGCCCCAACGCGTGTGGCCAATTCCACTCTCGATGGCGCCGACGCGCTGCCGCTGCTGGCGGCAGTCACCGCAGACGCGCCGGATCCGGGTGCAGTGGTGCGCACCTATGCCGTCCACCTGCTGCGCCGCGAGTTCGACAAGGCCGATGCCAACTGGATGATCGCCCCGCCGCCGGGCCGTGCCGACGATGCCGCACTGCGCGGACTGCGCGAGGTGCGCGATCTGAAGATCAACACCGATGCGCCCGTGCCGCGTGACCGGCAGCAGCCGACCCATCTCATCGAAGTGCCTGTGCGGATACGCGTCACTACCCCCAGCACCACGCTGCGCTACAAGGGCTGGTACCGGCTGGTACCCAATCCGCAGCGCAGTGCCTGGCTGATCCAGTCAGCCAACCTGCAGCCGGTGCTGGACTGACCTGCCCACCGCCATGCACGCGCGGTTCAGTGCAACCGGCTATCTTCTGCATGTCCTTACTTCAGATGGTCACGACCATGCGTCTTCGTCCGTTCTTCACCCGATTGGGCACCGCTACGGTACTGGTGGCCGCCGCCATTGGCGCACAGGCCGCCCCCTCCATCGAGGGTCGCCAGCTGTCGGTGGGTGCCGGCGACGTGCAGCAGTACCTGGAGGGCAGCTTCCCACGCACCCAGGATGCACTGGGCGGATTGATCGCCCTGACCATGAGCCACCCGCAGCTGACCCTGCCGGCTGGCGAACGTCTCAACCTGGGGATGGATATCGCCCTGGCGACCGCCGGTGGCGCGCCGGCGAAGCTGGGCACGGTGAAGCTGAGCAGTGGCCTGCGCTACGACCAGCAGACCCAGGGCTTCCACCTGCAGCAGCCAACGATGGAAGACTTCGTGCCGGCGCAGCAGGGAGCACGCCTGGATTCGCGCACCAAGTCGTTGCTCAATGCATGGCTGGGCGATTACGCGCAGCGCGAGCCAATCTACCGCATCGACCCGGCCGTTGCGGGCCTGCTGGGCACCTTGCAGGTGCAGTCGGCGCAGGTGAAGAACGGCCGCCTGCAGGTCACCTTCAACCAGGATCTCGGCACGATGGTGCCGGCCGGGTTGTTGGGCAATTGATGCGGGCGGGTTTCCGCCTGCGGTTGGGGTGACGCCGAGCATGGCTCGGCGCTACCCGTGAGCGTCAGGCTTCGAGGGCCTTTGCCAGTGCTTCGCTGAAGGCCGGGATGTCGTCGGGCTTGCGACTGGTGATGAGGGTGCCGTCAACCACCGCTTCCTCATCGCGCCACTGCGCACCGGCGTTTTCAAGATCCCGGCGCACCGACGGCCAGGACGTTACCTGCCGGCCCTTGGCCAGGCCCGTATCGATCAACAGCCACGGGCCGTGGCAGATCGCCGCGACCGGCTTGCCGGCCTTGCCGAAGGCTTCGATGAAGGCCAGCGCCGATGCATCGATGCGCAGGGTATCGGGGTTCATCTGCCCGCCGGGCAGCAACAGCGCATCGAAATCATCCGGGTTGGCGTCCGCCAGCGGCTGGTCGACGGTTACTTCGTCGCCCCAGTCTTTCTCCTTCCAGCCCTTGATGCTGCCTTCCTTCGCCGGGGAGACCACACGGGTGGTCGCGCCCCAGCCTTCGAGCAGTTTCTTCGGATCTGTCAGTTCGGATTGCTCGAAACCGTGGGTGGCAAGGATGGCGATCTTCTTGCCTTCAAGACGCTGTGCCATGGGAATGCTCCGATTGGTAAAGGAGCCCCCAGCATCACCGCCGGCCCATGTTCCGGCGGTGATACCGATGTGGACAGCGCGTGCAACTCAGCGCTTGGGCTGCAGCATGGTACCGCTGCATTTCTTCGAACCGCAGCGGCACTCCCACACCTTCTTCAGACGCGCGGTGTGGCGCTCGGCCAGGGTGATGCCGTAGTTGTAGACCAGCTCTTCGCCGGGCGCGATATCGCGCAGGGTTTCAATGAACACCTTGTCCTCGCGCGGGTTGCCGTCCTCGTTTTCTTCGATCAGCGCCTCGCAGTTGGGCTCGCAGCTGTGGTTCATCCAGCGCGCTTCGTTGCCCTTGTAATTGGCATCGATCACGTAGTCGTCGTTCAGCGTGAACAGGAAGGTGTGGCCACTTTCCACGTCGCCGCTGTCATCGGCGTCGACGTCGGCGTGGCTGCGCAGCAGGCCCTTGTACTGGATCACCCGCTCACCCTTCTTCAGGGGTGCGACGGCGAACACGCCGTTGCCGTGGATGGCGGATTTGCGGGCTTTGATCTTCTTCGGCATGGGCGCAGGGGCGTTCTGGAAAGAGGAGCGTTGATTCTCCCTTAATCTTCGTGATTGCCAAAATCATGGCCAGACCGCACCATTGCGCCGCCGCCGGGGTAGCACGGGCCCCACAGCGCCAAAACGTCCGGCTTGGACGCGGGCGCATAAAAGCGTACAATTTCGGTCCGCTTTGCAATCCAGCTGCAGACCCCCATGCTCCGCGTCACCAAGCTCACCGATTACGCCACCGTGGTACTGACCGTGCTCGCCGCTCGTCCGGCCGAGGTGCTCAGTGCGACCGAGCTGGCCGAGTTCACCGGCCTGGAACCGCCCACCGTCAGCAAGGTGCTCAAGCCGCTGGCCCAGGCCGGCCTGGTCGAAGGCCTGCGCGGCGTCCGCGGCGGCTACCGGCTGACCCGCGCGCCCGGCGAGATCTCGCTGTTCGAGGTGGTCGAGGCCATGGAAGGTCCGCTGGCGCTGACCGAATGCAGCCACGACAATCACCAGTGCAACATGGCGCCCAAGTGCGGCGCACGCAGCAGCTGGCGGCTGATCAACGACGTGGTGTCCGAGGCACTGCGTGCGGTCACCCTCGCCCAGATCCTCTCCCCCCTTCCCCTTGTTGACGACTCCCAGCGCCGCGCCATTGCGGCCGCTGTCGTCTCCTGATCCACAGGCAGCCCCATGGCCACCGACATCATCGATACCGTCGTCACCGACGACACCCCCAACCGCGAGATCCACGAGCAGCTTGGCCGCAAGTATTCGGCCGGCTTCATCACGGACATCGAATCGGACTCCCTGCCGCCGGGCCTGGACGAGGACACCATCCGCGCCCTGTCGGCGAAGAAGGACGAGCCCGAGTGGATGACCGAGTGGCGCCTGCAGGCGTACCGCCATTTCCTGACCATGGCGATGCCGGACTGGGCCAAGCTCAAGATCGCGCCGATCGACCTGCAGGGCCTGAGCTACTACTCCGCGCCGAAGGGCCCGAAGTACGCCTCGCTGGACGACGTGCCCAAGGAACTGCTGGATACCTACGACAAGCTGGGCGTGCCGCTGCACGAGCGCGCCAAGCTGGCCGGCGTGGCCGTGGATGCGGTGTTCGATTCGGTGTCCGTCGGCACCACCTTCCGCAAGGAACTGGCCGAAAAGGGCGTGATTTTCTGCTCCATGTCCGAAGCCATCAAGGAGCACCCGGAACTGGTCAAGCAGTACCTGGGCACCGTGGTGCCGGTAGGCGACAACTACTTCGCCGCGCTCAATTCGGCGGTGTTCTCCGATGGCAGCTTCGTGTTCATCCCCAAGGGCGTGCGCTGCCCGATGGAACTGAGCACGTATTTCCGCATCAACGCCGGCCATACCGGGCAGTTCGAACGCACGCTGATCATCTGCGAAGACAAGGCGTACGTGTCCTACCTGGAAGGCTGCACCGCGCCGATGCGCGATGAGAACCAGCTGCATGCGGCGGTAGTGGAACTGGTCACGCTGGAAGATGCGGAGATCAAGTATTCCACGGTGCAGAACTGGTACCCGGGCGATGAGAACGGCGTCGGTGGCATCTACAACTTCGTCACCAAGCGGGCCGAATGCCGTGGCGCACGCAGCAAGGTCACCTGGACCCAGGTGGAGACCGGTTCGGCGATCACCTGGAAGTACCCGTCCTGCGTGCTGCTGGGCGATGACTCGGTGGGCGAGTTCCATTCGGTGGCACTGACCCATCACCGCCAGCAGGCCGACACCGGCACCAAGATGATCCACGTCGGCAAGCGCACCAAGAGCAAGATCATCAGCAAGGGCATCAGCGCCGGCCGCGGCCAGAACACCTACCGTGGCCTGGTGAAGATCGAGCGCGGCGCCGAAGGCGCGCGCAACTACACCCAGTGCGATTCGCTGCTGATCGGCAAGAAGTGCGGTGCGCACACCTTCCCCTACATCGAGGTCAAGAACCCCGGGGCGACGGTCGAACACGAGGCCACCACCTCGAAGATCTCCGACGACCAGCTGTTCTACTGCCGCGCACGCGGCATCAGCCAGGAAGACGCGGTGTCGTTGATCGTGGACGGCTTCTGCAAGCAGGTCTTCCGCGAACTGCCGATGGAATTCGCGGTGGAAGCCAAGAAGCTGCTCGACGTCTCGCTGGAAGGCTCGGTGGGCTGACGCCCGCCCTGCCCCCGCGTACTGCATTCGAACCAAAACATCATTGGCGGGCCCCGGGCCCGCACCACGGAACCCCCCCACCATGCTGAAGATCGACAACCTCCACGCACGCATCGGCGACAAGGAAATCCTCAAGGGCCTGTCGCTGGACGTGAAGCCCGGCCAGGTGCACGCCATCATGGGCCCCAACGGTGCCGGCAAGTCCACGCTGGGCAACGTGCTGTCCGGCCGTGAAGGCTACGACGTGAGCGAAGGCAGCGTGCAGTTCGAAGACGCCGACCTGCTGCAGTTGTCGCCGGAAGAACGCGCGGCCGCCGGCCTGTTCCTGGCCTTCCAGTACCCGGTGGAAATCCCCGGCGTCAACAACACCTATTTCCTGCGTGCCGCGCTGAACGCCCAGCGCCGGGCGCGCGGCCAGGAGGAACTGGATTCGATGCAGTTCCTGAAGCTGGTGCGGCAGAAGCTGGCCGTGCTGCACCTGAAGGACGAACTGCTGCATCGTGGCGTCAACGAAGGGTTCTCCGGCGGTGAGAAGAAGCGCAACGAGATCTTCCAGCTGGCCGTGCTGGAACCCAAGCTGGCGATCCTGGACGAGACCGATTCCGGCCTGGACATCGATGCGCTGAAGAGCGTCGCCGACGGCGTCAACGCACTGCGCAGCCCGGAACGCTCGTTCCTGGTCATCACCCATTACCAGCGCCTGCTGGACTACATCAAGCCGGATTTCGTGCACGTGCTGGCCGACGGCCGCATCGTGCAGTCCGGTGGACCGGAGCTGGCGCTGCAGCTGGAAGAGCATGGTTATGACTTCCTGAAAAACCGCGTGGTGCCGGAGGCAGCGGTCTGATGAGCGCATTGCTGGATTCATTGGCCGCCACGTTCTGCGGCAGCGACACGCGCCGCGACGTGCTGGACGCCGCGCTGCGCGACGGCCTGCCGGGCCCACGCAGCGAAGCGTGGAAGTACACCTCGCTGCGCCAACTGGAACGTCGCAGCTTCGCCGCCGCTCCGCTGGCCCCGCCGGCGCTGGATGTCGCCCTTCTCGATGACATTCCCGCCCCGCGCCTGGTGTTCGTCAACGGTCGCCTGCACGATGGCCTGAGCGACACCCACGGCCTGCCGGCCGGCGTGCAGCTGGAACCGCTGTCGGCCGCGTTGGCCGCCGACGAAGCAGGCGCGCGCGTGCTGGCCCGCCGCTATGAGCGCAGCGATGAGATCTTCGCCCGCCTCAACGCCGCACTGGCCGATGAAGGCGTGGTGCTGCGCGTGGACGAAGGCGTGCAGGTGGACGTGCCGCTGCAGCTGGTCTTCGCCAGCGTGGCCACCGGCAGCGACCTGGCCTGGCACCATCGATCGCTGATCGAGCTCCGTGCCGGGGCCAGCCTGGGCATCGTCGAACACCACCTGCAGGCCGGCGATGGCGCCCACCTTGACAACAGCGTGGTGCATGTCCACCTTGCCCGCGAGGCCGTGCTCAAGCACGCCCGCCTGCAGGCCGGCAGCACCCGCCAGACCAGCTTCCTGCGCACCGATGCGGTGCTGGCACGCGATGCGCAGTACCACCGCGTGGACCTGGAACTGGGCGCCGCGCTGAGCCGCCATGAGCTCAACGTACGGCTGGAAGGCGACAACGCACAGCTGACCGCCAATGGCGTGCTGCTGGGCACCGGCCGCCGCCACGTGGACACTCGCCTGGGCATCGAGCACATCGCGCGTGACACCCGCTGCGAGCTGCTGTGGCGCGGCGTGGCCGCCAACCGCAGCCGCGTGGTCTTCCACGGTGGCATCCACATCCGCGAAGGGGCCGACGGCACCGACGCCAACCTGTCCAACAAGAACCTGCTGCTGTCGGCCGACGCCGAGATCGATACCCAGCCAACGCTGGTGATCGACGCCGAAGAGGTCAAGGCCGCGCACGGCGCCACCGTCGGCCAGCTCGATGCCAATGCGCTGTTCTACCTGCGTTCGCGCGGGTTGCCGCAGGAGCAGGCACAAGCCCTGTTGAGCGCGGCGTTCTGCCACGAGCCGCTGAAGATCCTCCCGGACGCGTTGCGCGAGCAGCTGGGTCGCCGGCTGGACCGCGCCCTGTCCGAGGCAGGCGTGGCATGAACCTGTCCACGCCGCGCCCGCAGGCCGAAACCGGCGCCGCCCCGGACTGGGACCGCGTGCGGCAGGACTTCCCGCTGCTGATGCGCGAGGTGCACGGCAAGCCGCTGGTCTACTTCGACAACGCCAACACCGGCCAGAAGCCGGTGCAGGTGATCGGTGCGGTGGATGAGTTCTACCGCCGCTACAACGCCAATGTCAGCCGTGCGGTGCATGCACTCGGCACCGAAGCCACCGATGCCTACGAAGGTGCACGCAACAAGCTTGCCCGCTTCCTCAACGTGCGCGCCAGCGAGCTGGTGCTGTGCAGCGGCACCACCTTCGCGCTGAACCTGGTGGCCTATTCGTGGGCGCTGCCGCGGCTGAAGGCCGGCGACGTCATCCTGGTGTCGCGCATGGAACACCACGCCAACATCGTGCCGTGGCAGCTGGTGGCCGAACGCACCGGCGCCACCGTCCGCGTGGCCGAGATCAGCCCGGATGGCTCGCTGGACCTGGACGCCCTGCGCCGCGCCATGACCACCGAGGTCAAGCTGCTGGCCGTGGCGCACGTCTCCAACGTGCTGGGCACGGTCAATCCGGTGCGCGAGATCTGCCGTGAAGCCCGCAAGCGCGGCATCGTCACCGTGGTCGACGGCTCGCAGGCGGTGCCGCACCGCAAGGTGGACGTGGCGGCGATCGGCTGTGATTTCTATGCCATCACCGGCCACAAGATGTGCGGCCCGACAGGCACCGGCGCGCTGTGGGCACGCCGCGAGCACCTGGATGCCATGCCGCCGTTCCTCGGCGGTGGCGAAATGATCAAGGAAGTCAGCTTCGACGGCACCGTGTTCAACGATGCCCCGCACAAGTTCGAAGCCGGCACGCCGAACATCGCCGGCTTCATCGGCCTGGGCGTGGCGGTGGATTACCTGGAATCGCTGGGCCTGGCCCACGTGGAAGCACGCGAGGCCGAACTGCTGGCGCATTTCACCGAAGAACTGCAGAAGATCGACGGCCTGCGCATCTTCGGCACGGCGCCGGAAAAAGCGGCCGTGGTGTCTTTCCTGATCGATGGCGCACACGCCCACGACCTGGCCACCCTGCTGGACCTGGAAGGCGTGGCGATCCGTTCGGGCCAGCATTGCGCGCATCCGCTGCTGCAGTACTACGGCGTCGCCGCGACCTGCCGCGCCTCGCTGGCGTTCTACAACACGCACGAAGAAATCGAACGCTTCGTCGTGGCCTTGAACAAGGTCCGCAGGCTGCTGGGTTGAGAAGAAGGGGTCAGAGTCAGGGGTCAGAGTCCTTTTGCTGACGGCAAAAGGACTCTGACCCCTGACTCTGACCCCTTTTTTGACCCCTTTTTTTGCTTTGGTGAGGGGCCGCTGACGCTGCAGCGAACGGCGAATTTCCCCGATCTGCCCCTCCGGCATCGTCGATTCCACGAAAGACACATACCGCTGTTGCCGCGCGCTCGCGTCTGGGCCCAAGGCGATATAGGTCGCGTGCGGTACGACTTCTCCCGCGCGCATACCCAGCGCATTGCAGGCATAGCTGGACCACCTGTAGCGCGCGGGATGATCCACCATTCCCGCCCGGACCGGATTGAGTTCGATGTACCGATAGCAGGCGAGGACGTAGGCATCATCGCCCACCAGCGACGCGTGAAACCTGCCTTCCCAAAGGGTCCCGGATCGGACATGCGCATCGTTGAAGTACCGCACGTAGCGGCGACCGAGGTGCTGCATGAGCCGTGACGCGGCACCCGCGGTCTGTGGCGTCAGCAATAGGTGCACGTGATTGGACATCAGGACATAGGCGTGTAGAACGCATCCAGTCAACGATGCCGCACGGCGCAGCATCGAAAGATACCGGAAACAATCCGCGTCGCTCCTGAAACAACACTGGCGGTCATTACCTCGCTGCACGAGGTGCAGCGGTAGTCCAGGCGCGGATACTCGGGGTCTGCGAGGCATGGCTGAAGCATCCCAGCAAGCAGCCAAGGCTGGCTATCCGGCCTGCCAGTGACATGCGTAGGATAGGGGTCAGAGTCAGGGGTCAGATTCCTTCTCTCGCCGCAAAAGGACTCTGACCCCTGACTCTGACCCCTGACTCTGACCCCATCTTTTTGCTGCAGTCCGCACGGCCTCGCTAGAATGGCGACATGACCACGCTGACCTTCCGTGCCGCCACGCCGGCCGACATTCCTGCCCTCATCGAACTTGTCACTTCGGCCTACCGCGGCGATGCCAGCCGCGCCGGGTGGACCACCGAAGCCGACATGCTGGATGGCGCACGCATCGACGCCGAAGGGCTGCAGGCCGACATCGCGCGCCAGCGCTCCACCATCCTGCTCGCCGAACGCGCTGGCCAGCTGGTGGCCTGCGCCCACGTCGCCGACGGCGGTGAGCACGGCTACTTCGGCATGTTCGCCGTGGCGCCCACCGAGCAGGGCAGTGGCCTGGGCAAGCAGGTCATTGCCGAAGCAGAGGCGCATGGCGTGCGCGAATGGGGCTTGGCCAGCATGCTGATGACCGTGATCGACATTCGCGAGGAGCTGATCGCCTTCTACGAGCGCCGTGGCTATCGCCGCACCGGCATCAAGAAGCCTTTCCCGTATGGTGACGAGCGGTTTGGCATTCCCAAGCGCGATGACCTGCAGTTCGAGATCCTGGAAAAGCACCTGCAGGAGCCGGCGCGATGAGTGCTGCCTGGACCTTCGTCTGCGCCAGCACCGACCTGCTGCCCGGCGAGATGAAAAGCGTGTTCGACGAGGTCACCGGTACGCCGATCGTAGTGTTCAACCTGGACGGCGAGCTGTATGCGCTGGAAGACCAGTGCACCCATGAAGAGTTCGAACTGTCCTCCGGTGAGTTCAATACCGCAGAGGGCAGCATCGAATGCGTCCTGCATGGTGCCCGCTTCGATGTGCGCGACGGGCGCGCCCTGTGCGCACCCGCCTACAGCCCTGCGCCGAAATTCCCGGTGAAGCGCGAGCACGACGCAGTGTGGACGCGGGACGACCGCGATTAGACACGGCCGGAGGGCAGCGGCGGCGCCATGGTGGGTGCCGTACCCGCGCAGGCGGTACCCTGCTCGTACAACCACTGGGCCAGGTAGAGATCCAGCACGGGCAGCCCTACGCACGTCATCAATGCGGGCCGCGCCAACGCGGTGCCGTGGCGGAGCGTGCGGTCGTGCAGGCTGCGTATCCTGAACAAGCCGCCTAGATCGGACAGGCGCAGGTTCTGCCGCGAGAAGTAGAGCGGCAGGCTCTGCGAGTTGCGATGGCACACGCTGGCCACGTCGTCGCAGATCACCGTGCCTCGCGCCAGCACTTCTTCGATGAAGGACACCGGCAGCTCGTCACCGCCAAGGTGCAGCACGGCTACGCCTGGGTGCAACCTGTCGACGGGTACGATGGGACTTCCGGCGTTGGTGGCGGTGATTACCAGATCGACGTGCCCCGGATCATCGTCGCCGCTACGGACATCCAGCCCGGTGCGCGCAGCTGCTGCGGCAGCGAAAGCCTGTGCGCTCGGCGGACGGCGGCTGCACACATGAATCCGGTTGACCCGGTGGGCGTGGTGAGCGTGGAGATCATCGACTACGCAATCGGCGATCGGCCCCGCGCCGTACAGGCAGATGGACAACCGCTCCCTGTGGGCGAGCAGCAGGTCGACCGCGATCGAGGCGTAAGCTCCCGTTCTTCGGGCGGACACGGCCGTGCCGTCGAACTGGGCCAGCGGGGTCATGGTCAGTTTGTCGTACAGGATCAGTTGCGACTGCGAACGCGGCAGGCCCAAGGCGTGGTTGCAGGCATTGGAGCCGACGATCTTGACCGCGCAGTACCTGGCATTCGCACTCACCAAGGCATTCAATTTCCAGTTCAGCCGCTGGTTGCCCGGACAGGATTCAGCAGCGGACCGACCCAGCAGCATCCCCAGTTCGTCATCGTGAGGCTGCAACACCACCTTGTCGCCGTAAGCGATGCCTTCGCCCATGTCGGCCATAGCACGACGGGCCAACCTGCCGATGGCGCGGGGATCCAGGACGGCAGCGCTGGCGGATTCAGGGACTGTCGAGATGTCCCCTCTGTCAAGTGGAAACTGCATGCGAATTGACCATTAAAGCCGGAATTGGCGTGGGAGAGGCTAGATGCCCTCGCCCTGCAGATTCTTTGACGGGATGCCCTGTGCTGCCGGGATGCGCCGTATCAGTACGGTGTTTCAAGGTTTTCCTGACCGGAGCCGTGACCCGATGCTCCGCTGACTGCAACGGCACATGCGAATGGTTCGCGTTACTGCTACGATTTGTAACACTGTGTAACTGGATCCACGCTGCGTGAATGCTGGCCTGCCACCACCTGCGCCCTCCTCCGCCCTTCTCGGTCAGGGGAAATGGATGGCGTGGGCGGTGTTGATGGTGCTGCTGCTTTGGCAACCCGCCAGCTCCGGCCCCTCCCCGGTGCACGCCGGTGGGCACAGGGCCACGCTACGTTCCGACAGCCCGGTGCCACATCAGGGATTGCCTTTCGAACAGGCTGTGACAACCGCCGAAGTGGAATCCGAGCCCGGGCGCAGCAAGCCGTCTGGCGGCAATCCGAACGCGGCTACCGGCCTGCTGCGAAGCCCGCCACAGAACGCGCAGGCGCCCGATGAGGCGCTGGCCTTCCATGCGCAACCGCCACGTCGCCCGCTGGGCCAGGCGCCTCCGCCCCTGACCTGACGGCCGTCGCCCTGCGGCGCCGCCCATGCTTTCTTTCGCACGCCGCCGGCCGATGGCCACGCGTTGCCCAGTCGTCGCCTGGCGGGTCGCTACCCGCCATTACTGAAGTCCTGCCATGAATCCGATCAAAAGCCGCAAGCACGCCTCCGCGTTCCGTCCCCTGCCGCTGGCCACCGCCAGCCTCGCTGCGGGCCTCGGCCTGGCCGCCCTGCCCTCGCTGGCCTTCGCCGAAACCGACGACGGCGCACGCACGCTGGACAAGGTGGACGTGCATGCCACCCGCGGCTACAAGGCCGACAAAGTCGCCTCGCCGAAGTTCACCCAGTCGCTGCAGGACACCCCGCAGACCATCCAAGTGATCACGGCCGACCTGTTCAACCAGCAGGGCGCCACTACCCTCACCGAAGCGCTGCGCAACAGCCCGGGCGTGGGCACCTTCTTCGTCGGCGAGAACGGCAACACCGCCAGCGGTGATGCGCTGTACATGCGCGGCTTCGACACCTCCAGCAGCCTGTTCGTGGATGGCGTGCGCGACCTGGGCTCCATCTCGCGCGATGTGTTCAACACCGAACAGGTGGAAATCACCAAGGGCCCTGCCGGCACCGACAACGGACGCTCGGCACCCACCGGTGCGATCAACATGGTCAGCAAGCAGGCCACGTTGCACGATGAAGTGTCCGGCACGGCCAGCCTGGGCAGCGACCAGCAGCGCCGCGCCACGGCTGACTGGAACCAGGCCCTGGGGGCCACCAGCGCGCTGCGCCTGAATGCCATGTGGCAGGACAGCGACCAGCCCGGCCGCGACCACGTCAATAATTCGCGTTGGGGCATCGCGCCGTCGCTGGCGTTCGGCCTGGGCACCGACACCCGCTATGTGCTCAACCTGCTGTACGTGGACCAGGACAACGTGCCCGATGGCGGCGTGCCCACCCTCGGCCTGCCCGGCTGGATCCCGCAGCCCACCCTGGAAGCGCTGGCCGGCCATCCGGTGGATCCGCAGAACTTCTACGGTACGCGCGCCGACCATGACGATGTCACCGCGAAGATGGCCACCTTCCGCATCGAACATGATTTCAACGATGCGGTGCGCCTGACCAACACCGCGCGCTGGGGCCGCACCGAACAGGACTACCTGCTGACTGCGTTCATGGGCACCGGCACCCGCGCCGCCAACGGCGCACCGACGGGCAACATCCGTTACACCGACCGCAATGACCTGTCCACGTACACCATCGCGCGCAGCCTGCCCACGCTGAAGGACCAGCGCAATACCCTGCTGACCGACCAGCTCAACCTGCGCGCCGACTTCGCCACCGGCGCCATCGCGCACAACCTGAGCACCGGGCTGGAGTTCACCCGCGAAGAGATGGACAGCTTCGGCCAGGCCGTCACCGGCGGCAGCAGCTGGCCGGCCGCGAACCTGTACACCCCGGACTGGAACGCCGGCGGCCTGGCCTGGGCGCACAACGGCGCCGATGCGCATGGGCGGACCACCACCTGGTCGGCCTACCTATTCGACACCCTGCACCTGGGCGAAAGCCTGCTGCTGACCGCCGGCGTGCGCGCCGACCACTACGACACCCGGTATGCCAGTTCGGTGGTGTGCGGCGGCCGTGCGGGTCCGGTCTGTGGCACCAACCCGGTCGGCACGGTACTGGACACGCCAACGCTGGAAGCATCGGACACGCTGCTCAACTGGAAGCTCGGCGTGCTCTACAAGGCCGGCGATACGGCCAGCATCTATGCCAACTACGCGCTGTCGCAGCAGCCGCCGGGCGGCAGCAATTTCGCGCTCAGCAGTTCGGCCAGCAGCCTGGACAACCCGCGCCTGGATCCGCAGGAAGCGAAGACCTTCGAAGTCGGCAGCAAGTGGGCCTTCCTCGATGATGCGCTGGCACTGAACGTGGCGATCTTCCAGACCGACGTGGAGAACGAGATCAACACCCAGGTGCTGGATGACGCCGGCAACCCGACCCAGACCGGCAGCAAGCGGGTCAAGGGCGTGGAGCTGTCCGCCGTGGGCCGCATCACCGACAACTGGTCGCTGTCGGCCGGTTACAGCCACCTGGACACCGAGGTCAAGGAAGGCGCCAACGTGGCCGCCGACGGTACCAGCAACCTGACCTACACCCCCGACGACGCCTTCACTGCATGGAGCACGTATGAGCTGCCGTTCGGGCTGACGCTGGGCGGCGGCGTGCGCTTCAGCAGTGCCATGCACCGTGGCACCGATGGCGCGGTCGGCACGCCCTCGTTCACCAAGTCGTACACGGTGTATGACGCGGTGCTTTCGTATGCGGTGAACGAGGCGCTGGTGCTGCGCTTGAACGCGTACAACGTGTTCGACAAGCAGTACGTGGCTGCGATCAACAAGAGCGGCTACCGTTACACCCCGGGCACCCCGCGTACGTTCCTGCTCAGCGCGGACTTCCGCTTCTGAGCCGACGGCGCGGGAAGCCCAGTGCTTCCCGCGCCCTTTCCCTTATCGGACGAACATCATGCTGCTGCATATTCCCAACGTGCTCACCGCTCAGGAACTCGGCCAGCTGCAGGGGCCGCTGGATCAGGCCGAGTGGACCGACGGCCGCGAGACCGTGGGCCGCCAGGGCGCACAGGTCAAGCGCAACCAGCAGCTGCCCGATGGATCGCCGCTGAAAGCGCAGTTGGGCGAGAAGGTGCTGGCGGCCCTGCAGCGCAACCCGCTGTTCTTTGCCGCTGCATTGCCATTGAAGATCCTGCCGCCGCGCTTCAACCGTTACCAGGGCGGCGGCACCTACGGGTTCCATGTCGATGGCGCGGTGATGGCCCATGGCGCGCAGGGACACCTGCGTTCGGACGTGTCGTGCACCCTGTTCCTTTCAGCGCCGGAGGCCTACGACGGGGGCGAGCTGGTCATCAGCGATACCTACGGCGAGCATGAAGTGAAACTGCCCGCCGGGGACCTGATCCTGTATCCCTCCAGCAGCCTGCATCAGGTGAATCCGGTCACCCTCGGGACGCGCATCGCCTCGTTTTTCTGGGTGCAGAGCATGGTCCGCGATGACGCCCAGCGGCGCCTGCTGTGGGAGATGGACACCTCCATCGAACGGCTGCGACAGAGCCAGGCCGATGCCGCCGCCGTGCTGCAGCTGAGCGGGGTGTACCACAACCTTCTGCGACGCTGGAGCGAGGTCTGACCCGCCGCCCGCCCCCTTATTGAAGATGTCGCAAACCGTTCTCATTTGCAACGGCAAACGACTCTCACTACAATCACGCCCCGTGCACGCCGCGCTCCGCTGGCGGCCACTACCCGGGGCCCATCCTTGCGTCATCCGCACCGCCATCATCAGCTCGGCGCCGCCATGCGCGGCCAGCGTCCCGCGCTGGCCAGCCTGCTGGCGTGGGTGGCGATGCTGGCGTTGCTGCTGGGCTCGCTGCCGCTGCTCACACTGAGCGCCGATCGGCATGCGCCGTCGGCCGTGCTGCAGGCCCCGCTGCCGGTGGAAGAACGTGGCGGCGGCGAACTGCCGCTGCACGAACAGGCACCGGCCAAGCTGCGCCGGGTATCGCTGGGCGAGGACGCCCCGACTACGCACGCCACGCCGAACACGGCCTACACCTTCGCCCTGCTTGGCTGGATGCGGTTGGCGCACGCCCCGAGCGAAAGCGCTGATGTTTCCCGCGACTGGCGCCATGCCAGCGCACGGCCGCCGCGCGCCGATGCGCCCGGACGCCGCCAGCAACGCGGCCAGGCGCCCCCGCTGGCCTGATCCACCTTCCGCGTTCGCCCGCTTCCGGGCGCGCACGTTGATCGCTTTATTCGCATCCGTCACCTGTGGCCCGGACCGGGCCCTACCGTCCTGCAGCGTGCCACCGGCGTTGGCTGCGGCGCTTTCCAGCACCCTTTGGAGTTACTGCCATGGCCCAGCGCCATCGTCTGCGTTCGTCCGTTTCCCGTACTGTCCTGTCCAGCGCCCTGCTGTGCGCCCTGGCTGCACCGGCCTTCGCCGAAGTCGCCGCGCCGCGCACCCTGGACCAGGTGGTGGTCACCGCGTCCGGCTTCGAACAGAAGATCACCGATGCACCGGCCAGCATCTCGGTCATCACCCGCGAGGAGCTGGCCAAGCGCCCGTACATGACCCTGCTGGATGCGGTGCGTGACCTGGAAGGCGTGGACGTCGGCGAGACCCGCGACAAGACCGGGCAGGGCTCGGTGTCGATGCGTGGCATGGGCTCGGACTACACGCTGCTGCTGATCAACGGCCGCCGCCAGAACAACCATGGCGACATCTACCCGAACAACTTCGGCGGCAACCAGTTCAACCACATCCCGCCGCTGGATGCGATCGAACGCATCGAAGTGATCCGCGGCCCGGCATCCACGCTGTACGGTGCCGACGCGATGGGCGGTGTGATCAACGTGATCACCAAGCGCGCGCTGGACAGCTGGCACGGCTCGGCCACCGTCGGCCGCACCTTCGAAACCGATGACCAGTTCGGCGATGACAGCACCGTCGATGCCTACATCACCGGGCCGCTGGTGCCTGGCGTGTTGAACCTCAGCGCGCGTGCCAGCTGGTATGACCGCAAGGCCTCCAATCCGGTGTACTCGCCATCCACCGATCCAGCCGGGGTGGAGCACACCCGCCCGCTCGGCTTCGGTGCCGGCGGCAAGACCGTGGACAACACCAATAAATCCGGCGGTGTCAGCCTGGAATGGAATGCCACCGATGCCCAGCGCATCACCCTGGACTTCGACACCTCGCGTCAGGAATACGACAACTCGATCAAGATCAACGACGCCGGCGTGGAGGAATACCCGGTCGGCACCGTCGATGGCATCGCCTCGATCTGGCGCGGTAACACCACCACCTGCATCACTCGCCGCAACTGCACGCGCGCCGATCCACGCGTCGGCTACAGCGCCAGCCAGGAGTTCACCCGCGATGCGTGGGCGCTGACCCATGAAGGCGACTGGAGCTTCGGCCGCAGCCTGGTGTCGCTGGCCCACGTGGCCACCAACAACGACGGCCGCACCATGCCGTTCACCGTGGACGAACGCCGCCAGCTGCTGCAGATGCTCAACGGCACCGGCGCCTACGTCGGCCAGACCGAAGCCCAGCGTCGCGCTGCCGCCGAAGCCGCCTTCCTGCCGCGCCCCAAGCGCACGCTGGAAAGCGCCCAGTACACGCTGGATGCCAAGCTGGATATTCCGTTCCAGGCCGCGGGCGAACATATCGCGGTGGTGGGTGCGCAGATCATCCGCGGTGAGCTGACCGACGGTGTATTCGGCATGGAAAGCGGCAATCCGGGGCAGGTGCAGGACCACAACATGTATTCGGTGTTCGCCGAAGACACCTGGAACATCACCGCACCGTTCGCGCTCACCTACGGCCTGCGTTTCGACGACCATGAGGTGTTCGGCAACCACCTGAGTCCGCGCCTGTATGGCGTGTACACGTTCAACGATGCGTGGACCGTCAAGGGCGGTGTCAGCACCGGCTTCAAGACCCCCAAGACCACCCAGCTGTATGACGGGGTGACCGGCTTCGGCGGCCAGGGCACTTCGCCGATGTACGGCAACCCGGACCTGCAGCCGGAAACCAGCACCAGCACCGAGCTGGCGGTGTACTGGCAGCACCCGCAGGGCCGCAGCGCCAATGCCACCGTGTTCCACAACAGATTCGACGACAAGATCGCCTCACAGCCGTGCGGCCCCGGGTTCGCGCAGGCCTGCACCAGCAGCGGCGAATACGCCGAACTGGGCTATGCCAGCAGCTCGCGCACGGTGAACATCGACGAGGTGGTGATCCAGGGCGCGGAAGTGGCCGGCCGCTGGAAGATCAGCGAACGCTTCGCACTGCGCGCCAACTACACCTATACCGACAGCGAACAGAAGAGCGGCGCGGAGAAGGGCTTGCCGCTGGGCAACAGCGCCAAGCACATGGCCAACGCCACCTTCGACTGGCAGGCCAGCGAGCGCTTCAACGTGTTCCTGACCGGTGAGATGCGATCCAAGCGCTACCGCGGGGTCAGCGCCATCACCAGCCAGCCGCTGTACTACAAGGATTACACCGTGCTGCACCTGGGTGCCTCGTACGAGGCCACCGAATGGCTGACGGTGAACGCGCGCATCAACAATCTGCTCGACCGCGACTTCACCACCTACCAGGCGACCTTCACCGACCTGGACGGCAACGGCGCCTATGCCGATGGCACCAACGAAGTGCTGTTCGAGGATGACTATAACAACAAGGACAAAGCCCGCAGCGTCTGGGTCAGCCTGAACTTCACGTTCTGACGGGCTGGGTAGTGACGGCCGCTGGCCGTCATTGGCGAAAGGATTGACGGCCAGCGGCCGTCACTACCGCCCTAATTGCGAACTATTCTCATCAATGCTGTAATGCCCCGTCTCCTCGAACCCTACCGTGCCGCGTGAGCCGATCCGTCTCTACCTCCGTGAAGCAACAGCAAAGCCGCGGTTTCTGGCTGCGCACGCTGCATCAATGGCACTGGATCAGCTCGGCGGTCTGCCTGATCGGCATGCTGCTGTTCGCCGTTACCGGCATCACGCTGAACCATGCAGCGAAGATCGAAGCGAGCCCACAGGTGCAGAACCGCCAGCTGGAGCTGCCCGCCGCGGTGCTGGACCAACTGGGCACGCGCGAAGACGGCAACGCGCCGCTGCCACGTGCCGCGCGCCAGTGGCTGGACGAGGCGCTGGACATTTCCATCGGTGGCCGCGCCGCGGAGTGGTCGCCGGAAGAGATCTACCTGTCGCTGCCACGTCCCGGCGGTGATGCCTGGCTGAGCATCGACCGCGCAAGCGGCGCGGTGGAGTTCGAATCCACTTCGCGCGGGGCGGTGTCCTACCTCAACGACCTGCACAAAGGGCGCAATGCCGGTCCGGCGTGGGGCTGGTTCCTGGATGTGTTCGCCGTGGCCTGCCTGGTGTTCTGCATCACCGGCCTGTTCCTGTTGCACCTGCATGCGCGGCAGCGGCGCATGACCTGGCCGCTGGTCGGCCTGGGCCTGATGATTCCGCTGCTGATCGCCCTGCTGTTGATCCACTGACCTTCCCACCTTTCCTGCTGGAGCCGCCCATGCGCGTCACCCTCACCATCGCCCTCAGCGGCCTGCTGGCCACCTCGCCGGCCTATGCGACCACGCTGGACATCAACGTCGAAGTGCCCAAGCTCAACGTCGCCGAGTACCACCGCCCCTACGTGGCGGTGTGGCTGGAAGGGGCCGACCAGAAGGTCGCCGCCAACCTGTCGGTCTGGTACCAGCAGACCGGCAACAGCGAGGGCCATGGCACCAAGTGGCTGCCGGACCTGCGCCAGTGGTGGCGCAAGAGCGGCCGTACGCTGGAGGTGCCGGTGGACGGGGTGACCGGCCCGACCCGCCCGGTCGGCACCCATGCGCTGTCATTCAACGACCGCCAGCGCGCGCTGAAGGACCTCGCGCCGGGCAACTACACCCTGGTGGTGGAAGCGGTGCGCGAAGTCGGCGGCCGCGAACTGGTCAAGCTGCCTTTCAGCTGGCCGGCAAAGTCCGCGCAGAACGGTTCGGCACAAGGCAGCACCGAACTGGGCAAGGTCACCCTCGCCATCAAACCCTGAGCTGTTCCAGCATGGGTCCGTACCTTCTTTCTCCTGGAGTCATACCCCGATGAAGCGCACGCTCGTCCTCGCCGCCGCCCTGGCTGCTGCCCTTCCCTTCTCCGCCTTGGCTCACAAGGCCTGGCTGCTGCCGTCGCAGACCGTGATCGCCGGTACCAACCCGTGGATCACCGTGGACGGTGCCGTATCCAACGATCTGTTCTACTTCAACCACGTGCCGCTGCGCCTGGAATCGGTGGTGGTCACCGCACCGGACGGCAGCAGCGTGCAGCCGCAGAACAGTGCCACCGGCAAGTTCCGCAGCGTGTTCGACATCGAGCTGAAGCAGGCCGGTACCTACCGCATCGCCTCGGTCAACGACGGCCTGTTCGCCACCTATGAGTTGAACGGCGAGCGCAAGCGCTGGCGCGGCACCGCGGCCAGCTTCGGCGAACTGCCGAAGGACGCGAAGAACGTGCAGGTATCCGAATCGGTCGGCCGGGTGGAAACCTTCGTCACCAATGGCGCGCCGAATGCCACCGCGCTCAAGCCGACCAACAAGGGCATCGAACTGATCGCGGTGGGCCACCCGAACGATCTGTTCGCCGGCGAAGAAGCGACTTTCCACGTGCTGGTGGACGGCAAGCCGACCGCTGGGCTGGAGTTCGAGATCGTGCGTGGCGCCACGCGTTACCGCAACGCGCAGGAAGAGATCAAGGTCACCAGCGATGCCAAGGGCGAGATCAAGGTGAGCTGGCCGGAAGCCGGCATGTACTGGCTGGAAACCGGGACCGAAGACAACAAGACCTCGGTCAAGCAGGCTGAAAAGCGTAGGCTGAGCTACGTGGCGACGCTGGAAGTGCTGCCGCAGTGATTGATCCCCGGAGCCGGGCCTGGCCCGGCTCCACTGGCACCCTTACGCGCTCGCTGATGACCAACCCGCTACTCGATATCGCACGCCTCGGCGGCACCACCATGGGCACGTCCTGGTCGGTTTCATTGGCGGTGCCGCGCAGCCGCGACCTGCATCCGCTGCATGCCGGCATCCAGGCCCAGCTGGACCGTGTCGTGGCGCAGATGAGCACCTGGGAACCGACGTCGAACCTGAGCCGCTACAACCGGGCCGCCGCAGGCAGTTGGCATCCACTGCCGCTGCAGACCCGCCAGGTGCTGGCGGCTGCGCAGGACGTTGCGGCAGCCAGCGACGGCGCTTTCGATCCCACGCTCGGCCCCTTGGTGGCGCTGTGGGGTTTCGGTGCGCATGCCGCCGCGCGGGCCCGCCCGGACCCGCAGGTACTCGCAGCGACCCGCGCCCGTTGCGGCTGGCAGAAGCTGCAGTGGCAAGGCGATGCACTGCTGCAGCCCGGCGCGCTGGAACTGGATCTGTCGGCGATTGCCAAGGGCTTCGGCGTGGACGAAGTGGTGCGCTGGCTGCAGGACCAGCACGTGAGCGCCGCGTTGGTGGAAGTAGGCGGCGAACTGCACGGGTACGGCCGCAAGCCCGATGGCCAGCCATGGCGCGTGCTGGTGGAATCGGCCCCGGAAGAAGACGCGCGTACGCCGACCCCGCCGCGCGTGCTGGAACTGGACGGCAAGGCGATCGCCACCTCCGGCGACCGCTGGCACCACTATCAGCAGGACGGCGAACCGATCAGCCACAGCGTGGATCCGCGCAGCGGCCTGCCGGTACAGCGCGCGGCCGCGGCGGTGACCGTGGTCGCCGACGATGCCATGCACGCCGATGCATGGGCGACCGCGCTGACCGTGCTAGGCCGCGATGCCGGGCTGGAACTGGCGACCCGCCTGCAGTTGGCGGCGCGCTTCCTGGAACGCAGCAGCGAGGGTCCATTGGAAACGCTCAGCCCTGCCTTCCAGGCGTTGCTGCCATGACCCTGCGCCCGTCACGCGCGCTGCTCGGCAACCTGCTGGTGATGTTGGCCTTGGCCATCGTGGCCTGGCTGCTGCTGCGCCTGCACCTGGGCGAAAGCGGGTGGGAGCTTGCCCCGCGCCGCGCCGCGCTGTGGACCGCGATCGCCGCCGTCGGCGGTTACGGCGCGCTGTGTGCACTGCTGTGGTGGCAGACCCGGCCACGCCGCGAGCGGACCGATCCGGCGCAGCGACCGATCCTGCTGGTGTGGGCCAGCCAGACCGGCTTTGCCGCGCAGTTGGCCGAACGCAGTGCCGATGCCCTGCGCGGTGCCGGCCTGGCAGTGCGCTTGCGCAGCATCGAGCAGCTGGATGCCGCCCTGCTGGCAGACAGCGAACGCGCGCTGTTCATCGCCAGCACTACGGGCGAAGGCGATCCGCCCGACCACGCCGCGCCCTTCCTGCGCCGGCTGATGACCGCAACGCCATCGTTGGGCCACCTGCATTACGGCGTGCTGGCGCTGGGCGACCACAGCTACGCGCACTACTGTGCGTTCGGCCACCAGCTGGACGACTGGCTGCGCCGGCATGGCGCGCACGCGCTGTTCGACACGGTGGAAGTGGACAACGCCGACCCGGCCAGCCTGCGCCACTGGCAGCAACTGCTGGGCCAACTGGGTGGCGATGCCAGCGACCAGCCGGACTGGAGTCCGGTGGACTACCAGGCGTGGACGCTGCTGCAGCGCGAACACCTCAATCCCGGCAGTGCAGGCGGCCCGGTGCACTGGCTGCGGTTGCAACCGCCAGCAACGGAAGCTGGCAGCGAGGTGCGATGGCAGGCCGGCGACATCGCCGAGATCGGCCCGCAGCACGCCCCCGGCGTGGTGCAGGCATGGCTGCAGCGGCACCGGCTGCAGGGCGACACGCTGCTGGCCGATGGGCAGACCCTGCAGGCGCGGCTGTCACGTTCGCACTTGCCCGGGGTCACCGCGGGTGGCGACCTGCAGACCCTGCTGTCGATGCTGCAGCCGCTGCCGCATCGCGAATATTCCGTTGCCTCGGCCCTGCACGACGGCGCGGTGGAACTCCTGCTGCGGCGGCAACTGCGCGCCGACGGCACGCCGGGCATTGGCAGCGGTTGGCTGTGCGACGTCGCACCGGTCGGCGGCCCGATCGATCTGCGCTTGCGCCGCAACCCCAATTTCCACGGCGTGGACAGCACGCGGCCGTTGATCCTGATCGGCAACGGTACCGGCATCGCCGGGCTGCGCGCGCACCTGCACGAACGCGAAGCGGCCGGAGCCAGCCGCAACTGGCTGCTGTTCGGCGAGCGCAATGCCGCGCACGATTTCCACTTCGGCGACGAACTGGTGCAGATGCAGCAGCGCGGCATGCTGGAGCACCTGGATGCGGTGTTCAGCCGCGACGGCGGCGCCCACCGTTACGTGCAGGATCGCCTGTTGGCAGAAGCCGGGCGGCTGCGCCAGTGGGTCGACGAAGGCGCCGCGATCCTGGTCTGCGGCAGCCTGCAGGGCATGGCGCCGGCAGTGGACGCGGTGATCGAACAGGTGCTGGGCGCCGAAGGAAAAGAGGCGCTGATGCTGGCCGGACGCTACCGCCGCGACGTGTACTGAAGCACGCGCTACGGCACCGCCGGACCCAGCCGGATCGCCAGCAGTTCACCGCCGCCGTGCAGTGCATGCCGACGACGCTCGCCTGCCGCCAGCCAGGCGGTGTCACCCTGCTCCATTGGCGGCAGGCCGGCGTCGGCGTCGAACCGGGCCTGCCCGGCCAGCAGATGGATGGCCCAGGCCACGTCCGGTTCGGTGAAGAAATACATCGGCCCTACGATGGGCCGGTGCAGCACCTGCGCGGCCAGCGTGTCGCGACGCCACATCAGGTTGAAATCGTGGGTGGTGCCATCCACGAGTTCGCCGTGCAGGGACTGCTCACCGGCGAAGCGGACCCGGCCATGCGGCGGCAGCACCTCTTCAAGACGGCCATCATCAAAGCGCAGGCGCACCCCGTTTCCGTGCAGCAGCACCAGCTCGCGATCCACGCCCGGGAAGCTGGAAAATGCCGCGTCTGATTCAATTTCGGCGATTGAGAGACGCACGGCCCAGTCTTCGCCGTCGCTCGGCAGGCGCAGGATTTCGCGGGTCCAGCCCAGGCCATTGCGCCAGCGTTCGCGAAGGTAGTCGACGGTCGGAATCACCTGGCTGGGGTGCTGCAGGATGTCGGTCGCGTTCATGCGCCCATTGTGCCGCGCCGTCCTCGCGTTGACGACGCGTCGTGCGGTCAGCGCTTGGCCAGGCTGCCACCGCAGTCGGCGTCCAGCAGCTGGGAGCGCTTCAGCCAGTCCTGGTCGGGGTAGTACGCAAATACCATCGTGCCACCGCTCAGGGCATCGATCAGCGGCTTGGCAACGGTCAGCCGCACGGCGGGGCAGCCGAGGCTGCGGCCCAGCCGGCCCTGCAGGCGTGCGGCGGAAGGATTCACATAGGGCGCGCCGTGGATCACGATCGCCCGCTCCCGCGCGTGGTCGTTGAACCCCGGCTCCAGCCCGTCCAGGCGCAACGAATACCCGTTGCCGCCGACGTAGGTTTCCTGCGCGGTGAAGGCCCCGATGCTGGACATGAAGCTGCCCTCGCGATTGGAGAAATGCTCGGTGCGGTCCGCGCCGCTGTTGCGCCCATGCGCAACCCACTCTTCAAACAGCAGTCGCTGGCGGCGCAGGTCGAATACCCACAGGCGCTGCTGTGTGGAGGGTCGCGAATAGTCAATGACGCCCAGCCGGTCCGGCGCCACGCCCAGTTCGGGTCGGCGCAGCGCGCAGCGCATCGCACTGGCTGCAAGTTGCAGCACCTTGCGGTCCGCGTTGGGCGCAACCCGGGCCAGGATCGCGCCAAGGTCACGGCCGGACACCGCAGCCGGCGGCTGCGCACTGGCGGGCAGGCTGCAGGCGGTAAACAGGCCGACGGCAGCCAGCCAACGGGAGCGTGGCGGTTTCATCTGGGCGGGTTCAACAGGTCCATTCAGACCCTACAGGGTGGACCCGGCCGGCTCGGATTCCAACACCGGCTGCATGCCCGGTTCAGCTGCACTTGGGCGTACCGCCGGCAGCGAGGTCACCAGCAGGGTAGTGCCCGGCACCAGCGCGGCGTACAGCTTGCGGGCGAAATCCGGCGGCAGCGCCATCGGCAGCGAAGGCGTGGCCAGCAGGTCCGGGGTGGATTGTCCTTCGGCCTGCCCCAGCAACGGGTAGGCGGTCCAGCGGTGCAGCCGCTGGTGCACATCCAGCGGGCTGGGCTGGTCGGTGTAACCTTCGCCCATCACGAACAACGTGGTGCCATCGAAGTCGGGCAGGGCCGAAGCCACCAGCGGGGATTCGCCGATCAACACGCCATCGCGCAGCACGTAGACCCGCTGGTCATGCAGGCTCACCAGCACGCCCACCTGCCCCGCCGGGGCATCCTGTTCGTTCCAGTAGGCCGCCGTTTCCGCGCTGGCCGGGACTTCCGGCAGGGATTGGCCGCGGCTGGTGACCGGGGCCAGCACCGCCGGGTAGGCCAGGGTCATCGGCGAGCTCTTGGCATCGGCCACCACCACCGTATCGCCGCGCTGGGTGGCACTGAACAGCTTCTGCGCGAACGCCTGCGGCAGCCGCACGCAGCCGTGCGAGGCCGGGTGCCCGGGCAGTGCGCCGCCATGCAGGGCGATCCCATCCCAGGTCAGCCGCTGCATGTAGGGCATCGGCGCGCTGTTGTAGAGGTTGGACCGATGGTCCTTGTCCTTCTGCAGGATGGTGAACACCCCGGTCGGCGTCTCATGGCCCGCCTTTCCCGAACTGATGGTGCTCAGGCCGATGGCGATGCCGTTGCGATATACATAGGCGCGCTGCTCTTCCAGGCTGACCACCAGCACGATGGGGCCCGACGGAGATATCTCCGGGTGCCAGAGGTATTCACCAGGCTTGAGGTCGGTGGGTCCGCGCACGGCCGGTTCGGCCGATGCTTTGGCGGCAGCTGCCGGGGTGGGCAGCTGCGCCCGCAGCGGCAGGGGAGCGATAAGCGCAAGCGCCGTGGCGATCATCAGGGAACACTGCAGCAGTCGCATCAGCGCGGTCATCCAGTCCGTGGCAAGCCACCACGCTAACGTGTCGGCGGCGCAAACAAAAGAAGGCCCGGCGACACAGCCATGTGTCGTACCGGGCCCTGACAACGTCCTTGTCGGCCTCCCGCCGCCCCGCGCATCCTGCGATGGGGGCAGCGTGCTCCGTGCACGGAGGCCGCGATCATCCGTGGTTGTTTATCCCAGCCCCTTCCACAGGTCTGTGATGCCACCGTCCTGGTGTGGTTGACGCCTCCCTGCGCCGGTCGCTGCCGCCACGTCCCGTGGCCGGCCCGGGTCCGCTTCCTGCGAACCGCGACAATTCCCCTGTATCAGCGCCTTGGCACGGAACGCACCGGTACCGGTCCGGGTACCGGATCCACCCGGGACATCGTGTCCCCGGTCGTCATCCGCTGTCGATTCCGTTCGACGATGGCTTTCCCTATGCCCTTCACCTGCGTCAAGTCCTCGACGCGTTTGAAGGGCCCGTGCTGCTGCCTGTGCTCGACGATCGCGGCCGCCCGGCTGGGCCCCACCATCGTCAATCCCTGCTGCAGTGCAGAAGCATCTGCCCGGTTGATGTCGACCGGCGCGGCCGCAAAGGCCTGCGTGATCCCCATCGCCAGAAGCAGTGCCCGCAACACGATCCACCAAGGCACGACGTCGTTCTCCTTGTGATCCGAACCTGTCCCGACCGGCATTCCCGTCGGTAGAGACACTGTCCGTCACCACATGTACACAGACTATCGGTCCGTGACATTTCTAACAGCCAGCTAAATACCCGACGCCGTGTAGGAAATTCCCTACCCCCGCTGCGATGAAAAGACTGGCCGACTCCGTCAGTCGCCCCTATGGCGCACAGTCGGCCGTTTCCCGCACGCGTAGAATGGGCAGATCAGTCATTCCAATTCGGAGTTCCAGATGGACAGCGCCAAGCTCGGCCACTATGTCAACCAGAAATGGGACGAGGAAATCGTCCCGCAGCTGGTCGATTACATCCGCATCCCCAACAAGTCGCCGATGTTCGACGCCAACTGGGTGCAGAACGGCTACATGGAGCAGGCCGTTGTCCTGATGGAAACCTGGGCCAAAGCCCAGGATATCCCCGGCCTGAAGGTCGACGTGGTCCGCCTTGAAGGCCGCACCCCGCTGATTTTCCTGGAGATCCCGGCAAGTGGCAGCGAGACCGGCGACGACACCGTGCTGCTGTATGGCCATCTGGACAAGCAGCCGGAAATGACCGGCTGGGATGATGACCTGGGCCCGTGGATCCCGGTGCTGCGCGATGACAAGCTGTACGGCCGCGGCGGCGCCGATGACGGTTATGCCATCTTCGGCTCGCTGGCCGCGGTGCTGGCGCTGCAGGCCCAGGGCCTGCCGCATGCCCGCTGCGTGATCCTGATCGAAGCCTGCGAAGAATCCGGCAGCTACGACCTGCCCGCCTATGTCGACCACCTGGCCGACCGCATCGGCAAGCCGTCGCTGGTGGTGTGCCTGGATTCGGGCTGCGCCAACTACGACCAGCTGTGGTGCACCACCTCGCTGCGCGGCCTGACCGGCGGCAACTTCTCGGTCAAGGTGCTCAACGAAGGCGTGCACTCCGGTGACGCGTCCGGCGTGGTGCCGTCCAGCTTCCGCCTGCTGCGCCAGTTGCTGTCGCGCATCGAGGACCAGGACACCGGCCGCATCCTGATCGACGGCATGCAGGTGGAGATTCCCGCCGAACGCCTCGAGCAGGCCAAGCGCGCCGCCGAAGTCGTCGATACCGCCATCTTCGACAAGTTCCCGCTGGTGGACGGCCTGGTGCCGATGAGCGAAGACCTGACCGAACTGGTGCTCAACCGCACCTGGCGCCCTGCCCTGTCGGTGACCGGCATCGGCGGCATGCCGTCGCTGGAATCGGCCGGCAACGTGCTGCGCCCGCATACCGCGGTGAAGCTGTCGCTGCGCCTGCCGCCCACCGCCGATGGCAAGGCCTGCGGCGAACTGCTGAAGGAAGCCCTGCTGCGCGACCCGCCGAACGGTGCCGAAGTGACGCTGGACCTGGAGAAGGCCTCCAGCGGCTGGAATGCACCGGCGATGTCGCCGTGGCTGACCCAGGCGATCGACGATGCCAGCCGGATGTTCTTCGACAAGCCGGCCATGTACATGGGCGAAGGTGGCTCCATTCCGTTCATGGGCATGCTCGGCGAGAAGTTCCCCGGCGCACAGTTCATGATCACCGGCGTGCTCGGCCCGCATTCCAATGCACACGGTCCGAATGAGTTCCTGCACATCCCGATGGGCAAGAAGGTGACCGCCTGTGTGTCCAAGGTGATCAGCGAACACCACGCCGCCAGCCTGCGCGGGGAGACCAGCGGTTCGCCGGTCGCCGCCGACAGCGGAACCCGCCACGGCGGCCACGGCTGCTGCTGAACTGGGTAAAGTGAGCGACGCCGCCGGCCCGGTCCGGCGGCGTCCCTCATTGCAAAGGATTCCCTGTCCATGAATGGTCTGTTCGGCAGCACCAGCTGGCTCTACATCATCCTGGTCGGCTTCGTGGTGGGCCTGCTCGGCCGCTTCGTCATGCCCGGCAACAACCGCATGGGCTGCCTGCTGACCATCGTGCTCGGCATCGTCGGCGCGCTGCTGGCCGGCTGGTTCGGGCAGTACATGGGCTGGTACGCCGCCGGCGAACCGGCGGGTTTCCTCGGCGCGGTACTGGGCGCGGTCGCGATCCTGGCCCTGCTCCGCCTGGTCAGCGGCGGCCGTCGCTGATTCTTTTCTTCCCCTGATGTCGGCGCCTGCGGGCGCCCGGATGCTGCCTGCATGAACGATCCCGCTTCCCACCCCGAACGCGCCGCGCAGCGCCTGCAGTGGGCACGCGCGCAGTTGGGCGATGACCAGGCAATGCTGGACCGCGCGTCGGTGGATGCGGGCATGCGCAGTTACTGGCGCGCCACCAGCCGGGGTGGCAGCCACATCGTGATGGACTCCCCGCCCGGCCTGGAAGACGTGCGGCCGTGGTTGCGCATGCGCGCGCTGCTGCAGGCGCATGGTCTGCGCGTACCGACCGTGCTGGCCGAAGACATCGAGACCGGACTCCTTCTGCTGGAAGACCTGGGCGGGCCGACCCTGGCCAAGGTCATCGACACCGACAGCGCCGACGCGTGGTTCGAGCGCGCGATGGACCAGCTGCTCAGCCTGCAGCAGATGCCGGTGCCGGACGACTTCGGCCGCTTCGGCGAGGCGCTGCTGCAACGCGATGCGGGGCTGTTCGACGACTGGTTCCTGCAGCGCCATCTCGGCATCACCCTGGACGACGACGACCGCCTGCGCCTGCAGGCCGCGCAGCAGTTGCTGATGGACAACGCACTGGGCCAGGCCCAGGTGATGACCCATCGCGATTTCATGCCGCGCAACCTGATGCCGGTGGCCGATGGCCCGGCGGTTCTGGACTTCCAGGATCTTGTGCGCGGCCCCATTGCGTACGACCCGGTCAGCCTGTTCAAGGACGCATTCCTCAGCTGGCCGTTGGCGCGCGTGGATGGCTGGCTGGCGCGCTACCACCAGCGCGCGCTGGCGGCCGGCCTGCCGGTGCCGGTGCTTGCGGTTTTCCTGCGCGATGCCGACTGGCTGGGCATCCAGCGCCACCTGAAGTGCCTGGGCATCTTCAGCCGCCTGCGCTACCGCGATGGCAAGGGCCATTACCTGGACGATGCGCCGCGCTTCATCGCCTACCTGGATGAAGTACTGCCGCGCTATCCGGAGCTGGCCGGGCTGCGGCACCTGCTTGATGCGCGGATCAAGCCGGCGATGGCCGCCCAGGGCGAACCGGTGCTGGCCCGATGAAGGCGCTGATCTTCGCCGCCGGCCTCGGCGAGCGGATGCGCCCGCTCACCCTGCACACCCCCAAACCGTTGCTGCCTGTGGCCGGCAAACCGTTGATCGTGTCGCACCTGGAGCGGCTGGCCGCGCTTGGCGTGCGCGATGTGGTGGTCAATATTTCCTGGCTCGCCGAAGCCTTCGCACCGACCCTGGGCGATGGCCGCCAGTGGGGCGTGCAGCTGCATTTCGTCAACGAAGGCGACACCCCGCTGGAAACCGGCGGCGGCATCCTCAATGCCCTGCCCGTGCTCGGTGATGCCCCGTTCCTGGTGGTCAACGGCGATATCTGGACGGACTTCGATTTCGCCACCTTGCCGCGCGAGCCGGCCGGGCAGGCGCACCTGGTGATGGTGGACAACCCGGCCCAGCACCCGCAGGGCGATTACCGCCTGGATGCCGCAGGCCTGCTGCACCACGACCGCGCAGGGGCCTGCCTGACCTATGCGGGCATCGGCGTGTACCGGCCCTCGATCGTCGCCAACTGGCGGCAGGTGATCGGCACCGCAGCGGGAAGCGAACGCACGCCGCCACGGTTCAGCGTGGTGCCGCTGCAGAAGCACTTCATGGCGCAGGGATCGGTCACGGGGCAGCATCATCGCGGACGTTGGACCGATGTGGGGACGGTGGATCGGCTGCGATTGCTGGACCTGGAGCTGGGTCGGTCGAACGGTTGAGACCCCCTCGCGGGTGGCTGCTGTTTGAAGCCACAGCGTTGAGCGGGTCGGGCGGGGAGGCTGTGCGGGGCACGCGCAAGTACGTCCATGTAGCTCTTCGCGGCTCCTGCCGCTCAAGGCCCCGCACAGCCTCCCCGCCCGCCCCCTGACAGGTTCCGGTGGCCGCCACCCGCGTAATGAAAAATGAAAAGCGGTAGCGCCATGGCTACCGTGGACCTGTCGAAGGTGGGGCGGGGTGGCTGTGCAGGACCGTCTTTTCGCATGGATGCGAAAAGCGAGCCTCCATGGACGGATTCACGGCGTGTCCTGCACAGCCACCCCGCCCCGCCAACACACAGCCCTGCAGGCTGTTGCCTTTGCTTCAAAGCGGGCCGCCGGGCTGCAAGCCCGGCACCCACCACCACTCAATAACGCGGTCGGCCGTCTTCCAGTACCTGGCGCAGGAACGGCACGGTGATCCGCCGCTTGGCCGCCAGCGATTCGCGGTCCAGCCAGTCCATCAGCGTGATCAGCCCACCCAGCTCGCGGCCGGAGTGGGACAGCAGCCATTCGATGGAGGCTTCGTCGATGGACAGACCACGGCGCAACGCGCGGTCACGCAGCACCGCCGCACGCCCCTCTTCGTCCAGCGCCTGCAGCACCACGCGCACGCACTGCCCCAACCGTGAACGCAGGTCCGGCAACACCAGGCCCAGCTCCGCCGGCGCCGCCTGCGCGGTGTACATCACCGCCGTACCGGCAGCGCGCGCACGATTGTGGAAATCGAACAGCGCTACCTCGTCATCGCGCCCACCGGCCACCGCGTCCAGCCCATCCAGCACCACCAGATCGCGCTGCTCCAGCCCTTCCAGCACCGCACGCACCCGCCCCACCACCGCGCTCAGCGGCACATAGGTCGGGGTGCGCCCGGCCTGTTCGGCGTTGGAACACATCGCAAGGGCCTGGTGGGTCTTGCCGGTGCCGGCCGCGCCTTCCAGGTACACCCAGTCCGGGCTGGCGCCCACGGCAATCGCACGCAGCTGCGCCAGCGCACCATCCGGTGCGCCGATGAAGGTTTCCAGTCGCTCGTCCTGCGGGTAATGCAGGGCCAGCGGCAGCTGCGGTACTGCGCTCACTTCGGTTCCGGCCCCTTCGGCGCGCCGTCGACGATGATGACCTGCTTGTCGATGTACGAATCGAGCACGATCGACGGTTTCTCACCGGCATACAGCTCGCTTTCGCGGTAGCGCTGGTGGGCATAGCGCAGCAGCACGTTGCTGACTGCCGCCACCGGCAACGCCAGCAGCATGCCGAGGAAACCGAACAGCTGGCCACCGGCCATCACCGCGAAGATCACCGCCACCGGATGCAGGCCGATCTTGTCGCCGACGATGCGCGGGGTCAGCACGTAGCTTTCCAGCAGCTGGCCCACGGTGAACACCACGCCGACCAGCAGCAGCAGCTTCAGGTCGAAGCCCTGCGACTGCACCAGTGCAGCGATCACCGCCATCAGGATGCCGGTGGTGGCACCCAGGTAGGGAATGAAACTGATCAGCCCGGCGATGATGCCGATCAACAGGCCCAGGTTCAGGCCGACCATCGTCAGGCCACCGGCGTAGATCACGCCCAGCGCGATCATCACCAGGAACTGGCCACGGATGAACGCGCCGAGCACATCGTTGGACTCGCGCGCCAGCTGGGTGATGGTGCCCACGTGGTTGCGCGGGATGACCGAACGCACGCGCTCCACCAGCAGGTCCCAGTCACGCAGGAAGTAGAACGCCAGGATCGGCAGCAGCAGCAGGTTGACCACCCAGGTCACCATCGCAAAGCCGGAACGCTGCACATAGCCGAAGAACTGCTTGGCCACCCCGCCGGCCTGCTGCCAGTGGCTGCGGATGTACTCCATCACCCGGTCCGAATCCAGCCACTGCATCACTTCCAGGCCGGTCTTCTGTTCGAACCAGGGAATGCCCTTCTCCATCAGCCAGGCCTGGGCCTGCGGCGCGGAAGCGATCAAAGTACTGATCTGGCGCTCGATCATCGGCACCAGGATCAACAGCAGCGCGGTGATCACCAGCACCATCGCCACGAACACTAGGATCACGCCGGTGTTGCGCGAACGCCCGGTCGCCTCGATCCGGTCCACCAGCGGATCGCCCAGCCAGGCCAGCGCCAGCGCCAGCACAAACGGGGTCAGGATGGGCGCCAGCAGCCAGACCACCCAGCCGATCAGCAGCGCGACCGCGACGAACTTGACGCGGCGCAGGAACAGGGCGATTTCCGCCTCTGGAGTGTGGATCATCGCAGGCGATACTCGTTGCTGGCCGGGGCCGGATTCTGTTCATCACCGTCTAGGGTGATCGCCACCGGCGCGACCGGCACCAGCACGCCGTCCTCGCCCAGCATGCGGTTCAACCCGGCAAGGCCGGTGGTCATTTCAAGGCTCAGTTCCAGCCGGTTGCCCACTGCGCGCAGCGGGATGATGTTGCGCACCACCGGCACCTCGCGCAGGCCGGCGGCCAGGCGCATGTAGTCGTCGGCGCTGTCGATCCCGGTCACCACGATGCGGTAGGTGCCGGCCTGGCCGGTTGCCGCGCCGGGCTTGGCATAACGGCGCACCAGCGCGTCGGCCGCGCCGTCGGCACCGCCGGCCATCGCGCGCATGGCGTTGGCATCCTTGGTGGTCCATTTGTTCAGTTCGCGGCCGTTGTCGACGAACACCCAGTCCGCCGTCCAGCCGCCATCCGCGCGCGAGAGCTTGCCGATCAGCTGCATCGGCGGGGCGTAACGGGCCGACGCCCGCGCCACCGCAGCGGTGTCCTGGCGCCAGATCGCACCTACCAGCGCCTGTTCGGCGGTACTGCCGGTCGGCAGGCCCAGCTTGAAGCCGCGTTCCACCGCCCGCGCCAGTACCGGGCGCACCGCGTTGGCCTGCTGCACGGTCACCAGCCGCGGGCCGCTGCCATCGTCGATGGCCAGCCACAGCACCGGCTTCGGGCGCGGCTGCGGCCACACCGGCAGGCCCAGCGCGGCGACCATCGCATCCACGTCGTCTTCGCGGAAACGGGCGACCAACAGGGTGCGGAAGTTCGGCGCACCACTGGCGCTGGTGCTCTGGTCCTGCTTGTAGTCGTAGCTCTGCACGTAATCCTTCGCATTGCGCAAGGCCTGCACCACGCCCGGACGGGCGGTGATGTTGCGGTCGCCGGACAATTTGCCCAGCACCTCGGCCAGCGCGCGCGACAAGCCGCCGTTGCGATCGGCGTCGCTCTGGCCCCGGACCGGGACCTCGGCCTCGTAGGCGCCGCTGGCGGTGGCCACGTCCCCTTCGGTGCGCGGGCCGCTCTGGGCCAGGGCGGCAAAGGGCAGGCACGCCGCGAGGAGCATGATGAGGAACGTGGTCCTGAGGGGGCTGCGGGGCATCTGGACTTCCATTGGCTCGACGTATCCGGGGAGATTGTTGCCCGAATAGGGTCTTTGCGCCAACGTGGCCTGTTAAAATCGCCGTCTCACCCTTGCCAGCGCCGACGCCCGTGACCAACAGCCCGTCCTCCGCCCCTACGCCCCTCACCTACCGTGACGCGGGTGTCGACATCGATGCCGGCAACGAACTGGTCGAGCGCATCAAGCCGCTGGTCAAGCGCAGCTTCCGCCCTGAGGTAATGGGCGGACTGGGCGGCTTCGGTGCCCTGTTCGACCTGTCCAACAAGTACCGCGAGCCGGTGCTGGTGTCCGGTACCGACGGCGTCGGCACCAAGCTGAAACTGGCCCAGCAGCTGGGCCGCCACGACACCATCGGCATCGACCTGGTCGCCATGTGCGTGAACGACGTGCTGGTCCAGGGCGCCGAGCCGCTGTTCTTCCTGGATTATTTCGCCACCGGCAAGCTGGACATCGACACCGCCGCGGCGGTCGTGGGCGGCATCGCCAACGGCTGCACCGAGGCCGGCTGCGCGCTGATCGGCGGTGAGACCGCTGAAATGCCCGACATGTATGCCCCGGGGGAGTACGACCTGGCCGGCTTCACCGTGGCCGGCGTGGAAAAAAGCGAACTGAAGGATGGCGCCAGCGTTGCCGAAGGCGACGTGCTGATCGGCATCGCCTCCTCCGGCCCGCATTCGAACGGCTATTCGCTGGTGCGCCGCATCTACGACCGCGCTGGGCAGCCGGCCGATCTGCTGCTAGACGACGGCGTGAAGCTGGTCGATGCGCTGATGGCGCCGACCCGCCTGTACGTGAAGCCGATCCTGGCCCTGCTCAAGACCCACGGCGAGGCGATCCACGGCATGGCCCACGTCACCGGCGGTGGCCTGACGGAAAACATCATCCGCGTGGTGCCCGACGGCCTGGGCCTGGACATCGACGCCCGCAGCTGGACCCTGCCGCCGGTGTTCCAGTGGCTGCAGCGCGAAGGCGCGGTGGCCGATGCCGAAATGTGGCGCACCTTCAACTGCGGCATCGGCTTCGTGCTGATCGTCGCCGCCGACCAGGTCGCCGCCGTGGCCGAGGCCGCCGGCGCACAGGGCCTGCAGCACTGGACCATCGGCAAGGTCGTGCCGGCCGCGGAAGGCGCCGAGCGCGTCCACATCGGCTGATCCCCGGATTCCGCGCCGGTAGCGCCGAGCCATGCTCGGCGAGCGCAGCGGGAGCGTCCAGACATTCCGCCGAGCATGGCTCGGCGCTACCGATGCCGGGTGTTACCCGGCGCCTGCAAGGCCATCAACGAGACCTCCATGTCCGCCACGCCTCCCCCCCTGCACGCCCCGCGCGGTTGGACCTCGATGCAGGTCGATTCGCACCTGCACACGCTGAAGATCCTGTTCTATGTGCTGGGGGGGTTCGAACTCCTCCTCGCCGCTTTCCTGCTGCTGGTCACCTTGGCCGGCTATGTCAGCGAGCCGCCCGGCAGTGGTCCTGACGCCGCCCCGTGGCTGCTGTTCATCGTGATGGGCATCGCTTCGGGGGTGTACGTCGTGCTGGGCGGATTGAGCCTGCAGGCCGCCCGCTGCCTGGGAGCGCGTCGCCAGCACCGGCTGTGCCTGGTCGTGGCGGGGCTGGCCTGCCTGACCGGTGCCCTGGGCATCGCGCTGACCGTCTACGCGCTGTGGGCGCTGCTGCGCCCGGAAGTCGTCGCCAGCTTCCCGGACGGCGCGCGCAAGGTCACGGCATGACCGCAAGCACACGCATCGCGGTGCTTGCCTCCGGGCGCGGCAGCAACCTGCAGGCGATCCTGGATGCCATCGCGCAGGGAGAATTGCAGGCCGAGGTGGTGGGGGTGTTTTCCGACCGCCGCGAGGCGCAGGCCCTACAGCGCGTACCGGCTGCGCAGCGCTGGGCAGCAGCGCCGCGCGACTTTGCCGACCGTGCCGCCTACGAGGCCGCGCTGGGCGACGCGATCGCCGCCAGCGCGCCCGACTGGATCGTCTGCGCCGGCTACATGCGCATCCTGGGCGAGGCGTTCGTGGCCCGCTTCGATGGCAAGCTGGTCAACATCCACCCTTCCCTGCTGCCCCTGTACAAGGGCCTGCACACGCATGCGCGGGCGCTGGAAGCCGGAGATACGCAGCACGGGGCCAGCGTCCACTTCGTGGTGCCCGAGCTGGATGCCGGCACCGTGCTGGCGCAGGCGCGCGTTGACGTACTCCCCGGTGATTCGCCGGAAACGCTGGCCGCGCGGGTACTGGCCGTGGAGCATCCGCTGCTGATCGCAAGCCTGCAGCTGCTGGCCAGCGGCCGCGTAACTGAACAGAACGCTCAGCTCCAGCTCGACGGTCACCCCCTTTTCAGCCCGCTGGTCCTAGATTCGGCGCGCATGCTGCAACCTGCCTGAGTTGCTGAACACGCGCTGCTGACCCAAGCGCTGGCATGCTTCCCTTCTCTTACGTTGCTGGCTGGTATGAAGAACACGACGCTGCTCCGTCCCGCGCTGTTGCTGTCCGCCCTGTTCTGCCTGGCGGCGCTGCCTTCGGCTGCGCAGCAGGCACCGGAGCCCGCACCCGCCGCGCCGGCCGTGCCCGCGCTGCCCGCGCTGGCCTGGGAACCGCCCGCCCTGGAACCGTTCACCGCCACCTACCAGGCCTTTTACAAGGGTAAGGAAGCAGGCGACGCCACCATGCGCGTCACCCATGCCGGTGGCACGCAGTGGCGGGTGGACATGCAGGTGGTCGGCCGCCGCGGCTTCGCCAGCGTGCTGGGCCTGAACCTGGAACAGAGCACTGTCTTCGAGAACCATGGCGGCCAGTACGTGCCGTTGAGCCAGAGCACCGTGCGCAAGGGCCTGTTCCTCGGCAAGAAAGTTACCGGCACCTATGACTGGCAGGCCGGTACCGCACGCTGGACCGGCGATCTGAAGAAAGAACGCACGCAGCCGATTCCGCTGCAGGCCGGTGACCAGAGTGCGCTGCTGTTGAACCTGGCGATCATGCGCGACGCCCGTCCCGGCAGCGCGATGCATTACCGGTATGTCGACGTGGGCCGCGTGCGCCAGCACGATTACCAGTCCGCCAGCGCCACCGAAAGCGTGCAGGTGGGCGAGCTGTCCTACGACGCGCTGCGCGTGGCGCGCACAAATGGTGGCAACGACGAAACCATCCTGTGGATCGCCAACGGCGTACCAACGCCGGTGCGTATCCTGCAACGCAAAGATGGCCAGGACTACATCGACCTGCGCCTCATCGAATACCAAGGAGTCTGAGCATGACCACGTTCCAACGCCCGCTGACCTGGATCGCCGCTGCCGCCCTGTCGGTAGCCAGCCTGCCAGCGATGGCACTGCAGCCGTTCAAGGCCGATTACCTCGCCAGCTACATGGGCATGCAGGCCAACGGCACGATGACCCTGGCCAGCGAAGGCACCGGCAAATGGCGTTACAGCCTGAAGGTGAAAAACCAGCTGGCCGACCTGAGCCAGAGCACCGTGTTCGAGGAAGCCAACGGCCGCCTGCGTCCGCTGAGCAGCCAGGACAGCTCCGTTCTGCTGGTCAAGAAGCGCAACGTGCAGGCCAACTACAACTGGACCAGCAACCAGGCCACCTGGACCGGCGACATCAAGCCGGACCGTGCAGGACCGGTGGCGCTGAAAGCCGGCGACATGGATGCGCTGCTGATCAACCTGGCGATCGCGCGCGACCTGGCCGCCGGCAGGCCGCTGAACTACCGCATGGTGGACGAAGGCCGCATCAAGCCGATGAGCTACCGCGTGGTCGGCAAGGAAGCGGTGACGGTGGCCGGCAAGAGCTACGAAGCGACCAAGGTGTCGCGCGTGGATGGCAACAAGGAACTGATCGCCTGGATCGTGCCGGAGTTCCCGGTGCCGGCGCGCCTGCTGCAGCGCGAAAGCGGCAAGGACGCGCTGGACCTGACCATCAAGGGCTTGAACTGAGGTAACGGTAGGGACGGTCGCTGGCCGTCCTGCCAGGTGGTTGACGCATCGGTAGGGACGGCCGCTGGCCGTCCTGCCAGGTGGCTGACGCATCGGTAGGGACGGCCGCTGGCCGTCCTTCACCGCGCTGACGGCCAGCGGCCGTCACTACCTTATTCGGCCTGGAACACCGTGCGGCAGTCCACGCGGATCTGCTCGCCGGTGCTGCGCCACACGAAGGTGCGGCACTCGCGGTTGCCATCCTTGGTATCGGTCGCGCCCACCGCGTGGAAGGCCTGGATGATCTCGTCACGGGTGACCGTGCCATCGCCGTTCCAGTCCATGTCCTTCTGTTCCACGCCCTTGGTGATGGCGATGTCGGCGAACCAGGCATAGCCCAGGTACGCCAGCATCAGCAGCACCAGCGCCAGCAGCGCCTTGCGGCGGCGGGTGAACTTCCCGCGCAGGATCATTGCACGCGCCTGATGGTGGCACCGAGCGCGGACAGCTTTTCTTCGATGTTCTCGTAGCCACGGTCCAGGTGGTAGATGCGGTCGATGGTGGTATCGCCATCGGCCATCAGGCCAGCCAGGATCAGCGACGCCGACGCACGCAGGTCGGTCGCCATCACCGGCGCGCCGCTCAGGCGTTCGGCACCGCGCACGATGGCCGTGTGGCCTTCCACCTGGATGTCCGCGCCCACGCGCAGCAGTTCGTTGACGTGCATGAAACGGTTCTCGAAGATCGTTTCGTTGATCACGCCCACGCCATCGGCCACGCAGTTGAGCGCCATGAACTGCGCCTGCATGTCGGTCGGGAACGCCGGGTACGGCGCGGTGGTCAGGTTGACCGCCTTCGGCCGCTTGCCGTGCATGTCCAGGGTGATGGTGTCTGCGGTGGTGCTGATGCTCGCACCGGCCTCGATCAGCTTGGACAGCACCGCTTCCATGGTGTCCGGGCGCGCTCGGTTCACCGTGACGCTGCCACCGGTCATCGCCGCAGCGACCAGGAAGGTGCCGGTTTCGATGCGGTCCGGCAGCACTTCATGACGGCCGCCGCCGAGCCGCGGCACGCCTTCGACCACCAGCCGGGCGGTGCCCAGGCCTTCGATCTTCGCGCCCAGCGCGATCAGGCAATGCGCCAGGTCGGTGACTTCCGGTTCCATCGCGCAGTTGTCCAGCACGGTGGTGCCCTCAGCCAGCACGGCGGCCATCAGCACGTTCTCGGTGCCGGTCACGCTGACCATGTCGAAGGTGAAGTGACCGCCCTTCAGGCGCTTGGCGCTGGCCTTGATGAAGCCGTTCTCCACGACGATCTCGGCACCCAGCGCCTGCAGGCCCTTGATGTGCTGGTCCACCGGGCGCGAACCGATCGCGCAGCCGCCGGGCAGCGACACTTCGGCTTCGCCGAAGCGGGCCAGCAGCGGGCCCAGCACCAGGATGGACGCGCGCATGGTGCGCACCAGTTCGTAGGGCGCAACGTGCTGGTTGACCGGACGCGGGTCGACCACGATCGCGCTGCCGCGCGACAGCGTGCCCTGGTCGATGGTCACCTTGGCACCCAGTTCGCCCAGCAGCTTCACCGTGGTGACCACGTCGTGCAGGTGCGGCACGTTGGTGATTTCCACCGGCGCATCGGCCAGCAGGGTCGCGCACAGGATGGGCAGGACGGCGTTCTTGGCGCCGGAGATGCTTACTTCACCGTGCAGCGCATTGCCGCCGGTCACAACGATCTTGGCCATGTATCAGGGTCTTTTCCAGGTTCAGCCGGCTTCGGCCGGGGTCACGGTCTTCAGCGCCAGCGCATGGATAGCGCCGCCCATCAGATCGCCGAGGGTGGCATACACCATGCGGTGGCGGGCCAGCGGCATCTTGCCGGCGAAGGCTTCGCAGACCACGGTCGCTTCGAAGTGCACGCCATCGTCGCCCTGCACGTCGGCGCGGGCGCCCGGCAGGCCGGTTTCGATCAGATTGCGGATGGTGTCGGCGTCCAACGGGCTTTCCTAATAAAATGTCCGCACATTCTACTCTGCTGCGTGGCGCTCGCATGGCTGATCCCACCCTGCCCTTCCCTGCTGCCGGCCTGCCGGCCCGCCTTTCCGCCGACCCGGCCGCGCTGGTGGCCAGCGGCAAGCGCGTGTTCCAGATTGAACGCGAAGCCCTGGACGCGGTCGCTGCCGGGCTGGGCGAAGCGTTCCAGCAGGCATGCCAGCACATCCTGTCCAGCCGCGGGCGGGTGGTGGCCACCGGGATGGGCAAGTCCGGGCACATCGCGCGCAAGATCGCCGCGACCCTGGCCTCCACCGGCACCCCGGCGTTCTACGTGCACCCGGGCGAGGCCGGCCACGGTGACCTGGGCATGATCACCGAAGCCGACGTGGTGCTGGCGCTGTCCTACTCCGGTGAGTCCGACGAGCTGCTGATGCTGCTGCCGGTGCTCAAGCGCCAGGGCAACCTGCTGATTTCCATGACCGGCAAGCCGCAGTCCAGCCTGGCCCGCGCCGCCGATGTCCACCTGGACGTCAGCGTGCCCGCCGAAGCCTGCCCGCTGGCGCTGGCGCCGACCTCCAGCACCACCGCCTCGCTGGCGATGGGCGATGCGCTGGCGGTGGCGTTGCTGGATGCACGCGGCTTCACCGCCGACGACTTCGCCCGCTCGCACCCGGCCGGCAGCCTCGGCCGCCGCCTGCTGCTGCACATCACCGATGTCATGCACAGCGGCGATGACCTGCCGCGCGTGGATGCCGGCGCCAGCCTCAGCGAAGCCCTGGTGGAGATGAGCCGCAAGCGCCTCGGCATGACCGCCGTGGTCAACGCCGACGGGGTGCTGATCGGCCTGTTCACCGATGGTGACCTGCGCCGGGCGCTGGACAGCGAACTGGACGTACGCAGCGCGAAGATCGCCGAGGTGATGACCCGCAGCCCGCGTACCATCGGCGCCGACCAGCTCGCCGTGGAAGCGGCGAGGCTGATGGAAACCCATAAAATCAATGGCCTGGTGGTGGTCGACGACGCCGGACGCGCGGTCGGCGCGCTGAACATTCATGACCTGTTGCGGGCGCGGGTGGTTTAACCGAACCCACCCCGTCCCCATTCATCCCTTACCGCACGACAACCCGGATACCTGCAACCCAATGCCCTGGTCCCCCCTGCCTGCCTTCCCTGCCCACCTGCATGCCGCCGCGGCGCGCATCCGCCTGGCGTGTTTCGACGTGGACGGCACGCTCACCGATGGTCAGCTTTACTACGACCGTGAAGGCAACGAGAGCAAGGCATATTTCGTGCAGGACGGCCTGGGATTGAAACTGCTGCAGAAGCACGGCATCCACCCCGTGCTCATCACCGCGCGCAACAGCCAGTCGGCGTTGAAGCGCGGCGCGGACCTGGGAATCGACACCCAGATCGCGGTCGGCGACAAGCTGGCCAGCGTGCAGGCCCTGTGCGTGCAGCACGGCATCACCCTGGACCAGGTGGCGTTCATGGGCGATGACCTGCCCGACCTGGGCCCGCTGTGCCATGTGGGATTGGCCGTGGCCCCGGCCAACGCGCATCCGTGGATCGCCGAACGCGTGCACTGGCAGACCCGCGCCGAGGGTGGCCGCGGTGCCGCGCGCGAGCTTTGCGACGTCCTGCTGGCCGCGCAGGGCCGCGTCGACGCCGTGCTTGCAGGGTTCGGCGCATGAACTGGCGCACCGCCATTGGCGCGACCCTGCTGGTTGTGGCAATCCTCAGCGGCTGGTCGCTGCTGCGTAACCGCGACAAGGGGCCGCAGGCCATCGTCGACGATGGCAGCGTGGACTACGTGCTGCACGACTTCCAGATTGTCATGCTGGACGATGAAGGCAAGGAATCGACCACGTTGCGCGCGCCGCGGCTGGAGCGCCTGCGTGCCGACCAGACCCTCACCATCGCCACCCCGGTGTTTGAGATGCCCGGGCAGGACGGCAACCACTGGACGATGCGTTCGGAAACCGGCTGGGTCAGTGCCAAGGGAGATGAAATGCGCCTGCGCGGCAACGTCGCCGGTGACAGCCCGACCGTGGGCAACACCCCGCCGACCACGTTCCGAACCACCCATCTGAATGTTTTCCCCAAGGAAAACCGGGCCCGTACCGATGCGCTGGTGACCATGACCCGCCCGGGCATGGAACAGAGCGGCGTCGGGTTCGAGCTGGATTCCGAGAACAACACGTATCATTTCCTCAGCCAGTCCAAGGGCCGCTACCTGCCCCGGCGATGACCCTGCGGCATGCTGCTTCCCTTTTCCGCCTGGCGTGACCAGGCCACCCTCCGGCAGAAACGGACACGATGAAAATCCACCTTGCAGCCCTTTGTGCGCTCAGCCTGATGTTGCCGCTGCTGGCCAGCGCGAAATCCACCGACCGCAACGAACCGATGAACATCGATGCCGGCGCGCAGACCGGCACCCTCACCGGTGACGGCAAGACGCTGATGTCCGGCGGCGTGGTCATCACCCAGGGTTCGCTGGACCTACGTGCAGCCAATGCCGAGATCCAGATCAAGGGCGGCGAAGCGGTGCGGGCGATCTTCACCGGCAAGCAGGCCACCATGCGCCAGCAGATGGACGATGGCACCTGGATGGATGCCACCGCCGACCGCATCGACTACGACATCACCAGCGAGATCATCACCCTGACCGGCAATTACAAGGTCACCAGCGCGCGCGGTACCAACGCAGGCCAGCGCATGGTCTACAACACCCGCAGCGGTGAAATGAACAGTGGTGGCGACGGCAGCCGCGTGCGCACCGTCATCCAGCCCAAGAACAAGGCGCCGGCCGCCGGGAGCAGCAAGTAATGCTCATCGCCAAGGGCCTGCGCAAAAGTTACAAGCAGCGCGAAGTGGTCAAGGACTTCGGCCTGACCCTGGAGGCCGGTGAAGTGGTCGGCCTGCTGGGCCCGAACGGTGCCGGCAAGACCACCTGTTTCTACATGATCGTCGGCCTGGTGGCCGCCGATGCCGGCAGCATCGTGCTGGACGGCAAGGACATCACCAGCGACCCGATGTACACCCGCGCCAAGCAGGGCGTGGGCTACCTGCCGCAGGAACCGTCGGTGTTCCGCAAGCTCACCGTGGCCGACAACATCCGGCTGGTGCTGGAACTGCGTGATGATCTGGACCGTGCCGGCCGCGAGCGCGAACTGGCCGGCCTGCTGGACGAACTGCAGCTGGGCCATGTCGCCGAACAGCAGGGCGCCAGCCTGTCCGGTGGCGAGCGTCGCCGCTGCGAAATCGCCCGTGCGCTTGCTGCACGGCCGCGCCTGATCCTGCTCGACGAACCGTTCGCCGGCGTCGATCCGATCTCGGTCGGCGAGATCCAGCGCATCGTCACCCACCTCAAGCAGCGCGGCATCGGCGTGTTGATCACCGACCACAACGTGCGCGAAACCTTGGGAATCTGCGACCGGGCGTATATCCTCGCTGAAGGTACGGTGCTGGCCCAGGGCGCGCCTGCGGACCTGCTGGAAAACGCAGACGTCCGTCGTGTCTACCTGGGAGATTCCTTCAAGCTGTGAAGGCGGCCGCCGGACCCTTCCTTTTACGTTGGGCGGTGGCATGAAGACGCGGTTGCAGACATCGCTGGGGCAGCACCTGGTCATGACGCCACAGCTGCGCCAGGCCATCCGGCTGCTGCAGATGTCCACCACCGAACTGGACGTGGAAATCGCCGAGGCGGTGGAAACCAACCCACTGCTGGACTGGGCGGAGAACGCCGAACCGGTGCCCGGCAGCGACCAGCCCACCGAACAGCCCTCCCCCGACCAGCAGGTGCGCGACAGCGACGCGCCGGCCGGCACCAGCGCCGGCGATGATGACTGGGCCCCGGCCGAAGTGGACTGGAGTGGCGGTGCCGGCAGCGGCGGCTCCTTCGACGATGACGACCTGGGCAGCGCCGCCGAGCGCGTCGCCGAGACCGAGACCCTGGCCGACCACCTGCTGTGGCAACTGCATCTGTCGCATCTGTCATCGCGTGACCGCAACATCGGCGCCGCGTTGATCGATGCGATCGAAGACGACGGCTACCTGCGCGAGCCCCTCTCCGGCATTGCCGAAACACTGCTGCCGGCCATCCACGCCGGCGACGATGAAATCCTGACCGTGCTGCACCAGATCCAGCGCTTCGACCCGGTCGGCGTGGGCGCACGCGATCTGGGTGAATGCCTGCGCCTGCAGCTGGACGTGCTTCCGGCCGACACCCCGGCGCTGGCGCTGGCCCGGCAGATCACCGACGGCCCGCTGGAGCGGCTGCCACGCAGTGGCGTGGCCGGCATCGCCCAGGAGCTCAAGCACCCGGTCGCCGACGTGGAAGCGGCCGTGGCCCTGCTGCGGTCGCTGGACCCTCGCCCCGGCACCCAGATCGCCCCGGTCAGCCAGGACACCTACGTGGTACCGGACGTGGTGATCTGGCGCCAGGCCGGCGTCTGGCGGGCCGCGCTGGCTGGCCACGCCGGGCCGAAGGTGATCATCCACCGCGGCTACGAAAGCATGATCCGCCGCTGCGGCGAAGCCGATGCGGGCTACCTGAAGACCCAGCTGCAGGAAGCGCGCTGGCTGTTGAAAGGCCTGGAAGCACGCGGTGAAACCCTGCTGCGGGTGGTGAACAGCCTGCTGCAGCAGCAGGCTGGGTTCCTGGAGTTCGGCGCGCAGGCGCTGCGTCCGCTGACCCTGCGTGAGATTGCCGGCGAGCTGGGCCTGCACGAGTCCACGGTGTCGCGCGCCATCGCCCGCAAGCACGTGCGCACCCCGCGCGGCACCATCCCGCTGCGCGCCTTCTTCGCCTCGGGCATCGACACCGAAGGCGGCGGCGAAGCCTCCAGCACCGCCATCCAGTCGATGATCCGCCGGCTGATCGACGACGAAAATCCGCGCAAGCCGCTTTCTGACGCCAAGCTGGCTGACCTGCTCAAGACATCGGGCATACCGGTAGCGCGCCGGACCGTGGCGAAGTATCGTGAAGCCATGAACATTTCCGCCTCGCACGAAAGAGTCCGGATCGCCTGACGCACACCGCGCCCGGCGGAGAGGTTCATTGGCAAATCCAAAAGGAGAAACCCGATGCGCATTGAAACGTTTGGCAAAGACGTCGAAGTCACCCCGGCCCTGGAAAAGTACGTGGCGGACAAGCTCGCCCGGCCCGGTAAGCACTTCGTCGGCGAACACTGCGAAACTCGGGTCACGCTGAAGCTGCAGAAGAACGAACACCACGTCGATGCCACCGTGAACATCCCCGGCCAGACCCTGCATGCCGAGGCCAGTGGCCAGACCATGTACGCGGCGATCGACATCCTGGCCGACAAGGTCGACCGGCTGCTGACTTCGGAGAAGGAAAAGAAGCAGCAGAAGAAACAGCAGCACGTCCCCCTGCCGTTGAGCGACAATGAAGTCTGATGACTTCACGTTCCCCCTGATATGCCCCTGACCGATCTGATGGCCGCCGTGCAGACCCAGGTCTGCGCGGCTGCCGACCGCGAGAGTGTGCTGCTGGCAGCGGCCCAGCTGCTGGCCTGCCGCCAGGCCAACACCGAACAGATTCACCGCAACCTGTGCGAGCGCGAAGCACTCGGCAGTACCGCCATCGGTCACGGCATCGCCATCCCGCACGGCCGCGCACCGGCGCTCGAACGTCCGCGCGGCGCCCTGCTGAAACTGCTCCAACCAGTGGACTTCGGTGGGGACGAGCCGGTCGATCTGGTGTTCGCCATTGCCGTGCCGTCCCATTACACCCACCAGCACCTGATGCTGCTGTCCGAACTGGCCGAGCTGTTCTCCGAGCCGGGCATCCGCCAGGCGTTGCGCGATGCACCCGATGCCGCCGCGCTGCGCGCCATCATCGATCTTCCGCCACCGGCGAGTGCCGCATGAATACCAGCATCACCGCACGCGAGCTGTTCGACCAGCAACGCGACCGCCTCGCCCTGCGCTGGGTGGCCGGGCAGAAAGGCGAAAAACGCGAACTTGAAGCCGGCAATACGGTATCCCGGCGTCCTTCGCTGGCCGGTTACCTCAACGCCATCTACCCCAACAAAGTACAGATACTCGGCACCGAGGAACTGACCTGGCTGGATTCGCTGGATTCCCGCCACCGATGGGAAACCATCGAAAAGATCATGCAGTCGCACCCGCTGGCGCTGGTCATCACCCGCAACCAGCCCTGCCCCGAAGACCTGCGCGCGGCCGCTGATGAGTCGAACACGCCGCTGTGGCTTTCGCCCAAGCGCGGCCACGAACTGCTCAACCACCTGTCCTACCACCTGGCGCGCACGCTGGCGCCGCGGGTGATCCTGCATGGCGTGTTCATGGAGATCTACTCCATCGGCGTGCTGATCACCGGCGAAGCCGGTTCGGGCAAGAGCGAACTGGCGCTGGAACTGCTCAGCCGCGGCCATCGGCTGGTCGCCGACGATGCACCGGAGTTCACCCAGATCGCCCCGGACGTGCTCGATGGCACCTGCCCGGAGCTGCTGCAGGACCTGCTGGAAGTGCGCGGCCTGGGCGTATTGAACGTGCGCGAGATGTTCGGTGACACAGCGGTAAAGAAGAACAAGTACCTTCGGCTGATCGTCCACCTGACCAAGCCGATGACCGAACCCAGCGCTTACGGATACGAACGCCTGACCGGCGACTCCGGCACCCGCCACGTACTGGACCTGGACGTGCCGCTGATCACCCTGCCGGTGATGCCCGGCCGCAACCTCTCGGTGCTGACCGAAGCGGCTACCCGCCTGCATATCCTGCGCACCAAGGGAATCGATCCGGCCGCCATGTTCATCGCCCGCCACAGCAACCTGCTCGAACGCCGCACCCCGTAAGCCCGGTAGTGACGGCCGCTGGCCGTCAACCACCAGCATCAGGTAGTGACGGCCGCTGGCCGTCAACCACCAGCCCCCAACAAAGAGTCCGCCATGAACCGCCCTGCCCCGTCCGCCCCGACCCTGATCATCATCAGTGGCCTGTCCGGCTCCGGAAAGTCCGTGGCCTTGAAGACCTTCGAGGACCAGGACTACTACTGCTCGGACAACCTGCCGATCGACCTGCTGCCGGCGTTCGTACGCGGCGTGCTGGGCGCACCCGGCAGTGCCCCGCGGCGGCTGGCGGTGGGCATCGACGTGCGCGGCCAGAGCGACCTGGGCCAGCTCGAACAATGGCGGCAACTGGCCGATGAAGCGGGGGTGCGCGCGCAGCTGCTGTTCTTCGAAGCGAGCGACGAAACGGTGCTCAAGCGCTATGCCGATACCCGCCGACGCCACCCGCTGAGCCAGCTCGGCCTGTCCCTTCCCGAAGCGATCGCCCGGGAGCGCGAACTGACCGCACCGCTGCGCCGCGCGGCCGATGCGATCATCGATACCAGTACGTTGAACGTGCACCAGCTGCGCCGCCGCATCGTCACCGAGTACACGCTGGGCCACACCACGCCGCTGTCGCTGCTGTTCGAATCGTTCGCCTACAAGCGCGGCGTACCGGCCGAGGCCGACTTCGTGTTCGACGCCCGGGTGCTGCCCAACCCGCACTGGGACCCGGAACTGCGCCCGCTGAGCGGCCGCGAAGGCGGCGTGCGCGATTACCTGGAAGCGCAGCCGGAGGTGCAGCGCTACGTCGGCCAGCTGACCGATTTCCTGGATACCTGGCTGCCCAAGCTGGGCAACGACACCCGCAGCTACGTCACCGTGGCGTTCGGCTGCACCGGCGGCAAGCACCGCTCGGTCTTCCTGGCCGAACGCCTGGCCCGGCATGCCCGCGAACAGGGCTGGAAGGACGTCGCGACCTACCACCGCGAACTCGACTGAAAAAAGGGGAAAAAAGGGGACGGAGGGGATTAAGTCGTTATTGGCTACTGCACGCCAATAACGACTTAATCCCCTCCGTCCCCTTTTTTATGAATACGGAACACTGAAGGGCTCTGCGCCCGCTATCGCAGCGTCATGCCGACCTGTTAACGTTCAAGCATGACCTGTGGCATTCTCCTCGTAACACATCCTGGCGTCGGATCGGCCCTGCTTGAGGTGGCGACCCGGCTGCTGCGGCATCTGCCGCTGAAGACTGAAGCGTTCGACGTACCGTTCGATGCGGATCTGGACACCTTGCTCCCGCTCGCTTCGGCCGCCCTGCGGCGGGTGGACGGGGGTGACGGGGTGCTGATCCTGACCGACCTGTACGGTGCCAGCCCCAGCAATCTGGCCGCCCAACTGGCCAGGCTGGGAACGCCGGCCCGTCGGGTTGCCGCACTAAGCCTGCCGATGTTGTTGCGTGTGATGAATTATCCGGAACAGGGACTGGATCAACTGCCCGCCACTGCGGCGGCGGGCGCGCGCAATGGAGCGATAGTCGACGATGCTTGAGAAAGAACTCACCGTAACCAACCGCCTGGGCCTGCATGCCCGCGCTACGGCGAAGCTGGTGCAGGAACTTGCGCCCTTCCGCTGCAACGTGACCATGGCCGCCAAGGGCCGTGAGATCAACGCCAAGAGCATCATGGGCGTGATGCTGCTGGCCGCCGGCCAGGGCACTCCGGTCACCATCCGCATCAATGGCGAAGACGAACAGGCGGCGATGGATGCCGTGGTCTCGCTGTTCGAGCGCCGTTTCGACGAGGACAGCTGAGCATGCCGCGCGTCCGTGCTGGACTGGCACCCACCGGCCTGCGGCCGGTGCAGCTGCTGTCCGGCCACGGCGCGTCACGCGGTACCGCGCTGGGGCGCGCACGGGTGCGCCTGGCGCATGCGCTGGAAGTGGCCGAACAGCGCGTGGCCCCTCAGCACGTGGACAAGGAACTCAAGCGTCTGCACGTCGCGCTGGATGCCGCGCGCAAGGAAATGCTCGACCTGCGCCAGCGCCTGCAAGGTGCGCTGAACCAGGAAGCCGGCGAGTTCCTCGACCTGCATGCACTGCTGCTGGACGATCCGGAACTGCTGTTCGGGCTGGACGAATTGATCCGCAGTGGTCCCTACAGCGCCGGCTATGCACTGCGCCTGCAGCGCGACCGCCTGGCCAAGGTCTTCGACGGCATGGACGATGCCTACCTGAAGAGCCGCATGGACGACCTGGACCATGTCATCGGGCGCATCCACGCCTTCCTGCAGCCGGTGCTGCCGCCGGCGGTGAAAGGCCTGGCCGGCGAAATCCTGGTCTGCGACAACATCGCCCCTTCGGAGATGGCCCAGCTGCAGTCACAGGGCGTAGTGGCCATCGTCACCACGGCCGGCAGCGCGCTGTCGCACAGCGCGATCCTCGCCCGCAGCCTGCACCTGCCGCTGATCGTCAACGTGCCCGGGCTGCTGCAGAAAGTAAGCGACGGCGACGTGCTGATCGTGGATGCCAGCGATGGCAGCATCACCGTCAATCCGCAGGCACAGAACCTGCGCGACTACCGCGTACGGCTGAAGGAACATGCGCGCGAACAGCGTGAACTGGGCCGCCTGCGCAGCAAACCCAGCCGCACCCGCGACCAGGTCGACATCGCCTTGCTGGCCAACGCCGAATCGCTGGAAGACGTGACCCAGGCGCATGCGTTCGGTGCGCAGGGACTGGGCCTGTACCGCACCGAATTCCTGTTCCTGCAGCGCAACGAGCTGCCGGACGAAGAAGAACAGTTCCAGGCCTACCGCGATGCCGCGCTGGGCATGGCCGGCAGGCTGGTGACCATCCGCACGCTGGACCTGGGCGCGGACAAGGCCGACCGCACCGGCCTGACCCTGAGCAACGAAGACAACCCGGCGCTGGGCCTGCGTGGCGTGCGGCTGTCGCTGGCGCGCCCGCTGGTGGCCGATACGCAGCTGCGCGCGATCCTGCGGGCCAGTGCCTACGGCAAGGTGCGCATCCTGATACCCATGGTCAGCACACGCGAAGAACTGCTGGCCGTGCGCAGGCGCATGACCCGGCTCACCGCCCAGCTGCGCGCCGAAGGCCACGCCGTCAGCGAACGTGTGCCGCTGGGCGCGATGATCGAAGTGCCGGCCGCCGCGTTCGCACTGGAAAGCTTCATCGACCTGGTCGACTTCCTGTCCATCGGCACCAACGACCTGGTGCAGTACCTGCTGGCGGCCGACCGCAACAACGAAGCGCTCGGTGAACTGTATTCGCCCCTGCATCCGGCCGTGCTGCGGCTGCTGAAGCTGGTGATCGAAACCGGCCAGCGCCATCAGGTCCCGGTGGCGGTATGCGGTGAAATCGCCGGTGACGCGCGCCTGGCCCCGATGCTGCTTGCACTCGGCCTGACCGAGTTCAGCCTGCATCCCGGCACGCTGCTGGAAGTGCGCCGCGCGATCCGCCAAAGCGACCTCGGCGAACTGCGCGCCCGCGCCCCGAAGCTGCTCGCCGCCCGAGACCGCCGCAGCATCGAACGCTGGATCAACGGCAACTGACCGGTAGTGACGGCCGCTGGCCGTCAAAGCGGTAGTGACTGCCGCTGGCCGCCAGATGCGCAATGACGGCCAGCGGCCGTCACTACCGGCGCCGCCGCGCCGCGGCGCTACCGCACTGACACACACGCAGGCGATAATGACGCGCTGACCACCCCTCATGCCGCATCCTCTCCAGGATCGCAGCCTTTTCTTTCCTGCGGGAGTTCCGATGGCCGAGGCCGTACGCCACGACAAGACCGCGCGCCAGCTGCGCCTGCTTTCCGATGCGCTGGACAGTGGTCGACTGGGCCCCGTGCGTCGCCTGGTCAACACGCTGGCCCCGGCCGAAATCGGCAACCTGCTTGAATCGCTGCCGCCCGGCAAGCGCGAAGTGGTGTGGGGCCTGGTGGACCCGGAAGACGACGGCGAGGTGCTGGTCCACGTCGGCGACGAGGTGCGCGAAAGCCTGCTGGCGGACATGGACCCGGACGAGATCATCGCCGCGGTCGAAGACCTGGACATCGATGACCTTGCCGACCTGGTCGAAGACCTGCCCGACACCGTCATCGACGAAGTCCTCAAGTCGATGGACCGCGAAAACCGCGAGCGGCTGGAACAGGTCTTGTCCTATCCCGAGGACAGCGCCGGCCGCCTGATGAACCCGGACGTGGTGACCGTGCGCGCCGACGTCAATGTCGACGTGGTGCTGCGCTACCTGCGCCTGCGCGGCGAACTGCCCGACCACACCGATCATCTGTTCGTGGTCAGCCGCCGGCATCAGTACCTGGGGCGGCTTTCGCTTGCGGCACTGGTGACCCACGAAGACACCACGCCGATCAACCGATTGATCGACGACGAGCAGCCGGCCATCGACGTTGGCGAGAGTGCCGATGAAGTGGCGCGGCAGTTCTCCGATCATGACTGGGTCTCAGCGCCAGTGGTGGATGACAACAACATCCTGCTCGGCCGCATCACCATCGATGACGTGGTGGATATCATCCGTTCGCAGGCCGAGCACCAGGCACTTGGCGCGGCCGGCCTGGACGAAGAAGAAGATCTTTTCTCGCCGATCAAGCGCGCCGTACGCGGCCGCGTGGTCTGGCTGGGCATCAACCTGTGCACGGCGTTCCTCGCCGCCAGCGTGATCGGCCAGTTCGAACTGACCCTGCAGAAAGTGGTCGCGCTGGCGGTGCTGATGCCGATCGTCGCCGGCGTCGGTGGCAATGCCGCGGTACAGGTGCTGACCCTGATGGTGCGCGGTATCGCGCTCGGCCAGGTAGGCCCCAGCAACGCAAGGATCCTGCTGTGGAAAGAACTGCGGGTGGCCATGATCAACGGCACCCTGATCGGCCTGCTGGTCGGCCTGATCGCCTTCGTCTGGTTCCACAGCTGGCTGCTGTCGATCGTCATCACCCTGGCCTTGATGATCAACTTCTGTGCCGCCGCACTGGCCGGCGTGCTGCTGCCACTGATGCTCAAGCGCATGAACGTGGACCCCGCCGTGGCCGGTACCGTGGTGGTGACCGCGGTGACCGATGTCATGGGCTTCTTCAGCTTCCTCGGCCTGGCCACCCTCATCCTGCTGCACTGACCGGTACCGACCATGGCCACCACCGTAGACAACTATTTCCAGGCCGGCTGGCGCGACCAGCAGCACACCTGCGCAGCCTGCGAGTGGAAAGGCAGCTCGCGCGCGATGGTGATGGAACTGGCCGAGGACGTGACCGAGTACGACTGCCCGGTGTGCGAAAACCCGCTGCTGATCGTGGTCCATCCAGATATCGACCAGGTGCAGGCCGCTGCGGCTTCGGGCAATGAAGAAGCCCAGCAGCAGCTGGAGATCATCGCCAGTTTCCCGCGCCCGGACTGATGCACTGCACGATGCCGGCGGATGCGCAGGCCGCTAGGATGGAAGCGTTTTCATCCTGCCAGGATTTGTCATGCATCGCCTGCTGCTGCGCTTCACCATTGCCGCCACCCTGCTGATGTCGCTGGTCGGTTGTGCCACCACGCCGGACCCCGCGGCTGGGCGATTTGAATCGCGCAGCGTTACCGTGGACGGCCACGTGTCCCGTTACCAGGTGTTCGTGCCCGCCGATGCCGTGCGCGCGGCCGGGCCGTTGCCGGTGGTACTGTTCCTGCATGGGTCCGGTGAGCGCGGCCGCGATGGCATGAAGCAGACCACGGCGGGCATCGGACCGTACCTGCGCGAGCACGCCAGCACCTTCCCGGCGCTGGTGGTGCTGCCGCAGGTGCCCAACCGGCAGGAATGGGACGGCCTGAACAACCGCGTCGCGCTGGCGGCACTGGATGCCACGCTGGCCGAGTTCCCGGCGGATCCGTCGCGGCAGTACCTGACCGGCATGTCGATGGGCGGCTATGGCAGCTGGAACATCGCGCTTTCCGCGCCGGACCGGTTCGCAGCCATCGTGCCGGTATGTGGCGCGGTGATCGCCCCGCGCGAAGAACGCCAGACCCTTTTCGTCGCCGCCGTCGCCAACGAAGCAGACCCCTACGCCGCGCTGGCCCAGCGCCTGAAGAACGTGCCGGTATGGATGTTCCATGGTGCGAAAGATGATGTCGTGCTGCCCGACGATGACCGCAAGCTGCATGCGGCATTCAAGGCCGTCGGTGCTGCGGACGCACGCTACACCGAGTATCCCGAAGGCAACCACAACGCCTGGGACGCCACCTATGCCGATACCGCGATGTGGACCTGGCTCCTGGCGCAGAAGCGCTGACAACGCAGCATCGACGCTCGGTAGTGACGGCCGCTGGCCGTCAAAGCACCACGCGCTGACCCCAGCCTGCCCGCTCCCCCTACTCCAACGCACCTCCCTCCATCGCACGATGGCGCATGAGCAGTGAACAACTGAATCGCGGACGACGGTCCCTCCCCGGGCAGGTTTACGTCCTGAGTACTACATGCCACGCGCGACAACGCAGGTTCCTGACAAAAGCCTCGGCCGATTGCGTGATCAATCAATTCCATGAAATGCAGACTCAGGGACGCGTGTGCTCGCTTGCCTGGGTCGTGATGCCGGACCACATGCACTGGATGCTGGAACTGAAGTCGGGAACGCTTGCGCAACTTGCCCGACGCGTAAAGTCATCGAGCGCGCTGGCGCTCAATCGCATGAGCGGAACCGTGGGGCGCGTGTGGCAAGCGGGGTATTTCGATCATGCGGTGAGGAATGATGAATCGCTTGAACGGCAGGCGAGATATATCCTCGCCAACCCGGTGCGTGCCGGGCTGGCGTGTGCAATCGGGGAGTATCCGTTTGCGTGGTGCGTTTGGGGGGTCGATTGACGGCCAGCGGCCGTCACTACCAGGCCAGCGGCCGTCATTACCTTCAGCCGAGCAACGTTTCCAGTACGGCCATGCGCACGGCGACGCCGTTGGCGACCTGGCGCAGTACCCACGACTGCGGGCCGTCGGCCACTTCGTCGGTGACTTCCACGCCGCGGTTGATCGGGCCGGGGTGCAGCACCGCGGCATCCTTGCCGGCGCGGGCCAGGCGGGCGGCGTGCAGGCCGTATTGCTGGTGGTACTGCTCCAGCGATGGCACCAGCCCTTCTTCCATGCGCTCGCGCTGCAGGCGCAGCATCATCAGCGCATCGACGCCTTCCAGCATCTCATCGAAGTCCTGGCCGACCACGCACCCCTTCAGCGTGTCATCGTCTGGCAGCAGCGACTGCGGGCCGCACACGCGGATCTCGCCCACGCCCAGCGTGCGCAGCGCGTGCAGGTCAGTGCGGGCCACGCGCGAATGCTTTACGTCGCCGACGATCACCACCTTCATCTTCGAAAAATCACTGCCCTTGGCCATGCGCAGGGTCAGCATGTCCAGCAGACCCTGGGTGGGGTGCGAACTGCGGCCGTCGCCGGCATTGATCAGCGCGGTGCCCTCACCTGCCGCCGCGGCCAGTGCCGCCACCGCGCCGTCGTCCGGATGGCGCACCACGAAGCCGCGTACGCCCATCGCTTCCAGGTTGCGCAGCGTGTCGGTCGCGGTCTCACCCTTGCGGGTGGACGAGGTGGACGCATCGAAGTTCAGCACGTCCGCGCCCAGCCGCTGCGCGGCCAGCTGGAACGAGCTGCGGGTGCGCGTGGACGGCTCGAAGAACAGCGTGCACACCGCCGAACCAGCCAGTACCGCGCGCTTGTTGCCGACCCGTCCAACGGCCGCATCGCGGATCTGGCCGGCGCGGTCCAGCAACTGCAGCAGGGTTTCGCGTGGCAGGCCCTGCAGGGTGAGCAGGTGGCGCAGGCGTCCGGATGAATCGAGTTGCGAGGCAGTCATGGGCAGGCGGTCGGCAGGTCAGGGAATGGGGGTGGCGTCGTCCGGTGAAGACAGCCAGCGGTCGATGATCACCGCAGCGGCCACCGCATCCAGGGCAGCGGCATCGCGGCGGCGCTTGCGCCCTTCGGCGCGTTCGACGGCAAACCGGCGCGCGGCTTCGACCGAACTGGAACGCTCGTCGATCATCGCCACCGGTAGCTTGAAACGTTCCCGCAGCTGGCGGGCAAAGCCCTGCGCGCGCTTGCGGTTGGGCTGGTCCTGGCCGTCCAGGGTGAGCGGGTCACCCACCACCAGGCCGTCCGGACTCCACTCCTTGATCAGGCGTTCCACCGCGCCCCAGTCCGGGCCACTGCCGTGCACGTCGATCACCGCCACCGCGCGCCCATGCGCGGCGAAGGCACTGCCGATGGCCACGCCGATGCGGCGCGAGCCCACGTCGAAGCCGAGCACGGTGCCGTCGCGGCGGATGGCCGCCGGCTCAGACATGGCCGCTGTAATCGGTCAGCCGGAACAGGTCCACGCCGATGCGCGCGGCAGCTCCCTGCCAGCGCTGCTCGTACGGGGTGCGGAACAGCAGGTCGGCGTCGGCCGGCACGGTCAGCCAGCTGTTGTCGGCCAGTTCGCCTTCCAGCTGGCCTTCGCCCCAGCCGGCGCAGCCCAGGGTGACCAGCGCATTGGCCGGCCCCTCACCGCGCGCCATCGCTTCCAGGATGTCGCGCGAGGTGGTCAGGTACACGCCTTCGCCGACCAGCAGGCTGGACTCCCACGGACGCGCATCGTCGTGGATGACGAAGCCACGTTCGGGGTGCACCGGGCCGCCGTTAAGCACGGGCCGCTGGCGCAGTTCGTCGTCATCCGTGGTGATGTCCATCTGCGCCAGGACTTCACCGATGGTGTAGTCCGAGGGCTGGTTGACCAGCACGCCCATGGAACCGTTCTGGTCGTGCTGGCAGATCAGCGCGACGCTGCGGGCGAAGGGCTCGTCGGCCAAGGAGGGCAGCGCGACCAGCAGGTGATGGGCAAGGGAAGTCGAAATCTCGGACATGGCTGCATTCTAACCGCTGGGCCGTGTGCAGGCGCGTGAGACGGTAGGATGGCGGCCACCGAGCAAGGAGCCTGCGATGTCCCCCAGCACGACGCTGCCCCCATCCACCCGAAGTGCCATTGTGTTGATCGCCCTGCTGCAGGGCCTGCTGTTGTATCTGGCGCAGCAGCTCGACGGAAGCTGGCCGCTGCAGGACGTCGGATCGCGCTATCGCTGGTATGCGTGGGTGCTCAGCGTTCCCAGCGCCATCGCACTGACCGTGGTGGACCTGCGTGACCGTCGGCTGTGGCTGCACGCGTTGCTGGCATCGGTGGTGGTACTGGGGCTGGCCAGCTGGATCGGCTGGAACCTGGAAGGAGAACCCGGCCTGCGATCAGAACCGCTGCGCATGCCGTTCTCGCTGGCGATGGCGATCGCCACCTTCATCAGCCTGCCGTGGTGGCAGCACCGCCTGCAGCACGGCCACTGGCGCGCCAGCTACGATGCGCTGTTCGAACGCGCCTGGCAGAACGGCCTGACCCTGGCGCTGGCGCTGCTGTTCACCGGCCTGACCTGGTTGCTGCTGTGGTTGTGGGCGTCCCTGTTCGGCCTGCTGAAGATCACGTTCTTCACCGAATTGTTCCGCGAAGATGCCTTCATCGCGCTGGCCACCGGCACCCTGGCCGGCTTCGGCATCCTGATCGGGCGCACCCAGCAACGCGCCATCCAGATCACCCGCCAGGTGCTGTTCGCGGTGTGCCGGGGGCTGCTGCCGTTGCTGTCCTTCATCACCGTGATCTTCACCCTGAGCCTGCCGTTCACCGGGCTGCAGCCGCTGTGGGAGACCCGGTCGGCCGCCTCGCTGCTGCTGGTGCTGGCGCTGCTGCTGGTCACCTTCACCAACGCGGTGTACCAGCATGACAACGACCAGCCGCCCTACCCGCGCTGGCTGCGCCGGCTGGTGGAAGCCAGCCTGCTGGCGCTGCCGGTGCTGTCCGCGCTGGCGCTGTACGCGGTGTGGCTGCGCATCGGCCAGTACGGCTGGACCCTGGAGCGTTTCTGGGCATTGCTGATCGCGGTGCTGGTGACCGGCTATGCGCTCGGTTATGCACTGGCCCCGTTCGGTCGCGGGCGCTGGCTGCAGCGGTTGGAGCCGGCCAACCGGATCATGTGCTGGGGGGTGCTGGGCGCGGCGCTGCTGGCCAGTTCGCCGCTGTTGGACCCGGTACGGATCACCGTCGCCAGCCAGCAGGCACGCCTGCTGGCCAACCCTGATGGCATCACCACGGCGGACGCGATGATGCTGCGCTTCGACCTCGGCCGGCGGGGCGTGGCGACACTGCGCGACCTGCAGCAGGATCCCCGTTTTACTGCCGATGCGCGGGCGGCCAGCGTGGCCACCCAGGCCCTGGCGCGCACGGCGTACTGGGGCGGCGGGGAGCAGGTGATCGACGATGGCATCCGCGACCTGGCCGCGCTGCGCAAGCGGCTGGTGCTGGCCGAAGGCTCCGCCACGCCCCCGGACAGCTGGTGGGACGCGATGGTGGCGCGCAAGGTGGAAGCAGGCGGCTGCCTGGAGGCCGACGCGCGCTGCCTGGTCACCACCCGTGATTTCGATGGCGACGGTCAGGCCGACGTGCTGCTGTGTGGTCTCATCGCACGCTCCGGTGCTTACTGCCAGCTGCACGCATCTGGTACGGCCGGCTGGTGGACGGTGGGCTCCTATGCGTTCCTGCGCGAGAAAACCGACACGCAGGCCGCCGCCATCGAGGCGGCCCTGCGCGGTGGCCGGTTGACGCTGAAAGCGCCGCGCTGGCCGGAACTGGTAGTGGAAGGCAGCGCCCCGTCCAGTATCGGCAACCTGGCCAAAGAACCTGGGGAAGCACCATGAGCGGATACTGCAGCATCGCGCCGGGCCACCCGGTCCACGGGCATTACCACGACCACGAATACGGCTTCCCGCAGCGCGCAGAAGCCGAGCTGTTCGAGCGTCTGCTGCTGGAAATCAACCAGGCCGGGCTGAGCTGGGAAACCATCCTGAAGAAGCGCGAAGGCTTCCGCCGCGCTTACGACGGCTTCGACGTGGACACCGTGGCGGCCTACGCACAGCCGGATATCGACCGCCTGCTGGGCGACGCAGGCATCATCCGCAACCGGCTGAAAGTGCTGGCCGCCATCCACAATGCGCAGGTCATCCAGGGCCTGCGTGCCAGCCATGGTGGCTTCGTGGAATGGCTGGACGCGCACCACCCGCTGGACAAGGCCGGCTGGGTGAAGCTGTTCAAGAAGACCTTCCGGTTCACCGGCGGGGAGATCACCGGCGAATTCCTGATGAGCCTGGGCTACTTGAAAGGCGCCCACGCCGACGACTGCCCGGTGCAGAAGCGGATCCTGGAACTGAAACCGGCCTGGTCCCAACCGTCGCGTTGACCAACGGGGATGACGGCCAGCGGCCGTCACTACCCGGCGCCGCGACCCACCCGGTAGCGCCGAGCCATGCTCGGCGGCCTTTCGCCCCGGCGCGGCGATCCACCCGGTAGCGACGGCCGCTGGCCATCAGTTTTCTCGCGTCGATCGTTGCCTCAAACGCCCATGTACCGGCCCGGGCGATGGTTGAACATCAGCACCAGGCTGAGCACCACCGCGCCGATGGCCGAATACATCACCTGGATCGGCGACAGCACGCTGAATGCCACGAGCATCAGCATCGCATCGAAGCTCATCTGCACCTTGCCGGCACTCCAGCCACGCGTCCGTTGCAGGTACACCGCCAGGATGCCAATGCCGCCCAGGCTGGCGCGGTGGCGGATGAAGAACAGAATGCCCAGCCCGGCCAGCGCACCGCCCACCAGCGCCGAATACAACGGCGCGATATGGGCAAAATCCGCCCAGCGCGGCAGCAGGTCGGTCAGGATGCCGCAGGCGGTGACCGCCGCGAAGGTCTTCAGGGTGAACTCCCAGCCCATCCGGCGCACGCCCACCCAGTAGAACGGCAGGTTGACCAGCACGAACACCAGCCCGAAGTTCCAGCCGGCAGCGTAATGGATCAGGAAGGCCAGCCCGGCCATGCCGCCGATCATCAGCCCGCCCTTGGCGAAGATCGCCAGGCCCAACGAGGCCACAAGCGTTGCCAGCACCATGCCCTGCACGTCTTCGGCATGGGAATGGCGCAGCGCGCGGTCGTCCTGCGGGGTGCCGGCGATATCCGGCGGCGGCGTCAGCGGACCAGCGGTGACGAGGTGGCCGTCAGCGTCGTCGCACGGCGCGGGGCCATGGGATTGGAGGGACATGAGCGTGGGGTGTCGCGGTGGGGAGTCGTATTAGACACGATCCCGATGACAGTTGCAGGTGAAATCATTCACAGTCGTGACGGCGGGGGGGGTAGTGACCGCCGCTGGCCGTCAATCCCTGAAGCTGACGGCCAGCGGCCGTCACTACCGTCAATCCTTGGTGACGCGGTTGATCTCGGCCAGGCTGGTCACGCCCTTGCTCGCCTTCACCAGCGCCGACTGGCGCAGGTCGTTCACCCCGATCGCCTGGGCGGCTTCGGCGATCTGCAGCGCATTGCCGCCGGCCAGGATGATCGTGGAAATCTCATCGGTCATCGGCATCACCTGGTAGATACCGGTACGACCCTTGTAGCCTTCGGTGCATTCATCGCAGCCAACGGCTTCATACAGCTCGATACCCGCATCCAGCTGGGCCTGGGTGAAGCCTTCGGCCAGCAGCGCGTGGGCCGGCAGTTCGGTGCGGCGCTTGCAGTTGTTGCACAGCCGGCGAGCCAGGCGCTGGGCGATCACCAGCGTCACCGAACTGGTGATGTTGTACGGCGCGATACCCATGTTCATCAGGCGCGCGATGGTCTGCGGCGCATCGTTGGTATGCAGCGTGGACAGCACCATGTGGCCCGTCTGCGCGGCCTTGATCGCGATCTCGGCGGTTTCCAGGTCGCGGATTTCGCCGACCATGATGATGTCCGGATCCTGGCGCAGGAACGAACGCAGTGCCGCGGCGAAGGTCATGCCGCGCTTGTTGTTCTGCTGCACCTGGTTGACACCGGGCAGGCGGATTTCCACCGGGTCTTCGGCGGTGGAGATATTGCGCGTTTCATCGTTCAGGATGCCCAGCGCGGTATACAGCGAAACCGTCTTGCCCGAACCGGTCGGGCCGGTCACCAGCACCATGCCGTAGGGCTTGTGGATGGCGTCCTTGAACAGCTTCTCCTGGTCCGGTTCGTAACCCAGCTTGTCGATGCCCAGCTTGGCCGCACTGCCGTCCAGGATACGCAGCACCACCTTTTCACCGAACAGCGTCGGCAGGGTACTGACGCGGAAGTCGATCTGCTTGGTCTTGCTCAGGTTGAGCTTGATGCGCCCGTCCTGCGGCACGCGCTTTTCGGCGATATCCAGCTGCGCCATGACCTTCAGGCGCGCGGCGATGCGCTGGTTCAATTTCACCGGCGCACGCGCCACCATCTTCAGCAGGCCGTCGATGCGCAGGCGCACGCGGTAATCGTCTTCGTAGGGCTCGAAATGGATATCCGAGGCGCCCTTGCGGATCGCATCCACCAGTACCTTGTTGACGAACTTCACCACCGGGGTGTCATCGCCCTTGGCGTCGATTCCCGAATCACCGGCGCTGTTGTCGTCATCGGTACCGATTTCCAGATTGGCCATGCCCTCGTCGTCGTCGCCCATCTGCGAGGACATCGAATCGTGGCTGGTCTGCCATTGTTCCAGCGTGCGGCGGATCTGGTCTTCGTCCACCAGGATCGGTTCCACCACCAGGTTGGTGTGGAACTTGATTTCATCCAGGGAATGGGTCGGGTCGCTGGTGCCCACATACAGCTTGCCACCGCGCCTGAACAGCGGCAGCACGTGGTGCTTGCGCAGCAGCTCTTCGCTGACCAGCTTGATCGCGCTCTGGTTGGCATCGAACACGCCGACATCGAACAGCGGCATGCCGAATTCGAGCGAATTGGCCGCGGCCAGCTGGGCGGCGGTGACGACCTTGTTCTGCGCGAACCACTGCGGCAGCGGCAACCGCGCGGCGGTCGCCTTGGCCATCGCATCGCGTGCGCCGGCTTCATCCAGCGCCCCGTCCTGGACCAGCCGACGGGCAATACCGGTGATACCGACGAGATTTGCGGTGGCGACTGCGTTCATGCGGTTCCTCATTGTGTGCCGCCCGGCGCATCCCGCCCCGTACAGCTGCATATTGGTCCGCTGCTGGCTCCCCCTGCAGCAGGCTCCATCTTACCCTGAGACCGCCGATTTCACCGCGCTCACCGTAGTGTCGAGCTTGCTCGACACCCCACCTCGATTGCGCTTTCACGAACCAACGCCGATCAGACAACGCCGCCGGGTAGCGTGCTGCTCGGAGCTCATGGTCCATGCAGCCGGCTCGCGTACGTGATTGAGGAATTCTTGAAAATTGTTGTGTAGACTTGTGTAGCAAGGGAGCATCTGGGCTAATACTCCCATGCCCGGATGGAGGACCTGATGTTCTATCCCGTATACGTCCACCACGAACCAGGCGCCGCCTACGGCATCACCATTCCTGATCTTCCTGGCGTCTTCTCTGCGGCCGACGAAGCAGCCGATATACCACGCATGGTGCAAGAGGCAGTAGAAGCGATGTATGAAGGCGAATCAGCCGGCCCTGGGCCCGCATCGCAATTGGATCGCTACAGCCAGAGCGACGAATACACCGGTGGCTTCTGGATGCTGATTGATGTCGACCTGTCCAAGCTCAGCACGAGAGCAGTACGCTTGAATATCAGCCTGCCAGAGTACCTGGTGGGTAGGATCGATGAAGCAGCGGCGTTGCGGCGTATGTCCCGATCGGCGTATCTGGCTTTGGCCGCGGAACATGAGTTGGGCGGCGTGGCTAGCCGCAACAATCAGGCTCCAAGCAGTCCCCCGCATCGCTGACTTCGTGAGCCGTGGGACACGCGCGCCACTGGGCCGCTGCGGATCACGTTGAAAATCAGGTTGTGAGGGTGCCCCTGGGCACCTCCAGACGGATCCATCTCTGCACCGACATCAACGGCCCGGGTGCCGGGTCAATATAGTCCCCCCTCAAACAACCTCCACCCGCAGCTGCAGACCCAGCGCCCGCGACACGCCCAGCACGCTGTCGAAGTACAGGGGACGGGTACCGTTCAACTGCCGGCGCATGGCTTCGTCGCTCAGCCCGCACTCGCGTGCCGCATGCTGGATGCCGTGCAGCTCGGCTGCCAGCAGCAGCGAGCGCGCGAACGTGGATTCCTCATAATTGGCCATGTGCAGGCGGGCATCCAGATACTCGGCCGTCTCGGCGGAGCGCGGGTTGGCCGCGCGGGCGTTGGCACGCTCGCAGGGCGTCATGGCGGGATCCACATGGCATCGGCCGATGAACGCACCAGGTCGCGTCCGGAGAGGATCAGCCCCTCCACCATCAAGCTGGTGACACAACCTTCCGACTGCACATCCTGCTTACCCAGGTGCACCGCATGCAGGACTTCGAAGATCGATGCCAACGCCTGCAGGGTGCGAAGGGGAACGGCGACCAGCGCGGCGCGCTGGGGCTCCTCAGGGCCGTCGCTGCCGGTTGGCGCTGCCTCGGCATCGACGTCTGAAACCAAGCGCAATGGGACCACTACGTGCTTGTTGGTGCGCGAAGTTTCAGACGCTTCCAACCGCCGTTCCAGGCGTTCGATGAAGTGCGGTGGGAAGTCGAGCATCTTGTCGCCCAGCAGGGCGTACAGCCGCTTGGCGGCAAGGGGGTAATGCGATTCCATCTGCGTACCTCACACGGCTTGAGGCCACCTGCGCCGAGGCGCAAGGTGGCGGGCGATGCGGGTTGCCATACCGGAGAATCAAGCAGGAAAAGCCCGGCGGATCAGGGATCCCCCACATCGCCCGCCATGAGACCGGCACGCGATGCAGCGCATTCTCCGCCGTGCCCAAAGGGCAAAACAGAGGCAAAAAGCTTGATTCTTGCAGGATGGCAATCCCGGCTGACGCTCTTCGTCGCCAGCGTGTCCATAGCATCAGCCGTAAGCGCTTGCGTACATGGGCGAAACTGCAAAAGCGATGCGCGGCAGGCCACGCACTCAGCACGGCCGTCGGCCCCATCTCGAACTCGTTCCGCGTGCTCGCACCGAAGCGAAGCCACGCCTACCGCGACACGCCGACCTTCCCGTAGTGTCGAGCTTGCTCGACACCCAGCCTCGCCCAAGTGTCGAGCAAGCTCGACACCTACCTGCTCTGCGGTAGTGACGGCGGCTGGCCGTCAGCTCCTGCCTGGGTGGGTGACGACCGTTGGTCGTCATGCTTTTGCCTTTACCGCTTCGCTCGCCGAGCACGGCTCGGCGCTACCTTTCCTGCTTCCCCAACGCCGCCATATAGGTCAGCAACCTCAACCGCCCGCTGGCCCGCGCATCGGTACCGAGCGAGTTCCAATAGCGATCCGACAATGCCCGCGCCAGCACCGTATCGCCGCTCGCCCACGCCGCGTACTGCATCGCCCCGAACAGGTAATAACCCGATCGCGCATCGGCCAGCAGCCCAACACTGTGCGGGCCTTCCAGCAGGCGCTGGCCGCTTTCCAGAACCTGCGCATGATCATCGGTGGCCGCAGCAGACACCAGCGCCAGCGCATCGATGACCGTAGGATCGCGCAGCGGACATGGCCGCCACGTCGGCCGCACCCACAGCGCCTCGCGCTCGGCAGGTGGCAGGAACGGCACGGTTTCACCGGCCAGGAAGAACACCAGCCCGGCCGTTTCCAGGGGGGTGATCTCCAGCTCACAGCGCTCACCCAAGGCACGCAGCGCATCGGCCAACGCATGGTCGCCACCGCCCGGCAGATCCGCGCCGTGCTGCAGCCGCTGCGACAACAGATAGGCAGTGCTGCGACGTTGCAGCACCTGCAGGTTCAGCTGGGCGCCTTCCGCCGGGGGTACGCGCGGCTCAGGCCCGCCCCACGCACGGGTCAGCGGCCAGGGAGCGGTCATGATCGATTCCACGTCCCCCACATACCCCTGCTGGAAACGCGCCACCGGCGCGCGCAAGGTGAGGATCGGGTGGTAATCAGAATGACGCGGCGAAGGATAAAGCGCCGGGTAAGCACGCAGCGCCGCATCACCCATCGCGTACGTATCGCGCAGGTCATCCAGTCCGTGCACACCCACGCGCGCCAGTTCCGTACGCAGCGCCGGATGTTCAAACACACCTGCATTGAGCTCGGGCAGTCTTCCCTTCGGCGTGGCCACGATGATCAAGTCCGAATCATTCGCCAGATAGGCACGCACATCGCTGAAATGATCCACCAGTCCATCCAGCACGGAGGACACCAGTTCCGGGGTGATTTCATACAGCTGCAGCCACTGTACGAACAGGCCGCCGTCGTTGAGCTGGCCCGGCACGAACGCGTAGAACTCATCGCTGAACAACGACGCCGTGCCGCCCACCCACGGATTGGAGGGCTCGGAAATGATCAGGTCGTAGCGGCGCCCACTGCCGGCAAAATGCGCCTTGGCATCATCGATGACGATATGCGAACGCGGATCGGTATACGCGCGCGAAACGCGATCACCGAACAGCTTGGCGCCCTCCACCATGGCCGGTTCGATCTCCACCGTATCCACCTGGCCGACGCGCGGATCGCCAAGCAACGTATGCGTGGTGAGTCCGGAACCGAATCCGATCACCCCCACCCGCTCGAAGCCATGGCCGAGCGCCAGCGGCAACGCACCGAGCAGCACCATGGTGGATTCATCACCGCTCGGCTCCTGGTCCACGCTGACTGTCATGCCCGCATCCACCTTGCCGTTGGTGGCGATGGAGCGCACCGGCCCCGCCCCGCGATCAGTCTCGAACACCGATACCGTAGCGGTCTGCCCGTCCTTGAAGAACAGCATCTTCGCGCTGTCATGCAAGCGCGCACCGCCATGCCGGTACACCGAAGAACTGAGCACCAGCGGATCAAACCGCACCAGCGCCACCGCTGCGATCACACCGGCGATTCCCAACCCCACGGCAAGCAAAGCACCTCTGTGGGTGGCGACCTGCTCTTGCTCTTGGTGGGTGGCGACCGTTGGTCGCCACGCTTTTGATCCTGCTCCTGCCCCAACCCCCATAACCCCACCAGGCCACAACAACCAAACCCCCAACCCCACATCCACCACCGCCGCCACCAGCAACGCGTATTTCAGCCCCAACATCGGCATCAGCACATGCACCGCCGCCAGCACACCGACAATCGCGCCCACTGTATTGAACGCATACACCTGCCCGATGACCTTCTCCCCGCGCCCCTGCCGCAGCAGCGCCAGCGTCAACAACGGCAGCGTCATGCCCGCGAAAAACGCCGCCGGGAACATCACCAGTACCGCAATCACCGCACTGGCCACGCTGTACAACCCGTAGCCCTCCGCACTGCGCACAATCACCCGCATCAGCCAGCCGACCCACTCGAACGCCTGCGCATAGACGAACATCGATGCAAGCGCAGCCAAGCCCATCAGCACCTGCACCCAGCCCGCCGCCCGTAGCGGCGAGGCCATGCGGTCCGCCCGATGACGCAGCCACAGGCCGCCAAAAGCAATGCCGGCAATGAACGCAGCCAGCATCAGTTCAAAGGAATGCAGCGTAGTACCCAGCGCAAGCGACAGCATGCGCACCCACGTAATTTCATAAACGAACGAACTGGCCCCGGTAAGCAGCGCAATACAAAGCACCGTCCCCACCGTTCGATCTCGCCCGACAGGTAGTGTCGAGCTTGCTCGACACCCTCCCTCAAAATCCCCCGCCCCACCAGGTAGTGTCGAGCTTGCTCGACACCCGACAGCCGACTCCCCCTGCCCACCAGGTAGTGTTGAGCTCGCTCGACACCCGGCAGCCGACTCCCCAGCCCGCGCCAACGGATAAATCAGCACCGCCACCAGCACATTCAACGCACCCGCCACCATCACCGCGCCCGGCAACCCCAGCGCCGGCAACAACAGATACGTGGACGCCAGCGCCCCCGCCGCCGCACCAATGCTGTTGGCAAAGTACAACCCGGCCAGCACTTCTCCCTGCGCGTGTGGCTGCACACGCAGGTAGCCAGCGCTCATCAGCGGGAAAGTGGCCCCGAGCAGGATGCACTGCGGCAGCACCAGCACCGTGGCGATAGTCCAGCGCAATGCCGTGGCGCCCTGCCCGTCAAGGCCGGGCAGTAGGTGAGCGTATGCCCAGCCGGTGACGCCCTGGAAGATGCCATCGAAGGCGAGGCCGAGCAGGCCGATCAGCAGTTCGATGGCCGCGTAGGCGAGCAGCGGGTAGCGCCAGTCAGTGCTGCGACGGCTTGCCCACCATGCGCCGAGGGCCATGCCGCCCATGAAGAGCATCAGGACCAGGGATTGGGCGTGGGACGAATGGCCGAGGAACAGGCCGAGGTACTGGCTCCACAGGGATTGGTAGATGAGGCCCGCGAAGCCGGAGAGAATGAAGATGGGGAGGAGGTAGAGGGCTCTGGTTCGCTGGTTTTCCAATGCATCTCTCGCTGATTTGTCGATCGCCTACAGTTCAGTTTAATAAGCGAATCCGCTCAGCTGGGCTGAGCATTACGCAAGATCGAAGCGACACACTCCAGAAGCATAAAAAAAAGGGCCCTGCATGGCAGGACCCTTCTTTCGATCGCAAGTCTGCGGCTAAAGCTGCAGAATCAATCAATTAGCGGCATTCAGCCGGCAGGTACTTGTCGTCACTGGCCGAGGAGCAAGCCCAGTTGGTACCAGCTGCCACCAGCGTCGGGGTGTAAACCAGCACAACACCAGCAGCCTTCGTGGTACCGGTCACGGTCACAACGCCAGCGGCGCAGGCCAGCGATGCGGTGTTGTTAGTAGGGGTGTTGAAGGTAGCCACGCCACGGCAGGCATTGTCATTGATGGCATTCTCACTGGCGATGTTCTCGCCAATGGTCGCCTTTGCACCGGACGCCAGAACGGCCATTTCAGAGACGCGCGAGCGAATGGTGTAGTCCTGGTAAGCCGGCAGAGCGATGGCAGCCAGGATGGCGATGATCGCGACGACGATCATCAGTTCGATCAGGGTAAAGCCCTTCTGGTTCTTCATTTTTACGTCCCCAAGGAATTAGGTGGTGTGGAAAGGAACTGCTGCCGGAGCCGGTAGTCCCACCGGTTGAGCGGGCCGCAGCACCTTGCAGAGGAAAACTACGCAGGTTGCGTGCCAACTTCCCCGGCACGCCCTCCTCATCTTCCCGGCGGCAATGATGCCAGCATTTCCCCGATTGGGAAGCCCTGATTCCAGGTTCTGCGATGGCCCCAGCAATGTGACGCAGCACGTCACCTTTTGCCCATCTCGACGCCCTAAGCGCGTCACCCCCCACTGGACTGCCCAGAACGACTGGAATCCGCTAGCATCTGCGGCTAGATGCCTGCTGGGGATGGCAGGCCGGGGAGCTCAAAATGTCAGCAAGTCGCAGTGCGATCAGAAAAGAGCCCGTAGTGCGCAACACTATGGAGCTGGCGCCTTTTGTCTGGGAGGGGACCGACAAGCGTGGCGTCAAGATGAAAGGCGAGCAGCTGGCGAAGAATGCCAACCTGCTCAAGGCCGAACTGCGGCGCCAGGGCATAACGCCCAAGGTAGTAAAGGCGAAGAGCAAGCCGTTGTTCGGCCAAGCTGGCAAGCCGGTGTCTCCAAAGGACATCGCCTTCTTCAGCCGCCAGATGGCGACCATGATGAAGTCTGGCGTGCCCATCGTGTCGTCGCTAGAAATCATTGGCGGGGGCCACAAGAACCCGCGGATGAAGAAGATGGTTGATAGCATCCGCGCAGACATTGAAGGTGGCTCCTCGCTACATGAAGCCATTAGCCGTCATCCGGTGCAGTTCGATGAGCTCTACCGCAACCTTGTAAGAGCAGGCGAAGGTGCGGGTGTTCTTGAAACCGTGCTGGACACGGTCGCTAATTACAAAGAGAACATTGAAGCACTCAAGGGTAAGATCAAAAAGGCGCTTTTCTACCCTGCGATGGTCATGGCCGTTGCATTGATCGTCTCCTCGATTTTGTTGCTGTTCGTCGTTCCGCAGTTCGAAGAAGTATTTGCCGGCTTCGGCGCGGAGCTTCCCGCTTTCACTCAAATGATCGTGAACATGTCTCGCTTCATGACGGCATGGTGGTGGCTGATTTTGATGGTGCTGATCGCAGCGATAGTGGGCTCAATCATGGCCTACAAACGCTCGCCAAAAATGCAACACGCCATGGATCGCCTTATCCTGAAGGTGCCCGTGATCGGCCAGATCATGCACAACAGCTCCATCGCCCGCTTCGCCCGTACCACGGCGGTGACCTTCAAGGCCGGCGTGCCGCTGGTGGAGGCTTTGGGCATCGTCGCCGGCGCCACCGGCAACAAGGTCTACGAAGAGGCCGTGCTGCGCATGCGCGATGACGTATCGGTCGGTTACCCGGTCAACATGGCGATGAAGCAGGTCAACATCTTCCCGCACATGGTGGTGCAGATGACGGCCATCGGCGAAGAGGCCGGCGCGCTGGATACCATGCTGTTCAAGGTGGCCGAATACTTCGAGCAGGAAGTGAACAACGCGGTCGACGCGCTGAGCAGCCTGCTGGAACCGATGATCATGGTCTTCATTGGCGTGGTCGTTGGCGGTATGGTGATCGGTATGTACCTGCCTATCTTCAAACTCGGCGCGGTGGTTGGATAACACATGGCATTTCTAGACCAGCATCCGGTCCTCGGCTACCCCGCCGCGGCCGGCCTGGGGTTGCTGCTCGGCAGCTTCCTCAACGTCGTCATCCTGCGCCTGCCCAAGCGGCTGGAATGGCAGTGGAAGCGCGACGCGCACGAGGTGCTGGAGCAGGAGGACATCTACGAGCCGCCGCCGCCGGGCATCGTAGTGGAGCCTTCGCACTGCCCGCACTGCAAGCACAAGCTGTCGTGGTACGAGAACATCCCGCTGTTCAGTTGGGTGATCCAGGGCGGAAAGTGTCGCCATTGCAAGGCGCCGATCTCCATCCAGTACCCGCTGGTGGAGCTGCTGACCGCCGTGCTGGTGCTCGCCAGCGTGTGGCAGTTCGGCTTCGGCTGGCAGGGCTTTGGTGCGATCGTGCTGTCCTGTTTCCTGGTGGCGTTGTCAGGCATCGACATGCGCACCCAGCTGCTGCCGGACCAATTGACCTTGCCTTTGATGTGGCTGGGGTTGATCGGCGCGGTAGACAATCTATACATGCCGGCCAAACCTGCCCTGCTGGGCGCGCTGGTGGGCTACCTGTCGCTGTGGTCGGTGTGGTGGATCTTCAAACAGCTGACCGGCAAGGAAGGCATGGGCCACGGCGATTTCAAGCTGCTGGCCGCGCTGGGCGCGTGGTGCGGGCTGAAAGGCGTGCTGCCGATCATCCTGCTGTCTTCGGTGGTGGGGGCCGTGGTGGGCTCGATCTGGCTGTACAGCCGGGGCCGTGACCGCGCCACGCCGATTCCCTTCGGGCCCTACCTGGCCATCGCCGGCTGGCTGGTCTTCATGTGGGGCGAGCCGTTGATTGACGGCTACCTGAGATACGCCGGCCTGCGATGAGCCGGTTCGTTGTCGGCCTGACCGGGGGCATCGCCTCCGGCAAGAGCGAGGTGACCCGGCGCTTCGAGGCGCTGGGTGTGACCGTCGCCGATGCCGACTTGGCCGCGCGTGCGGTGGTGGCGCCGGGCAGCCCGGCGCTGGCGATGATTTCCGAACGATTCGGGCCTGGCATGCTGCTGGGCGATGGCGCGCTGGACCGCGCGCGGCTGCGTGCCCACGTGTTTGCCGATGTGGCCGAACGCAAGGCGCTGGAAGCGATCACCCACCCCGCCATCCGCGAGCTGCTGCGCACCCAGTGCGAGCAGGCAGCCAGCCCCTATGCCATTGCCGCGATCCCGCTGCTTACCGAGGCCGGTGGGCGGGAAGCGTATGCGTGGCTGGACAGGATTCTGGTGGTGGACGCGCCGGAGGCCCTGCAGCTTGCCCGGCTGATGCAGCGCGATGGCAATGATGCGGTGCTGGCGCAGCGGATGATCGATGCGCAGGCCACGCGGGCACAGCGGTTGGCGTTGGCCGATGACGTGGTGGCCAATGAGGGTCACCCGGATGCGCTGCAGGCGCAGGTGGAGCGGTTGCATGGGGCTTATTTGAAGCTGGCGCTGGCCGGCCAGTAACCGGCCGCGCCGCACGTTGGACCGGGCCTCAATCTACCGCCTGCATGCGTCCGATGACGCGCACGACGGAATCGATCTGCGCCCTTATCGCGAGTTCTCGATCACCAAGCTCACCGGGCTGGAAAATCAACTCCTCGAAACTACGGTCGCTGCAGTGGAAGGCGTTGAGGCAGAGTTCCAGCATCACCTCTCCGCCAGGTTGGCAGGCCTCTCCCATTCTGCACGCAACAACCGACATGACCGCCAGGGCGTCATTTGGCTTGACCACAGTGCCAAGGTGGCGGGTAAAGCCGGCACTGTTTTCGCTGCCCAACAGGGCATGCAGGGCGCGCCCATCGGCCTCCCGCAATGCGCGCTCCCACGCGGCCGCAACACGCTCCGGCCTGCCTTCGCCCGACGACCGGAACGCCGCCATCGCCTGCGCAGGTACGTCCCCTCGCGTTGCGGCGGCATCGAGCCAGAGCGCGGCCGCCTCTGCAGGAACGCGCTGCCCACCATCCAGTGACTGGCATTGTTGGAGACGAAATTGTGCAGCCCCGGCGAGCAGCGCGCGTTCTTCTGCAGTCGTGAGATTCGCTGCCATGTTGCGCGCGCTTCGCAGGTAGTCGTCCGTTGGGCTCGCAAGCGCTGGAAAGCATCGCTGGTACGCTTGGCCGAGCTCACGCTGGGCAATCGCATTGCCTTGGTCAGCCTGCCACTGCAGGGCTGAAAGGTCTGCTGACTGCTGGCTGCGCCAGAACGCGGTAGCCCGCGATTCGGCCACGGGAGTCGGGCCGTCCACTGCCTGCGTTTCATGCGCCGGTTCGGATACGCCTTTCGTCTGCGCTGATTCGGCGGCGTTCAGCGGGGGCGTTCTGGAAGAAGGTTCTTCGTGGTGTAAGCGCCACGCAACAGCACCTGATGCTATTACACAGGCCAGTGCCACGGCTGCTGCTTTCCAGCGCATCCTGCCTCCTGTTTCAGTCCTCTTGTCCTGAAGCGTACGGCACGCGTGCAAGCTGTGCGAGCTGGTAAACAATGGACGGTAGCGCCGAGCCGTGCTCGGCGAGCGCAGCGGCAGGACCCTGACGGCCAGCGGCCGTCACTACCAAATAGAGGGCGTGACGACCAACGGTCGTCACCCACCAAGGGCAAGGGCAAAAGCAGGAGCTGACGGCCGGCGGCCGTCACTACCGATTTCCAGGCTAGCCGAGCAGCTTCGGGGCGAAGGTCAGCGTGGCCACTACGCCGCGGTCGCCGCCGGGGCGCACGCTTACCTGCCAGCCGTACAGGTCGCACAGGCGGCTGACGATCGACAGGCCGATGCCGCCGCCCTGCGAGTGGCCGGCATGCGTGCCGCGGTAGCCGCGCTGGAACAGTTTGGCGGCGTCTTCTTCGCTCAGGCCGGGGCCGCTGTCGGCCACCGATACGGCATTGTTGCCGACGTTCACCCGCACTTCGCCGTCCTGCGAATACTTCACCGCATTGCCGATCAGATTGCCCAACGCCACCGACAACGCGGATTCCGGCGCGTCCACGATCACGTCGCGGGCGCCTTCCAGGGTCAGCGTGATCGGCTTGCCGCCCAGCTGCGCACGGTGCGAATCGAGCAGCTGTTCGGCCACCCGCGCCACGTTGCTGGTGCCCTGCCCGCGCTCGTTGCGCGACAACAGCAGCAACGCACCGATCAGATCGCTGCACTGCTGTTCGGCACGCTGGATGCGCTGCAGGCGCTGCAGTACTTTTTCGTCCAGCCCGGGTCGGGTCAGCAGCAGTTCGGTGGCGCCGCGGATCACCGCCAGCGGGGTGCGCAGCTCATGGCTGACGTCGGCGTTGAACTCACGGTCGCGCTGCACCACTTCGGTCAGCCGCGAGGAATAATCATCCAGCGCCTGCGCCAGCTGGCCGACTTCATCGTCCGGGAAGCGCGGGGCCAGCGGCTCGGGATCACTGGTGCCGCCACGGTAGGCCCGCAGCCGCTTGGCCAGGTCCGAAACCGGCTTCATCACCTTCGATGCCGACCACCAGCCCAGCACCAGCGACAACAGGCTGAACACCAGCACCGACAGGAACAGCGCGCGGTTGAGCTGTGTCTCCCCGCGCAGGCTTTCGGTCATGTCATAGGCAAGGAAGAACCACGCCTGGGGTGTCTTGCGCACGGCGAGCTTGTACGAGTACGGCTGGCCGCTATCATCGGTGCCACTGACGCTGTGGATGCCGTCGGTGAATTCGTACCAGTCGGGTTCTTCCTGGCGCAGCGCTTCGAAGCGGTCCGGCTTGACCAGCCGGGCAAACATCTGCTGCACGGGAAGATCCGGGTTACGACTGGAATCAGACGCGAAACGCCGCGCATATTCGTCAATATTGCGATTCATCACGTCTTCGACGAGCTGGTTTTCCACCCGCATGCGCGCCCAGTTGGTGGCGAACGCAAACAGCGTGGTCAGGCAGAAGCCCAACAGCACGAAGGACACGATGATGCGGCTGCGCAGCCGGCGACGGTAAGGTCCGCGCCGGCGTGCCCGCCTGGGTGCTGCGTTTTCAGGCATCCGGCGCGGCGATCCGGTAACCGATGCCATGGCGGGTCTGGATCATCGGTACTTCAAACGGCTTGTCCACCACTGCACGCAGGCCATGGATATGCACGCGCAGCGAATCCGAGTCCGGCAGCTCCTCGCCCCACACGCGGGTTTCCAGCTCCTGGCGGGTCACCACGGCCGGTGACGCTTCCATCAGCGCCTGCAGGATCTTCAATGCGGTCGGGTTGAGCTGCAGCAGCTTGCCCTGGCGGCGCACTTCCAGCGTATCCAGGTTGTATTCCAGGTCGCCGGTTTCCAACACGCGGGTCTGCACACCCTTGCCGCGGCGCGAAAGCGCATTCAGGCGCACTTCCACTTCCTGCAGCGCGAACGGCTTGATCAGGTAATCGTCGGCACCGGAATCGAAACCGGCCAGCTTGTTGTCCAGCGAGTCACGCGCGGTCAGCATCAGCACCGGGGTCTGCTTGCGCGCTTCGTTGCGCAGCTTGCGACAGACTTCAATGCCGTCCATGCCGGGCAGGTTGAGGTCCAGCACGATGGCGTCGAACTCGTGCACCACGGCCAGGTGCAGGCCGGTTACGCCATCCGCGGCGAAGTCCACCGTGTGGCCGCGGTCCTCGAGGTAGTCGCCGAGGTTGGCGGCAATATCACTGTTGTCTTCGATGACGAGAATTCGCACTGGGACCTCTGTTTCATGATGGGGTGCCGGGGTCGGCATGGCCGCAACCCGCAGGTTGCGACCCGGGGGCTGTTGCCGGCTGACGCCAACCATACAGACCCGGGCATTAACATTTCACACGAAACCGCGCGCAGGTAGCGTCAAGGTCACCGATTGGTGTGCTGGAAGCGACGCAGGCCTTCCTTGGAATCTTCCTGCATCTTGCGACGCTGGGCCACGGTCAGGCACACCCGCTCCGGCCGGTTGCTGCCGGTGGCGCGCTCGCGACGGCATACCATGCGGCTGTCCGCATGGGCCCGGCTGAGGATGGTATTGACCACCGCCTGGTCATTCAGGATGTCGGTCTGGGCCTGTGGCGTGGTCTGTTCGACGCTGTCGTGATTGCCGAGCCGGGTCCGGATGCGGTTGATCGCCGCGCTGACCTTGCTCTTGTCTTCCAGGCTCACTTCGCTGTAGTGCTCGCTGTACAGCGCGCGCTCCACGCCCGCCAGTTGTTCTTGGGCAGATGCCTTCACATTGAGCTGGACCGGCGCCCGGGTATTGCCGGCGGCCGATTCGGACTGCACGTAGGCATGGGCTGACAGGCTGGTCAGGCCGAGGGCGATGGCAAAGGCCATGGCGTGAAGCGTTTTCATGCGGGTCTCCTCCTTGAAAGAACCCTGACTGTAAGAGTCATGTGATGGTGGAATCAAGGGAGGAAAGTACCGCTGCCGTGCAGGCAAGGAGCCCAACACCAGCACAGGCGAGTTCACGTGCGCCAGTGTTGGGCCGCGCTTGCGCGACGATCAGCGCGTCGCTTCGTACGGGTTGATGCGGTTGTAGTTGCGCAGCGCTTCGGTGCCGTTGTTGCGGGCATCACGACGCTGGGCGACGGTCATGCAGACCTGGGTCTGGCGGTTGCTGCCGGTCAGGCGTTCACGCTGGCAGACCATCTTGCTGTCGGCATGGGCGCGGGTCAGGATGGTGTTGATCAGCTCCTGGTCGTTATAGATCGCCGTGCGGGCCTGCGGATTGGCCTGCTCCACGGTCTCGTACTCGCCCAGGTTGTCGCGGATGCGTGCGAGGGCGGCGCTGACCTTGCTCTTGTCCTCCATCCCGATCTCGCTGTACTGCTCGCTGTGCAGGGCCCCTTCCACGCGAGCCAACTGCTGGGCGACGGATTCTTCGACATCCAGCTGCACCAGCGCGGAATCGCGGGCAGGCTTGGAATCAATCTTGGCGTGGGCAACACCGGCCACACCGAACGCAACGGCGAATGCTGCAATCAGAACTGACTTCATCTGTGCTTCCTCCATGAACGAAACCCAACTGTACGAGCGATGGGCGGGTCGATCAAGCGAGGCGCTGGCGGCGTGGGCGGTCGCATAAAAAAGACCCGGACGTCTCCGTCCGGGTCTGAAGTTTCATATCCCGATACCGATCCTGCTGATGAGGCAGAGCTGCGGTTTGACGGACGATACGACAGGGGCGATTAAAGGGTCGTTAAATCGGCGTCTCATCCGCAAAGAGAAAGCTATTCGATCGACAATTCAACGACTTACGATTTTCTCGACATGCTGAATGATGCGCCCGGCGATATCGACCCTGCACGCCCCCTCCACCCCTTCCAGCCCCGGCGTGGAGTTCACTTCCAGCACCAGCGGACCGCGCGCGGAGCGGATCAGGTCCACCCCGGCCACGCTCAGCCCGAGCGCCTTGGCCGATCTCACCGCGACCTGCGCCTCGGCACGGCTGGCCTTGGCCGGCTGCGCGGTGCCACCGGCATGCAGGTTGGAGCGGAAGTCGCCGTCCGGCGCTTGGCGTTGCATGGCCGCCACCACCTGGTCACCGACCACCAGGCAGCGCAGGTCGGCGCCTTGGGCTTCGCCGATGAACTCCTGCATCAGGAAGTTGGCGTACAGACCGCGCAGGGCATCGACGATGCCGCGCGACGCGCTCGCTTTTTCCGTCAGGATGACCCCCCTGCCCTGCGTGCCCTCGTTGAGCTTCACCACGTGCGGTGGCGGGCCCAGCATGGACAGCAGGTCGACGGTGTCATCCGGGTTGTCGCCGAACACGGTGATCGGCATGTCGATGCCCTTGGCTGCCAGCAGCTGGTGCGCGCGCAGCTTGTCGCGCGAACGCAGGATGGCATCGGAGGGATTGGGGGTACGCGCGCCCATCAGTTCGAACTGGCGCAGCACGGCGGTGCCGTAGCGGGTCACCGAGGCGCCGATGCGCGGAATCACCGCATCCACCCCGGTCATCGGCCGCCCCTTGTAATGCATGCTGAAACCATCGGCGGCGATGCGCATGTAGCAGCGCAACGGATCGAGCACGCGCACCGTGTGGCCCCGGCTGCGCGCGGCCTCCACCAGGCGGCGGGTGGAGTACAGCTTGCTGTTGCGGGAAAGGATGGCGAGTTTCATCGGGGCCGGGCCGTGCGGAAGCGCGAAGCATAGCGCGCGGCACGTAAAAGGGGACGGAGGGGATTAAGTCGTATCCGGCGGCGTGGCCATTAACGACTTAATCCCCTCCGTCCCCTTTTTCATGCGATGGAGCGGGTGAAGGGAATCGAACCCTCGTCAGTAGCTTGGGAAGCTACAGCTCTACCATTGAGCTACACCCGCAATGCAGGGCGACAGTGTAGGCGGCGGGCCATGGAAAGTGCAATCGGCCGCGGTGCGGGAGGTGACGACCAACGTTCGTCACCCACCATGGCGATGACGGCCAGCGGCCGTCACTACCCTACCGTCAGAACGCGCCGCTGAAGCTGGCGAAGATCGAGGTGTCCATCGCCTTCTTCTGCATCGTGGTCGCGCTCAGGCCGATGTTGCTCTGCAGGCCGAACAGTTCCATGCGCGCACCCAGGATGGCGGTGGCGTAGTCCTTGTCGAACTTCAGGCCCGGCACGCGGTAGCTGCCCACGCCCGGCAGGCTCTGCAGGAAGGCGCTGCCTTCCTGGCGGTCTTCGAACTCATGGTCGTAGGTGACCTGCACGTACGGCTTGATGCTGCCGCCGTCCAGGCGTGCCTGCCAGCCGAGGCGGCCGACGGTGGAATCGGCGTCCTGGTCGCTGTAGCCGAGTGCGGTGCTGCTCGGATTGCTTTCCAGATAGCCGTCCAGCTTGACCTTCTGCCAGATCACCGCGGCCACCGGGCCGTGGCGGAAGCTGCCTTCCCGGCCGAACTCGTAGCCGGCGTTCAGTGCGGCGGTCAGGTTGCTGCCTTCCGGCGAGCCTTTGTGTTCGCGGGTGGCCGGGCCGAGGTGCACCTTGCGGGTGACGTCGTAATCCAGCCAGCTGTAGCTGACCTGGCCGTTCACCCAGGCGCGTTCGCCATACCAGCCAGCAAACAGGCCCACGGTGGTGTCGGACTGGGTGAAGTCGCCCTGGCTGTTGCCGAAATCGGCATCCATCCGGCCATAGCCGGCGAAGCCGCCAACGACCATGCCATCACGCGCCCAATCAATGCCGAACAGGCCGGCCGGGGCCAGGCCGTCGTACAGATCGGCGTGGTCGTAACGCTGCATGTCGCCACGCACGCCACCCCACCACGACAGGCCATCGGCCGGGGCGCCGCCCAAGTGCAGGCTGACCTGGTCGGCGCGCGAACGCCCGACGGTCTGTGCCGAATGCGTCAGCACCTGCTGCAGGCGCGGGGCTTCCAGCACCGAAACGGCATACTGGCCGAGCATCTGGTGGGTGGCCGCGGAGGGATGCACGCCATCGGCGAACACATAGGCGGTAGCGGCATCGGGCGCGACCAGGCTGGTCGGGTTGCAGGTCACCGACGAGGCCGAGGTGCAGGCCATGTCGGTGACATTGCGGAAGCCGTAGGTGGTCGGGCTGGCGACGATCTCACGCAGGATGGTGAAGGTGTCCAGCGGGATGAACTCGATGCCGGCCTGGGTCAGGCCGCCATACAACGCATTGTTGTAGGCCGTTGCCACGGCGGTGTACTGCGCCATGGCTGCCGGGCCGCCGGCGCGGGCCATCGGGGTCAGGCCGATGTCCGGCAGGTTCGGCACCAGCACGTACTTGGCGCCAGCGGCCTGCAGGCTGCCGACGATGCCGATCTGGTTGGTCACCGCCGCCCCGATCACCGCCGGCGCCTGGGCCGGGTTGGTGATGCCGAACAGATCGTTGGGACCGCCCCACACGGTGTACAGGGCGTTGCCATCGGCCTTGCCGCCATTGGCCGCCAGGTAACGGGCCGCCTGGGTCTTCAGCGACGGCGTCGGGCCGAGCGCGCCGACCAGGTCGGTGGCCACGGTGGCGCCGCCGGCGGCATAGTTGTCACCGCTCTGCCCGTTGCCGTTCGGGGTGGCGTTGGTGCCGTAGTAGTCCGCTACGTGCTCGGCCCATACCCAGCCCGGGTTGGTGGTGAACTTGCCGGTCACCGGCTGCACCGAAGGCGGCAGCAGCGGACGGAAGTAGCCGCTGTCGGTCAGGCTGTCGCCAAAGAACACCGTGCGGTTGAAGGCCGGATCGGCGGCCATCGCCGGCAACGCGGCAAGCGCGAGCGCCGCAGCGATCAGGGTGCGGACGGGACGTTTGCTGGACAACATGGGGAACTCCTGTGGGATCAAGCGCCGGCAATACGCCAGCGCACGGTGCAATGGTTTCATCAGCGCAGGCAAAGTCACGCTGCGCCGCGGCATGCATTGTCACCTGGAGTCCCTTGAACGCCATACTTGAGCGACGGATGACAGATCGAACCTGCCTGCCATGGGCGTATCAGCGACAATAGCGACATGAACATCCAGCTCAATGGCCAATCCCGCACCCTGCCCCCCGGCGCCACCGTCCACGACCTGCTGCAGCACGAGCAGCTGCTAGAACGCCGCGTCGCGGTGGAAGTGAACAGCGAGATCATCACCCGCAGCCTGCATGCCACCCGTGTGCTGGCCGACGGCGACGTGGTGGAGATCGTGCACGCGTTGGGCGGTGGTTGACGGAGACCATCGGGTAGCGCCGAGCCATGCTCGGCGAGCGCAGCGACGGGCTGAAGCGTGACGACCAACGGTCGTCACCCACCCAAGGCGGGAGCTGACGGCCAGCGGCCGTCACTACCGGACGCGAGCGGTAGCGCCGAGCCATGCTCGGCGAGCGCAGCGGCGGGCTGAAGCGTGACGACCAACGGTCGTCACCCACCACAACAGAAGCAGACGGCCGGCGGCCGTCACTACCGGGCGCATCAACGCCCTCGTGCGGCGAGCCCCGGCGCCGGTTACCCCATGCGATAATCGCGTCATGAACCATCACGCCCCCTCTGATTCGCTGGTCATCGCCGGCAAGACCTACGCCTCGCGCCTGCTCACCGGCACCGGCAAGTTCAAGGATCTGGAAGAAACCCGCGCGGCCACCGAAGCCGCCGGCGCGCAGATCGTCACCGTCGCCATCCGCCGCACCAACATCGGCCAGAACCCGGGCGAACCGAACCTGCTGGACGTGCTGCCGCCGGACCGCTTCACCATCCTGCCCAACACCGCCGGCTGCTATACCGCCGAAGACGCGGTGCGCACCTGCCGGCTGGCGCGTGAACTGCTCGATGGCCACAACCTGACCAAGCTGGAAGTACTCGGCGACCAGAAGTCGCTGTATCCGGACGTGGTTGCCACGTTGAAGGCTGCCGAGATGCTGGTGAAAGACGGCTTCGAGGTGATGGTCTACACCTCCGACGACCTGATCCTGGCCAAGCGCCTGGAAGAAATCGGCTGCGCGGCGGTGATGCCGCTGGCTGCGCCGATCGGATCCGGACTGGGCATCCAGAACAAGTACAACCTGCTGCAGATCATCGAAGACGCCAAGGTGCCGATCATCGTGGATGCCGGCGTGGGTACGGCCTCCGATGCGGCCATCGCGATGGAGCTGGGCTGCGATGGCGTGCTGATGAACACCGCCATCGCCGGCGCGCGCCACCCAGTGCTGATGGCCAGCGCGATGCGCAAGGCGGTCGAAGCCGGCCGCGAAGCCTTCCTGGCCGGCCGCATCCCGCGCAAGCGCTATGCCAGCGCCTCGTCCCCCATTGATGGATTGATCGGCTGATGACCGACCCGTTTTCCAGTACCGGCTCCAAGGCCCCGGCCAAGCCGTTCACCGTCCACGAAGGACGTCGCGAGATCCGCAGCTTCGTGCTCCGCCAGGGCCGCTTCACCCCGGCCCAGCAGCGCGCGTTCGATGAGCGCTGGCCGCGTTTCGGTCTGGATTTCAGCGGTGAAGTGCGTGATCTTGCCGCAACCTTCGGCCGCGATGCGCACAAGGTGATGGAGATCGGCTTCGGCAATGGCGTGGCACTGCGCTTCGCTGCCCAGCAGGATCCCAGCCGCGATTACATCGGCATCGAAGTCCACGCCCCCGGTGTGGGCCGGCTGCTGAACGCGCTGGCCGATGATGATGTAGACAACGTGCGCCTGTACCACCACGACGCGGTGGAAGTGCTGGAAAAGGAAATCGCCGACGGCGCGCTCGATGAAGTGCGCATCTATTTCCCGGATCCGTGGCACAAGAAGCGCCACAACAAGCGCCGCCTGCTGCAGCCCGCGTTCGCCGACCTGTTGGTGCGCAAGCTGCGCCCCGGTGGTCGCCTGCACTGCGCCACCGATTGGGAAGATTACGCCGAGCAGATGTGGGAGGTGCTCGACGCCACCGCCGGGCTGGTCAACCGGGCCGGTCCGCGCGGGCATGTGCCGCGCCCGGAATGGCGGCCGCAGACCCATTTCGAGACCCGCGGCCAGAAACTCGGCCATGGCGTCTGGGACCTGTTGTACGACCGCACCTGACACCCTGATACCGACCGGATCGCGCCCCCATGGAAACCGCGCTGACGCTGACCACCGATATGAAGCTCGTCCTCGGGCTGGTCGGTTTCACGATGGCGATGTTCCTGTTCGAGCGCATCCGCGCCGACGTGGTCGCGCTGGTGGTGCTGGTGGTGCTGGGCGTCACCGGCCTGATCGCGCCGGAAGAAATCTTTGGTGGTTTCTCCGGTAACGCGGTGATGAGCATCATCGCCACCACCATCCTGGGCGCGGGCCTGGACCGCACCGGCGCACTGAACCGGCTGGCCGCCTGGCTGCTGCGACGCGGCCACGGGGTGGAACAGCGGCTGCTGATCATGACCACGGCGATCGCCGGCTTGAACTCCTCGTTCATGCAGAACCCTTCGGTGATGGCGCTGTACCTGCCGGTCGCCTCGCGGCTGGCCGCGCGCACCGGGCTGACCCTGCAGCGCCTGCTGCTGCCGATCGCCGCGGCCATCGTGATGGGCGGTGCGCTGACGATGGTCGGCAATTCGCCGCTGATCCTGCTCAACGATCTGCTGGCCTCGGCCAACAACAACCTGCCTTCCGGCCTGGCCACCATCGAACCGCTGCGGATGTTCGCCCCGCTGCCGATCGGCGTAGCCCTGCTGGTGGCCTCGCTGCTGTACTTCCACTTCTACGGCAACCGCAAGCTGGTGGAAGAGGAAACGCTGGCCAATGACGGGGTAATCCCGGCGCGTACGGAAAGCTACTTCGCCAAGACCTACGGCATCGAAGGCGATGTCTTCGAACTGGTGGTTACGGCCGAAAGCCCGATGGTCGGCATGACCCTGGGCGAGGCCGAAACCCTGCACGATGCGCCGCTGCTGCTGGCGCTCAAGACCGGCAACGACACCCGCCTGGCGCCGCCGGCGGAGATGCGCATCTGGGTGGGCAGCGTGATCGGGGTGATGGGGTCACGCCAGCTGGTCAGCGATTTCGCGCAGAACCAGTTCCTGCGCATGTCCTCGCGGCTCAAGCACCTGGGCGACCTGTTCAACCCCAGTCGTGCCGGTATTTCCGAAGCGGTGGTGCCGCCGACGTCGGATGTGATCGGCAAGAGCGCGGCCGAACTGCGCCTGCGCAAGGAGCGCGGCCTGAGCCTGCTGGCGATCAACCGCGACAAGCAGGTGATCCGCGAGGACGTGCGCGATGTACAGCTGCGCGCCGGTGACATGCTGGTCTTCCACAGCATCTGGACCGACCTGGCACAGGCCGCGCGCGGCCGCGAGTTCGTCATCGTCACCGACTACCCGAAGGGCGAACAGCGCCCGCACAAGTTCAAGATCGCGATGAGCATCTTCGCGCTGACCATCCTGATCGCGCTGACCTCCAAGCTGCCGGTGGCGCTGACCCTGATGACGGGGGTGGCCGGCATGCTGCTGACCGGCGTGCTGCGCATGGACGAGGCCTACGCATCGATCAACTGGAAGACCATCTTCATGATGGCCGGGCTGATTCCGCTGGGCTGGGCGATGGATTCCAGTGGCGCGGCGGCCTGGGTGGCCGGGCACACCATCGACAAACTGCCCGAAGGCATCCCGCTATGGGTGCTGGAAGTGGCGCTGGCGCTGCTGACCACGGCGTTCTCGCTGGTGATCAGCCACGTGGGGGCGACCATCGTGATGGTGCCGATCGCGGTGAACCTGGCGCTGGCCGCCGGCGGCAATCCCACCGCCTTCGCATTGATCGTGGCGCTGTCGGCGTCCAACAACCTCATGACCGCCTCCAATCCGGTGATTTCGATGATTACCGGCCCGGCCAATTACACCCCGCGTGAGCTGTGGCGGGTCGGCGCACCGTTGTCGCTGGTCTATACGATGGTGGTGGTAGCGATGATCAACATCATGTTCTGAGGCAGCGGTGATGACGGCCTGCCCCGGTGGGTGACGACCTGCCCTGGTGGGTGACGACCGTTGGTCGTCACGCTGTTGCTCTTTCCCGCTGCGCTCGCCGAGCATGGCTATGCCGGTCTTCCTGACCGGCACCCTCCGGGCCGTCGCAAGCGACGTTGGCAGCGGCTCCTGCCGCTGCCTGCGGCGCTACCGATGCGTTGCCGGTAGTGACGGCCGCTGGCCGTCAATCCCTGCCGTCATTCCGCCAGGAACACCTGTCCATCGCGCACCTGCAGCGGCACCGCACGCAGCCGGTCACCCTTGCACGGTCCGGCCACGCATTCGCCACTGTCCAATGCAAAGGAGGCGCCATGCGCGGCGCAGACCAGATGGCCTTCACGGCTTTTCAGGAACTGCCCCGGCGCCCAATCCAGGCGTCGGCCGGCGTGCGGGCAGATGTTGAGGAAGCCGCGCACGCTGTCACCGTCACGATGGATCACCAGCGATTCCGCGTCACCTTCGATCAGCACCTCGGTCTCGGCGAAGCCGCCGTCGGTAACGGTTTCGAGGGCGATCAACGGCTGGTCGGTCATTTCTGACTCTACTTTAGGAAGAACTCCGATTGTCGCACGCCAATGTTTGTGGCTGGATGTCACATGAACGCAAGTCCTTGATCTGCAATGAACCGCCCTGCGAATTAACGATTTTTTCACTCAGTGGAAGAAGCATCCCAACGATACTGGTCACTCGCTGATTTCAGCCAAGTGAGTTACCGATGATCAACCGCACCTTCCAGTTCGGCCAGTTCCGCACCCTGTTTGCGCCACGCAAGCCGCGTCATCCGTTGGTGCGCGTAGCGGTGGGTCTGCTCGGCGTCGCCATCCTGGGCGTGATGGTGTTCGTTGGTGTGTTCGTGGGTGCGGCGATGATCATGGCCGGCCTGGCCTGGAAGCTGCTGGCACAGCGCAAGACGCCCGCACGGGGAGTTGACGCCAACGTGGTGGAAGGCGAGTACCGCGTAGTGCGCAAGCCGGCGTTGCCGACGCACTGATCCGCTGGGTGATGGGTGGTGGGTGACGACCGTTGGTCGTCACGCCGTTGACCGCACACCACTGCGCTCGCCGAGCATGGCTCGGCGCTACCGCTCCGCCCGGCATGCCCCGGCGCTACACTGCGACGACCTGATTGTTAGGACGTGCGCATGACCGATGTAATTCCTGCCCAGCCCATCCCCCGCATCCCGGTAGTGGGCGGTGGCACCTTCCCGGTGCACCGCATCTATTGCGTGGGCCGCAATTTCGCCGACCACGCCAAGGAAATGGGCGCGGCGGTGCCGGACGCAGCGGCACGCGGCAAGCCGATGTTCTTCAGCAAACCGGCCGATGCCATCGTGGTCGGCCACGACGACGTGATCCCCTACCCGCCTTCCACCCGCGACCTGCACCACGAGGTGGAACTGGTGGTGGCCATCGGCGTGGATGCACCCGAAGGCGTGCTGCCGGTCGAGCAGGCGCTGTCCTTGGTCTACGGCTATGCGGTCGGCCTGGACCTGACCCGCCGCGACCTGCAGGCCGCAGCCAAGCAGAAGGGCCATCCGTGGGATACGGCGAAGGGCTTCGATGCCTCCGCACCGATCAGCGAGATCGTGCACGCCGGTGAAGTGGGTGACCTGGCCGCACTCAACCTGTCACTGGAAATCAATGGCGAAGTGCGCCAGCAATCGCTGCTGGACCAGATGATCTGGACCGTGCCGGAGATCCTGCACGAGCTGTCCCAGCTATGGCAGCTGCGCGCCGGCGATCTGGTGTTCATGGGCACCCCGGCCGGCGTGGCCGCTTTGCAGCCGGGCGACCGTTTCAGTGCACGCCTGGAGAACGTCGGCGAGCGCCACGGCGTCATCGCGGGCTGACGTCGGCTGCGTTAGCCTTCAACGCGAACACCCCACTTTTCAGGAGGCCTCAATGGGATTCATCACTGAGTTCAAGGAATTCGCCACGCGTGGCAACGTCATCGACCTGGCCGTCGGTGTGGTCATCGGTGCAGCCTTCGGCAAGATCGTCACCGCGCTGGTGGAGAAAATCATCATGCCCCCGCTGGGGTGGGTAATCGGCCAGGTGGATTTTTCCGACCTGGTCTGGACACTGGCACCGGCACGCATCGCCGCCGATGGCGCGGAGATCCCGGCTGTAGTGATCGGCTACGGTGATTTCATCAACACCATCATCCAGTTCGTGATCGTGGCCTTCGCGATCTTCCTGGTGATCAAGGGCATCAATCGCCTGTCGAAGAAGAAAGAAGCCGCGCCAAAGGGCCCGAGCGAAGAAGTGCTGCTGCTGCGCGAGATCCGCGACAAGCTGTCCGGTCCGCAGGCCTGAGCGGCCAGCGTGTGCGACACCGGGGTCAGGTTCCTCTGCGCGACAGAGGAGCCTGACCCCTTGTGCATGTCTCCTTTGCGGCATCTGTCCGGTTCTGCACATTTCCGATGGACATGACCTAGGGCCCATGCACCCGGCAACCACGCTGCTAAGCTCAGACGCTTATGCCCCCTGCCGGAGTCCTCTCCATGCGCTGCCGCGTTCTTGCCATCGCCTCTTCCCTTGCCCTGCTGGCCTCACCGGCGTTCGCCGCGCCGCGCATCACGACCCTGCCCCCGGCTTCGCTGAACACCGCAGCCCAGCTGCGTGAGCAGGCATTGGCCGACGACACCGGCTGGAAGGTGGTGGAATCGCTGACCACGGAAATCGGCCCGCGCATCGCCGGCAGTGAGGCCGATGCCCGTGCCGTGGCCTGGGCCGAAGCACGCTTCAAGGCGCTGGGTTTCGACAAGGTCTGGAAGGAGCCGGTGACCTTCCCCAAGTGGGAACGCCGTAGCGAGCACGCCGCCGTGGTCGGCGCGCATGCGCAGCCGCTGGCGATCACCGCACTGGGCGGCAGCCCGGGCGGTAAGGTGCAGGCCGAAGTGGTGCGCTTTGCCGACCTGGCCGCGCTGCAGGCCGCACCGGCCGGTTCGTTGCAGGGCAAGATCGCCTTCGTCGATTACCAGATGCTGCCGTTCCGCGATGGCCGCGACTATGGGCGCGGCGGCGCGATCCGCAGCAAGGGGCCCTCCGAGGCGATCCGCAAGGGCGCCGTCGGTTTCCTGATGCGTTCGGCCGGCACCGATTCCCACCGCGTCCCACATACCGGTATCACCCGCTATGACGACGGGCTGACTCCGGTGCCGTCGGCCGCCTTGTCCGTGCCCGATGCCGACCAGCTGGCGCGCCTGGTCGCGCGCGGCACCACCACCGTGAGCCTGGCGCTGGATTGCGGGTGGGATGGCACGGCGACGTCCTACAACGTGATCGGCGAGATCACCGGACGCACGCTGCCCAAGGAAGTCGTGGTGATCGGCGGCCACCTGGATTCCTGGGACCTGGGCACCGGCGCCATCGACGATGCGGCCGGCGTGGGCATCACCATGGCGGCGGGGCACCTGATCGGGCAGTTGAAGCAGGCGCCCAAGCGCAGCATCCGGGTGGTCGCCTTCGCCAACGAAGAACAGGGCCTGTACGGCGGCAAGGCCTATGCCGAAGCGCACGCCAAAGACATCGTGCTGCACCAGGTGGCGGCCGAAAGCGACTTCGGCGCCGGCCGTATCTACGCCTTCAATACCGGATCGCCGAACCCGGAAGGATCGCGCGAGGCGACCCGCCAGATCGCCGAGGTACTCAAGCCGCTGGGCATCGAGTACGTCGCCGACAAGGGCGGTCCGGGCCCGGACATCGGCCCGCTCGCTGCCAAGGGCGGCGCATGGGCATGGCTGGCGCAGGATGGGACGGATTACTTCAACCTGCATCACACCGCCGACGACACGCTGGACAAGATCGACCCGAAGGCGCTGGCGCAGAACGTGGCTGCCTATACCGTGTTCGCCTACCTGGCCGCCGATGCCGATGGCAGCTTCGGCAGCGAGGCCAAGGCGACCGTGCCCCCGGGCGAATAAGCGACCCGGGCCACGGACCACTGCGCCCGGGCGAACCCGGGCGCACGACGCCTAGCGCATCCCTGCGGTGATGCGCTGCCACAAGCTGGCCCCCTTGATGCCCAACCGATCAGGATCGAATACCGGGTCCATGCCCGCCTTGCGGCTGCTTTCATAGTCGCGCAGTGCAGGCAGTGCCGGCTTGTGCAGCAGCAGGATGGCGATGATGTTGAGCCAGCTCATCATGCCCACGCCGATGTCGCCCAGGGTCCAGGCAAGCGTTGCGCTGTTGATGGCCGAGTAAGCGGCCAGCGCCAGGAACAGCACGCGGAAGGCGTTGACGATCCACCCCGATGGTTTGTCGCGGCACAGGTAACTGACGTTGGTGTCGCCCATGTAGTACAGCGCCAGGATCGTGGTGAAGGCGAAGGGCAGGATAGCCAGCGCCACGAACGACTTGCCGAATCCGGGCAACGCCGATTCCACCGCGTGCTGCACGAATCGCGGCCCCGCTTCCATGCCCGGCAGGTTGTCCAGCACCATGCGCGCCTGGTCTGGCACGCCGTTCACCACCGGATCGTAGACGTTGTACATGCCGGTGGACAGGATCAGGAACGCCGTCGCGCTGCACACCACCATGGTGTCGATGTACACCGAAAACGCCTGTACCAGCCCCTGCTTGACCGGATGGGAGACCTCGGCCGCTGCCGCCGGGTGGGCGCCGCTGCCCATGCCCGCCTCGTTGGACAGTACGCCACGGCGCACGCCCCACTGGATCGCCACGCCGATCATCGCGCCGAAGGTCGCATCCAGGCCGAACGCGCTGCGCATGATCAGCAGCAGCACCTCCGGAATACGCTCGTAGCTCAGCAGCATCACCACCAGCGCTACCAGCAGGTAGGCGGTGGCCATCAGCGGCACGATCCATTGGGTCACCGCGGCGATGCGGCGCACCCCGCCGAAGATGATCAGTGCCAGCAGCAGCACCACGCCCACCGCGCTGGCCTGCGCCGGCAGGTCCCAGGTTTCATGCAATGCACTGGCGATCGCATTGGACTGGGTACCGGCCAGCATCGCCGAGGCGGCGACGGTGCACAGCGCGAAGATCACAGCGTACCAACGCTGCCCCAGGCCTTTCTCCATGTAATACGCCGGGCCGCCGCGGTACTGGCCGCGTGCGTCGCGTTGCTTGTAGATCTGGGCGAGCGTGGATTCGACGAACGCGCTGGATGCGCCGAAGAATGCCACCACCCACATCCAGAAAATGGCGCCAGGCCCGCCAAAGGCGATGGCCATCGCGACACCGGCGATGTTACCCACCCCGACCCGGCTGGACAGCGAGATGTTCAGCGCCTGGAACGGGGACAGGCCTGATTCCGACGCGCGGTGCTTGAACATCAGCCGCAGCATTTCCGGCAAGGCACGCAGCTGGATGAAGCGCGTGCGAATACTGAAGTACAGGCCGCCCAGCAGGCACAGCGCGACCAGGTACGGACTCCAGACGATAGCGACGACGGCGCCAACGATCGACTCAATGTTCACGACTCAACTCCATGAGGCAGAGGGGGTGATGTCCACACTGCCCAGCGCAGGAAGCGCCAACAATCAGGAAAGCTGTGAAAGTCGCGCCGAAGCAGGGACGCACCCGTGGTGGGCATTGGCGTGATCGAAGCGGCCTGGATCAGTGGGATTCCCTACCCACCAATCAGATATCGAGCAGCATCAGCAGCCGGAATCCTGACCCTCTCGGCCCTTCCCGCACCGCGATGGAACCGCGTTGTCGCAACGCACAGCCTGCTGACGCGCACATTGCGAAACCCATCCTGAATCGACTGGGCCGGATGTTCCCCGCGACAGGCCCTTGAGCCGAGCATCGTCCTGCCAACTGCGGCCCCGCTGCCCGCCTTCCGGCGTAGTCCTGGCGCTTTTCGTTTCCCGCGATGAGGCGTCGGGCGTGATGCAGCAGCGATGCAACCAAGGAGCTGTCCTACGATGAACGCACGTCCCCTGCCCGTGGCCTCCACCGCCCTCCTGGACGTAGAGGCGCTGGAATGCGCAACGCCCAACGCCGCCGCCAACACCGCCGGACACGCGTTCATCCGCGCCTTGCACGTGCCGCTCGAAAACCTCCACATGCAGGAACAGGGGCTTCACCTGCACATGATCCAACTGGACAGTGCCGCGTGGGTGGGGCACGACATCGAACGTTGCGGCGTCGGCGCGGACTCCGCCCAGGCGACCCGTTCGGGCATGTATGCCGCCATCGCGCAGATCATCCATGCCACCCATTGGCAGACCTCGGAACTGCACGCCTGCAGGGTCGCGGACTATCTCCAACTGCCTGGTGTTGAAGACGCCCTGAGCGACCTGGTACCGATCCTGGCCGAGCAACCGGAGCGTCGCATGGCCCTCATCGCTTTACAGGAACTGGGCGGCGAACGCACCTTGCCGGTACCGGTGGTCCTGCTGCATCCGACCTTCCTGTGCGATGCCAGCACGGTCGTACACGCCAGCGCGTTGCACGACGATTTCGACTATCACCTGCTGCGTGCCTACGGCAGCACCCACAGCATCGCCGCCGGGCCCACGCAGGAGGAAGCGCTGCTGCTGGGGATGTTGGCCGCACAGGAGCGGATGGCGGCCGGCCTGTTCGCGGTACAAGGGCTTGCACTGCGCCAACAACGCTACCTGCTCCAGGTGGACATGGCGACCCTGCCGCCGCCGATCCGAAGCCTGCTGGAGCTGGTCCGGCAACGCGAGGGCCACCCGGTGCACCTGTTCGACATCAGCGGCAGGGGTACGGTTCCGACCTATCTGGCCTGCGCGGAGACCTCGGCGGGGACCGCCTACCGGGTCACCGCAGGGGCAGGGTTCAGCTGCGAACACGCCGCCACGCGCGCGCTTCGTGGTCTGCTCAAAGCGCATGAGTTCACTGCCTGGTCCGGCGCCCGCCACCGTGGTGGCGCCACAGCGCCAGGGCTGCACCACCAGCAGGGACTGCTGGGCATGCAGCAAGGGCAGCAGCGCCCGTTCTGCGTCCAGAACATCCAGGAGATCCTGCGCAGGGGCGGCTTCCAGGAAGTGGCATTCGGCCGCACCAGGATGCCCATCGCGGGGGCGCTGGCAGGGCGGATCCAACACCTGCATGACAATTTCAGTCGTAGCGGCATGACGGTCTGGCTTGCACGTTATCCTTCGCCGCAGAGCGGCAGCGACGTGGCCTGCGTGCAGGTACTGCTGACGCCGTTCGATGCCGGCTTCCTGCTGCTCAACGGCGTGCCGGTGAGCATTTCACTGGCGTCACTGGACGCGGCGGCCAACGACGGCTGACGCGGGCACGCGAAAAAGAGCCCGGCCGTGGAGTCGGCCGGGCTGCCGCAGCGACCCATCCCACGCGACGGGCGGCATCCAGCGGATGCACCGGCCAACAACACCGCATCGGAGAGACAATGCGATGCCGCGCCTACAGCGTGCTATCCGCTTCGGCCGCCGGCCATGGGATGAAAGACAACCGCAGGGTCAGGCAATACGGGAACGCGCCCACTGGGCCAGCAACACGGCCGTTGCCGACGCCACATTGAGGCTTTCCACCGCCCCGCTGCCGGGAATCGAGACCTGCAGGTCACACGCCGCAGCCAAGGCCCGGTCCATGCCTTCGGCTTCGGCGCCCATCACGTAGACCAGTCGCTGCGGCAGGTCAGCGGCGAACACGTTGCTGCCCCCTTCGACCAGGGTGGCCGCGAGGCTGAAGCCGGCCTGGCGCAGCTGCGCCATCGCCTCTGCGGTGGCCGGCAGCTGCACCAGCGACACCGCTTCGGCACCGCCTTCGGCCACGCGCGCGGCAGCGCCGGAAATGCCCAGCGTGCTGCCCTCGGCCAGCAACAGGCCGCCGACACCGAAGTGCGCGGCCGAACGCAGGATCGCGCCCAGGTTGTGCGGATTGCCCACCCCGTCCAGCCACAGCGCCAGCACCGGGCCTTCGGGCAACTGCTGCAGCCACTGCGACAGCTCCAGCACCGGTGCGCGCCGCACATCGGCCACCACGCCTTCATGGTGGGTGGTGCCGGACAGCTTGTTCAGGTCCCCGTCTTCCACCACGCGATAGCCGATCCGGTTGGCCACGCACCACTTCAGCAGCGGCTGCATGCGCGGGATCAGGCCTTCCAGCAGATAGATCTTGCGGACCGCCTGCGGGCGCTGGTTGAAGGCAGCCAGCACGGCGTTGACGCCGAACAGGCGCAGTTCGTCACCATTTCCACGTGCCGCCGGCGCTGCCGGCGCATCGGCGCGCGGCAGCGGGGTGGCGCGCGGCGGGCGCGCGGACGGACGACGGTTGTTCCAGGGGTTGTTCACTTACGCTGCTTCCTGTTTCTTCTGCCAGAAATCGGCATTCTTGATGCCCAGTGCGACAGGGTCGAAGGTCGGGTCCAGGCCCAGCTTCTTCTGCCGCTCATAATCACGCAGGGCGATCATCGCAGGCTTCTGCACGATGAGGATGGCCACGATGTTCAGCCAGGCCATCAGGCCCACGCCGATATCGCCCAGCGCCCAGGCCAGCTGTGCGTTGTGCACGGCACCGAAGATCACCATGCCGATGATGCCCAGCCGCAGCACCAGCACCGTCAGCGGACGCTTGGCGTTGTTGTTGAGGTAGGTCAGGTTGGTCTCGGCCATGTAGTAATAGGCCATGATCGTGGTGAAGGCGAAGAAGAAGATCGCCACCGCCACGAAGGCGGCGCCGAACCCGGGGATGACGCTTTCCACGGCGGCCTGCGCGTAGCCGGCGCCTTCGGCGATGCCGGCAAGCCCCTGGAAGATGGGCGCCGCACCGGCTTCCGGCGAATAGACGTTGTAGGTGCCTGCCGCCAGGATCAGGAAGGCCGTCGAGGTGCACACCATCATGGTGTCGAAGTAGACCGCGAAGGCCTGCACGTAGCCCTGCTTGGCGGGATGGGAGACTTCCGAGGCGGCCGCGGCGTGCGGCCCGGTACCCTGGCCGGCTTCATTGGCATAGATGCCGCGCTTGACGCCCCACTCCACCGCCAGGCCCATCATCGCGCCGAACGCAGCATGGGTTCCGAACGCGCTGTCGAAGATGATGCCGAACATTTCCGGCACGCGCTCGGCATTGAGCACCATGATGGTGATGGCCATCAGGATGAAGCCGGCGGCCATGAACGGCACCACGATTTCAGCAAAGCTGGCGATGCGCTTGACGCCGCCGAAGATGACCACGCCCAGCAACAGAGCGACCACCACGCCGATGCCCAGCTTGAGCGCCTGTACCTGCTCCATGCCGAACATCTGGCCGTCCAAGGGGCCGCACAGGGCGCCGCCGCGGCAGGCATTGACGATGCTGTCAGCGATGGCATTGGCCTGCACACCCGGCATCAGGAAGCCGGCGGCGACGATCGTGGCCAGCGCGAAGGCCATCGCATACCACTTCAGGCCCATGGCCTTTTCGATGTAGTACGCCGGGCCACCGCGGTACCGACCTTCAGCGTCCTTGGTCTTGTAGATCTGCGCCAGCGTACATTCGATGTAGGACGTGGACGCGCCGAGGAAGCCCATCACCCACATCCAGAAGATCGCACCGGGACCGCCGAAGGCGATGGCGGTGGCCACGCCGGCGATGTTGCCGATGCCCATCCGGCCGGCCATCGACATGGCCAGTGCCTGGAACGAAGAAACGCCGGCATCGGATTTCTCACCGGCCACGGTAAGCCGGCACATTTCGAAGAACCCGCGGATCTGCATGAAACGGGTCCGGGCGCTGAAATACAGGCCGGCGGCAAGGCACATGAAGATCAGTGCCTTGCTCCAGATGATGCTGTTGATGAAATGTACGGCTGCTTCCACGCGCTCTCTCCAGTCGGCGGAACAAGGGACGTCCCGTCGGCTGAGGGGAACCGGTTGATTCTAGCTGGCGAACGCACGGTAGTGACGGCCGCTGGCCGTCAATGTCGATGAATGACGGCCAGCGGCCGTCACTACCTTCTGACGGCCAGCGGCCGTCACTACCGGCGGTCAGGCGTGGCCGCCCACCGATGGGGTGTCCTTCTCCTGCTTTTCCAGCTCGCGCGCCACCGCTTCAGGCGAACGCGTGAACGGGGCCAGCCTTGCATAGAACGCCGGCACCACGAACAGCGACAGGAACGTGGACAGGGTCACACCGAAGATGATCACCACGCCGATGGTGCCACGGCTGGCCGAACCCGGCCCGCCGGCGACCACCAGCGGGATCGCACCGACCACCGTGGCGATGGAGGTCATCAGGATCGGGCGCAGGCGCACGCGTGCCGATTCGATGATCGCCTCGCGTACCGTGCGTCCCTCATCGCGCAGCTGGTTGGCGAACTCCACGATCAGGATGCCGTTCTTGGCCGCCAGGCCCACCAGCATCACGATGCCGATCTGGCTGAACAGGTTCACCGTACCACCGCTCACCCACAACCCCACCAGCGCACCGAGCACGCCCAGCGGCACGGTCAGCATGATGGTCAGCGGATGGATGAAGCTTTCAAACTGCGCGGCCAGCACCAGGTAGACCACCAGCAGAGCCATCGCGAAGGTCAGCAGCACCGCCCCACCGGAACTCTGGTACTCGCGCGATTCGCCCTTCCAGCTGATCTGCGCATGCTGCGGCAGCTCCTCACGGGTGACCCCCTGGGCCCAGGCGATGGCTTCGCCGAGCGGATAGCCCGGCGCAAGGCCAGCGCTGATGGTGATCGAGCGCAGGCGGTTGAACCGGTTCAGCGAACCCGCCTCAGCGACTTCGCTCAGGGTGACCAGATTGGACAGCGGGACCAGCTCACCGGAGCTGGAGCGCACCCGGATGGCGGCCAGGTCGGCCGGGGTGGCGCGCCCATCGCGGCCGGCCTGCACCAGCACGTCGTACTCTTCGCCGTTGTCGACGAAGGTGGTGACCCGGCGCGATCCCATCATGGTTTCCAGCGCCGAACCGACCGCCGTCACCGGTACGCCCAGGTCGGCCGCACGCTGGCGGTCGATGTTCACCCGCATCTGCGGGCGGGTTTCCTTGTAGTCCGAATCCACGCCGACCAGCCCGGGGTTGTCCGCCATGCGCAGCAGGACGCGGTCGCGCCACTGGGCGATCTCAGCATACTCCGGCCCGCCCAGTACGATCTGGAACGGCTGCCCGCCGCTGCGCACCAGGCCACCACCGACCTGCGTGCGCACGCGCACGCCACGCACCGCATCGAGGTCCTTCTGCAGTGCATCGGCCACTTCCGGGGTGGAGGTGGAGCGTTCGCGCCATGGCTGCAGGAACACGCTGATGCGGCCGGTGTGCATTTCCTCGCTGGACCCCCAGCCGCCCGGCACGCGTGGATTGGCGCGCACGATCGGGCGGTCTTCGCCCACATGCTTGGCAACGATCGCCTCCACTTCCTGCACCTGGCCGACCGTGTAGTCGAAGCCTGCGCCTTCAGGGCCATCGATCATGATCTGGAACGAGCCGCGGTCTTCGGCCGGCGCCAATTCGGACGGCAGGTGCTTGATCAGCAACCAGCTGGCAAACAGCGTGGCCACCATCACCAGCAGGTAGATCCAGGTACGGTCCACGTGGCGGTCCAGCACGCGGCCGTAGCCGCCGGCGAGTTTTTCCAGGTTGCGGTTGATCACCCCGTACAGGCCACGCGGGGCCTGGCCGGTGTGCGGCTTGAGCAGCTTGGAGGCCATCATCGGGGTCAGCGTCAGCGCCACGAACGCGGACAATGCCACGGCGGCCGCCAGCGCAACCGCCAGTTCGCGGAACAGTCGCCCGGTGTTGCCTTCCAGGAAGCCGACCGGCAGGAACACTGCCACCAGCACGGCGGTGGTGGCGATCACCGCGAAGGCCACCTGCGCGGTGCCGCGCTTGGACGCCACCAGCGGCGGTTCGCCCAGGTCGATGCGGCGCTGCACGTTTTCCACCACCACGATGGCATCGTCCACCACCAGCCCGATGCACAGCACCAGTGCCAGCAGGGTCAGCAGGTTGATCGAGAAATCGAAGGCGTACAGCGCGATGAAGGCCGCCACCAGGCACACCGGCACGGTGACCGCCGGGATCAGCGCCGCGCGGAAACTGCCCAGGAACAGCCAGATCACCACCAGCACCAACAGCATGGCTTCCACCAGCGTGGCGTAGACGCGGTCCACCGCCGCTTCGATGAAGGTGGTGTTGTCGAATGTCACCGCGATCTGCGTGCCCTGCGGCAGCGTTTCGGCAATACGGTCGGCCTGCGCGCGGGCCAGGCGGGTCACGTCCAGCGCGTTGGCGGTGGAGGTCTTGACGATGCCCAGGCCCACGCCGGGTTCGCCGTTGCTGCGGTAATAGGCACGGCGTTCTGCCGAAGCCAGCTCGATCTTGGCCACGTCGCCCATGCGCACCACGTAGCCATCGCTGCCCTTGCCCAGCGGGATGGTCGCGAAGTCTTCCGGCTTCACGTAGTTGCGCTCGACACGCAGGGTGAAGTCGCGGTCGGCCGACTCGATGCGGCCGGCCGGCAGTTCCACGTTCTCGTTGCGCAGCGCGGCTTCGACATCGCCGGTGGTCAGCCCACGTGCCGCCAGCTGGTCGCGGTCCAGCCAGATCCGCATCGCATAGCGCTGGCGGCCGCCGATGCGCACCTGCGATACACCGTCCAGGCTGGCGAAGCGGTCCACCACATAGCGTTCGGCGTAATCGCTCAAGGCCAGCGTGTCCATGGCGGAGGAGGACAGGTTGAACCAGATGATGGCCTCGTCATCGCTGTTGGCTTTTTCGATCTCCGGCGCGCGTGCCTCGTCGGGCATGCGGTCAGCCACGCCGCTGACCGCGTCGCGCACATCGTTGGCAGCGGCTTCGATATCGCGGTTGCTGGTGAACTCCAGGCTGATCTGCGCGCGGCCGTTGGTGCTGCGTGCGTTGATCATGTCGATGCCTTCGATGCCCGACAGGGAATCTTCCAGCACCTGGGTGACCCGGCTTTCGATCACCGCCGCCGATGCGCCGGGATAGTCCACCGATACCGACACCACCGGTGGATCGATGGCCGGCAGTTCGCGCAGCGTCAGCCGGGTGAACGACATGATGCCGAGCACGATCAGCAGCAGGCTCATCACCACGGCGAAGACCGGCCGCTGGATGGAAATGTTGGAGAGCTTCATCCGCCGTTACCGGCCGGTGCGACGGGCGCGTCCGAGGCCGGCGCTGCCGGCGGTGGCGGCAGTTTTTCCGGCGCCGGTGCATCCACTGGCGGTACCGGCCGCGCATCGACCTTCAGGCCCGCACGCAGCTTGCCGGTGCCGTCCACGATGATGCGCTCCCCGGCGTTGATGCCCCGCTTGAGTTCCACCACCCCGGCGCGGCGCGATCCGATCACCACGTCGGCGCGCTCCACCGTGCTGTCTGCCTTCAGCCGGTAGACATAAGAGTCCCTGCCCACCTGCACTACGGCGATCTCCGGCACCACCAGCGCCTGCCGCTCCGGGCGGTAGATGCGCACGTCCAGCAGCATGCCCGGACGCAGTGCGTGGTCGCCGTTGGCGAAGTCGGCGCGCACGGTGACCGCACGGGTGGACGGGTCGACGCGGGCATCGATGGTGGTTACTTCGCCTTCGAAGGTACGCCCCGGCCAGGCCACGCTGGTGGCTTCGACCTTGTTGCCGTTGGCCAGCGAAGACAGCTCCGCTTCCGGCACCTGGAAGTCCACGTGCATGCGCTGGATGTCGTCCAGCGTGGCGATCGCCGTGGTTGGGGTCACCAACGATCCCGGGCTGACCTGGCGGATGCCCAGCACACCGGCAAACGGTGCCCGCACGCTGCGATCGCCGATCTCGGCCTGCATTTCCGCCACCCGCGCTTCGGCGGTATCGCGGATCGCCTTCTGGGTATCCAGGGTGGAACTGGCCACCAGCTGCTGCTGGGCCAGTTCACGCTGGCGCTTGTACAGCTGGTCGGCTTCGGCGAAGGTCGCCTGGGCCTGGGTCAGCGCTGCCTGCTGGGCGAGGCCGCGCAGGGTGACCAGCGGGGTGCCGGCAGCCACCTGCTGGCCACTTTCGAAGTGCACCTGCTCGATGATCTCGCTGACCTTGGCGGTGATGGTCACCGATTCACGTGCCTTGGCCGTGCCCAGTGCCTGCAACGTATCGCTCCACGCGGCCGATTCCACGACCTGCGCGGTGACCGGCACATCGGCGCCCTGGCGGCGCGCCGCCTGCGGTTCGCCCTTGCAGCCGGCCAGCAACACCAGGGCCAGGCCAACGGCCGTGCCCATTGCGATACGTCCCACCATGAATAGTCCCGTCCTCTGCATGACCGGCGAGTGTAGGGGGCGCCATGCGAAGACCGTATGTGCCAAGCGTTTACTACCGCGGGACAGTCCGGCGATAGCGGCCGGAACCCTTTCCGTGCAAGGGCTTGCGCCGGGGTGTCATCGTGTATCGGGATGTGTCGGCCTCGACGGTCGCGACAGAGCGCGGCAGCGCCGACCCGCCTTCCCGGTAGCGCCGACCCATGGTCGGCGAGCGCAGCGGCGCCTTCGACCGCTCAGGACGTAATGGTCTGGGTCAACGATTCCCACGTAGGCGGCAGCGGCCAGTCCGCGGCCTGGTTGCCATCCAGTACCCGGCGCAGGTCGCGCGGGTCGATCTGCGGGGCGAGCACGTGCACCAGTTCCAGCGCGTAGTCGCGCAGGACGCGGTCACGCGGCAGCACCGCCCAGGCGATGCATTCGGCGATCGGCGCCGGCGCCACCCAGGCGCGCAGGTCGTGGTCGGCGGCACTGACCGCCATTTCAGCCAGCAGGCCCACGCCCACCCCGCTGCGCACGTAGGTCTTGATCAGGTCGGCATCCAGCGCGGTCAGCGCGATGTCCGGCTCCAGCCCCGATCCGGCGAAGGCCCGCTGCAGCGAAGACGCCGCACGCGTGGACGATTCGTAGCTGATCAACGGATGGGCGGCCAGCGCGGCCAGGTCCGGGGCGCGGCCGGCGCGGTCCAGCGGGTGACCCTTGGGCACCAGCACCAGACGGCGCCAGCGGTACAGCGGCACCGCGATCCCGGCACTCGGTTCGCCACCGGCGGTACTGATGATGGCGATGTCCGCATCGCCCTGGCTGAGCAGGTCCAGCGCGTCGCTTTCAGCGGCCTGCTGCAGGTGCACGCTCACCTGCGGATAGGCCTGCTTGATCCGTGCCACCGCCGGCGGCAGCACGAAGCGTGCCTGCGTGTGGGTCGTGGTCAGCACCAGCTGGCCCTGGCTTTCACGCCGCTGGTTGGCGGCGTAAGTGCGGATGTTGTTGGCTTCGGCGAGCACCGCGCGGGAGCGGCTGATCACTTCCACCCCGGCCGGAGTGACTGATTCCAGGCTGCGGCCGCGCCGCACGAACAGCAGGAAGCCCAGTTCATCCTCCAGCTGTTTGAGCTGCTTGGACAGTCCGGGTTGGGTGGCATGCACGCGCGAGGCGGCGAGCGTGATGTTCAGCTCGGCGTCGGCGATGGCGACCAGATAGCGGAGCTGGGTCAGCGTCATGGCGGGCGGCTCGGTAGGGAAAACCACTGTAGGTCAATTGCCCTCACCAACATATAACCAAACGTTGTTTAAGAAAGGTATCTGGTCATTTCCTGCCGTCATATGGCAGCGCTACGGTCAGCCGGCCAAGGCGGTTACCAGCAGCGGCCGCCTTCCCTCTTGCCGCCGCGTCTGGCGCGGCCCCTCCCGGAGTGCCCTCATGGCCCTGTACGAGTCCATCCTCGATACCATCGGCAACACCCCCATCGTCAAGCTGCACCGGCTGGCACCGGCGCACGTCACCCTGTACGCCAAGGTCGAAGCGTTCAATCCGGGCGGGTCGGTCAAGGACCGGCTGGCGCTGGCGATCGTGCTCGACGCCGAACAGCGCGGCCTGCTCAAGCCGGGCGACACGATCATCGAGGCCACCTCCGGGAACACCGGTGTGGCGCTGGCGATGGTGGCCGCCGCCCGCGGCTACAAGTTCGTCGCCACGATGGTGGAAACCTTCTCCATCGAGCGCCGCAAACTGATGCGCGCGTATGGCGCCAAGGTGATCCTGACCCCGGCCGCCGAGCGCGGCAGCGGCATGGTGCGCCGCGCAGCCGAACTGGCCCAGGAACACGGTTGGTTCCTGGCCAGCCAGTTCGCCAACCCGGCCAACCCGGCCTATCACCGCAACACGACCGCGCCGGAGATCCTGCGCGACTTCGCCGGCAAGCGGCTGGATTACTTCGTCAGCGGCTGGGGTACCGGCGGCACCCTGACCGGCGTGGGCGAGGTGCTGAAGGTAGCCCGCCCGGAGACCCGTATCATCGCCACCGAACCGGCCGGCGCGGCGCTGTTGAAGGGCGATGACTGGAAGCCGCACAAGATCCAGGGCTGGACCCCGGACTTCGTGCCGGACGTGCTCAACCGCAACGTGGTGGACGAACTGGTGACCGTGGAAGATGACCGCGCGATCAGCACCGCGCGCCGGCTGGCCGCCGAAGAAGGCCTGTTTGTCGGCATTTCCGCCGGTGCCACGCTCGCCAGCGCACTGGATGTCGCTGAACGCGCCGAGCCGGGCTCGGTGATCCTGGCGATGCTGCCCGACACCGGCGAGCGCTACTTCTCCACACCACTGTTCGCCGATGTGAACGAAGGCTCCGACGACGACTGGCTGGCCGGCCTGCCGTAAGCGCCCCCTGCCCTTCCGGGCGGCGTGTTGTTTTCCTGTTCGCAGCGTGTGAGACGGTCATGACGCAGCCTGCATGTCGCCCCGGTTACGGTGGCACATGCAACGCGGGACGTTGCGCCGTTTCAACGACAGCCAGGAGAAGGACGCATGAAGATCGAAGTTTGGCAGGGTGACATCACGACCCTGGCGGTGGATGCGATCGTCAATGCGGCCAACGAATCCCTGCTCGGTGGCGGCGGCGTGGACGGTGCCATCCACCGGGCAGCAGGTCCTGGACTGCTGCAGTCATGCGAGCAGTTGCCGCAGCTGCGCCCCGGCGTGCGCTGCCCGACCGGCGAAGTCGTGGCCACCGACGCGCATGCGCTGCCCGCCCGCTTCGTGCTGCACACGGTGGGCCCGGTCTGGCATGACGGTCAGCGCGATGAAAGCGCGCTGCTGGCCAATTGCTACTGGAAATCACTGCAACTGGCGGAGAAACTCGGCGCGCGCTCGATCGCCTTCCCGGCGATCAGCTGTGGCGTCTACGGTTATCCGCTGTACCGTGCGGCCGAGATCGCGGCCACGGAGACGCTGGCCTGGCAGCGCAGCCATCGTGAGCCGCGGCGGATCATCCTGGTGGCCTATAACACCGCCACGTTCAAGGCCTACCAGCAGGCGCTTTCGGCCGCCGGGCAGACCCTGGAAGACGAGAGCGAGGCAGCGCGCAGCAGTGATCGCGCCATTGCGGCGCAGTCGTTGATGCCCGCTTACTGAAAGCGGTGACGACCCTTGGGTCGTCACCGTTGCAGCATTATCAGTTGGCGTCCACGTCGGCCGGTACCGCAACCGCTACGTCACTGTCCGCCGATGCGGCATCACGCACCGAAAGCGATTCGCCGCTCCCCGCGCTCACCCGCACCTGCACCACGGCCTGGCTCTCTTCCAGGCTGGCAACCAGCAACTGGTAACGACCCGCCGGCAGGTTCGCCTGCAGGCGTGCGTTGGTGCCATTGCCGCCGTCGTCGTCTTCCAGGTTGATGGTGCCGCCGGTCAGCCGCAGGGTGGTGTCGACCTGGTCGGACAGCGCATCGATGCGCACCGAGCCGGGCTGCGGCACGTTCAGCACGAAACGGCGCTCGCCGTCCTCCCGCGACAGCAGCGCCTGCACATTGGCGCCGACAGCGAGGGTGGTGCCATCGGCGGACACCACGTCCGCGGCCAGCGCGGTGTTCTTCACGTCCAGGCGGAACTGGCCACTGCCTTCGTCATCCAGCGCGCGCACGCCCAGCTTGTAGGTGCCGCTGTCCAGCATCAGGGTCAGGCGCGAGTTGGTGGAACTGCCACCGTCATCGTCTTCCTCTTCCACATTGGCGCCCTTCAGGTCGAGCACGGTGTCGAACGCATTGGAGGTCAGGTTGATCTGGTACAGGCCGGGCTTGTCGACCTGCAGGGTGTATTCCTGGCGCTGGTCGGCCAGCAGGTCGACGATCTGCCCCCCATTGGCCAGCGGCTTGCCGTCATAGGGCACCACCTCGGTGGCCTGCAGGCGATACGGACCGTAAGCATCGGCGTCGTCGCCATTGACCGCGATGCGGTAACGGCCGGCGCCGTCGGCACGGAAGGTCACTTCCAGGCCACTGTCTTCAGAGCGCTCGCCACGGGTCACCAGGGTGCCGTCGTCGCGGAATACCGATATCGCGCCGGACAGCGAACCGACCAGCTTCAGCGACACCGCCTGCTTGTCCTTCAGTTGCATCGAATAGAGCTGGTAGCGGCTGCCGTCGCTGAAGCTCAGCGGGCTGGAGGTGGTGATCTCGCCGGCCACCGCCTTGTCGAAGTCCAGCGAAGCGGCCTTGCCGCCGTCGGCGGCGCCCGCCTTCTGGCCACAGCCGCCGATGGCCAGCGCCAGCGCGGCGGCCAGTAGTGTCGTTGCAGTACGCATGGTGTTTCTCCTTGGCCCATCATTCAGAGGCCGCGAAGTGGCCATGCCCCGGGCAGGCGACACGATAGCGGAAAAAAAAAACGCCGGCACGTGCCGGCGTTCTTTCATCGGCGGGGCAGCCGGATCAGCCGTTCCACTTGCCCAGTGCAGCCTGGCCATTTTCCTTGGCGCGCTCGTACACGGTCTTCTGCGCGGCGGCGTAGTTGCCCTTGGTGTCCTTGCCCCACAGCGCCAGTGCGGCCTGCTGCATGGCACGACCGTAGGAGAAGGTCAGCGGCCACGGCAGGTTGCCCATCTGGTTCATCGCGTTGAGGTGTTCGGTGGACTGCTCGTCGCTCTGGCCGCCGGACAGGAACACCACGCCCGGCAGGATCGCCGGCACGGTGCTCTTCAGGCACATCACGGTCGATTCGGCCACTTCTTCGGCATCGGCCTGCTCTTCGCAGTCCTTGCCGGAGATGACCATCGAGGCCTTCAGGATGGTGCCTTCCAGCAGTACGTTCTGCTGGTACAGCGCGTCGAACAGCGAGCGCAGGGTGGCTTCGGTGACTTCGTAGCAGGTTTCGATGTCATGGTCGCCGTCCATGATCACTTCCGGCTCGACCATCGGCACCAGGCCGCATTCCTGGCACAGGGCGGCATAACGGGCCAGCGCATGCGCGTTGGACTCGATGCAGGTACCCGACGGGATGCTTTCACCGATGTTGATGACCGCACGCCACTTGGCGAAGCGTGCACCCAGCTTGTAGTACTCCTGCAGGCGCTCGCGCAGGCCGTCCAGGCCTTCGGTGACCAGCTCGCCCGGGCAGCCGGCCAGCGGGTGCGCACCCTTGTCGACCTTGATGCCGGGGATCATGCCGTTGTCGGTCATGTACTTGGCGAACGGCACACCGTCCTTGGTCGACTGACGGATGGTCTCGTCGAACAGGATCGCGCCGGAGATGTGCTCGTTGAGCTTCGGCGTGGTCAGCAGCAGTTCGCGGTAGGCGCGACGGTTTTCTTCGGTGTTCTCAACGCCGACGCTGGCAAAGCGCTTGGCGATGGTGCCGGTGGATTCGTCGATCGCGATGATGCCCTTGCCCGGGGCGACCATGGCCTGGGCGGTTTCAGCCAGCTGTTCGATGCTCATGTACTTCCTGTGGCGGGTGCGGGAAAAACCTGATTATAGCCCCCGCCTCCCGTGAACTGTCCGTCCACGGGATCTGGAATCGCTTTCATGCCGTGTAACCGTGACGGCGCTGCGATTGCGCCGCGCCGTCCGGGCTTGCTTACAGCTCGCCCAGTCCGCTGGCGCTGCCGTTCGCACCCACTTCCAGCAGGCGCAGGGTGTTGGTAGCGCCATGGGTTTCCATGTGTTCGCCACTGGTGAACACCACGCGGTCGCCGGCGGCCAGCAGCCCGGCTTCGGCCAGCAGGCGGATGCTGCCACGCGCGGCTTCACGCGGGGTCAGGCCACGGCTGTCGAAATTGATCGGGAACACATCGCGCATCAGAGCCATCTGGCGACGGGCGCCGTCGTGGCGGGTCACCGCGAACACCGGCGCGGAGGCACGGAAACGCGACAGGTAGCGGGCGGTGCCGCCGGATTCGGTCATCGCCACGATCGCGCGCACGCCCACGTGCTGGGACAGGAACATGGTGGCCATGGCGATGGCCTGGTCGGCACGTTCAAGGTTGCGCGGCGAGGCGCCGAAGTCGGTTTCGGTCTGGAACTGGCGCTCGGCACCCAGGCAGATGCGCGCCATCGCTTCCACCGCCTTGACCGGATAGGCGCCAGCAGCGGTTTCCGCCGACAGCATCACCGCATCGGTACCGTCGATGACCGAGTTGGCCACGTCCAGCACCTCGGCGCGGGTCGGGATCGGGCTTTCGACCATCGACTGCAGCATCTGCGTGGCGGTGATCACCACCTTGTTCTGCGCCAGCGAGGCCTTGATGATCTTCTTCTGCAGGCCCGGCAGTTCGGCATCGCCGATTTCCACGCCCAGGTCGCCGCGCGCCACCATCACCACATCGCTGGCGTCGACGATTTCTTCCAGGTTCTCGATGGCTTCGGTGCGCTCGATCTTGGACACCAGCGCGGCATAGCAGCCGTGCGATTCGGCGATCTCGCGGGCATCGTTCATGTCCTGCGCGTTGCGGCAGAACGACACGGCGATGAAGTCCACGCCGATCTTGGCAACGATGCCGATCAGCTCTTTGTCACGCTCGGTCAGCGCGCCCAGCGACAGGCCACCGCCCTGCTTGTTCAGGCCCTTGCGGTCGGACAGCACGCCGTCGTTGAGCACGGTGTTGATGATGCGCTCGCCCTGCACTTCCACCACCTGCAGCTGCATCAGGCCGTCATCCAGCAACAGCACATCGCCCGGGCCGACGTCCTGCGGCAGGCCGAGGTAGCTCACGCCGACCTGGGTGGTGTCACCCGGCGGCACGTTGGTGGCGGCCACGAGGTCGAAGCGGTCGCCGGCCTTGAGCTGGATCTTGCCTTCGGCGAAGCGCTCGATGCGGATCTTCGGGCCCGGCAGGTCGGCCAGGATGCCCACTTCCACGCCCACGCGGGCAGCGGCGGCACGCACGTCGGCGGCGCGCTTGGCCTGCCCGGACGGGTCACCATGGCTGAAGTTCAGGCGCACCACGTTGACGCCAGCGCGGAACAGCTCCTCGAGGATGCCGGGCGGATCGGTGGCCGGGCCGAGGGTGGCTAGGATCTTGGTGCGACGCTGACGCTCGAACATGGTTTAGGGGCTCCCGTTAAAGCAGGGAAATTAGCACATCCTTCACGGCCCATGTATGCGGTTACATCCTTACGGGGTCTGGTTCTGCGCGATGTCTGCAAGACAATACGGGGCAGCATGGAAGACCGACGTCAACACTACCCAGCTTACCCCGGCATCAGCCGATCAGCGTCAGCAACTCCGTCGGCGAGGCCGCCAGCGCATCGGCGCCGGCCTCGCGCAGCTCTTCGGCACCGCCGAAACCCCACAGCACGCCGATGTTGCGCAGGCCGTGGTGGCGCGCGCCTTCGATGTCCATGCGGCGGTCACCGATCATCCAGCACTGGCCTGGTTGCAGCGACAGCCGGGACAACGCTTCGGCCACCAACTGCGGTTTGCTGCTGCGGCTGCCATCGGCGGTGGCCCCGATGACCTCGTCGAAACACGCACCGAAGGGCAGGTGCTCGATGATGCGACGTGCGTGGCCTTCATTCTTCGCGGTGACCACGGCCAAGCGATGGCCGCGCGCCTGCAGCGCACGCACCACCTGTTCGATATCGTCGAACACCGCGTGCTCCTGCCAGCCTTCGGTCTCGAAACGTTCGCAGTAGTACGCCACGGCCTGTTCCACCTTGGCCGCATCGTTGAACAGCGGACCGAAGCTGGTGCGCAGCGAGGGGCCGATCCAGCCGCGCAGCGCCTCCACCGGAGGCGCCGGATGCTGCATCCGCTCGAACGCATGGGTGATGCAGCGGGTGATGCCGATCTGGGAATCGATCAGCGTGCCGTCCAGATCGAAGAACAGCGTGTCACGCACCTCGACAGCGTCACGACCAACGGCCGTCACGCACTGATCATGCGCCATTACGCGCCCCGCGCTTCGAGGGCCTCCACGGCCGGCAGGGTCTTGCCTTCCAGGAACTCCAGGAACGCACCGCCACCGGTGGAGATGTAGCTGACGTCGCCGGCGATATCGAACTTGTCGACCGCAGCCAGCGTGTCGCCACCACCGGCAATGGAGAACGCCCGGGAGCTGGCGATGGCGCGCGCCAGCGCTTCGGTGCCCTTGCTGAAGGATTCGAACTCGAACACGCCGACCGGGCCATTCCACACCACCGTGCCGGCCTTGCCGATCAGCTCGGCGTACTGCGCCGCGGTCTGCGGTCCAATGTCCAGGATCAGGTCGTCCTCGGCCACCGCATCGACGGCCTTCACCGTCGCCTCTGCATCGGGCAGGAACTGCTTGGCCACCACCACGTCGACCGGCAGTGGGATGTCCGCGCCGCGCGCCTTGGCGTCGGCAACGATCTTCTTCGCGGTATCCAGCAGGTCCGGTTCGTACAGCGACTTGCCGACCGGGTATCCGGCCGCAGCGATGAAGGTATTGGCGATGCCGCCGCCGACGATCAGCTGGTCGACCTTGCCGACCAGGCTGGCCAGCAGTTCCAGCTTGGTACTGACCTTGCTGCCGGCCACGATCGCCAGCAACGGTTTGGCCGGTTCCTTCAGCGCCTTGGCCAGCGCATCCAGTTCGGCCATCAGCAACGGGCCACCGGCCGCCACCGGCGCGAAACGGATCACGCCGTGGGTCGATGCCTGGGCGCGGTGCGCGGTACCGAAGGCATCCATCACGAACACATCGCACAGCGCCGCATACTGGCGGGCCAGCGCTTCATCGTCCTTGCCCTCGCCTACGTTCATGCGGCAGTTTTCCAGCAGCACGATCTGGCCCGGCTGCACGTCCACGCCGCCGACCCAGTCGCGCAGCAGCGGCACGTCGCGGCCGAGCAGTTCGGACAGGCGGCGGGCAACGGGCTGCAGCGAATTTTCCTCGCTCCACTGGCCTTCCTTCGGGCGCCCCAGGTGCGATGTCACCATCACCGCCGCGCCCTGCTCCAACGCCTGCTTCAGCGTGGGCAGCGAGGCGGTGATGCGCTGTTCGGAGCTGATCTGGCCGTTCTCGATCGGCACGTTCAGGTCCTGCCGGATCAACACGCGCTTGCCGGAGAGGTCGAGGTCGGTCATGCGGACGATGGACATGGGCATTCCTGTTCTGGGGAAGAAGCGCGCCGTGCGGCGCAGCCCACTATTGTCCCGGCTGCGCAGGCGCATCGCAAACCCCAGGTAGTGACGGCCGCTGGCCGTCAACCAGGGCATGACGGCCAGCGGCCGTCACTACCGGGCCGTCAACCACGCCATGACGGCCAGAGGCCGTCATTACCGGGCCGTCATTCCCTGTCAGCGACCGGCTTCTGCCGCAGCACGCTCAGCGCCAGCCAGCCCACCACCAGGACGCCCAGCACCAGCAGCGCCCACAGCAGCCAGCGCTTCCAGTCGCGCGGCGCCTGCAGTGCAGCCTCACCGGCCAACAGCTCCGGGCCGCCTTCAAAACGTGCCAGCGTTGGCTGCCACGCCGGTCCATTGCGCTGCCGCAGATCCTCGATCAGCACGCCCACCGGCGCCTCCTGCCGCACCGCCGTCGCGCTGCCCACGGCCAGCGCATAAGGCGCCGCGCCCTGGCTCAGGAACACCAGCACTTCGGGCTGGTAACCCACGCGCAGGGTGGGCACGGCGGGGGTCGTGGCCGGATCGGCCACCAGTTTCCAATAACGATCCCGGGTCACCCCGGACAACAATTGCGGCGCGGACTGCTGGCGACTGCCGCCGCCGGCCTCCAGTTGGTAGGCCACCCATGGCGCGGTGCGGCGCTGCCAGTCGGCCGCCGGATCATCGCGACTGAAGGCCGCCCACTGCACCAGGCTGTTGTCGCGGGTGGCTACATCCAGGCGGCTCACCGGGTAGCGGCCATCCAGAGTGAATTCGAAGCTGCCGCTGCCCTGCTTCACCGGCTGCAGCGCGACCCACTCCCACGGAATCGTCGCCGCGGCCGGCGGCAGTTCCGCCAGCACGCCACGCAGCACGGGCAACGGCTGGCCCTGGTTGGGCAGCACGCGCAGGTAGCGCACGCTGCGGTCCACGCCGATCCGGCGCTGCAAAAGGCGCTTGCCCGCGCGCTGCAGGTCCACCAGCGGCACCTGCGCATCGATCTGCTGCCAGTTGCGCAGGTCATCGCTGGCATCGACCTGCACGGTGGCCTGCAGCGGTTGTGCCTGTGGTTCCCAGTCCAGCATCACGGCGGCAAGCGGTTGCTGTCCCAGCACGCTGGCATCGATCAACCAGCCCGCCGACTGCGCCGCTCCCGCCGATGCGCCGAGCCGTGCTTCAACCCGGCGCACGCGGCCGTCACTGTCGCGCTCGGTCAGCAGCTGCAGGTCGTTGCGGCTGCGGACATCCAGTGGCGGCAGTACGAACCAGGGCAGCTCACGCTGCACCGGCGGTTGCGCCAGCGGCTGGTCCGGCGCCAGCAGGGCCGAAGGCAGCGCCTGTCCGGCGGCGTTGTAGACCTGCACGTCGGCCAGTTGCGGTGACCACGCACGGCGGTAGATCTGCGGCTCCAGGGTGATCCGGTAGGCCCCGGACTGCGCGCTGGAAAGACTCAGTGGCCACTGCTCGACGTACTGCTGCCGATGTTCCTGCGCGGCCACGGCAGTGGGGACCACCAGCAGGGCCAGCATCAGCCCCATCCACGATTTCATGCTTGGTTCTCCACGGTCTGCGGCTGGCGCGGCGGCGCCGGCGCGAAGTATCCCACCACGGTACACAACAACCCGTAGGCGATGAACGAGGCGATGCCGAGCAGGTTGCCCAGGTGCTGGCGGTCGACCAGGATCAGCTTGGCCAGTACCACCGCCATCAGCACCGCACCGACTGTCCACAACACGCGCTGGCCGCGCCGCGAGCCCCATACCCAGGCGACCACGCCGAGTACGCTCCAGACCACGGTAAGGCTGGTCTGGGCCAGGCTGGAGCCCAGCAGCGCATCGTTCCAGCGCACCCCGCCCCAATGATGCACTGCGTGCAGGGTCAGGCTGGTTACTGCGATGAAAGCAGCGATCGACAGCAGCGGCACGCGGATCCGCTGCAGCGCGGCAGGCGCCTGGCCGATATACAGCCAGCGCGCGGCCAGCAGCAGGATCGCCCACTGGACCAGTTCGGCAGGATTGACCAGCGGCAGCCACGGTAGCGGATCGGAGCGGCCCGGCGTGCCGTGCAGGTACAGCCAGACGCAGCCCAGCAGGCCGAACAACACGCTCTGCAGCACCGGCCGGGCAGGATCGAACGCCGCGCCGAGCGGCAGGCTGATCCAGCGCCAGCGATGCAGCGTGGCCACCACCAGCGCGATCCACGGCAGCAGCACCACCACCACCTGCCATCCGCCAGCCATGCCGAAGCGGCTGGCCACCTGCTGCAGTGCCAGCGACAGCACGCAGGGCCACAGCAGCCACCACAGGAACTGCGCGACGACGGCCACGCGGCCCGCGCCCTGGCGCAGCGCATGCAGCGAACGCGTACCGAGCACGGCCATCAGCGCCCACGCCAGGCCGCCATAGCCGGCCAACGGCTGCTCGTGCGTGCCCACCTGGGCGATCAGCAGCGGGAAGGCGAAGGCGAGCATGGCCAGCGTGGTCAGCCCGAGCACGCGTGCGGGCTGGCGACGATACGCCTCGGCAGCCAGCCAACCGGTCACCGCGGCGATGATCAACAACGCATCCGGCTGGTGACGGTCGGGCACGAAACGGAAGCACTCGGCGACGAGCCCCGCCAGCCACCACATCAGGCCCCACAGGTAGTACACCAGTGCGATGCTGCTGCGGGCATGCTGGCGGCAGCTCCACGCCGATGCGAAGCCGGCCAGCGCCAGCAGCAGTACGCCGATCGCGGTGGGATTGAGGAACATGCGCGCGTCGCTGTCCCAATGGTCCGCACCGGCGACGAAGGCGAAAGCCGCCGCGATCTGCAGCAGCGCGCCACTGATCTGCGGCAGGCGGCGCTGCTGGCGCAGGCCCAGCCACACCAGGCCGGCGCCTTCCAGCGCGAACACCGCGCCGGTGACCCGTGCCGACAGCGCCAGCGGCACCGCCAGCGTGGCAAAGCCCACCGCCAGCACCGCGTGCGACTGGGCCAGCACGTGGTAGGACGGACGCGTGAGCAGCGCGCGGGCGAGCACCGCGTATACCGCTGCCACGCCCACTGCGATGCCGGCCAGCAGCATCGGTTGGTCATGCAGCAGCGCGGCCTGCAACGAGAACGCCACCAGGGGCGTGCCGAATACCAGGCTGCCATCGACCAGGTCGCGTTTTTCCGCCGGCTGGCGCCGTGCGTACAGCAGCGGGATCAGCAGGTAGAAGGCGAAGAACAGGGCCAGGAACGGCTGCGTGGTGGGCAGGTCCTCCGGGCGGTACTGCAACACGCCCCAGGCCGTGCCGATGCCGAAGGTGAACACGAAGCCCAGCAGGTTCAGCGCGCGCCACGGACGGAACCAGGCGATGGCGAAGATGCCGGCGTTGAGCACCGCGTAGTAGCTGAAAAGCCCAACGTGGTTGCCATTGCCGGTGGACAGCCACAGCGGCGCCATGAAGCCGGCCAGGATGCCCAGCACCGCCAGCGTGCGGGATTCCTGCACCACGGCCAGCACGCACAAGCCGGCCACCAGCAGGATGCTGGCGATGAACGCCGGCGCAGGATCGACCAGACCGTAGACCTTGAAGGCCGCGAAGGTGGTCAGCAGCAACACCCCGATGGCGCCGCCCTGCAGCGCCAGCGCAAACAAGCGACGCTGGCCGCGCTGCTTCCAGCCAAACACCAGCAGGCCGAGCGCGCCGACGGTGATGCCGGCCAGGCGCAGCTCGATCGGCACGTCCAGCAGGCCCTGGTCGCTGACGTACTTCAGCAACGCGGCGACACCGGCCAGCAGTACCAGCATGCCGATCTTGACCGGCACGTTGCCTTCGGTGAACCAGCGCTTGGCACCTGCCAGCAGGCGTTCGACCGGATTCGGGCCGGACGGAGGCGGCGGTTCGCGATGGGCCGCCGCACGCTGCGGCTCCGCGGTGTCCTGGTGTCCGGGCGGCAGCGGTGGCGGCGCGGCGGGAGAGACGTTGGCGAAGCCCTCCGCCGCCGCTTCGCGATCGATTTCCTCCGCATGCGGGGCATGCAGTGGCCAGGGCTGCAGCGGCGGGACCGGGTCCCACTCGGCCGCTGGTGGGTGCGGCCCGGCGGTCGGTGCCCGCACAGCAGGCACGCTGGCAGCATCGGAGAGGGAGGCCTCCAGCAGCTCTACGCGACGGCGCAGGCCGGATATCTTCACCAGCGCCACCACGAGCAACAATGGAATGGCCAGCAACACCAGCCCCAGCATGACGATCAACGCTTCCATTCAACGGCTTCCTGCTGTCGCTACGGTGCCACGATGGCACCGCCGGGCCGTGCCATGCTACGTCAAGCCGGCCCTGCTGGGCGCGCTGCTCACTGGCACACGCGCGCCCCCCCTGCGCCCACGCCGCGCTGGAAGTCCGCGTAGCCGCTGCGCAGGCCCTCGGCGACCGCCGCCTGGAACACGGGATCCTGCAGCGCGAGTGCGTCCTGCGGATGGGTGTGGAAACCGAGTTCCACCAGGATGGAAGGTGCCAGCGCGAGGCGGTTTTCGCCGAAATTTCCGACGCTCGGCTGCACGCGTACACGATAGCCGGCGTAGGCCGGAACGCGCTGGATGGCATCGCGCATCGCGCACAGCAGCACGTGCCCCAACCGCTGGTCCTCGCTGCGCCCGGACTGGTGGAAGGCCATCATCCCGGTTGCCGCTGGATTGGCGGCCGCATTGGTATGCAGGTGCACCAGCACGCCGGCGCCCAGTTCGTTGGCCAGCAACGGCCGGCTGCGGATATCGTCGTTGTACTCACGCAGCGGCGTGTCACGGTCAGCATAGCTCTGCCAGATATCCGCACGTTCCGGATACAACGCCTGTGCGTGGTAGCGCGCGGCCATCTGCCACCACGGCTTGTCGGCAATCGGATGCACCGACAGGTCTTCCGAACGCGAAAGCGACGAACTGACGCCATCACGACCCAACGCGTCTACCAGCTGCCGCGCAAACCGCGGCGTAACCAGGTCTTCCACCATGCCGTTGCTGAGGGGGCGTTGCAGCCGCCACGTCCTGCCACCGTGCAGGTACCAGCCATGGCTGGCAGATACGAAGACGCCCACGCTCCCCGCCGCTGCGACATCACCGCCGGTTCGCGCAGGCTGACGCTCATGGAAATGGTCTTCCAGGGGACGGCCGTTGAAAAGAAACTGCAGCGGCTGCGGCACGGCTCCGGCCCGCTCGCGCTGCAGCAGCACGGCCAGGCGGATCGCCTGCAATCGCGCATCCAGTTCGGCCGGTATCTGCGGGCCGGGCGTATCGGCCAGGAACCGGCTCCCCAGTTCCACGTTCCAGCTGCCGTCGGCGGCCGATGCCACGCGTACGGTGCCGGAGGATCGAAGCGATGGCGATTCCATCTGATGCACGATGGCGGCCACGATGCCGGCATCGTCCGGCAAGGCGGGCATCGCCCCCTGCGCCGATGCAGCAATCCAGAGCAGTCCAACAGGAAGCAATCGCAGGATGAAGTTCGACATGGCGTTGGCTCACGGCTTGGGAGACCCAGCTGTAGCATCGCGCCCTGCATCGGCCCATCAGGAAAGCGCCCCCGGGCACGCTTATGTGATCAAGACCCTGGCTCCACAACGACGAACCCCGGCCGGAGCCGGGGTTCGCAGGATCACACGTGGCGCGGAATTACTTCGCCGCCACGACGCGCACCATTTCCAGGCACTTGTTGGAGTAGCCCCACTCGTTGTCATACCAGGACACCAGCTTGACGAAGGTGCTGTCCAGCGCGATGCCGGCCTCGGCATCGAACACGGAGGTGTGGGTCTCGCCGCGGAAATCGGTGGCCACGACCTTGTCTTCGGTGTAACCAAGGATGCCCTTCAGCGCGCCTTCGCTCTGTGCCTTCACTTCGGCGCAGATCTCGGCGTAGGTGGCTTCCTTCTCCAGCTCGACGGTCAGATCGACCACCGACACGTCCGAGGTCGGCACGCGGAAGCTCATGCCGGTCAGCTTCTTGTTCAATTCCGGGATCACCACGCCGACGGCCTTGGCCGCACCGGTGGACGAGGGAATGATGTTTTCCAGGATGCCGCGGCCGCCGCGCCAGTCCTTGTTGGACGGGCCATCGACGGTCTTCTGGGTGGCGGTGGCGGCATGCACGGTGGTCATCAGGCCACGCTTGATGCCCCACTTGTCATTGATCACCTTGGCCAGCGGGGCCAGGCAGTTGGTGGTGCACGAGGCGTTGGAGACGATCGCCTGGCCAGCGTAGGTCTTGTCGTTCACGCCGAACACGAACATCGGCGTGTCGTCCTTCGACGGCGCCGACAGGATCACCTTCTTGGCACCTGCGTCGATGTGCTTCTGCGCGGTTTCCTTGGTCAGGAACAGGCCGGTGGATTCGATCACCACGTCCACGCCCGCTTCGTCCCATTTCAGGTTGGCCGGATCGCGTTCCTGGGTCAGGCGGATCTTCTTGCCGTTGACCAGCAGGTCGCCGCCTTCCACGGCCACGTCGGCCTTGAAGCGACCGTGCACCGAATCGTACTTCAGCATGTAGGCCAGGTAATCCGGCTCCAGCAGATCGTTGATGGCCACGATTTCGATGTCGTCGCCGAAGTTCAGCACCGCCGAACGCAGGACGTTGCGACCGATGCGACCGAAACCGTTGATACCAACCTTGATTGCCATGTTGATGAACTCCTGCGGCCGCGCGCGACGCGGCGGGATGGATAAGGCCCACTAGTCTAGCAAACCGCCCTGACCACCGGCGGCCAAGCCGCCCGCTGCCGGGCTGCCCGGGCCGATTTGATCCGGATCAAGGCGTTGCAGGCAGGCCCGGCCGAGACTGGCCCCATCACCCCGCAACGAGACCCGCACCATGCGCATCACCGCTCCCCTGCTGGCCGGCCTGGCCGCCGCCCTGTCCCTCGCCGCCGCCCCGGCCATGGCCCAGTCCAAGGGCGACTGGACGCTCTCCGCCGGCGTCCACCAGGTGGCACCGAAGTCCAACAATGGGGCGCTGGCCGGTGGCACGCTGAAGGTGGACGTGGACAGCGACATCAAGCCGACCATCACCGGCGAGTACTTCATCGCCGACAATCTGGGCATCGAGGTGCTGGCCGCACTGCCGTTCAAGCATGACATCAACATCGACGGGCTCGGCCGGGTCGGCAGCACCAAGCACCTGCCGCCGGTGGTGACTCTGCAGTACCACTTCAACAGCCAGGGCAAGGTGTCCCCTTTCCTGGGCGCAGGCGTCAACTACACCACGTTCTTCAGCGAGGAAACCGGCGGCGCGCTGGCAGGCAGCAGGCTGAAGATGGACGACTCCTGGGGACTGGCCGCGCATGCCGGCCTGGACTTCGCGATCAATGAAAAGGCCGCGCTGCGCGTGGACCTGCGCTGGATGGACATCGACAGCAAGGTGAAGCTGGATGGGCAGAAGCTGGGCACCGTGGAGATCGATCCGCTGGCTTATGGCGTGTCGTACGTGGTCAAGTTCTGATGCGCAGGCAGTTCAAAGCGCATGACGGCCAGCAACCGTCACTACCGCCAGGGTGACGACCAACCGTCGTCGCCCACCCGGCCGGGCCGGCGTTCAAACGGACGTGCCGTCGCCCAGCAGATGCTGCGCGGCGGCGCGCGCATGCAGCGCCGTGGTGTCCAGCAACGGCACGCTGGCATCGTCGGGGCCGACCAGCATCATGATCTCGGTGCAGCCCAGGATGATGGCCTGCGCGCCACGGTCCACCAGCCGCTGCATCACCTGGCGATAGAACGCCTGCGACGCCGGCAGTACCCTGCCCTGCACCAGTTCTTCATAGATGATCCGGTGGACGTCGGCGCGGTCTTCTTCGCCGGGCACCAGCACCTGCAGGCCGTGCCGGTCCTGCAACCGCCCCTTGTAGAACGCCTGCTCCATGGTGAAGGCCGTGCCCAGCAACCCCACCTGCTTCAGCCCCAAGGCCTGTGCAGCCGCGGCGGTGGGATCGGCGATATGCAACAGTGGAATACCGATGGCCTCCTGCACGTCCTCGGCCATGCGATGCATCGTGTTGGTGCAGATCACGATGCAGGTGGCGCCAGCCGCTTCGAGCCTGCGCGCGGCATCGATCATCCGGCGGGTCGCTTCCTGCCAGTCCGCGGCCCGCTGCAGCGCTTCGATCGCGGCGAAATCGAACGACCACAGCAACAAGCGCGCCGAGTGCATGCCGCCGAGCGCGTCGCGCACGTGCTCGTTGATCAGCCGGTAGTAATGGGCCGAACTTTCCCAGCTCATGCCACCGATCAGCCCCACGATCCTCTGCTGCATGCAGGTTACCCTCGCCGAGAAGCTGTCAGCCTACCCCGGTGCGGGCGATCGCGGCCAGATCCAGGCAAGCCGAGGCACGGGGCGCCCGCTAGAATGCGCAGGATGAAACTCTCCTCCCTGATCCCGGCTGCTGCCCTGCTGGCAGCGCTCACCCTCGTTTCCACCGATGCACTGGCCTGGGGCGCACAGGGCCACCGGCTGGTGGGCCGTGTCGCGGAAACCCGCCTTACCCCGGCCGCGCGCGCCGAAGTGGATCGCCTGCTTGCCGGCGAGACCGATCCCACCCTGTCCGGCATCGCCCCGTGGGCCGACCAGCTGCGCGCCACCGATCGTGACCTGGGACGTCGTTCGGCGAAGTGGCATTACATCAACATGGCCGAAGACGGCTGCGTCTACCAGGCACCCAAGCACTGCCCGGACGGCAACTGCGTGATCGAAGCGCTGAAGCAGCAGACGCTGATCCTGTCCGACCGCAACCGCAGCGACGCCGAGCGTGCGCAGGCGCTGAAGTTCGTGGTGCACCTGGTCGGTGACATCCACCAGCCCATGCACGCCGGCTACGGCCACGACAAGGGCGGCAATGATTTCCAGCTGCAGTTCAACGGACGCGGCACCAACCTGCACTCGCTGTGGGACAGCGGCCTGCTCAACACGCGCAAGCTGGATGACGACGGCTACCTGAAGGTACTGCAGTCGTTGCCGCGACCGTCGCTTGCGCGCCGCGTGGACCTGCGCCGCGATGCGGCGGCATGGGCTGAATCCAGCTGCCGGGTGGCGGTTGAACACGGGGTTTACCCGGCCTCGCGCAAGCTCGACAACCACTACACCGAACAGTATCGCCCCGTGGCCGAGGGCGAACTGCGCATCGCCGGCGAACGGCTGGCGCAGGTATTGAACAGCGCCCTCGGCCGCCGCTGAGGAACCCGCGCATGCCTGCCCACGTCCAGTCGTTCCTACACCCCGACAGCAATACCTTCAGCTATGTGGTGCACGACCCGGCGACCCGCAACGCGGCGCTTATCGATGCCGCGCTGGACTACGACGCCGAGTCAGGCGCGCTGTCCGATGCGGCGCTGCAGCCGCTGCTGGGCCACGTGCGCGACAACGCGCTGGAGGTGCGCTGGCTGCTGGAAACCCATGCCCATGCCGACCATGTGTCGGCCGGACGCCGGCTGAAGGCACGCTTTCCCCAAGCCACGCTGGCCATCGGCGAAGGCATCCGCGCGGTGCAGGCCACCTTCGCGCCGCGGCTGGCGCTGGACCTGTCGGCGATCCCGGACGCCTTCGACCATCTGTTCGCCGACGGTGAACGCTTCGCGCTGGGCACGCTGGACGCACGCGTGATCGCCGTGCCCGGGCACACCAGTGACAGCATCGCCTACCTGATCGACGACGCCCTGTTCCCGGGTGATTCGCTGTTCATGCCCGACAGCGGCACCGCGCGCTGCGATTTCCCCGGCGGCGATGCGGCGCAGTTGTACCGCTCGATCCAGCGCCTGCTGTCGCTGCCGGAGCAGACACGCGTCTTCGTGTGCCACGACTACGGCACCGGTGGCCGCGACATCGCCAACCAGACCAGCATCGGCGAACAGCGCGCGCACAACATCCATGTCCGCGACGGCATGACCGAAGCCGAGTTCGTGGCCATGCGCCAGGCCCGCGATGCCACCCTGGCCGAACCGCGCCTGATGCAGCCCGCGATAAAGTCCAACCTGCTCGGGGGCGGCTGAGCGCTCAGCCGCCGGTTTCGCTACGAACGTAGTGCCGGCCCTTCACTATTTCGAAGGTAAAGGCGTAGAGCAGACTGACCGGCACCGGTTCGATCCGCTCGGCGCCGTCGCAGTCGCTGGCATCGCGCGGTGCGCTTCCCGCAGGAAAATGGCAGAGCGCGGCGGGCGAGAACCGCCACATCGCCACTGCGTGCTGCGCCGCCTGCAGCAGCGGCAGGTTGACCGCAGCAGTCCCGGCTTCGCACTCCGGCCGATCGGCCAGCGGCAGGCTGCGCTCTACCCTGCCATCCGCATCCACCACCAGTTGCAGGCATACCCTGGTCGGCGCCAGTTCCTGGCGGGGATCCGCACTGCCCAGCACCGGCGGCGGGGCGGTATGCAGCTGCGGCATGCGGTAGCCCTCGGTTGGCCGCAGGGCATACGCTTCCACGGCGCCCGCACCGCCGCCGTCCCTGCGCACCTGCAGCCGCTGGTGATCCACGTTCTCCGCGCGGGTGTCCTGCGCGGTCAGGTGCTCGTGGGTGGCGCAGCCGGCCAGCGACAAGGTGCCGGCCACCAGCACCGACAGTCGCTTCATGGCAACGGCCCGTTGTCGCCCAGCGAGAAGGTCGCGCGGCGAAGTTCTCACAGCATCCAGCATCGGGAATCACTCGTCAGGAGGCGTCGTTGCGTAAAAATAACACCCACCGGCCCGGCTTCATCCACCCTGCCAGGGCTGCGTCCGGCGTTGAATTCCCCCTCAGGCGCAAAGCCCTTCTCATTCTCCTGGCCCGTTCTTCGGCGCTGAGGCAGATCTTCTTCCACCTTCTTATGACGTTCAAGCCGGGCATGCTGTAATGCGTCCATGATGTACAAGGAATCCGCACGCATGACCGACCACCTGACCGATCTCGATGGCGCCGTCGATTGGCTGCTGGCACGCGTGGAGGGATCCATCCGCATCGGTGCGCCACTCGCCTTGGGCAAGCCGCATCGGCTGCTCAACGCGCTGTACGCGCGGGTGGAAAAAGACCCGGCGCGGCCTCTGCAGATCTACACCGCACTGTCGCTGAATCCGCCGGTGGCACATGGCGATGGGCTGGAAGCCCGCTTCATGGGACCGTTCGCCGAACGCCATTTCGGCAAGGACGTCGTGCGCCTGGCCTATGCCGATGCGATGGCAGCCGACACCCTGCCGGATCACGTGCAGGTGGAAGAGTTCTACATGCAGTCCGGCGCGTTGCTGCGTTCGCGACAGGCGCAGGCCAGCTACACCAGCCTGAACTACACCCACGCCGCCGATGCGGTGGCCCAGCGCGCGCCGCACGCCATCTTGCAGAAAGTGGCCCGCCGCGAAGGCAGCAGCCGGCTGTCGCTTTCGTGCAACAACGACATCACCCAGGACACCCTCGATGCGATGGCCGCACGCGGCCTGCCGCGCCCGCTGCTCATCGCCGAAGTGGATCCGCAGCTGCCCTGGCTCGGTGGCAGTGCGGCGGTGGAAGAGACCTTCTTCGACCTGGTGATCACCCCGCCCGGCCCCTATCCGGCGCTGTTCGGCCTGCCGCGGCAGCCGGTCAGCGATGCAGACCATGCCATCGGCCTGTATGCCAGCACGTTGGTGCGCGACGGCGGCACCCTGCAGATCGGCATCGGGGCGCTGGCCGATGCGCTCAGCCACGCGCTGGTGCTACGCCATACCGACAACGCGCTGTACCGGCGCGTGCTGCATGCACTGGATCCACAGCTGGCGGCGCATCCACTGGTGGCCGAGATCGGTGGATTGGGTCCGTTCGAAGAGGGTCTGTACGGCTGCAGCGAAATGCTCAACGAAGGCTTCCGCAAACTGGTGCAGTGTGGGGTGATCAAGCGCAAGGTGCACGATGACCTGGTGTTGATGAAGCGGCTGGACAACGGCAGCGCATACACCGCCGACCACGCCACGCTGGCCGCCGAGGGCGAGTACCTGCACGGCGCGTTCTACCTCGGCTCGCCCGAGTTCTACGAGTGGCTGCGCACCCTGCCCGACGACGAATGCCGCGCCATCGGCATGCGCCGGATCAGTGAGATCAACCAGCTGTACGGCGGCAACGAAGAACTGGAGCGGCTGCAGCGCCGCCATGCGCGCTTCTTCAATTCCTGCATGATGGCCACCGCGCTCGGCGCTGCGGTATCCGATGCGCTGGAAGACGGGCGCGTGGTGTCCGGCGTGGGCGGCCAGTACAACTTCGTGGCGATGGCGCATGCGCTGCCCGAAGCCCGCAGCGTGCTGATGTTCCGCGCCGCACGCGAAGATGCCGGCACGCGCGAAAGCAACGTGCGCTGGAACTATGGGCACACGACCATTCCGCGCCACCTGCGCGATGTGTACCTCAACGAATATGGCATCGCCGACCTGCGCGGACTGACCGACGCCGATTGCGTGCAGGCCATGGCCGGCATCACCGAACAGCCGTTCCAGGACGCATTGCTGCAGCGGGCCAAGGCCGCGCGCAAGCTGGCAGCGGCGGCGCAGGTCGATCCGCAGGCGCAGCGCAATACGCCGCAGGCGTTGTCCGCGGCACTGGCTGCGTTCCGTGGCGACGGCACCTTGCCCGATTATCCGCTGGGCAGTGATTTCACCGCGGTCGAACAGGTGCTGGTGAAGGCGCTGGGCTGGCTGAAATCCAACACGCAGACACGCGGTGCGAAGCTGCGCACGGTGTGGGCGGCGTTGAAGCAACGCGCCGGCGATGGCGATGCGGTGTATCTGCAGCGGATGGGGCTTGAAGCGCCGGCGAATTTCGGCGAGCGTTTGAACGCGCGCCTGTTGCGATTGGCGCTGGCCCGCACGGCCGCGTAGCGGTGGTAGCGCCGAGCCATGCTCGGCGAGCGCAGCGGCAACGGAGCAACAGCGTGACGACCAACGGTCGTCACCCACCAAAGCCAGGGCAGGAGCGTGACGACCAACGCCCGTCGCTACCGCGGGACCTCAATCGCAGCTGGAACGTCCGGTCTTGTGGTTGATGGCGCCCTTGGCGATCAGCAGGTCGGCGACGTCGGTGAATCCACCCTCGCACGCCCCGCTGAGCGGACTTTCGTTGATCTTCGGTGACTCGTTGATCGCCACGACGTCCAGGTCCGGATCAAACTGGAGGATGTACTTCACCGTCTCCAGCCTGCCGTCCACCGCCGCCACCATGAACAGGGTTTCCTGGTCGCTTTCCCGCGCGTCCCAGTCCGTTTCATCGCGCAGCAGCCCATGCAGGTACTTCACCACCTCCGCGTTCGGGCCCATCACCGCCGACTTCAGCGCGTTGTAGACGTCTGCCCGGTCCGTCGCGCGGATATCGGCACCGTGCTCTACCAGAAACTGCACGATGTCCAGATAGCCGATGAAGGCAGCCCAGCCCAATGCCGTCTGGCCGAGCGATGCCTCGTCCTTCGCTTCCAGGTCCTGCCCTGCTTCCACGCGGCGCCGAACCTCGGCGAGATTGCCGCGCTTGACCGCATCGAACCAAGCCGCATCCGGGCCGGTCGATGGGGTGTCATAGAAATTGCGGTGTGCAAGCAGATGCGGATTGGAGATCTGCTGCATCTGTTCCAGGCTGTAACGGAACGCAGGGAGTTCCTTCGTGTCGACGTTCGGCTTGCCCCAGGCGGTCAACGTGCACAACGCCACAAGGCAGCCGAAAGCGGATCGGATTGGAGCATTCATCAGAGCAAGCCACGGAGATCGGAAGCGAACAGGATGGCATCACCTGGCGTGCAGGACAGCCCTACGCGCGGAAACGGAGTATTCCTGACAGTCGGGCAAATTTTCCGACGGGTCCGATGGCACAAAAGAAAACGCCCCTTGCGGGGCGTTTTCGGCTCGTGCGGTTTACAGCGCCTTGGCGGCTTCGACCACGTGCGCGGTGGTGATGCCGAAGTGCTTGTACAGCGCATCCGCCGGCGCCGATGCGCCGAAGGTATCGATGCCCACCACTGCACCGTCCAGGCCGACGAACTGGCGCCAGAACCCGGTGACACCGGCTTCGATCGCCACGCGCTTGCGCACTGCGTTCGGCAGCACCGATTCACGGTAGGCCGCGTCCTGGCGCAGGAACACATCAGTGGACGGCATGGAGACCACGCGGGTCTTCAGGCCGGCCGCGTCCAGCTGCGCCTTGGCTTCGGTGGCCAGCGACACTTCCGAACCGGTGGCGATCAGGATCACGTCCGGGGTACCGCCTTCGGCATCGGCCAGCACGTAGCCGCCCTGTTCGATCTGCGCGATCTGCTGCGCATCACGCGGCTGGTGCGGCAGGTTCTGGCGGCTGAACACCAGGCAGCTCGGACCGTCCTGGCGGGTGATCGCGGCCTTCCAGCTGACGGCCGATTCCACCGCATCGCAGGGACGCCACACATCGTTGTTCGGGATGTAGCGCAGCGAGGCCAGGTGCTCCACCGGCTGGTGGGTCGGGCCGTCTTCGCCCAGGCCGATCGAGTCGTGGGTATAGACGTGGATGGCATGGGCCGGGATCAGCGCGCTCATGCGTACGCCATTGCGGGCGTAGTCGCTGAACACCAGGAAGGTGGCGTCGAACGGCAGGAAACCGCCGTGCAGGGCCAGGCCGTTGGCAATGGCGGTCATGCCGAACTCGCGCACGCCGTAGTACACGTAGTTGGCGTTGGCGTCGTCGGTGGCGACCGACTTGCTGGCCTTCCACAGGGTCAGGTTGGAGTGCGCCAGATCGGCCGAACCACCCACCAGCTCCGGCAGCAGCGGTGCATAGGCTTCGATGGCCAGCTGCGATGCCTTGCGCGAAGCGATGGTCGGGCCTTCGGCGGCCACCTGGGCGATGTAGGCATCGGCCTTGGCGATGAAGTCTTCCGGCAGCTCACCGTGCGAACGCCGGGTCAGTTCTTCAGCCTGCTGCGGGTACTGGGCGGCGTACTTGTCGAACTGCTGTTCCCATTCGGCCTGGCGCAGGGTACCGGTACCGCCGGCACGCCAGCCGCCATAGATGGCTTCCGGGATCTCGAACGGGCCGTATTCCCAACCCAGTGCCTTGCGGGTGGCTTCCAGCTCGTCCTTGCCCAGCGGCGCACCGTGGCTGGATTCCTTGCCGGCCTTGGCCGGGGAACCGAAGCCGATGGTGGTGCGGCAGCAGATCAGGGTCGGCTTGTCGGACTGCGCCAGCGCGGCGTCGATGCCGGCCTTGATGCTTTCCGGGTCATGGCCATCGACGTCACGCACCACGTTCCAGCCATAGGCCTCGAAACGCTCCGGGGTGTTGTCGGTGAACCAGCCATCGGTATTGCCGTCGATGGAGATGTGGTTGTTGTCCCAGAAGCAGACCAGCTTGTGCAGGCCCCACGTACCGGCCAGCGAAGCGGCTTCATGCGACACGCCTTCCATCAGGCAGCCGTCACCCATGAACACGTAGGTGCGGTGATCGACGATTTCCAGCTCCGGGCGGTTGAAGCGCTGGGCCAGCAGCTTTTCGGCCAGGGCGAAACCGACGGCATTGGCGAAGCCCTGGCCGAGCGGACCGGTGGTGGTCTCCACGCCGGGGGTTTCGTGGTGTTCCGGATGGCCGGCAGTCTTGCTGCCGAGCTGGCGGAACGCCTTCAGCTGCTCGATCGGCAGATCGTAGCCGCTCAGGTGCAGCAGGGCGTACTGCAGCATCGAGCCATGGCCGTTGGACAGCACGAAACGGTCACGGTTGAACCACTTCGGGTTGTTCGGGTTGTGGCGGAGATAGTCGTTCCAGAGCACTTCGGCGATGTCGGCCATGCCCATGGGCATGCCGGGGTGGCCGGACTTGGCGGTCTCGACCGCATCGGCGGCAAGGAAGCGGATGGCGTTGGCCAACTGGCGGCGGGTAGGCTGCGTCATGGTTCTATCGGAATCAGGGAGGCGGCCGCGGACGTGCGGGCGAGTCATTGTAGCGCCGTGCCACGCCGGGCGGACTCACGCGGTAACCGCCGGGTCAGCCAACGCTAGCGCCGACCCAGGATCGGCGAGCGCAGCGGCGCACCAGGGCATCCGCCGAGCATGGCTCGGCGCTACCAAAGCAGCCGGATCCCCCGGTAGCGCCGACCCATGGTCGGCGAGCGCAGCGGCGCACCAGGGCAGCAGTCGCCCCGGCAACACCGATGAACCGATTCAGACGACGCGGTCGGTCGGGACGGTCGCTGTCGCGGCCATGGCCGGCTCGTCCTTTTCGCCCTTGGCCACCAGGGTGGTCAGGGCCAGGTCGCCGGTGACGTTCAGCGCGGTCCGGCACATGTCCAGGAAGTGGTTCACGCCCAGGATCAGGCCGATGCCGAGCGGGTTCACCCCGACCATCGCGCAGATCATCGCCACCACCGGCAGCGAGCCCGACGGCACGCCGGCCGTGCCGATCCCGCCAAGGATGCACACCGCCATGACCATGATCTGCTGGCCGATGCTCAGGTCCACGCCGAAGAACTGCGCCAGGAAGATCACCGTCACGCCCTCGAACAGCGCGGTGCCGTTCTGGTTGGCGGTCGCGCCGACCGTCAGCACGAAGCGGGACACCTTCTGCGGCAGGCCCATCTCATCGGCCACGCGCAGCGCGGTCGGCAGGGTCGCATTGCTGGAGGCGGTGGAGAACGCCATCACCGTGGCTTCCTGGGTATCGCGGAAGAATGCCAGCGGCGAGCGACCGGACAACCATACCGCCACGCCATAGGTCACCACCATGTGCAGGCCCAGCGCGAGGACCACCACGCCGACGTAGGCGCCCAGCCGGATGAGCAGCTCGAAGCCGAACAGTGCGGCCAGGTTGAACATGAAGCAGGCCACCGCATACGGCGCCAGGCGGATGACCAGGTTGATCAGGGTCATCGAGACTTCGAAGATGCCTTCGATGGCACGCCGCAGCGGGGCGACCTTTTCATCGTCGGTCAGCACCATGCCGATGCCGAACATCAGCGCGAAGAACATCAGCGAGAGGATCGCGCCATTGCTGGAGGCGGCCTCCACGATGTTGCTCGGCACGATCGACAGCAGCATGTCCATGCCCTTGGGCTGGCTGCCGGCACCGGCCACGATTTCCTTTGAACGCTCCAGGTTCTCGGCCAGGATCTGGTTGGCCATGGCCGGGTCCACGCCCACGCCGGGCTTGAGCACGTTCACCAGCACCAGCCCGATCGCCACCGCGATGCTGGACAGCACGATGGTGTAAGCCAGGGTCTTCCAGCCGATCCGGCCGAGCGCGCGGATGTCGCCCATCTCCGACACGCCCATCACCAGCGCGGAGAAGATCAACGGCACGATCAGCATGAAGATCAGGTTGAGGAACAGGCCGGAAGCGGGCGTGGTGATGTAGTGCATCAGCCACTTCGCCGCGTCCATCAGTGCCGGCGTCTGCGCACCCAGCGCATGCACCACCAGACCCAGCACCAGGCCGATGGCGAAGCCGATGCCCATCTTCCAGTGCAGAGGCATCTTCTTCTTCGCGGGGCTGGCTGCTGTCATCGGGTCGGTTTCCTGGGAAATGAGGGCCACTGTAGCAAAGCGCCCCGCGCCCCCGTCTTGCCGATCACGGCGGTGGCGGGTACAGCGGCGGCAGTCCAGTCTGCGTCGAGGTTACCGGCGCCGACCAGTGCGGTCCGTCATGGAACGCTTGTTTCAGCTCCCTGCGCACATCCGGAAGGTCACCATCGCCGGCCCAGCGCGCTTTCTGCAAGGCCTGCAGCGCTTGGCGCTGACGCTCATCGCCCAATTTCGCCTGCACCAGTTCCAGACGCGACACACCCGCCATCGCGCACAACACCGCTGCCACCTCGGCAAAGCTTTCGGCGTCAAGGGCGCGACGCAGGTCGGCGATGCGTGGGGTTCCCTGCAAGGGGCCGTCCGGCGGCGTCGGCGCATGCCCGTCCGGCGCCACGCGGTGGGCGCGTCCGCGCCGCATGCCCCACCACAGGGTCAGCAACCACAACACCAGCAAGCCCGCTGCCAGCGCCATCCAGCCCAGCGGTTGGCCCGTGCTGGCGCCTGCGGGGGACGAAGGAGCAGCACCCTCGCCACCGGGCAGCGCGGCATCGGTATCCAGTGCCTGCACCGGCGGCGCCGGCTGGGCCGCCCCGCCGCTGCCGGCGGCGACCGCCAACGTCAGCGCGGGCACGCCACTGCTGCGCGCCTGCCCGGCCTTCACGTCCCACCAGCGCATCTGGATGCCGGGCACTTCCAGCGTCCCGGCTGCGCGTGGCACGATGGAATAGCGCCGGGTGATCTTCAGCTGCGGTGAGCCACCGCTGAAGGTTTCGTCGTACTGCGCCGGCTCGGCGAACACCTGGGCATCGCTGCCGACATCGGGCACCGGCAGGTCGGTGAACTGAGCCCGGGTCGCCCCCACCGCGATCCCTTCGATCTCCAGCGTGGCCGCTTCACCGGCGCGCGCCCGGTCCGGGGCCAGCGTGTAACGCAGGCGCAGGTCATGCAGCGGCAGCCACGGCTGCGGCGCGTCGACCGGTTGCGCCTGCACCTGCAGGGTCTGGTCGGCCGCTGCCGCACGCAGCCGACCATCACCGCGCCCGCCGAAGAAATCATCGAAGAAACTGCCGGCGGTGCGGCCATCGAAGCGCGCACCGGCCACCCGCAGCGGTCCGCTGCGTTCGGGGATCAGCAGATAGCGCCGCTCGGCCACGTTGTAGCGTCGTCCATTGACCTCGCGCACATCGGTGCGGTCCTGGCCGATCACCTGCAGCGAAGCGCCTTCGGGGGTATCCAGCACCAGTGAACCCGACGCCAGCTGTGCGGCGTAGAACAACCGCACCACCACGCCCACGCTCTGTTGCACGTAAGGGCTGCTGTCATCCACTTCGGTTTCGATGAAGGCCAGCGCGCTGCCATCGTTGCGCGCCGGTGCCGCCGCAGCGACCTGCAGCTGCAGCGGCTCGGTGAACACCTGGCCGACCTGCAGCGGCGGCACCACCAGCGTGCCGCTGCGCCGGGGCGACAGTGCCACACCGTGCAGCGTGCGCGTCTGCATGCGCCCGTTGATCCACTCGACCTGGCGGCTGCGGGTCTGGTTGCTGAGCTCGAAATCCGCGCCCAGCGGCGTCAGCACCGGCGCGGCGGCCGAATCGGACTGGATGTTCAAGGTGACCGTGTCGCCAAGGGAAACCTGGGCGCGATCCAGCCACGCCCGGGTCTGTGCCGATGCCACGTGCGGCACGCACAGCACGACGGCGAGCAGCCACGGCAGCAGGCGCGCAATGGCCGATGTGGAGGCGGTGCGTGTCATGGTCCTTCCTGTTTCCTGCGTTCGTTTTCCAGCTGGAACTTGGCGCGCAGCAGGTCCCCCGGCCGGTCCGGCACGCGCCGCATCCAGGCCTCGACCGCTTGCTGCTGTTCGCGCTGCTGCGGTGTACGGCCATCACTGCGCTGTGCGGGCTGCTTTCCCTGTTTGTCCTGTTGGCCCTGCTGCACCGCCTGCTGCATGCGCTGGCGCTGTTCTGCGTCGGCGCGCGCCTGCGCCTGCGGATCGACAGGTGGCGGCTGCGGCGCCTCGCCCTGTCCCGGCGTGTCAGATGGCGCGCCCGCTGGCGGCGGTGGCTGGGCAGGATCACCCGGCTTCGGGGCCCCCTTGCCGGTGGACGACGGCTGGCCGGACGATGGCGGCTGCGCCTGGCCCTGGCCTTGTGGTGGCGGCTTGCTCTTTCCCCCTTGCGATGACGGGGACTTTCCGTCCTTCGGCGAAGGTGGTGGCTTGCGCTTGCGCGCGGCATCGACCACCGCCCGGTTGGCCACGGCATCGGGCATTCCCGGGCGCTGGCTCAAGGCATGGTCGTAGGCCTGCACGGCGCCATCGAGGTCGCCCTGGCGCGCACGCGCATTGCCGAGGTTGTACCAGCCTTCGGCCGTCTGGACGCCTTCAAACGTGCGCACCGCGGTGTCGAAATCGCCGGCGTGGTAGGCCTGCACGCCCTGCTCCAGTTGCTGCTGGCGGCGCTGGTCATCGCGCAGCCAGAGGCTGGAACGGGCACCGGCCTGCGGCTTGGCCGAGGGTGCGCCCTGCGCCAGCACGGGCGCTGGCTGCAGCCCGACACCGCCGATAAGCAGCAGCACCGACAGCACCGCGCTGCGCCGCCGGAATGCCAGCAAGGCAAGCAGCATCAGCGGCGGCAGCAGCCAATAGCCCTGGTCCAGCCACTGGCGCACGGTGCCATGCTCGCTTTCGCCCACCGAACGGTCGGCGCGCAGCAGCTCCAGTGCACGCAGGTCGGCCGTATCGCTGGCCAGACGCTGGTAGCGCCCGCCACCGGCATCGGCCAGGCGGCGCAGGCTGGCTTCGTCCAGCGCGGCGTTGGCTATCTGTCCGCGGGTGTCCCGGTAGGCCGCGCCGGTCGTTGTACCCAGCCCGATCACCGATACCTGCACGCCCTGGCTGCGCGCCTGCCGCGCGGCTTCGATGGCGGCCGCGTCGGCGCTGTCGGTCAGCAGCAGCACCTGGCCGGCGCGCAGGCCACTGCGTTGCAGCAGCTGGGTGGCCCAGTCCAGCGCGCGGTCGGTGCGCTGGCCATCGGCCGGCATCACCTGCGGCGACAACGCATCCAGGTACAAGCCGATGTTGGCCACGTCATCAGTGAGCGGGGCCACGGTGTAGGCATCGTCGGCATACACCACCAGCGCCAGTTGGCCGCCTTCGCGTTGCTGCAGCAGGCTGGCCAGCTTGGCCCTTGCCTGCAGCAGCCGCGACGGTGGCAGATCGGTAGCGGTGATGCGGGTGGACAGATCCAGCACCACCACCAGCGGTGACTGCGGTTGCAACAGCGGCTGGGCCTGCTGCTTCCAGCCCGGGCCCGCCAGTGCCAGCACGGCCAGCGTCCAACCCAGCAGCACCGACCACGGCCAGCGCCGTGCTCCCTTGCCGCTGGCCTGCAGCAGGTGCGGCAACAGGTGGGGATCCACCGCCTGCTGCCAGCGTCCGGCATCACGCCCGCGGCGCCACGCCCACAGCGCGATCAACGGCAGCACACACAACGCCCACAGCAGCTGCGGACGGGCCCAGTGCAGCGCAGAAAGCAGGTCCAGGTTCATGACCGACGCCCCGGCCACAGCCAAGCCAATGCACCCAGCAGCATCGCCACTCCAAGTGCCCAGAAATACACCTCGTTACGCGGCCGCAGGGCGGGCCCCTTGGCGGTCACCGGTTCCAGCCGATCCAGTTCGGCATAGATGCCGGCCAGCTCGGCGGTATCACGCGCGCGGAAGAAGCGCCCGCCGGTGCGCTCGGCGATCTGCCGCAGGGTGGCCTCGTCCACGGGATCCTGACCTTGGCCGAGGTCCATGCCGAACAGCTTCATGCCGCCATCCCCGCCGAAGGCCACCGGGTAGACCCGCACCTGCTCGGTGGCCGCCAGATCGGCCGCGCGCAGCGGTGACAGCACGCCGGCATTGCTGACGCCATCGGTGAGCAGGATCAGCACGCGCTGCCCTTCGGGCTGGTCTCGCAGGCGCTTCACCGCCAGCGCGATCGCATCACCGATGGCCGTCTCGCGGCCGGCCAAACCGACTACCGCATCGCCCAGTTGTTCGCGCACGCTGGCCAGGTCGGCGGTGATTGGTGTCAGCGCATAGGCGCGGTCGCCGAATACCAGCAGGCCCACGCGATCGCCGGCACGACGATCGAGGAAATCAGCCAGCACCGCCTTGGCAGCAACCAGCCGCTCCACCACCTGCCGGCCGAGCACCATGTCCGGCTCGCCCATGCTGCCGGACACGTCCATGGCCAGCATCAGCTGACGCGCCTGGGTGGGCGGACTCACCGCTTCACCGAGCAGCTGCGGACGAGCCAGCGCCACGCACAGGCAGCACCATGCCAACCACAGCAGCAGGCGATGGACGCGTGCGCCGTCGCGGCCGCTGCCACCGGCGATTTCCTGCAGTTGCCGTGCCGACCACGGCACGCGCAGCGCGGCGCCTTCCGCTGCCACGCGGCGTGGCCACCAGCGCATCAACCACGGCAACGGCAGGGCGAGCAACGCCCACGGCCACGCCAGCAGCAGGTCCGGCCATGGCCAGCCGGGAAGCGTCATCGGGAACGCTCCCGCAGCAGCGCGACGTACCGCGTGCGGGCCCAGCGTTCGAGCGCGGCCAGCTGCCCTGTATCGATGGCGGGCTGGTAAGCGCCCTGGAGCAGCAGGTCGCGTTGCGCCGGCGCAAGCGCACTGGCGGGATCAAGCACCTGCAACCACGCCTCACCCTGCAGTAGTTCGCTGCCGGCGTGGTTTTCGCGGGCGGCGCGGCGTAGCAGCTCCACCAGTGCGGCAAGCCGCAGCGGGCCTTCGCCCGCTGCCTGCAGCTCTGCATCGAACTGCCGCTGCCAGGCCCGTTCGCGGCGAAGCCGGCGTGCGCGCAGCAGCACGGGTATCGCCACCAGCAGCAGCACCGCGGCGGCGATCAACCACCAGCCGGGCGCTGGCGGCCACAGACTGGGCGCCGGTGGCAGGTGCACATCACGCAGGGGCAGGTTCGTGCTCATGCCACCACCTCACGCACTGCAGGGGCCAGCCAGCCACTGCTTGGGGCATCGGTTGAGATCACATGGGTCGTCACCCGGCGCGTGGCCAGGCTGTCCTGCAGCTGCTGCAGCGGCGCGGCGAAATGGCCCTGCCAGTGCGCACGCACCTGCGGGCTGCGCAGGTCGACCCGCACGCGACGCTGTTCGGCGAGGAAATCGAGTGCTTCGGTGGGTGGCTGCAGCTCCAGCGGATCCACCAGCAGCAGCACGTCCACCTGGTGATGCAGGGCCAGCGCGGACCAGCGCGCCAGCGGAACCGCAGCGGCGCGTAGCGGGTCGGCCAGCACCAGCAGGCGCGCGCCCGGCCGCAGCACGCGCGTGGCCTGCTGCAGCGCGTGCTCCAGCCCGGCATCCTCGGCCTGTGGCGCGGCGTACCAGCGGCTCAGTGCATCGAGCACGCGCAGCACGCCACGGGTTCCGCCGGCTGGCGGAATCGGTGCTTCGTGGAGGCTGCCGCGCAGCGCCGCGATGCGGTCACCGCGACGCTGCGCCGACCACGCCGCCACCGCGCCCACGCGTGCGGCCTGCACCGATTTGAAACGGGTACGCGTGCCGAAGTACAGCGCCGGATCGGTATCGGCGACGATCAGCGTGACCCGCTCGCGTTCGGCCTGGAACAACTTGGTATGGGTGCGGCCACTGCGTGCGGTCACCCGCCAGTCGATATGCCGCGCGTCATCGCCGGCAACATATTCGCGTGATTCGGCATACTCCATGCCACGCCCGCGCAGCGGCGATGGCGCCTGGCCGGCCTGCCCGATGCGCCCACGCTTCGGCGCCGGCGGACGGACCGCCGTGCCGCGCAGGGCCACCAGTTCGGCGAGGGAGGGCACCAGCCCATCACCGTGCAGCAGATCGGGGGAATCAACGGCCATCGCGGTCAGGGGGCCGGCACCTTGGCCAACAGCTCCTGCACCAGCCGTTCGCCATCCCAGCCTTCGGCCAGCGCCTCGTAGCTGGGCAGCACGCGGTGGCGCAATACATCGGCGGCGATCGCGCGCACATCGTCGGGGGTCACGAAGTCGCGCCCGGCCAACCAGGCCCGCGCGCGCGCGCAACGCTCCAGCGCGATCGAGCCACGCGGGCTGGCGCCCCACGCAATGCGCCGCGCCAGCGCGGCGTCGTAGCGGACGGGCTGGCGCGAGGCCAGCACCAGTTCCACCAGATAACGTTCCAACGGCGGCGCCATGTGCAGGTCCAGCACTTCCCGACGCGCCTGGTGGACATCTTCCAGCGGCATCCGGCGCGGCGGTTCCGGGGCAGCGTCGAGCGCGCCGCGCGCGCGTTCGCGCGCCAGCCGCAGGATCTCGGTCTCGGCGCCTTCGTCGGGATAACCGATACGGACATACATCAGGAAACGATCCAGCTGCGCTTCCGGCAACGGGAACGTGCCCTCCTGTTCGATCGGGTTCTGGGTCGCCATGACCAGGAACAATGGTGGCAGCGCGTAGGTGTGGCGACCGACGGTGACCTGGCGCTCGCCCATTGCTTCCAGCAGCGCGGACTGCACCTTGGCCGGGGCGCGGTTGATCTCGTCGGCCAGCAGGATCGGGTGGAAGATCGGTCCGGGCACGAACTCGAAGCGGCCCTCCTGCGGGCGCCAGATTTCGGTCCCGGTGAGGTCGGCTGGCAGCAGGTCGGGGGTGAACTGCACGCGGGAAAAATCGGCGTCCAACCGGCTGGCCAGCGCGCGGATGGCGGTGGTCTTGGCCAGCCCCGGCGCCCCTTCGACCAGCAGGTGGCCATCGGCCAGCAACGCGATCAGCAGGCGTTCGACCAGTTCAGCTTGCCCGACGATTTCACTGGACAGCGCAGCGCGCAGGGCCTGGAAGTCATCGTGCAGGCGCGAGGCATTGCTGCCTGCGGTGAGGGTGGGGGGAACGGCGGGGATCTGATTCATCACGCTTGGACCAGCACCGGTGGATTCCGGTTCCCCATCATCGCAGGGGTCGGTCATGAATGTGATCAAGATTGGATGAACAGTGGATCGAGCGGTGAGACCCCTCGCGGGTGGCTGCTTGGAGCAGTCTGCATGTTTGGCGCCGGGTGGGTGGGGTTGGCAGGACACGCCGCAAGTACATCCCTGTAGGCTGCATCGCCGCATCCATGCGGCTCAGCGTCCTGCCAACCCCACCCACCCGTCGCCCGGACAGGTCCCGGGGGCCGCCACACGCGTAATGAAGAAAAAGAAAAGCGGTAGCGCCGACCCATGGTCGGCGAGCGCAGCGGGCCGTTGGCGGCAACATTCCGCCGACCATGCGTCGGCGCTACCAGGGCCCAATGGACCTGTCTGGTGGAGGGAGCCCCTGAGTCAGGGGCGGCCGCGAAGCGGCGGGGTGTGGGTGCTGGTGAGAAGGGGCCCACGATTTGCGGAGCAAACCGTGGGAGCGGCAGCGCGAATGCGATGACGCGGACCCCGGGCCGCAGGCCCGGCACCCCAACCCGTTACTTGCCCTTGGCGACGCGCAGGACCTTCGGGGTCACGAACACCAGCAGTTCGGCCTTGTCCTTGTTGCGGCTGCGCTTCTTGAACAGGTTGCCCAGGAACGGCACGTCACCCAGGAACGGCACCTTGCTGATGCTGTTGCGGTCGGTGAACTCATACACACCACCGATCACCACCGTCTGCCCGTCTTCCACCAGGACCGCGGTGTTGACTTCGCGACGGTTGATCGACGGCACCGTACCGTAGCCTTCCAGCTCGATCCACTGGTCGACTTCATCCTTCTTGACCGCCATGTTCAGGAACACGCGGTTGTCGTTGGTGATCGTCGGGGTCACCTTCAGCTCCAGCACCACTTCCTTGAACTGGACGTTGGCCTGGTTGCCACCACCGGCGCCGCCGGCGGAGATGGTCACGTAGCCGATTTCCTTACCCTGCTTGATCAGGGCTTCGCGCTGGTTGGTGGTGACCACGCGCGGGTTGGAGATCACTTCGCCGCGCGACTCGGTCTGCATGGCCGACAGTTCAACATCCAGCAGGTAGCCCGCATTGAGGATCGACAGCGCCAGCGAGGCCGGGTTGCTGGTCGCCGCCACCGGCAGGTTGGACATCAGGCCGCGGGTGATGGTGTACGGATCACGCACCGGCGCCGCGCCCGTGCCGCCACCCGCCGCCCACTCGTTGACCGCACGCTGGTACGCCGTGTCCACGGTCGCACGGTCGCGGATGTTGGCGTCGTTGTTGCCAACCGTGTTGTTGAAGAACACGTTGTCACGGCTGCCACTGACGCCGAACTTTGCACCCAGCTCGCGGGCAAAGGTATCGGTGGCGATGACGATGCGGCTTTCGATCAGCACCTGGTCGACCGGACGGTCGATCACCCCGATCAGCTCACGCATGCGCGCGACCTTCTTCGGGATGTCGCTGATCATCAGCATGTTGGTGCGTTCATCGGCCACGATGCGGCCGCGCGAGGTCAGGAAGCCACTTTCTTCCTGCGCCGAGTTACCACTGCCACCGCCGCCCTGGCCACCGCTGCCGTTGCCGATGCCGCGGGCTTCGGTGAGGGCTTTGAAGATCGCCGAGGCGCTGTGGTAGTTGATCTGCACGTAATCGGTGATCAGGTCCTCGCGGTTCTCGATCGCGATGCGTGCGTCTTCTTTTTCCTGCTCGAACTTGGCCAGTTCGGCCTGCGGGCCGACCCAGATCACGCTGCCGTCGCGGCGCTTGTCCAGGCCCTTGGCACGCAGCACGATATCCAGAGCCTGGTCCCACGGCACGTTGACCAGGCGCAGGGTGACGTTGCCGGCAACGCTGTCCGATGCCACCACGTTGAGGTTGGATTCTTCTGCGATCAACTGCAGCACGGTGCGCACCGGCACGTCCTGGAAGTTGAACGTGACCGGGCGTCCGCTGTAACCGCGCTGGGCTACCGCACTGGCGGCCTGGGCGACGGTGCTGGTGGTGATCGCACCGGTGGCGGCGATGCCCTGCTTCGGGGTGATCTCCACCACGTATTCGTTGCCGCTCTGGTACGCCAGCGACTCGAAGGCCGTGTTGGTGCTCAGCACCAGCTGGGTGCCACCACCGTACGGCTTGGCGTCGATGCGCTGCACCGGGGTGGCGAAATCGGTCACGTTGAGCGGCTTCTGCAGCTGCTCGGGCAGGCGTGCGTTGCCGACGTCGATGACCACGCTGTCACCCTGGTTGCGCAGGTCAGGGTTCGCACCCTGGCCGTCGAACTGCAGCACCAGGCGGCCGGCGCCGTCTTCGCCCCGCTTGAAGTCGATCTTGGCCACCGACAGTGACGCCGGTGCGCTGACCGGCGTGGCTGCGGCGGCGGCGGGCGCGCCGGTGGGCGCAGCCGCGGTCGCGTGGCCGCACGCCAGCATCAACGCGACTCCCAGCGCGCCGATCCGGTTCAAGGTTGGGCGCCGGATCGGACGCAGCCCCTTGGCATTGTGAAAGGTCATCGTGCTATCCCCAGTAAACGATCATTGATCTTCAAGCGAGAGCGCGGCCGGCCGTTCCAGCCACCCGCCCGCGCCATCCGGCACCAGCTCTATCAGTTCGATGCGGTCCTCGAAGACCCCGGTCACCCGGCCATCGCTCTGCCCCATGTACACGCCCGGCCGCACGCGGTAACTCACCTTGTCAGGTGCCATCACCACCGCCACCGTCCTGCCCCCGGTCCCGATCGTGCCGACCATGTCCAGGCTGTCCAGCGGGAAGGCTTCCAGCGGCTCCTTGCGACGGTTCGGATCGGGACGCAGGCCGCTGCCGCCCTGCGGATTGGACCAGGCATCGGTGAACGGATCGCGCATGCCCTGCGCCGAATATTCAAACGTTTCGAACTGCTGCATCACCGGCAGCGGTTCGAGCGCGGGGGCCGGACGTGCGCGCACGTCTTCCACCCATTTCTGCAGGTTGGGCGCATCGCCGGGCGTGCTGGTCACGCCGCGGCCGCAACCGGCCAGCAGCACCAGCGCGACCAGGCCAACGCTGCGCAGCAGGGAGGAGCGGATCATGGCTTGCCTCCCTTCTCTGCAGCAGCCTTGTCGGCGGCAGCCTTTTCCTGCTGCTCCATCTCGGCCTCATCCAGGTAGCGATAGGTCTTGACGGTGCCGGACAGTTCCAGCGCACCGGCGCGGATCGAAGCCGGATTGATGCCGGTCTTGGGATCCTTCGGCTTCAGGTTGATGTCGTGCATGGTCAGGATGACCACCCGCGGCAGCGAGGCGACGCCGCTGACGAAGGCACCGAACTGGTGGTAACTGCCCACCATGCGCAGCTTGATCGGCTTTTCGGCGTAGAACTCGCGCACCTGCTCGGCTTCGGGTTCGAACAGTTCGTTGACCAGCCCGCTGGACAACGCGGTCTGCGAAACGTCGATGATCAGGTCCGGCATTTCGGTCTTGCTGGGCAGCTGGCGCAGCATCTGCTGCAGCACCTGCTCCATCTGCGCCAGCTGCTGCTTGAGCGGCTCCAGGTTGACCGCGCGCCCCTGTTCCTTTTCGAACTCGGTGCGCAGCTCGGTTTCACGGCGTTCCAGGGTGGCGAGCTCTTCACGCTTGCCGCTGGTCAGCACGAACCACGACACCGCCATGATGACCAGCGCGATCAGCACGCAGAACACCACCTTGGCCTGCTGCGGCCAGTTGCCGATATCGTTGAAGTCCAACTCGTTGATATTGAATTTCTTCTGGCTCACGGCGAGCCCTCCTGACCGCTGGCCGGCGTCGGCGGCGGCGTCTGCTGCGGGGCGGCCGGGGTCAGCCGGCTGCCAGCGGGCGGTGCGGGAGCGGCCGGTGCCGTGCTGCCTGCAGGTGCAGGAGCGGCGGCAGGCGCGGCGCCGTCGGCCGGGGCCAGCGGAGCCAGGGCAGCCGGATCAGCGGCAACCGGCGCATTCGGGTCGGCCACCGAGCCATCCGGATTGAGCGTGGATTCCTCGCTCTGCGCCGGCAGCTTGACCTTCACCACGAACACATACGGCAGCGCGCTGACGTCTGCCAGCGGCAGCGTCTTGGCTTCCTTTTCCTTTTCCGGATCACGCGCTTCGATGATCGACAGTTCCGGGTTGGTCATCCAGCCGGAGGTCTCAAGGTTGCGCATGTAGGCCGACACGCGGGCATTGGACTGGGTGCGCCCTTCCAGGGTCAGTACGTCGCCTTCCTGCTTCAGTGCGGTCAGTACCACGCCATCGGGGATGGTGCGGACCAGGGCATCGAACAGGTGCACCATCTGGGAACGCTTGGACTGCAGTTCCTCGATGACCGCCTTGCGTGCCAGCAGCCGGTCCTTCTGCGCGTCGAGGCGGTCGATTTCCTTGTTCTGCAGCTTGACCTTGTCGATCTCGGCCTGCAGGAAGGTGTTGCGCTCGCCCTGCCCGCTGACCTGGCGGTCGTAGTAGAACCACACCATCAACGACAACAGCAGGCCACCGACGGCGGCCAGGCCCAACATTGCGTAGAACTCGCGCTGGCGTTGCTTGCGACGTTCGGCACGCCACGGCAGCAGGTTGATCCGTGCCATCAGTCGAAACTCCTCATCGCCAGGCCGGTGGCGATCATCAGCGCCGGGGCGTCCTGTGCCAGCGCGTGCGCCTGCACCTTCGGGCCCAGCGTCATCTGCGCCAGCGGGTTGGCCACCACGGTCGGCACGCCAAGCTGCTCTTCCACCAGCTCCGGCAGGCCAGTCAACGCGGCGCAGCCGCCTGCCAGCACGATGTAGTCGACACGGTTGAATTCACTGCCGGCATAGAAGAACTGCAGCAGGCGGCTGATCTGCTGGACCGTCGCTTCCTTGAACGGTTCCAGCACTTCCATTTCATAGCTTTCCGGCAGCCCACCCTGGCGCTTGGCCAGGCCGGCTTCTTCGTAGCTCAGGCCGAAACGGCGCATGATCTCGTCGGTCAACTGCTTGCCGCCGAACACCTGCTCACGGCTGTACAGGCTGCGCCCCCCGCGCAACACGTTCAGCGTGGTCATGGTGGCGCCGATGTCGACCAGCGCGACCACGCCGTCGCTGGACACCGGCAGTTCGCTGGCGACCAGGGCAAAGGCGTTCTCGACCGCGAAGGCCTCCACGTCCATCACCTTGGCGGTCAGTCCGCCCAGTTCCAACGCCGACTGGCGCAGCTCGACGTTTTCAGAACGCGAGGCAGCCAACAGCACCTGGACCATTTCCGGGTTGTTCGGGATGGTCCCGAGCACCTCGAAGTCCAGGTTCACTTCTTCGATCGGGTACGGGATGTAGTTGACGGCCTCCAGTTCAACCTGGGCCTCCATCTCGTTCTCGTCCAGATCGGCCGGCATCGGGATCACCTTGGTGATCACCGCCGAGCCGGCCACCGCTGCTGCGGCAAACTTGACCTTGCTGCCCGACCGGTTGACGGCGCGACGGATGGCCTCCCCTACCGCCTCGACTTCAACGATGTTCTTTTCTACGACGGCGTTCGGCGGCAGCGGTTCCACGGCGTAATGTTCCACGCGGAAACGGTTACCACTGCGTGAAAGCTGCAAAAGCTTTACCGCAGTCGAACTGATGTCGACGCCAATGAGCGACGACTGGCCTTTTGGGATGAGCCCCACGGTTTCTCCCCTGCCGATGGGCACTTGGACGCAATAGCTGCGCCCGCGCATTAATAACGTTTTTTTTGCAAATGGCAACCGTCCCGCCGTGAAGGATTCTTCACAGAACGACACACGGTGACGCGGCTTCCCCTTGCACTCCCCAGAGCCGACCCCAGCCAGCCCCTTGCGTAATCTATACTCTGCGGCCATGAATTCTGCAATCGGAATCTGTCACCGATGACACGCCTTCGCCGCTGGCTGCGCTGGATCCTGGTCGTTTTCCTGATCCTGGCGTTGATTGGCGCGGCCGCTGCGGGCGGCCTCTACTACGCCATTTCCTCCAAGCTTCCCGACGTGCAGACCCTGCGCGACGTGGAAATGCAGGAGCCCATGTATGTCTACGCCGCCGACGGCAAGCTGATGGCGGTGTTCGGCGAGACGCGGCGCACGCCGATCACCATGAAGGACGTCCCCGAGCGCCTCAAGCAGGCCTTCCTGGCCACCGAGGACGCCCGCTTCTACGAGCACGGCGGGGTCGATTACAAGGGCATCGCGCGCGCGGTGTGGCTGCTGGCCACCACCAGCGACCGCCGCGTGCCCGGCGGTTCGACGATCACCCAGCAGGTGGCGCGGCAGTTCTTCCTGAGTTCGGAATACAGCTATACGCGCAAGCTGGCCGAGATCCTGCTGGCCCGCAAGATCGAGTCGGAACTGAGCAAGGACGAGATCTTCGAGCTGTACCTGAACAAGAGTTTCTTCGGCAACCGCGCCTACGGCGTGGCTGCGGCGGCGCAGTTGTACTACGGCAAGTCGCTGGACCAGCTGGACCTGGATGAGATGGCATCGCTGGCCGGCATCCCCAAGTTCCCGTCTTCGGGCAACCCCATCTCCAATCCGGAGCGCGCACAGCAGCGCCGCGACAACTACGTCCTGCAGCGCATGGCCGACCTGCGCTTCATCAGCCAGGCCGAGGCCGATGCGGCCAAGGCCGTGCCGATGCACGCCACCGTGCACGAGCCACCGGTGCAGGTCGACGCGCCCTACGTGGCCGAACTGGTGCGCCAGGAGATGATCGCCCGCTTCGGCGGCGACGTGGTCAACAAGGGCTACCACGTGACCACCACCATCAATGCCGAGCTGCAGACCGCGGCCAACCTGGCGGTGCGTGACGGCCTGCTGCTGTACGACCACCGGCATGGCTGGCACGGCGTGGAGAAGCAGGTCGCGCTGGGCGCAGGCGACGACGTGGCGACGCTGGCCGGCCACCTGTCCGGGATCAGTGCGCAGTCCGGCCTGCTGCCGGCGATCATCGCCGCCACCGCCGCCGATGGCAGCGCCACCGCCGTGCTGGCCAACCGCACTGAAGTCACCCTGCCCGCCGCTGCGGCGCGCTGGACCAACAAGACCCCTGCCAAGCTGGTGCAGCGCGGCGACATCGTGCGCGTGCGCGTGGGCGAGAAGGAAGGCCAGTGGCTGCTCGACCAGATCCCGCGCGGTCAGTCCGCGCTGGTCTCGGTGGATGCCAACAGCGGTGCCCTGAAGGCGCTGGTGGGTGGCTTCAGCTACTCCGGCAACAAGTTCAACCGCGCCACCCAGGCGCGTCGCCAGCCGGGCTCGAGCTTCAAGCCGTTCATCTATGCAGCGGCCTTCGACAAGGGCTACAACCCGGCTTCGATCGTGCTCGATGCCCCGGTGGTGTTCCGCGACCGCCGTGGCAAGACCTGGTCGCCGCAGAACGATGGCGGCGGCTTCCGTGGCCCGATGCGCCTGCGCGAAGCACTGGTGCAGTCGCGCAACCTGGTGTCGGTGCGGCTGCTGGACGGCATGGGCGTGGACTATGCGCGCAAGTACATCAGCGAGTTCGGTTTCGCCGAAGCCGAGCTGCCGCCCAACCTGTCGATGTCGCTGGGCACCGCCTCGCTGACCCCGCTTTCGGTGGCACGTGGCTATGCCGTGTTCGCCAACGGCGGCTCGCGGGTCGACACCTGGCTGATCGACCGGGTTTCCGACCGCGATGGCGTGGAAGTATTCAAGGAAAACCCTGCCCTGGCCTGCCGTGACTGCGCAGGCACCAGCCATGGCCAGCCGGCCAATGCGGTGGTGGATGGTTTCAACTTCGGCGCTGCCGCCGCACCGGCCCCGGCCGGCGCCGCCGCGACGCCGCAGCCAGCGGTTGAAGCCCCGGCACCGGTCAACCCCGATGCGCGCACAGCGCCGCGTGCGATCGATGCGCGCACCGCCTACCAGCTGGTGTCGATGATGCGCGACGTGGTCCAGCGCGGCACCGGCACGGCGGCCAAGGTGCTTGGCCGCGAGGACGTGGGCGGCAAGACCGGTTCGACCAACGATCATCGCGATGCTTGGTTCTCCGGCTTTGGCGGTCCTTACGCCACCACGGTGTGGGTCGGTCGCGATGATTTCCGCTCGCTGGGCTATCGCGAATATGGCGGCAAGGCCGCGCTGCCGATCTGGATCGACTACATGCGCACCGCGCTGAAGGACACGCCGATCGCGCAGAACGATCCGCCCTCGGGCATGGTGCAGGCCAGCCTCAACGGCGCCACCGAATGGGTCAAGGTCGAGGACATGGACCGCTTGCAGGACTACGACCTGAACCTGCAGACGCCGCAGGCCGATGCGGCGGCGTTCGATATTTTCTGACAGCGCTTTGAACTGACCGGTAGCGCGGCCCCATCGGCCGCGCTACCTCGCCTTCACCGCATCGGTGTAGGCTGGTTCCAGGCCATGCAGAGGGGAGCCACCCATGCACCGCGCGCGCGAACACGCCGCCACCCAGACCCGCGAACGCCGCCATCGGCTGGCCCATGAAGCCGCCAGGCTGATGGTCGAGGGCGGCATCCAGGATTTCCACCAGGCCAAGCGCAAGGCCGCCATCCGGTTGGGCATCCATGACGATGCCTCGCTGCCGCGCAACGCCGAAATCGAGCAGGCCCTGCGCGAGCACCAACGCTTGTTCGCCGGCAGTGCCCAGAGCGATGCGTTGCGGCAACGGCGGGAAGCGGCGCTGCACGCGCTGGAGTTCCTGCAATCGTTCGCACCACGGCTGGTGGGGCCGGTACTGGAGGGCACTGCTGATGCCCACAGCCCCGTGCAACTGCACCTGCACGAAGACGATCCGGATGCCGTACAGCGTTTCCTCGACGAGCACGGCATCCCGGCCGAGGCACGCAGCCGGCGCCTGCGATGGGATCGCGAACGGGTACTCGATGCGCCGTTGTGGGTGTTCAGCGCCGATGGCGTGGTGTTCGAGCTGCTGGTACTGCCCTGCCACGCCCTGCGCCAGGCGCCGCTGTCAGCGGTAGACGAAAAGCCGATGCGGCGCGCCTCGCTGGCCCGCCTGCGCGAGCTGCTGCAGGACACCGCACCGGCGCCAGGCGACACGCAGGGCTGAGCAGGCCCGGGGCAACGGATCCGGCAAGCTCAGCCGATCGCAGGGGGCAGCGTCAGCAGGTGCTCACGGTAGCCGTCGCCGGTAAGGCGATAGCGCAGTTGCAGCGTGCTGTCGGCCTCCAGCCCGGCCGGCAATTGCAGCGAGGCCCCCGGGTACAGGCTGCGCGATACCTCATGGGTCGCACATGCACCGGCCGCGCTGCAGCCGGCGACGCTGGTGATGCCCACGCGCAGCGTGCCGATGTTGTGCAGGGTGCGGCCGCGCAGCTCCACCTGCACGCGGCCATCGGCGGGCAGCACGTTGACCAGCGCCCCCCAGACCAGGCTGACGCCGATGCTGGCTTGTGCACCTTCCGCGGGGGCGTCCACGGCCACCTCATCCGGTGCGCGGACACCTTCGAAATAGACCCGATAAGCGGTCTCCTGCTGCACCGGCTGCAGCGGAATGATCCGGATCAAGCGGTTGCCCCCGCCCGCCAGGGCAAATCTGGACGGGGTCAGCGCAATGGCTGCCTGGCTGGGTGCAACGTCCGCTTCGTGTTCCCCGTCGCCGGCCGGCTCCACGATGTGGCGCAGGGACGCCTGCACGAACTGCGCTTGGGTGGATTGCGAATACACGCGGAAAACCGTTGCTTTGCCAGGCTCTACCGACGCACGCATGGGATGGATGATCAGGTTGGCGTGCGCCGCCGGCGTGGACAGAAACAGCGCGAGGGCAAGGCCGGAAAATCGAGTTCTCACGAAAGGTTCCATTGGTATCAGGGACGGGAGGGCGGCAGGCGCAGCTCGACCCGCAGCCCGCCGTGGTAGCGGCCGGGCCGCTTGCTCGAGATGGGAACGCGGGGAGTGTCCAGGCTGAGCGGGGTCGGCACGCAGAACACAGGCTGGGTCATGCCGGGCAGCGCCACCAGCCGCAACCGGACGCGGTCGATGCCGGTCAACATCTGCTCGGTTCCATTGGCCATCGGCAGCCGTGCTCCGCCGTGGTCCAGCGTCACGGTGTAGTCCACGCGCTGGGTCGGGTCGTTTCCACCGTCCGCGTGCCATACCGAATAGCCGCTGGCCGACGACGACGGACCTTCGCCATCACTGACAGTCACGCCCAGGTAGTCGCTCTGCGAACCTGCTCCGTCATACAGGCACATGTCCAGCGCGGCATGTCCGCCGACCGTCTGCGAGATCGGGTCGTAGTGCAGGTTGAGGCCGACCTGGGGCGTTGCCAGGTCGAAGGCGGGGAAGTACACCGACGCCGCATCGCGGTCGCTGATGTCGAGGTCCAGACGGAACATGTAAGTCGCCAGTGCCGGCCCGTCGGCTTGAGTGCGCAGGTCCAGGATCAGTTCGGCCTCCCAGCGCCCTGCCACCAGCCTGGACAACTCGTTACCGGAAATGGACAGGGCCGCACCGGTTCCAACAGGCGGTCGGCCAGCGCATTCCGGCCCGTAGCGGCTACTCAGCGGCTGATCGGTCCCGTGCCAGAGGTCGTTCGGGCAGGCGCGGTCTGCAAAGGCGCGTTGCAGCGAGCCGGTTACGGCGATCTCCGTGCGCATGCCGCTCCTGCGTTCGGTGAAGCGCAGCGCGATGCTGGTGCGTCCGCCACCCTCGGCACCGGTATCGGCGGTTGGGCAGCGGCCATGTTCTGCATCCGTAGCCGACCGGCAGGTGAGATGGATGCTTCCGTAGCCACGCGCAGGGTCGGCGCTGTAACCGAGCAGCGTGCGTGGTGCCAGCAGCTCGATGGAGGCGGGGGCCCCCGACCGGTCATAGGCCAACGGGTGCTCCTGTACGATGCCAACGGGATCGGTAAGCGGTAGCGCCTGTGCCCGGGCGGCAGGCACCAGCAGCACGGCAGGGAGCACGGCAAGCCAGCGCATCATCACCGTTCCTGCCCACGCTGCGCAGCCCGACCCGGCCGGATCAGGGCCCGCTCCCCCAGCAGTTGCGCCACCCTTGCCTGCTGACGGATGTCGGCCGGCAACTGCGCCACGTCCAACGGCTGGCACTGCACGGTACCGACCATCAACACGGCCAGGCGCTGCTCGCGCACCTGCAGTGGACAATGCAGCAGCCGGCTGCCCTGCAACAGGTACAGCACCTGCTCGCGTCGCGTGAAATCCAGCACGAACCCGCCATTGCCCTCGGTGGCAGGTACCGGCGCATTGAGGATGCGTGCCGCCGAAACCGGCAGGCCCGCGGGATCCTGCGCGCGGCCGATGAACGTGTAGGTCACCTCGATGGGAACGGCCATCGACAGCAACCGGCCCGGCGCCAGGAACACGTCACGCCCGGCACCGCCAGCGCCTACGCCTACGCCTACGCCTACGCGCACCGCCCCGCTGCTGTCCCCGCTGCTGGCATCCTGCAGTTCGGCACGGTGCATCTGGTAGGCCGGCAAGGCCACCAGCCTGCGCTCGCCAAGCCGCAGGCGCTGCCTGCGCCGTCCTGCCACCTGGAGCTCGGCCGCTACCCCGGACAGTTCACTGTCCTGTGCAGGGTCGACCCTCACCGCCAGGCCCGCATCGGCGCCGTTGCCTTCGCCCCAGTAGAAGCCGCTTGACCCCAAGGCGAAGGCCGCACTGTGCGTCGCGCTGTAGCCCGTTTCCCGACGCCCGGGCTGCCGATGGAAGGCCACGGTGGCGCTGCCATGGCCGAAGTGGTTCTGCAACTGCGCGCCCACACCGACGCTGTATCGCTCGCTGTTGTCGCCACGCAGATCGGCAGACACCTCGGCGGACTGGTCATCGTACTGGCGGCGCAGCGTCTGGCTGGTGCTGTAGCTCATCTGCGGCCGCTGATGGGCCGGCTGCCGCAGGTCCATCGCATGGCGTCGTTGGGAAGTGGCCCGATCGCCGCGCTGCAACCGGGCAAGGCTGAGGTTGAAGAAAAAACCGCGGTCATGCCGAGGGCCACCGGTTGCGTCGCTGCGCTGGTGCCAAAGACCGAAGCGACGCGCAACGCTGTACTCTTTCCAACGCTCGATCCGGCTGAAGCTGCCCTGCCAGTTGCGGCTGCGCTGTGCATCGACGTTGCCGGCACGCAGCCCGGGCAATGCCAGCGAGGGTGGCATGAACACCGCCTCGGAGTAGTCCGGCGCGGGATCTGCGCGCCACGCCTGGCGGCGCGTGTAGCCCAGGTAGAGGCTCCCGCCGCGTAGCGGCAACGCCATCGAAGCACTCAGCGCATCCACGCACCCCGCTCCGTCGTATCGCGCAAACGACCGGCAGCGGATGTCGCGCGAGCGTTGATGATGGACATTCCATGACGCCCGTCGCCGGTAGGATATCTGGCTCCGGGTGCCACGGCTGCCCTCGCTGCCGCGCATGGCGCTCAGCCCAGCGCGCAGCTCCTGGGTGGCGAACCGCTGCCGCAGGTCCAGCCGCAGCTCCGCATAGCGGCCGCTTTCCAGGTCCACCGCACCTGCGGTCACGGCCATGGCGTGCCCGACCGGCAAACGCAGGCCCGCCATGACCGTGGCTTCGCCGGGCAGGTATCGGGCGCCGCGTTCTGCACGCCGCCCCGCCTGTACGAACCACTGCAGGGCGTCATCGGCGCCGTCGCCACGCTTGTCGAAAGGCGCTTCTTCGCCGCGTACCAGCACGCCCGCTTCGTAGATGCGCAGGGTGACGCTGTAACTGCCGAAGGGATAGCTGCGGGTATCCAGTTCGTTGATTCCGGCAGGCAGGTAATAGGTCTGCAGGAGGCGCTCGCCATCGAACGCCTCCACGCGCGCATCGCGTGCCAGCAGCACGGTGAGCGGGGTGGCCTGCATTGCCGCCTCGACATCGATGTAGGCTTGGCTGCTTCCCACGCGCAGGCCGTCGAAGCGGTCCAGCGGGAGCATGCCGAAGCCGAAGGTGCCGCCAAGTGGACTGGCGAGGTTGCGCCGGTCCATGCGCCCGGCCTGCAGGTAGTGACGACGGTCCAGGTCATGCCGGTAATACGCATTGTCCATGTCGAATCCACCGCCACTGCGGTGTCCGTGATGCTGGCTGAAGTTCCAGTTCGCCGCCAGGTGCCCGTGGGCGGACATCCCCAATGCGCCCGCGCCCTGTATCGCCAGCGCGCGCTGGTCGCGACCACCGCTTGCATTGATCACGTGCTGGTGGAGAAACGCTTTTTCGGCTGCGGCGCTGGCCTGGTGGAAGCGCTCGGTGCTGCGTGGAGCCGGCAGCCACTGCCGCGCCACGAACAGGCGCAGTGCCCCCTCGCCTTCGTCATAGATCGCGGCCACGGCCGTGGCCTCTTCGGGGGGATCCAGATAGCCGCAGCCAGCCTGGGCGTTGCCGTGCCGGCATGCCAGGTGGCTGTTGCGCGGCAACGGAGCAGACAGCGCTGGCAGCAGGCTGGCCCGTGCCGCAGGGTCCAGATCGAGCGCCTGGAGGACGGTGCCGGGATCCTGCAGTTGCACGGTATCCAGATCGACCAGCACCGGCACCACGCCTGCAGAGCGCTCGAACAGCCGGACGTCAAGCTGCTCCACCTGACCTTCCACCAGGTCTTCGAAGCCGTCCGGGACGCGAGTGGCGGTGACGCCCCCCATTACCACGGGCAGTGCGAGCGCGATCGCCAGCCCGGTCACGACGGGGGCGGTAGTCATCATGTGAGAGTGGCCGAAAGGGCCGGCCCCGTAGGGCCGGCGCAGGAAGTTACGGGCTGACGGTCTTCTGGGCCAGGACGATGCTGACCAGTCCTTCGTACAGGCCCGCCGCGGTGATGGGCGCCTGCGTGGTCTGCGCGATCTGGAGCGGCATGGCAATCGAGGCGCCCGGCAACGCGCCATCGAACAGTTCGGCCGCGGTGAAGTCGGTACCCGCCACCGATACGGTTCGGCCATTGAGGCTGACCGTCATCGGCACCCCCACCGCACCGGGGGCAGCAATGACCGGACGCAGCTCGGCGGCATGACCCAGGCGCACGGCGATGTCCTTGCGCGGATCGTTGGAAATGATCCGCACCTGCTCCGACCAGGGCATCAGGCCATTGATCGGGTTGTGGGTCAGCGCCACGCCATCGGGCAACGCGCTGCCATCCGCACGCAGCAGGGCCAGCGTGGGATCGACATCTGCCCAGACCTTGATGTCGGCCTGGATGGCATGTGCGGAGGTGGATGCAGCGGCTAGCGCGATGGCGACCAGCGCGTTCCGGCAATGCGTTTTCATATGACTACTCTCCTTGATATCGATATATGGCGTCATTCAAACGACGCGATACCATCAGCGAAAGCTGGTGGCGGCAGGAGAATAGGCATCGCATTCTGATTTGAACGTAAGGCAATCTTCAAAAATGCGATGTCGTGAGCGGTTTTGTGCGCTTGGTTGCGGAACAAAACATTGCTTCGTGCTTTGCCACGATCTGACGCTTTTTCGATAGCGACCCGCGCAGAGCTGACAGACGCGCAAAAAAAACGCCCCGCGAGGCGGGGCGTTCGATGCGACAGGCAAAGACCGGAATCAGCCCTTGTAGTCGCGCACGTCGCTACCGGTGTAGACCTGGCGCGGGCGGCCGATCTTCATTTCCGGATCCACCTGCTGTTCCAGCCAGTGCGCGACCCAGCCGGACGTACGGCCCAGGGCGAACATGACGGTGAACATTTCGGTCGGGATCTGCAGCGCCTTGTAGATGATGCCGCTGTAGAAATCGACGTTCGGGTACAGCTTGCGGGCGACGAAGTACTCGTCCTGCAGCGCGGCCTGCTCCAGCTTCACGGCCACGTCCAGCAGCGGATCCTGCACGCCCAGCTGCTTGAGCACCTTGCCGGTCATCTCGCCGATGACCTTGGCGCGCGGGTCGAAGTTTTTGTACACGCGGTGGCCGAAGCCCATCAGGCGGAAGCCGGAGGTCTTGTCCTTGGCCTTGACCACGGCCGATTCGACGTTGTCGGCCGAACCGATTTCTTCCAGCATCTTCAGCACGGCTTCGTTGGCACCGCCATGGGCGGGGCCCCACAGCGCGGTGACGCCTGCGGCCACCGACGCGTAGGGGTTGGCACCGGTCGAACCGACCAGGCGCACGGTGGAAGTCGACGCGTTCTGCTCGTGGTCGGCATGCAGGATGAACAGCAGGTCCAGTGCCTGGACCACGTCCTGGTTCAGTTCGTAGCTGCCGTCGGCGGCTTCGAAGGTCTGCTTCAGGAAGCGGCTGACGTAGTCCAGCGAGGTATCCGGCGTGTTGGCCGGCAGGCCCTTGCCATGGCGATAGATCAGCGCCGACAGGGTCGGCACCTTGGCGATCAGGCGCACGGCGGCCTTGCGGCGCTGTTCGGCGTCGGCCAGGTCGAGCGAGGCGTGGTAGATACCCGACAGCTGCGCGATCGCAGCGGTCAGGATCGCCATCGGATGGGCATCCTTGGCGAAGCTGCCGATCAACGTGTTGATCGATGCATCGACGGTGGCTTCAGCAGCCAGCTCTTCGTTGAATGCCTTCAACTGGGCCGCGTCGGGACGCTCGCCGTTGATCAGCAGGTAGACGACTTCGACATAGCTCGACTTTTCCGAGAGCTGCTCGATCGGATAGCCGCGATACAACAGAACGCCCTTGTCGCCATCGATGTACGTGATGGCCGACTTGCAGCTTGCGGTGGCAGTGAAGCCGGAATCGTAGGTGAAATACCCCGTTTCCTTGGTCAGCTTCGAAATGTCGACGCAGTCGTTGCCGAGAGTGGGTTTGATGACCGGCAGAACGACCGACTTTTCGCCGGCGTTGAGCGTGACCTGATCAAGATCGGACACTGTGTGCGCTCCTTCAAGGGGAAGGCGCCTGCCCAAGCGCATTGGTCAGGCACGTGAATGACGTCCACGACCTGTGCCGCGGATCCCGCCATTATCGCACAGCAGCATTTTCCGGGGGTTAGACGGAAGTCGTAGAGTCGTATATGGACTCGCCCGAGGCCTCGCCGGGAGTGCGCCGGGGGTGCGTCGTCGCCGACAACCGGACGCTGCGTTCCACCACCATACGCCACGGCATCGCATCCCGGAAAAGCAAACGGCCGCGCAATGCGCGGCCGCTCACCCAAACGTGGATCGACGGATCAGCGCGCGTAGCGCTTCTGGAACTTGTCGATACGGCCGGAGGTGTCGATCACCTTGTGCTTGCCCGTGTAGAACGGGTGCGACGAGGAGGAGATTTCGACCTTCACGAGCGGATACTCGTTACCGTCTTCCCACTTGGTGGTTTCCTTCGACGCCATGGTCGAGCGGGTCAGGATCTTGAAATCAGAGGTGACGTCTTCGAAGACGACGTCACGGTACTCGGGATGGATATCGTCCTTCATGGGCGTACACCGTAAATAGGTAAGGGAAACACAAGAGCGGCATTATAAGCCCCACTTCGCGCCGGGGCAACCCGCCTTGAGGCGGGCGCCCCTTGCCTGCCCCGTGCCTGTCTTCAGGCACCCAGCGCCTGCCGTACCAGTGCCTCGAAACGGGACTGATCGTAGGCCATCAGAAGCGCGCAGTTGTCCGGCTGGCCGGTCTGGCGATTCCAGTCGACGAGGGTGGCGCCACGGCTGAACGTGCCGTTCAGCTCGATGTTCACCGGCCGCGATTCCACCTGCAGCTGCCCTTCCGGATTCAGCGCCCAGGCCATCGCCAGGGCATCGGCGGTGAACCAGCGTCCGCCCTTGCTGTCTTCGGACAGCGCCCGGGTCTTGCGCGAGATCAATTCATAAAAGCGCGCGCGGTCCGAATCGGCGGCCAGCCACTGTTCGGCCTGCTGCAGCGGCAATCCGTGGGCCACGGTCGCTTCCCAGTCCGACACCAGCAGGTGCGGGAAGGCGGCGAACACCACGTGCGCGGCTTCCGGATCGAAGGCAATGTTGAACTCGGCAGCGGGGGTGATGTTGCCGTGGCAGGTGACCGCCCCGCCCATCACCACGATGCGCTTGATGCGGGTGGCCAGGGTGGGATCCAGCTTCAGCGCCAGCGCCAGGTTGGTCAGCGGGCCAAGCATGACCAGCATCAGCTCGCCACGGTACAGGTGCGACAGGCGCAGGATCGCCAGCGCGGCATGTTCAGCTTCGGCGCCGCGGGCGGGGGGCGGCAGGTCGACATCGCCATAGCCGTCGCGACCGTGCACGTGGGCGGCATCCAGCGAGGGATGCAGCAGCGGATCGGGGCTGCCGGCGAACACGGGGACGTCGTCACGGCCGACCACTTCACACAGCTTGAGTGCGTTGCGGACGGTGTAATCCAGGCCGACGTTGCCGGCGGCGATGGTCAGGGCGACCACCTCATGGCGGGTATCGGCGAAGGCCATCAGCAGGGCCAGTGCGTCGTCCACACCGGGGTCGGTGTCGATCAACAGCGGGATCTTGTGGGTCATCGTTGCCGTCTTCTGAGCGGCAACGGAGTGTCGCACCGCGGTGGCTGCAAATACAACCGGGCGCACGGGCGATGCGCGTTTTCCGGAAGGGGCCTCGTTTCGCGCCATCCATGGCGCTCAACGCCCCTGCAAACTGCTCCCGCCCGGCCCTCATCGCCTGCGCCGGCGTCGGGCATGGAAAAAAAAAAGAAAAGCGGTAGCGCCGAGCCGTGCTCGGCGAGCGCGAAGCGCGGCCTGCGTCAAGCAACGCGATGGCGGGGAGCATCCGCCGACCATGGGTCGGCGCTACCCGTTCAGGCCGATGCGTAACGCGCGGCTGTTGCCGCCCCCTGCAAACGCCTCGCGCCCAGCCCCTCAGCCAGCTGGCGAGCATCCGCCGATGCATCCGCTCAGGCCGAGGCGTAACGCACGGCGGTGCCGATCCAGCGGTCGACCACCCGGTCGGCCAGGCCGGGCTGCTCCTGCAGCAGCCGTTCGGCCAGTGCGTGCACGTCCGGCAGCAGGTTGGCGTCGCGCGCCAGGTCGGCGATGCGGAAACCGGCCAGGCCGGTCTGCCGGGTGCCCAGCAACTCGCCGGGGCCACGCAGTTCCAGGTCCTTCTCGGCGATGACGAAGCCATCGTTGGTCTCGCGCATGGTCTGCAGGCGTTCGCGCGCCATCGTCGACAACGGCGTCTGGTACAGCAGCATGCAGCGCGACACCGCCGATCCGCGCCCTACCCGCCCGCGCAGCTGGTGCAGCTGCGCCAACCCCAATCGTTCGGCGTTCTCGATCACCATCAACGATGCATTGGGGACGTCCACGCCCACTTCGATCACGGTGGTCGCCACCAGCAGATCGATCTGCCCGGCCTTGAACGCCACCATCGTCGCCAGTTTTTCGGCGGCCTTCAGGCGCCCGTGCACCAGGCCGACACGCACGCCCGGCAGCAGCGCCTGCAGTGACTCGTAGGTGGCCTGCGCCGGCGTGGCATCGAGCTCCTCGCTTTCTTCGATCAGCGTGCAGACCCAGTACACCTGGCGCCCCTCGCTGCAGGCCAGCGCGATCCGCTCGATCAGCTCGGGGCGGCGATCGGCGTTGAGCGCCACGGTCTGCACCGGGGTGCGCCCGGGCGGCAGTTCATCGATGGCCGACACGTCCAGATCGGCATATTCGGACATCGCCAGCGTGCGCGGAATCGGCGTGGCGGTCATCACCAGCTGGTGCGGCACGCTGTTACCGCCCGCGCCCTTGTCGCGCAGCGCCAACCGCTGGTGCACGCCGAAGCGGTGCTGCTCATCGACGATCGCCAGCGCAAGGTCCTGGAACACCACCGCGTCCTGCATCAACGCATGGGTGCCGACCACCACCTTCGCCTCGCCGTTGGCCACATCGGCCAGCACCTTGGCGCGAGCCTTGCCGGTGACCTTGCCGGCCAGCCAAGCGACCTGCACGCCCAGCGGCTCCAGCCAGCCGCGCAGGTTGTTGAGATGCTGTTCGGCCAGCAGTTCGGTGGGCGCGGCCAGCGCGACCTGCTTGCCCTGTTCCACCGCCAGCATGGCCGCCAATGCGGCCACCACCGTCTTGCCCGAACCGACGTCACCCTGCACCAGCCGCAGCATCGGGCTGGGCCGGGCGAGGTCCTCGCGGATCTGCTTGAACACGCGCTGCTGCGCGCCGGTCAACGCGAACGGCAGCTGCTTGAGCAACGCCTTGGCCAGCCTTCCCGGCCCGTCCAGCGGCGGCGCATGGTGGGCCTGCAGGGCGATGCGCTGGCGGCGCAGGCTCAGGTGGTGGGCGAGCAGTTCTTCCAGCGCCAGCCGGCGCTGTGCGGGATGGATGCCATTGGCCAGCGCGGAAAGATCCGCATCCTGCGGCGGCTGGTGCACGGTCAGCAGTGCGCTGCGCAACGATGGCAGGCCCAGGCCATCCAGCCATCCGGGTGGCAGCAGTTCCAGCAGGGATTCGTCCGGCAAGCGCTCCAGCGCCTGCAGGATCAGCTTGCGCATGGTTGCCGGGCCGACCCCTTCCACTGCCGGGTACACCGGATCCAGCCTGTCCCCCAGCGCAGGGTCATCGTGGCGCCCCAGCACCTGGTAACTGGGATGGACGATCTCCAGGCCCAGCTGGCCGGGCCGCGGGGTACCGAAGCAGCGCAGCCGGTTGCCGACCGCGAACTGCCCGAGCTGCTGCTGGCGGAAATGGAAGAAACGCAGCACCAGCGTGCCGCGCCCTTCGTCTTCAATGGCGACCTTGAGCATCGGCCGGTAGCGCATGCCGCGCTCCACCGCCATCACCCGGCCTTCGACCTGCGCCGGCACGCCGGAACGCAGGTCTTCGATCAGGGTCAACCGGGTCCGGTCTTCATAGCGCAGCGGCAGGTGCAGCCACAGATCCTGCAGCGTGCCCAGGCCGCGTGCCTGCAGCTTGCCGGCCACCGCCGGACCGACCCCGGCGAGCATCGCCAGCGAGGCTTCACCGGATGGAGCCAGCGCAGGGGCGGCCTTGCGTGCCACGCGGGGTTCAGCCGATGACCATCACCGCATCGACTTCGAAGTTGGCGCCCTTCGGCAGGCCGGAGACTTCGATGGTCGAACGCGCCGGGAACGGCGCCTTGAAATAGTCCTGCATCACCGCGTTGACCTTGGCGAACTCGGCCAGGTCGGTCAGGTACAGGCCCAGGCGGACGACCTGGTCGAGCGAGCCGCCGGCTTCCTCGGCCACGGCCTTGAGGTTGTCGAAGGCACGACGGGCCTGGGCTTCCACGTCACCGACGCCGACGATCTCGCCCGTGGCCGGGTCCAGCGGGATCTGCCCGGAGAAGTACACGGTGTTGCCGGCGCGCACGGCCTGCGAGTAAGGACCGATGGCGGCGGGGGCCTTTTCGGTGTTGATGATCTGGCGGGTCATGGGGGCTCCGGTATCAGGAAAAACAGAGCGTCCATTGTACCGCCCGGGGCGCTTGTATCGGTGGGTGGCGCAGCCGTGCTGGTGGGTGACGACCGTTGGTCGTCACGCTCTTGTTCCAGGCAGGAGCGTGACGACCAACGGTCGTCACCCACCATTAGGTCCTCACCCGCTACTACTGGCGGCGCACCGACTGCACCACCGACAGGCGACGCAGCCGGCGCATGACTTCGGCAAGGTGGTTGCGGTCGCGCACCTGCACGTTGAAAGCCAACACGGCGGCGTTGAAGTCGCGGTCCAGGTAATCCACGCGTTCGATGTTGGACTGGCTCTGCGCGATCGCCGCGGCCAGCTGCGCCAGCACGCCGGTGCCGTTCTCCACTTCCACCACCAGCGAGGTGTCGTAGTCGCCGGATACCGACGAATCCCAGCCGATCGGCACCCAGCGCTCCGGCGACTTGCGCAGTTCGGCCAGGTTCGGGCAGTCCATCCGGTGCACCACGATGCCCTTGCCGGCGGTGTGGTAACCCATGATCTCATCGCCTGGAATCGGCTGGCAGCAGTTGGCGAAGGTGACCACGCCGCGTTCGCTGCCGTTGATCAGGATCTTTTCCTGCGAATGGTGGCGCGCACCGCCACGCAGTTCGGCATAGGCCATCAGCGCCTGCGCGGCCTGGTTCGGCATCCAGTTGCCCAGCGCCACTTCGGCCAGCAGCGCCTCCAGCCGCGGGAACCGATGTTCGGCCAGGAACGCATCCAGGCGCCCCTTGGGCAGGCGCTCCAGCGACGAGTCCATCGCTTCCAGGGCGCGATCGAGCATGCGGTGGCCCAGCTGCACGGCGTCTTCGTGCTCCAGCTGCTTGAGCTGGTGGCGGATGGCCGTGCGCGCCTTGCTGGTGACCACGAATTCCAGCCACTGGGGCTTGGGCGTGGCCGAACGGGCGGTGATGATCTCGATGGTCTGGCCACTGACCAGCTTGGTGCGCAGCGGCACCAGCTTCTTGTCCACCCGCGACGCCACCGCCGTATTGCCGACGTCGGTATGCACCGCGTAGGCAAAATCCAACGCGGTCGCATTGCGCGGCAGGGCCATGATCTTGCCCTTCGGCGTGAACAGGTAGACCTCGTCCGGGAACAGGTCGACCTTGACGTTGTCGAGGAACTCCAGCGACGAACCGGCCGCGCGCTGGGAGTCGATCAGTTCGACGATCCACGCGTGGGCACGGCTCTGCGCGCTGTTGGGGCTGTCGCCGCCGAACTTGTAGGTCCAGTGCGCGGCCACGCCGCGTTCGGCGATCAGGTCCATTTCCTCGGTGCGTATCTGCACCTCGATCGGCGAGCCGTACGGCCCGAACAGCACCGTGTGCAGCGACTGGTAGCCGTTGGCCTTGGGAATGGCGATGAAATCGCGGAAGCGCCCGTCCAGCGGCTTGAACGCGGCATGCACCGCGCCCAGCGCGTGGTAGGCGTTGGGCACGCTGCGCACCACCAGCCGGAAACCGAACACATCCATGACCTGGTCGAAGGATTTGTTCTCGTCGTGCATCTTGTTGTAGATGCTCCACGGGGTCTTGATCCGGCTGACCAGCCGATGCTCCAGCCCTTCCTTGGCCAGGCGCTGGCTGAGCTGCACTTCCACCTGCGCCATCGCTTCGCGGCGTACCACCGGCTGGCTGCGGATGTGCTTTTCCAGGATCGCGTGGCGCCACGGATACAGCGCCTTGAAGCCGAGGTTCTGCAGTTCGCTCTTGACCAGGCTCATGCCCAGCCGCTGCGCGATGGGCGCATAGATTTCCAGCGTTTCGCGCGCGATCCGGCCGCGCGCCTCGCTGCTCTGCGCACCCAGCGTGCGCATGTTGTGCAGGCGGTCGGCCAGCTTGATCATGATCACGCGCAGGTCGCGCGACATCGCCAGCAGCATCTTGCGGAAGCTCTCGGCGGCCGCTTCCTGGCGGTCGCGGAACTTCAGCTTGTCCAGCTTGGTGACCCCGTCCACCAGCTCGGCCACCGGTTCGCCGAACTCGGCGGCCAGCTCTTCGCGGGTCAGCGGCGTGTCTTCGATGGTGTCGTGCAGGATCGCGGCGATCAGCGCTTCCATGTCCAGGCCCAGCTCGGCCAGCACCTGCGCCACGGCAACCGGGTGGGTGATGTAGGGCTCGCCGGACTTGCGGGTCTGCCCCGCGTGCGCGGCGGCCCCCACTTCCCACGCACGGCGCAGCAGCGGCAGCTGCTCCGGCGGCAGGTAGTGCGCTGCGCGCTCGAGTTGAAGGACGTAATCGGGTACGTCCGCGCGTGACGGCGCGGCTACCTTGGCAGTGGGGCCTGGGTTCATGGCCGAAGCCTATGCCAGCGTCACAATTTCAGCAAATCCTGAATGCGAAACAGCCCGCTTGCGGCGGGCTGTTTCGCATCTGGCCAAGGGTGTCGACTGGACTCAGTCGTCGTTCTTGGACATGTCCTCGTCGGCGACCACTTCGGCGGCGGCCCATTCCAGCGCTTCACGCTCGGCGCGCTCACGCTCGGCCTTCTCGACTTCGTCGATCAGCGCGTTGTCGATGCGACGGGCGGCGATTTCGCGCAGCGCCAGCACGGTCGGCTTGTCTTCGGTTTCGCTGTTGTCCAGCGTGGCCTGCACGCCGTTGGCAAGCTGACGGGCGCGCTTGGACGCCATCATGACCAGCTCGAAACGGTTGTTAACGACTTCCAGGCAATCTTCTACGGTGATGCGGGCCATACGGGCTCCCGGCGACCGATCGGCCGCTCAGTCGAATGAGGGAAAGGGGACGGAGTGTAAGGGCAGGGGCTGGACAAAATCAAGCCAGCCCCGCCCTGTTCCTTTTGCAATCAGTCAGTTGCAGACGGATCTGCAGTCAAAAGGGCCTGGATCAGCCCCGCATGGCGGACCTTCTGCGCTTCGCGGCGCAGCCGGCTGGCGGTGAAGATGGCGCACAGCTCATCGACGGCGGTGTCGAATATCTCGTTGACGATGACGTAGTCGAAGTCGTTGAAGTGCAGCATTTCCTCGCGTGCCGCGGACAGCCGCTGGCTGATCACCGCCTCGCTGTCCTGGCCGCGCTTGCGCATGCGGTCCTGCAGCGCCTGTTTGGATGGCGGGAGGATGAACACCGTCACCGTGCCGGGCACCAGCTGGCGCACCTGCTGCGCGCCCTGCCAGTCGATTTCCAGCAGCACGTCCTGGCCGGCGGCCAGCTGCGGCTCCACCGACTGCCGGGCGGTGCCTTTCCAGTCGCCGTGCACCCAGGCGTGCTCGAAGAAATCACCGGCGGCGATCATCGCCTCGAACTCGGTCGCGCTGACGAAATGGTAGTGCTCGCCGTTGACCTCGCCCGGACGCGTGGCCCGCGAGGTGAACGAGATCGACAGCGCGATCTGCGGGTCGCGCGCCAGGGTGGCGTTGACGATGCTGCTCTTGCCGGCACCGGAAGGCGCGGCAACGATGTACAGGGTGCCGCGCGCGGGCGTGCCGACCGGGGAAGGTTGGATGCTCATTCGATGTTCTGTACCTGTTCACGGATCTGGTCGATCAGCACTTTCAGCTCCACCGCGGCATTGGAGGTGCGGCTGTCCACCGACTTGGAGCCCAGCGTATTGGCTTCGCGGTTGAACTCCTGCAGCAGGAAGTCCAGCCGACGCCCGACCGGATCGCGCTGCTTCAGCACGCGGCGGATTTCCACGATATGGCTGCCGAGGCGGTCCAGCTCTTCATCCACGTCCAGCTTCTGCAGCCACATCACCAGTTCCTGCTCGGCGCGGCCCGGATCCACCGGGTGCGGCAGGTCGGCCAGGCGCGCGGCGAGCTTGACCCGCTGGCCTTCGCGGATCGCGGGAATCAGGGTGCGCACGTCCGCAGCGATGCGCTCGATGGCATCCACCCGTTCACTGATCGCCGTTGCCAGCTTGTCGCCTTCGCGTTCGCGGCCGGCGATGAAGCCGTCCAGGGTCTGTTCCAGCAGGGCCAGCGCCTCGGCCTGCAGCGCGGTGGCATCGGTGGCTTCGCCCTGCATCACGCCGGGCAGCTGCAGCAGGTCGGTGAAGCTGACCTGCAGGTTGGGGAAGTCGGACGTGAGCCGGTGCGCCAGCTGGCCCAGCTGGCCCAGCAGGACATCGTTGACCTGCAGGCTGGCCGAGGTTTCCGGCGTGCGCAGGCGCATCACCAGATCCAGCTTGCCGCGGCTCAGGCGTGCGGAAATGCGTTCACGCAGCTGCGGTTCCAGCGCGCGCAGTTCCTCCGGCAGGCGGGTGCCGACTTCAAGGAACCGGTGGTTCACCGAGCGCAGCTCGCAGCCCAGCGTGCCCCAGGCGGTGGCGCGCTCGCCCCCGGCGTAAGCGGTCATGCTTCGGATCATGGGGTTTTCCAGATGCTCCCAAAGAGGGAATGGTACCCTAGCGGCTTCATTCGAGCCTCCTGCCTGCCCCCTCCCCGGCGCGGGCATGGACCCGTTCCCTCGCTCCAACGGTACCCCGCCATGTCCGATACCCGCCCCAGTGGCCGCCAGCCCGACCAGATGCGCCAGGTCACCCTCCAACGCGGTTTCACCCGCCACGCCGAAGGCTCGGTGCTGGTGTGCTTCGGCGAAACCCGCGTGCTGTGCACCGCCACCGTGGAAAACCGCGTGCCGGGCTTCCTGCGTGGCAAGGGCGAAGGTTGGGTCACCGCCGAGTACGGCATGCTGCCGCGCGCCACCCATACCCGCAGCGACCGCGAAGCAGCGCGTGGCAAGCAGGGCGGCCGCACGCTGGAAATCCAGCGTCTGATCGGCCGCAGCCTGCGCGCCTGCGTGGACCGCAATGCGCTGGGCGAGCGCACCATCACCCTGGACTGCGACGTGCTGCAGGCCGACGGCGGCACCCGCACCGCGGCCATCACCGGCGCCTACGTCGCCCTGGCCGATGCGGTGAACCTGCTGCTCAAGCGCGGTGACATCAAGCGCAACCCGATCATCGGTGCGGTGGCGGCGGTATCGGTGGGCGTCTACCGCGGCACCCCGGTGCTGGACCTGGACTATGCCGAAGACAGCGACTGCGACACCGACATGAATGTCGTCATGAACGATGGCGGCGGCTTCATCGAACTGCAGGGCACCGCCGAAGGCCATGCGTTCCGTCGCGACGAACTGGATGCGCTGCTGGCGCTGGCCGACAAGGGCGTGGGCGAACTGCTGGCCGCGCAGCAGGCGGCACTGGGCGCATGACTCGCCGGCTGGCCCTGACCACCTTGCTGGTGGATGACTACGACCGCGCGATCGCCTGGTTCGCCGGTGCGCTCGGCTTCCACCTGCAGCAGGACATCGACCAGGGCGGCGGCAAGCGCTGGGTGGTGGTATCGCCCGCCACCGACGGCGCTGCCGGGCTGCTGCTGGCACGCGCCAGTTCGGACGTGCAGGCCGCGCGGATCGGCGACCAGACCGGCGGCCGGGTCGGCTTCTTCCTGGAGACCGACGACTTCGCGCGTGACCACGCCGCGATGCTGGCTGCGGGCGTGGAGTTCCTCGAAGCACCGCGCAAGGAACCCTATGCCACCGTGGCGGTGTTCCGCGACCTGTACGGCAACACCTGGGACCTGCTGGAGCTGGCCTGATGCGTCTTCCCGCTACTGCCAAGCTGGTACTTGCCAGCCACAACGCCGGCAAGCTGAAGGAGATGCAGGCGATGCTGGCCGACCTGCCGCTGCAGATCCTGTCGGCCGCCGATGCCGGGGTGGGCGATGTGCCCGAAACCGGCCTGACCTTCGTGGAAAACGCACTGATCAAGGCGCGTGCGGCCTGCCAGGCCAGCGGCCTGCCGGCGCTGGCCGATGACTCCGGCCTGATCGTGGACGCCCTCGGCGGCGCACCGGGACTGTACAGCGCGCGCTACGCCGGCAGCCCCACCGACGATGCCGCCAACAACGCCAAGCTGCTGGCCGACCTGCGCGATGTACCTGCCGGGCAGCGCACCGCACGTTTCTTCGCGGTGATCGTGCTGCTGCGCCACGCCGCCGATCCGCAGCCGCTGGTCTGCGAAGGCAGCTGGGAAGGCGTGATCCTGGAAGCGCCGCGCGGCCACAACGGATTCGGCTACAACCCGGTGTTCCTGGACCCGCGCCATGGGCTGACCGCCGCGGAAATGGAGCCGGCACTGAAGAATACGCTCAGCCACCGTGCGCTGGCCCTGCAGCAGCTGAAGCAGCGGCTGTCCTCGCTTTCCCTGTAACCGACGCTGATGCCCGCCCTCATTCCGCCGCCGCTGTCGCTCTACGTGCACCTGCCATGGTGCGTGCGCAAATGCCCGTACTGCGATTTCAACTCGCACCAGGCCAAGGGCGAACTGCCCTTCGATGATTACATCGATGCGCTGGTACGCGACCTGGACCAGGACCTGCCGCTGGTATGGGGCCGGGTGGTGCACAGCGTGTTCTTCGGCGGCGGCACGCCGAGCCTGTTCCCGGCCGAGGCGATCGACCGCTTCCTGCAGCAGGCTTCGGCGCGGCTGCGCTTCGCCCCGAACGCCGAAATCACCCTGGAGACCAACCCCGGCACGACCGAACACGGCCGTTTCGATGGCTACCGTGCGGCGGGCGTCAACCGGCTCAGCTTCGGCATCCAGACCTTCAACGACGAGGCGCTGAAGCGGCTCGGCCGCATCCATGACAGCGCCGAGGCCGAGCGCGCGGTGAAGATGGCGCAGGACGCCGGCTTCGACAATTTCAACATCGACCTGATGTATGCCCTGCCCGGCCAGACCCTGGCCGCCGCCGAGCACGACCTGGAGCGCGCCTTCGCGCTGCAGCCGGCGCATCTTTCGCACTACCAGCTCACGCTGGAACCGAACACGGTGTTCTTCGCCCGCCCGCCGCAGGGCATTCCGGACGAAGACAGCGCGTGGGACATGCAGGAACACTGCCAGGCGCTGCTGGCGCAGGCCGGCTTCGACCAGTACGAGGTCAGTGCCTATGCACGGCCCGGGCGGCAGAGTGCGCACAACCTGAATTACTGGCGCTTCGGCGACTACCTGGGCATCGGGGCCGGTGCGCACGGCAAGATCAGCTCGGGCGCCGAGCAGAACGTGCGCCGACGCTGGAAGCTGAAGCATCCGCAGGCGTACATGGACGCCGCCGGCAGGCCTGCCAGCTTCGGCGGCGATGACATCATCGCGGCGGACCGGCTGCCGTTCGAGTACATGCTCAACCTGCTGCGCCTGCACGAAGGCTTCAGCCTGCGCGACTTCCAGTCGCGTACCGGCCTTCCCGCCACGGCCATCGACGCCCCGCTGCAACAGGCGCTGCAACGCGGCTGGCTGGAACGCGTGGGTGGCGGCCACGATCACGGGGATGGCTGCGGCGACCACGGTTGTGCAGGCGCGGGCGGCGACGATCACGGCGAGCTGTTGCTGCGACCGACGGAACTGGGACGACGCTTCACCAACGATGTGGTGGAGCTGTTCCTGGGCGAGTAGCGCCGCCCCGCCCGACGCGGTAGATTCCGAGCCCGCCCCCGGGAAAACGGATGCCCAGCCCCATGCCCTCCTCGCCTCCGCCGATGCCTGAGGACACTGCGCGCTTCGCTGCGGTCGATGCCCCACCGCGCGTGCGCCGGCTGCTGGGCGTCCTGCTGGCACTGTCGCGGCAGTCGTTGACCGCGCCGCTGACGCTGACCGTGGTGGAACTGGAGCGTGAACTGCTGCGCGAGGCCGAGCGCGCCCGCAACAGCCAGATGCAGGCCGACCTGTTCGCCCAGGCCCGGCAGATCCATCCCTTCGCCGAAGGCTTCAGCCACCGCTTCCTGGAACACCTCGCACAGGCCTTGGCCGCGCTGTTCGCACCTGCCAGCGAAGCGCCGGCGGCAGCCGAACCCCAACGCCCGTCGATGTCCGCGCTGACCCTGGTCAACGACACCGACATCGATCGCAACATCGTGCTCAATGAGATCATGCGCCGCGAGATGCTGCGCTCGGCCAACGCGTTGCAGCTGCTGGGACAGAGGCTGGCAGTGCTGGCCGCCGCGCCGGCGCTGGATGCCGAGCATGTACCCTTCGGCCCGGTCATCCTGTGCGGCATCGTGCGCCGGATCGGCGATGAAGGCGGGCTCGAACTGGAGGCCCAGCTCGCACTGTACCGCAGCTTCGAGCGCCAGGTGCTGGAGCGACTGGGCGAACTGCTGGAGCGCGCCAATGTGCTGCTCGGGCACGAAGGCGTGCTGCCGGGACTGGTCTACACCCCGTACCTGGCGCGCTCGGCGGCGACCCGCCGGATCGTCACCCAACCCGGCCGCGGTCCGGGCAGCGGCGCAGCGCGGGCCCGCACGACGCCGGTCACCAGCTGGAACGGGGCCAGCAGCACCGCCGCCAGCTCCTGGTCGGCGATGATGCAGGCCGAACTGGGTGGTCATCCGCCGCCGACCGACGCGGCGGCCTCCATGGCACCGCAACCGCCGCCGCTGCCCACCGGTGCGCCGGATCGACCCGCGACTGCCGCCCCGGTGGTGGATCTCGCAGCCCCGGCCATGAGCGCCCTGCACGAACTGCTCGCCGGTGCGCGGCATGCCATGGCTGCCGGCGCGGCGGCGTCGCCTGGCCTGGAGGCACCGCTGCCGGGCGCTGCGGTGGACCACGAAGGCGGCATGCCGGGCGAGGCGCCCGATGCCAACACCGTGCCCAGCGCGATGGTCGATGCGATCCTGGGCCAGCTGCAGGCGCGCATCGCCGGCGGCGCGACAGCGCGCAGCATGTCCGACCTGCAGACGGCCCTGCTGACCCAGTTGCGCGCCGAGCACGGTGAACAGGCCGCGCTGACGGTCAAGGACGGCGACACCCTGGACCTGCTCGGCCTGCTGTTCCAGCAGATCCGCCAGGAACAGCGCCCACAGACGGCCGGCAATGACCTGGTCGGCAGGCTGCAGGTGCCGTTGGCACGCGCCGCGCTGGCCGATCCGGGCTTCTTCGTGCGCGACGAGCACCCGGCCCGCGAGCTGCTCAACACCATCGCCGAACTGGGCGCCAGCGGCCTGCAGGACGATGACCTGGACCCGCAGCTGGTGCAGAAGCTGGAGCGCACGGTGGACACCGTGGTGGCGCAGTACCACGACGATCCGGCCGTGTTTGCCGCCGCCAACGAAGAGGTACAGCAGCACTTCCGCGCCGCCGCCCACAAGGCCGAGCTGGCCGAGCGCCGCCACGTGGAAGCCGCGCGCGGCAAGGAGCGGCTGGAGGTCGCGCGGCAGCAGGCAACAACGTTGATCGAACAGGCCTGCGCGCAGGACGAGCCGCCGCGCTTCGTGCAGACGCTGCTGCGCCAGGCCTGGGCCGACGTGCTGACCCTGAGCCAGCTGCGCCACGGCGAAGACTCCGCACTGTGGCAGCAGCGCTTGCAGCAGACCGCGCGCATCACCGCGGTCACCGCCCAGGCCCCCGGCGGCGAGCATGCGGCCGACGACATCCTGTTCGGCGAAATCGAGGCAGCCGTCCTGCAGATCGGCTGCCATCACGACGAAGCGCGGGCCATCGCGCGCCGCCTCTCCACTCCCGGCGGCGAGGACGACAGCACATCGCGGACCGAGCTGACGGCGCGGCTGAAAGCGCGCACCCGGCTGGGCGAACATGCCGAAGCCCATGACACCCGCCGGCTCGCACCGCTGGCACGCAGCAACGTCGAAGAAGACTGCTACCGGCAGCTGCGCACGCTGCCGTTCGGTACCTGGTTCGAATTCATCAGCAACCAGCAGGGCGACCTGCACCGCCAGCGCCTGTCCTGGTACAGCCTGGTCACCGAACACGCCCTGTTCGTCAATCCGCGTGGGCAGAAAGTGGCCGAGTACACCCTGGATACGCTGGCCCGCCTGATGGCACTGGAACAGGCGCGCATCGTCACCGAAGACAAGGGACGGCTGATCGATCGCGCCTGGCAGGCGACCCTGCGCACGCTGCGCTCGCTGGCCGGTACTGAACAAGGGGAAGCCGCATGAGTGCCGACGACGACAGCACCGACACCCGCCGCGCGCCACGCCGCAACGTGGCCGACCTGGTGCCGGTGACCGACCAGATCGCCGAACGCGTGGTCGGCCGCCTTGGCAACATTTCCGAGACCGGCATGTTGATGCTGGCCTCCGTTCCCCTGCACGAAGACGCGCTGTACCAACTGCAGTTCAGCCTGCCCCTGGCCGATGGCCACGCCACGCCGATCGACGTCGGCGTACACCTGCTGTGGGCCGAACCGGCGCACGTGGCGGGACAGGCCTGGGCCGGTTTCCGCTTCATCACCCTCTCGCGCGAACACCGCGAACTGTTGCGCGGATGGATCGGACAGGAATCTCCGGCGCCCTGAACGCCGGTTCCGGCACAGCAGTCGGCCGGCGCATGCGGCACAATCAGGGGCTGTTTTCCAGCGAGTCACCGCGATGATCCAGCACGACCCCGGCGCCCTTTATCCCGACCACCTGGCCGTGCTTTGCCGGCGGGCCGAAACAGCGCTGGCGCGCGGCGGCTTCGACCATCTGGTGGTTCCCAGCGGCACCCTGCACTACCACCTGTTCGACGACCGCGATTATCCGTATGCGGTGAATCCGCAGTTCAAAGCCTGGTTGCCGCTGACCCGCGTTCCGCACAGCTGGCTGGTGTTCACCCCGGGCAAGCGTCCCACGGTGATCTTCCACCAGCCCTTCGACTATTGGCACGTGGTGCCCGACGCACCGAGTGGCTGGTGGGTGGAGCACTTCGACATCCAGGTCATCCGCAAGCCGGAAGAAGCGCTGGCGCTGCTGCCGCGCGACCGTTCGCGCTGCGCCGTGCTGGGCGAGCCGCAGAGCACGCTGGGTGACTGGGTGCCGAACAACCCGGCACCGGTGGTGGATTATCTGGAATACCACCGGGCGTACAAAACGCCTTATGAGATCGCGCTGATGCGCCAGGCCCAGGTGCTGGGCGTGCGCGGCCACCGCGCCGCTGAAGCCGCGTTCCGCAATGGCGCCGATGAGTTTTCCATCCACATGGCGTACTGCGCGGCAGTCGGCCAGGATGCCAACGAACTGCCCTACGGCAACATCGTGGCGCTCAACGAACACGCCGCCGTGCTGCATTACACCGAACTCGGCCGGACCGCGCCGCAGCCGCTGCGCAGCTTCCTGATCGATGCCGGCGCCAGCGCGCTGGGCTATGCCAGCGACATCACCCGTACCTACGCCGCACACGGCCACGACGAGTTCGCCGCGATGGTCGGCGCAGTCGATGCTGCCCAGCAGCAGATGTGCGCCGCGGTACGCGCCGGCTTCGACTACAAGCAGCTGCACGTGGACGCGCACCTGTCGCTGATGGGCGTACTGAAGGACTTCGGCGTGCTCAAGGTATCGCCGCAGACGGCGGTGGAAACCGGCATCAGCGCGGCCTTCTTCCCGCACGGCATCGGCCACCTGATCGGCCTGCAGGTGCATGACGTGGCGGGCTTCGCGGCAGGCGACGCCGGTGGCCGGATCGAACGTCCGGCAGGCCACCCCTACCTGCGCCTGACCCGGGTGCTGGAGGCGGGCATGGTGGTGACCATCGAGCCGGGCCTGTACTTCATCGACATGCTGCTGGACGAAGTGAAGCAGGCCGGGCATGGCGCCAGCATCGCCTGGGATCGCGTGGATTTCTTCCGTCCTTACGGCGGGATCCGGATCGAGGACGAAGTGCTGTGCACTGATGGCGAAGCGGACAACCTGACCCGGCCGGAGTTTGCGTTGGCGAACGGGTGAACCCGGGTCCACGTCATCGCATTCGCGCTGCCGCTCCCACGCTTTGCTGCGCAAACCGCGGGCCCCGCCTCACCAGCACCCACACCCCGCCGCTTCGCGGCCGCCCCTGACTCAGGGGCTCCCTCCACCCGACGGTCCATTGCGGCCGTCGGTAGCGCCGAGCCATGGTCGGCGAGCGCAGCGGGCCGTTGGCGGGAACATTCCGCCGACCATGGGTCGGCGCTACCGGAGGTCCCATGGCCACCAGAGACCTGTCGAAGGTGGGGCGGGGTGGGTTCGTGGGAACGCTCATCCGCATGGATGCGGATGGCGAGCCTACAGGGACGTACTTGCGGCGATTCCCACGAACCCACCCCGCCCCGCCAACACCCATCCCTGCAGCTTTTGACGTTGACGTTGACGTTGCCGTGGCTTGAAAAAAGCGGGCCGCCGGGCCGCAGGCCCGGCACCCCCACTCACCCCTGCATGAACGCTTCGATTTCGTCGGCGCTGCGCGCCAGGCCCTCGGTCAACACCCGATGCCCATCGGCGGTGATCAGCACGTCGTCCTCGGTGCGGATGCCGATGCCGCGCCAGCGCGCCTCCACGCTGGTGTCGTCGGCACCGACATACAACCCCGGCTCGATGGTGAACACCATGCCCGGTTCCAGCAGCCGCGACTCGCCCGCCAGGCGGTAATCGCCGACGTCGTGCACGTCCATCCCGATCCAGTGCCCGGTCTTGTGCCGGTAGAAGCGCTTGTACTGCTCCTGCGCGATATTGTCCTCCACGCTGCCCTTGAGCAGGCCCAGCTGCAGCAGCCCCTCGGTCAGCACCTGCACCGCAGCCAGGTGGCCCGCTTCATACGCCACGCCCGGCCGTGCCTGCGCCAGCGCGGCCGCCTGTGCAGCGCCGACCAGATCGTGCAGCGCGCGCTGTTCGGCAGTGAAACGACCATTGACCGGGAAGGTGCGGGTGATGTCGCTGGCATAGCCGCGGTACTCCGCGCCAGCATCGATCAGCACCAGCTCGCCGTCGCGCGTACGCGCGTTGTTGTCGCGGTAATGCAGGATGCAGCCGTTGCGCCCTGCACCGACGATGCTCGAATACGCCGGGCACGCATCATGGGCGCGGAACACCCGCTCCAGCTCGGCCTGCAGCTCGTACTCATGGATGCCCGCGCGCGCAGCCCGCATCGCCGCGCAGTGCGCCTGCACGCTGATCCGCGCGGCCTGTTCCATGAGCGCGATCTCCGCACCGGACTTGAACAGGCGCTGCTCGTGCAGCAGATGGCCCAGCTCCAGGAACTCGTGCGGGGGCTGCGCGCCATGGCGTACCTGCGAACGTACGCGGTTGACCCAGCCGATCAGCTTCAGGTCGAAATCCGCATCGCGCCCGAAGTGGTAATACACCCGCGAGCGCCCTTCCAGCATCCCCGGCAGGATGTCGTCGAGGTCCTCGATGGGATAGGCGTCGTCCATGCCGAAATCCGCCACGGCGCCTTCCTGGCCGGCACGGCTGCCATCCCAGGCTTCACGCTCGGCATCGCGTTCGCGGCAGAACAGGATCACCTCGCCATGCCGGCGCCCGGGAATCAGCACCAGCACGGCCTCCGGTTCCGGGAAGCCGCTGAGGTACTGGAAGTCCGAGTCCTGGCGGTACGGGTAGTGCGTATCCAGGCTGCGCACCTTCTCCGAGGCGGCCGGCAGCACCAGGATCGCCTCGTCGCCGGCCATCTCCATCAACTGGCGCCGGCGCCGCTTGTACTCGGCCGCGCCGATCCCGGTGCGCTGGCGCAGGTCCATGCGATCGCCGGCCATCAGTTGAGGCGCTGGCGGTGGCGCGCGGCCATCACGCAGTCACCGTGCAGCAGCAGCACCGCAATGCGGATGAATTCCTCGATCTCGGCCAGCGCTTCGTCGTCGTCCTCGCCGTCGCTGTCAAAGTCCTCGCTGGACGCCTGGGCCAGCTTGGCCAGGTCGTTCAGGGCTTCTTCGCCCTCTTCGGACAGCGCCGGGCGCTTGTGCCCCGAACCCAGACCGAAGCCCCCCAGGAACGCGCGCGCCCAGGTGAACAGGGCATCCACCTGCGGCTCGGTTTCGGTGCTGTCGCTGAGCAGCAGCTCGAAGCCGAAATCACGGTCCTCCAGCTGCTTGATGGTCACTTCCAGCAACTGCGCCAGCGCGCTGCCCTCGGCCACCGGCTGCAGCGCATCGTCGGCCAGCACGCGGGCCGGCCAGTCATTGCCCGGCGCGCCGCCAGCGGCCAGCCAGCCACACAGGCCGCCGTGCAGCTCGGCCGGGCTGGCGCCCAGCCCGAGCGTTGCGCTGGCACGGGAAACGTCGTCGATGGAAGGAAGTTCGGTCATCTGGGGGCTCATAGGTGATGGGGACGACCCGCGCATTGCTGCCTGTGTCGTCGATGGACTAGTTTAGAACGTGGCGCGTCGCCCCGCAGCCCGTGCCGCTGACGCTTGACCGTCATCAACGGCCCTGAGACTCTTGCCGCCATGGACCATCCCAGCCCGCTCGACCAGTTGCAGGCCTTCGCCGCCCGGGTGGAGGCGCTGCTTGAGCGTAACCAGCGGCTGGCCGAGGAGAACCGCAGCCTGCGCCACCAGCAGGAACAGCTGGTCAACGAACGCTCCACGCTGCTGACCAAGAACGAACAGGCCCGCTCGCGCGTGGAAGCGATGATCACCCGGCTCAAATCCCTGGAGCAGCACACATGAGCGGCGCCGAACCGGTAAACGTCCGCCTGCTTGATCGCGATTACACCGTCGGCGTCACCGCCGAGGAGCGCGACAGCCTGGTGGCCGCCTCGCGCCTGCTGGATGCGAAGATGCGCGAAATCCGCGGCAGCAACCGCATGGCGGCCGTCGACCGCGTCGCCGTCCTGGCGGCATTGAACCTGGCGCATGAGCTGCAGCAGCTGCGCGATGAAAACGCCCGCCAGGCCGTCGCCCTGCAGCAGACCTTGGCCGACATGAACCGCCGCCTGGACCGCGCGATCGACGTATAACGCCGTGGAATCTGAATTGGCACGCACTGTTGCCGACGAACGGACTCCCCCTGCGCAGCGAGCTGGTTATACTGTTCCTGCGTTCTCTGCGGTACACGACGGCATGTGCAAACATTCGCCTTGTCCCTTAAGAACGACACCGGGAGCGCGACGGCGCCGGGAGTGCATGTCCGCCTTGCAGCGGGAAGCCCGATGGTTCCCCAGCGTTCCCACTTGAGCCCCTGGGTTCAAGGTCGTTTCGCATGCATCGTCATCGCGGAGAATGCAATATTCGACAAAGGCGGCGTCTTCGGATGTCGCCTTTGTTTTTTCCGGCCGGCTGCGCGGCACAATAGCGTCATGCCCTCCTCGCCCCCCTCGATATCCGATCCCCGCACCGCGCTGCGCGCCGAACTCAGGCAGCGTCGCCGTGACCTGCCCGCTGCCGCCCGGATCGACGCCGCCGATCGCCTCGCTGCACGCCTGCTGGCACTGCCGTTCGCCCCGCAACGCGGGCATGTCGCCGGTTACTGGGCGATGGATGGCGAAATCGCCCTGCATCGCTGGCAGTTGACCTTGCCCGACACGGTGACCTACTGCCTGCCGGTGCTGCACGAAACCATTCTGCGCTTCGCGCCGTGGCGGCCGGGCCAGGCGCTGCGGCAGAACCGTTTCGGCATTCCCGAACCCGACCTGGACCCTGCCGATACGCTGGATGCCGGCGCCATGGACCTGGTGGTGACCCCGCTGGTCGGCTTCGACGCACAGGGCGGCCGGCTGGGCATGGGAGGGGGCTGGTATGATCGCAGCTTCGCCTTCCGGCACGACCGCCCTGCTCCGCCGTGGCTGGTCGGCGCGGCATTTGCCGTGCAGCAGGTCGATGCGTTGCCGGTCGCGTCCTGGGACGTGGCGGTGGACGCCATCTGCACCGAAGCAGACACCCTTTTCGCCTCGCACGTGACCGCATGACCGCCCGCAAGCGCTACTGGCTGATGAAGTCCGAACCGGACGCCTTTTCCATCGACGATCTGGAACGCGTCGGCACCGAGCCCTGGAACGGCGTCCGCAATTACCAGGCGCGCAATTTCATGCGCGACGGGATGCACGTCGGCGACGGCATCCTGTTCTACCACTCCAACACCAAGGTGCCTGGCATCGTCGGCATCGCCACGGTGGCCAGTGCCGCCTATCCCGATGACACACAGTTCGATCCGCAATCGGACTACCACGACCCCAAGGCCACCCGCGAAGAGCCGCGCTGGATGCTGGTGGACGTGGGCTTCGAGCGCAAGCTGGATCGCGTCATCGCGCTGGATGAAATCAAGCTGCACGCCGATGCGCTGGGCGAGGGTTTCCCGCTCACCGCCAAGGGCAACCGCCTTTCCGTGTTCCCGGTGACTGCGGCGCAGTGGAAGCTGCTGCTGTCGCTGGAACGCAAATCCTGATCCTCCATCGAGACCGCCCGCATGTCCGAAGCCAAGCGCCTGGCCGCTGAAAAAGCCATCGAATACGTCGAAGACGGCATGATCGTCGGGGTCGGCACCGGCTCCACGGTCGCCTACTTCATCGATGCACTGGGCCGCATCCAGCACCGCATCAAGGGCGCGGTATCCAGTTCCGAACAGAGCACCGCGCGCCTGAAGCAGCTCGGCATCGAGGTGCTGGAGCTCAACCACACCGGCACGCTGTCGCTGTATGTCGACGGCGCCGACGAGTGTGATCCCGGCAAGTGCCTGATCAAGGGCGGCGGTGCCGCGCTGACCCGCGAGAAGATCATCGCCGAGGCCAGCGAGCGCTTCATCTGCATCGTGGACCCGTCCAAGCAGGTACCGGTGCTGGGGCGGTTCCCGCTGCCGGTGGAAGTGATCCCGATGGCACGCAGCCTGGTCGCCCGCCGGATCCGCGACATGACCGGCGGCCAGCCGACCTGGCGCGAGGGCGTGGTGACCGACAACGGCAACCAGATCCTGGACATCCACCACCTGCAGATCACCGATCCGGAAAAGCTCGAGCGCGAGCTCAACCAGCTGCCCGGCGTGGTCTGCGTGGGCCTGTTCGCGCGCCGGCGCGCCGACGTGGTGATCGTCGGCGGCGAACCGCCGGTGGTGCTCTGATTCCCTGCGGGGCGTGCGCTGCAAGGCCCGCCTGACCGTTTCCCCTACCAAGGAAAACCCCATGTCGATCCGTTCCCTGCTCCTGCTGCCGCTGCTCGCGCTGGCCGGCTGCGCCACCGGTGCGTCCCAGCACTGGGTGGAGCTCGATGGCGCCCGCTACAAGGTGGAACTTGCGCAGAACGATGAGACCCGCGCGCGCGGACTGATGTTCCGCGACAGCCTGCCCGAAGACCACGGCATGCTCTTCATCCACGACCGCGAGGAACCCCTCGCCTACTGGATGAAGAACACCCGGATCGGCCTGGACATCCTCTACTTCGACAGTGCACGCAGGCTGGTCAGCCAGCAGCGCGATGTGCCGCCGTGCTCGGCGGGCGACCGTTGCCCGCCGTATCCCAGCAGTGGGCCGGCACGCTACGTGCTGGAGCTCAACGCCGGCCAGGCGGAGAAGATCAAGTTGAAGGACGGCACCGAACTGAAGCTCGGCCCGGGCATCCCGCCGCTCTGACCGGAAGGACCAGGATGCCGGTCGTCGGCCGGCATTCTTTCACCTGCTGCAGCTTGAAACCTTGCGGTATTGCCGCCAGTCTGTAGGCATGCAGGAGCGCATCACATTGCCCGACTGGGACACCCTGGCCGAACTCGACGACGAGTCGCTGCCACTGCTGCCCACTGCGTTGCTGATCGCGCGCGACGAATATCCCGCACTGGACCCGACGGTGTACGACGCGACGGTGCAGGCCCATGTCGACCACCTGCGCGCGGAAGTGGAGATCATCCCTTCAGCGCCGCTGAAAATGGCCGCGATCAACCGCCATCTGTTCGATGAGCTGGGTTACAGCGGCGACCACGACGAATACTACGATCCGCGCAACAGCTACCTCAACGAAGTCTTCGAACGCCGCCTGGGCAATCCGATCTCGTTGGCCCTGGTGCAGATGGAGGTCGCGCGGCGGTTGGGCATCGCGCTGGACGGGGTGTCCTTCCCCGGCCACTTCCTGGTGCGCCTGCCGATGGAAGAAGGAATGCTGGTGATGGATCCGTTCAACGGCGGCCGGCCGCTGGGCGTGGAAGAACTGCGCGAGCGCGCAAGCTCCCACCTGGGCGGGCAGCGACCGGACGACCAGGTGCTGGCGCAGATCCTCGACGCCGCGCCCAGCCGCGCGATCCTGATGCGCATGCTGCGCAACCTGCAGGGCGTCTATGCGGAAAACCACCAATGGGACCGTGCGGCGCGCAGTGCCGACCGCCTGCTGAAACTGGCGCCGGAAAACGACGATGCGCTGCGCGATCGGGGCCTGGCCTACCTGAAGTTGGATTACCTGGCCGGTGCGCGTCGCGACCTCGGGCGCTACGTGCAGCGCAATCCCGACGCGGGCGACGCGCAGGCCCTGCGCGAGAAACTGGTGGACCTGGGCGGACCGCGCACGCGGCTGCATTGAGCCGCGCCGCGGCGGCGCACGCCTCAGTCCAGCTCGACCATCTCGAAGTCATCCTTGGTCACGCCGCAGTCCGGGCAGGTCCAGGTATCGGGCACCTCTTCCCAGCGGGTTCCCGGCGCGATGCCTTCTTCGGGCAAGCCTTCCGCTTCGTGGTACAGGAATCCACAGACCACGCACATCCAGGTGCGGAACCGGGCCGGGGGGGTGTCGCTCATCGGATGTTCCCCTTCAAAATAACGTCCTTCGATGCACTTCCCGGCCATTGTCCCATCGTGGCCGCGCAACCGGTAGCCATCCATGTCCCCAGCACCTGCAACGCCTCGCGGCGTGTACCTGATCACGCCCGACGAAGCCGACACCGCGCGCCTGCTGGCCGGTGTCGAGCCGCTGCTCGCCGCCGGCACCACGTGGCTGCAGTACCGCAACAAGACCGCCACGGCGGCGCTGCGCCACGAGCAGGCGACCGCGCTGCAGGCGCTGTGCGAACGTCACGGCGTGCCGCTGCTGATCAACGACGACGCACGGCTGGCGCAGGCGGTCGGCGCGGCCGGCGTGCATATCGGTGAAGACGACGGCGGCGTGGCGGCGGCACGTGCGCTGCTGGGGCCGGCGGCGCTGATCGGTGCGTCCTGTTACGACGAACAGGTGCTGGCGCAGCAGGCGGTCGCCGCGGGCGCCAGCTACGTAGCCTTCGGCGCCTTCTTCCCCAGCCGCAGCAAGGCGACCACCCGCCGCGCCACCCCGGAGCTGCTGCGGCAAAGCGCCGCACTGGGCGTGCCGCGGGTGGCGATCGGCGGGCTGACCCCGGACAATGTCGGTCCCGCCATCGCCGCCGGTGCAGACCTGGTGGCGGTGATCAGCAGCGTGTTCGAGGCCGCCGACCCGGTCTCCGCCCTGCACGCCTATCTCGCCTGCTTCAAGGATCCCGCATGAACCACGACCAGTCCCACGCCCTGTTCACCCGCGCCCAGGCGCTGCTGCCCGGTGGCGTCAATTCGCCGGTGCGCGCGTTCAAGTCGGTGGGCGGGGAGCCGTTCTTCGTCGAACGCGCCGACGGCGCCTACCTGCACGACGTGGATGGCAACCGTTACATCGATTACGTCGGTTCGTGGGGCCCGATGATCGTCGGGCACAACCACCCGGCGGTGCGCCAGGCCGTCAAGAAGGCCGCTGACAGTGGCCTGTCCTTCGGCGCGCCATGCGCGGCCGAAGTCACCATGGCGCAGACGCTGACCCGGCTGGTGCCCTCCTGCGAGATGGTGCGGATGGTCAACTCCGGCACCGAAGCCACGCTGTCGGCGATCCGCCTGGCGCGCGGTGCCACCGGCCGCAGCCGCATCGTCAAGTTCGAAGGCTGCTACCACGGCCATGGCGACTCGTTCCTGGTCAAGGCCGGCAGCGGCATGCTGACCCTCGGCGTGCCCACCTCGCCGGGCGTGCCGGCCGGCCTGAGCGAGCTGACCCTCACCCTGCCCTACAACGATTTCGACGCTGCCACCGCGCTGTTCGAAGTCCAGGGCGAGCAGATCGCCGGCCTGATCATCGAGCCGGTAGTCGGCAATGCCAACTGCATCCCGCCGCGCGAGGGCTACCTGCAGCACCTGCGCGAGCTGTGCACGCGCTTCGGCACCGTGCTGATCTTCGATGAAGTGATGACCGGCTTCCGGGTTGCGCTGGGCGGCGCACAGGCGCACTACGGCGTCACCCCGGACCTGACCACCTTCGGCAAGATCATCGGCGGCGGCATGCCGGTGGGCGCCTACGGCGGCAAGCGCGAGCTGATGCAGCAGATCTCACCGGCCGGCCCGATCTACCAGGCCGGCACCTTGAGCGGCAATCCGGTGGCGATGGCCGCCGGCCTGGCGATGCTGGAGCTGGTGCAGCAGCCGGGCTTCCACGCGCAGCTGTCCGCGCGCGCCGCGCGCCTGTGCGCGGGCCTGGAACAGGCCGCCGCCGAAGCCGGCGTGAGTGTCACCACGACCCAGGTCGGCGGCATGTTCGGCTTGTTCTTCACCGACCAGAAAGTGGAGACCTATGCCCAGGCCACCGCCTGTGACATCCCCGCCTTCAACCGTTTCTTCCACGCGATGCTGGAACACGGCGTGTTCCTGGCCCCATCGGCCTACGAGGCCGGCTTCCTCTCCAGCGCACACGACGATGCCGTGATCGACGCCACCCTCGCCGCCGCCCGCATCGCCTTCAAGGCCTAGCCGAACACCAGCTTGCCTTTCATCATCGCGAAGTGGCCGGGGAACGAGCAGAAGAAGGTGTAGTCGCCGCCCTTCTGCAGGCTGCGGGTAGAGAACCGGACGCTGGTACTCTGCCCGCCGCCGATCACCTTGGTATGCGCCAGCACGCGCGCATCGCCCTTGGGCAGGTAGCTGTCGGCGAGCGTGCCGCGCATGCCGGCCATTGCCACGGGCTGGTAATCGGCGGTGCGCGTCAGCACCCAGTTGTGGCCCATCGCGGTGGCCGCCATGCGGCCGGTGTGGCGCAAGGTCAGGGCCACCTCGGTGCAGTCGGCGCCCAGCGTGATTTCGCGCGCGCTGAAGGTCATCTGGTCAGTGCTGTCGATGGTCACCGCGCAGACGCGCGCCATCGCCGACGGCGCCAACAGCACCGCACCCAGCCCTGCTCCCCATGCCCATTGCTTCATCATTGGCTGCTCCCGGTTGTTGGTGCGCTCCATTGTAGGAAAGCGGGGCGGCGCGCAGCTGCGACCGGCTGTCGCAGCCGCGCCGGCATATCGGGCATGCTTCGGTCATGAAGCCGAGCATCGAACTGCTGCTGCTGGACGTGGATGGCGTGCTGCTGGATTACCAGCGCAGCGTGCGTGTGCGGCATCTTGCCCGCAGCCTGTGCGTGGACGGCGCGCGCGTCCAGCAGGTGCTGTTCGAGAGTGGCCTGGAGAGGCGCTACGACAGCGGCGCCATCGACACCGCCGCTTACCTGCGCACCTTGAGCGAGGGCCTGCAGGCCGAGGTCAGCGCGGCGCGCTGGATCCAGGCACGGCTGGCGGCATCGCGGCCGCGCGAGGATGTGGTGCGCCGTATCCTCGCCCTTCCTGCTTCAGTGCGCATCGGCGTGCTGACCAACAACGGCCCGCTGATGGTCGAGGTACTTCGCGCCCTGCTGCCGACGCTCTGCGAGCGCGTGGCTGACGGACTGCTGTGCAGCGGCGCGCTCGGCGGACGCAAGCCCGATCCGGTGGTCTACCAGCGCGCACTGCAACGGCTGGATGCCGATCCGGCACGCACGCTGTTCGTCGATGACCTGTTCACCAACGTGCGCGGTGCACGGCAGGCGGGCCTGCAGGCCGAAACCGTGCGCGACGGGCGCAGCGTGGGCCGCGTGCTGAAGCGCCACGGCCTGCAGTGACGAGCGACGGCCGTCACTGCGTCCGCAGCGCTCAGCGTGCGGCGATATAGCTGGCCACGGCTGCGCGCAGGCGCTTGAGGCCTTCGGCGATTTCCTCGTCGCTGATGTTCAGCGAAGGCACGAAACGCAGCACGTCCGGACCGGCCTGCAGGGTCAGCAAGCCGTGTTCGGCGGCGTGATCCAGGATCACGCCGGCCTGGCCCAGGTGGTCCTTGGACAGCACCGCACCGAGCATCAGCCCGCGTCCACGCACCTGCCCGAACACGCCGAACTCGGCATTGATGCGCTCGAAGCCATCGCGCAGTGCGCGTGACTGGCGGTCGACGTTGGCGGCGATTTCATCGGAAGCCAGCTTGCGCAGCGCCACCCGTGCCACCGCAGCGGCCAGCGGATTGCCGCCGAAGGTGGTGCCATGGGCGCCGAACTGCATGGTCTCGGCGACCTTCGGGCCGGCCAGCATCGCGCCGATCGGGAAGCCGCCGCCGAGCGCCTTGGCCAGGGTCACCATGTCCGGCACCACCCCATCCTGCCAGTGCGCGAACAGGGTACCGGTGCGGCCCATGCCGGCCTGGATCTCATCCAGCACCAGCAGCGCACCGTGCTGGTCGCACAGTTCACGCACGCGCTTGAGGAAGCCCGGCCTGGCCGGCATCACCCCGCCCTCGCCCTGTACCGGCTCCAGCATCACCGCGGCCACGTCACCGGCGGCCATCGCGGTTTCCAGCTGCACTTCATCATTGAAATCCACGTAGCGGAAGCCCTGCGGCAGCGGCTCGTAGCCTTCCTGGTACTTCGGCTGGGCCGTGGCGGTCACTGCCGCCAGGGTGCGGCCGTGGAAGCTGCCGCGGAAGGTGACGATGACCCGCCGATCCGCCGGGCGCCCCTGCGATGAAGCCCACTTGCGCACCATCTTGATCGCCACTTCGTTGGCTTCGGCACCGGAGTTGCACAGGAACACCCGCTCGGCGAAACGGCTGGCCTTGACCAGTTCCTCGGCCAGGTGCAGCGGCGGGGCGCTGTAGAACACATTGCTGGTGTGCCACAGCTTGCCGGCCTGTTCCAGCAGCGCCGCAGTCAGGTCCGGATCGTTGTGGCCCAGGCCGCACACGGCGATGCCCGCCGCCAGGTCGATGTACTCGCGGCCCTGCGAATCCCAGACGCGCGCGCCCTGCCCGCGCTCGAGCACGACCTGGCGCGGCTTGTACACCGGCAGGTAGTAATGCGACAGGGAAATCAGGGGGTCGGTGGCGGCGGTCATGGCGGTCCGGCGAGCTTCGGAAAGCGCCCATTCTCGCCCCGCAGCCGGTGCGGCACAATGCGCGCATGCGCCCTTTCTCCGCTCCACAGCTCAACCCCGCCAGCGCCACCGGCTGGCGCCGGTACTGGTTCGACATCATCTACCGCCACGACACCGGGCCCTCGCGCAACTTCGACCTGCTGCTGGTGCTGGCGATCATCGCCAGCGTCATCGTGGTGATGGTCGACAGCGTGCAGCACCTGCACCTGCGCTGGGCCGCGGGCCTGTACGTGCTGGAATGGGCGTTCACGGCGATGTTCACGCTGGAATACGTGCTGCGGTTGGCGGTGGTGAAGCGCCCGCTGCGCTACGCGGTCAGCATCTGGGGAATCATCGACCTGCTGTCGATCCTGCCGACCTATCTGTCCCTGTTCATCCCCGGCGCGCAGAGCCTGCTGGTCGTGCGTGCGCTGCGCATCCTGCGGGTGTTCCGCATCCTCAAGCTGACCCGTTACATCGAAGAAAGCGGCGTGCTGATGCTGGCGCTGTGGCGCAGCCGGCGCAAAGTCCTGGTGTTCCTGTTCACGGTCATCACCATCACCATCATCGCCGGTGCGCTGATGTACCTGATCGAAGGGCCCCACAACGGCTTTACCAGCATCCCCAGCAGCATGTACTGGGCGGTGGTGACCATGGCCACGGTCGGCTTCGGCGACATCGTGCCGCAGACCATGCTCGGCCGCTTCGTCACGTCGATCCTGATCCTGATCGGCTACAGCATCATCGCGGTGCCAACCGGCATCTACACCGCCGAACTGGCCAGCACGATGCGCGAGGCCGAGCACAACGAGAAACGCGATGGACGTGGCTGCCTGCGCTGCGGGCTGGAAGGCCACGCGCCCGACGCACGCTACTGCCGGCAGTGCGCCGAGCCCCTGCCGGAACTGTTCAACCAGGTCTAGCGGGCGGGTGGCGCAGGCGCGCCCCCGCCCTGCCAACCTCAACGTGCCATGCGGTTGCTCATGTCGACCAGATCGTTGTAGCTGGCCAGCAGCGCCGGGGCGGTGCCGGACGGCGGCATGCCACCGCTCTCCAGCAGGATCTGGTCACTGCGGCTCAACGGCTGGTTGGCCTGCAGGCGTTCGATGCGGCGCCCGCCCTCGCTGGCCAGCTTGTCCGCCGAACGCTCCATGTGACCCCACATCGGATCGCCCTGGCCGATCTTCGCCTTGGCCGCTTCTTCCAGCACGGCCTGGTAGCGCGCCAGTTGTGCACGGCCGGCGGCGAGGTCCGGCGCGTCGCCGTCCAGCACCTTCACCAGCTGCTTGCCCTCGCCGATGATGCTCAGGTGGTAGAACGCCGCGCTGCGTCCCTCTTCCTTCTCGATCGCCCCGATCTGCTCCTTGCGGCGCTGGTCTTCGTTCGCCTCCAGCGCCGCATCCATCGCATCACCGGCTTCGAAGAACGCCGAATAGGCCTGCATCAGCGGCGCATGCCGCTGGCGCATGCCCTCACCGCCATCGCGCTTGTAGTCTTCGCGATCGTAGTAACGCACGGCATCGCTGATCTTCTCGTTGAGCGCGGTGAAGGTTTCCTGGTAACGGCGCGCGGCCGGATCCAGCGCGGCGTTGGCCGGCTGCTGTGCCAGGGCGGCGGTCAGCGGCGCGCCGCAGAACTCGACGCGGTGGGACAAGACCGTGCCCGGCGCACGTACGGTTTCTTCCTTGCCGGTGGGGCCGGCCGCCGGATCGGCGATCCACGAAACGTAGCGCTGGAAGCTTTCCTGGATCGGCTGCTGCACGCCGTTGAAGCAGGCGATGTAGGCGTTGATCTTGTCGGCGCCCTCGACGGCGGCTGCGCTGGAAGCGCCCTTCTGGCAGGCGGCCAGGCACAGCGCAACGGAGGCGGCCAGGACGGCCGTACGGAAGATTGGGTGCATGGGGTACTTCCCTGTTGGAAACGATTACAGCCGCGCACCATAGCAGACGCCGCCGTCAACGTGCCGTTGAATCAATCCAGGAAAAGATCCGGCAGCAGCGGATGCGCAGGGTCCACCGCGTAACCGGAAAGATCGGTCACGCCGGCCGCGGCGAGCACCTCGTCATCGAGCAGGAATTGGCCGTGGAAGCCGGCCGCTTCGCGCACCAGCACCGCGTGCGCGGCATCTGCCACGATCTGCGGCGTGCGGCAGCCCTGCACGTCCACGCCTGGGATCATGTTGATCGCATCGGTGGCGATCACCGTGCGTGGCCACAGCGCATTGACCGCCACGCCGCGTGGACCAAACTCCGCCGCCAGCCCCAGCGTGACCAGGCTCATGCCCATCTTGGCCAACGTATAGCCGGTATGCGGCCCCCACCACTTCGGGTCCAGGCTGGGCGGCGGCGCCAGGCTCAGGATGTGCGGGTTGGGCGCCTGCAGCAGGTACGGCAGGCACGCCTGCGCGCACAGGAAACTGCCACGCGCGTTGACCTGCTGCATCAGGTCGAAGCGCTTCATCGGCGTCTCCAGGGTGCCGCGCAGCCAGATCGCACTGGCGTTGTTGACCAGGATATCGATCCCGCCGAAGGTGTCCACGGCGGCGGCCACCGCCGCCTGCACCTGGTCTTCCTCGCGGATGTCGCACTTCAGCGCCAGCGCCTGCCCGCCGGCGGCGGTGACCGCCTCGGCCGCACTATGGATGGTGCCGGGCAGCTTCGGATTGGCCACCGAGGACTTGGCCGCGATGGCCACGTTGGCGCCATCGCGCGCCGCGCGAAGCGCGATCGCCAGCCCGATCCCGCGCGATGCGCCGGTGATGAATAGAGTCTTGCCCTGCAGGTTGGACACCACGTTTTCTCCTGGTCACCGGCCGACGCCGACGCTGCATTATGCGCGCGCCCACCTCGCGCGGCCGCAGTGTGGCCTCAGGGCTTGGGCCCCTGCCCTTCGTTGTCTTCCCAGTGCAGGATGCGCCGGGTGACGAAACGATAGACCGGCTTGCCGGTGGCGAACCACAGTTCACGCACCCACGAGGTCCGCTTGAGCACACGCTTTTCCACCGGGGTCAGCGATTCACGGCAGTACATCCGTTTGTGCTTCAGCAGGTGGCGCAGGTCTTCGCGCGCCAGCAGCCGCATCCAGCGCGAGCGCGGGTTGCCGATCACCGCCAGCTGGAAATCGATCAACGCCGGATGACCGGCTTCGGTCACCAGCCAATTGGCTTCCTTGGCCAGGTCGTTGTGCGCCACCCCGCGCCGATGCAGCTCCTGCAGCAGCCGGCGCGCGTCATGGAACCAGGCGACGTCGCCGCGTGGCGGGCGCTGGTACATCGCATCGCCGGCCATGAAGCTGCGGTCCAGCCTGCGGCCGTCCCATGCCAGCAGCTTGGGCACTGCCTGCATGCCATCGATGTGCCGCAGCGCGCGCGCTTCGCGTCGTGCCAGCCACCAGGCAGGCGCCCGCAGCCACCACGGCGTGGCACCCAGGTCACGACGCACGAAACGGCCTTCGGCCTGCTGCACCAGCAGGATGCGGCCGAAGCTGTCTGACTTGAGCGCGTGCTGCGCGAGTGTGCGGTTATCTGCCATGGCCCATTCTAGGCGATCGCTCCAGGCGATCCACGTTGTCTCGATCAGCCTGCATCAAGCAGGCAACCAGTCACCTGCACGCCTTTATAATCTGGCGATGGACTCTTCATGGATCGACGCCACCCTCGCCTGGATTGCCGCCAATCCAGTGCTCGCCGGTGCAGCCATCTTCCTCATCGCGTTCTGCGATGCGGTCATCATCCTGGGCGCCATCGTGCCTGCGCTGCCGTTGCTGTTCGCAGTGGGCGTGTTCATCGGCCTGGGGCAGATATCCGGCCCGTATGCGGTGGCCTGTGCGGCGCTGGGCGCGTTTGCCGGCGATGGCATCAGTTACTGGATCGGCCGCCGCTGGGGCGACCGGCTGCGCGGCGTGTTCCCTTTCAGCCGCTATCCGCAGCTGCTGGACCGCGGCGAAACGATGTTCCGCCGCAATGCCTTCAAGAGCATCCTGGTGGCCCGTTACGTGGGCGCCATCCGACCGTTCGTGCCGGCCATCGCCGGCATGATGAAGATGCAGGCCAGCCGCTACATGCAGGCCAGCGGCATCGCCAGCGTGTCCTGGGCGGTGTTGTTCCTGTTGCCGGGTTGGGTGCTGGGCGGGGCGTATGACGCCGTCGCTGCGGTCGCCGGGCGACTGGTGGTGGTGGTCGGCCTGCTTGGCGTGATTCTCGGGCTGGTGTGGGCCATCGTGCTGTATGGCTATCGCTGGTCGGCCGCACGCATGGATACCTGGCTGGCACGGCTGCTGGACTGGTCGCAGCGCCACCCCACGCTGGGACGTTACTCGGTGTCGGTATTCGACCCGCAGCGGCGCGAATCGGTGCCGCTGGCGATGCTGGCGCTGATGCTGCTGGTGCTGGGCTGGTGCTGGTTCGCACTGCTGATGGTGGTGGTGGCGCACGGCGAGCCGCTCAGCATCGACCTGGCCGTGCACCAGGCCATGCTCGCGCTGCGCAATCCGCTGGCCGATCATCCGATGGCCGCGCTGGCCTCGCTGGGCGCCTGGCCGGTGCTGCTGCCGGCCACTGCGGTCGGCATGGGGTACCTGCTCTGGCGCCGGCGCTGGATGGCCGCTGCACACTGGCTGGCGGCACTGGCCTTCGGCCTGGCGCTGACGATGCTGCTGGGCGCCACCGTGGACGTAGTGCGCCCGCCGGATGCCAGCAGCGGCTTCGGCTTCCCGTCCGTGTCAGTGACCATGGCCACGATCACCTTCGGCTTTTTCGCGGTATTGATCGCCCGGGAACTGCCCGGCCGGACCCGCGTGTGGCCCTACCTGGTCTCCGGTTTCGTGGTCAGCCTGATCGGTTTTTCGCGCATCTACCTCGGCGCGCACTGGTTGAGCGATGTGATCGGCGGCATGCTGTTCGGGCTGTTCTGGCTGCTGGTGCTGGGCATCGCCTACCGCCGCCGCTTCAATCGCTCGTTCTGGGTCAAGCCGGTCGCCTGGCTGTTCTACGGCACGTTTCTGGTGGCGGCCCTGTGGTACGCACCGCGCAACATCGCGGTCAAGCTGGAACGCTTCGAACCGCAACAGGCCGCGCCGGCGCCGCTGCAGGCTGATCGCTGGTGGAAGCAGGACTGGCAGACGATGCCGGCGCGGCGCAACGAATTCGACGATGACCAGCGCTGGCCGCTGGACGTGCAGGTGGCCGGCCCGCTTGCCCCGTTGCAGGCGCGGCTGGAATCAGAAGGCTGGAGGATGCAGCCGCAGGCCGGGTGGGAACAGGCCTTGTTGATGCTCGACCAGGACACCGGTCCGGAAGCGCTGCCGGTGCTGCCGGCCACGCTGGATACGCAGGTGGAAAGCCTGCTGATGGTGCGCGATGGCGAGCGGCCGGACGAGCGCCACGTGCTGCGCCTGTGGCCGGCGACCAGGGTGCTGCAGCCCGGCGGCGTGCCGCTGTGGCTGGGCAGTGCGCAGACGCTGCGTTTCACCCGCCACTTCGAGTGGATCGGCATGTGGCATCCGCTGCGCGGGATCGACCCGGCGATGGCGGCGGTCAAGGCATCGGTGGAAGGCCTGCCGATGCAGGAAGGCGTGCATCCCGAAACGGGCCTGCCGGTGCTGCGACTGCGCACCGAATAACGCGCGTCAGCCGTTACGGGATCCAGCCCAGCAGCAGGTCCAGGCGGGCGTGGACATCGTCGAGCTGCAGCAACTGCAGGCGCTGGGATTCTTCCAGCGGCAGCAGCTGCGCCAGCTGCCAGCCTACCCAGGATGCCTGGTCGAGCAGCGCCGGCGTGGCCGGTGCATAGTCTTCACCGGCCTGTTCGATGATGTGCTGCAGCAGGGTCGACAGCAGCGCATGCTGCGGCCGCAGCTCGTCGTCGGTATCCGGCGCGCACCAGCGCACCTCGCCCACCACCAGCCCGTTGTCGCGCACGCGGGTCTGCTCCACGTGGAAGCGCCGCGCACCGCGCAGTCGCAGCTGCAGCACGCCATCGCTGCCCATGTCGAAATCATCCACCCGGGCTTCCACGCCGAAGGCTGCGGGCACCGCAGGCGCGCCCACTTCGTCGCCCTGCAGGATCAGGCACAGCCCGAATCCACCGCCGTCGCGGCTTGAATCACGCAGCATGTCCAGGTAGCGCCGCTCGAACACGCGCAGGCCGATGCTCGCGCCCGGCAACAGCACCGCGTGCAACGGAAACAACGGCAGCGTCGCGACCGCGCTCATGAACCCTGCAGCTGCGCCAGGAAGCGCCGCGGCGCGGCGTCGAAGCCGCCATTGGACATGAACACCACGTGGTCACCGGCTTCGGCGAGGGCGTCCAACCGGGCCAGCAGCGCATCGGTATCGGCCACCGCCAGCGCCTGGCCGCGCACCGCGTCCATCACCGCGGCGGCATCCCATTCCAGCCCGGGCCGGTGCAGGAACACCACCGCATCGGCCAACGCCAGCGAAGGCGCCAGGGCCTCGGCATGTGCGCCCAACCGCATCGAATTGCTGCGTGGCTCCATCGCCACCACGATGCGCGCATCGCCCACCTTGGCACGCAGGCCTTCGAGCGTGGTGGCAATGGCGGTGGGATGATGGGCAAAGTCGTCGTACACGGTGATGCCGCCGGCCTGGCCGATCACTTCCAGCCGCCGTTTGACGCTGTGGAAGCGTGACAACGCCGGCAGCACGTCGGCCAGCACCACGCCCACGGCGTGTGCGGCGGCCAGCGCAGCCAAGCCATTGAGCACGTTGTGGCGGCCCAGCAACGCCCAATGGACCACGCCGACCTGCTGCCCGCGATGATGCACGACGAACGCGCTGCCATCGGCGCTGAGCAGTTCGGCGTGCCATTCCAGCGTCGCATCGAAGCCGAAGCGCTCCACCGGGGTCCAGCAGCCCATCGCCAGCACCTCGGCCAGGCGCGGGTCCTCGCCGTTGACGATCAGCCGGCCGCGCGCCGGTACGGTGCGCACCAGATGATGGAACTGGCGCTGGATCGCCGCCACGTCCGGGAAGATGTCGGCGTGGTCGTACTCGAGATTGTTGAGGATCGCCACCAGCGGCCGGTAATGTACGAACTTGCTGCGCTTGTCGAAGAAGGCAGTGTCGTACTCGTCGGCCTCGACCACGAACTCGCGGCCCTGCCCTACCCGTGCGGACACACCGAAATCTTCGGCGACCCCGCCGATCAGGAAGCCGGGCGCGCGCCCAGCGCTTTCCAGCAGCCAGGCCAGGATGGTGGTGGTGGTGGTCTTGCCGTGCGTGCCGGCCACGGCCAGCGTGTCACGACCGGGTAACACCCGCTCGCTGAGCCACTGTGCACCGGAAACATAGCGCTGGCCGGCGTCGAGTACCGCTTCGACGGCGGGATTGCCGCGCGAGAGGGCATTGCCGATGACCACCTCGGCACTGTCCGGCGGAACGCTGTCGGCACGATACCCCTGGTCCAGCTGGATCCCCAGCGTTTCCAACTGGGTCGACATCGGCGGGTAGATCGCCTGGTCGCTGCCGCTGACGGCATGTCCCAGCTCACGCGCCAGTGCGGCCACGCCGCCCATGAAGGTGCCGGCGATTCCAAGAATATGTACGTTGCTCATGACCCGCATTGTTACCGATCGACCCGGTGGTGGGCCATCCTGACAAGCAGAAGGTCAGATAAGTCCGACAGACAGCTCAGACAAAGCCAAAGGCATGTCAGGGAAATCCTGATAGCGGCTGCCTATGAACATAGACACAATTCACAGTGCCAGCCGCAGTTCCCAACCGGTCCTACTCCCCAAGAGGCCATCCCCATGGGAGCTCACGCTGCGGGGCCCTGAGCAAGCCCACCGCTGGCTTTAAAATGACACAGGCCTGGTCCGAAGGGACCAGGCCTGTGTTTTTTCAGGCGCGAACCGCAGGCCTCGGCGGCCTCATCCGGCCTTCGGCAGCACGGCGTGGATGCGCGCTTCGACTTCTTCCAGCTCGCCGATGCCATCCAGACGCGCCAGGGTGCCCCGTTCGGCATAGAAATCCACCACTGGTGCAGTCTGCTCGGTGTAGACCTGCAGGCGATGGCGGACCGAATCCGGATTGTCATCCGCGCGGCCCTGCTCCTTCGCACGGCCGGCTAGGCGCTCGATCAGCTGATCGGCGTCCACGTCCAGCTGGACCACCGCATCCAGCGGCTGACCGATATCGGCCAGCACGCCATCCAGCGCCTTGGCCTGGGCCACGTTGCGCGGATAGCCGTCCAGGATGAAGCCCTTGGCCACGTCGTCCTGCGACAGGCGCGAGCGCAGCATGCCGAGCAGTATCTCGTCGGACACCAGGTTGCCGGCATCCATCACCGCCTTGGCCTGCTTGCCCAGCTCGGAGCCAGCGGCCACTTCGGCACGCAGCAGGTCGCCGGTGGAGATGTGGGCGATGCCGAGCTTTTCCTTCAGGCGGGTTGCCTGCGTACCCTTGCCCGAACCGGGCGGCCCCAACAGAACCAATCGCATCTAGCTCACTCCAACGTGTTGAAAATCATGAACGTACGGCGTCCGGACGGGCCGGTATCGCTGCACTGCAATACCCGCACTTTACCGCATCCGGGTAATGTCCCTGCAATGTCCCTGTCCCGACACGAGGTTCCGATGCGCCAAGGCACCCTGCTCTATGCCCAGTCAGGCGGCGTCACCGCCGTCATCAATGCCACTGCTTCTGCGGTCATCCAGGAAGCCCGCGCCCGCGGGGTGAAGGTGCTTGCCGCGCGCAACGGCATCCTCGGCGCGCTGCGCGAAGACCTGATCGACACCTCGCGCGAACCGATCAGCGCCATCCGGGCGCTGGCCCATACGCCGGGTGGCGCGTTCGGGTCCTGCCGTTACAAGCTCAAATCACTGCAACAGGATGCAGCCCGTTACGACCGGCTGCTGCAGGTGCTGCAGGCCCATGGCGTGCGCTGGTTCCTGTACAACGGCGGCAATGATTCGGCCGACACCGCGTTGAAGGTGTCCGAACTGGCGCGCGAGCGCGGGGTCGAGCTGAGCTGCATCGGCGTGCCCAAGACCATCGACAACGACCTGGCCGTGACCGACACCTGCCCCGGCTTCGGCTCGGCGGCCAAGTACACCGCGGTATCGGTTCGCGAGGCGGCGCTGGACGTGGCCGCCATGGCCGAGACCTCCACCCGCGTGTTCATCTACGAAGCGATGGGCCGCCACGCTGGCTGGCTGGCAGCGGCAGGCGGATTGGCCGGCACGGGACCGGATGAGGCCCCGCAGGTGATCCTGCTGCCGGAACGCGCCTATGACGAAGCGGCCTTCCTGGCCAAGGTAAGCGCGGTGGTCGAACAGGTGGGCTACTGCGTGGTGGTGGCCTCCGAAGGCATCGCCACGGCCGATGGGACCTTCGTCGCCGATGCCGGCGGCAGCAAGGACTCCTTCGGCCATACCCAGCTGGGCGGCGTGGCCGCGCACCTGGCCGGCCGGGTCAAGGACCAGCTCGGTTTGAAGGTGCACTGGACCGTGCCTGATTACCTGCAGCGCTCGGCACGCCACATCGCCTCCAGGACAGACTGGGAACAGGCGCAGGCGGTGGGCAAGGCGGCGGTGCGGTTGGCGCTGGCCGGGCACAACGGGGTGATGCCGGTGATCGTGCGCAGCAGCGACAAGCCCTACCGCTGGAAGATCGACTCGGCGCCGCTGGCGAAGATCGCCAACCATGAGAAGAAGATGCCAACCAGCTTCATCCGCAAGGACGGTTTCGGCATCACCGAAAAGGCCCGGGCCTACCTGCAGCCGCTGATCAAGGGCGAAGCCCCCCTGCCCTACGGGCCGGACGGGCTGCCGAAGTACGTCACGCTGAAGAATGTCGCGGTCAAGAAAAAGCTGGAGCCGTTCGAGGCCTGAGGCTGATACCGGCAGCGCCGAGCCATGCTCGGCGGCTTCTCCGGGCCCCTGCAACGGTGTTGGACGCAGGCCGCGTTTGGCGCTCGCCGAGCATGGCTCGGCGCTACGCGGTCTACTGGCAGGCAGTGCCTTCCATCTGCAGCTGCGCGGCGAACATCGTCACCTGCGGGATCCTGCCGCTGCTGGCCTGCTTCTTGGCGTCTTCCAGATAGATGCGCGACTGACCCTGGCCGTCGCGTTCGGTGGTCGGCGCTACCGGCAGTCGCCACACCCGCACCACCGCCTGCTGGGCCGGGCACGCCGCAGACGGCACCCGGATCACATCGTTGAGCTTCCAGCCCTTGGCCTGGCTTGGCTGCGCCTTGGCGTAATCGACGAAGCGCGCCCGCGGCTGGCACTGCTCGCTGGTGCGTACCGGTGCGAAGCGGTACGGCTGCGCCGCATCGCCCGTGAAGGTACCTTCCAGCCGCGCGCAGGCTTCGGGAATCTGGCGCAAGGTATGCACCGCACCGACCGCCTGGGCGGCGCCCACCGCACGCTGCAGCTCGGGCGTTTCCACTGCCAGCGCCGGCAGCGCCGGGGCCAGCAGGGCCATCATCAGTACGGGCAGGCGCATCGGTGATCTCCACGACAGTAATGGCCGCACGGTCGCAGAGCCTGGCTTAACCGCGCGCAAAGGCGCTGGCGCCTGCTGGCCCCGGACCGCATACTGCGGCCACCAGGGAATGCTGAACACCGCCATACGTCGGACGACCATCGTGGTCAGTTACGGGTTGGTTACAAGGCTGCAGCCCGTCGTCCCCCTCGTGGTGAAGTTCACCACCGCTGGATGTCTTTCATCCACATCGGGAGAGGTCATGCTGGAACGTCACGGGCTGTCATTGGCGCTGCTGTGCGCCGTCATCGCAATCCTGTTCGGAATCATCTCGGCGCGGTGGATCCTGCGCCAACCCAGTGGCAACGCACGCATGGCCGAGATCGCCGGCGCGATCCAGGAAGGTGCCCGTGCGTACCTCAACCGCCAGTATCTGACCATCGGCATCGCCGGGGCGGTGCTGTTCGTGCTGGTCGGGATATTCCTGAGCTGGTACACCGCGATTGGCTTCGCCATCGGCGCGGTACTGTCCGGTGCCGCCGGCTACATCGGCATGAACGTATCGGTACGCGCCAACGTGCGCACCGCTGAAGCGGCGCGGCATGGCATCAGCGCGGCGATGGACGTGGCGTTCCGCGGCGGTGCCATCACCGGCATGCTGGTGGTCGGGCTGGGACTGCTGGGCGTGGCCGGCTACTACGCCATCCTGCTGCGGCTCGGCCTGAACGTGGCGCAGGCCCTGCATGCCCTGGTCGGACTGGCGTTCGGCTCCTCGCTGATCTCGATCTTCGCGCGCCTCGGCGGCGGCATCTTCACCAAGGGCGCGGACGTCGGCGCCGATCTGGTCGGCAAGGTGGAAGCCGGCATTCCCGAGGATGATCCGCGCAATCCGGCGGTCATCGCCGACAACGTCGGTGACAACGTCGGCGACTGCGCGGGCATGGCCGCCGACCTGTTCGAAACCTACGCGGTGACGGTGATCGCCACGATGCTGCTGGGCAGCCTGATGATCGCCGAAGCCGGACGCAACGCGGTGCTGTATCCGCTGGTGCTGGGCGGGGTGTCGATCATCGCCTCGATCATCGGCGCGCTGTTCGTCAAGGTGAAGCCGGGCGGATCGATCATGGGCGCGCTGTACAAGGGCGTGATCGTATCCGGCGTGCTGGCCGCGATCGCTTTCTATCCGGTCACCACCGCGTTGATGCATGACAACGTGTTCGGCCCCTATGCGCTGTACGGCTGCGCCCTGATCGGGCTGGTGCTGACCGGGCTGATCGTGTGGATCACCGAGTACTACACCGGCACCCAGTACAAGCCGGTGCAGCACGTGGCGCAGGCCTCCACCACCGGCCATGGCACCAACATCATCGCCGGGTTGGGCATCTCGATGAAGTCCACCGCGCTGCCGGTGATCGCGGTGTGCGTGGCGATCTGGGGCGCGCATGCGCTGGCCGGGCTGTACGGCATTGCCATCGCGGCCACCGCGATGCTGTCGATGGCCGGCATGATCGTCGCGCTGGATGCCTACGGCCCGATCACCGACAACGCCGGTGGCATCGCCGAAATGGCCGACCTGCCGCCGGAAATCCGCGCCATCACCGATCCGCTGGATGCCGTCGGCAACACCACCAAGGCGGTCACCAAGGGCTATGCGATCGGTTCGGCGGCGCTGGCTGCGCTGGTGTTGTTCGCCGATTACACGCACAACCTGCAGGCGGCCAATCCGGGCATCGAGTTCCGCTTCGACCTGTCCGACCATGAGGTAATCATCGGCCTGCTGATCGGCGGGTTGATCCCCTACCTGTTCGGTGCGATGGCGATGGAAGCGGTAGGCCGCGCGGCAGGCGCGGTGGTGGAAGAAGTGCGCCGCCAGTTCCGTGAAATCCCCGGCATCATGGAAGGCACCGGCAAGCCGCAGTACGACCGCGCGGTGGACATGCTGACCCGTTCGGCGATCCGCGAAATGATCGTCCCTTCCCTGCTGCCGGTCGCCGTGCCGGTGGTGGTCGGCCTGCTGCTGGGGCCGCGCGCGCTCGGCGGGCTGCTGATCGGCACCATCGTCACCGGCCTGTTCGTGGCCATCTCGATGACCACCGGCGGCGGTGCCTGGGACAACGCCAAGAAGTACATCGAAGACGGCAATTTCGGCGGCAAGGGCAGCGAGGCACACAAGGCCGCGGTCACCGGAGACACCGTGGGCGACCCCTACAAGGACACCGCAGGACCGGCGATCAATCCGCTGATCAAGATCATCAACATCGTGGCACTGCTGCTGGTGCCGCTGCTCTGACAACGGCGGGCGCGATGGGATGGGCACATCCATCACATCGCGCCCGCGCAGGGTCGCGGCATAATGGCGGTGACCTTTCCCAGCAGATGCAGCGATACGATGATCACCACCGAACCGAACATGACCAACCTGTTCCTGCAGCTCGGCCTGGATGCCGGTGAAGCGGACATCGCCGCCTTCATCCTGCAGCACCAGCTGCCGGCGGAGGTCAAGGTCACCACGGCCTCGTTCTGGAGCGAAGGGCAGCGTCATTTCCTGGCCGAGTCGCTGAAGTCGGACAACGACTGGGCGATCGTGGTGGATGAGTTGAACGAAGCACTGCACAGCGACGCCACCGTGCAGGCGAATCCGGCCTGAGCCGCAGCTCTCAGAGGCAGTCGGTCAGCGCCTCGTAACTGCTGACGTCCGTGCCGGGCAGCGGCGTATCCAGCGCGTCTGGCCCGCGCAGGCGCTCCAGCAGGGCCGCCAGCGAGGTGCCCGGGACCACCGGCAAGTGGCAGGCCCAGGTGCGGGCCTGGACAGACGGAAGCGCATCGGCCGGGCTGACATACGCGTAGCTGCCGGCGAAGCTCCACAGGCATCCGGCCAGCGCGCCACTGTTGCTGCGGACGGAGCAGCGCAGCTGGAGGGCGCGCAGGTTGCCGTAGTCGCCCTCGCAGAACGTGTCGCCGCAGATGTAATCGAAGCCGCGCACCAGCGCGCGTTCCATCACCGCGAAGGCCGCCTCGCCCGCGCCGGCGCTGGAGTAATCACGGGCATCGACATGGCTGCCCGCGGCGAACGGTGCAACCGCAAGCAGCAGCATTCCGGCGATGATCATGAGGCGGCCCCCTGCCTGGCCAGGCAGCTCGCAAGACCCTGCCGCAGGCTTTCGGCTGCGCCGGGCAGCCGAACCGCCAGCGGATCGTCCACCTCCAGCGCTGCGTGGAAGGCGTCCACCCCCGTACCGGCTCCCAGCGGCAGCGCGCAACGCCAGGTCACTACGTCGGGGTCGATGCTGCCTGCCGCGCGCACCCGCAGATCGCTGCCGGCGATGACCCAGATGCATGCCGCGACCGTGGCGTCGGCCACCCGCACCGAACAGCGCAGCTGCATCGGCCACAGGAATCGCCGGGGCAGGCAGGCCCCTTCGCCACATGCCTTGAGGAAGGCGCCGGCCAGATGGTCTTCCAGGGCGTAGAACCGGTCCCAGTTGGCCTCCGGCGCCGGGTGGTCGACCAGATCGACAAAGCGTGCAGCCACCGCCGGACCCGGCGGCACCGGCATCTCGGCGGCCATTGCGGTGGCGGCGACCGCCAGCAGGCCGGCCACTGCGCAGCCGATACGAACGCGTGACCGGCGCGCCAAGTGCTTGAGAAGGATCATGAAATCCACCGAGGTAACGGGAGCCTCCACCCTGCCGCGTTGCGGTTGGCCGGCCTATCGGCGAATCCGCCTGCGGCCGGCCCGCAGGCCACCCGGCGGGCTGTGGGGAAGGCCAGCACGCTGCCGGGCAAACGCATAAAATGGTCTTCTTTTTCGCCCCACAACCGGAGTACACCCATGGGTCTGGAACTCGTCTCCCCCGGCAAGAACCCGCCGGAAGAAATCAACGTCATCATCGAGATCCCGAAGGATTCCGAGCCGGTGAAGTACGAAGTGGACAAGGACACCGGCGCGATCTTCGTCGACCGCATCCTCTCCACCCCGATGCGCTACCCCTGCAATTACGGCTACGTGCCGAGCACCCTGTGTGGCGATGGCGACCCGGCCGACGTGCTGGTGGTGCTGCCGCTGCCGCTGATCCCCGGTTCGGTGGTGCGCTGCCGTCCAGTGGGCGTGCTGAAGATGAGCGATGAAGCCGGCAGCGACGAAAAGATCCTGGCCGTGCCGATCTCCAAGGTGTTCAGCGGCTACGCACACGTGGAAGACATCGCCCAGGTGTCCAGCCACTGGCTGGAGCGCATCGGCCACTTCTTCGAGCACTACAAGGACCTGGAGAAGGGCAAGTGGGTCAAGCTGGACGGCTGGGCCGGCGCTGCCGAAGCCAAGGCGATCCTGGTCGAAGCCCACCAGCGTTACCTCGACGGCAAGGCCTGAGCCTTCCGTCCATCGCCCTGGCCTCCCTGCCAGGGCGGTGCAGTTCGCGGTTTTCGGCCTTGTGGCACATCTCTCGTCACGCCGAATCGGTTAAATTGCGACACTTCACATCGACCATGGCCGTGCCATGGTCCGCAAGGGGAACGTGTCGTGCGCATTCTGTTTGTTGGGGACGAGGCCAGCCTGCCGGCTGAGCTGAGCGAATTCATTGCCGATCTTGGGGAAGAATGGCATACCACCACTGTTGTCGACGGCCATGCCGCGATGGCGGCCGTAGCGGCATCATCGCTGGATGCGGTGATCGTCAGCCCTTACCTGCCGGACATGGATGCCACCACGCTGCTGGGGCAGATCCGCACCCTGCGCCCGGAAACCATCCGCGTGGCGCTGATCGATGCCCAGCAGGGCAACCGCCCGCCGCCGGCGCGCTTGATCGGCATCGCCCATCGTTTCCTGCCGTTGCCGCTGGCGCCGGAGGTGCTGCTGGAGGCGCTGAGCAGCCTGGAAGAGCTGCGCGAACTGCTGGACAGCCCGCGCCTGCGCGATGCCATCGGCCGCATCGAGAAGCTGCCTTCCCCGCCGCATCTCTACATGAGCCTGACCCGCGCGCTGGAACGTGACGACGACGCCGACAGCAACGAGGTCGCCAAGCTGGTGGCGGCCGATCCGGCGATCGCCGCCAAGGTGCTGCAGCTGTCCAACTCGGCCTTCTTCAGCAGCGGCCGCACCATCTCCGACCTGCGTACGGCGGTGACCCGCCTGGGCCTGTCCACGCTGCGTGACCTGGTACTGGCCAGCGAGGTGTTTTCCGCCTCCACGCTGTCGGCGGCCGAACGCAATGCGCTGCAGCAGCGCGCCCTGCTCGCCTCGCGGCTGGCCGCGCGCCTGTTGCCGGCATCCAGCGCCGAGCTGGGATCCACCGCTGCGCTGCTGGCCGACATCGGCCTGTTGCTGCCGGGGGTACGCAACGAACGCACCGAACCGGCCGCTGCAGGCACCGACGATGGCCGTCCCGGGCATGCCGAAGCCGGCGCCTATCTGCTCGGTCTGTGGGGCCTGCCCATGCCCATCGTGGAGGCGGTCGGCTTCCACCTGCAGCCGCAGCGCTCGAACACCCGCAGTTTCTGGGTGACCGGCGCGGTGCACGTGGCGCTGGCCCTGGTCAACGGCGAAGCGGTGGACGAAGACTATCTGCAACGCGCCAACGTGCTGCACAAGCTGCCGGAATGGCGCGAGCACGCCAATGCATTGATGGGATTGTCACCGGCGGAAGCCTGATCGCCAGGGGCAGCATCCAGGCAGAAGCAATGGCCGCACACGGTGGCTGGCGGGCGGGACCGGGTGACCCCGGTAGCGCCGGCCCATGGTCGGCGAGCGCAGCGGGCCGTTGGCGGAAACGTTCCGCCGCGCATGGCTCGGCGCTACCGGTTCCCTTCGCAGACAAAGAAAAGGGGCGGACCTTGCGGTCCGCCCCTTTTCACTTTCGCATCAGTGCTTCGATGGATCAGAAGCGCTGGGTGTACTTCATGTACAGGAAGCGACCCACATCGAAACCGCCGTAGTAGGCGAAGGCGCTGTTCGGAGCCGAGTACTGCAATGCGCCGCGGTGGTCGAACACGTTGTTCGCGCCAACTGCGATGGTGGCGTCCCACGGTGCGGTGTAGCTGACCTGCAGATCGTGGAAGGTGTTCGAACCGGTCTTGCGGATCGGCGCTGCTTCACCATTCTGGTAACGATCCGGATCGGTGCAGCCGATGTCGATGCAGTCTTCGGCCATGCCCGAGTAGTAACGCGCGGTCCAGTTGACGCCGAAGTCACCCTTGGTCCAACCCACGGTGGCGTTGGAACGGACGCGGAACAGGCCCGGAGTACCGACCTGACCGATGGTGATGGTGTCACCGGCGCTGTTCTGGCCTTCTTCATCGTAGGAAGACAGGTAGCTGGTCTGCCAGTCGATGCTGAAGTTACCGATCGCCATTTCCGGCAGACGATACTTCACACCCAGGTCGTAGCCCTGCGTTTCCACCTTGCCCAGGTTGGCGGTGCCGTAGGTCAGCGCGGTGATGTTGCCGGCCGGACCACGAACCACGCTGGCGCAACGCGAGGAATTGCCGAGCACGTAGCAGTCGCGCAGGATGCGGTCGACGCTGTCGGCGATGATCATGTCGCTGATTTCGTACTTGTACCAATCCAGCGAGATGTCCAGGCCCTGCACCCAACGCGGGCTCCAGACCAGACCTGCGGTCGTGCTCTTGGAGGTTTCCGGGCTCAGGTTCGGATTGGCACCCGAGATGAACTGGTCGTTGGTGGCACACGGCAGGGTGGTGCAGGGATTGCCGCCCTGGCCCAGCTGCACGTAGTTGGCCGGCACGCCGGCGGCGGAGCAGGCAGCATTGCCGGCAACACTGCCCGGCGCGGTGACACCGCACGGATCGATGTAGCGTTCAAAGCTCGAGCTCAGGCCACCGTACAGATCGCTGATCGTCGGAGCGCGGAAGCCCTCGGCGTAGGTACCACGGACCAGCAGTTCGTCGATCGGACGCCAGGTCACGCCGAACTTGCTGTTGAGGGTGTCGCCGAAGTTGCTGTAATCCGAGTAACGGGTCGCCATGTTCAGCGACAGTTCCTTGGCGAACGGCATATCCGAGAGGATCGGCACGTTCAGCTCGAGATAGGCCTCGTCCAGCTCGTACTCGCCGCGGGTCGGCTTCTGGCCGAGGCCGGTCGACATGCCCGACTGCGCGAAGGCATCCGGCACGAACGTGCCTTCTTCCTTGCGGTGCTCCACGCCCACGGCAAAGCCGAGGTCACCGGCCGGCATGGTCACGATGGAACCGGCCAGGTTGGCGGTGAAGCTGGTGGTCTTGGTCTCGCCACGGGTGGTGAAGGTCGGGAACAGGAACTCCTGCAACGCTGGGTCAGCCAGGGAGCCTGCGCCCGCGACGCCGTACGGCAGCAGCGGGTTCCACGGCACGCAGCCGTTGGTGATCGGGTCGGCCGCAGTGCCGCAGGTGGCTACGCCGGCGCTGTTGATGAACGACGGGCCCAGGGCCTGTTCGCTGGCGATCAGGCTGGCATCGCCATGGCTGGTGACGATCGATTCGTTGCGGTTGAAGAGCGCGCCGACGTCCCAGTCAAAGGTCTTGCCCGCGAAATCGAAGAAGCCACTGACAGTCGGTGCGAAGCGCGTGGTCTTCAGCTGGCTTTCGGTGGTGCGCGGCACTTCCCACAGGCGACGACGGAAATCAACGTCCTGGCCCAGGGGGTTGTAGACGCTGTCACCGGACAGCGGGGTGAGGAAGCTGCGCGACTGGTACGGATAACCGGCGATCTGCTGGAACGTGTTGCGCTCGTTGTACAGCAGGTCGGTATTGAGGCTGATCGAGTCGGTGAAGTCGTAGGTGCCGTTGATGTAGACGGACTTGCGCTCCACGCCGGTCAGCGCGGTCATCTGCTGATTGGCGTTGGCCCACTCATTCTGGGTCAGCGGGTGGTAATCGGCCGCATTCAGCGGATCGCCACCAGCGTTCAGGGTCTGCCACACGGCCGAGGCGCTGCCGCAGTTGTAGATGGTCGGGTTGCACCAGCTGCCGTTCTGGCTCAGTGCGCTCCAGGACGCCGGGGTCGAGTTCGGACCCAGGTTGCCGTCCTTGCTGTACCAACGGTCCTTGGCGAAGACCGGATCGGCCTTGTTGTATTCAGCCGACAGGGTCAGGCTGCCGCGCTCGCCGGTAGCACCCAGGGTCATCGAGTACTGTTCGGTGTTGCCGTCACCTTCGCCGTACTGGCCGAAGTAGGCGGTGGCTTCGCCACCTTCCACGTTCTTGCGGGTGATCACGTTGACCACGGCGGCGATCGCGTCGGAACCGTAGATGGCGGACGCGCCATCCTTCAGCACTTCGATGCGCTCGACGGCGCCCATCGGGATCTGGCTCAGATCCTGCAGGCCCGAGGTGGTCGCGCCCAGGCGCTTGCCGTTCATCAGCACCAGGGTGCGCTCAGCGCCCAGGTTGCGGATGTCGACATAGTAGCCGCCCACGTTCTCACCCGAAGCCAGCGACTCCGAACGGGAGATCGCCGGGGAACCGGCCGAGGTCAGGTTGTTCAGCACGTCGGCGACCGAAGAGAAGCCCTGCTTTTCCAGGCTCTCGCGGCTCAGCGTCAGGATCGGCTGCTGGGTTTCAACGTTGGCTGCGCGGATGCGCGAGCCGGTGACCGAGATGCGATCCAGGTCGGTGGTGCCTGCTGCGGCTTCCTGCGCCGAGGCGAAGCTCGGGCTCAGCGCCAGCGCAATGCCGGCCGGCAGCATGCCCAGCCGCACGGCGGGGGTACGGAAATTCATGTCTCTCTCCAAGGTACGTTAGTGGCGTGTTAAAACGCCATCAAACGTTACGATTGTGTTGCGATCCTTGGTTTGCGTGATGCAGCGAGAGACTTTGCCGAGTGTGGCGACAGCTTGGCGGCACTTTCACGATAATGCGACGCAGACGTGCCGAAACGGGCGCGGAACGCCCGCGCGAAGCTGCAGCAGTTGTCAAAGCCACTGGCAGAGGCGACTTCGCCGATCATCATGTCGGTATCGCGCAGCAGGTCGGCCGCGCGTTCCAGCCGCAGCCGTGCCGACAGGGCCTGCGGGCTTTCTTCGTACAGGCTCTGGAAGGTCTTGGACAGGTACCAGCTGGAGAAGTTGGTCAGTTCGGCCAGTTCACCGATGCGCACCACGCGGTGGCTGTTGCCTTCCAGATACAGGCGGGCACGCTGCATGCGGCCGAACACCTGGCGCTTGCGGCTGCGCGAGCGGCCCGGGCAACGCTGCACGGTGCCGGCCATCGTGCGCTGCAGCGAGGCAAGGTGCAGCAGCATCGGGCGCAGCGCCTGCGCCGGCAGGCCACTGTCCAGCGCATCGCGCCACAGGCGCAGGGCAACCCGCAGTTCGGGCTGCTTCATCAGGCCACGGCCGGCATACAGGCCGCAATCGGCAAGTTCCATCAACATGCGCATGGCGTCGGCATTCAGTGCCAGGCCGATGCACAGGCCACTGCGGCCGGCCTGGACCAGCGGACGCGATTCCTTCTCGAAGGCGATCCACTCGCCCCGCCGCATCCGGAAACGACCCTCCTTGGCCTCCACCCACGCACTGCCGCGGATCTGGATCCACACCGTGAAGCAGCTGCCGGCGGTCTGCAGGCTGCCCAGCCGGGCAACGCTCAGGCAGATCGGCGTCGCGTCGTCGGGCGACTTGTCGAGGGAGATCGTTTGACCGCGATCGGCCAGGGAGAGCTGACGCATGGAGCACCACGTATTTACCAATACAGGGTGTCTGTTTTGCCAAATCAGGCGTCAGCGGTCAGGACGTTGCGACGACTTCGCGACGAAATCGACACGATGTCCGCACGAAAAACTTACGAAACCATTTATGGCTTTATTTTCAACGAGTTGATGAAAGCCGGGAAGACTTCTGGCGGGCGCTCGGGCAGCGCCATCACGCCGATGTCGGCACCGTCGGACACGGCGAGCGACACGTACACGTCATTTCCGTCAACGCTGCTGCTCAATCCATTGCCGGCACTGAGACGCGTCGCATCCAGGCAGCGTGATACCGGCTCGCCCCCTTCGGCGATACGCAGCAGGCCGGAGCTGCACTGGTTGGACTCATCCAGATAGTCGACGCGGCCGCCGCCGGCCACCGACCATGCGCGGTAGCGCCAGCGCGAGGGTTTGTCGGCGCTCAGCTGCTGGACGCTGGCCGGGGACAGCGAGGCATCCACCGACCACAGTCCACTGGCGCCCAACTGGGTGAAGACCACGCGTTGCCGCTCACTGTCAAAGCGCGCCTGGGACACGCCGTACAAGGTCGCCAGTCGCTGCCAGTCGCGCCGGTCATACAGACTCATGCGGGTGCGCTGGTCGTCGCCCCGCTCTATGACCAGCAGGCGATCCGGATCATCGAGATACAAGGCCTGCAGCGGGCGCGCCACCGGCACCGGCACCACGCTCAGCTGTTCATCGCGCGGGGTGATCTCGTAGACGTGGGGCTCCCCTTGGTCATCACGGCCCAGTACCAGCAGGTGGCGGCTGTCGGCCGACCATGCCGGCGGCTGCCGGGTGTCCGGCCGCAGTCCCTCGATGGGGCGCAGGGATTGCGGCTGCTGCAGGTCGGCCCACCACAGGGCGTAGCTGCCGGAACGGTCTGAAGCGAACACCATCTGGCGGTCGTCAGGTGCCAGCATCGGCTGGCTGTCGCGGCCGCTGGAGGCGAACAGTCGCTGTGCCCGCGCAGGGTCCTTCACCGGCACCTTGTACAACCCGAACTGTGCCTTGCGGTGGACGAAGGCCAGGAAGTTCGTCGCGCGCGCCACCGCCGGCCACTGTGCATCGTCCAGGCCGAGATCACGCAGCGTGCGTGCCTCGGTGTCCAGCTGGTACAGGCGCGCTTCGCTGTCCACCCGCCGACCGAACACGATCTGCCGGCTGTCACCCAGCCAGGCCCAGCCACGGAACTCGGCGGCGTCGTCGGTCAGCTGCTCCAGCGGCCCGCCTTCGGCCGGCATCCGCCACAGGTCACCGACCTGCGGGTTGCGCACGAACACCAGCCAGCGTCCGTCCGGGGAAATACGCGGGGCGTAATCGAAGTCGTCCTTGTGCGCGGCATAGGTCAACGCGCGCCACCGCCCGCTGGCAAGGTCCAGTACCCGGATCCCGCGGTGGGCGTAGGCGCCAACCATGCTGCCGAACACCAGCCCGCTGCCGTCCGGCGTCCAGTCGAAACTGAGCAGTTCGGTACCGTCGCAGCGCGTGGCCTGGCGCACGTTCCCGCCGGTCGCGCTGGCGATCAGCACTTCGCAGCGACCTTCGCCGGAGAAGCGTGCGAAGGCGATCTCTCGGCCGTCCGGGGACCAGTTCGGGAAGCGGTCCACCGCCCCGTCCGGACGGTCCACCAGATTGCGCGCCGGCGCATTGCCGGAGGTCTGCACCTTGATCTGGCCGCCGCCATCTTCTTCACTGGCTTCGTACGCCACCTGGGAGCCATCCGGCGACAACGTGGGATAGGTTTCAAAGCCCGCACCGGCGGTGATGAGTCGATACGGACGCTGCGGACTGCCGATCACCCGCGTACCGTTTTCCACCGCCGCATCGACTGCCGAGGGTGACGTATCCCGATGCAGCAGCAGCCAGGTCATGACGCCCAGCGCCAACAGCATGGACAGACCTACGCCCAGCAGCACCCAGCGCCGTACGCGTCGCCAGGCACTGCGGGGCCGCATCGGCGCCAGCAGCGGGGGTTCGGGACGCGTGCGGGTGGCGTCCATGTCCATTTCCATGTCCACGGCCACATCCACGTCCGTGCATGCGTCTACGTCCATATCCCTGCCAGCGGGCGACTGCACCGGCGGTGCCGGCGTTGGCGCTTCGCCCGCCGGCAGGGCGGACCGTTCAACCGGATCCACCGCACTCACCGCCACCCGCAGGCGATAGCCGGTCTTGGCGATCGTCTCGATGTAGGCGGGACCGTCCTCGCTGTCAGCGGTGAAGGCCTTGCGCAGCTGGGTCACGGCCTGGGTCAGCACATCATTGGTAGGCAGCGTGTCCGGCCACACCTCGGCGAACAGCTCATCCCGGGTGACCACGCGCCCGTTGCTGCGGACGAGCACGCGCAGCACGCCCACCGCCTTCGGGGTGAGCCTGCGAAGTCGCCGCGCACCGGGCACCTGCACTTCACGTGACGACAAGGTCACGGTGCATTCGCCGATACGCAGGATATCTACGTCATGGAAAGGGCTGTTGCTGATGGTCATCTATCTCGAACGCGGGCGGCAGGCGGGATGCCAGCCAGGTGCGCGTGAATGACCGGGAGGTGCAATCGCGAACAGCCAGACTCTGCAAACAGCATGAACCCATAACGCAAATGAATCGAAGCGCGCGAATACTAGCCTATGAGAGTTAACCGCACATGCTGCGGCGGACATCAGGCACTCTCTCGCCCACGTATTCAGATAATCAGTTTCACTATTCGCGCCTTCCGGGGCGCGATTTTTTTATCTGCCATTCATTTTTGTCGGTGCTCGAGCATGGTCAGACCGACCAGTCGCGATACCACCAGGGCCACGTACATGACCCCGCAGAACTGCGCCAGCATTACCAATGCGCGTGCCTGGGGGTGTACCGGAACGACGTCACTGAGACCTACTCCAGACAGTAAGCTGAAGCTGAGATAAAGCAGCTCCATCCACGTTCGGAACGGGGTCTGGTTGGTGGCCAGGAAACTGCCCGGATACCACTGCTGGCAGACCGAAAACGCAAACGCGAACGCCCACGCGAGCAGGGTGAAGGTGGCGCCTGCAGCAAACAGTTCGTCGCGGGTGACTTTATGGTCCTGCAGCATGTAGGCGATCAACGCACCGGCGGTGTAGAAGTACAGCAGGCTTTCCAGCAGCTGCGCCGTGATGCCCAACCCGGTCTTGCCCAACAGCACCGCCGCGATGGAGAACACCACCGAGGGAATGGCCAGCAACAACGCAAGCCAGGTGCCCAGCGGGCTGCGCTGCACCACCCACAGGGCGAGCCCGAGCACCGCGATGCCGAACGTGCCCACTGCCGCCCGCCCCGCCGCGGTGTCATCCATTGCCGGATACACCAGCACGCCCAGCAACTGCACCGCCAGCAACCAGGCGGAGGGATGGCGGCGGGCGATGGCCAGCCAGCGGAGGGTGGGCGGGATGGGCATGGCGCGGCCTTGGGAAACGATGGGCGGAGGATAACGGGGGAGAGCGTGACGACCAACGGTCGTCACCCACCAGGACCTGCGGTCGTCACCCACCAGCAGCTGCGGTTGTCCGTCCCCTACCCGCCCGCAGACTGCCCGCGGACCTCCTGGCTGATCTTCATCGAACAGAACTGGGGTCCGCACATCGAGCAGAAATGGGCGCTCTTGTGTGCGTCCTTCGGCAGGGTCTGATCGTGCAGCTCCCTGGCCTTTTCAGGATCCAGGCCGAGGTGGAACTGGTCTTCCCAACGGAATTCGAAGCGGGCCTTGCTGAGCGCGTTGTCACGCACCTGCGCACCGGGATGCCCCTTGGCCAGGTCCGAGGCATGGGCGGCGATTCGATAGGCCATGATGCCGTCGCGGACGTCCTGCCGGTCCGGCAGGCCCAGGTGTTCCTTGGGGGTGACGTAGCAGAGCATCGCCGTGCCGTACCAGCCGATCATCGCCGCGCCGATCGCACTGGTGATGTGATCGTAGCCCGGCGCGATGTCGGTGGTCAGCGGCCCCAGGGTATAGAACGGCGCCTCGCCGCATTCGCGCAGCTGCTTGTCCATGTTCTCCTTGATCAGGTGCATCGGCACGTGGCCCGGGCCCTCCACCATCACCTGCACGTCGTGCTGCCAGGCCACCTTGGTCAGTTCGCCGAGGGTTTCCAGTTCGGCGAACTGCGCCGCGTCGTTGGCATCGGCGATGCAGCCCGGGCGCAGCCCGTCGCCCAGCGAGAACGTCACGTCGTAGGCCTTCATGATTTCGCAGATGTCGTCGAAATGCGTATGCAGGAAGTTCTCCCTGCGATGCGCCATGCACCATTTGGCCAGGATGCTGCCGCCGCGCGAGACGATGCCGGTCATCCGGTTCGCTGTCAGCGGCACATGCGCGGCCCGCACCCCCGCGTGCACGGTGAAGTAATCCACGCCCTGTTCGGCCTGTTCGACCAAGGTATCGCGGTATACCTCCCAGCTGAGGTCTTCGGCCCGACCGCCGACCTTTTCCAGCGCCTGGTAGATCGGCACGGTACCGATCGGCACCGGTGAGTTGCGGATGATCCACTCGCGGGTTTCGTGGATGTGCTTGCCGGTGGACAGGTCCATCACCGTATCGCCGCCCCAGCGGATCGCCCAGACCAGTTTCTCCACTTCCTCGGCGATGCCCGAGGACACCGCACTGTTGCCGATGTTGGCGTTGATCTTGGTCAGGAAGTTGCGGCCGATGATCATCGGTTCGCTTTCCGGGTGGTTGATGTTGTTGGGCAGCACCGCCCGGCCACGGGCGATCTCGCTGCGCACGAATTCCGGCGTGATCACGCGCGGGATGGCAGCACCGAAGGACTGCCCCGGATGCTGCTGGAGCAGTCCGGCATCGAGCACCGCATGCAGGCGCTGGTTCTCGCGGATGGCGACGAACTCCATCTCCGGGGTGATGATGCCCTGGCGGGCGTAGTGCATCTGGGTCACGTTGGCGCCGGCACGCGCTCGACGCGGCTGATGGCGCGCCGGAAAGCGCACCGCGGCCAGCCTCGCATCGAGTTCGCGCGAACGACCAAACACCGAGCCCAACCCGCCCGGCAGTGCGGTGTCGGCACGCTCTTCGATCCAGCCGCGGCGCAGTGCAGTCAGGCCCGCCGCCAGGTCGATCCGCGCCGCGGGATCGGTGTAGGGACCGGAGCTGTCGTAGACCGCCAGCGGCGCGTTCCCGCCGCCGCCGAACGTGTCCGGGGTCGGGCTGAGCGCGATCTCGCGCATCGGCACCTGCAGGTCCGGCCGGGAACCGGCCACATGCACCTTGCGCGAACCCGGGATCGGCCGGGTGACGGTTTCGGAAAGCTGCTGCGCCTGCTGCTGCAGGTCGTCGTACGGTGCGTTCATCGGGCTTCGTCCAATCAGGTTCGGGGACGAAGCGGCGGTGCGCCGACGCACGCGCGCCGGCCCCGGGAGAGCCCACGCACGGACGGCGTTGCAAAGCTTCCCTACGCCGGTATGAGCCGGATCAGGTTCCAAGGGACTATCTCAACCACGGCCAGTTGGCCGCGGTACCCCCGCTTCAGCGCGCATTAGAACATACCGCCGCTGTCGCGGACGACACACTGACGAGTCCATGACGCCACGCTGGGTAACATCGCGCAGCGCACTGTCGCGCCTGCTCCTGCAGGCATGCGGCCGTCCGCCGTCCTCCGCATTGCTGGTATTGCCCGGCATCGCACTGCAAGCTTCTGCTCGCTCCCTCATTCACTGATCGGAGAAGCCCCGTCATGGTGTTTCGAATTTCCATCGCACTGGTCGCTGTCCTGGTGCTGCTCGCCGGGCTCGCACCGGACTCCTTCAACGCCGTCGTACAGGCCGTGCTGGCCGAGGTGGTCCGCGGCGCGGGCTGGCTCTACCTGCTGGTCGTGTTCCTTGCGCTGACCTTCCTGCTGTACCTGGCGTTCGGACGGTTCGCCAACCTGCGCATCGGCGGCGAAGATGCCGAGCCGGACTTCTCCCGCGCCAGCTGGATGTCGATGCTGTTCGCTGCAGGCATGGGCATCGGCCTGGTGTTCTGGGGCGCGGCCGAGCCGGTCTCCCATTTCGTCAAACCACCGGAAGGGCTGGAACCCATGGGCATGGATGCGGCGCGTGCCTCGATGCGCTACGCCTTCTTCCATTGGGGCCTGCATCCGTGGGCGGTGTACGCATTGATCGGCCTGGCAATGGCCTGGTTCCAGTTCAACCGCAACGGCCGCGGCCTGGTCAGCGACATGCTGCAGCCGATCATCGGCCAGCACCATCGCGGCTGGATCGGCCACGTGGTCAACATCGCCGCCGTGGTGGCGACCGCGGTCGGCGTGGCCACCACGCTGGGCTTCGGCACCATCCAGATCGCGGCAGGCCTGGAACGGGTGTTCGGCATTCCCTCCAGCGTGCCGACCCAGATGGTGATCATCGCGGTGGCGTTCGTGTTGTACATGGCGTCGACCCTGAGCGGGGTGGAGCGCGGGGTCAAATGGCTGTCCAACTTCAACCTCGGCCTGGCTGCGCTGCTGCTGGCGATGGTGCTGGTGTTGGGCCCGACCGGCTTCATCTTCGACACGTTCACCACCACGCTGGGGTCCTACCTCAACCAGCTGGTGACGATGAGCCTGCGCATGTCGCCGTTCTCCGGCAGCACCTGGGTGGCCGACTGGACCATCTTCTACTGGGCGTGGTGGATTGCCTGGGCACCGTTCGTGGGGTCGTTCATCGCGCGCATCTCGCGTGGCCGCAGCGTCCGGGAGTTCGTGATCGGTGTGGTGATCGCACCGACCGTGCTGGGCTTCATCTGGTTCTCGGTGTTCGGCGGCACCGCGCTGTGGTCGCAGTTGTTCGGCCATGTCGATCTGGTGGCCGCGCTGGGCAATGGCTACGAAACGGTGCTGTTCACCATGTTCGACAGCCTGCCCTTCCCGCTGTTGCTGGCCAGCGTGGCGCTGGTGCTGCTGATGATCTTCTTCGTGACTTCGGCCGATTCTGCAGTACTGGTACTGGCCAGCATGTCCACCGATGAGGCCGGTGATCCGCCGCCGAAGCGCAAGCTGGCGTGGGGCGTGGGTGTTGCGCTGATCGCGGCGGCCTTGTTGCTGGCTGGCGGACTGTCCGCCCTGCAGGGCATGATCACCATCGCCGCGCTGCCCTTCGCCGTGCTGATGATCCTGGTGATGGTGTCGTTGTACCGCGTGTTGGACCAGGAATGGACACGCGAGCGGCGCAAGGCGCAGCGTGCGCGGCAGATGATCGAGGCGTGGATTGAACGCGAAATGGCGGCGCAGGAAGAGACGCGGCTGGAAGCCGAGCACGCGGCTGAGCGCGACTGATGGGGTGGGTTGCCGGGCTTGCAGCCCGGCGCCCGCTTCGAAGCGACGTCAACGTCAAAGTCTGCAGGGCTGTGTGTGGGCGGGGCGGGGTGGGTTGGCGGGAATCGCCGTGAATCCGTCCATGGAGGCTCGCCATCCGCTTGCTCGCCGGTGCAGTCCTGCACAGGCGGCAAGACCTGCGCTGGGCTCCTGCCCAGCGCGTCCGGCGCATGCGCCGGACCCATGCGGATGAGCGTTCCCGCCAACCCACCCCGCCCCACCTTCGACAGGTCCATGGTGGCCATGGAACCTTCGGTAGCGCCGACCCATGGTCGGCGGATGGCAGGGGGAATGGGATCTGATGATTTCCGCCGAGCATGGCTCGGCGCTACCGCTTTTCATTTTTTAATTACGCGGGTGGCGGCCATCGGAACCTGTCAGGGGGCCGGGCGGGTGGGGTTGGCAGGACGCTGAGCCGCATGGATGCGGCGATGCAGCCTACAGGGACGTACTTGCGGCGTGTCCTGCCAACCCCACCCGCCCGTCGCCAAACACGTAACCTGCTTCCAGCCACCACCCGCGAGGGGGGTCTCACCCGTTCGACGCCTGCCCTCAATACCCCGCCGCCTGCCCATCCTTGCGGCTCTCCGACGCGCCGTAGTACACACCCGTCTCCGGATCGCGCAGGATCGCCTGGTAGCCGCCATATGGACCGTCGGCGAACACCACGCGGTGGCCCTTGCGCATCAGCGCGCGGATCGTGTCATACGCAAAGCCGGTTTCCAGGTTGACCTCGCCGCCGTCGCTCATCGCCGTGGCCTGGCCGGTCGGCTCGGTCGAACCCTCGTGCTGGATGCGCGGCGCATCACCGGCTTCCTGCAGGTTCATGCCGAAGTCCACCAGGTTCATCACGATCTGCGCATGGCCCTGCGGCTGCATCGCCCCGCCCATCACGCCGAAGCTCGCATAGGGCTTGCCGTCCTTGGTGATGAAGCCGGGGATGATGGTCTGGAACGGACGCTTGCCCGGTGCATAACCGTTCGGGTGGCTCTTCTGCAGGACGAACATCTCACCGCGATCCTGCAGGATGAAGCCGAGCCCCGGGGGCGCCATGCCGCTGCCCATGCCGCGGTAGTTGGACTGGATCAGCGACACCATCATGCCGTCGGCATCGGCGACGGTCATGTAGATCGTGTCGCCCTCTTCCAGCTGTTTCGGTGTGCCCGGCTGTACTTCCTTCAGCGCCTTGTCCATCGAAATCAGTGCACGCCGCTCGGCCGCGTACTCCTTCGAGATCAGCTTGGCCACCGGCGCGGCCGGCTGGAAGGCCATGTCCGCATAGAAGCGCGCGCGGTCGGCGAAGGCCAGCTTCTTGGCTTCCACGAACAGGTGCACGTGTTCGGCCGAGCCAAAGGGAATCTTCGAGAAATCGTACCCTTCCAGCACGTTGAGGATCTGCAGCGCGGCGATGCCCTGGCTGTTGGGCGGCAGCTCCCACACGTCGTAACCGCGGTAGTTGCTGCTCACCGGGTCGACCCATTCGCCCTGGTGGGCGGCCATGTCATCGAAGCTCAGGTAACCGCCGTTGGCCTTGAAGTAGCTGCCGATGGTGCGCGCGATGTCGCCCTTGTAGAACGCATCGCGGCCGCCATCGGCGATCTGCTGCAGCGTGTTGGCCAGGTTCGGGTTCTTCCACAGCTCGCCCTTGCGCGGGGCATGGCCGTTGATCGTGAACTGTTCCTTGAAACCGGGATACTGCGACAGGCGCGGCACCGAGCGGTCCCAGTAATACGCGATGACCTCGGCCACCGGATGGCCTTCGCGTGCGTAGCGGATGGCCGGCGCCAGGTTGTCGGCCATCGGCTTGCGGCCGAAGCGCTCGTGCAGGGCGAACCAGCCATCGACGGCGCCGGGCACCGACACCGGCAGCGGACCGGTGGCCGGAATTTCCTTCAGCCCGCGGCGTTGGAACTCGGCCAGGGTGAGCGAGCGCGGCGAGCGGCCGGAGCCGTTGTAGCCATGCAGCTGCTGGGTCTTCGGATCCCACACGATGGCGAACAGGTCGCCGCCGATGCCGTTGCCGGTCGGCTCCATCAGGCCCAGTGCCGCGTTGGCGGCGATTGCGGCATCCACCGCGCTGCCGCCGTTCTTCATCACGTCCAGGGCGATCTGGGTGGCCAGCGGCTGCGACGTCGCCGCCATCGCATGCGGTGCGATCACTTCCGAACGGGTGGCAAAGCCGTGGCCGGTCACGCGGTCAGCGGCGAGGGCAAGCGTCGGCAGCGTTGCCAGCAGGGCAGCGGCCAGCAGGCAGCGGGTCAGTCGTCGGGTCACGTCGGGGGTTCCTGGAAAGGGATATCGCGATAGTCGCCTGTCTGCACGTTGCCGGGTATCCGGCATAGGTCATGGACGTGCGGTACGGCTGCCCGACGACTGCGCGAATGGCGGCAACGGCTCGCTCCGCACCGCGGCGCGATGCTGGTTTCATGCGCAACAATGCTGGTGGCACAAGGCTTCCGCGTGGATTCAGCGGCAACCAATCCGCAGGCATCGACAAGGGTTGACACACCTTGGCGCGCATGTTTTCCTCGGACCCATGTTGCAGCGCCACACGCCACCGCCGACGAACTTCGAGCCCGCCGCCATCGGCGCCGCCTCGCTGCGTTCGCTCCTCGTACTCGTACTTATTAGCCAGCCCACCGGAGCGGGACGAGCCAGCGTGTAAGCAACAGACACACAGGTACTCGATCAAAACCCGCACCGGTCCCGGCGCGGGTTTTTTCGTTTCAGAACATGGCAACACCCTCCCTCCATCCAATACCTCTGCAAGGAACCACCACGATGAGCACCAACGACCTGCCCCAGACCAAGATCGCTGTCGTCGGCTACGGCAGCCAGGGCCGCGCGCACGCGCTGAACCTGCGTGAATCCGGCTTCGAGGTGGTGGTGGGCCTGCGGCCCGGCGGCCCGACCGAAGTAAAGGCCCAGGCCGACGGCTTCACCGTCAAGGCGCCGGCCGAGGCGGTGAAGGATGCCGACCTGGTCGCCGTGCTGACCCCGGACATGGTGCAGAAGAAGCTGTACGAAGACGTGCTGGCACCGAACATGAAACAGGGCGCGGTGCTGCTGTTCGCGCACGGCCTGAACGTCCACTTCGACATGATCACCCCGCGCGAGGACCTGGACGTGGTGCTGGTTGCGCCGAAGGGCCCGGGCGCGCTGGTCCGCCGAGAATACGAGATCGGCCGTGGCGTGCCGTGCATCTGGGCCGTGCACCAGGACAAGAGCGGCAACGCCGCCAAGCATGCGCTGGCCTATGCCACCGGGCTGGGCGGCGCACGCGCCAACCTGATCCAGACCACGTTCAAGGAAGAAACCGAGACCGACCTGTTCGGCGAGCAGGCGGTGCTGTGCGGCGGTGCCTCGGCGCTGGTGCAGGCCGGCTTCGAAACGCTGGTGGAAGCCGGTTACCAGCCGGAAATCGCGTACTACGAAGTGCTGCACGAACTGAAGCTGATCGTGGACCTGTTCTACGAGGGTGGCATTTCGCGGATGCTCGAGTTCATCTCCGAAACCGCCCAGTACGGCGACTACGTCAGCGGCCCGCGGGTCATCGACGCCGGCACCAAGGAGCGCATGAAGGAGGTCCTGAAGGACATCCAGGACGGCACCTTCACCAAGAACTGGGTCGCCGAGTACGAAGCGGGGCTGCCGAACTACAACAAGTTCAAGCAGGCCGACCTGGACCACCCGATCGAGAAGGTAGGCAAGGAACTGCGCGCCAAGATGGTCTGGCTGCAAGGCCAGGCCGCGTAACCCACGCGGCCCTCCCCCACCCGCTCTGCAAGGTTTCCCATGAACATCCCCGCACAACGCAGCGCGCCGCCCAACGGCGCGCGCTGGCTGACCCAGGCGCTGGAGGCCGAAGGCGTGCAGACGCTGTTCGGCTATCCAGGCGGCACGATCATGCCGTTCTACGACGCCCTGGTGGATTCGCGGCTGAAGCACGTGCTGGTGCGCCACGAGCAGGGCGCCGCACTGGCTGCCAACGGCTTTGCGCGTGCCAGTGGCCGGGTCGGCGTGTGCATCGCCACCTCCGGTCCGGGCGCTTCCAACCTGGTCACCGGCATCGCCGATGCGATGCTGGATTCGGTGCCGATGGTCTGCATCACCGGCCAGGTCGCCACGCCGCTGCTGGGCACCGATGCGTTCCAGGAACTGGACGTGTTTGGACTGACCCTGCCGATCGTCAAGCACAGCTGGCTGGTGCGCAGCGTGGATGACCTGCCGCGCGTGGTCGCCGAGGCGTTCCGCATCGCGCGCGAAGGCCGTCCCGGCCCGGTGCTGATCGACCTGCCCAAGGATGTCCAGGTCGCCGATGCCAGCCATCTGCCGGCCCATGTGCCGTCCACCGTAGAGGCGCCGCCTGCGGCTGCCGAGCAGGCCATCGCCGATGCCATTGCCGCCATTGCAGGCGCGGAAAAGCCGGTGATCTACGCCGGCGGTGGCATCGCACTGGGTGACGCCGTCGATGCGCTGCGCGACTTCGCCGCGGCCAGCGGCATACCCACCGTACTGACCCTGCGTGGCCTGGGTGCACTGCCAGCAGGACATCCGCAATCGCTGGGCATGCTGGGCATGCATGGCACCCGCGCGGCCAACATGGCCGTGCAGGAAGCCGACCTGCTGCTGGTGCTCGGCGCGCGCTTCGATGACCGCGCCACCGGCAAGCTGACCGAGTTCGCGCCCTTCGCGCGCGTGGTGCACATCGATGCCGACGCGTATGAAATCTCAAAGCTGCGTACCGCCGACGTCGCCGTTCCCGGCAACGTCGCGCAGGCCATCCGTGCCCTGCACGCCGCCTTCCCGGCCCCTGCGGCCACGCAGTCCGCCTGGCGCAGCCGCTGCGCGCAGCACCGCGAGAAGTTCATCGCCCGGTACGACGCACCGGGCAAGCACATCTACGCGCCCGCGCTGCTGAAGCGGCTGAGCGAGCTGGCGCCGGCCGATGCGGTGATTGCCTGTGATGTCGGCCAACACCAGATGTGGGTGGCCCAGCACTGCCGCTTCAACCACCCGCGCAACCACCTGACCAGCGGCGCGCTGGGCACCATGGGCTTCGGCCTGCCGGCGGCGATGGGCGCGCAGTTCGCCTGCCCCGAGCGCACCGTGGTGCTGGTCTCCGGCGATGGCAGCTTCATGATGAACGTGCAGGAGCTGACGACGATTGCGCGTTGCCGCCTGCCGGTGAAGATCGTGCTGCTGGACAACAGCTCGCTGGGCATGGTCCGGCAGTGGCAGGAACTGTTCTTCGCCGAGCGTTACAGCGAGATCGACCTGTCCGACAACCCGGACTTCGTCGCATTGGCCAAGGTGTTCGGCATCGCCGCCACCCGCATCGACGCGCGTGACGAGGTGGAAGGTGGGCTGGCGGCGCTGCTGGCCGAACCCGGCCCGGCGCTGCTGCACGTGGCCATCGACGCGCGCGCCAATGTATGGCCGCTGGTGCCGCCCAATACCGCCAACAGCACGATGCTGGAATCCAATCCCGCCCATGTCAGCCAGGAGACCCCCAATGCAATACCGGCTTGACCTGGTGCTGCACCCCGCCGAAGGCGCGCTGCTGCGCGTGATCGGCATGGCCGAGCGGCGTGGCTTCGCCCCGCGCGCCATCCACGGTGCATCCGATGCCGACGACCACGGCCGTTGGCACCTGCAGCTGGTGGTGGACGGCACCCGTCCGCCGGAAACGCTGTGCCGGCAGATCGAGAAAATCTACGACTGCGTATCGGTGCAGGTGACCGAACTGCAGGGAGCAGCCGCATGAACGCCCGTACCGTGCAAGCGGTGCCGGCACGGAGGCGTCTTCTCGGCCGCCCGTCGTCGTCGCCGTGCGCACAACGCGTGGTCCATGATGCCTGCCGCTGACCGCGCCGGCACCGAACCTGACGTAGGCGATGTAACCGTCGCCGACGTGCTGGCCGCGCAGGCCCGCCTGCGCCGCTTCCTGCCGCCCACGCCGCTGCATTACGCCGAGCGCTTCGGCACCTGGCTGAAGCTGGAAAACCTGCAGCGCACCGGCTCCTACAAGGTCCGCGGCGCGCTGAACGCCCTGCTGGCCGGCCGCGAGCGCGGCGACCTGCGCCCGATCATCTGCGCCTCTGCCGGCAACCACGCCCAAGGCGTGGCCTGGGCTGCGCATCGGCTGGGCGTGCAGGCGATCACCGTCATGCCGCACGGCGCGCCGGCCACCAAGATCGCCGGCGTCGCCCACTGGGGCGCCACCGTGCGCCAGCATGGCGAGAGCTACGACGACGCCTGGGCCTTCGCGGTGGAACTGGCCCAGCGCCATGACTACCGCTTCCTGTCCGCCTTCGACGATGCCGATGTCATCGCCGGCCAAGGCACGGTCGGCATCGAACTGGCCCCCCATTCGCCGGACGTGGTGATCGTGCCCATCGGCGGCGGCGGCCTGGCGTCCGGTGTTGCCCTGGCGTTGAAATCGCAGGGCGTGCGCATCGTCGGCGCGCAGGTCGAAGGCGTGGACTCGATGGCCCGCGCGATCCGCGGCGACGTCCGCCCGATCGCCCCGGTGCCCTCGCTGGCCGACGGCGTGCGGGTGAAGATCCCCGGCTTCCTGACCCGCCGCCTGTGCACCTCGCTGCTGGACGACGTGGTGATCGTGCGCGAGGCCGAGCTGCGCGAAACGCTGGTGCGCTTGGCGCTGGAAGAAAACCTGATTGCCGAAGGTGCCGGCGCACTGGCGCTGGCCGCCGGCCGCCGGGTTGCCGGACGCCGCAAGTTCGCGGTCGTCTCCGGCGGCAACATCGACGCTTCGGTACTTGCCGGCCTGCTCACCGACGTGCGACCACGCGCCCCGCGCAAACCGCGCCGGCGCCGCCCCGAAACCCTGCGAACGCCCGCCGTAGCGGTCGCACTGCCCGCCTTGAAACCTGTTTCTTCCCCTTCCCACCTGCACGCCGCACTGCCCGCTGTCGAGGAGACTTCCCCATGACCACGCCGACCATCGAACGAATTACCCCGCCGCGCATCCGCATCTTCGACACCACCCTGCGCGATGGCGAACAGTCGCCCGGCTGCAGCATGAGCCCGCAGCAGAAGCTGGTCATGGCGCGTGCGCTGGACGAGCTGGGCGTGGACGTGATCGAAACCGGATTCCCGGCCAGCTCCCAATCCGACCGCGAGGCGATGGCGATGATCGGCCGCGAAGTACAGCGCCCGATCCTGGCGGTGCTGTCGCGCTGCCTGGCGAGCGACATCGAAACCTCGGCACACGCGCTGGACGCAGCCGCGCACCCGCGCCTGCACGTATTCCTGTCCACCAGCCCGCTGCACCGCGAGCACAAGCTGCGCATGACCCGCGAGCAGGTGCTGGAATCGGTGCACAAGCATGTCGCGCTGGCGCGTTCGTACATTGATGATGTCGAGTTCTCCGCCGAAGACGCCACCCGCACCGAGCTGGACTACCTGATCGAAGTATCCCGCGTAGCGATCGCCGCCGGTGCCACCACCATCAACCTGCCGGACACGGTCGGCTTCACCACGCCGGAGGAAATCCGCGCGATGTTCCAGCAGGTCATCGCCGGCGTCGCCGATGTCAGCGGTGCCGAGCGGGTGATCTTCAGCGCGCACTGCCACAACGACCTGGGCCTGGCCGTGGCCAATTCGCTGGCCGCCATCGAAGGCGGCGCCCGCCAGGTCGAATGCACCGTCAACGGCATCGGCGAGCGCGCCGGCAACTGCTCGCTGGAAGAGATCGCCATGGTGCTGAAGGTGCGCCAGGCCTTCTACGAGCAGGACACCTCCATCAACACCCCGCGCATAGTCGGCACCTCGCAGCTGCTGCAGCGGCTGGTCGGCATGCCGGTACAGCGCAACAAGGCCATCGTTGGTGCGAACGCTTTCGCCCACGAATCGGGCATCCACCAGCACGGCATGCTGCGCCACCGCGGCACCTACGAAATCATGCGTCCGGAAGACGTGGGCTGGGAAGATTCGCAGATGGTGCTGGGCCGCCACAGCGGCCGCGCCGCGGTCGAGGCGCGCCTGCGCGCACTGGGCTTCTGGCTGGAAGAAGAAGAACTGAAGCTGGTGTTCGAACAGTTCAAGTCGCTGTGCGAGCAGCAGCGCGTGGTCACCGATGCAGACCTGCAGACCCTGATGCAGGGCGGTGCCAGCACCCCGGGCTACCGTCTGGCCTCGATGACCATCAGCGATGTCGGCAGCCGTGCCAATGCACTGGTTGAACTGTCTGATCCGGATGGCAACCGGGTGGCCGAAACCGCACAGGGCGATGGCCCGGTGGATGCGCTGTTCGGTGCCCTGTCTTCTGCCACCGGCGTCAGCCTGCAGCTGGACAGCTACCAGGTGCACAGCGTAGGCATCGGCGCGGACGCACGCGGCGAAGCCAACCTGAGCGTACGCAGTGGCGAGGATGTCTTCGAAGGCACCGGCACCAGCCGCGACATCATCGAGGCCTCTGCACTGGCCTGGCTGGACGTCGCCAACCGCCTGCTGCGCCAACGCGAAGCCACTGCCGCCCCTGACACCGCCGCTGCGGCGGCCCACGCCTGAGGATTCCAGCATGAGCGCGTTCACCTCCGTCAGCATTGACGCCGGCCAAGCCTGGAATGCCCAGGATTACGCCATCGACGCCGGCTTCGTGCCGGTGCTGGGCAGCGCGATCGCGCGCCTGCTTGATGCGCGGCGGGGTGAACGGATCCTCGACCTCGGCTGTGGCGACGGCGTGCTGAGCACCGAACTCGCACTGACCGGCGCCCAGGTGATCGGCGTGGACGCCTCGCCCGAGCTGGTGATCGCCGCGCGCGCCCGCGGGGTCGATGCGCAGGTCATGGACGGCCATGCGCTGTCCTTCGATGGCGAGTTCGATGCGGTGTTCAGCAACGCTGCGCTGCACTGGATGCGCGAACCGGACCGCGTACTGGCCGGTGTGCGGCGTGCATTGAAACCCGGCGGGCGGCTGGTCGCCGAGTTCGGTGGCGATGGCAACGTCGCCGCCATCGTCGGTGCCGTGCAGGCTGCCCGGGTGGCGCACGGCCACGGAGAAAGCGCGTTCAGCTGGTACTTCCCCACCGTGGAAGCGTACAGCGACCGCCTGCGCCAGCATGGCTTCCACGTGCAGTTCGCCGAGCGCGTGGAGCGCCCCACGCCGCTGCCCACCGGCATCGCGGGTTGGTTGCGGGTGTTCGCCGCGCCGTTGCTGGCCGACCTGGATAGCGCTGCTGCCCGTCGCATACGCGATGCCGCCGAAGCCCTGCTGGTCGACCTGCCACGTGATGCGTCGGGCCTGCCGCTCGCCGACTATGTGCGGCTGCGCGTACTCGCACGTCGCCGCTGAGTGTTGACCTCCTCCTGATTACCCCTGATGTTCTTCATCGCACCTTCCTGCCAGGCCATCGCATGACCCCCGCACCCAGCACCCTGTACGACAAACTGTGGGACGCCCACGTGGTCGTCCCCGAATCCGACAGCGCCCCCGCCGTGCTGTACATCGACCTGCACCTGATCCACGAAGTGACTTCGCCACAGGCCTTCACCGAGCTGCGCGAACGCGGCCTGTCGCCGCGCCGGCCGGACCGCACCAAGGGCACCATGGACCATTCCACGCCGACGCTGCCCGCGCGCGCCGATGGTTCCCTGCCCTATGCCAGCGCGGCCTCCGAAGCCCAGGTGGCGATGCTGGCCAGCAACTGCGCCGAATACGGCGTGGAACTGTTCGACATGGCCTCGGCCGACCGTGGCATCGTGCATGTCATCGCGCCGGAACAGGGCTTCACCCTGCCCGGCATGACCATCGTCTGCGGCGACAGCCACACCTCCACCCATGGTGCGTTCGGTTCGCTGGCGTTCGGCATCGGCACCAGTGAAGTCGGCCACGTGCTGGCCACCCAGTGCCTGCTGCAGCGCAAGGCGAAGACCATGGCGATCACCGTGGACGGCGCGCTGCCGGCCGGCGTCGGCGCCAAGGACGTGGTGCTGCACATCATCGGCGTGATCGGAGTCAACGGCGGTACCGGCCATGTGCTGGAGTTCCGCGGCAGCACCATCGCGGCGATGGACATGGAGCAGCGCATGACCCTGTGCAACATGTCCATCGAGGCGGGCGCACGCGCCGGCATGGTGGCCCCGGACCAGGTCACCTTCGACTGGGTGGCCGCCACCCCGCGCGGCCCGAAGGGTGCCGACTTCGATGCGGCGGTGGCGCGCTGGTCGCAGCTGCGCAGCGATGACGGTGCCCGCTTCGATGCGGAGGTTTCGATCAACGCGGCCGACATCCGTCCGACCCTGACCTGGGGCACCCATCCGGGTACCGCGATCGCGGTCGACGCGCCGATCCCGGCCGCCAACGATGCCGCTGCGCAGAAGGGCCTGGACTACATGCAGCTGCATGCCGGCGACACCCTGCAGGGGACCCCGGTGGACGTGGTGTTCGTGGGGTCCTGCACCAATGGACGGCTGAGCGACATGCGTGAGGTCGCCCAGGTGCTGCGTGGCCGGCAGGTCGCCGATCGCGTGCGCATGCTGGTGGTACCGGGCTCGGAAATCGTCAAGCGCCAGGCCGAAGCCGAAGGCATCGATGCCATCGTGCGCGCCGCCGGTGCCGAGTGGCGCGAGCCGGGCTGCTCGATGTGCATCGCCATGAACGGTGACCTGGTTGCGCCGGGCCAACTGGCGGTGAGCACCAGCAACCGCAACTTCGAGGGCCGCCAGGGCCCCGGATCGCGCACCTTGCTGGCCTCGCCGATGACTGCCGCGTGGGCCGCCGTCAATGGCCGCGTCTCCGATACCCGCGACCTGTTCAACCAGGAGGTGGCCTGATGAGCGGCTTCCGTACCCTGGAGTCGGCCAGCGTGGTGCTGCGCCAGACCAACATCGACACCGACCAGATCATCCCGGCGCGCTTCCTGTCCACCACCGAACGTGCCGGCCTGGGCCGCAACGCGTTCAACGACTGGCGATGGACCGCCGATGGCACGCCGAACGCGGAGTTCGCCTTCAACCAGCCGCAGAATGCCGGCCGCAGCATCCTGCTGGCGGGGCGCAACTTCGGCTGCGGTTCCTCGCGCGAACATGCACCGTGGGCCCTGACCGACCTGGGCCTGCGCGCCATCGTCAGCAGCGAGATCGCCGATATCTTCCGCGGCAATGCGCTGAAGAACGGCCTGCTGCCGGTGGTGCTCGACGAGGCCGACGTGCAGGCGCTGATGCAGCGCCCGGACGACGTGCTGACCCTCGACATCGCCGCACGCGAACTGCGCACCCCCGATGGCCGCGTCTACACTTTCCCGCTGGATGGCTTCTCGCAGACCTGCCTGCTGGAAGGTGTCGACCAGCTGGGCTACCTGCTGGGCCGCGTCCCCGACATCGAACGTTACGAGACTGAACATGCACGCTGAGATCGTCGTCCTGCCCGGTGATGGCATCGGCCCGGAAGTGGCCGCCGCCGCCGTGGCCGTACTGGAAGCCGTCGCCACCCGTTTCAATCACAGCTTCAACTTCAACGAACATGATATCGGCGGCATCGCCATCGACCGACATGGCGAGCCGCTGCCGGCCAGCACGCTGGACGCCTGCCGTGCAGCGGACGCGATCCTGCTGGGCGCGGTGGGCGGCCCGAAGTGGTCCGACCCGAATGCGAAGGTACGTCCGGAACAGGGTCTGCTGGCGATCCGGCGCGCGCTCGGCCTGTACGCCAACCTGCGCCCGGTGCGCACCCATGAGGCGGCACTGGGCGCCTCGCCGATCAAGGCCGAACTGCTGCGCGGCGTCGACTTCGTGGTGGTGCGCGAACTGACCGGTGGCATCTACTTCGGTGAAAAAACCCGCACCGCCGATGCGGCCAGCGACCTGTGCAGCTACAGCGTGGAGGAGATCGAGCGGGTCCTGCGCAGCGCCTTCCAGCTGGCCCGCCAGCGCCGTGGCAAGGTCACCTCGGTGGACAAGGCCAACGTGCTGGAAACCTCGCGGCTGTGGCGCGACGTTGCTACCCGGCTCGGCCGCGAGGAGTTCGCCGACGTGGCGCTGGAGCACCAGCTGGTCGATTCGATGGCCATGCACCTGCTGGCCAAGCCGCGCGAGTACGACGTGATCGTGACCGAAAACATGTTCGGCGACATCCTGACCGATGAAGCCTCGATGCTGGCCGGATCACTCGGCCTGCTGCCCTCGGCCTCGCTGGGCGAACGGGGTGCGGTCGGCATCTACGAGCCGATCCACGGTTCGGCCCCGGACATTGCCGGCAAGGGCATCGCCAACCCCTACGCGACGATCTTCAGCGCGGCGATGCTGCTGCGCCATTCGTTGGGCCTGGAAGCCGAGGCCGCAGCGGTTGAAGCGGCCGTGCACGCCGCGCTGGATGCAGGTGTGTTCACTGCGGATCTCGCTGCCGCCGGCAGCGCGGTGTCCACCACGCAGGCCACTGCCGCAGTGCTCGAACGCCTGCAGGGGTAAGACAGTTACCGGGGAGGTACACGCCATCGCATTCGCGCTGCCGCTCTCACGCTTTGCTGCGCAAACCGCGGGCCACGTCTCACCAGCACCCACACCCCGCCGCTTCGCGGCCGCCCCTGACTCAGGGGCTCCCTCCACTCGACGGGTAAACGGGTCCTTCGGTAGCGCCGACCCATGGTCGGCGGAATGTTTCCGCCAACGGCCCGCTGCGCTCGCCGAGCATGGCTCGGCGCTACCGCTTTTCTTCTTTTTTTCATACGCGGCTGGCGGCCCCGGAACCCGTCAGGGCGCCGGGCGGTGGGGCTGGGCGGGGGCGTTGAGCGCCATGGATGGCGCGAAACGAGGCCCGCAGGAGCGGCTCTTGCCGTCCCCCGCACAGCCCCACCGCCCGGCCCTCCCGCAGTAGCCTTGAAACAGCCACCCGCGAGGGGGCTCAGCCCGTTCGACCCACCTCACCCGGCCGCACCCGGAACCACGCCGCATACAACGCCGGCAGGAACACCAGCGTCAGCACCGTCCCCACGATCAACCCGCCCATGATCGAAATCGCCATCGACCCGTAGAACGCGCTGCGCGACAGCGGAATCATCGCCAACACCGCCGCCAGTGCGGTCAGCACGATCGGACGGAAGCGCCGCACGGTGGCATCCAGGATCGCGTCCCAGCGGTCATGCCCGGCATCGATGTCCTGCTGGATCTGGTCGATCAGGATCACCGAGTTGCGCATGATCATGCCGGCCAGCGCGATCGTGCCCAGCAGCGCGACGAAGCCGAACGGCGAGCGGAACAGCAGCAGGAACAGGGTCGCGCCGATGATGCCCAGCGGTGCGGTGACCAGCACCATCGCGGTGCGCGAGAAGCTGCGCAGCTGCAGCATCAGCAGGGTCGCCACCACCACCAGGAACAGCGGCATGCCGGCCTTGATCGAATCCTGCCCGCGCGCCGAATCCTCCACAGTGCCGCCGGTTTCCAGCAGGTACCCACTGGGCAGCTGCGCACGGATACCCTCCAGCGTCGGCAGCAGTTGCTGCACCACGTCCAGCGGCTGCATGCCATCGCCGATATCGGCACGCACGGTCACCGTCGGCAGCCGGTCGCGGTGCCAGATGATGCCATCTTCGAAACCATGCTCCAGCGTGGCGACCTGGGACATGCTGATGCTGCCACCGGACGGCGTGGGCATCTGCAGGCTGCCCAGCAGCTCCAGGCTCAGCCGCTCATCGCCCGCACCCCGCACCAGCATCTCGATCTGCCGGTTGCCTTCGCGGTACACGCTCACCGCTTCGCCGGCCAGCGAACTGGCCAGGAACTGGCTGACCTGTGCACTGCTGACGCCGAGCGCGCGCGCACGGTCCTGGTCGATCACCAGCCGCACCACCTTGCTCGGTTCGCTCCAGTCCAGGTTGACGTTGATGGTGTGCGGGTTGGCGCGCACCTTCTCTTCCACCTGGCGGGCCAGTGCCTGCACCTGCGCGATGTGCTCGCCGGAGATGCGGAACTGCACCGGATAACCGACCGGCGGCCCATTCTCCAGCCGGGTCACGCGCATCTGCACGTCCGGGAAGGTCGGCAGCACCTCGCGCTGCAGCCAGTCGCGCACGGTCTCGCGCGCATGGGTGTCGTTGGCCAGCACCACGAACTGGGCGAAGTTGGTCGCCGGCAGCTGCTGGTCCAACGGCAGGTAGAAGCGCGGCGATCCGGTGCCGACATAGGCCACGTAGTTGCGGATGCCTTCGCGGCCGTCCAGCAGCTTCTCCAGCTTGGCCACCTGGTCACGGGTGGCATTCAACGACGCGCCCTCGGCCAGTTCGATGTCCACCATCAGCTCCGGCCGGGTGGAATCCGGGAAGAACTGCTGCGGCACGAAGCGGAACAGCAGCAGCGAGCCGATGAACAACGCGATGGTCGCGGCGATCACCCACCAGCGGTGGCGCAGGCACCCTTCCAAAAAGCGGCGGAAGCGCACGTAGAACGGACGCTGGTACGGGTCGTGGTCGTGCCCATGCGCGGGCGGCGCAAGCAGGTTGGCCATCGCGGGGAAGCGGTCGGCCCACGCTTGACGGCGTGCATGCCAGCGGCCCATCAGGCTGCCGGGTTTCGGCGGCTGGCGGTTGTACAGGTCCGGCAGCATCTTGTCGCCGAGGTAGGGAATGAACAGCACCGCCGCGATCCAGGACACCACCAGTGCAATGGTCACCACCTGGAACAACGACCGTGTGTACTCCCCGGTGCTGGAGGCCGCCGTGGCGATCGGCAGGAAGCCGGCCGCGGTGATCAGCGTGCCGGTCAGCATGGGAAACGCCGTTGATTCCCAGGCAAAGCTGGCCGCGCGCAGGCGGTCGTAGCCCTGCTCCATCTTGGTGGCCATCATTTCCACCGCGATGATCGCATCGTCCACCAGCAGGCCCAGCGCCAGCACCAACGCACCGAGCGAGATCTTGTGCAGGCCGATGCCGAAGTAATGCATGACGAAGAAGGTCATCGCCAGCACCAGCGGAATGGTCACCCCGACCACCAGCCCGGTGCGCAGGCCCAGCGAGAAGAAGCTGACCAGCAGCACGATCACCACCGCTTCGGTCAGCACCTGCACGAACTCGCCCACCGACTCCTCCACCGCCTGCGGCTGGTCGGACACCTTGCGCAGCTGCATGCCGGCCGGCAGCGTCTTCTGCAGCCGTTCGAACTCCGCATCCAGGTGCGTGCCCAGCGCCAGGATGTCACCGCCATCCTTCATCGCCACCGCCAGGCCGATGGCATCCTCGCCCATGAAGCGCATCTTCGGCGAGGCCGGATCGGCGAAACCGCGGTGCACTTCGGCGATGTCGCCCAGGTGCACGGTGCGCTCGCCGACGCGGATCGGGAAGGCGCGGATGTCGTCGATGCTGTTGAACTGGCCACTGACGCGCAGCTGCACGCGGTCGCTTCCGGTTTCCAGGAAGCTGGCATTGGCCACTGCGTTCTGCTCTGCCACCGCCTGTTGGACCTGCTGCCGCGAAATTCGCAGCGACGTCAGCTTGGTGTTGGACAACTCGATGAAGACTTTTTCATCCTGCAGGCCGACCAGGTCGACCTTGCCCACGTCCGGCACCCGCTGCAGCTCCAGCTGGATGCGATCAGCGTAATCACGCATCAGCGCATAGTCGAAGCCCTTGCCGGTAAGCGCGTAGATGTTGCCGAAGGTATCGCCGAACTCATCGTTGAAGAACGGTCCGACGATCTCGCGTGGCAAGGTGGCCTGGATGTCACCGACCCGCTTGCGTACCTGGTACCAGAGATCCGGGATCTGCCTGGAACGCAGGTCGTCGCGCGCCACGAAGATGACCTGCGATTCGCCCGGGCGCGAATAGGAGCGGATGAACTCGAACTCGCCGGTGTTCATCAGTGCCTTCTCGATCGGCTCGCTGACCTGTCGCGACACCTGTTCTGCCGTGGCCCCCGGCCACAGCGTGCGGACCACCATGATCTTGAAGGTGAAGGGAGGATCCTCGGACTGCCCCAGGTGCTTGTAGGACCACGCGCCGATCAGGGCGAAGGCAAGCATGGCGAACAACACCAGCGGACGATTGGCCAACGCCCACTCGGAAAGATTGAAGCGACGCACCGGCTTACTCCCCCGCCTTGGTGGTGGCAGCAACCGGCGGCTTCAGCACCGGGCGGTTCTGCCGGTCCACCGCGGTCACCGACTGCCCTGCACGCAGCAGGTGGCCACCGGCAGCGACCACCCAGTCACTTGCGGTGATGCCGCTCAGCACCGGCACGGTCTCGCTGCCGTAGGCGCCCGTGGTCACCGGCACGGCCTTCAGGCGCGCGGTGGAAGGATCGACCACCCACACGCTGGCGCGGTCGTCGGCACCACGCTGCAGCGCCGCCAGCGGAAGCTGCAAGGCGGTACCCGCTTTGCCACCGGCCAGCCCATGCACGCGCGCGCTCTGGCCCAGGCTGACATCGGCCAGCGCGTCGGCGGCCAGGCTGACCCGCGCGGCGAAGGTCCGCGATTGCGGATCGGCGGCGGCAGCGACCTCACGGATCGTCCCCGGCAACATCGGCCCACCGCGGCTCCACGGCTCCACCTGCACCGCCGTACCGACCGGGAAATCGCGCAGCCTCGCTTCGGGCAGATCGATCCGCACCTCGCGGCCACCGTCGGCGGCCAGCGTGAACAACGTCTGCCCGGCCGCCACCACCTGCCCGGCTTCGGCACCGGGCTCGCGGCTGGCAATCACCCCGTCGGCGGGCGCGCGCAGCTGCGCATAGCCGGCCTGGTTGCCCAGCACGTTGGCATTGGCACGCGCTGCGTCCACCTGGCCCTGCGCCGCCTTGAACGCGGCAGCCTGCTGGTCCAGTGCCGAACGGCTGATCAACTGCTGCGCGGCCAGCGCTTCATAACGTTTGTGGTCGTCACGGGCGCGGACCAGTTCGGCCTGCGCGGCCGCCAGCTGCGCCTGCGACGCACGTGCCTGCAGGGCGAAGTCGGCCGGGTCCAGCTCGGCCAGCAGCTGCCCCTTGACCACCCGCTGGCCGGCGTCCACGTCACGCCGCAGCAGCTTGCCGCCGACCCGGAAGGACAGCGCGCTTTCCTGGCGCGCGCGTACTTCGCCGGGAAACACCATGGCGCCGTCACCGGCCGCGACCAGCGGGTGCACCACCAGCACGGGCACGGCGGCGACGGGGGCTTCCGGCTTGTCGGAACAGGCGGCCAGCGCGGCCACTCCCAGTGCAATTCCCATCCAGCGCACGCTCTTCATCGGTGTTCGTCCTGATTACACATTCGAGTGGTGGCAACTGCGCGGAGGCGCGGCGCCGGGCGGTTTAGTGAACCCGGCGGTATAGTATAAATATCGAACCGCTTGGTCTACTATTACGCCGATGATGTGTCCCTTCTCCCGCAAGAATGCGCCCAAAGCTGCCAGCAAGACGGCAGGCCCGGGCCGCCCCAAGGACCTTGGCAAGCGTGCCGCCATCCTCGAAGCGGCCAAGGCGCTGTTCGTGGAACAGGGGTATACCGGCGTCAGCATGGATGCCATCGCCGCCCAGGCCGGTGTTTCCAAGCTCACCGTGTACAGCCATTTCGGTGACAAGGAATCGCTGTTCACCGAGGCGGTCAAGTCCAAGTGCGTGGAAATGCTGCCGGACACCCTGTTCGTCGCCGATGCCGAAGGGCCCCTGCGCGATCAGCTGCTGGGCATCGGCGAGGCCTTTTTCGAGCTGGTCACCTCCGATGCGGCCGTGTCGGTGCAGCGCGTGATGATGGCCCCGGAAACCGATGACCGCCTGCGCGAGATGTTCTGGCAGGCCGGCCCCCGGCGCACCACCGAGGCCCTGGCCGAGTTCCTGCGCGCCCGCACAGCACGCGGCGAGCTGGATATACAGGACTTTCCCACCGCGGCGTTGCAGCTGATGACCCTGGTCAAGGGCGAGCTGCATACGCATATGATGTGCGGCCTGCAGCCGCCGCTGGCGGCCGCTGATGCCGGCCGGCACGTAGCGGCCTGCGTGGATTTCTTCCTGCGCGCGTATGTCCCCCGCCCGGCCCAGGCGGGTCCGCGCGGTGGCTGACACCCACAACCTGAACAAGCCGGAGGTCGCGATGACTTCCGGCACTGCGACCCCGGCCGCCCTGAATACATGCTCCGGGTGCGCCGACGGCCTCCGGCACCGGTAAAATGGCCGGCCCACTGCGCTGGATTGGAACCTCATGACGATTGACTACGCACACGCCCGTGAACTGATGGTGGAACAGCAGATCCGTCCCTGGGACGTGCTGGACATCAAGGTGCTCGACGTCCTGGCGCGCCTGCCGCGCGAGGCCTTCGTGGCAGAGAGCCATCGTGCGCTGGCCTATGCGGATATCGAGCTGCCGCTCGGCGGCGGGCAGAAGATGATGAAGCCGGTCGTCGAAGGCCGCACCCTGCAGGCGCTCGATCTGCAACCGGGCGACGAAGTGCTGGAAATCGGCACCGGCAGCGGTTACCTGTCGGCCTGCCTCGGTGCGCTGTCGCGCGAAGTGCTCAGCCTGGAAATCGATCCGGAGCTGGCCGCCATCGCGCGTGCACGCCTGGACAGCACCGGCCTGGGCACCAACGTGCGCGTGGACGTGGCCGATGCCCTGGCCTGGCAGACTGACCGCCGTTTTGATGTGATCTGTGTCACTGGCGCCGTCGACCGCGTGCCGTCACAGTTCGCCTCATGGCTGCGTCCGGGTGGTCGCCTGTACATCATCCACGGCCGTTCGCCGGCGATGGAAGCGATCCTGGTCAAGGCCGATGGCAGCACCGAGTCGCTGTTCGAAACCGATATCGATTACCTGCGCGGTGCCGCGCCGGCCCCCCAGTTCCACCTCTGAGTCCAAGGAAGCCGCAATGATCCGCCGAACCCTCGCTATTGCGCTGGCCACCGTCCTGCTGCCGCTGTCCGCCCATGCCGCCGACCTGCTGCAGGTCTATGAAATGGCCCGCAATGGCGACCCGCAGCTGTCCGCTGCCGAATCCACCCGGCTGTTCGACAAGGAAGGCGCCGTGCAGGCACGCGCCGCCCTGCTGCCGCAGATCAACGGCGTCGCCTCGTTGAACCGCTCACGCACCGAAGACCGCGGCAACAACACCGGTACCTTCGAAAGTCGCCGCCGTACCTACACCATCGACGGCAGCCAGACGCTGTTCAACTGGAGCCAGTTCAGCACCCTGCGCGCCCAGCGCGAACTGAGCCGTGCGGCTGATTTCAACCTCGATTCGGCCAACGACGACCTGATCGTGCGTACCTCTGCGGCCTACTTCAACGTGCTGGTGGCGATCGAATCACTGAACGCGGCCAAGACCAACGAAGAAGCAGCCAAGAAGCAGTTCGACTTCGCCGACAAGCGACTGGAAGTGGGCCTGGCGCCGATCACCGACGTGCATGAAGCGCGCGCCCAGTACGACCAGGCACGTGCCAATACCATCGTCTCGCAGAACACGTTGGCCGATGCCTACCAGGCACTGACCGAACTGACCGGCCAGCCGGTGACCAACCTGCGCGGCCTGCCGGAAGATTTCCGTCCGGAAGTGCCGGCCAACCGCGGCAACGTCGACCAGCTGGTGCAGAGTGCGGTCTCGCAGAATCCAGCGCTGAAGGCGCAGGAACTGCAGGTCAGTGCCTCCGAAGCCAGCGTGCAGGCCGCACGTGCCGGCCACCTGCCCACGCTTGCCCTGGGTGCCAGCGTGGGCCAGGGCGCGACCTGGGGTGACAGCACCGGTGCAGGCGGCCTGAGCCCGGATACGCGCACCAACAGCGTCGGCCTGACCTTGAACGTGCCGATCTTCGCCGGCGGCGCCACCCAGTCCGCGGTCCGCCAGGCGCTGGCCCAGCGTGACATCGCGCAGGACGGCTACGAGCAGCAGAAGCGTGCACTGGACCGCAACACCCGCAACGCCTACCAGACGCTGGTGGCGGGCATCAGTGAAGTGGAAGCGCGCCGCCTGGCGGTGGTCTCCGCGCAGAGCGCCTACGATGCATCGCAGGTCGGCCTGGAAGTGGGTACCCGTACCGTGCTGGACGTGATCCAGAACCAGCGGATCCTGTTCTCGGCACAGCTGGATTACGCCAATGCGCGTTACACCTTCCTGCAGAACCGCCTGCTGCTGAGCCAGGCCGTCGGCGCGCTGGACATCGCCGAACTGCAGGAAATCAACCGCCTGCTGACCGTCGACGCCGGCAACCCGAGCACCACGGTCAACAACTGATCCCAAGCCGCTGTGAACATGAAAAGCCACCCGCATGCGGGTGGCTTTTTGAGTAGTGACGGCCGCTGGCCGTCAATCGGTTGGGCCGCCTGGTGGGTGACGACCGTTGGTCGTCACAGGCAACCGGTCGACGCGCTCACCACGCCATGTTCACCGCCACCTGCGGCACGAACACCTCGCTGCTGTTGCGGCCGGCCAGCGACACCTGCGCGCCTGCGACGAGCGCGACATGGTCGTTCCAGTGGTACTGGATCGCCGGGACGATCGAAAACCGCCAACTGGCCGGATCGCGTCGGTACATATCCTCGCTCCCCGTCTCCTTCGCCACCCTGCCGTGCACGCTGCCGGCGCTTTCGCGCTCATGCAGCAGCTCGCCGGCCAGCACCCAGGTGGGCGACAGGCTGTACTCGGCCGCCAGCAGGCTGGTCACTGCCGCTCCCAGCCGCACCCTGCCATCGAAGCCTACCGGCGTGCCGAACGCGCTTTGCCCGCGCACGCCAGCGTTGGCACCTGGCGTGCGCCACAACGTACTGGCGCGCATCCGCAGGTGCCCGTCAAGGAAGTAGGCCTGGCCGTGCAGGCCGAGGCTGGTGGCGCCGACGCCGGTTCCGCTGGCGACCGAGATCGGCCGCTCTTCCAGCCGGTCGTGGTGCCCGGTGGCGATGCTCTGGCGGACGGCCAGGGTCAGCGTCGGCCGATGCACGCCCTGCCCCTTGTACAGCCCGAACAGCGCGGACAGTGTGGTGTCGCCGATATCGAAGGCACGCGGGTTGGCGTCGTCCCGGTTGTAGGACGCGTTCAAGCTGGCCGCGATGGTCACGCGCTCATGCAACCCGTACTGGACAGGCACGGCCAGGTACCACCCGTCCGGTCCACCGGCATCGCGACGGTTGCCTTTTTCGTCATACAGGCCGCGCAGCTGGCTGTTGATCAGGTAGGGCTCGATGTTGAGCATGCCCACCGGGAGTGGCGGTGCGGGGCTGAGCAGCGGGCCGGCAAAGCGCGGCCCCTCCGCGGCGGCGGCGTGGCTGGCCAGCGTGGATGCCAGCAGCATCACGACCACGGTCCCTGCGGAACGGCGGTTGACGCGATCGGACATGATGTTTTCTCTCCTCGACACAGGCGTCTGCCTGCCCCGACAACGCTATGGCCGCTCTCCCCACACGGACATGCGGGAAGTTGAGGAGATGAGATTTTGAAAGCTATCAAATGGCCTCAATAGAAACAGTCGGCCTATCGAAAGCAGTGCGCGCCATGCACGATGATGCGGCAGCAACGTCGCATTCGCCGTGTTCTGCAGCGACAACAACGCGCTGAAAGCGGTTGAAACGTGCTGTCGCGCACGAAACCAGCCGCATGGCCTCGATCCTGCTTGACGCACCAGATGGAGGCCAACACCATGCGTCCACTTCATCGCCCCGGGGGCCCCCTGCTTGGACAGTCACAGTAGATCCTGCGTTTACTAAGCGGGCCCGACACTGCCAGGCAGGTCGCGCCCGCCAGGACGGGGCCCGGTGCCGCCCGCCATGGGCGGACTGAACTTCGAACATCGCACTGTTTACCTTCGGCCCAAGTGGGAGCCGCTGGCGTATCCGTCTGCCGGAGAACGACCATGCGCTTCACCTTCCTTCGCCTTGCCCCGCTGTGGGCGACCCTCTCTGCCAGCGGCCCGCTGCATGCCGCCGCGAGCCTGCTGGTGGACGATGCCGGCACCACGCCGGAAGGGACGTGCCAGCTTGAAACCTGGACGCGCCAGCATGCCGGCCATCGGGAACTGACCGCCGTGCCGGCGTGCACGCTGTCCGGCACCGAACTGTCGCTGGGCCTGAGCCATCTGCGTGGCGAACGGGCCCTGCCCTGGGCAGTGGGTGCCAAACGCGCGGTACGTCACTGGCACGACGAACGCCTGCAGTTGGCCGCATCCATCGAAACCGCCGGCGATGTCCGGCAGGGCGGCGCACGCAGCTGGTCACTGAATCTTCCGCTGAGCGTTGCACTGGACCGACAGGCCCTGGCCACCGCGCACTCTAACGCCGGCTGGAGCCGGTCACGCCACGAACGCGGCATCACCCTGGGTGCCGGGGTCGATATCCGGATCGCCCCGACGTGGTCGCTGCTGGCCGAACAGGCGCGCGACGCAGCCCGACATCGCAGCAGCCATCTGGGCATCCGCCGTCACCTGCCCGGCGAGGCATCGCTGGATCTGCTCGCCGGCCGCCTGCATGACCGAACCGGCACGTCGTGGATCACCGTCGGCCTGAACCTGCCGCTGTCGCGCTGAGCGTCTCCCCGATGCTCGTCGCCCCCCGCATTCACGCTTCCACCAGACAAAAGGAATCATCACGATGAACCGTGAAGAGCTGATGTTCGCCGTACGCCGTTTTGCCCATGCACCCGACCGCGAAGGCTTCGCGGCGCTGGTCCGCGCATCGCATCCCTCCGACCTCGCCGAAGCCCTGCTGTGCACTTCCGCACAGTCACTGTCAGCGCTGCTGGTGCTGCTCGATCCACAGCAGCGGGCCGACCTGTTCGCCCATCTGGCCTTCTCCCAGCAGGATGAACTGATCGCACTGCTGCCCCGGCAGACCGTCTTCGACCTGGTCGAGCGGATGCCTGCCGATGATCGGGCGGATCTGTTCAATCGCCTCGACGCGTTGTCGCAACCGGACCTGCTGGCCGGGCTGGATGGCGTGGAACGCGAAGACATCCTCACGCTTTCCGCCTACCCCGAGCAGTCGATCGGCTCGGTTACCACCTCCGATTTCGTCGCAGTCAACAGCGCCCAGACCGTCGCACAGGCGCTTGCGCATATCCGTACCCTTGCTCCCAGCAGCGAGACGATCTACTCCCTTTACGTCCTCGACGACCAGCGTCGACTGCAGGGAACCGTCTCGTTGCGCGACCTGGTGGTGGCCGCGGGCGATACGACGGTGGCCAGCCTGGTGCGGCCGGACCCGGTCTTCGTACAGGCCGCGTGGCCGCGTGTCCAGGCCGCCGAGCTGATCCGCCGGTATGACCTGCTGGCTGTGCCGGTGCTGGATGCCAACCAGGCCATGATCGGCATCGTCACTGTCGACGATGCAATGGACATCGACAAGCAGCAGGATGCCAACCAGCTGGCACGCTTCGGCGGCACCTCGGTGGCCGGCGGCACGGACCTGGACATGATGGCCAGTCCGTTGCGGCGGATGTTCAGTGTCCGCGTGTTCTGGCTGGCGGTGCTCACCTTCTTCGGCATCATCACCAGTACCTTCGTCGCCGCGCAGGAAGAGCTGCTCAGCCAGGCGATCGTGTTGGCCGCGTTCATCGCACCGATCGTGGACATGGGGGGCAACACCGGCAGCCAGTCGGCCACGCTGGTCATCCGCAGCATGGCGCTGGGCGAACTGGGACTCAACTGGCGGCATGTCCTGTTCGTCATCAAGCGCGAGCTGCCGGTGGCGGCGATGCTGGGCATCACCATCGCGCTGCTGGAAGCGGTGCTGGCGTACTTCAGCAAAGGCGTGGGAATCGACGTGCTGCTCGTGGTCGGCCTGAGCATGCTGGTGTGCACTGCACTGGGCGGGGTCATCGGTGCGCTGCTGCCGTTCCTTGCGCGTCGCATGGGCACTGATCCGGCCACCCTGTCATCACCCCTGATCACCTCGGTGATGGATCTGGTCGGTGTGTTCGTCTACTTCGGCTTCGCCTGGACCCTGCTGGGAGACCAGTTGGTCGGCGCGGGCGCCTGAGGCAAGCACGATGAGGGTGGGGTGCGGCGCATCTCCACGATGCGCTGCACTCCACCCGACGTTTCAGAAACCCATGTTGATCGCAATCTGTGGCGCAAACAGCGCAGTCGCGTTGCGCCCCATCACGCCCACCTGGAGCCCACCAATCAACCCGACCCGGTCACTGAGGTGGTACTGCACGGCGGGCAGCACGGACAGCCGCCACATCGATGGTCGTCGGCGGCGTCCGGCGCTGCCCTGCCCTTGGTCGCCGCGCAGCGTCGAGCCGCCGTCCTGTTCGTAAAGCACCTCGCCCACCAGTGTCCAACGTGGGGCCACGCTGTACTCCGCCGACGCCGTAGCCCCCGATCCGTGACCCAGGCGGATGCGCCCGCTGAACCCGGTGTCGGTGCCGTACACGCTGCGCCCGTGCAGGCGTGCGCGTGCCCCCGGCAGGGTCCAGTCGACGCTGGCACGCGCGCGCAGCCGGCCCTCGAGCAGGTAGGCCTGGCCATGCAGCACCAGCGTGGTGGAGGTCGCGCCGGTCCCACTGCCGGGCACCTCGCGCCGTTCCAGTCGGTCATGGCGGCCGGTGGGAAGCCGCTGCCGCGCGGTCAGTGCTACGCGCGCCCGGTGCGGCCCGCCGGCATCGATCAGCCCGAACGATGCCGACACGGTGGTATCGCCGGTGGCAAGCGCGCGGCTGCCGCCGGCCAGCCTGTTGTACTGCCCGCGCAACGTGCCGCCGACACTGAGCCGGTCTGTCGCCCCGTACTGCATCGGGATGGAGGTGCTCCACTGCATCGGCCCCGGGCTGCGCCGGCGATGGCCCTCGCCATCGAAACGGGCCGCCGACCGGCTGGAGATGACGTAGGGTTCGATGTTGAAAGCACCCTTCGGCAGCGGGGGCGCCGGCGTCGCCAGCGGACCGATGAAATGCGGGGCATCCTGCACGCCGGCCGCATGCGCGCAGGCAGCCATCGACCAGAGCAGGGCGATGGCCAGGCGCACCCCACTTCGGTGGCGTGGCAGGCAAAGACGAAGCACCATGGCGTTCTCCACGAAAAGCAGGCGGATGCCTGCTCGTGGACGCTAGGACGCCGCTGCGGGGCGCCCTATCGGGCAATTCTGAAATGAAGCTGGCGCGGCCGATGCGTCGCCGCGACGACCGGTATCGCGTCAGCAGCCGGCGGACGCAGCGCTGGAGAGCGGCGGCGGCAACTGCGGTTCCACCAGGGCGATCGTGCGCTTCAGGGCACCTCTGCCATTGCTGACCAGCGCGCAGCCTGCGCGCGCCATGTCTTCGCGGGCCTGCGCGTCGGACAGCAGGTGCTGCAGGTGCTCGCCCACCGATCGCACGTCCTGTCCTATCAGCAGCGCATCGGCCTCGAGCATCCGCCGCGAGATTTCGGCGAAATTATGCAGGTGCGGACCGGTGACGGCCGCGGTCCCCATCGCCGCAGGTTCCAGCAGGTTGTGCCCGCCTATGGCCTGCAGGCTGCCCCCCACGAAGGCAACCTGGGCACACGCGTAGAACGACATCAGCTCACCCAGGGTATCGATCACGAACACATCGCTGTCGGCCTGTGGCCATTGCTGCGCACGACGCGTAGCCACCTGCCAGCCCTGCTCGCGGGCGAGCGCATCGACCCGGGCGAAGCGTTCCGGATGGCGCGGTGCCCACAGCAGCAACAGCTGCGGATGCTGCACGCGCAGGCGCCGGTGCAGATCGATGATCGCCTGCTCTTCGCCCTCGTGCGTGCTGGCGGCGATCCACACCGGTCGCTTCGCCGGCACGCTGCGATGGAACTGCTCGACGAAGGCCTGCACGTTGGGCGCGGCGATGTCGAACTTCAGGTTGCCCAGTGCCTGCACCTGCGCCGGATCCGCACCCAGCTGGATGAAGCGGGCGGCATCGTCATCGGACTGCGCTGCCACGCAGGTGACGGTGCGCAGTGCACGCCGGATCAGCGCGGCCAGCAAGCGGTAGCCGCGCAGCGAGCGCGCCGACAGCCGGGCATTGAGGATATACACCGGGATCGCACGGCTTCGGCAACCGAACAGCATGTTCGGCCACAGCTCGGTCTCCAGGATCAAGGCCAGGCTGGGCTGGAAATGGTTGAGGAAACGCCCGACGCTGCCGGGCACGTCGTACGGTAGATAGACGTGGTCCACGGCATCGCCCCAGATCGCGCGCACGCGCTCCGAGCCGGTCGGGGTGATGGTGGTGACCACCCAGCGGATGTCCGGTCGCAGCGCGCGCAATGCATTGACCAGCGGGGCAGCGGCGTTGACCTCGCCGACCGATACCGCATGCAGCCAGACACGCGGCTGGCAGCTCGAATCGGGGTAGGAAGCGTAGCGCTCGTCCCAGCGCTGGAAGTACTCCCGCACCCGGAAGCCGCGCCAGACCAGGTGGTACACCGTGATGGGCAGCAGCAGGTAGAGCACGGCCGAATACAGGCCGCGCAGGATCCATTCGACGGGGTCTTTGCGCATGCGGGAAGGATACGGTAGGGCCCGGTGAAAGACACGCGGCCCGCCCATGGCGCCTTGGTAGAATGGGGGCATGTCCGATGCCACCACCGCCCCCCGTCCTTCGCTGCGCGATCCGCGCAACTGGCCCATGTTCGCCGTGATGCTCGGCGCCTTCGCCATCGCCCGGCTGCCGTGGATGCTGCAGCGTGCGCTGGGGCGCGGCGTCGGCTGGGTCAGCTGGCGGCTGGCGGGCAGCCGGCGCAAGGCAGCCGAGGTCAACCTCAAGCTGTGCTTCCCGGAGAAGGATGATGCATGGCGCCAGCGCCTGCTGCGCGACAGCTTCGATGCACTCGGCGTGGGCATTTTCGAGTTCGCCCGCGCCTGGTGGGGCAGCATCGCCACCATCCGCCCGCGCGTGCACGTGGAAGGCGTGGAGCACCTTCAGAAGCTGAAGGCCGAAGGTCGTGGCGTGCTGCTGGTTTCAGGCCATTTCATGACCCTGGAGATGTGCGGGCGCCTGCTGTGCGACCACGTCGAGCTGGCCGGCATGTACCGCAAGCACCGCAACCCGGTCTACGAATGGGCGGTGAAGTTCGGCCGGCTGCGCTACGCCACGGCGATGTTCGCCAACGAAGACATCCGCGCCAGCGTGCGGCACCTGAAGAAAGGCGGGTTCCTTTGGTACGCGCCGGACCAGGACATGCGCGGCAAGGACACCGTGTTCGTGCCCTTCTTCGGGCACACCGCCGCCACCATCACCGCCACCCACCAGCTGGCCCGGATGACCGGCTGCGCGGTCGTGCCGTACTTCCATCGCCGCGAAGGCGGCGACTACTATCTGAAGGTGGGCGCACCGCTGGACAACTTCCCGACCCAGGACGTGGAAGCCGATACCGCGCGGGTCAACCAGGCCATCGAACAGATGGTGCGCGAGGCCCCGGACCAGTACCTCTGGATCCACCGCCGCTTCAAGCGCCAACCCGGCGGGCGCAGTTCCTATTACAAGTAGAAACAATCCGCGTCCTGCTTCGGGTAGCGCCGACCCATGGTCGGCGGATGGCGCAAAAACGCGGCCCGAGGCTTTCCGCCGACCATGGGTCGGCGTTACCGACAGCCGACATGCGCTGAGCATGTGGAGCGGGTCTAGCCGCTGGAACCCGGCTCGTCCCGCGCCAGCAGGCTGCCCGCGAACAACGCCGCCAGCAGTACCGTTACCCCACCCCAGAACGTGGAATGGAACGCCAGGTGGGTATTCAACGGGAACACCGTGACCGCCAGCGCCAGCATCGCCGGCCGCGCCCGCTCACGTGCCGACGGCGGCGCAAACCGCCATGCCCGCCACGCCTGCGCGGCCGCCGCCAGCCACAACAGCAGGCCGATCACCCCGGTTTCGGCCAGGATTTCCAGCACGATCTGATGCGCGTGCAGCGCCGGTCCCGCGCCCCAGACACCGGTGCTTCCGGCGGCCGGGTCACAGCCTGGATAGGCATCGCGGAAGCCGCGCGCGCCCACGCCGTTGATCGGATGCGCCTGGATCATGCAGCCCGCCGCGGACCAGATCCGGCCACGGCCGGACAGCGCCTGCTCCAAACCATCGTCATCGCCTTCCCAGGCCTGCGCGGTGCGGTCCACGCGCTCACGCAGCTGCGGAACGCTGTAGGCCAGCCCCGCTGCCACCATCACCGCGAACGCAGCCAGCAAGAGCAGCCGGCGTCCGCCCATCACGCGCCAGCCGCTGTACGCCGCCACCAGCGCGAACGTCACCCAGGACGCACGCGAGCCGGCCAACAGCAGCACCACGCCCACGGCAAGGGTGGCCAGCAGCCAGCCGACACGGCCGAAACGGGCGGCTACGGGCAGCAGCAGGAAGGCCGACAGGCTGGCCAGCACTTGGCCGAATTTGAGGGTGCACGGTCCCAGTGCACCGCTCAGGCGGTCGGCAAGGGCGGCCTCTTCCGGGCTGCACAGCGGACGCTGGCTGACCAGCTGCTTGAGCTGGTCCAGCGACCAGAACCACGGACTCGTGCCGGCGGCCGCCTGCACCAGGGCATCCAGCGTCCACGCTGCGGTGATCACCGCCAGCCCGCCCAGGGTCAACGCGCGCCGGGCCGGCGTGGCCACCGCAATGGCGACCAGCCACATGAAAGGCAGGTAGCGCAGACCGGCTGCGGTCTTGGTCCAGGCCGCTGAAGGATCCACTGCATCCAGCGCGGAAAATGCCTGCGGCAGCCAGTAGCCGAGGAACAGGATGCTGGTCAGCGCCCAGGCCGGTGGACTCAGCAGGCGCGGCTGGCCCTGCAGGCGGCGGGTGACCATGCGCACGGCAGCGTAGATCGCACCCAGCGCCAGCACCCCTTCGGCGATGCCGGGCAACGGCCACAGCGCCACGAACGCCAGCACGACCCAGGGCGCCCAGCGACCGGCGCGATCATCGATCACGGCGGGTAGCGGGTCAGCTGGCAAGGTCGGCATACAGGCGGAGGGTGTCGCGTTGCATGGCCTGCAGGGTAAACGGGATACGCGCCGGCAGCGACGGGGAACCGGCCAGCAAGGCCAGCGCGCGTTCACCCAGCGCGTCCATGTCGCCCAGAGCGACCGCGCCGCCAGGCTGCAGCTGCCGGAGCAGTTCGCCCACGCCGCCGTGGTCCCAGCCCAGCACCGGTCGACCTACGGAAAGGGCCTCGACCACGGTTCGACCAAAGGCTTCGGGCTTGTCGGACAGCTGCAGGACCAGGTCACTGGCGGCGTAGGCCTGGGCGATCTGCGAGGTCGGAGCGCTGATGTGCACGGCATCGCCGACCCCGAGTGCCTGCGCCTGCCGGCGCAGTTCCTGTACGTAGGCTTCGCGCCCGGGTTCGTCCGTGCCCAGCATCCACAGCTGCGCCATCACCCCGGCCGCATGCAGGCGTGCCAGCAGCTGCAGGGCGTGGACGTGCCCCTTCAACCGGGTACCGCGGCCGGGCAGCAGCAGCAACGGGGCCGCTACTTCCGTCAGCCAGGGGTGGTCCTTTGCCAGCGCCAGCCTGGGGCGTTTGTCGTGGCTGCCGACACGGGGGAACTGTGCCGTATCCACGCCGCGCGGAATCACCTGCAGGCGCTGCGCTGGCACCGCGGGGTAGTGCAGCTGGACGAAGCCGCGCACGGTTTCGGACACGCAGATCACCCGCTCCCCGGTGGTCATGACCGCGCTGTAGCGTCCCGGTGAGTTCAGTCCGTGCACGGTGGTCACCCAGTGCGGGCGCTGCGCGGCAGGTAGCGCGCGCACGGCATGCAGGCCCAGCCAGGCCGGCAGCCGCGAGCGAGCGTGCACGATATCCGCGCCGACCTCGGCAAACAGGCGCCGCAACGTCGGCATGTGGCGCAGGGTCAGCAGCGACTTGCGTCCGATATCCAGCGTGAGGTGCTCGGCGCCGCTGGCCAACAACGGCTCGACCAGCCGCCCACCGGCAGACACCACCAGCGCACGGTGGCCGGCCTGGACCAGCGCGGCGGCAATTTCCAGCGTAGAGCGCTCGACACCACCGGAGTGCAGCGCCGGCAGCAACTGCACCACGGTCAATCGGCGCATCAGGTCAGGCGCCCGATCAGTCGGCCAGCACGAAGACGGCGCCGCAATAGGCGCACTTGGCTTCGCCGTTGGGTTCGTCTTCGATCGGCAGGTACACGCGCGGATGCGAGTTCCACAGCGCCATCTCCGGCGTCGGGCAGCTCAGCGGCAGGTCGCCGCGGTGCACGGTGTAACGCTTTTCAGCGTTGGCGGGAGCGGTGGCGGTATGGCTCATGGCGGGCATCGTGAAGGGGATTGCGAGGCCTGCGATTCTAGCACCCGCCGCGGCGCAGGGTCGGCGACGGCGGCGGCCATGGCTGTGGCCGGATGCGAAGATTTGGATCGTTCCATATGGCGCGATGCACCAATTTGGATCGAACCAAATGCACTTGTCAGCGCCAACATGCGTGTTGCAGGATGGTCCGCGTTGCTCTGGGAGGAGACCGCAATGCCCCGTAATGCGTCTGACCGTGCGCGCCGCGCGCCGCTGTGCCTCGCGCTGGCCTTGGCCATGCTTCCCGCCGCCCATGCGGCCGCGCTTTCCACCTCGTTCGAGGCCGGTCAAGCGATGCCTGCGGCGGCGGCCAGCGGGGCGCTGAGCCTGCGCGTCGGCGCCGGCCCGGCAGACCCCTACGCGGCCAAGGCCGGCGTGGGTTACAGCGGCCAGCGCGCCGTGCAGTACCGCAGCACCGGTGGCACCGCCCGCCGGGTGCTGCTGGCGACCGACCAGCAGATCGACGCCGACACCACCCTGAGCTGGATGGTGCTGCCCGAAATCGTGGACGGCGATACCGTCGCTTCCACGTATGTCTCGCTGGACCTGCTGCTTGACGACGGCCAGCGGGTGTCGGCCAGCGCCGTGCGTGACCAGCACGGGTTCGCGCTGGGCGCCACCGCCCAAGGCGATTCGAAGACGTTGTATCCGCAGCAGTGGGCGCGCAAGTCCGTGCGTCTGGGCGATGTGCCCGCGTTGCGCGGCCGCCGCGTGGTAGCGGTGGAGCTGGAAGTGGCCAGCGCAGCGGGCAAGCCGGTGTCGGGCTGGATCGACGATGTGCAGCTGGATGCAGCGCCTTCGGCGGCCCCGCTGCGGCCGTCCGACCGGGTGCTCACCACGCGTGGCACGCAGTCCAACGGGCGCTTCTCGCGTGGCAACAACTACCCCGCCACGGCGATGCCGCATGGTTTCAATTTCTGGACACCGGTGACCGACGCCGGCGTGCTGAACTGGCTGTACCGCTGGAACGAGCACAACGACGCGGACAACCGCCCGCGCCTGCAGGCGCTGTCGCTCAGCCACCAGCCCAGCCCGTGGATGGGCGACCGGCAGACCTTCCAGGTGATGCCATCGTCCAGCCGGGGCGTGCCCGAAGCGGACCGCGCCAAGCGCGCGCTTGCGTTCTCGCATGACCAGGAAAACGCGCGTCCGCATCGCTACGACGTGCGCTTCGACAACGGCATCGCCGCCTCGATCGCACCGACCGACCACGCCGCGCTGTTCCGTTTTGAATTCCCGGCCACGGGCGATGCCAACCTGCTGTTCGACAACGTCGATGCGCGCGGCGGGCTGACCCTGGACGCTGCCAGCCAGACCCTGTCCGGCTACACCGATACCCGCAGCGGTCTGTCCAACGGTGCCACGCGCATGTATGTGGTGGCGAGTTTCGACCGTCCCTGGCGCAGTAGTGGCACGCTGCAGACCGGGCGCCCGACCGGCTACATCAAGTTCGACGCGGGCAGCGATCGCCAGGTCAACATGCGCATCGCCACCTCGCTGATTTCGGTGGAGCAGGCGCGCCACAACCTGGCCCTGGAACTGAGCGCCGACGATGACCTGGAACGCGTCGCCGCCCGCGCGCAGGATGCGTGGGATGCGCGACTGGGTGCCTTCGACATCGGCGATGCCAGCGACGACCAGAAGACCACGCTGTACTCCAATCTCTACCGGCTCTACCTGTTCCCCAATTCCGGCCACGAGAACGTCGGCACCGCACAGGCGCCGGAGTGGCGCTACGCCAGCCAGGCCAGCGCAGCGGAGGACTCCGATGGCAGTGCGGTGCGCAGTTTCGCACCCATCCGCGATGGCAAGGTCTACGTCAACAACGGCTTCTGGGACACCTTCCGCACCACCTGGCCCGCCTACGCACTGTTCCGCGCCGAGGATGCCGGCACGCTGGTGCAGGGCTTCCTGGAACAGTACAAGGCCGGCGGCTGGGTCGCGCGCTGGTCATCGCCGGGCTACGCCGACCTGATGGTCGGTACCAGTTCGGACGTTGCCTTCGCCGATGCCTGGCTGAAGGGCGTGCGCGGCTTCGAGGTCGATACCGCGTATGCCGCCGCACTGCGCAATGCCACCGTGGTGCCGCCGGATCGGCATGTCGGCCGCAAGGGCATGGACCGTTCCCCCTTCACCGGCTTTGCCAGCGCCGACGTGCACGAAGGCATGTCGTGGACGATGGAAGGCGCGCTCAACGATTTCGGCATCGCCAACATGGCGACCCGGCTGGCCGGCCACGCCCGCTCGAGCGCCGAGCGCGAACGTTATGCCACCGAAGCGGACTACTTCGGCCACCGCGCAGCGGCCTACTCCACCATGTTCGATCCGGCCGCCGGTTTCTTCCAGGGTCGCCGCGAAGATGGTAGCTGGCGCGTGGCTGCCAAGGACTACGACGCACGCGTCTGGGGCCATGACTACACTGAATCCAATGGCTGGACGTTCGCCTTCACCGCCGCCCACGATGGCGAGGGGCTGGCGGCGCTGTACGGTGGGCGCGAGGCGTTGGCCGCCAAGCTGGATACGTTCTTCGCCACGCCGGAAACCGCTGATCCCGCCTTTGCCGGTTCCTACGGCGGGCTGATCCATGAAATGACCGAAGCCCGCGATGTGCGCATGGGCATGTACGCGCACAGCAACCAGCCTTCGCACCACATCCCCTGGATGTACCTGTACACCGGACAGCCGTGGAAGACCCAGAAGCATGTGCGCGAGATCCTGGCGCGCCTGTACGTGGGCAGCGAGATCGGCCAGGGCTACCCCGGTGACGAGGACAACGGCGAGACGTCGGCCTGGTATGTCTTCGCTTCGCTGGGGCTGTATCCACTACGGATGGGTGCACCGGAGTACGCGATCGGCTCGCCGTTGTTCCGGCACGCCAAGGTCACCCTGCAGGACGGCGCGGTGCTGACCGTCAATGCGGCCGACAACTCCCCGGCCAACGTCTACGTGCAGTCATTGAAGGTCAACGGCAAGCCATGGACGAAGACCTGGCTGCCGCATGACATCGTCGCCGCCGGCGCCACGCTGGACTTCCAGATGGGTCCGCAGCCGTCGCGCTGGGGCACCGGCGAGGGCGATGTGCTGCCGTCGCTGACCGCGCGCGGCGAGCGCCCTGCCCTGCTGCATGACCTGCTGGCCAAGGGCGCGCAGGCGCGGCTGGAAGACGGTCGCGCACTGGACGCGCTGGTCGATGACAACGCCACGACGGCTGCGCCGCTGGGCGCGAAGGCAACGGTGGTGTTCAGCGGCATCGCCGACGGTGCGCCGTCGATGTATACCCTGACCAGTGGCGAGAACAGCATCCGTGGCGGCGCCTGGACGCTGGAAGCACGCACCGCCGGCGGTCGCTGGACCACGCTGGATACACGCAGCGCCGAAGACTTCGCCTGGGCCCGCCAGACCCGTCCGTTCCGCATTGCCAAGCCGGGCCGGTATGCGCAATACCGCCTGCGCATTGGTGCGCCCGGGCGGATGCAACTGGCGGAAGTGGAGCTGCTGGCCGCAGGGACGACACCATGAACCGTGCTTCGCTTTGCCTGCTGCCAGGCGCACTGGCTGCGCTGTGCCTGCTCGCCTCCCCTGCCGCGTGTGCCTGCGAAGCAACGCAGCAGCGGGGCGGCGTGACCCTGCGCTACCAGGACGCTCACGATGCGCTGCCGGGGGCGATGCGCCAGCGGATCATCGACACGTTCTTCAAGGCCTACCTGCCGCAGCGCGCCGACTTCCATCCGATGGCACCGACACAGGCCGCCATCGTGATCGATCCGGCATACGACGGCATCGCTTATGTCGGGGAGAAGGCCGAGGCGGCGACGATCACCATCAATCCGGCGTGGCTGTCCAAGCACCCTGGCGATACCGACCTGGTGACCCATGAGGCCATGCACATCGTGCAGGGCTACCCGGAGTACGCCAACGAACGGGTACCTGGCTGGCTGGTGGAAGGCATCGCCGACTATGCGCGTGACCGCTACGGCGTGGACAACACCGCCGCCGGCTGGGCGCTGCCGCTCGCGGTAAAGGACGGGCAGAATTTCGACACCGGCTATCGGGTGACAGGTGCGTTCCTGAAGTGGAGCGAGGCGGCCCATCCGGGCCTGGTGAAGGCCCTCGATGACGCGCTGCGCAGCGGCGCGTATACACCGGCACTGTGGAAGGAGCAGACCGGTCAGGCATTGCCTGCCCTGTGGGCCGCGTACGCTGCTGAAACACATCGGTAGAGCCGGTGTCGAGCAAGCTCGACACTACCGCGCCCGTAACCCATCCGAAGCAGAGCCCCCTTGTTGTTCAAGGGAGCGCGCCAACGGCGGGGGGATAAGGTGGAATGCGTGGGCAAACCGCTGGCGGTTTGCTCAAGGGGGCGCGCCAACGGCGCGGGGATAAGGTGGAATGCGTGGGCAGCGGAGGTTGAAAAGAAGGCCTCAGGCCTTCTTTTCAGCCTCCAGCTGCTTGCGGATCTGCGCATCCACCGCAGCGATCGCGGTCATGTTCAGGATCCGGCGCGAGGTCGCGCTGCTGGTCAGGATGTGCGCCGGCTTGGCCACGCCCATCAGGATCGGGCCGATCGCCACGCCGTCGGTGAACACGCGCACCAGGTTGTAGGCGATGTTGGCCGCTTCCAGGTTCGGCAGCACGAACAGGTTGGCGCGACCGCTAAGGGTCGAGCCCGGCAGCAGCTTCTGCCGCAGTGCTTCATCCCACGCGGTGTCACCCTGCATCTCGCCGTCCACGTTCAAGCGTGGATTACGCTTGAGCAGCATCTCGCGCACCTGGCGCATCTTCAGCGCGTCCTTCGAATCGTGGCTGCCGAAGTTGGAGTGCGACAGCAGCGCCACGTTCGGCTCGATGCCGAACAGCTTCATGCGGTAGGCCGCCTGCAGCGTGGCTTCGGTCAGCTGTTCGGCAGTGGGATCTTCCTGCACGTGGGTGTCCACGAAGAAGAACACGCCCTGCTGGTTGATCACACCGGTCATGGCCGAGGTCGAGGTGACCTTCGATTCCAGCGGCAGCACGCTGCGCACGTAACCGAGCTTCTTGTGAAAGCGGCCGACCACGCCGGTCAGCAGGGCATCGGCTTCACCACGCGCCACCATCACCGCGGCGATCAGCGTCGGGCGCGAACGCATCAGGTTCTTCGCTGCGGCCACGGTGACGCCACGACGGCCGGTCAGCGCGTGGTAGTACTGCCAGTATTCGTTGAAGCGCGGGTCATCGTTGATGTTGGTGACCTGGATGTTCTCGCCGATCTTCAGGCGCAGGCCCAGTCGTTCGATGCGCGCCTCGATGACGTCCGGGCGGCCGATCAGGATCGGGTGCGCCAGGTCCTCGTCGACCACGTTCTGCACCGCCTGCAGCACCACTTCTTCCTCGCCTTCGGCGTACACCACGCGCTGCTTGTCGGTGCGCGCGCGGTCATACACCGGCTTCATCATCAGGCTGGTGCGGTAGACGAACTCGGACAGTTTCTGGCGGTAGGCGGCCATGTCGGCGATCGGCCGTGTGGCCACGCCGGAATCCATCGCGGCCTGGGCCACGGCAGCGGACAACTCGACCAGCAGGCGGCGGTCGAAGGGGCGCGGAATCAGGTATTCGCGGCCGAAGCTCGGGGTGTCACCGCCGTAGGCCGAGCCCATGTCGGTGGCCGCACGACGCGCCAGCGCGGCGATGGCGCGCACGCAGGCGATCTTCATGTCTTCGTTGATCGCGGTGGCGCCCACGTCCAGCGCGCCGCGGAACAGGTAAGGGAAGCACAGGACGTTGTTGACCTGGTTCGGGTAGTCCGAACGACCGGTGCCGATGATCGCGTCGGTACGCACCGCGCGCACGTCTTCGGGCATGATTTCCGGGGTCGGGTTGGCCAGCGCGAAGATCACCGGATCCGGCGCCATGGTCTTGACCATGTCGGCAGTCAGGATGCCCGGTGCCGACAGGCCCAGGAAGATGTCCGCCCCGTCGACGATCTCGGCCAGGGTGCGCTTGTCGGTGTCACGCGCATAGCGCGCCTTTTCCGGATCCAGGTCGGTGCGGCCGGTGTGGATCACGCCGTCGCGGTCGAAGGCCAGGATGTTTTCCGGCTTCAGGCCCAGCTGTACCAGCATGTTGACGCAGGAGATGCCGGCCGCGCCCATGCCCGTGGTCGCCAGCTTCACTTCTTCGATCTTCTTGCCGGTGATCGCCATGGCGTTCAGCACCGCCGCACCGACGATGATCGCCGTGCCGTGCTGGTCGTCATGGAACACCGGAATCTTCATCCGCTCGCGCAGCTTGCGCTCGACGATGAAGCACTCCGGCGCCTTGATGTCTTCCAGGTTGATGCCGCCGAAGGTCGGCTCCAGCGAGGCGATGATGTCGACCAGCTTGTCCGGGTCCAGCTCGTCGATTTCGATGTCGAACACATCGATGCCGGCGAACTTCTGGAACAGCACGCCCTTGCCTTCCATCACCGGCTTGCCGGCCAGCGGACCGATGTTGCCCAGGCCCAGCACGGCGGTGCCATTGGAAATCACCGCCACCAGGTTGCCGCGAGCGGTGAGCTCGCTGGCCTGCTGCGGGTCGGCCATGATCGCCTCACAGGCGTAGGCAACGCCGGGCGAATAGGCCAACGACAGATCACGCTGGGTCAGCATCGGCTTGGTCGCCGTGACCTTGATCTTGCCCGGCGGCGACATGCGGTGGTAATCGAGGGCGGCCTGTTTGAAATCTTCTTTGGACATCGACGTTGGGCACATGAATGGGCAAGGGGGACAGGGGATCATACCCCCGTTGTACGAGCTGGACCTGTCGCGGGGCTGTCGCGCGAGTGCTGCAGCGCACCAACCCTGCCGGTTCCAGCGTGTTGCCAAGCATCGCGCTGCGCCCCCTACGCGGGTGTGACAACGAATGCCTGGCAGCGCGGAAAAAGCTACGGGGCCACGTCATTGCTGACGGGCCCCGCATCCTGACGTGGAAGGGTCAGATCTTGGCAGAGGCGAGCGGCAGGGCCGCGTCGACCGGCGGCGGCAGCTCGCTTTCGCGGCCATCCAGCGCCAGCTTCAGGCGGTCGCGGTCCAGTGCGCCTTCCCAGCGCGAAACCACCACGGTGGCCACCGCGTTGCCGATGAAGTTGGTCAGCGAGCGGCACTCGCTCATGAAGCGGTCCACGCCGAGGATCAGCGCCATGCCGGCCACCGGTACTTCCGGCACCACCGCCAGGGTCGCGGCCAGGGTGATGAAGCCGGCACCGGTGACGCCGGCGGCGCCCTTGGAGCTCAGCATCGCCACCAGCAGCAGGGCGATCTGGTGCCCCAGGCTCAGCTCGGTATTGGTGGCCTGGGCGATGAACAGCGCCGCCAGGGTCATGTAGATGTTGGTGCCGTCCAGGTTGAACGAATAGCCGGTGGGAACAACCAGGCCGACCACCGACTTGCTGCAGCCGGCGCGTTCCATCTTTTCCATCAGCGAGGGCAGCGCGGACTCCGAAGAGGACGTGCCCAGCACCAGCAGCAGTTCGGCCTTCAGGTAGCGGGCCAGCTTGAACACCGAGAAGCCGCACAGGCGGGCCACCGCGCCCAGGATCACCACCACGAACAGGAAGGCAGTCAGGTAGAACGAGCCGACCAGCCAGGCCAGGTTGATCAGCGAGCCGACGCCATACTTGCCGATGGTGAAGGCGATGGCACCGAACGCACCGATCGGGGCGGCGCGCATCAGGATGTGCACCAGCTTGAACACCGGGGCGACCAGCGCCTCCAGGAAGTTCAGCACCGGCTTGCCCTTCTCGCCCACCAGTGCCAGCGCGATGCCGAACAGCACCGCCACGAACAGCACCTGCAGGATGTTGCCGTCCACGAACGCGCTGACCAGCGTCTTGGGGATGATGTCCATCGCGAAGCCGACGAGGGTGAGCTCGTGCGACTTCTGCACGTAGCTGTTGACCGCGGTCTGGTCCAGGTCGGCCGGGTTGATGTTCATGCCCGCGCCCGGCTGCACCACGTGCGCCACGATCATGCCCACGACCAGTGCCAGCGTGGAGAAGAACATGAAGTACGCCATCGCCTTGGCGAAGACCCGGCCCACGGTGCGCAGGTGGGTCATGCCGGCGATGCCGGTGACGATGGTCAGGAAGATGACCGGGGCGATGATCATCTTCACCAGGTTGATGAACGCATCACCCAGCGGCTTCATCTTTTCGCCGACCAGCGGCTCGTAATGGCCCAGGACGGCACCGAGGATGATGGCGACCACCACCTGGAAATACAGCTGGCGATAGAACGGCAGCGGCTTGGTCGGCACCGGGGAAGCGGCGGGAACGTGCATGGCGGGCTCCGGAAGGGACTGATGACGCCAACGCCACGAAGGACACGCGGTGCGGCATCGGATGGCGCCCTTTGTACGCCGCGCGGACGCATCAGCAGATAACCTATTGGTACTACCCCCCCGGTTCAGGCTGCATACGGCCCGTTTCTGCGCCTACACTGCGCCGGTCGCAACGACCCCGCACCGTCGGGTGATCGTGTAGTTCCACCTTTCCCGAATAGAGATCCGCCGTCCCATGCGAATGACCCCGACCCTGCTTGCCCTGTCCCTGGCCGCCAGCCCGCTGCTGGCCAATGCGGCTGGTTTTGACAACTGGCCGACCAAGGTGTCGTTCGCTGATGGCACCGAGCTTGCCGCCACCGGCAACATCGCCTACGACTGGAACAACTTCTCCGGCGACATCGAGAACGCCGATGCCGTGCGCCGCAAGGAATTCGGCGCCACGCTGAAGAAGAAGGGCGTGTATGACGCCATGGTGTACTACGACTTCCAGTCCGATACCTGGCTGGACGTGTACCTGCGCCTGGAAAGCAAGGCGTTCGTCGGGCAGGACATCGGCAAGTTCCGCTTCGGCTACATGAAGACCCCGGTCGGCCTGGATGCGGTGACCAGCTCGCGCGCCGGCAGCTTCATGGAATTCGCGATGCCGGTGCAGGCGTTCTATGCCGGTCGTCGTACCGGCGTGGACTGGATGCTGGAGCGCCCGGCCTACCTGCTGCAGGCCGGTCTGTACGGTGGCAAGGACCTGCAGGGAGACAACCCCGGCACCATGCAGGCGGTGCGTGCGGTGTGGACCCCGGTCAAGGCTGAAGCCAACGTGCTGCACCTGGGCCTGGCGCTGTCGCAGGAAAACCCGCGTGGCTGGCGTGATGGCCGCGACGTGCACCACGAAGCGACCGCCCGTTTCCGCGCGCGTCCGGAGGCCGGCCTGACCGACCTTCGCCTGGTCGATTCCGGTGCGCTGGTCACCGCCGACAAGGTCAACCGCGCCGGCCTGGAAGGCATCTTCATCCGTGGTCCGTTCTCGGTCCAGGCCGAAGCGTTGCAGGCCACCATCACCCGCGAAGGCAAACCGGATTACACCGGCAACGGCCAGTACGTGATGGGCAGCTGGGTGCTGACCGGCGAATCGCGCGGCTACAGCAGCGGCAGCGTGTCCAACGTCAAGCCGGCGCGTGACTACGGCGCGGTGGAAGTGCTGGCGCGCTACAGCCGCCTGGACCTGGACGACGCCGACGTGCTCGGTGGCCGTGAACACAACTGGACCCTGGGTGCCAACTGGTACCTGACCAGCCACTTCAAGTTCCAGGCCAACTACATCAAGGCCGATGCCAGCCGTCGCGGCGTGCATACCAAGCCGGAAATCTTCGAAGTCCGCGCCCAGATGCATTTCTGAGCCGGGCCGGGTGACTGAGCGGGTCATCGACCCGCTCTGCCCGTAGACTCTCCGCATGTACCGGCTCGGCCGCTACCGCAAGCTCGCCATGACCCTGCTGGTGATGATCGGCGGGACCGCACTGTGCGCGGTATCAGCCGGGCATTTCGCCGGCCAGCGCGCCTTGGCCGGTGAAAGCGCGCAGGTGCGGCGCCAGTTGCAGCTCTACGGACAGGGGCTGCAGCAGCGGATCGACCGTTTCGGCACCCTGCCGCAGGTGATGGCACTGGATCCGGACCTGCTTGCCGCGCTGCGCAGCGCGCCCGATCCGGCCGACCGCCAGCGATTGAACCTGAAGCTGTCCCAAGCCAACCAGGTGACCCGTGCGTCCACCCTGACCCTGGTCGGGCGCGATGGCGTGGCGGTGGCGGCCAGCAACTGGGACCAGCCCTCCAGCAACGTCGGCGAAGACTACAGCTACCGGCCGTATTACCTGCAGGCGATGGCGGCCGGCCACGGCCGTTTCTACGGCATCGGCATGACCACCGGCGTGCCCGGTTATTTCCTGTCCCACGCCATCGACGCTGCCGACGGCACCCGTCTGGGCGTGGTGGTGATCAAGATCGAACTGTCCGCGCTGGAACAGGAATGGGTGGCCAGCCCGGACATCGTGCTGGCCAGCGACAACCACGACGTGGTGTTCCTGTCCAACCAGGATCCCTGGCGTTACCGCCTGCTGCGGACACTGGGCAGGGAAGAGCGCAGCGAGATGCTGGCCAGCCGCCAGTATGCAGACCGCTCGCTGCAGCCGCTGCGCGCGCGCACCGAGCGGGTGCTGGATGACGGTGGCCGGATCGTGCGCATGGCCGATCCGGCAATGCCCCGCCCGCTGCTGTGGCAGACCATCGACCTGCCCGAAGAAAACTGGCACCTGCACCTGCTGCACGATGCCGGCGCGGCCGGCGCGGTGGCGCGCAGTGCGGCCATCGGCGGCGGCACGGCATGGTTGGCGCTGGGTTTCCTGGTGCTGTTCGTGCAGCAGCGACGGCGCCTTTCGGCGCATCGCCAGCGCAGCCGGCGCGAACTGGAAATCCTGCTCAAGCAGCATGCCCAGGAACTACGCAGCGCGCAGGATGGCCTGCTGCAGGCCGCCCAGGATGCCGACCGCGGGCTGAGCCGCAGCCTGGAACACCTGCCGCAGGGCGTGGTGATCATCGACAGCCAGCAGCAGCTGGTCGCCTGGAATTCGCGCTACCTGGAGCTGTTCCGCTTTCCGCCGGGACTGGTGCAGGTAGGACGGCCGATCGAGGAGATTTTCCGCTTCAATGCGCGTCGCGGCCTGCTCGGGCCAGGGCCCATCGACGAAGCCATCGAACGCCGCCTCAACCACCTGCGCAGCGGCCGCCCGCACATGCGCGAAAGCGAGAAAGACGACGGCACGGTGCTGGAAATCCGCGGCAATCCGCTGCCCGACGGCGGCTTCGTCACCAGCTATGCCGATATCACCAGCTACAAGAACGCCGCGCGCGAGCTTCGCTCGCTGGCCGACGCGCTGGAACACCGCGTGGCCGAGCGCACCCACGACCTCGATGAGGCGCGGCGCGAGGCCGAGCAGGCCAACCGCTACAAAACCCGCTTCGTCGCCTCGGCCGTGCATGACCTGCTGCAGCCGCTGAATGCCGCGCGTATGTTCGTGTCGGTATTGCGCGGCAAGCTGGCCGATGGCGAACAGCAGCAGACCGCCGACCACATCGAAGCGGCGTTGTCGGCGCAGGATGCGATCCTGGTCAGCCTGCTGGACATTTCCCGGCTGGAATCGGGCAGCCTGCAGACACGGGTGCGGGCTTTCGCGCTGAACCCGCTGCTGGAGACGCTGGCCCGCGAGTTCGGCATCGCCGCCGAAGGCCGTGGACTGCAGCTGCGCTGGGTGCCTACCGCCGCGGTGGTGGTCAGCGACGAGGCCCTGCTGCGGCGCATCCTGCAGAATTTCCTGTCCAATGCGCTGCGCTACACCCAGCGTGGCCGCGTGCTGCTGGGCTGCCGCCGCGAAGGCAGCCGCCTGTGGATCCAGGTCCATGACCAGGGCCCGGGCATCCCGGAAAGCCTGCACAAGGAAATCTTCGAAGAATTCCGCCGCCTGCATGATGGCCAGGAACGCGGCACCGGACTGGGCCTGGCGATCGTCGAACGCATCGGGCGCCTGCTGGGGCATCCGATCCGGCTTCGCTCGGTGCTGGGCAGCGGCACGATGTTCGAAGTGGCCGTGCCACTGGGCCGGGCGGACGAGGTGCTGGCTTCGATGACAGTCCACGCGCCGGTGGTGGTGGAGACCACGGCAGACAGTCCACTGCGTGGACGCCGGGTATGGGCCATCGATGACGACGCGCATGTCAGCGCCGCCACGCGTGCCCTGCTGGAAAAATGGGGCTGCGATGTCGAACAGTCCGAAGGCCCCCAGGCCGCGCTGGATGCTGCCCACGCCGGGCAGGCACCGGAGCTGTTGCTGCTGGACGTGCGCATGGGCGATTTCCATGGGCCGACGCTGTATGAGGCGCTGTGCGAACGCTGGCAGGCGCGGCCGCCGGTGGTGCTGGTCACTGCCGAACGCGATGACGCGCTAAGGGCGATGGCGGCTGACAACGGCTGGGGCTTCCTGGCAAAACCGGTACGTCCGCCCGCGCTGCGTGCCCTGATGACCCAGTTGCTGCTGCGCCACCGCGGGTAGCACCGGTCATAGCGGCCACGCTTCCGCCGAGCATCGCTCGGCGCTACCAGGGCGTCAGGCATCGGGTGCTGCGCCACCGCGGGTGACGCCGGCCGTAGCGGTAGCGCCGACCCGTGGGCGGCGAGCGCAGCGGCCCAGCGCGCGGCCACGCTTCCGCCGAGCATGGCTCGGCGCTACCAGGGCGCCAGGCACCGGGTGCTGCGCCACCGCGGGTAGCGCCGGCCGTAGCGGTAGCGCCGACCCATGGTCGGCGAGCGCAGCGGCGCAGCGCGCGGCCACGCTTCCGCCGGGCATGGCTCGGCGCTACCAGAGCGTCAGGCATCGGGTGCTGCGCCACCGCGGGTGACGCCGGCCGTAGCGGTAGCGCCGACCCATGGTCGGCGAGCGCAGCGGCGCAGCGCGCCGCTACCCCGCCCTACACCAGCCCGGCATCTCCCTCCGGCTCCAGCGCCTTCACCAGCACCGCGGCCTGCGTGCGGCTGTGGCATTCCAGCTTCTTCAGGATGGCGGTGACATGCACCTTCACCGTGTTCTCGGCCAGGCCCAGCGTGTAGGCGATCTGCTTGTTCAACAGGCCATCGGCCAGGCACAGCAGCACCCGGAACTGCTGCGGCGTGAGCTGCGCAAGCCGGCTGGCCAGCAGTGCATCGGCGTCGGATCGCTCGGCCGCCATCGCAGGGAACCACAGCCCCCCATCAAGCACGGCCGCGACCGCCTCGCCGATGGTCTCCGGCGGCACCGATTTGGGAATGAACCCGGCGGCGCCGAACTGCTGCGCACGGCGGATGACGCGCGGGTGGTCATTGGAAGAAAGGATCACCACCGGGATGTCCGGATGCGCGCCACGCACATGCAGCAGCGCTGAGAACCCGTGCGCGCCGGGCATGGTCAGGTCCAGGAGCACCAGGTCCACGTCGGGGTGCTGGTCCAGCGCCTGCTCCAGCGCTTCGGCGCTGGCGACTTCGCGCACGTTGACCTGCGGCAGGCCCTGTCGCAGCGAATGGACCACGGCAGCGCGCAGCAGGGGATGGTCGTCGGCAACCAGCAGGTTCAGTTCGCTCATGCGCGCATTGTAGAGCCGACTTCAGTCGGCTGCGGCTGCCGGGCCACGCTGCCCTTGCATCGATGCCGGCTGGCGCGCCGGACGCATGCTGCTGTTCCATGCGTCCAGGAATTGCCGCCGCTTCAATGCATCGAGGTAGACCAGCAATCCAGGCCCGAGCTGGATCGGCCGCAGGTTGCGCTCCGGGCTGCCGTTGCGGCCCGCGCCCCCCCGCACGATGGGCATCAGCCGGGCTTCGCGGGACAGCACCTGCTGGCCGCGCGGGGACAGCAGATAGTCCAGGAAGCGCCGTGCCTCGGCACTGTTGCGCGCGTTGCGCGGAATCAGCGCGGTACGCAGCATCACCAGGGTGTAATCCTGCGGTTCGACGATGCCCAGCGGCTCGCCGTCATCGATGCGCGCCTGCGCGTAGGAGCCGAGCACGTTGTAGACCAGCGACAGCTCGCCGCTGCTGACCTTGTCCAGCAGCACGCCGGTACGCTCTTCCAGCAGCACCTGGTTGTCGCCGAGCGCACCCAGCAGCGCGCCGGCCATGCTGCCGCGCTGCGCATCCTGCGTGGCCAGCAGGTAGCCCACGCTGCTGCGGTTGATGTCATAGGTGCCGACCCGCCCACGCAGCGGCGCATCCGGCGCGCGCAACAGGTCCAGCAGTTGTCGCCGCGTCCGCGGCACGCGCGCGGCAGGCAGCGTGCGGGTGTTGTAGACCATCGCCACCGGCTCGTAGCTGATGCCGAAGGCCTCGCTGCGCCACTGCGCCCACGCCGGCAGCGCCTCGGTCTGTGGCGAGCGGTGCGCCAATGCATGCCCGTCGTTGACCAGCTTGGCCTGCAGGTCCATGCCACTGGAAATCAGCAGATCGGCCGAGGCGGATGCCTTCCGTTGGCGAAGGAAGCGCGCATGCAGGTCCTGGGTGATGATGTCTTCGTACACCACTTCCGTTCCTGGATGCAGGCGCTGGTAGTCGGCGATCACCACGGCGAATACTTCGATGTCGGTCGAGCCATGGATGCGCAGGTGCGCGTTGGCCGGGCCGGTGGCAGCGAAACGCTGCACGTCGCCGGGTGCGGCAGCGGCGTCCTGCATGGACAGCAGCAGGGCGAAAAGGGCAGACAGTCGGATCATGCAAGACTCCGGGGCAGCACGATGGTGGCCACCAGGCCCCCTTCGCGACGGTTGGAAAGATCGATCCGCCCGCCGTGCGCATCCACCACGCGCTTGACGATGGCAAGCCCCAGCCCGGCCCCGCCGGCAGCGGCACCTTCGCCACGCGCGAAGCGCTCGAAGACCCGTTCGGCATCGCCCGGGGCGATGCCCGGACCGTGGTCGGCGACGGTCAGCACGGCCTTGTCGCCATCAATGGTCAATGCCACCTGCAACGGGGCCGCCGCGCTGTACTTGATGGCGTTGTCGATCAGGTTCTTGATCGCTTCGCGCAGCAGCAGCGCGTCGCCCTGCACCCACACCGGCCCGGTGCTCATTGCAAGGTGCACGCGTGGGATCGGCTCGACCTGCGGCACGGCCTCGTGCAGCGCCTGGTGGACCGCTTCGGCAAGGTCGACCGGTGCATAGCGCTGCAGGTTGGCGCGATGGATCACGCTGGCGTCGCTGAGCAGCTGGTTGAGCAGCCGGCTCATGTGGCTGGCGTTGCGTTCGATCGCCAGCAGGCTGCGCCGCATGTCCTCGGGCTCTTCGTCATCCAGCGCCAGCTGCGCCTGCGCGCGCAGCGCCGCCAGCGGCGTGCGCATCTGGTGCGCGGCCTCGGCCATGAACGAACGCAGGGTTTCGTTGCTGGTCGACAGCCGGCCCATGAAGCGGTTGAGCGCGGCGACCATCTGGTCCATCTCGCGAGGCACGTGCGCGTCCAGCGGACGCAGGTCCGATGGTTCTCGCCGCGACAGCTCGCGTTCCACCCGCACCAGCGGACGGAAGGCACGGTGTACGCCGACACCGACCAGCGCCAGCGACAACAAAGACAGCACGGTGATGGCCAGCAGCGCGCGGTTCACCATCTCCTGCGCGAGCGCTTCGCGCGCACGCCGGGTCTGCCCGACCTGCACCTGTACCTCGCCCTGCGCCGAGGGCGATGACAGGTTGCGCGCCACGACCACGAAACGCACGGTTTCCCCGCTGTAGGATGCATCGAACAAAGCCGGGGCGTCGCCGGATGGCTTCGCACTGCGCGGCGCGGACGGCAGGTCCCCATAGCCGGTGATCAGCGTGCCGCGGCTGTCCGCCACGCGGTAGAACACGCGGTCCTCCGGTGCCATCGCCAGCAGGTCCAACGCGGCATACGGCAGGTCCACCTGCCACTGCCCGTCGACCAGCGCCACCGAATCGGCGATGGACAGCGCCGAGGACACCAGAAGGTGGTCGTAGGAACGGTTCGCGGCGCGTTGGCCGTAATCCCGTGCGGCGAACAACAAGGCCACGGCGAACACCGCCAGCAGCGCGCCCAGGTACAGGGTCAGGGTCCGCCGCAGCGATGACGGCCGCTGCCGCTCATGCCCGCGCATCACTACCCCCGTCGGTCGCGTCCACCGCTTCCAGCATGTAGCCCACGCCGCGCACGGTGACGATGCGCAGCGGCGCGGCAGCCAGCTTGCGGCGCAACCGGCCGACGTACAGTTCGATGGCATTCGGCCCGGCTTCGTCGTCGAAACCGAACAGCCCATTGCCGATTTCGTCCTTGCCGACCACCTGTCCCAGCCGGCCGACCAATATCTCCAGCAGGCGGAATTCGCGGTTGGGCAGTTCGATCAGTTCGCCGTCCAGGCTGACGCGGTGTGCGGCGTTGTCGAACTGGAACCCACCGATCTGCACCAGTTCGCTGGCCTGGCCGCGCGCGCGGCGCAGCAGCACGCGGCAGCGTGCTTCGAATTCTCGGAAATCAAATGGCTTGCCCAGATAGTCATCGGCGCCCACGTCCAGCGCCTGCACGCGGTCTTCGATGCCGTCACGAGCGGTGAGCATCAGTACCGGGGTGCTGTCACCGCGCTCGCGCATGCCAGCCAGCACGCGCAGGCCGTCCAGCTTGGGCAGGCCGATGTCCAGCACCACCAGGTCGAAGCGCTGGTAGCGCAGGACGCTGGCGGCGGCCAGCCCATCGGACTGCCAGTCCACGGCGTGGCCGTTGCGGCGCATGCGGCGGATGATGGCATCGGCGAGGTCCGGGTTGTCTTCGACCAGCAGCAGGCGCATGCGGTTGTCGGGTACGGGGGAGTGGAGATGCTAACGCACGGGGGGTGGGGCGAACGGGTGATACCCCCTCGCGGCGTGGCCTTGGAACTGAAGCGTGGGTGTGCCGGGCGGCGGGACTGGGCGGGGGACGGCAAAAGCCGCTCCTGCGGGCCTCGTTTCGCGCCATCCGTGGCGCTCAACGCCCCCGCCCAGCCCCGCCGCCCGGCCCTGACAGGTTCCGGTGGCCGGCCGCCGCGTTGAAAGAAAGAAGAGCGGTGGCGCCAAAGGCAGCCGAAGGAGCCGGTGCCAACGTCGCGTGCAACGGCCCGCAGGATGCCCGGCATCGCCATGCTCGGTGGCCGGATCACGGGGATTTCGCTGCGCTGCACAAACCGCTGACAGGTGAATGACAGCTTGCTGGGTCGAGACTGCGGCCTCGCATCCGTTCCGGGTGCCCACGTTGGCCGCGCGCCGGGCGCGCACCTGGGAGGGTTTGTGGAAGTTCTTTCTGTTCGTTGGTCGGCCGTGGGAACGTGTGCGATGGCTGCCTGTGCCGTGTTCGCTGCTGCGCCGGTCTTTGCCGCCGACGATGACCGGCCGGTCACCGCCGAGATCGGCGGGCGCCTGCACCTGGATTTCGCCAGCTTCGACAACGATGGACGCGGCACTCCGAACAAGGATGACACCGAGGTGCGGCGTGCGTGGCTTGACGTATCCGGCAAGTTCTTCGTGGTCGACTACAAGATGGAAGCCGACTTTTCCGGTGACCGCGTCGAAGCCAAGGATGTGTACCTGAGCCGCAGCTTCGGCGATGCCGGCCGGCTCACCGTGGGTCAGTTCAAGCAGTACTTCTCACTCGATGACCGCACCGGCTCCAACTACGGCAGCTTCCTGGAGCGCGGCAACGCCGGCACCTCGCTGGCGCCGCTGTACCGACTGGGAGCTTCCTGGCAGGCCAATCCGGGTGACTTCACCTGGGCGGCCAGCCTGTACAGCCTGGAAAGCATCGACGCCTGGCAGGTCAAGGGCCGCGCCGCCGGTGGACGTGCCACGTGGGCGCCCAGTCCCGCTGCCGGCGACGTGCTGCACCTTGGCATCTCGGCGGCGCGCGAGCTGTATGACAACCCCGGCGCCAGCGGTGCCCCGGGGTTGCGCATTCGTCCTCGCCCCGCCGGCCACCTGTCCGATGAGAGCCGCCTGACCCTGGTCGATTTCTCCGCAGGACGCGATACCGACGTGGACAAGTGGTCGCTGGAGTACGCGCAGGTGCGTGGGCCGTGGTCCTGGCAGGGCGAGTTCAGCGGCGCCACGTTCGACGATGGCCTGCAGCGCGGCAAGGTACTGGCCGGCTACGGCATGCTGAGCTGGTTCGTGACCGGTGATTCGCGCGGCTACGATCGCAAAACCGGGCGCTTCGCCCGCATCAAGGACATCCGGCACAAGGCCGGCGCTTTCGAACTGGCGCTGCGCTACGACCAGATGCGCGGTGACCAGCACCTGGTCGGCCTGCCGGACCTGCGCGACGGCAGCACCGAGGCCTGGACACTTGCTGGCAACTGGTACCTGCGCGACAACCTGCGCTTCATGCTCAACCTGATCGAAAGCCGCAACCGCGACCGCCTGGCCGACGTCACCGTCGATCGCACGCGCGCGGTCACCGGCCGCCTCCAGTTCGATTTCTGATGCCCCGCTCTCCCCTCCCCTTCCGCACTAATCCGCAAGGAGTCCGCAGATGATGCTCAGCATCCTCGGCTTTGGCATGGTCATTACGTTCATGTACTTGATCATGAGCAAGCGACTGTCGCCGCTGGTCGCCCTGATCACCATCCCGATCATCTTCGCGCTGCTGGGCGGCTTCGGCGCCGGCATCGATGAAATGATGCTCGACGGCATCAAGAAGATCGCGCCCACCGGCGTCATGCTGATGTTCGCCATCCTGTACTTCGGGGTGATGATCGATGCCGGCCTGTTCGATCCGCTGGTGCGGATCATCCTCAACGTGGTCAAGGGCGATCCGCTGAAGATCGTCATGGGCACCGCCGTGCTGGCGATGCTGATCTCGCTGGATGGCGATGGCTCGACAACGTACATGATCACCGTCTCGGCGATGCTGCCGCTTTACCGGCGGCTGGGCATGAATGCCTTGAACATGACCTGCGTGACCATCCTGGCGGGCGGTGTCATGAACCTCACCCCGTGGGGCGGACCGACCGCGCGTGCGGCCACCGCGTTGCACGTGGACCCGGCCGACGTGTTCGTGCCACTGATTCCCTCCATGGTGATCGCATGCGCCGGCATCCTGGTGCTGGCGTGGTACCTGGGCATGAAGGAGCGCCGTCGCCTTGGCGTGGTCACCCTGCCGCAGGGCGGCTCGTGGATGGATTCAAGCGTGTCCGACGACGGCGATGCGCTGCCCACCGTCGAAGATGCCGAAGACATCAAGCGTCCCAAGCTGCTGTGGGTCAACTTCGGCCTGACCGCTGCGCTGATGGCCGCGCTGATCATGGGCCTGCTGCCGATGCCGATCCTGTTCATGGTGGGCTTCGCCATTGCGCTGGTGATCAACTACCCGAACCTTGCCGAGCAGCGCCGCCGCGTGGTCAACCATGCCGGCAACGTGCTGTCGGTGGTCTCGCTGATCTTCGCCGCTGGCATCTTCACCGGCATCCTCAACAACACCGGCATGGTCGAAGCGATGTCGCACAGCTTCCTGGCGATCATCCCGGAAAGCTGGGGCCCGTACCTGGCGGTGATCACCGCACTGGCCTCGATGCCGTTCACCTTCTTCATGTCCAACGATGCCTTCTACTTCGGCGTTCTGCCGATCCTGTCCGAGGCCGCCGGCAACTACGGCATCACGCCGGTGGAAATGGCCCGCGCTTCGCTGGCGGGCCAGCCGGTGCATCTGCTCAGCCCGCTGGTGCCCTCGACCTACCTGCTGGTCGGGCTGGCCAAGGTGGAGTTCGCCGACCACCAGAAGTTCACCCTGAAATGGGCGGTGATGATCTCCCTGCTGCTGATGGCCGGCAGCCTGCTGTTCGCGCTGTACCCGCTGGCCGCCTGATGCGGCCCTGCCAAAGGACCAGGAGAACCCAATGACCCTTCGCATCGCATACGTAACCAGTGGCATGGGCAGTGTCGGCACTGCGATCTGCCAGACCCTGGCGCGCTCGGGCCACACGGTGGTGGCCGGCTGCGCGCCGAACTCCCCGCGCAAGGCCGGCTGGCTGCGCGAGCAGCGTGACCTCGGCTTTGACTTCATCGCCTCCGAAGGCAACGCCACCGATTGGAGCTCCACCGCCGCTGCCTTCACCAAGGTGCGCGCCGAAGTCGGCGAGGTCGATGTACTGGTCAACAATTCCGGCGGCAGCCGCGATGTGCTGTTCCGCCAGATGAGCGCCGATGACTGGAATGCGGTGATGGCGTCCAACCTCAACTCGCTGTTCAACATCACCAAGCAGGTGGTCGACGGCATGGCCACGCGCGGCTGGGGACGCATCATCAACATTGGTTCGGTCAGCGCGCACAAGGGCCAGATCGGCCAGGTGAACTACGCCACGGCGAAAGCGGCGATGCACGGTTTCAGCCGCGCCCTGGCTGCGGAGGTCGCCGCCCGTGGGGTCACGGTCAACACCATCTCGCCGGGCTACATCGCCAGCCAGTCGATCAGCAGCTTCCCGCCGGACGTGCTGGACCGACTGGCCGCCTCGGTGCCGATCCGTCGTCTCGGCAAGCCGGAGGAAGTGGCCGCGCTGTGCGGCTGGCTGGCATCGGATGAAGCGGCGTACGTGACCGGCGCGGACCATGCGGTCAACGGCGGTCTGTACATGGGGTGATGCAGCCGGGTAGGTGACGGCCAGGTGGCTGACGACCGGGTGGGTGACGACCGTTGGTCGTCACGCCCTTGCCCCTGCCGCTTCGCTCGCCGAGCATGGCTCGGCGCTACCTTCGGCGCCGGCGCACGCGGTCCTTCGGCATAAAGCGAACGCCGTCCCAGTTGCGCGCATTCTGCGCTTTACCGTCAAGAACCCGTCATTTCGGATTCGCATAGTGGTTGGTGACCTGCAGCCCGCAGGGCATTCCCCTCATGCAACGGAACGACATGCAGACCCGAGACCTGACGATTGCCGTGGCAATCGCGCTTTGCGCCGCCAACGCCCACGCCGCTGGCGAATCCAACGCCGATACCGCCGTCACCGCGCAGACGCTGGATGCTGTGTCGGTGATCGGCCAAGGTGAAACCCGCCAGGTACAGCGCATCACCGCCGTGGACAAGCAGGTGCTGCCGCCCGGCACCAGCGGGCAGAAAATCCTCGATCGCCTGCCCGGCGTTTCCGTGCAATCCAACGATGCCTTCGGTGCCAACGAGGAATCGCAGACCATCAGCCTGCGCGGCTTCGACAAGAGCCGCCTCGGCTATACGCTGGACGGCATCCCGCTGGGTGACAACAGCTACGGCAACTACAATGGCCTGAGCATCGCGCGCGCCTTGATCGCCGAGAACCTGGCCGGTGCCGAGCTGTCGCAGGGCATCGGTTCGCTGGGCGTGGCGTCCACCAGCAACCTCGGTGGTGCTATCCAGTACTTCTCGATGGACCCTTCCACTGAATTCGGCGGGCGTGCCAGCATTACCGCAGGCGATGACAACCAGCGCCGCGGCTACCTGCGCGTGGATACCGGCGACATCAACGGGTTCTCCGCCTATGTGTCCGGCGTGCACCAGGACGCGGACATGTGGGCCGCGCCGTACCAGAACCAGACCACGCGCCAGTTCAACGCCAAGGCCGTGTGGCAGGTGGGGGACAACCGTTTCGGCGCGTTCGCCGCGACCTCGCGCGCCAGCCAGGCCAACTATGCCTACCTGTCCAAGAGCATGCTGGACCGCGGCCTGGGTTATGACTGGAACATCTACGCACCGGATTGGGACCGCGCCGTCGCCGCAGCCTACTGCGCCCCCGCCACGCGTGATCCCGCGCGCTGCGCGTTCAGCGGCGGCGTCAACAGCATCGACGATGCGTACTACCAGAGCCGCGCACTGCGCGACGACAACCTGTATTCGCTGGATGCCGACCTGAAGCTCGGCGACAGCGCAGGCCTGAAACTGCTGGCCTACCACCACGACAACCGCGGGCAAGGCCACTGGTGGGCACCGGGCCAGCCCTCCCATCCGGGCACCGATCGCGAAATTCCGATCTCGATCCGCAGCACCAACTACACCATCAACCGCCAGGGCCTGACCGCGGCATTGACGTGGAACGTAGGTATCCACGAACTGGAGGCCGGGCTCTGGTACGAGAAGAACGACCACAACGTAGAACGCAACTTCTACTACATCGACGGCCCGTTCCTGGACGACACCTACCTCAACCACCCGGATCGTCGCCTGTTCGACCAGGACTTCGATATCCGCACACGGCAGTTCTACGTGCAGGACCGCATGCGCTTCATGGATGATCGGATGACGGTGGACGTGGGCATCAAAAGCCCCAACACGCGCATGACCGCCCGCGCAAAACCAGGCACTGAATCGAGCTATGCCTCCGGCACCTTGACCGCCAGGGAATCGGTGCTGCCGCAGGCCGGGATCAGCTTCAAGCTGAGCCCTCGGCAGGAAGTGTTTGCCTCGTATGCAGAGAACATCGCCGCCTTCGTCGGCGGCGGCAGTGGCGGCCCGCTGCAGGTTTCGCCGGAGTCCTTCGCGGCCAGCGTGGATGACCTTGAGCCGGAAGAATCACGCACGTTCGAAGCCGGTTTCCGTCGCTTCGGCGAGAAGTACCAGGCCTCGCTGGCGGCCTACCACGTGATGTTCGACAACCGCCTGCTGTCACTCAACCCCTGCACCAGCATCGAAGTCGGAACACGGCCGGAATGCATCACCCGCTTCATCAACGTCGGCTCGGTGAAGAGCCAGGGCGCCGAACTGACCTTCATCCTCAAGCCGGTCGACGGCCTGCAGTGGTACAACGCGCTGTCCTGGAACAAGACCACCTACGAGGACGACTACACCTCCGGCGGTGCGGTCGTACCGGTGGCGGGAAAGATCACCGTCGATACGCCGCAGCGCATGGCCTCCAGCGAGCTGAGCTGGAACCGCGACGGCTTCTTCGCCAGCGTGCGCGCCAAGTACACCGGCAAACGCTATTACACCTATACCAATGACCAGTCGGTGCCGGGCGTGACCACCTTCGATGCGGGGCTGGGCTATTCCTTCGGCCCGGGCATGGGGCTGCGCGATATCAAGGTATCGCTCAACGCCACCAACCTGACCAACAAGCGGTACGCGGGGCAGCTGAGTTCGTTCGCACCGACCGATCCGATCGGCACCCGTTATGCGATCCACGCCAGCGCACCGCGGCAGGTGTTCATGACGGTGGGTGTTGATTTTTAAGCTTCGGCGGGCATTTGGTTTCATGGCGTGAGGCGGGGCGAGGGAACCATGCAGGACACGCCGCAAGTACGTCCGTGTAGGCTCCATTCGCCCCGTCCGGGGGCTCAAGGGTCCTGCATGGCTCCCTCGCCCCACCTCCGGACAGTAGGCCGCCCCGCCGGGTTGGGGGGGGAGAAGAGCAAAAGCCAAAGCAAGACCAAAAAGCAAAAGCCGCCGACCATGGCTATGCCGGGAATCCTGCCCGGCACCCTGCGGGCCGTCGCACGCGACGTTGGCAGCGGCTCCTCCCGCTACCTTCGGCGCTACCGCTTTTCTTTCTTTTTTTACGTGGCGGGCGGCCACCGGAATCTGTCAGGGCGACGGGTGGGTGGGGTTGGGCGGGGGCGTGGAGCGCCATGGATGGCGCGAAACGAGGCCCGCAGGATGCGGCTTCTGCCGTCCCCCGACCAACCCCACCCACCCGTCGCCAAACCAGCAAACCGCTTGAAATGCCACCCGCCACGAGGGGGTCTCACCCGTTCGACCAAGTCACTCCGGTGACAGCTGATCCATCCGTATCCGATTGGCGAACAGCGAAAACGCCAACATCCCCGCCAGCCCATTGGCCCGGCTCACCCAGTGCGGCAGCCAGCGCGGCGGCTGCAGGATCCCCGCCTCGAACAACGGCGCGAAGGTGATCGCATCGGTCAGCGTCATCTTGCCGGCGAACAACCACCGGCATACCTGCAGGCGATCTTCGGCCAGCATGTGGCGGAAGAACGTATGCACCGACACCAGTCCGCGCAGGTACACCGTGTCCTTGGTGAAGGCCATGCCGCCGCTGGGCGGAACGCCGCGGAACACGCGCTGGGCCGAAGCGAAGCTCTCTTCGAGGTTCTGCCCCGCATCGCAGAAGTAGCGGAACACCTCGATGAAATCCGCACCTTCGCGGGCCATCGCAATGGCTTCGGTACGCAGGCTGATGCGCTTCAGCCGCTCGATGTCGATGCTGCCGGTGATCTGCTCGGCGAAGGTGGCCAAGCCTTCCTGGGTGGCGGTGACGCGCGGGGATGACAATGCCAGGCTCGGCAGGACATGCTGCCCCCGGCCGTTCAACGCCGTCAGCGAGTGCACCAGGGCTTCATGGTGGAACAACTGTGCACGGTCGTACGCACTGAAGCGGGCGCTGGTGCGAAGGCGGATGCGGGTCGGCCCGGCGGCCGCTTTCGATACCAGTTCCGGATCCAGCTGCACTTGGATGATGCGCGATTCGAAGAACGCGTCCAGGTCGCTCTGCAGCTGCAGCTGCAGCGCGGTAGCCGATACCGGGACCTGCTCTTCCGGGGCCAGCAGCTCGTGGTCCAGTTCGGCGGCGATCTGGATGAAATGGCGCGCGGCATCGCGCGTGCTGGGCCCCTTGCCGGGCAGCGGCTGCTCGGGCGAACCGAACAACTGCACCGAACATGCATCCACCGCGGCGGTGCCCAACCCTTCCAGCAGCTGCGCGGCCACATCCCAGCTTTGTGCGGACTGCTGCACATAACGCCCCAGCGGATGGTCGGCATCGCATTCGGCGGTCACCGCGGCCAGCGCACGCCGCGCATCGCTGAAATCAAGCTTGGGGTAATCCACCTGTGGCAGCCGCGGCTGGCCACTGGCCACACTGGCCAGGAACGGGGACTGCAGGGCCGCCGGCCAACTGGTCAGCCCCAGCAGCCGGATGCCGCCGACGGCTTCGACCAGCCGCGCATCCAGCGCGGCATGGTGGGCCACTTCATGGTCTAGCGTCGCGCCTGGATCCATGGGCTGACTATACGGTAGTGACGGCCGCTGGCCGTCAATCGTCCCGGAGCGGACGGCCAGCGGCCGTCACTACCGGCGGCGCGGCGACTTGCCTGCGCCACGGCGGGCCGCGGTGCGGCGTTCCTGCGCCGTCTCGGCCTGGCGTACCGCCAGCTTTGCCGCCGCGGCAGCGACCTCTTCCTTCAGCTTGAAGTAGTTCAGCACGCGGGTCTCTTCGATCTCGCCTTCTTCGATCGCCGCACGCACCGCGCAACCCGGTTCCTGCTGGTGCAGGCAATTGCGGAACCGGCACTGTGCCGCCAGCGCTTCGATATCGGCAAAACCACCTTCGGCCAGCGTCTCTTCGCCGGTCGGCTTCAGTTCGCGCATGCCGGGCGTGTCGATCAGGCAGGCACCCATCGGCAACGGCATCAGCGCGCGGTGGGTGGTGGTGTGGCGGCCGCGCGAATCGTTGGAGCGCACCGTGTTGGTCTTCATCCGCTGCTCGCCGAGCAGGGTGTTGGTCAGGGTCGACTTGCCCGCGCCCGAAGAGCCCACCAGCACCACCGTATGCCCCGCGCCCAGCCACGGATGCAGGGTCGCCACGCTGGCCGGATCCAGCCCGTTGACGGCCCGCAGCGCGATGCCCTGCGCCTTCAATTCTTCCAGCACCGCCAGCGCGTCTTCGGTGTATTCGGTCTGGTCGGCCTTGGTCAGCACCACCACCGGCTCGGCGCCGCCGCCGCCCACCAGCAGCAGGTAGCGCTCGATCCGCCGCGGATTGAAATCGGCATCCAGGCCGCAGACGATGAACACCGTATCGACGTTGGCCGCGATTACCTGCTGGTGGTAATGCTCTCCCGCCGCACCACGCTTGATCGCCGTGCGCCGCGGCAGCAGCGCGACGATGCGCACGCCCTCCAGCAGCACCCAGTCGCCCACTGCGGGGCGCTCATGGCTGGGAAACCGCGGACGCTGCCATTCCGGCAGGGATTCCGCCTTGATCGACGCGTCCGGGCCATCGGCGACCACGTAATGGGTGCGGTGCTGCTCGATCACCCGCGCAGGCCGCGCCTGTGGATGGGTGGCCATCGCGGCCTGCCAGTCCGCCTGGTCGGCGTTGGCGGGCGGGCCGGGCCAAGGCCAGCCAATGGTCTGCAGCGCGGGGTAATCAGGGGTATCGGTCATCGTCCGCATTCTACCGGCAGCGCGCCTTGCGGGCGCGGGCGCTGCCCGACGGAGCCCCTTGCCATGCACCGCAGCAATTCAGCTAGTATGGCCTTCCATGCCCATCGACGGCCCGTCTGCCATGTCCACCCCCACGTCCAAGCCCCTGGCCATCCGTGAGCGCCTTTCCGAAGTGCGCTACGAGATCCGAGGAGAGCTGGCGCGGCGAGCGCGGGAACTGGAGGCCCAGGGCCGCACGCTGATCAAGCTGAACATCGGCAACCCCGGCAACTTTGGCTTCCGCGCGCCGGAACACCTGCAGCGCGCCATCGCCGATGACATGGGCCGCACCGATCCCTACACCCACCAGCAGGGCCTGCCGGAAGCGCGCGAGGCCATCGCGGCCGCTTACGCCCGTCGCGGCGCACCCGACGCGCACCCGGACCGGGTGTTCATCGGCAACGGCGTCAGCGAGCTGATCGACCTGTCGCTGCGGGCGCTGCTCAACCCCGGCGACGAGGTGCTGGTGCCCTCGCCCGATTACCCGCTGTGGTCGGCCGCGACCATCCTCAACGACGGCCGCCCGGTGTATTACCGCTGCGCCCCGGAGAATGGCTTCCAGCCGGACCCGAGCGAGATCGAAGCACTGGTGTCCTCGCGTACCCGCGCCATCGTGCTGATCAACCCGAACAATCCCAGCGGTGCCAGTTACTCGCGCGAACTGCTCGAACGCATCGTCGCCATCGCGCGCAAGCACAACCTGCTGCTGATGGTCGATGAAATCTACGACCAGATTCTGTACGACGACGCCGTGTTCCAGCCGGTGGCACCGCTGGCGGGTGACCAGCCCTGCATCACCTTCAGCGGCCTGAGCAAGGTGCACCGTGCCTGCGGCTGGCGCGTGGGCTGGGCGATGCTGTCCGGCGAAGCCGAGCGGCTGGGCGAGTTCCGCGCCGCGATGGACCTGCTCAGCGCGCTGCGCCTGTGCGCCAACGTGCCCGGCCAGTACGCCATCGATGCGGCCGTGAACGGTCCCGATACGATCACCCCGCTGTGCACGCCCGGTGGCCGCCTGTACGAAACCCGCCGTGCGGTGATCGACGCCTGCGCGGCCAGCGAGCACCTCTCGCTGGTGGCACCGGCCGGTGCCCTGTACGCCTTCCCGGCCGTGGTCGGCGATGCCGCCAAGGGCCTGGATGACCACGATTTCGCGTTGGAACTGATGAACGACGAAGGCGTGCTGGTGGTACCCGGCTCCAGCTTCAACGTGCCCTACCGACATCATTTCCGCGTCACCCTGTTGCCCGAGGCGGCGGTGATGCGCGAGGTGTTCTCGCGGATCGACCGCGCACTGGCACGCCGCGCCGAAGCCAACCGCAAGGTCGTGCCGCTGAAGCCGCGTCGCTCGGCCGTCGCCTGACCCCGATGGCACGCACCTGGCTGGCCTTGGGCGACTCCTACACGATTGGCGAAGGCGTTGCGGCGGAAGGTCGCTGGCCGCATCAACTGGCGGCGTTGCTGCGAGGACGCGGGATCGCGATGCAGGAGCCACGGACCATCGCCACCACCGGCTGGACCACCGATGAGCTGGATGCCGGCATCGATGCGGTTGCACCGGACGGTCCGTTCGACTTCGTCAGCCTGCTGATCGGGGTCAACAACCAGTACCGCGGTCGGTCACTGGAAGATTACCAGCAGCAGTTCAGCGCCCTGCTGCAGCGTGCGCTGGCGTTTGCCGGCGGCAGGCCGGCAAGGGTGCTGGTGCTGTCCATCCCGGACTGGGGGGTTACCCCGTTCGCACACGATCGCGACCACGCCGCCATTGCCGGCGCGCTGGATGGCTACAACCACGCCGCGCAGGCGATCTGCAACGCGCTCGGGATCGCCTACGTGGACATCACCGATCTCTCGCGCCAGCACGGCGCGGAAGCGGCGATGCTCGCAGACGACGGCCTGCATCCTTCGGCGCGGATGTATGCGCTGTGGGCGCAGCGGGCCCTGCCGCTGGCCGAGCGCATGCTCGCGTCCGCCGCCTGAACTGGTGACCGGCGCGCGGCCCACGGCGCGTTCGCCGGCATCTTCGCTGGACACCGCCGAGGCAACGGCCATCGCCCGCGCTTTCCTGCCGGACCGCAGCTGGGGCAATCGCAGCACCTACTACTACGTGCGCGCGAAGTTAGGCAGTGATCCGCTCTATAACGGAGTGCTGCAGGCGCTTCCGGATGACGCCCTGCCCGTGCTCGACCTGGGCTGTGGGCTGGGCCTGCTGGGCCACGTCGCGCGGCTGCACAGCCGGATGCAACCCTATCTCGGCGTGGACCTGGATGCGGGCAAGATCGATCGCGGTGCACGTGCGGTCCGCCGCGCGGCACTTCCCGCACTGGACCTGCGCCACCTGGACATCCAGCAGCCGCTGCCACCCCACAGCGGCCACGTGGCGGTGCTGGATGTGCTGCACTACCTGGACGCGTCGGCGCAGGCCGCGCTGCTGCACGCGGCTGCACAGCGTGTGGCACCGGGTGGGACGCTGGTGCTGCGCAGTCCATTGGATACCGGCGATGGCCGCGACCGCACCACGCGCCTGACCGACCGGCTGGGCTGGCTGTCCGGCTGGATGCGCACCCGCCCACGCCACTATCCAACCGCCGGCGCGCTGCAACAGCTGCTCGGCGAGGCCGGCCTGCTCGCCGAAGCGCCGCGCCCACTACACGGGCGCACTCCCTTCAACAGCTGGCTGCTGGTGGCCACGCGCCCACCCGTGGCGCGCTGACCTGCCGCGTCAGCGGCCTGGCGGCAACCGCGCCTGCAGCTTCCGCTCGTACAGCGCCTGCAGCACCCCTTCGATGATCTGCAGGTTGTAGCCGTGTGCACTGCCTTCGTGCAGCAGCACGATCGCCCCCGGCTGCAGGTCCGGCAGCAGCCGCGCCAGCACCTGCGCCGGTGTGCAGTCCACCCCATCGAAACCGCGCGCGCTCCAGCCGACCCGGGTCAGGCCCAGATGTTGCACCACCGGTCCCACGAACGGGTTGGTCATGCCCACCACCGAGCGGTACCAGCGCGTGGGTCGGCCGGTGATCGCCTGCAGCGCCTGCTGGCAGTGGCCGATCTCGCGGGCCATGGCCACCGGTCCCAGCCGCCAGAAGCGGGCCTGCGGGTGGCTGTGGCTGTGATTGCCCACGTCATGGCCACGTCGGATCAGCTCGCGCACCAGCTCCGGATAGGCCAGCGCGCGTTCGCCCACCAGGAAGAAGGTCGCCCTGGCCTGGTAGCGGTCAAGCAGGTCCAGCACGGCGGGCGTATCCCTTCCCGGGCCGTCGTCGATGGTCAGCCAGACCGCATCGCCGGCATCGGCCAGGCGGCGGGTCACGGGGGTGTAGAAGCGGCTGTTGGGCAGGAACACCGGCACCAGGAACAGCGCATGGCTGGCCAGCAGCAGGGCCAGTCCCCAGCCCCAGCCGGAAAGGATCCACACCGCCAGGGCAAGCAACTGGGACAGCGCGAAGCCCAGCAGCGCGCGCCAAGGCCAGCGCGGGGGGCAATGCAGCGTTTCTACCGTGGTCATGCCCCATGATGCCACGAGGGGTAGAATCAGCGGTTCGATATCACCGGATTTCCACCGCCATGTCCCTCGATCCCGCCCTGCGTTCGCGCATCGAAACCCTCCTCGCCAACGACCGCGTCGTGCTGTTCATGAAGGGCCAGCCATCCATGCCGCAGTGTGGGTTCTCGGCCAAGGCCGTCGGCGCACTGCAGGACCTGGGCGTGGAGTTCGGCCACGTCAACGTGCTGGCCGACCAGGAGATCCGCGAAGGCATCAAGCAGTACGGCGACTGGCCGACCATCCCGCAGCTGTACATCGACGGCGAGCTGGTCGGTGGCAGCGACATCATCCTGCAGATGGCCTCCAGCGGAGAGCTGAGCAGCGTGCTCGGCCTGGCCGCCCCGGACCGCAACCCGCCGTCCATCACCGTGACCCCGGCTGCGGTGGAAATGCTCAAGGGCGCGCTGGCCGACTCGCCCGGTGCCGCACTTCAGCTGGGCATCGATGCCCGCTTCCAGCCGAACTTCCAGCTGGCCCCGTTCGATGACGGCGCGATCGCGGCCGAATCCAACGGCCTGCGCGTGCAGTTCGACCTGGCCAGTGCGCGTCGCGCCGATGGCATCACCATCGACTGGGTGGACGACATCCGCGGCAAGGGCCTGGCCATCGACAACCCGAACGCACCCAAGGCCATCACCGAACTGTCGGTGCGCGATGCCGATGACCTGGTGCGTGCCGGTACGGTGCTGCTGGTCGACGTGCGTCCGTCCGAAGAGCGTTCGATCGCCGCCGTCGGCGTGCCGTTCAAGGTCTTCGATGGCAACGGCCGTGCCGAGCTGGAAGCCCTGCCGAAGGACACCGCGCTGGCTTTCCTGTGCCACCACGGTGGCCGCAGCGCGCAGGCTGCCGAACAGTTCCGTGCGCTGGGCTTCACCAAGGTGCACAACGTGACCGGCGGCATCGATGCCTGGTCCGACGAGGTCGACAACGGCGTGCCGAAGTACTGATTCCGGATTTCACGCAGTGCAGTAACGATCTGGAAAACGCCGGCCCATGCCGGCGTTTTCCGTTCCAGCGATCAGCCCGAGAAGCCGCCCTCTGCGAGGAAATCCATTTCTTCCATCGTGGTCATCCGCCCCAGCACCGCATTGCGGTGCGGGAAGCGCCCGAAGCGGCGGATGATGTCCCGGTGCAGCTCGGCGAACTGCAGGTATTGCTTGTCGCCCAGCACGTCGAACATCGCCACCGAGCGATCCTGGTCCTGTGGATCTTCAGAGTGTTCGAACGGCAGGTAGATGAACGCACGCAGCTTGGGCAGCAGCTCCAGGTCCAGGCCCTCTTCCACTGCGCGCATCGCGTAATGCCGGGCCAGCCCGTCGGTGGCATACGAATGGGCGGTGCCGCGGAAGCAGTTGCGTGGGAACTGGTCCAGCAGCAGCATCAGCGCCAGTGCCCCTTCGGCGCTGGACAGCCAGTGCTCGCGGGCCCGCGAGGCCGCCGCATGGTGTTCCTCCAGGAACAGCGCACGGAAGCACGCGTCGAACGCCTCGTCTCGCGCGAACCATTTCGCTGGCCCTGCTTCGGTCCAGAACGCCACTACCTGCGCTGCGGTCTGCATATCCTGCTCCACGGGCTGCATCGGGGCGCCCTGCCCACTGCCAGTCATTCGTCGAACCGCAGGTGGCGGACCGATTTGCCGTTGCGCCGGATCAGCCTCAAGGCCTCGATGCCGATCTGGATATGGTTGTCCACGAACTGCGAACTCACCTTGGCATCGGACGCTTCGGTCTTCACCCCATCCGGGATCATCGGCTGGTCGGAGACCAGCAGCAAGGCCCCCGTCGGGATGTGGTTGGCGAAGCCCGCCGCGAACACCGTGGCGGTCTCCATGTCGATGGCCATGCAGCGCATGCTGCGCAGCCGTTCCTTGAAGGCTTCGTCGTGCTCCCATACCCGCCGGTTGGTGGTGAACACGGTGCCGGTCCAGTAGTCGTGGCCGAGGTCGCGGATCATCGTGCTGACCGCCCGCTGCAGCGCGAACGCCGGCAATGCCGGCACTTCCGGCGGCAGGTAATCGCTGGAGGTGCCTTCACCGCGGATCGCCGCGATCGGCAGCACCAGGTCGCCCAGCTGGTTCTTGCGCTTGAGCCCACCGCACTTGCCCAGGAACAATACCGCCTTGGGCATCACCGCGGAAAGAAGATCCATGATGATGGCCGCGTTCGGGCTGCCCATGCCGAAGTTGATCATGCTGATGCCATCGGCGGTGACGCTGGCCATCGGCCGGTCAAGGCCCACCACCGGTGCGCCGGTCAGCTGCGCGAAGGCATGCAGGTAGCCGCTGAAATTGGTCAGCAGGATGTGCTGCCCGAACTGGTCCAATGGCACGCCGGTGTAGCGCGGCAACCAGTTGTCGACGATGTCCTGCTTGCTCTTCATGGGGCGGTCTACGCGAACGTCAGGGCACGATTCTGCGAGAGGCGCGGCACAGAGTCGAGCATCGCCGGTGCGGAAACAAAAAGGGCGGCCCGCAGGCCGCCCTCGATCACGCGTGGATCAGACCGCGATCAGAATCGCAGCGACCAGCGTGCGTTGACCCCATGGTCGCGGCTTTCATCGCCGAACTGGCCGTTGTAGCCCAGTTCCAGCTGCTGGCGCGGGCTCAACCAGGCCGACAGGCCCAGCTCTGCCACCACCGCGCTGTCGGCGATCGGCGCGCCGCTGACGGCAAAGCTGCTGCCGCCATCGAAGGCCAGCTGCGCCAGCCCGTCGCGGTCACCGGAGGCGCGGCGATAGCCCACCCCGCCGACAACGTGCAGCCATGCATCCTGCTGGAATGCTGCCTTGAGGCCCTTGTCGAAACGCACGCCGACGGTGGCCACGGTGGTCGCGGTGTCGTCCACCCGGCCACGCAGCGCGGCGGCACCGCCCTGCTCGCGCACATCGTCCACGTCCACTTCGACACGGGCGAGCTGCAGGTAAGGCGCCAGTCCACCCTGCGTGCCACCGAAGCGGTAACCGGCTTCGATGAAGGCCTGCTTCGTCTTCGCGTCGTAGTTGGCATTCAGCCCGTCGCTGTAACCGGCGAAGGCCACCTGGCGGCTGCTGTCGATGTCGTGGCGGCTGTAACCGAGGCCACCGCGCAGGCCGAACGCGCCCCAGCTGTGGCCGGCGTACAGGCCCACGTGGGTGTTGTCGATACGCGCCTTCGCCGAACGCCCCTGCGCCTGCTTCGTGTCGGTGCGGCCGTTGCCCAGCAGCAGGCCGAGCTGCCAGCCGCCGATGTCACGATCGATGCCAACCAGCAGGCCGCTGGTGTTGGACTGGGTACGTGCCGTGTTGGCATCGCCATCCAGCTTTCCGCTGCCGCCGATGGCCTGCACCCAGGCACCGGTGGCCTGGCTGTCGTCGTCCTGCGGCGAACGCGCGCCTACCGCACGGCTCAACGCCGCATCGCGCACGTAACGGCTGCTTTCCACCAGCGCCAGCGGCGTGGCGGCATGCAGTTCACCGCTCAGGCCGTCCAACGCCGCACCGACCTGCTGCGGGAACAGCAGGGTCAGCGGCTGCGGCAGGCCCTGGTCAACGGCCAGCGCATCGGCCGAACCGGCCACTGCGCGCTGGTTGGCGGTGCTCGCCGCGCTGGCAAGCAGCTGGCCACGGGTGACCTCGATGTTGATGCCATTGCTGCCATAGCCCACGCCGAACTGCAGGAACGGCGAGAACGCGCTGAAGTCGGTGGTGGCGAACCGGCCCTGCACTCCACCGTCGGCCTGGATGACGTTGAACTGCTCGCCCAGGTAGTAGATGCCCGCTTCCGGCAGCGCCTTCAGCGTGCCATCCAGCGTGGCGCTGCCACTGACGCGCAGCAGGTCGCTGCTGCCGCCCGGCGACAGCTCGGCCAGGTAGACGCCGCTGGCGGTCTGCACGTAGTCACCATTGATGGTCAGCGTGCCGATCGAGTTACCCGGCGCGATGATGCCGGCCACCCGTGTGTCGCCCAGCGTACCGGTGCCCTGCAGCAGGCCGCTGGCCCCGACGAACGTCGAGCCACCGGTCTGCGTTCCATTGAAGGCCACCCCGCCGCCGTTGATCGACAGCGACGACCCATCCAGCAGTGCACCCGCAGCGACCAGCCCGCTGCCGCCGCGCACATCCAGGTCGGTGTCCACCAGGCTGCCGTTCAAGCGCAGGTGGCCGCCCTGCACCACCACCGCATCGGTCAGCGCGTTGACGCCGTCCAGTTCCAGGATGCCTTCGCGCAGCACGGCGCCATGGAAGCTGTTGTCACCGCTCAGGCGCAGCCAGCCGCTGCCGGACTTGGTCAGCGCACCGGGGCCGCCGATGCCGTTGGTCCAGTCATCCCACGCATCGCCCTCCCATACCTTCAGGCCGCCGGCCGCGGTGTTCATCACCACGTGGGTGTCCACCCGCAGCTGGCCATAGCCTTCGATGGCCTTCTCCAGGTTCACCAGGCCCCAGCCGTACACATCGTCCACGCCTTCGGCGCCGAGGTCGGTGGCGGTGGTCAGCAGCACGTCGCGCACCTGCGCGTTGTCCAGGTACGGGAAACGTTCGAACAGCAGGCCCAGCGCGCCGGTGACGTGCGGGGCCGCCATCGAGGTGCCGCTCATCTGTTCGTAGGTATAGCTGGGCACGCGTTCCAGCACGTCCAGCAGCACGTTCTGGTTGTCATCGGTGGCGAGCTGGCCTTCCAGCCCCTCCGAACCATACGAGGTGGAGATGATGTCGCTGCCCGGCGCGGCCAGGCACCAGTTCGCCGCCAGCCCGCAGCGGTGCGACAGGTCGCTCAGCTGCAGGTTCTGGTCGAGGTTGACCACGGCCAGCCAGTACGGCTCGATGTCCGCGAAGGCACGTGGCAGCGTCGCATACACGCCGGCCAGCGGAGCCTGCTCCGGGCTGGGGTTGTAGTCGGCGGAGTTGCCGGCTGCCCACACCTGGATCATGCCGGCCTGGCGCGAGCCTTCGGCAAAGATATCCAGGTAGGCGCGGTCGCCTTCGTGGTTGTAGATCTCATCGAACGCTTCGACGGTCTCCGGCTCGCTGCCCAGGCCCCAGCTGTGGTTGATCGCGCGCACGCCCTGGGCGTTCATCTGCGAATACATGCTGGCAAAGGCATCTTCGCTCGGACCGACCTGCGGGAACACCGAGCCCTGGCGGTAATAATTGTCCGATCCCAGGTACCACTCGACGTAGCTGTCGAAGAACAGCTTGGCCGCGGCCAGGTCCGCACCGAAGGCCACGCCATGCATGCCGCTGCCATCGCGGTTGGCGGCGATGGTGCCCGACACGTGCGTGCCGTGGGTGTTGAAGGTCAGGCCGTACGGCGCACCGGCACCGATCAGGAAGGCGATGTCTTCCTCGGTCAGGCCGTAATCGAAGCCGATGGCCTCCAGCGCCACCACATCACCGTCGCTGGCGAAGCAGGCATCCGGACCCCACAGCGCGTTGACGTTGGTGCAGGAGGTGCCGTCAGGCAGCAGGTCGGCGATGCGGATGCTGCTGTGGTTCTTGCCGGCGAACTCATCGTGCGCCAGGCCGGTGCCACTGTCGAACACCCCCAGGCGGATCCCCTGGCCGGTCAGCCCACGCGCATAGGCGGCATCGGCGTTCATCGCGCCCAGGCCCCAATCCACCTGGAACTCATCGGTCTGCCAGCTTTCGCGGTTGCCGGCGGTGCCCATCACCGGGCCGGTTTCTGCAGCAGCTGCCAGCGTGGTTGCGGTCGAAGGCGCGACGGCGCCCTGCGGCACCGATGCGGCAGCTGCCTGCACGCTGCGCAGCTGCTGATACTGGCCAAGCAGCGCATCGGGCGACTGCGCAAGGGCCGGCATCGCGGCGGCCACAAGCAACGAACCGGCGATGGCCGAAGCGAGCAGCGAAGGGAGGGGACGGCGCGACGAAGAAGAAGTACGGAACAACGTGGTACGGGTCATGGTTGGATCTATTCCTTGATTACGTGGTTCATCCTGGGTGCGCGCGGCCATTGCAGCTCGCGGCGACCCACACGGCGGACAGCGCGTGGCGTCATCGCCCCCCGAGATTACCGCAAATGCGCAGGCGCGCTTCCACCGTCCCGCCGCGCAAGGTGGCAACGCCAGGCCGAAGGTCACTTGGCAAGCAGGGCGATAGTCCGCTAGCGTCATCGACCTGCACCACCATGCTCTCGGGGACTCCATGCACAACCTGCTGCGCGCCGGCATCGGCCTGGCGCTGCTGTCGCTGGCCGCTGCGCCGGCCACCGGCGCTTCGCGTTTCATCCAGGATCCGTATCCCAGCACCTACCAGCCGCGCAGCAGCGAGGCCGTGCTGATCCACAACGCCACCGTGCTGACCGGCACCGGGCAGCGCCTGGACGATGCGGACGTACTGCTGCGTGACGGAAAAGTGGTAGAGGTTGGCCGCGCCCTGCAGGCAGGCAGCGACGTGCGCCGCATCGACGCGCACGGGCGCTGGGTGACACCCGGCCTGATCGACGTGCACTCGCATCTCGGTGTGTACCCCAGCCCTGGCGTCAGCGCGCACAGCGATGGCAACGAGATGACCGCCCCGGTCACCGCCAATGTCTGGGCCGAACATTCGGTGTGGCCGCAGGATCCCGGTTTCGCCGAGGCGCTGGCCGGCGGGGTGACCAGCATGCAGGTGCTGCCCGGTTCGGCCAACCTGGTCGGCGGCCGCGGCGTGGTGCTCAAGAACGTGCCCACCACTACCTACCAGGCGATGAAGTTCCCCGGTGCGCCGTGGGGGCTGAAGATGGCCTGCGGCGAGAATCCCAAGCGCGTGTACGGCGGCAAGGGCACCGCACCGGGCACCCGGATGGGCAACGTGGCCGGCTACCGCGCCGCCTTCATCGATGCCAGCGAATACATCGCCAAGAACACCGCCAAGCCGGCCAAGCGCAAGCGCTGGTTCGGCGGCGACAAGGAAGACAGCAGCGGTGACAGCGGTGGCAAGCGCGACCTGAAACTGGACACGCTGGCCGGCGCGATCCAGGGCGACATCCGCGTGCACATCCACTGTTACCGCGCCGATGAGATGGCCACCATGCTCGACCTGGCCGATGAGTTCGGGTTCAAGATCGCCGCGTTCCACCACGGCGTGGAAGCCTACAAGCTGGCCGACCGGCTGGCCCAGGAAGGCGTCTGCGGCGCCCTGTGGGCTGACTGGTGGGGCTTCAAGATGGAAGCCTTCGACGGCATCCAGGAGAACATCGCGCTGGTTGATCGGCCCGCCAACAGCTGCGCCATCGTGCATTCGGATTCACCCGAGGGCATCCAGCGCCTGAACCAGGAAGCGGCCAAGGTGATCGCCGCCGCGCGCCGCGCCAACATGCCGACGATCGCGCCGGAACGCGCCATCACCTGGATGACCGCCAACGCGGCCAAGGCACTAGGCATCGAAGCCAGGACCGGCACGCTGGAAGTCGGCAAGAACGCCGACGTGGTGGTGTGGAACGGCAATCCTTTCAGCTCCTATGCGCTGGCCGACCAGGTATTCATTGACGGCCACCAATACTTCGACCGGGCCGATCCGCGCAGCAAGCCCGTGTCTGATTTCCGACTCGGCCAGGAGGTGCGCTGATGATCCGTGCACCCATGAAGACCGCGCACGCCCTCGCCCTGCTGCTGGGCCTGGCCGCCCTGCCCGCCACCGCGCAGGACCTGCTGATCCGCAACGCCACGGTGCATACCGCCAGCGCCCGCGGCAGCCTGTCCCATGCCGATGTACTGGTGCGCGGCGGCGTCATCCAGTCGGTCGGCAGCGGCCTTGCCGCACCGGCCGGCGTGGCGGTGGTGGAGGCCGAGGGCCGTCCGCTGACGCCCGCGCTGTTCGGTGGCATCACCGAAATCGGCATCGAGGAAGTGTCCGGCGAAGAGAGCACGGTGGACAGCACGCTGACCCTCGGCGAGCAGCCGTTGCGACCGGAGTTCGATGTCACCCTGGCCTTCAATCCCGCCTCGATCCTGATCCCGGTGGCACGCGTGGAAGGCATCGGCTTTACCGCGCTGGGCGCGCACACCGGCGGCGGCTTCATCGCCGGGCAGGGCGGCGTGGTGCGGCTGGATGGCAGTGCCGATCCGATCGGTCCGCGCGCGCTGTACCTGCGGCTCGGTTCGGCAGCGGCGGAGCTGACAGGCAAGTCACGCGCTGCCCAGTGGATGCTGCTGCAGCAGGTCATCGACGAGGCCCGTGGCCGCGTCGGCCCTGATTCCCCGCATGCCCTGCTCACCCCCGCCGGCCGGCGCACGCTGGCCGATTACCTGGCCGGCAAGGGACGCATCATCATCGAGGTGGACCGTGCCTCGGACATCCGCCAGCTGCTGCGCTGGTCGGCACGCGAGAAGGTGAAGATCGCCATCGCCGGCGGCGCCGAGGCCTGGCAGCTGGCACCCGAACTGGCCCAGGCCCGCGTGCCGGTCTTCGTCGATGCGCTGGGCAACCTGCCGACCACCTTCGACCAGATCGGCGCGACCCTGGAAAATGCCGCCCGCCTGCGCAAGGCCGGGGTGGAGGTCAGCTTCACCCAGAGCGGCGATGCCTCCCACAATGCGCGCAAGGTGCGCCAGCTGGCGGGCAATGCGGTGGCGCATGGCTTGCCGTGGGCCGACGGACTGGCCGGCCTGACGCGGGTCCCGGCGCAGGCGCTGGGCGTGGGCGACCGCATCGGCAGCATCGAGCCGGGCAAGCTGGCCGACCTGGTGCTGTGGGAAGGCGATCCGCTGGACGTGGCGCATTATGCCGAACAGGTGTGGCTGGGCGGACGCGCGATGCCGATGCGTTCCCGCCAGACCGAACTGCGCGACCGTTACCTGCCGCGCACCGCGCAGCCCTGACCTGGCCCGGCCAAGGGCCCGGATCCGGGCCCCAAGGACACGCCCGGGCCGGTTGCGGTGCACCGCAGCCGCTGGACACCGGGACGCCGATGGCACGCGCGGAATTCCCAAAAGTGCGATACGTTTCACGCTTATGAAGCGGTAAACGCGCCTGGAGGGGGCCTGCGAATGCGCATCGGAATCGTCGTTGACTCAGCCTGCGACCTGCCGCAGGACTTCATCACCCAGCACAACATCGTCCTGCTGCCGATCACGGTACGGATCGGCGACGCCATCCTCGCCGACCATCGCGACGAGCAGGCCACGCTCAGCTTCCTGCATGCCCACGTGGCCGAGAACGGCGCGGAGGCGGAGACCATCCCCTTCAGCGTCCAGCAGATCCGCGACCTGTTCCTGCAGCGCCTGGTGATCGACTACGACCACGTGTTCTGCTTGACCATCACCAAGACCCGTAGCCCGATCCACGACAACGCGCTGCAGGCCAGCTTCGCCATCCTCAACGACTACAAACCGGTGCGCCAGGCGGCCGGCTTCAATTCGCCGTTCGCGCTGCGGGTGATCGACACCCAGAACCTGTTCGCCGCCCAGGCCGTGACCGCGGTGGAAGCGGTGCGGCTGCGCGACAGCGGCGCCAGCGTGCAGCAGATCCGCGAGCGGCTGGAAGAACTGGCTGGCAACGTGCATGGCTACATGATCACCCGCGATCTGTATTACATGCGCGCCCGCGCCCGCCACAAAGGGGATCGCAGCGTCGGCCTGATCAGCGCCGCGCTGGGCAGTGCACTGGACATCAAGCCGGTGCTGCACGGCTACCGCGGCGAGACCGGCCCGGTGGCCAAGATCAAGGGCTTCGACAACGCGGTGACCAAGCTGTTCGAGGTGGTCGGCCAGCGCGTACGCGCCGGGTTGATGACCCCGGCGGTATGCCTGAGCTACGGCGGCGAACTGGACGAACTGCGCGCCCTGCCCGGCTACGATGCGCTGCGCCAGGTCTGCAGCGACCACGGCGTGGCGGTGCTGGAAACGGTGATGAGCCTGACCGGCATGGTCAACGTGGGCAAGGGGGCATTGACGGTCGGTTTCGCCGATGGACCGCACCGCTTCGAATGAGTAGCCTGCGGCGGTCCTGCACGCACCGTGCACCGGCCGCCTGCAACGCTTGCACCCTTGAACGGAGATGCCAATGACCACGTACTACATCAGCCTGCCGGACCCGGCCAAGGCCCGCGGCAGCGATGCCGAACTTGCTTTCACCGCCCATGGTGCCGAGGGCTTCGCCGAGCAACTGCAGGCTGCCCTGGCCAACCCGACGCTGTTCGAGAAGTGGAAGGCCAAGCAGTCCGATCCGGACGCGGTGCCCGAACAGTGGGGCGTCACCGACCCTGCCGCCAGCGTGACCGGCAGCCAGGACGACCTGCAGATCAAGCTTGAAGCGCGCACCACGATCAAGGGCGAGATCCTGAAGGAACGCCTGCGCCTGCTCGCCGGCCCGCACTGGACCCTGCACGACGTCCGCTCGTAACGCCGCGCCATGCCCGGCGGCTTCCGCAGGAAGGGGCAGGTGGCCGCCGGGTCAGGAAGGTGCGAAAATCACCCCCCTTTCAGGCCCGCCGTTGGCGCCGGCCGTCCCACCGAGGTTATGTGAAGACCCCCCAAGGCCTGCAGGCGCTGATCGACGACGGCGTGATCGATGAAGTGCTGCGCCCACTCAAGAGTGGCAAGGAAGCGGCTGTGTACGTGGTACGCAGCGGTGACGATGTGCGTTGCGCGAAGGTTTACAAGGACATGGCACAGCGCAGCTTCCAGCAGCGCGTGCAGTACCAGGAAGGTCGCAAGGTCCGTGGCAGCCGCGAAGCCCGTGCCGTGGGCAAGGCCAGCAAGTACGGCCGCAAGCAGCAGGAAACCGCCTGGAAAAACACCGAAGTGGACGCGCTGTACCAGCTGCGCGACGCCGGTGTCCGCGTCCCCGAGCCGCATGGCTACTACCACGGCGTGCTGGTGATGGAACTGGTCACCGATGCCGAGGGCTTCTCCGCCCCGCGGTTGGGCGAAGTGGAGCTGGAGCCGGACCAGGCGCGCGATTACCATCAGGTGCTGGTGCGCCAGGTGGTGCGCATGCTGTGCTGCGGCCTGATCCACGGCGATCTGTCACCGTACAACGTGCTGGTGGACCCGGAGGGCCCGGTAGTGATCGATTTCCCGCAGGTGGTCAGTGCCGCGGGCAACAATGCCGCGCGCAGCATGCTGCTGCGCGACGTCAACAATCTCACCGCCTACCTGGGGCGCTTTGCCCCGGAGCTGCTGGACACCTGGTACGGCGAAGAGATGTGGGCGCTGTTTGAAGCCGGTGACCTGCTGCCCGACTCGCCGCTGACCGGCACCTTCGTCCATGATGAAACCACCATCGACCTGGACAGTGTCCGCCACGCCATCAACGATGCACGTGAGGAAGCGCTGATTCGCCAACAGGGTCGCGAAGCCGCCGAAGAAAACGACGACTGACCAGGAAGGTCGCGCTGTCCCGTAGCGCCGAGCCATGCCCGGCGCTACCCGGTCACAGCGCCTTGGCGTGGTGGGCGATGTGATCGCCGATGAAGCTGGCGATGAAGTAATAACTGTGGTCGTAACCGGGTTGCAGGCGCAGCTGCAGCGGATGGCCGGCCGCTTCGCAGGCCGCTTGCAGGCGCTGCGGCTGCAGCTGCGCCCCGAGGAACTCATCGGCGTCGCCCTGGTCGACCAGCAGCGGCAGCCGCTCGGCTGCCGTGGCCACCAATTCGGTGGCGTCCCACGCCGCCCACGCGCTGCGATCGGTGCCCAGGTAGGCAGTGAACGCCTTCTCGCCCCACGGCACCTGGCTGGGCGCCACGATCGGTGAGAACGCCGATACGCTGCGGTAGCGGCCGGGATTGCGCAGGGCCAGCACCAGCGCGCCGTGACCGCCCATCGAATGACCGCTGATGCCGCGCGCATCGCTTGCCGGGAAATGCGCTTGGATCAACGCCGGCAGCTCGTCCACGATGTAGTCGTGCATGCGGTAGTGGCGCGCCCACGGTTCCTGCGTGGCGTTGAGGTAGAACCCCGCGCCCTTGCCCAGGTCGTAGCCTTCCGCATCGGCCACCTCATCGCCGCGCGGACTGGTATCCGGCGCCACCAGGATGATGCCGTGCTCGGCGGCGTAGCGCTGGGCGCCGGCCTTGGTGATGAAGTTCTGCTCGTTGCAGGTCAGCCCACTCAGCCAGTACAGCACCGGCAGCTTCTGCGTGTTCTGGGTGGCGGCCTGCGGTGGCAGGTAGACCGCGAATTTCATCTCGCAGTCCAGCACCTGCGAACGGTGCTGGTAGACGTCCTGCCAGCCGCCGGAACAGGCGCGGTGTTCAATGCGTTGCATGCTGTGTTCCCCCATCAGAAATGCACGACCGAACGGATCGACTTGCCTTCATGCATCAGGTCGAAGGCTTCGTTGATCTTTTCCAGTTCCATGGTGTGGGTGACGAACGGCGCCAGTTCGATATCGCCCTTCATCGCATCTTCGACCATGCCCGGCAGCTGGCTGCGTCCCTTCACCCCGCCGAACGCGCTGCCCTTCCAGGTACGGCCGGTCACCAGCTGGAACGGACGGGTGGAGATCTCCTTGCCGGCGCCGGCCACGCCGATCACCACCGACTGGCCCCAGCCACGGTGCGCGCATTCCAGTGCAGCGCGCATCACGTTGACGTTGCCGATGCACTCGAAGCTGTGGTCCACGCCCCAGCCGGTCATTTCCACGACCACCTGCTGGATCGGCGCTTCATGCTCGCTCGGGTTGACGCAGTCGGTGGCACCGAACTCACGCGCCAGCTCGAACTTGGCGGGATTGGTGTCGATGGCGATGATGCGCCCGGCCTTGGCCTGCCGCGCGCCCTGGATCACCGCCAGGCCGATGCCGCCCAGCCCGAACACCGCCACGCTGTCGCCTTCCTGCACCTTGGCGGTGTTGTGCACCGCGCCGATGCCGGTGGTGACGCCGCAGCCAAGCAGGCAGACGTGTTCCGGATTGGCTTCGGGGTTGATCTTCGCCAGCGACACTTCGGCCACCACCGTGTACTCGCTGAAGGTGGAGCAGCCCATGTAGTGGTAGATCGGCTCGCCGTTGTAGCTGAAGCGGGTGGTGCCATCTGGCATCACGCCCTTGCCCTGGGTGGCACGCACCGCCACGCACAGGTTGGTCTTGCCGCTCTTGCAGAACAGGCATTCACCGCACTCGGCGGTGTACAGCGGGATGACGTGGTCGCCCGGCTGCACGCTGGTCACGCCCTCGCCCACTTCCACCACGATGCCGGCGCCTTCATGGCCCAGCACGGCCGGGAACAGGCCTTCCGGGTCATCACCGGACAGCGTGAACGCATCGGTGTGGCAGACGCCGGTGTGGGTGATCTTGACCAGCACCTCGCCCTTCTTCGGCGGGGCGACGTCGATCTCGACGATCTTCAGCGGCTGGCCAGGACCAAAGGCTACGGCGGCGCGGGACTTCATGATGGGATTCTCCAGGGGACGGGCAAGGACAAGGGTAGGCAGGCGCGTGTTGCGCGCGTGTTGACGAGCGCCCGCACGCGGCGGGCACGGTTCATTTCAGGTAGGAGCGGATCAGCGCGCCCATGTCGCGCACGCGCTCGGCACGCTGGGCTTCGGACGCTGCGGGCTGGCCGAATTCCTCGCGCAGGTGCGCTTCCATGACTTCGGACATCAGCCCGTTCACCGCACCGCGGATGGCCGCGATCTGCTGCAGCACCGGGCCGCAGTCCGCGCCGGATTCCAGCGCACGGTCCAGTGCATCGCATTGGCCACGGATGCGCCGCACGCGGGCCAGGACCTTCTTCTTTTCTTCAGCGGAATGCGGCATCGGGCAGTAGCCATGGAACTATACTGGGGGACAGTATATTAGTGTCCGCGGTGGCGGTCCAGCCCACGTCATGGAAGGATCACCGCAAGCCCGCCGCCAGTTCCCGCACCAGCCCTTCCAGGTGCACGAAATACTGCGTGATGGGGTCGTTCGCTTCCCCTGCAGCCTCGGCATGCAGCAGGAAGGGATTCATCAGCGAGTGGCGCAGGATGGACAGGCTGCCCACGCTGCCGGCCTCGCCACCGTCCAGGCCGAGCTGGCGCAGGATGCGCTGCATGTCCCGCCTGCCCACCGCCTGCTCCCGCAGGGCGGTACTGGAAGCGAGGAAGGCCGGGCAACCATTTCCCGCCGGATCAGGCCTGAGCCGATCGTGGAGCTGCTGCACGAACCGGCTTGCCGTTTCGATGCAGACGTTGCCCTGCGGGTTCAAGGCAAGGCAAACCAGGTTGCTGTCCGGCTCACAGGGCACCAGCACTTCGGCTACGTCGCGAACACGTTCGGCGAAGCCCCTCGCCTGGCCCGTGAAGAACTCGGCGGCCAGCAGGGTGCGACGTGCCAGCACGCCGAAATGGGCATGGTCCAGCGGCAGCACGCGCTGGCTGACATAGGCCGCCGCGGCCATCGCCCCCGGCCGCGAGCCCTCCGGAGTGAACTGCCCCACGCGCGCATACTGACCGATGTAACCGGCCGCGGGATTGCCGGCGAACACGTAGTCGGCCTGTTCGGCCAGCAAGGGCATCGCGCGGTTGTCACGGCAGACGAAGGCGCCTGCGCCGCATGCCAGGTAGCCCAGTTTGTGCGGATCCACGGTGGCCGAATCTGCCCGGGCCAGGCCCTCGAACGCCCGGTAGACATAGGGTTGCGGGAAGTCGCGATACTCTGCGCGCATGTCCTGCAGCGACCGCAACGTCCCGCTTTCATGGCGGAACACGCTGGCAAGGTAGCCGCCCCATGCCGCATCCACGTGCACGCCGAAGCCCAGCCCTGCGCGGCTCGAGCGATCACGGGCATCGCATATCGCCTCGACCGGGTCGATGCTGCCGTACTCGGTGCTGCCCAGCACGGCCACGACCATCAGCACCGGCTGCCGCGTGCGCGCGCAGTCACGCAAGGCTTCGTCCAGGGCCTCGATGTCCAGTCGCATGCCTTGGGTGCGCAGCAGCCGCAGTTGCGCCTTCCCCAGGCCGACCAGCTTCATGCCCTTGTTCCAGGAATAATGCACGGTCGACGATGCCAGTACCTGCGGAACGCGAAGCGTGGGATGGCGGGCGAAGAATTCGTTCAGACCCAGTGTTTCGACCTGCTGCTGAGCGACCCGTGCACGCCACCGCGGGCGATCAGCAGGTGGCAGCGCGGCGATCCACGCCTGCCACTGCTGGAACAGCGCGATGCCGGCGGCGGGACCGCAGTTGAACGCCGTGTCGTCGTCCACCGGCAGGGGGATGTCCGGCACCTTGGCAGCCCGCAGCGCCACCGGCCAGGCCTTCAGTGACATGGCCAGGCGCAGCGCCTGGTAGTTGGCGGTGGTGCCGCCGGAGGTCAGGTGGCCGAAGGCACAGTTCGGCTGCCTGACATCGTGGGGCCAGCCGAGCATGCGGGCCAATTGCAGGCCAACCTCCATTTCCATGCGCATGGTGACCGCGCCGGAGTCCGTGTTGATGTTGTTGGGGTCGTAAGGCAGCGTCAGCATCTGCGCCAACAGGCCGGGCAGCAGCAGGTCCGATGACATGTGGCCGATGTAGCGCGGACTGTGGAAGGGCACCGAATCTTTCAGTGCCTCGGACAGTGCACTGAGTTCTTCGAACATGCGCTTCTGCAGTTGACGGTATTTCGGCGACGCCGCGCGCGTGGGCGGCACGGGCCCGTCGCCCTGCGGGTGCAGGCTTCGACGCCACTGGACATGATCGCCGAAGAAGTCGTGGAGCAGCTGCTGGATGAACCCGTCGTCGTCGGCGAAGGGCCCGAGAAAGCAGGCAGCCATGGGATCCTGCAACGACTGCAGCGCCGAGCAGGCGGGAAGATCAGGGGTGGGAGTGGGCCACGCCCGGGTTAGTACGGCGGGATTGGAAGCGCGTGATTGCATGCGGGTATACACCTTGGCCATGGCAGAAGAGTGCTGCCGCGGCAACGCCGGCGGTTGGCGCCTGCTTCATGGCGGGTGCGCGTGCAGCAGCCCGATCCTGCGTTGCCCGGTCCACGGCGATTGCAAGGAATCTGCCCGGTCGGGCATCCGGATTTCCGACAATGGCCCGCTTGCGGTTGTACCCGTCATCCGGTGTGCGGCAGTGCCCCGCGCGTACCCGTCGTGCAGATGAGCGGCGCAGGCCCGGGGCCGGATGCAGATGGCGCGCGGGCGCCATTCACGCCACGCGCAACAGGTCCACGAACGCACGCAGCGCCGAGGTCATCTGCCGCTGCCGCGGGTAATACAGCACGAACCCCGGGAACGGCGGACTCCAGTCTTCCAGCATGCTCACCAGCTGCCCGGACGCCAGCCACGGACGCGCGGCGTCTTCCAGCACGTAGGCAATGCCCAGCCCGTCCAGCACGGCGCGCACGATGGTGGTCTGCTCGCTCAAGGTGATCCGGCCCTGGACGTCGATCTCCAGCGTTTCATCGCCACGTTCGAACTGCCATTTGTACAGATGACCACTGGCGAAGCGGAAACGTATGCACTGATGGCGCAGCAGGTCGCGCGGGTGTTGCGGGGTTTCGTTGCGGGCCAGGTAGGCGGGCGAGGCCACGATCATGCCGCGCAGGGCCGGCCCCAGCGGCACGGCCACCATGTCTTCGGGCACGAACTCGTGCAGGCGCACGCCCGCGTCGAAACCCTCGGCGACGATGTCCACCAATCCGTCGTTTTCGGTCACCTCGATGCGCACGTCCGGGTGCGCGCGCAGGAAATCGGCCAGCCGCGGACTGAGCTGGGTCGGCACGGCGGCGCGGGCCGCGTTGATGCGCAGCAACCCTGCCGGCGTGGCGCGAAACTGGTTCATTTCTTCCAGTGCGTCGCTCACCTGCCCCAGTGCCGGCTGCAGCCGCTCCATCAGCCGCTGCCCGGCCTCGGTCAGCGAGACGCTGCGCGTGGTGCGGTGGAACAACCCTACGCCCAGCCGTTCTTCCAGCGCACGGATGGCATAGCTGACCGCCGACGTGGACAGCGCCAGTTCGGCCGCGGCGCGGCGGAAGCTGCGATGGCGCGCCACGGCGGCAAACGCCGCGAGATGGGTGAGGTTATCCGTCGCCATTATCCTGTCCGCCTTGATGAATCATCCCGATCAACGGCCTATGTAGCGCCCCGCCGCGGGCGTATTGTAAAGCGCCTTTCCATAAACCCTGCCAAGGATTCCCCCATGTCCCTCGCCAAAGCCTATGCCGCGCACTCCAACACGGCGCCGCTGGTTCCGTTCACCTTCGAGCGCCGCGCCGTCGGCGCCGGCGATGTCCGCATCGAGATCCTGTACAGCGGCATCTGCCATTCGGACCTGCACCAGGCCCGCGATGACTGGGGCGGCGCCAAGTACCCGATGGTTCCCGGCCACGAGATCATCGGCAAGGTGGTCGAGGTCGGCACCGAGGTCACCACGCTGAAGGTCGGCGACTTCGCCGGCGTCGGCTGCATGGTCGATTCCTGCCGCCACTGCGAAGCCTGCAGCCACGATCTCGAGCAGTACTGCGCCGAAGGCGCGACGTTCACCTACAACGGCACTGACCGCCATACCGGCGAAACGACGCAGGGCGGCTACTCCGACCACATCGTGGTGGAGCAGCGCTTCGTGGTGAAGGTCTCCGAGACGCTGGACCTGAAAGCCGCCGCGCCGCTGTTGTGCGCCGGCATCACCACCTATTCGCCGCTGAAGCACTTCAAGGTCGGCCCCGGCCAGAAGGTCGGCGTGATCGGGCTGGGCGGGCTGGGCCACATGGGTGTGAAGTTCGCCAAGGCGCTCGGTGCGCACGTGGTGATGATCACCACCACCCCCGAAAAGGGCGCCGATGCCACCCGCCTGGGCGCCGATGAAGTGCTGGTGTCGCGTGATCCGGACCAGATGAAGGCCCATGCGGGCAGCTTCGACTTCCTGCTCAACACCATCCCGGTCGGGCATGACACCAACCCGTACATGGGCCTGCTCAAGCGCGATGCCACGATGTGCCTGGTGGGCGTGCTGACCGAACTGGACCCGCCGCTGACCGGCGTGAGCGTGATCTTCGGCCGCAAGCACCTGACCGGCTCGGCCATCGGCGGCATGGCCGAAACCCAGGAAATGATGGACTTCTGCGCCGAGCACGGCATCGTCAGCGACGTGGAAGTGATCAACATCCAGGACGTCAACGAAGCGTGGGAGCGCATGGCGAAGAATGACGTGCGCTACCGCTTCGTGATCGACATGGCCTCGATCAAGGGCTGATCAGGCAGGCCAACGGCGCGGCCCCTCGTGGTGGTTCGCGAGGAGCGTTCCACTGCGTTGGGGCCGGGCGATGGGCTTGGTCGGGGGACGGCAAAAGCCGCATCCTGCGGGCCTCGTTTCGCGCCATCCCTGGCGCTCAACGCCCCCGCCCAACCCCATCGCCCGGCCCTGCCGGAATTCTGCGGCGGCCCACCACGGCTAAAAACAAGAAAAGCACATCGGTAGCGCCGACCCATGGTCGGCGGAAACCGTCCGGCACCGAGATGAAAAGCCGCCGACCATGGGTCGGCGCTACCGATGCCCCCGTGGCCCGTCGGGTGGAGGGAGCCCCTGAGTCAGGGGCGGCCGCGAAGCGGCGGGGTGTGGGTGCTGGTGAGACGGGGCCCAGGGTTTGCGCAGCAAGGCGTGGGAGCGACAGCGCGAATGCGATGGCGTGGACCCGCGCCAAGGATGGCGCGAAACGAGGCCCGCATGGACGCAGTTTCTGCCGTCCCCCACCAACCCCTCGCGCCCGGCCCAAACCAAAGAACCCGCACTTAGCGACCCACCACGAGGGGCTCCGCCGTTCGCCGCAGCAATCAGTATGCGAATTCGCGGAACACGTGGTCCACGTCGCCATTCCAGCGCCCATGGAACAGCGCCAGCTTGCGCTCGGCCGGGGTCAGGCCGGACTCGACGATTTCCTGCAGCACGTCCAGGTAATGGCTTTCGTCCATGCCGTCGGCGTTCAACGCAGCGCGGCGCTTCAGGCCACCCACCGCGATCTTCACCGCCTCGCGCGAAAGATCACGCACCGTGCCGTTGCGGAACGGCAGGTTCATCGCATGCTTGGGCACGCCATCGCGCAGCGCGTGGCGCTCGACCAGGGTGAAATCACGCACCAGGTCCCAGGCTGCATCCAGGGCCTCATCGTCATACAGCAGGCCCACCCAGAAGGCCGGCAGCGCGCACAGGCGACTCCACGGGCCCCCGTCGGCGCCGCGCATTTCCAGGTACTTCTTCAACCGCACTTCCGGGAAGGCGGTGGTCATGTGGTCGGCCCAATCGGTCAGGGTCGGCAGCTGGCCCGGCAGCACCGGAAGCCTGCCGGCCATGAAATCGCGGAAGCTCTGACCGCTGGCATCGTGGTACACGCCATCGCGGTAAGAGAAATACATCGGCACATCGAGCAGGTAATCCACGTAGCGCTCGTAACCGAAGCCGTCCTCGAACACGAAGTCCAGCATGCCGGTGCGGTCGCCATCGGTATCGGTCCAGATGTGCGAGCGATAGCTGAGGTAGCCATTCGGCTTGCCTTCGGTGAACGGCGAATCGGCGAACAGCGCGGTGGCGATCGGCTGCAGTGCCAGCGACACGCGGAACTTCTTCACCATGTCCGCTTCGGATGCGTAATCCAGGTTGACCTGCACCGTGCAGGTGCGGGTCATCATGTCCAGGCCGAGCGAGCCGACCTTGGGCATGTAGTTCTTCATGATCTGGTAGCGGCCCTTCGGCATCCACGGCATCTCATCGCGCGTCCACTTGGGCTGGAAGCCCATGCCGAGGAAGCCCAGCTGCAGCTCACCGGCCACCTGCGCTACTTCGTTGAGATGGGTGCCGGTTTCCACGCAGGTGTGGTGGATGGTCTCCACCGCCGCGCCGGACAGTTCCAGCTGGCCGGCCGGCTCCAGGGTCACCGAAGCGCCGTCGCGCAGCAGGGCGATGGTGCGGCCCTTTTCCTGCACCGCTTCCCAGCCGAACCGCTGCAGGCCCTGCAGCAGTGCTTCGATACCGCGATCACCGTCGAAGGTGGGCGCACGCAGGTCGTCCAGCCGGAAGCCGAATTTTTCATGCTCGGTACCGATGCGCCAGGCGGCGCGCGGCTTCTCTCCCGAGGCGATCACCTCCACCAGCTGCGAACGGTCAGTGATGGGCGTCTGCGCGACGTGGCTGGGGCTCGACAAGGGACAGGCTCGCTGGTGGGGTGGCGGATGGAATGGGGCTGCGGCCCCGTCATCACAAGGGCGCACTATAGCGTGAGGCCTGCCCGCGTCACGCCTCCGTGACGGACTTCAGCATCCCACCTGCGGGGGCTTGACCCCCGTACACTGGAGGGATGACGTTCGTCCCGACCGCCATGGCCGATTCCGACACGCGTGTCGAGGGTTGCGCCGACGCGCGCAGCGGCAGGCACAAGCGTGACGACCAACGGTCGTCACCCACCACAACCAACGGTCGTTGCCTGCCAACCGCCGAAGCAGACGGCCAGCGGACCCGGGCGGGGTCGAGGACCGGTAGCGCCGAGCCATGCTCGGCGAGCGCAGCGGCAGGCACAAGCGTGACGACCAACGGTCGTCACCCACCAAGACCAACGGTCGTCGCCACCAACAGCAGAAGCAGACGGCCAGCGGCCGTCACTACCGCGCCGGGGTCAGAGACCCAGCCAACCGCCGATGATGCCGCGCGCTTCGTCCACGCCCAGCCGGCTTTCGCCGGAGAACACCTGCACGCCAACGGTATCGCCGAAGGCTTCGTGCAGTTCTTTCTTGACCTTGTTCAACGAGATCATCTGCTGGCTGCGGCTGAGCTTGTCGGCCTTGGTCAGCAACGCATGCGCCGGCAGGCCGCGCTGCACCGCATAGGACAGCATCTGCCGGTCGTATTCCTTGAGCGGATGACGGATGTCCATCACCACCACCAGGCCGCGCAGGGCCTGCCGGGTGCGGAAGTACTGGTCGATGAAGGCCTGCCAGTGCGCCTGCAGGTCCAGCGGCACCTTGGCGTAGCCGTAACCGGGCAGATCCACCAGATGGGCCTCGGGGGTGACCCGGAAGAACACCAGCTGCTGGGTACGACCGGGGGTCTTGGACACACGGGCCAGCGCGTTCTGGCGGGTCAGGGCGTTCAAGGCACTGGACTTGCCGGCGTTGGAGCGGCCGGCAAAGGCTACTTCGGCACCTTCATCAGGCGGCAGCTGCCGCATGTTGTGGGCCGAAACGAAGTAGTGCGCGCGTTCGATGAGAAGAGACATGGCGCATAGGATCGCATGTTGCGCTGCCGCGCGCCCGACCATTGTTTGACCGTGCCATGAACCGGCGTTGATAATCCGGGGTATCCGGGCGGAGGGCCTGGCCGGACCAGAACGGAGCTTTAGCATGCGCCACGCTCGCGTTATTGCCGTTTCCGCTGTCGCCATATCCATCCTGGGCGCTGCCGCCTGGGCGCAGACCAGCATCACCCCGCTGCCGGACAACGGCCCGATCCAGACCGCATCGCTGGAAATCGACTTCAGCAAGACCCAATGGGGCGATGCCAAGGCCGGCCAGACCAAGGCCGCCGCCTGCGCGGCCTGCCATGGCGCGGACGGCAACGCGACCATCGAGATGTACCCACGCATCGCCGGCCAGAGTGAGCGCTATTCCGCCCAGCAGATGGCGCTGATCGCCACCGGGCAGCGCACCTCGGGGGCGGCGGTCGCCATGGTGCCCTTCGTCAAGGACCTCACCGCCCAGGATATGCGCGACATCGGCGCGTTCTTCGCCACCCAGAAGGCCAGCTCTGGCATCGCTGATGACACCGTCGTCGCCGATGGCCCGTACAAGGGCCTGAAGTTCTATGAGATCGGCCAGCAGTTGTACCGTGGCGGCGACGTGGCGCGCGGCCTGCCGGCCTGCATGGCCTGCCATGGCCCGACCGGTGCCGGCAATCCCGGCCCGGCCTACCCGCACATCAGCGGCCAGCACGCCGGTTATGTGTCCCGTCGCCTGCAGGAGTACCAGGCCGGACGCACCGGGGAGACCGACAAAGCGCACTTCCAGATCATGGCCAGCGTGGCGGCCAAGCTCACCGAACAGGAAATCCAGGCGCTGGGCAGTTACCTGCAGGGCCTGCACGACCGCGCCGATGATGTCGCCGCACAGGCAACCGCAGCGGCGCCGACGGCCGCCCCCTGACGACCGCCCATCGCCTGCGGTATCCCCCACGGGCGCTGGCTGAGGTATGTTCATCTCCGCGCCGGCACCCGCCGGCGACTGTTTTCATGGAGATGCGTGTCGATGAGGTTGATTCCCCGTCTGTTGCTGTCCCTGCTGGCGCTGCTGCCGCTGGCCCTGTCCGCCGCGCCCGCCGCGACCGACCTGCAGGAAGGTCGCGATTACGAGCGCATCGCCCAGCCCGGCCCGTTCCAGCCGCTGGCCGGCAAGATCGAAGTCGTCGAGGTGTTCGGCTACACCTGTTCGCACTGCGCGCACTTCGAACCGCAGCTGGTCGCCTGGGTCGCCAAGCTGCCCAAGGACGTGCGCTTCACCCCCGTTCCGGCCGCCTTCGGTGGGCCGTGGGATGCCTGGGCCACCGCCTACTACGCCGCTGACCAGCTGGGCGTCGCCAAGCGCAGCCACGGCGCGGTGTTCAAGGCCCTGCACGAAGATCGCAGCCTGCCGATGCAGAACGTATCGGCCGACGAACTGGCGACCTTCTACAAGCAATACGGCGTGACCGAGGCCGCCTACGTGGCCGCGCTGAAGAGCGAGGCGGTACAGGCCAAGGTCACCGCCGCGCGCGAGTTCGCCCGCCGCACCCGGATCCCGGGCACCCCCAGCCTGGTCATCAACGGCCAGTACCTGGTGAAGGGCAACAGTGCCGAAGACCAGCTGCGCATTGCCTCGGCGCTGATCGCACAGGCCCGCTCCGGCAAGGCCCGCTGAACCACACGCCATCCACACGCGGTGCCCATGCGCCTGCGTGTCATCATTCGTTCCTGGCCGGCGCCCGACGCCGGCTTCAACCATTGCTGGAGAAGCTTTGATGAAGACCCGTTTCGCCCTGACCCTGCTGGCCCTGCTGCCGATCCTCGCTGCCTGCAAGGCCGACGACGGCACCGCCAATGTCGCCGCGCCGACCGAAGCCACCCCGGCCGCCGAAACCGCCCCGGCAGCGGATGCCGCCGCACCGGCCACCAGCGAACAGGCTGCCGGCACCGAGCAGGCGGCGGGCAGCGAAGCCGCACCGGCAGCCGCCAACGATGCGCCGATGCGCCTGACCGGTCCGGAACCGGTGGCCGGCACCGATTACGTGGTGATCGAGAACGGCCAGCCGTTCCAGCCGGTGGCGGGCAAGGTCGAAGTGGTCGAGATCTTCGGCTACGTCTGCCCGGCCTGTGCGGCGTTCCAGCCGCTGGTGGGCCCGTGGAAGGCCGGCTTGCCGGGTGATGTGAACTTCATCTACGTGCCGGCCATGTTCGGCGGCACCTGGGACGACTACGCGCGTGCGTTCTATGCCGCGCAGACCCTGGGCGTGCAGGAAAAGACCCACGAAGCCGTCTACGCCGCCATCCACGCCGAGCAGACCCTGAAGGGCGAGCGCGGCCGTGATTCGGTCGATGACATCGCCGCCTTCTACGCCAAGCACGGCGTGGACGCCAAGCAGTTCAGCGCCGCGATGAGCAGCTTCGCAGTCAATGCCAAGACCAACGCCGCCAAGCAGTTCGCCCAGCGCAGCAAGATCTCCGGCACGCCGTCGCTGATCATCAACGGCAAGTACCTGGTGAAGGGCAACTCCTTCCCGGACTACCTGCGCATCGCTGACCACCTGATCGCGCGTGAGCGTGCGGCCAAGGCCGGCAACTGATCCTGGACAAGCGCATTCCGTCGTGAATTCCCCCACATCACGCACCCTGCGCCTGCTGACGGCCAATATCCAGGCCGGCTCGAGCACCCGCCGTTACAGCGACTACGTGACCCGCAGTTGGTCACATGCGCTGCCGGCGGGTCGCAAGCGCAGCAGCCTGGATGCGATCGCCACGCTGGCCCGCGGGCACGACATCGTCGGCCTGCAGGAAGCCGACCCGGGCAGCCTGCGCTCGGGTTTCACCAACCAGACCCATTACCTGGCCGAACGCGCCGGCTTCAATTACTGGAGCCACCAGCCGAACCGGCGCATGGGCGGGGTGGCCTCCTCGGCCAACGGCCTGCTGAGCCGGCTGGAACCGGTGGAAGTCCAGGACCACGCCCTGCCCGGCCGGATCGGCGGGCGCGGCGTGCTGCTGGCCAAGTTCGGCGAGGGAACCGACGGGCTGGCGGTGGCCGTGGCGCATCTTTCGCTGGGCGCCGGCTCGCGGCTGTCGCAGCTGTCGTTCATCGCCGAGATGCTGTCCGACCACCCCAACGCGGTGCTGATGGGCGACTTCAACTGCCTGGCCGAGCGCCCGGAAATGCAGGTGCTGTACCAGAAGACCACCCTGCAGCCCCCGGGTTGCGTGGTGCCCACCTTCCCCAGCTGGCGCCCGGACCGGGCCATCGACCACATCCTGGTCAGCAGCAACCTGCAGCAGCGGAGCATTGAAGCCGTCCCGGCGGCGTTCTCCGATCACTTGGCCCTGGCCATGTCGATCGACGTCCCGGCCAGCGCCCTGCGCTGAAAAAGGGGACGGAGGGGATTAAGTCGTTTTCGGCTCGCTTGCTTGGCCGAAAACGACTTAATCCCCTCCGTCCCCTTTTTTCTGCCATTGATGATGCGAATCAGTCCCATTATCATACTGTGATCGTGATCGCACAGGATGGTGCGGGCGCGCCTTAGCTCTCCCCCCACTTCCCGCTCCGTCTGGCCACCAGGGATCCTCGGCCAGGCGCCTGTAGCGACCTGCCTGGTTGATGCCGATGACCCGTCCCGCCCCTCTCGCCCTGCGCCGCTTGCCGCAGGCCCTGATGGTTGCCCTGTGCAGCCTGGCTGCCGCACCTGCGTTCGCGCAGAACACCGACACGCCCGATGGCAGCGCCGCCACCACGCTGGATGGCATCGTGGTGAAGGGTGAGCGCGCCGAAGGGTATTCGGTCCGCCGCACCTCGGCCGGCACGCGCTTCGACCTGGCCCCGCGCGAGATTCCGCAATCGGTCAGCATCATCAGCCACCAGCGCATCGAGGACCAGAACCTCGACGACATCATCGACGTGCTGGCCAACACCACCGGCGTCAGCAGCACCCAGTCCGACACCGAGCGCACCGAGTTCTACGCGCGCGGCTTCTACATCGACAGTTACCAGTTCGATGGCCTGCCCACCCAGATGGTGCAGAACTGGAGCTACGGCGATTCCGGCCTGGACCTGGCCCTGTATGACCGCGTGGAAGTGGTCCGCGGCGCGACCGGCCTGCTGAGCGGCGCCGGCAATCCGTCCGCTTCGGTGAACCTGATCCGCAAGCACGCCGACAGCGCCGAGCTGACCGGCAACGTGTCGGTGAACGTCGGTAGCTGGGGCCGAACCCGCAGCACCGTGGACGTGACCACGCCGCTGAATGCCAGTGGCTCGGTGCGCGCGCGCGTGATCGGCAGCTACCTGGATACCGAATCGCAGATGGACCGCTACAACCAGCACAAGACGCTGGGCTATGCGGTCATCGATGCCGACCTGACCCCGGACACCCAGCTGAGCGTGGGCTACGACTACCAGCAGAAGCGTGCCAATGGCGCGACCTGGGGTGGCTTCCCGATGCTGTTCTCCGATGGCAGCCCGACCCCGTTCGATGAGTCGTTCAGCGCCAACCCTGGCTGGACCTACTGGGATACCACCAGCAAGCGTGCGTTCGCTACGCTGGAACATGCCTTCGCCAACGACTGGAAGGTCAAAGTCGGCGCGACGCATGACACCACCAAGGCCGACGACAAGCTGTTCTACCCGGCCTACAACGACTGGACCACCGGCGCTTCGCTGCTGGACAAGAACACCGGCGCCGGCGTTTCGCCCTCGGCCGGTTTCTACAACACCGAGCGCAAGGTCAACGCGGTGGACGGCTTCGTGGAAGGTCCGTTCCAGCTGTTCGGCCGCGAGCACCAGTTCATGGCCGGCCTGAGCTACAACAAGCGCGAGTTCGCCAACTACGGCGACTACCAGGTCGGCTGGGCGCCGCTGGACAACTACCTGGCCGGCGTGGGCAGCTTCCCGGAGCCGAACTGGGCGGCCACCCTGCCGTTGCAGAGCGAGGGCACCATCACCCAGAAGGCCGGCTATGCCGCCACCCGCCTGTCGCTGGCCGATCCGCTCAAGCTGATTCTCGGCGCGCGTTACACCGACTGGAAGAGTGAAGGCGAGGGCGACGACCGCTCGCACAAGGTCACCACCCCGTACGCGGGCCTGGTGTTCGACATCAACGACACCTACTCCACCTATGCCAGCTACACCGAGATCTTCCAGCCGCAGACCGCACGCGATCGCAGCGGCAGCTACCTGGATCCGGTGGACGGAAAGAGCTACGAGATCGGCGTCAAGGGCGCATGGTTCGACAACCGCCTGAACGCCTCGGTCGCGGCCTTCCGCATCGAACAGGACAACGTGGCGCAGGTCACCAGCGAGCCGATCCCGAGCCGCCCGGGCGAGTTTGCCTACGTCGCCGCGCGCGGCACGGTGAGCCGTGGTTTCGAGTTCGAGCTCAACGGTGAGCTGGCCCCGGGCTGGAACGCGACCTTCGGTGCGTCGCGTTACGTGGCCAAGGACATCAACGACGCCAACATCAACACCAACCTGCCGCAGACCACGATCAAGCTGTTCACCAGCTACACCCCGCAGTCGCTGACCGCACTGACCGTGGGTGGTGGTGCCAACTGGCAGAACGGCATCTACTACCCGGTGCCGGCTTACGGCCGCATCGAGCAGGACGGCTACGCGCTGGTCAGTGCCTTCGTGCGCTACCGCCTCTCGCCGGAGTTCAGCGTGCAGGCCAACCTCAACAACCTGCTGGACAAGCAGTACTTCTCGCAGATCAACGGGTATGGCGCATATGGCGACGGACGTAATGGTTCGCTGACGTTTACCTACAACTTCTGAGTCTGGCAAGTGACGACCAACGGTCGTCACCCACCGATGTAGAGCGGGGCGGCTCGAAAGATCCGCCCCTTCCTGCATCAGAAGCGCAGGTCCGCCCGTGCGTACCAGTAACGTCCACGCGGGATGTCATACGTGGAAGCGTCGTAGCCGTTCAACGAGCACGACAGGCAGATCGGCGGATCCTTGTCGAACACGTTGTTCAAGCCCAGGCTCAGCTGCAGGCCCTTCATCCAGTCGACCTTGTAGCCGACCTGCATGTCATGGAACGTGGTGGCGGCCAGCTTGTTGGTACCAGCGACCTGGTCACTGCAGATCGGGAACGCGGAGGCATCGCCGCACTCTTCAGTAAGCTCGGAAATGTGCCGCACCGTCCACGAGGCATTCCAGTTGTCCAGCGCCCACGACACGCTGGCATTGCTGGTCCATTCCGGGATTGAACTATCGGCCACTTCCAAGCCCGGCTCCTGCGGCTGGCGCTGGCCGGCCGCGCCGAGTGCCTCGTAACGGCCAACGAAGGTGTTCTGCCAGCCCAGCTTGAACTGCCCGATGTCGGTCTGCGGCAGGGTGTAGAACAGGTCCACGTCCCAGCCATCGGTCTTGATCGAACCCAGGTTGGTCAGGCGGTTGTTGAAGCCGCTGATCGCACCGGTGTTGGCGCGGGTGATGCCGTTGCAGTACAGCGGGTCCAGTGAATCCACGCACAGGTCCAGCTGGGTCTGCGCGTTGATGGCCTGGATGGCGCCCTCGATGGTGTGGCGGTAGAACGTCACCTCCACGTCGAAGCGCTCCGACCATTCGGTGTTGTTGGCGAACCATGGGCTCCACACGAAGCCGGCACTGAAGCTGCGCGAATGCTCCGGATCCAGCTCGATGTTGCCGCCGGTGGTGACCGAGATCTGCGAGTTGGCCGACTGGAAGCCGGTCGGCACGCCGAGCGCGGCGCAGTTGGCTGCATTGCCGCGCGGTGCATCGCCGCCCAGCCCGATCGAGCACGGATCGAAGATCTCCAGATCGCCACGTGCGGCCGAGCCATACAGCTCGCCGATCGACGGTGCACGGAAGCCTTCGGCATAGCTGGTGCGCAGCACGAAGTCATCGGTCACCTGCCAGCGCAGGCCGTACTTCGGCGTGAACTCACCACCGAAGGTGGAGTAGTCCGAGTAACGTCCGGCCAGGCTCAGGTCGAGTTTTTCGCCCAGCGCGCTCTTGGCGAAGATCGGGATGCTCAGCTCCAGGTAGGCTTCGTTGACGTCGTAGGAACCGGACGTCGGCAGTGACGGGACGCCGTTGTAATGGCCGATCACCGTCAGCGGATCGGGCTGGTAGGAGCCCTCGTACTTGCGGTACTCGTAGCCGGTGGCGAAGGCCACCGGGCCGGCCGGCAGGGTGAACAGCTCACTGGACAGGTTGGCGGTGAACAGGCTCAGCTCGTTCTGGCTGCGGTCGCGTACCACCGGCTGGATCCACTGCAGCATGGCGGGGGTGATACTGCCTTCACCACTGAAGATATCCAGCGGAACGCACCCGGGAGTGGCCGCGCAGATCGCCGGATCGCCGAGCGCAAGATTTACGTTGTAGATGTTGTAGCTGCCGTAGTTGGTCTGCTCGGCCTTGTTCTTGCTGTACATGCCGTTGACGTCCCAGAACCAGCTGCGGTCAGCCGCTTCGAAGTCCCCGACCAGGCCCGTTGCAACGTAGCTGGTAGTGACCTCCTGCTCGAATACGCGCGCACCGCCCTCCACCGGCCGACGGCCAATGAACTGCAGGTTGTCAGAGGAAACAAGATCGAAGCCGAACGGGTTGTAAGGATTCAATGCTGAGACGGTGATGTTGTCCGCCAGCGCGTTGCCAGTACCCGCGTTGGGACCCAGCCCGAGTGGCTCCGGCGCCGCCTGGTTGGTCGATTCACGTCGGTTACCCAGTGCCTTTACGTACCACTGCATGTTGTCGGTGATGTCAAAGCGGAACTGACCAAAAATGCCCTTGCGCTCGGACGGCGTCAGCAGCAGGTTGTACTGCGCGTAGTTGAAACGATCGGCGCTGGTGAAGCAGTGGTAGTCATCCGTGCGGCTGCAGCCAGCGCTGCCGTCGTAGGTCGGCGTGCCCGAGCCCACGTTCGGGACCAAATCCTGCGCGGCCCCGGTGTTGGGATCAACGAACTGGAACCGTCCCTGCGGAATGCTGCCGCTGCCGAACGACAGCCCTGTGCCCGGCTTCGGCAAGCGCGACTGGTCGCGCGTATTCGCATACACCGGATCCTGCTTGGTATAACTGGCCCCCAGGAACAGGCTGTAGCGATCGCCCTGAGTGCCCCACGCCAGGTCGATGCCCTTCTGCGTGCCATCGCCCTTGCTGTACTCGCCGTAGTTCATCGTCACCTGGGCGCCATCGAAATTGCGGCGGGTGATGATGTTGACCACACCGGCGATGGCATCGGAGCCGTACAGCGACGAGGCGCCGTCTTCCAGCACTTCGATGCGTTCGACGATGGCCAGCGGAATGGTGTTGAGGTCGGTCGCCGAGCCGACACCGGAGGCGGACGATTCGTTGACCCAGCGGATGCCATCGACCAGTACCAGCACGCGCTTGGCGCCGAGGTGGCGCAGATCGACCTGCGCCGAGCCGGCACCCACGCCGCTGCCATCGGGCGGGAAGCCGAAGTTGCCGGACGAGTTGAACTTGGCATTCAACGCCGAGCCGGAACCGGTGAGCTGCTGCAGCACTTCGCCGATGGAGGTCAGGCCGGTCCGTTCGATTTCGGTGCGGGTGAGGGTCTGGATCGGCAGGTGGCCTTCGACCTCGGCACGCTTGATGCGCGACCCGGTCACTTCAACACGATCCAGGTCAGTGGCGACACGAGGGGTCTCCTGCGCCATGACGGTGACAGACGACATCAGACCGACGCACAGGGATACAGCGACCGCCAAGGGGCGGTAATGCAGGTTGTTCATTCGCTTCTCTCTCTCCAGATGGGCGTGCTAATCAACTGCGGAAATCACACAGCGTCCTAGTTGTAAACAACTTGTAAAAGATACGACGTGACCCGTTCCTCGCTTTCACCCGCACTGCACAAAGCCAACTTGGGGTGCGCGATGGCTGGCAAAGCCCCGGCGCGCTCGCGTGAACAGCAGAATTCAGGCGTCAGCGGCTATGCTCCCCGCATGACTCGACACTCTCGCCCTGCCCTGTCCTTGATCGCGCTGGCTGCCCTGCTGCCTGCCGTATCCCCGGCTTCTGCCCAGTCCTCCGATGCCCAGCGCGCGCAGCTGAAGGCCGCCATCGCCGATGCCGAACGTGGCCAGTTCAATGCGGCACAGGCCGGCACGCTGAGCCGCAACCCGGCCTACGGCTGGCTGGAGTACGCCAACCTGCGGCGCAACATCGAGACGGTCAGCAATGACCAGGCCCAGGCCTTCCTCAAGCGCTATGACGGCCAGGCCGTGGCCACTACGTTCCGCAGCGTGTGGCTGCCCGCGGTGGCACGTCGCCAAGACTGGTCGACCCTGCTGGCCAACTGGGCGCCGACTGAAAACGTCGGCCTGCGCTGTGCCCAGCTGACCGCACGCCAGGCCACCGGCAAGGCCGATGCGCAATGGACGAGCGAGGCGCAGGACCTGTGGCGCAAGGCCGGCAAGTCGCTGCCGGACGGCTGCGATGCGGTGTTCGCCGTGCTGCAGGCGCAGAGCGGCATGACCGACGCATTGCGCTGGGAGCGCGTGGACGCCGCCGCCGATGCCGGACAGCCGGCGGTGATGCGCAGCGCCGCGCGCGGCCTGCCCGCGGCCGATCTCGCCCTGGCCACCGATTACGCCGCCTTTGTCGATGCGCCCAGTGCCAAGGCCTTGAACTGGCCGCGCAACGAGCGCAGCCGACGCATCGCCACCGATGGCCTGCAGAAGCTGGCCAAGGCCAATCCCGATGCCACCGAACAGCAGCTCCCGCAGTACGCGCAGGCGCTGGCACTGAGTGCGGACCAGCAGGCCCAGGTGCGCTACCAGATCGCGCTGTGGACCGTTGCTTCCTACTTGCCCGATTCGGCGCGCCGCCTGAATGCCGTGCCGGATTCGGCGTATGACGAGCGCCTGCACGAATGGCGCGTGCGCGAGGCGATGTCGCGCGGTGACTGGCCGGCCACGCTGGCCGCCATCCGCAAGATGGGCCCGACCCAGCGTGCAGACTCGCGCTGGACCTACTTCGAAGCACGCATGCTGGAAAAGACCGGCCAAGCCGCGCAGGCCAAGCCGGTGTTCGCACGTGCGGCCAGCTCGCCGACCTTCCATGGCTTCCTCGCCGCGGACAAACTGCAGCAGCCGTACATGCTGTGCCCGTGGAAGCCCAACGACAGTGCATCGGCGCGTGCCGCCGTATCACGTGACCCGGCCATCGTGCGTGCCATGGAGCTGTACCGCATCGACCGCGCCAGCTGGGCAACGGCCGAATGGAACAGCGCCCTGGCCAAGTTCGACGACACCCAGCGCCGCCTGGCGGTGGAAGTGGCGCAGGAAAACGGCTGGTTCGATCGCGCGGTGTTCTCGCTCGGCAAGCAGCCGGACGAACAGCGGCTGTACCACCTGCGCTTCCCGCTGCACCACGACGGCAGCATCCGCCGTGAGGCCGCACGCAATGCGATCGATCCGGCCTGGGTGGCCGCGGAAATCCGTGCCGAGAGCATCTTCAGCCCCAATGCGCGCTCGCCCGCCAATGCCATGGGCCTGATGCAGGTGCTGCCGGCCACCGGCGCTGCAGTGGCCAAGAACATCGGGCTGACCACCTACGGTGGTGCAGCGAGCCTGTACGACCCGGACACCAACATCGCCATCGGCACCGCCTACCTGCGCCAGCTGATGAACAAGTACGACGGCCTGCCCTACGTCACCATCGCCGCGTACAACGCCGGTCCCACGCCCACGGCGCGCTGGCAGACCCAGCGCCCGGGCTTTGATCCGGACCTGTGGATCGAGACCATCAGCTACAAGGAGACCCGCGAGTACGTGGCCCGCGTGCTGGCCTTCAGCGTGATCTACGACTGGCGCCTCAACGGCGATGCGCTGCCGCTGAGCGACCGCCTGATGGGCAAGCTGGTGGACACCCGCAAGAAGTTCACCTGCACCGCCGCAGCGGGTGCCAAGGCGGATTGAGCGGCGGCAGAGGCATGACGGCCAGCGGCCGTCACTACCGAAGACGGGGTAGCGCCGAGCCATGCTCGGCGAGCACAGCGGGCGGTAGAAGCGTGACGACCAACGGTCGTCACCCACCCACAGCAGAGGCGTGACGGCCAGCGGCCGTCACTACCGGGCGCAGCGGGACGTATCATGGGCGGCATGAAGATCTATCTCGTCGGCGGCGCGGTGCGCGACCGCCTGCTGCAGCGCCCCGCCGGTGATCGCGACTGGATGGTGGTGGGCGCCACGCCCGCGCAGATGGAGGCCCAGGGCTTCCGGGCGGTCGGCCGCGACTTCCCCGTGTTCCTGCATCCGGACACCGGCGAGGAATACGCCCTTGCCCGCACCGAACGCAAATCCGGCCGAGGCTACCGCGGCTTCGTGGTCGATGCCGATCCGTCGGTCACGCTGGAAGAAGACCTGCAACGCCGCGATTTCACCATCAACGCGATCGCCTGCGATGAAGACAGCGGTACGCTGGTCGATCCGTATGGTGGCGTCCGCGATATCGAAAACCGCGTGCTGCGCCACGTCGGTCCGGCCTTTGTCGAAGATCCGCTGCGGGTACTGCGTGCAGCGCGTTTCATGGCGCGCTTCGCGCCGCTGGGCTTCACCATCGCCGATGAAACCATGGCACTCATGCGCGATGTCGCCGCCAGTGGTGAGCTCGACGCGCTGGTACCCGAACGCGTATGGCAGGAACTGCGTCGTGCGCTGGCATCGGAGCGTCCGTCGGCCTTCCTGCGCACGCTGCACGATGCGCACGCGCTCGCGCCGATCCTGCCCGAGCTGGACGCGGTGTACGGCGTGCCGCAGCGTGCGGAGTACCACCCGGAGGTGGATACCGGCGTGCACCAGGAAATGGTCAGTGACATGGCTGCGCGACTGGCACCGGGTGATGATCTGGTCGGCTTCGCCGCGCTCACCCATGACCTGGGCAAGGCGCTCACCCCCCAGGAAGAATGGCCGCGCCACATCATGCACGAGCAGCGCGGGTTGAAGCCGTTGAAGGCGCTGTGCGCGCGCCTGAAGGTGCCGGCCGAACACCAGCAGCTGGCCGAAGCCGTTTGCCGCGAGCACCTCAACGTGCACCGCATCGACGAGCTGCGCGATGCCACCGTGCTCGAACTATTGGGCCGCTGTGATGCGCTGCGGCGGCCGGAACGCGTTGCCCGCATCGCGCTGTGCTGCGAAGCGGACAAGCGCGGACGGCTCGGCTTCGAAGAAGGCGACTACCCGCAGGGTGAGACCCTCAAGCGCCTGCACCGGGCCGCGTTGTCCGTGCAGGCCCGTGACCTGGACACCACCCACCTGCAGGGCCCCGCGATCGGCCAGGCGCTGGCCAAGGCACGCATCGCAGCGATTGCCGCGGCGCGCTGAGCCGCCAGCATCGGCCAGCGGCGATCCTCAGCGAGCTTCGCCGCGGGTGAACGCGTCGGCGCGCTGCTTCAGCTGCACCACTGCATCGGGGATCATCTCCATGCCCAGGTCGAACCCGGGATTGAGCACGATGCCGACGCCATCGGAAATCGCGCTCAGCAGCCAGCGCACTTCCACCTGCAGGGCGTTCTCGAACTGCGGCAACTGCTCGCTCCACGCGCTGGCACGTTCAACGGCGGAGAAGATCGCGAACATCGGCTCGTCCGCTTCGCTGGTCAGCACCAGCGGATTGATCGATTCATCCCAGTCCGCGTCCGGGCCGACCGGCTTGTCCAGCAGCACGAACACCTGGTCGCCCAGCAGGCTGTCCAGGAAGGCCGGCGCCTGCAGGGTGCCGTCCTGCGCCTGCACCAGGCGCACTTCCAGATCGTTCAGCGGTTCAAAGGGGGCTTCGGCTTCCACGGTTACTCCTGGTTGCGTGCTGACACGCGTGATCGATACGGCGACTTTAACAGGCCGTGACGTTGTCATCCTGTGGACTGGCGCAGCCCTTCACCAATGACCTCATCCGGCACGCGGGGCGGCCTTGGCCTGTGCGACGCAGCCCGGCTGCGAGAGCAGCCAACGCTGGGCCGCGGCCAGCGTCGCGGCATCGCCGTCGGTGATCTGGTCGGGCACGATCGGTCCACCATCGCCCACGCCGTTGCGGTCGGCCATCAGCGTGTCGGTCAGCAGGAACAAGGTGCCGTCCGGCAGGCGAATGGAGGAATTGGAGGTGGCAAAGCCGGCGGTCGGCGCGCCGAAGCTGCGCGAATCCGGGCGCCCACGGAAGGCCAAGGCCGTGGCTTCGCCGGAACTGGCCGTACGTTCTCCCAGCAGCACCGCCACCGGCGCCCCCGGCTCACGCAGGCGATATCCAGCCTGGCCGAATCCCAACATCGGCCGGCCTTTCACCGTCAGCGTGCCGTCGTGTGATTCCCACGGCACATTCGGTCCCGCGCCCCGCAGCATGCCGAGCACCTGGATGCCATCGCCAGGGATCCGCAGCAGTGGCTCCACGCCCAGCAGCATCGGCCACATGTTGCCGCCGCTGTTGTTGCGCAGGTCGACGATCCAGCCACAGCGCGGACTGGAATCGGCACCACGCACGCGCCGCTGCAGGTCCACCGCCCGCTGCACCGACTGCCGCGCCTGCTCGGCCGGGGAGCTGGCCAGGGCCGGGGAAAAACGATCGACCGCCACCCAGCCAAGCCGGCGATCCAGCGTGGCAGGCAGGCCGCCGCGCCCTGCTGCGGTACCCGCGCCAGGCACCGCGTCGAGCGGCGCGGGCGGCTGCACGGTGTCGGTGGATACCCAGCGTCCATGGCCCTTGGAGCTGCGGTGGATGGCGGCATCCAGCAATGAGCGCACCCGTGCGGGATCGCCGTGCGCGCGGGCGATATCGCCGCGCACCGCCTTCCAGTCCACGGCTTGGCGGTACAGCGCCCGCTGTTCCATCAGGTCAAGCATCTTCGCCTGTGATTCGGCGGAAGGCAGGTCCACCGCCTGCGCGGCGCCAGGCACCAGCATCATCGCAACCACCCACGCACGCCTACCGGCCATCGCGCTACATCCCTGTAGAGGAAGCCGGATGATACGTGAACGCAGGGCGGGACCGCGATGGCGGGGGGATCCCGCCGCGCCGGGCCCGGCGGAAAGCCTCACCAATCCAAGCGCAGGCCGATGTTCCCCTCCACGCTTCTGCGTTCGCGATTGCGGTCCTCCAGGTCACGCGTGTAATCAGCCACCGCGTACGCGCTCACGTTGCGGTTGAAGCGCCCCACCACGCCCACGCCGACTTCCCATGCGCTGGTCTCCTGCCCCGCCACGATGCGGTTGCTGCCGAAGTCCACGCGGTTGTCGCCGTCCAGCGTCTTCCAGTAATCGAGCTTGAAATACGGCTGCCAGCCGTTGTCCGCCAGGCCGTAATCGCCGGCCAGGCGCAGGCCGATACGGCCGGTCCAGGCGTTGTCGGCGTCGAAACGGATTGCTGCCACCGCATCGGCCGCATCGTCCAGCGACTGCCGCTGCCAGATGACCTGAAGCTGCGGTTCCAGCCACCACGACGACTGCCCGAGGCGCAGCAGCGGCTTGCCCGCCTCAAGCGAGGCACTGGTGCCATCGCCGCGGACGTCGATGCCCAGCCCACGGGTGGACCACGCCTGTCCGCGGTAACGGCTCTGCATCACCACCGCATCCAGGTACCCGCCGGCGGTGCCGACGCCGGTCCAGCTCAGGCCCACGTGCTTGTCATCCAGCCGGGTCTGGCCCACGTGCACGTTCTCCCAGCCCAGCGCCAGGCCGGTGATGCGTCCGGTGGCGCGGGTGCGGCCGACGAACACGCCCCACTGGCTGCGGAGGGTGCCGTCGTCGCTGGCATGCAGGTCGAGGCCGGCCTGCAGTCCCTGCAGGTCGCCGTCGAAGCCGGTCAGCGCATCGCCATTCCAGTGCTGCTCCTCGCTGCTGCCGATCAGACGGCCCCAGGCGGCGCGGGCCACGCCCTCGCCCGCCAGCAGGCGCTGTTCGCCCTGGCGCTCGTGGAAGGTACCCAGCGAGGCCTGCGACACCGTGCGCAGCAGCGACGGAACCACCGTATACGCCGGTGTTTCCAGCCGGTAGATCGGGGTCACTGCGGCCTGCGACGGGCGTGCGCCGGGCGTGGGCGGGGTGGCCAGCGGGCCGGGCACCACGGCGACCTCATCGGGTACCGGCGGCGGCGGGGTGATGATCGGCGGGTCTGCCGGTTCCGGCTCCGCTGGTGGCGCCGGCGGTGCCGGCTCGGGCGCCACCGGGTCCGGATCCGGCGCACCCGGATCGACCGGCACATCCGGCGGCGGCGGCGGCGCCGGCGGCAACACCGGCGGCGGCGTGCCAAGGTCTTCCGGCGGGGCCGGCTCGGGCAACGATGGCGTGGTCGGCGCAGGCGCCGGCGCAGGATCCGCGCTGGCCACGAGGGTCGAGCGCAGGTACCAGTTTTCAGCGGTGCCGCCGCTGACCCCGCCCTTGAACAGGAAGTACTCGTAGGCACCGGCAGCCACCGGCGAGAACAGCGCGAACGCATCCGCACTGGTGCTGGCGCCGTTGCCCGCCTGCACCAGCAGGATGCCATCGGCGATCGTCTCCCCGCCGCCGCCGCCGGCGTTGCTCACGCCGATGCCGGTGGTGCCGGTACCGGCGCCACCGGAGATCACCAGGCGGTCACTGGCCGAGCTGTCATCGCCGAGCACGGTGTTGAGGTACAGGCCACCGCCGTTGCCGGCGTAGTTGCCGTTGATGGTGAACACATCACCGGCCGCATCATTGCTGCTCATGTCGATCCGCCCGGCATTGAGCACGCTGGCCAGCGACCCGGCAGTGAAGGCGGACACCCCGTTCGCCCCGCTGGCAAACAAGGCACTGGTGGCATCGATATCCAGCGTCCCGGTGGCGGTACCCGCATCGCCCAGCACCAACGTGCCATCGAAGGTCATCTGGCTGTCGTTGGCCAGCGTGATGCGTTCCCAGCCGGTGTAGCGCGCTACCGCGGTGGTCTTGACGTTGTCCATCGCCAGCGCGTCGGTGCCGCTGCCGCCATCCAGCCGCGGCACCGCGCCCAGGTGCGCTTCGTTGAGGTCGGACAGCCGCGCGGTGTCATCGCCCTCGCCCATGTCGATGAGATCGTGCACTACCCCGCCGCCGCTCCAGTCCAGGGTGTCGTTGCCCACGCTCATGCGGATTTCGCCGCGCACCGTGCCCCCGGTAAGGGTCACGCTGTCATCGCCGCCACTGACACTGATGTTGCCGCCGATGTAGCCATCGGACAGGATGATCGTGTCGCGGCCGAAGCCGGTGACCAGGTTGCCATCGATGGTGCCGCCGGACATGTCGAACACGTTGTTGTCCAGCTTCATGTTGACCCGGCCGATGCGCCCGCCGGTCATTTCCGCGTAGTCGCCATCTTCGAACGCACCGACGATGCGGCCGCCGGTCATGCGGAAGGAATCGAAATTGTCCCCCTGCAGCAGCGCCCCGATACTGCCATCGGTCATCAGGAAGCTGTCGATGCCGTTGCCCTGCTGCACGGTGCCGGTGATGCTGCCACCGCTGACCTGCAGGCTGTCGGCACCGTCGCCCTGGTCCAGCGAGGCGAGGCTGCCCGCACTGACCATCGCCACATCGTCACCGCTGCCCTGCGTGGCCGCGCCTGTCACGGTGCCGCCCTGCACCTCCAGCCGGTCGTTGCCGGCGCCCTGCGCCAGCGTGCCGCCGATGCTGCCGCCGGTACGCAGGAGGGCGGTGTCATTGCCGCCGCCCTGCGCGACGTTGCCGATGATGGCCCCGGAGAGGTCGACCAGGTCGTCACCGTCGCCCATCACCACGGCATCGGCGTTGCCCACGTCGACCACGGCACCAGTCAGCAGCCGTACCGAGCCGCTTGCGGTGGCGGCGCTGCCGGTGCCCAGCGTGCTGGTCCACGGCGTGGGCGGGGTTGCGTCGCAGACCGTGCTGGCGCCGGTGGTGATGCAGTCGGCACTGACGTTCAGGGTGGCCACCAGCAGCGCGGTGCCTGCGATGGCACGCGCGTGGAGGAGATCTGAGATGCTGAATGCAAGCCGGGAAGGTACGGGACGGTGCATGGGACGTTCTCCATCATCATGATCGGAAGAAACGAAATGCCACTTAACGTGCCGGCCTCGACGCCCTTCCCGTGCCCGCCTGGATGCGGCGGTTGTCCCGGAATGTCCCCTGCGTCAGGTGCCGTCAAAGCGCCCTGCAGCTGCAGTCTGACATCAGGTTCTAAGTATTTTCCACATTTTAAATGTGATGCAATTCACACAACGGATGTGAAAAAGTCTTGGGCTCACGCACTGCGAACATGACTTAACTGGTTCAGATCTTCAGGTAAATGCGGCGTGCGTCCAGCCACCATGCCACCGCCCACCATGCAGCGACGAAGGACACTGCAATCAGCAGCGAGGCCGTGGCCAGCTGCGTCGGCATTACCCCAGCGGCAACGTTCCAGGCCGCCTGCCAGAGCCCACTGGCGCCCAGCAGCACCGACATCACCGATGCACCGAGGTATACGGTGATGGCATTCACGCCGAAGCGGCGCCCCAGCGCAGGCCAGCCGCGCTGGTCGATCAGCCGATGCGCGGCAAGCAGGGCCATGATCGCCAGGCCCCCCGTCCAGAGCACATAGGGCGGCGTCCACAGATTCTTGTTGAGTGGCAGCCACATCGCTGCTGCCAAGCCGACCGCCAGCAGCAGCGCGCCGCTGGCGGCCAGCCGCAGCGCCCGGCCGGCACGCAGCTGCTGCCCCGTCAGCAGCCCCAGCAGCGTGGTCGCCAGCGCACCCAGCGTGCTCATCAGTCCTTCCGGATCGTGACCCAGTCCGGTCGCCGCGTCGTACTGGTAGATCCACGGGGCAAACAGCGCGATGTCCAGCCGGCTCACCGGGTTGAGCAGTGGCGCCAGCGTATCGGCGCCCAGCAGCAGACCGGAATAGCCTGCAAGCAGCAGCACCAGGGCCGCCCACTGCAGCGGCTGGCGCATGTACACCGCCAGCAGCCCCACCAGCGCCGAGCACACCGCGATGCGCTGCAGAACGCCCCACAGGCGGTAGTGCGGCAGCTCCAGCAGCCACCACGCGAGCGCGTGCAGCAGCAGGCCGGCCAGCAGGATCCGCAGCGCGCGGGTCAGCACGCCGCGCGCCAACGCAGGCCGTGCCGCCACATCCGCTGCACGCGGCACCACGCTGAACGCCATCGACACACCGACCAGGAACAGGAAGAACGGGAACACCAGGTCAGTCGGCGTGCAGCCATGCCATGCCGCATGCAGCAGCGGCGCATGCACATGACCCCAGTCGCCCGGGTTGTTCACCAGCAGCATCGCCGCCACGGTGAGCCCGCGCAGCGCATCGATGGATGCCAAGCGTGCGCCGGCCGTCGTGCTCATGCCGCTTCGTACTGTCCGGCAATCCAGGTGCCACGCACCTGCAGGGCATCGTCCAGCAGCACCAGATCGGCCTGGAAGCCATCGGCGATATGACCCAGTCGGTCATCCACGTTGAGGAAGCGCGCAGGGTACGTCGAGGCCATGCGTGCGGCTTCGGCCAGTGGTTGGCCGAGCAGCTGGACGGTGTTGCGCACCGCCGTGGCCATGTCCAGCGCGGAACCGGCCAGTGAACCGGCGGCATTGCGTACCACTCCGTCGACGGCGGTGATGATCTCCCCGTACAGCTCGTAGCTGGGGTCATCCGCACCGACCGGCGGCATCGCATCGGTCACCAGCAACAGGCGGCCGCGCGGCTTGGCGGCAAGCGCCACGCGCAGGCTGCCCGGATGCACGTGCACGCCATCGACGATGATACCGACCCAGCTGTCGCGGTCTTCCAGCGCGGCGCCCACCGCACCCGGTTCGCGGCCCTGCAGCGGTGACATCGCGTTGTACAGGTGGGTGAAGCCGCGGATACCGGCATCCAGCCCGGCACGCACTTCCTCATAGGTCGCTGCGGTATGCCCGGCCGCCACGATGACGCCACGCTCCACCAGCGCGCGGATGGTCTCCAGCGGCACCCGTTCCGGCGCCAGCGTCAGCAGGGTCACGCCATTGTCCAGTGACGCCGCCAGTGCGATTTCATCGGCATCCGGCACGCGGAACTTGCTGGCGTCGTGCGTGCCTTTGCGCGCTGGCGCGATGTACGGGCCTTCCAGGTGGATGCCGATCACCCCGGGCACCGATTGCGCGATGGCATCGTGGGTGGCGGTGATCGCCGCGCGCATCACCTGCAGGTCATCGCTGATCAGCGTCGGCAGCAGCGCGGTGGTACCGAAGCGGCGATGTGCCGCGGCGATGGTGCGCAGGGTCGCCACGTCCGGCGTGTTGTTGAACAGCGCGCCGCCGCCACCGTTGACCTGCACGTCGATGAAGCCCGGCAGCAGCCAGCCGCCACGCAGGTCCACCTGTTCGTCGGCTTGGCCCAGTTGCGGTGCCGCGTCGGGCAGCACCGCACTGATGCGGCCACCTTCGATCACCACCGCGAGGTCATCGCGGAAGTCCTCGCCCACCAGCATCCGGGCATTGCGCAGCACTTGCTTCATCAGACGGTCTCCGTGACCTTGTTCAGGTGCGGCGGCAGGTCGGGGTTGTGCCCGCGACGCAGCGCCAGCGCGTTGATCGCGCGGTAGAAGCTCTGCACCGTCAGCAGCGGTGCGCACAGGGGATGCGGCGCGGCGGCCAACGGCAGGTCACCGCCGGCGCCCGCCAGCCAGACCTGCGCACCGCGCGCGGCGAACTCATCGGCCACCGCGCGCGTGCCGGCGCCTGTTTCGTCGGGCTGGGCGAAGGCCAGCACCGGGAAGCCCGGTCCGACCAGCGCCATCGGTCCGTGCTTGACCTCGGCCGAGCTGTACGCCTCGGCGTGCAGGCCGCAGGTTTCCTTGAACTTCAGCGCTGCTTCCTGGGCCGCGCCAAGGCCGAGGCCACGACCCAGCACGAACAGGTTGCTGGCTTCCACCAGGCCTTCGGTCACCGTACTCCAGTCCGCCTGCCAGGCCTCGCGCAATGCCGCCGGCAGCGCGTCCAGCGCCGCACGCAGCGCGCTGTCCTGCTTCCAGTAAGCAGCCAGTTGCAGCAACGCGGCCAGCGAAGCGAGATAGCTCTTGGTCGCCGCTACGCTGCGTTCGGCCCCGGCGTGCAGCGGGATCACCGTATCGGCCAGCTGCGCCAACGGCGAATCTTCCACGTTCACCAGCGCCACCACGCGTGCGCCGGCAGCTTTGGCCGCTTCGGCGTTGCGCAGCAGGTCCGGGCTCTTGCCGGACTGGGAAATCACGACGAACAACGCTCCGCGCAGCTGCAGCGGCGCGGCGTATACCGATCCCACCGATGGCGAGGCCGACGCCACCACCAGCCCCAGCTGGGTTTCCAGCAGGTACTTGGCGTAGGTCGCCGCATGGTCCGAACTGCCGCGCGCGCAGGTCACCACGAACGGCGGCGGCGAAGCGCGCAGGCTGGCGGCAAGGGTTTCCATCACGCCGTGGTTGCGCGCGAACTGGGCCGCGATGACATCGGCCGCCTCGGCGGCTTCGCGGAACATCAACGTGTCGGCAGGGGCTGGCAGGGGCATGGCGGTACTCAAGGAGGATCGGAAGGAAGGGCGCGCGCGGCGGCCGGTCGCATCGGTGCGGTAGAACCACGCACCACCAGCTGTGGCACGAAGCCCTGGTTGTGCAGCGGCGACGGCGCATCGTCATACGCATCGCTGCGCAGCTGTGCGATGAGCAGGCGCGCGGCATGCCGGGCGATGTCTTCGGTAGCCTGCTTGGCGGTGGTCAACGGCGGCCAGGACTGGCGTGAGAACGGACTGTCCTCGAAGCCGGCGATGGACAGGTCGTAGGGCACGTTCATGCCGGCCGACTTGGCGGCGGCCAGCACGCCGGCGGCGATTTCATCGTTGGAACCGAAGATGGCGGTCGGCGGCTCGCGCAGCGCCAACAGGCGCCGTGCGCCGCGGAAACCATCGTCGAAGGTGTAATCGCCCTGCACCACCAGGTGCTTGTCCACGGTCATGCCGTAGTCCTTCAGCGCCGCTTCGTAGCCGGCATGGCGCTCCACCGATGAGCGGTGTGAACTGCCGCCCCACAGGAAGCCGATGCGCTGGTGCCCAAGCTGGATCAGGTGCTCGGTGACCTCGTAGGCGGCCTCGCGGTCGTCGACGAACACACAGGCCCCGTCGGCGGGATCTTCGGTAGCGGCAATGATGCGCACCAGCTTGATGCCGCGCGCGGTCAATGCCTGCACCAGGTCGCGGCGCTCGGACATCGGTGCGGTCAGCACCAGCCCGGCCAACCTCGAGCGCTGCACCCAGTCGGCCAGTTCTTCGGCCAGCAGTGGCGAACTGGAATCGCAGGGGTGGATCTGCAGCCCGAAGCCGGTCTCGCGGCAGGCCGCCAGCACGCCGTTCTGCACGCCGATGATGTGGTACGGGTTGGGATTGTCATACACCAGCCCGACCACGAAGGTGGTACCGCTGCGCAGGTTGCGCGCCGAGGGATCCGGCTCGTAATCCAGCTCGGCCACCGCACGCAGCACCCGCGCACGGGTGGCCTGCATAACCGATGGCTCGTTGTTGATGACGCGCGACACGGTCTTCAGCGAGACCTTGGCCTTCTCGGCGACGTCCTTGATGGTGGCTCTGCGCATTGCCGTTCCCCGCGGTTGATCCGTGGCGTCCATGATCGCCGATCAGGCGGCGTCGCGTGGCAGGCCCGCGCGGTGCCCGATGGTCGAATAGAACAGGATGTACAGGTAGCACGGGACCATCAGCAGCAGGAACACCAACTGGAAGTCGACATGCTGCTTGAGCACGGCAAAGGCCTGCGGAATGATCGCACCGCCGGCGATGCCCATCACCAGCAGCGCCGAGCCGGTCTCGGTGAAGCGTCCCAGGCCGCGGATCGCGAGCGGGAAGATCGCCGGCCACATCATTGCGTTGGCGAAGCCGAGCAGTGCCACGAAGGCGACCGACACATAACCATGGGTGAAGTAGGCCCCCAGGCAGAACAGCACGCCAAGCGAGGCGGAAAGGCTCAGGTAGCGCGACTGGGAAACAAAACGGGGGATCAGCAGCAGGCCCACCACGTAGCCCACCAGCATCGCCCCCAAGGTAAGCGAGGTGAACATCTTGGTCTGGTCCAGCGGCAGGTCGAATCCATGGCCGTACGTGCCGATGGCATCACCGGCCATGACTTCCACGCCCACATAGACGAACAGGCACAGCACGCCCAGCCACAGGTGCGGGAACTGGAAAATGCTGCTGCGCTCGATCCCGCCCTTTCCGGCCGGTGCGGCATTGGCCTCGGAAGACTTCAGTTCGGGCAGCGGCGAGAACAGCACCGCTACCGACAGCACCACCAGCAACCCGGCCATGCCCAGATAAGGCGCATGGATCTTGGCGGCGAAGTCGTTGAGCAATGCCGCGCGGGTTGCCACGTCGGCCTGCTCCACCGCAGTGGAGAGATCGCCCACGCCATGCAGCACCAGCGTACCGATCAGCACCGGTGCGAGCATGCCGGCGATCTTGTTGCAGATGCCCATCAGCGCAATGCGCCGCGCTGCGGTTTCAATCGGCCCCAGGATGCTGATGTACGGGTTGATCGCGGTCTGCAGCAGTGCCAGGCCACTGCCGATGATGAATAGACCGCCCAGCGCGCCCGGATACCAACGTTGGGTGGCGAACTCACCGAAGGTGGCTGCACCGGCGGCCATCACCAGCAGGCTCAGGCTCAGGCCCTTTTTCATGCCGGTACGGCGCAGTATCCATGAGGACGGCAGCGCGAGGAAAAAGTAGGACAGGTAGAACACCATCAGGACCAGGAAGGCACCCACCTCGTCGAGCTCGAAGGCCAGTTTTACGAACGTGATCAGCGGTCCGTTGAGCCAGGTGAAGAAGCCGATCAGGAAGAACAAGACGCCGACGATGGCGATGGACGTGGTGACGCTGGTACGCGCACCTGCAGCGTGGACGGCGGACATCGGCAAGGCTCCTGCTGCGACTCCGCGCGGGGCGTCGTCGACGAATGGCTGGGAACAACGTTGTCACATTCTTTCGACGGGCATGGGGACTTTGTCAACTCACAAAATCATCATCCGCTTTTTTTGCTGCATCGCCACATAGACATCAGCGTCGTGTGCTGAATACGTCCAATGCCTGGGGCGACTGCGTCGCGGGCTTTCCCCCTGCTCTATCCAACGAGACATGTAATCGTTTTCTCCTGAAATCATTCCCCGCAATGCAGCAACGAAAAATTCACGAAGCCGTTGACATCGTTGTCAACACACCTTCATATTCCGCTCAACGGCGGGTCAATCATGGCCCGCACTCCGCAGGAGCCCGCGTGACCGCTGCCAGCCATCCCGCACCCACCCGTGTCCTCTCCACTGCTGCGCCGGGCTTCCTGGCCGCGGACGTCGGTGGCACCCATGTCCGGGTGGCCCGCGTAGAGGCAAGCGGCGACGCCGCCCATCCGGTGCGCGTGCTGGACTACCGCAAGTACCGCAATGCCGACCACCCCGGCCTGGGCGCGATTCTTTCCGACTTCCTCGGCGACGGCATGCGGCCGGCGCATTGCGTGGTGGCCACGGCCGGCTACGCCCGCGAAGACGGCACGGTGATCACCGCGAACGTGCCCTGGCCGCTGTCGGCGCGCCAGCTGGAAACCGAGGTCGGCGTGCAGCACGTGCACATCGTCAACGATTTCGAAGCCGTGGCCCATGCGGCGGCCCAGGTCGATGCAAGTGGCGTGCTGCAGCTGTGCGGGCCGGATAGCGCGCCGATCGGCCCCACCCTGGTGGTGGGACCGGGCACCGGACTGGGTGCGGCACTTTGGATTCCGACCGCGCATGGTCCGGTGGTGCTGGCGACCGAGGCCGGCCAGGCAAGCCTTGCCGCCAGCGATGAACTGGAAATGGCGATCCTGCGCCACATGCTGCGCGCACGCTCCCACGTGTCGGTGGAACATGCGCTGTCAGGCCCCGGCCTGATCAACCTGTACAGCGCGCTGTGCGCACTGGAAGACCAGCCCGCCGTGCTGGGCACCCCTGATGCAGTGACCGCTGCCGCCATCGCGGGCGCCGACGCAGTGGCACGCAGGGCACTGGACGTGTTCTGCGGCCTGCTCGGCAGCACCGTCGGCGACATGGCCCTGCTGTATGGCGCCCATGGTGGCGTCTACCTGGCCGGCGGCATCCTGCCGAAGATCCGCGATTACCTGCGCGCCAGCACCTTCGTGGCGCGCTATCTCAACAAGGGACCGATGAGCGAAGCGCTGCAGCGGATCCCGGTGAAGGTGGTCGAACATGGCCAGTTGGGTGTCATCGGCGCGGCCAGCTGGTATCTCGGCCAGCAGTCCCGCTGAGCCTGCGGCGCGCTGGAGCGCGCGGTGGCCTGAAACGAACGACGCGGTACCCGGAACACGCAGCACGCTGTACCCGGAACACCCGACCCGCCGGCCGCGGCGAGGTCGTACGACAGCAACAACCACGCGCCGACGCGGCGAAACTTCGTGTGATGAGGAGAGACATCATGAACACCCGCAAGTCCGTACTTTCGGCCGCCATCGTCGGCTGCCTGGCCTTCAGTGCCCACGCCCAGCAGACCCAGACCCCGCAGGACCTGGACACGATCACCGTGGTCGGCATCCGCGCCAGCCTGGAAAAATCGCTGGATACCAAGCGCAACAACGTCGGTGTGTCCGAAGCGATCACCGCCGAGGACATCGGCAAGTTCCCCAGCACGAACGTCGCTGAAGCGCTGTCGCAGATTCCCGGCGTCACCCTGGACCGCCGCTTCGGCCAGGGCGAGCGGGTCAGCATCGACGGCACCGATCCCAGCCTCAACCTGTCCTTCCTGGATGGCCACCCGGTCGCGCAGGCGATCTGGCTGTATGGCGAACAGCCCAACCGTGGCTTCGACTACACCCTGCTGTCGCCGCAGATTCTCGGCCGTGCGGAGATCATCAAGTCCTCCGAGGCACGCCTGACCGAAGGCAGCCTCGGCGGCACCGTGCTGATGCACACCCGCCAACCGCTGGACCTGAAGAAGAACGAAGTGGCCGCCTCTGTAGGCTACAGCTACAGCCAGCAGGCCAGCGAAGGCAAGCCGAACGCTTCGGCGCTGTACAGCTGGAAGAACGACGACGAAACGTTCGGCATCGCCGTTTCCGCGCAGCATTACGAGGAGGCGATCGACCGCCAGGGCATTGAAGTGTTCGGCTACGCCAAGGCCAGCAGCTTCACCAACGCGACGGGCGTGGCCGGCGATGTCGACGTGCCGAACTCGATCAATGCGGCCTGGTTCCAGCAGGAGCGCAAGCGCGACAGCGCCGTGGTCAACCTGCAGTTCAAGCCGAACGAAGACCTCGAGTTCAACCTCAGTGGCCTGTACATCAAGGAAAACTTCGACAACTACAACCAGTCGATGTACTCCTTCCTGACCTGGAACGACGGCACCCGCAACGCCATCGACCAGCTAGGCGGCGTGCGCAACGGCGTGGCCACCAGCGGCCACTCCAATGCCAATGCCGATGCCACCAGTGGCACCGTCATCTATGACAACAACGTGCGCGAATCCGAAGTCACCACCAAGGGCCTGGACCTGCGTGGCGCCTGGAAGGGCGAAGGCTGGGGCGTCAACGGCCAGGTCGGCCAGAGCAAGTCGGAAAACAAGAACCTTGCGCAGTACTTCATCGAACCGGTCTACAACGGTGCCTACAGCTGGAGTGTCGACGACGGCCTGACCTTCGACGACCCGGCCGGCGCGCGTGACCCGGCCAACTGGGGCGCTCCGGGCGGCTGGCTCGGCAACAACGGCATCTTCGCCACCGACAGCAAGGACACCTACGCGCAGCTGGACTTCAACGTGCAGTTCGACAGCGTGTTCAACCAGTTGCAGTTCGGCGTGCGCCACGGCAAGCACGAAGAAAACTTCGAGCTCAACGTGTACGGCGGCGTGCGCACCGGCACCCTGGCCGACGTGGGCACCATCGGCCTGACCGACGGCATCCAGGGCTTCGGTGACGACCAGTCGCACCACATCCAGGTGGGCCGGGACAACGTGCTGGCCTGGGTCAAGGGCAGCCCGCTGGACTTCGCCAACCCCGATCCGTCCAGCTACCTCAACAACAGCTGGGCACTGGAGCAGACCAACAACGCCGCCTACGCGCAGTTGAACTTCTCCAACGGCCCGCTGCGCGGCAACGTCGGCGTGCGCTACGTGGATTCCAAGACCGACGGCAGCGGCTTCGTCTACGGTGGCACGCCGACCCTGACCGACCTGGACAGCAAGTGGCAGACCCGGAGCAAGAAGGAAGACTTCGTGCTGCCGTCGGTGAGCCTGGCCTGGGATACAGACAGCGACTGGGTGTTCCGCTTCTCCGGTGCGAAGGTGATCGCCTGGGCGCCGTACAACCAGATGGTCAACAACACCTTCCTCAACGATACCCAGTTGACCGGTTCGGGCGGCAACGCCAACCTGTCGCCGTATGAGTCGTGGAACTTCAACGCTTCGGCCGAGTATTACTTCGCGCCGCAGGCGGTCGTGGCGTGGTCGATCTTCTACAAGAAGATCGAGAACTACATCGACACCTCGGCCACCATCGAGCGCCAGTACAACTCCATCCGCGATACCTCGCCGCTGACCTGGGACAGCGTCGTGGGCACCAACGGCTGCACGGCCGATGGTTACTGCGACTACAGCATCCAGCGTCCGCGCAATGCCGGCAGCGGCCATGTCAAGGGCTTCAACCTGAGCTTCCAGCAGCCCTTCGGCGAGAGCGGATTCGGCCTGACCGGCAACTACACCTACGCCAACGGCGAGAACAACACCGGTGATCCGCTGCCCTACCAGTCGCGCAATGCCGTGGCCTTCAGCCCGTACTACGAAAAGGGCCCGCTTAATGCCCGCCTGACCTACAACTGGCGTGACAGCTACCTGGCCGGCGGTTACGTGGCCGGCGCGGCACCGGCAAGCGTGGACGACTACGCCGAACTGGGCGCCAGCATCGGCTACACCTTCAACGAAAACTGGTCGCTCAACATCGACGCACAGAACCTGCTGGACGAGACCTACTTCCAGTACCTGGGCGACAAGGAGCACCTGGCCGGCAAGTACAAGAGTGGCCGCCGCTACATGGCCACGGTGCACTTCAAGTTCTAAGCTGCAGCTGGCAATGTCCCATCGCAACGGGCCCGGTCATCCGGGCCCGTTGCATGATGGGGACGGTAAAACGGGAGGCACCGGCCAAACGCCGGCGCCCCGCCACCACAGGAGTCACCTGATGCGCTTCACCTCCCTGGCCCCGCTGCTGCTGTGCCTGGCCATCGCGCCGCTGGCGCGCGCCGCCGATGCACCGGCCATCGACAACGCCCCCGGCCCGTTGCTGCGCGACGGCAGCCTGCCGCTCATTCCCGCACCGGCCCACCTGGAACGCCTCGATGGCGCGCCCTTCAAGGTGGAAGCCAGCACCCCGGTGTGGGCGCGCGGCGACGCGGCCACGCGCGTGGCACGCCAGTTCAGCACGCTGTTGCGCGACAGCGGCGGCCCCACCCTGCCGGTCAAGAACGGGAACGGCAAGAACGGCGTCAACTTCGTGCTCGACACCGCGCTGAAGAGCGGCGCCGAAGGCTACCAGCTGCGCTCCAACGGCGATGGCGTGACCGTTGCCGCGGCTACCGAAGCCGGCCTGTTCTACGGGGCGGCGACGTTGTCGCAACTGTTCACCAGCAACACCGACGGTGCCCTGCCGGCACTGCGCATCGACGATGCCCCGCGCTTCAGCTGGCGCGGCCTGATGTTGGACTCGGCCCGGCACTTCCAGAGCCTGGACGAGATCAAGCAGGTGCTCGATGCGATGGCCGCGCACAAGCTCAATACCTTCCACTGGCATCTCACCGATGACCAGGGTTGGCGCATGGAAATCAAGCGCTACCCGAAGCTGACCGAGGTCGGCAGCTGCCGCATCCCGGCCGGTGACGGTGGCCGCGATCCGGCCACCGGTGCACCGCGTCCCTACTGCGGCTTCTATACCCAGCAACAGATCCGCGAGGTCATCGCCTACGCCGCCGCCCTGCATATCCAGGTGATCCCGGAGATCGACGTGCCGGGCCACGCCACCGCTGCCATTGCCGCCTACCCGGAGCTGGGCGTGCTGGATACGCCGCTGCAACCGCTGAGCGAATGGGGCGTATTCCCCAACCTGTTCAACACCGAGGAAAGCACGTTCACCTTCCTTGAAAACGTGTTGGAGGAAGTCATCGCGCTGTTCCCTTCGACTTACGTGCACGTGGGCGGCGATGAAGCGGTAAAGGACCAGTGGATCGCCTCGGCGCGTGTGCAGCAGCGCATGCGCGAACTGGGCGCCAGCGATGAAATGCAGATGCAGAGCCACCTGATCAAGCGGCTGGAAACCTTCCTGGAACAGCACGACCGGCGCCTGATCGGCTGGGATGAAATCCTCGAAGGCGGCCTGCCGCCGCAGGCCACGGTGATGTCCTGGCGCGGTACCGAGGGCGGCCTGAAGGCGGCCAGCGAAGGCCACGACGTGGTGATGTCGCCGGTCACCGACATGTACATGGACTATCTGCAGACCTCATCGCCGAACGAGCCGCCGGGCCGTCCGCTGCTCACCACACTGGCCCGCACCTACGCCTTCGAACCGGTTCCGGCGACGCTGGCAGCGGACAAGCAGCACCACATCCTCGGCCTGCAGGCCAACATGTTCACCGAACACACGCGCAGCTACGCGCGCCTGCAGCACAACCTGTTCCCGCGCCTGGCCGCGGTGGCCGAGACCGGCTGGAGTCCGGTGCAGCAGCGTGATTTCCGCGACTTCCTGGCCCGCCTGCCGACGCAGCTGCAGCGCTACCGCGCGTGGGGCCTGGCCTATGCACAGACGCCGTTCGAGGTGGCCGTCGAGCATCAGGATGACCGGCGCGCCGGCAACGTGCAGATCAGCCTGGCCAACCCGCTGGGCTACGAAGTGCGCTATCGCACCGATGGCCAGCCGGTGACCGCGGCTTCGCCGTTGTACGAAGCGCCACTGCAGGCCCAGCTGCCGGTGACCGTGCACGCTGCCGCGTTCTTCAACGGCCAGCCGCTGGCTGCCGCTCCCAGCGTGGCCGCGTTCACCGCACAGTCGCTGCTGACCCGCCGCGACGACGAACTGCTGACCTGCCCCGGCCCGGGGCAGCTGCTGCTGCGACTGGAAGATGACGGCCCGGCTGACGGTGCCCGCGCGGTGTTCAACGTCAACATCTTCAATCCGTGCTGGCGCTGGGCCGATGCCGGTCTCACCGGCATCCGCACGCTGAAGGTCCGTGCTGGCCGCATTCCTTACTACTTCCAGCTGGCCCACGACGAACCGCAGCGCAAGTTCGAAGCGGCCAGGCGGCCACACGGTGAAATGAAGGTCCGCCGTGGCGACTGCACCGGCCCGGCATTGGCCGAAGTACCGTTGCCCGCCAGCACCGGTGCCGATGGATTCGTCACCCTGGAGGCGGCATTGCCCAAGCAGGTGACCGGCAAGGGCGACCTGTGCATCAGCTTCACCGGTGACACCCGTCCGGCGATGTGGGTGCTGGAAGAAGTGACCCTGGCCCGATAGCGCAGCGGACCCGGTAGCGCCGCGGACCCGGTAGCGCCGAGCCATGCTCGGCGAGCGCAGCGGCGCTTCAGGCAGCCCGCCGAGCATGGCTCGGCGCTACCACCCGTCCGGCATCAGCCGCGCAGGCGCAACAACAGGTCGCGCCACGGCGTCAGCGCCGTGGCGAGGCCAGCCACTACCCCGACGGTATTGGCCAGCGCATCGCCCGGGTCGGCCATGCGGGTTTCGGTCAGCGCGCCCTGCGCGATCTCGATGCCGACCCCCATCAGCACCAGGCCCACGGCCACCCACAGCAGCGCGCGCCCGCGCTGGAACACCTGCACGGCACTGCCCCCCAGCAGGAAGTACGCGAGGAAATGCTCTACCTTGTCACTGCCCTGCGGCAGCGCCAGCGGCGGCGGTGGGATCAGGCAGACCACGATCACCGTCGCCACCGCAGCCAGCCACACGCACAGCCAGAACCGCCGATGGCGCAGTGGCTTGAGCCACATGCCGCTCACAGCCGCCAGCTCAGGTCACCGAGTTCGAAAGACGGTTCGAAATCCACATCGCGCTGCAGGCCGATCACCTGGAAGCGCTCGCCCATGCCGCTGGGCAGGGTGAGCTTTTTCACCTCCTCACGCAGCTGTACACGGCCCACGTCGTCGGTGCGCTCATCGGCCAGTGCGAGCACCTGGTCCAGCCCGTTACCGAGCAGGAAACTGGCCTGGCTGCAGTAACCGGCCAGGTCGAAGCCGGCATGCAGGCCCGCTTCGGCCATGGCGGTGAAATCCACCGAGGCGGTGATGTCCTGCAGGCCCGGCCACAGGTACACCTCGTTGTGCACGTGGTGGCGGTAGAACGCACGCACGGTACCGTCATCGCGCTCCGGCAGGTAGTACTCGCCGCGGCTGTAACCGTAGTCCACGAACAGCATCGCGCCGCGCTTCAGTCCGCCGGCCACCGCCTGCAACCAATAGGGAAGCTGCGGCAGCAGTTCGGACCGGTAGCCATCGGCGAACGGCTTGTCCAGGTAACGCTCCAGGTGCCGTACCGCGCCGTTGAGCAGCATGTCCGCCGGTGCCGTGGCGCGCACGAACTGGTCGTTGGCGTCCAGCGCCACGGTTTCCTCGTACACCTCACCGGCGTTGATCACGAAGCGCGGCGTAGGCAGTGCATCAATCACCTCGTTGGCGAACACCACGCCTTCCCAGTCGTCGTCGAACGGCCGGTCCAGCCATTCCACGCGCCCGCCGATCTCCGCCGGCAGGTTCTGCTGCAACCGCTCGCGCTGGCGCTGGCGCAGGTCCGCGCTGGGCTCGAGGATCGCATAGCGCGCGGGCAGCGCCTGCAGTTCCGCCAGCCGCAGCAGCAGCGCTTCGGCGAAGGCACCGGTACCCCCTCCGAGTTCAAGCAGGCGGGCCTGCGGTCCCAGCTGGCCGAACACCGGGGCCAACGCATTGGCGACCGTGGCAGCGAAAAGTCCGCCCATTTCAGGCGCAGTGGTGAAGTCGCCGCTGGCGCCGAACTTGCTGGCGCCGGCGCTGTAATACCCCCAACCGGGTGTGTACAGGCACAGCTCCATGAAGCGCGAGAACGGGATCGCACCGCCCTGCGCGCGGATTTCATCGCGCAGGGCGGCCGCCAGCTGTTCGCTATGGGCCAGGGCATCGGTATCGGGCAGCGGAAGGGTGGACTGCATGGCGTCTTCAAATGCGGTGACAATGGTGCACAGGATAGCCGAGCCATGGAGTACCCGATGACCCCTCCCGCCCCCGTGGCCCTGATCACCGGCAGCGCGCGCCGCATCGGTGCGGCCATTGCCGGTCATCTGCACCAGGCCGGCTACAACATCGTGCTGCACGCCAACCGCTCCACCGACGAGCTGCAGCAGGCCGCTTTCGCGTTTGAGCTGGCGCGGCCGGGCAGCGTGCTGGCACTGCAGGCCGACCTGCGCGAGGCTGATGCCTTGGCCGACCTGATCGAACAGGCAGCGGCCCATTTCGGCAGGCTGGATGCACTGGTCAACAATGCCTCCAACTTCTTCGCCACACCGCTTGGGCAGATCACCGCCGAAGCCATCGATGACCTGTACGCGGTGAACGCCCGCGCGCCGCTGCTGCTGGGGCAGGCCGCCGCGCCCCACCTGCGGCGCAGCCACGGCAGCATCGTCAACCTCACCGACCTGCACGGCAGCCAGCCCATGCGCGACCATCCCGCCTACTGCATGGCCAAGGCAGCGCTGGAAATGGTCACCCGCTCACTGGCGCTGGAGCTGGCGCCCAAGGTCCGGGTGAACGCGGTGGCGCCCGGCGCCATCCTGTGGCCGGAAAGCGGCAAGGATGATTTCGCCCGCGAGGCGTTGCTGGCGCGCACCCCGCTGGCGCGCATCGGCACGGTGGAAGAGATCGCCGAGGCGGTACGCTGGCTGATCGCCGATGCCGGCTTCGTCACCGGCCATACGCTGCGGTTGGATGGCGGCCGCACGCTGTCCTGAGGCGTCGGCTTCGGTCGTGACGACCGCAGTGGTTGGCGACTGCGGTGGGTGACGACCGTTGGTCGTCACCGCCTTTGCCGCTGCGCTCGCCGAGCATGGCTCGGCGCTACCTGGTCTGCTGCGCTCGCCGGGCATGGCGCGGCGCTGCCGGGAGGGGGGACGCCGCAGCATCAGCCCTCTTCGTCGGGACCCAGTTCCACCACCTCGAAGGCGTCGCCGAACTGGCGATGGGCGCGCCACAGCGCCTCCAGGGTCAGCCCGCTGACCGGATCGACGAAGTCCGGTGCGATGTCGGCCAGCGGCTTGATCACGAACGCATGCTTCAATTCCGGACGGGGAATGCGCAGGTGACCGGGCCCTTCCACGATCAGATCGCCGTAGAACACCACGTCGATGTCCAGCGTCCGGTCGGAAAAGCGCGGCCCGCTGCGATCACGCCCGTGCCGGTCTTCCAGCGCATGCGCCCACGCGTCCAGCGTGTGCAGGTCCAGATCGGTTTCGATGGACACCGCATTGTTGAGGAACGCCGGGCCGTCAAAGCCCACCGCCGCGGTGCGGTAGGCCGGAGACACGGTGATGGCGCCGAAACGTTCCGCCAGGGCGGCCACGGCGGCATGCAGGTGACGGCGGGGCTGGACATTGCTGCCCAGGCTGAGGAGCACGGTGGTCATGCGGATCATCGGGTGGCAGGGGGGAGGTAATGTCTTCATCACGGCATCACCCGTACCATTGGACCGCACTTGATGGGACGATGCCAATGACTTATTGCGTCGGAATCGACGTGGACGAGGGGCTGGTCTTTGCGGCCGACACCCGCACCAATGCGTCGGTGGACGATGTACGCGTCCATCGCAAGCTGCATGTCTTCGAATACCCCGGCGAGGCGGTGTTCGTGCTGATGGCCAGCGGCAACCTGGCCACCACCCAGCTGCTGGTATCACGCCTGCAGCGCGACGTGGAAGAGCAGCGCACGCCGAACCTGCGCAGCCTGCGCCACCTGTTCGAGGTGGCCGAATATGTCGGCGCGCTGCTGGTCGACAGCCAGGTCAAATGCCGCGACGTGGAACACGGCCACGACGGGGTGAACACCCAGGCGACCTTGATCCTCGGGGGGCAGATCGCTGGTGAACGACCCGGGCTGTACATGATCTATCCCCTTGGCAATGCCATCTCCGCCTCGCCCGAGACGCCGTACCTGCAGATCGGTGAATCCAAGTACGGCAAGCCGATCCTGGACCGCATCATCCGGCCGCGCACGCGACTGGACGATGCGGCCCGCACCGCAGTGGTGTCGCTGGATTCCACCATCCGTTCGAACCTGTCGGTGGGCCTGCCGCTGGACCTGGCGCTGGTGCGCCGCGACGAACTGCGGATCGGCGGACAGCTGCGCCTGAGCGGCGATTCGCCGCTGTATGCCGATATCCACCGCAACTGGGCGCACCGGCTGGAGCAGGCAGTGGCGGCGCTGCCGCGCTTCCCGTGGGAACAGCAGGCGTGATGCCTGGGTAGCGCCGCGCCCTGCTCGGCGAGCGCGAAGCCGTGACGACCAGCGGTCGTCATCCACCTACAGCTGGGCATGACGGCCAGCGCCCGTCACCACCGGTGCGAGCGCAGCGCCTCGGCTACCGAACGGAACACCTGCTGCATTTCCAGCGGCTTGCGCAGCGCGTGCAGCGTAATCCCCGGTGGCGCGACAACCGGCGACACGCAGGCCTCATCGCGCAGCAGCAGTGCCGCGCCGCGGTACCCGCGTGCCGAGAGCTCCGACAACAGCGCGCTGGCGGTCAGCAACTGGGCGCCGCCATCGAGGATGACCAGCGCCGGCATGGCATCGGGCCCCACCGCCCGCAGCGCCGCTGCGCCGTCGGATGCCAGCTGCAGCACATACCCTTGGCTGGACAAGGCGTTGCCCAGCAGCGACAGGCGGGTTGCCTCGGCATCCACGACCAGGATGGACTGCCCCGTGCCTGCGGCCGTTGGTGCGCTGGGCGGCACCGGCAGCTCGGCCTGCTCGCTGACCGGCAGGTGCAGATCGAAACGCGTCCCCTTGCCCACGGCGCTGGTCACGACGATGCGCCCGCCGCAGCTTTCCACGATTCGTTTGCAGGACACCAGCCCCAGGCCGGTGCCGTCCGGCTTGGTGGTGAAGAAGGGGCTGAACAGCCGTTCCAGCGTAACGGCATCCATGCCGAGGCCTTCGTCGATCACCGAAATGACCAGCCACTGCCGCCCCTCGCGTGTGCCGTCCGGGCCCACCCGCAGGGTGAGCCTGCCGCCATCGGGCATCGCCTGGAGGGCATTGAGTGCAAGATTGAGCAGCACCTGTTGCAGCTCGGTGTAATTTCCGTCCACTGCCGGCGCGCCCTCCGCCGCCTCCACCTGCAGCTCGACATCGCTGGGCAGGGTGCCGCGCAACAGCAACTGCACCGCCTCGAACAGATGGTGTACCGGTACCCGCTCGCTCGGCTTGCGCGAGCCGCGCACGAAGGACAGCATCGACTCCGCCATCTCATGCCCGCGCCGGCCGCATTCGGCGATGACCTCGGCCATGTGCAGCAGTTGTGGATCCTGCGTCCGGGCTTTCAGCAACTCCGGCACGATCAGCAGAGGCTGCAGGATATTGCGCAGGTCGTGGCTGAGTCCGGCCGCGAGCAGCGACAGGCTTTCCAGCCGCTGCGCGCGCATCAGCTCCCCTTCCACCTGCTGCCGTTCGCCCGTCGCACGCGCATCGCGCACGGCGCGGGCGACCGCCGAAGGCAGCCGCGCGGGCTGGTGCTTGAGGATGTAATCGCTTGCGCCGCGTTGCAGCGCGGCCACCGCCGCGTCTTCGCCAAGCGTGCTGGACAGGAACAGGAACGGCAGTTCCGGTTGCGCCAGGCGCACGATGTCCAAGGCCTGGAAGCCCGAAAAAGCGGCCATGTTCAACTCGGCCAGCACCACGTCCGGCTGGAAGGACTGCAGCGCAGCCAGCAACTGGCTTTCTTCGTCCACCCGTTGGAAAGTGGCGCGCATGCCCGCAGCAAGGATCTGCGCGATGACGCGCTCGGCATCGTCGGGCATGTCCTCGACCAACAGGATACGCAGATCGCCCACCTCAGTTTTCACTGGCATGGTCTCACCCTGGCTGCCCATATCGCCGATCCCCCAGCAAACTTCAGAACGCCGCCCCCCGCGCCGCGCGACCACCCAGGCCGCGAAGGGCGCGTGAAGCCACTATAGTCCAGCGGGGACGCCTCCGGCCATGGGATAGCGGCGTCAGCCCAATGCCCGGCGCAGGATCCTGTCCACGGCCTTCCAGTCGACCGCTCGCGCCGCCACGGCCGCCTGTGGATCCGGATCGACCGACGGTGACGGGGCCAGGAACACCGGCTTGCCGAACGTCCAGTACATCACCGTACCCACGCTGACCAGTGTGGCGACCGCCAGCAGCAGCCTGCGCCAGCTGGCCGTCGCCGGGGCCGACGCGGGAGCCTCGCGCATTCGGGCGGGAAGCGGCGCGTTGCGGACCTGGACAGGCCAGGCCGCAGGCAGTCCGGCTGGGCGCGGCACTGCCGTTACGGTGGCTTGGGAGGGCAGCAGCGCAGCCACGTCCATCGCGTGGATCATCACGTCAGTCCATGAAGGTCAGCAGCCGACGATTGCACCAGCTCGACGCCGCCCAGGCCAGAGCCAGATACGGCAAAGGCGCCCACCTGGAGCGCCTCCGCCACTACCTCTACCGGACTACCGACTTACTTCGTCGACGCGGTACCAGCGACCTTCAGCTGGCTGGAATCAACGCGGGTAACGCCCTTGATCCCCTTCGCCGTGTTGACCGCCTTGTCATGCTCGGCCTTGTTGGCCACGTTGCCCTGCAGGGTCACCACACCATTGACCGTGGTCACGCTGATGTCGGTTGCCGGCACATTGCTGCTCACGGCCAGGTCACCTTTGACCTTGGTGGTGATCCACGTATCGGTCACCGGCTCGTTGGAGTCGTGGTTCGCCGCGTGGGTCCGATCCTGGGCCATCGTGCCGCCCTTCTTCGCCGGATCGTTGGCCATCGCCAGCGGTGCAGCCAGCAGCATGCCCAGGCCAATGGTCGCAGTAAGCAGCTTGGAATTCGTCTTCATCGTACGGTCCTCCTCGTTGGTGGATGGAGTGTCCCGTAACGGGCGTCCAGCCCGCGTGCCGGTACTGTCATGCCGGGGTGAACCAGAGCGCGAGGTGCTACATCCGTTCAGGTTTTGCACCGCGTGGACGAGCCGTTAGGCTGGTCACCCCCACCAACGCGGAGCGCGCCATGCCTGTCGACCTGCAGGTTGCACTGATCGGCTACGGCCTCGCCGGGCGGGTTTTCCATGCGCCGCTGATCCAGCACACGCCGGGGCTTTACCTGCACAGCGTGGTCAGTTCGCGTCGTGATGAACTGCGCCGCCACTTCACCGACGTGCACGTGCGCGCCGCACCCGCTGAGGTACTCGAAGACCCCGCGGTGGATGCGGTGATCGTTGCAACGCCCAACGAACAGCACGCGCCATTGGCCATCGCCGCACTGCGCGCAGGCAAGCACGTGCTGGTGGACAAGCCCTTCGCGCTGGACACCGCGCAGGCTGAAACCGTGCTGCGCGCCGCAGAAGACAACGCGCGGGTGGTCACTGTCTTCCAGAACCGGCGTTTCGATGCGGACTTCCTCACTCTGCGCCACCTGCTGGCTACCGACGTGCTGGGTCATATTGCCGAATGCCATTCCCACTTCGACCGTTTCCGTCCGCAGGTTCGCGACCGCTGGCGCGAGCGTGAGCAACCCGGTGGCGGCCTGTGGTACGACCTGGGTCCGCACCTGCTTGACCAGATGCTGCAGCTGTTCGGTTGGCCGCAGGCGATCACCGCAGACCTGGATCGCCAACGCGGCGAAGGCAGCACCGATTACCTGCATGCGGTGCTGCACTACCCCCGCATGCGCGCCATCGTGCATGCGGGTTCGCTGGTCAGCGCAGCAGCGCCGCGCTTCAGCGTGCACGGCAGCAAAGGCAGCTGGATCAAGCAGGGACTGGATGTGCAGGAGGCACAGCTGGCCGCAGGCAAGGCACCCGGTGCGCCAGGCTGGGGGCTGGATCCGCTGCATGGCATCCACTCGGCCTTCGACGAGGCCGGCACGTTGCAGCACACCACCGTGGACAACGTGCCGGGAGACTATCGGCGGCTGTACAGCACCTTCGCTGCGGCGATCCGTGGTGAAGGCCCGGCCGAGGTCACCCCGGAGCAGGCGCTGCAGCTGATGCAGTTGCTGGATGCCGGCCGCCGCAGCGCGCGCGAAGGCCGCACCGTCGCGCTGTGACGTGCCTGGTGTAGCGCCGAGCCATGCTCGGCGGCTTTTTGCGGTTCGGCCCGCGTCCGCCGAGCATGGCTCGGCGCTACCACAGCGCTCAGGACTTCTTGATCGCGTGCCCGCCGAATTCATTGCGCATCGCCGCCAGCAGGCGGTCGCTGAAACTGTTCGACTGGCGCGAACGCAGCCGCTCCAGCAGTGCCAGCGTGATCACCGGCGCAGGCACGTCCAGCGCGATGGCCTCGGCCACGGTCCAGCGGCCCTCGCCGGAATCCTCCACGAAGGGCGCAATACCGTCCAGCGCCGGATTGCGCTGCAGCGCCTGCGCGCTCAGGTCCAGCAGCCACGAACGCACCACGCTGCCGTGGCGCCAAACCTCGGCGACCTGGCCCAGGTCGAGTTCCATTTCTTCTTTCCGCTCCATCAACGCGAAGCCTTCGGCATAGGCCTGCATCATTCCGTACTCGATGCCGTTGTGGATCATCTTGGTGTAGTGCCCTGCCCCGCTCGGCCCCACCCGTGCCCAACCGCGATCGGCAGCGGGAGCCAGAGCCTGGAATACCGGTGCCAGTTGTTCGACGGTGGCGGCGTCGCCCCCGATCATCAGGCTGTAGCCTTCCTGCAGTCCCCACACCCCGCCGCTGGTCCCGCAGTCCAGGTAGAAAATGTCATCGTCGGCGAGCGAACGCGCGCGGCGGATGGAATCCTGGTAGTTGGAGTTGCCGCCATCGATCACCACGTCGCCTTCAGCGAGATGCGGGACCAGCTGCGCCAATGTCTGGTCGACGGTATCGCCGGCCGGCACCATCAGCCACACCACGCGCGGCACCGGCAGCGCGGCGACGGCCTCGGCCAGCGTTGCGAACACCTCCAGTCCCGATTCCGCCGCCCGCGCGCGTGCCGCTTCCATCGGGTCATGGCCCACCACGCGGTGGCCGCCACGCTGCAGTCGCTGGGCCATGTTGGCGCCCATCCGGCCGAGGCCGATCATTGCGATATCCATCTATTTCACCTTTGCGTTGAGGGACGGCGACCGGCATCGCCGTCGGGTCCGGAATCAGAAGTCAGGCTGCCCGGCAGTCCGGTTGCCGCGCAGTGGCGCAACTGCGCCTGCTGCCAGCGCCGGTACAGCGTGGTAGGCAGATTGTGCACCGTCAGCTCCACCGTAAACGGCGTGCGCGGGTTGCGGTCCAGCAGGCGTGCGACATGCAAGCCGATGGGCTTTATACCGCGCGGGTGTACGAAGATCAGGAACTGCCGGTAGAACGGATCGTCCAGCACGGCGTCCATGCGCTCCACCAGCACCGCTTCATCCTCGGTGAGCGATGCGCGCAGTGCAGTATCGCGCTCGGCCAGCAGGCGTTCGAAGAAGCGAACGCCACGCCGTGGCAGCTGCCGGGACAGTTCCCAGAGTTCCCGGTTACGCTGGTCGTACCAGCCGAATCCACCGTGCCGCCGCAGCGCCTCGGCCGCCTCGGCGCCCACGTCCACGACGATGAAATTCTCGGCCTGGTTGTTCAGGTCGTCCAGCGTTTCCCGGCCGAGCGCGTGGGTGAGGTAACCCGGCGCCCCCATGAAAGCCTGGCGGCCCATCGCCGAGGTGCGTACCGCCTTGCCGTCGGCGAACAGGTCGCCAGCGTGCGCGCCGAGCAGGATGCTGTTGGTGTCGTGCAGGCCGACGAACGTGCCGATGCCGAGCTCATCGTTGTCGAACGCCGTGTCGAAGGAGGCATCCCCGTGCAGCTCGCGCTGCGTGGCCAGTTGGGCGACCTGGCGGCCGACGCCGCATTCGCTGCGCACCTTGCCGGTGTAGAACGCCGCCAGTGCCTGGCTGTTGCTGGCCGCTGGCTGGAAACCCCGCCCCAGGCTGCGCGTACGCTGCCAGCCCTGTGCCTGCGCCCCGCGCGCGCCGAATCCAATCCATCCCAGCTGCAGGCCTGAAAACCGATAGCCCGGATTGTTTTCCAGCGCGTGGGCCGCCCGCCGCGCTGCGTCGCCCACCCGCATTGCATAGGCGCAGACACTGGCCGGATCGTCCAGCAGCTGCTGCATGAATTCCGCGCGTTCGGCAGGCTGCCATTGGCGCGGAAGCGTGGCGCGCAGATCGCCCTGCGCGTGCGCATGGCGTAGATCTTCGCGGGTGCAGACAGGGCCGCCGTGCACGTCGGGTGTGGTCACCGCCGCCGACTCGAATCGCCATCCCAGGCGTTCCAGCAACCCCTGCGTGCACTCCGGCGCGGCCGACAGCGCCGTCCCCGGAACGACCAGCAGCACCCCCAGCAGCGCAGCGCCTGCGCGCATGTTCAGCGCAGTCCGTCGTCCGTGCTCTCAGTCGGCGGCGGATCCGCTGCGGGCGCCGGGGCTGAAGCCGGGGCCGCCACCACCGGCAGGTACTGCTGCAGCCGCTGGAAGAACCGACCATAGAACTCGCCGTCCTGCACCGTGCTGCTGGCCACCTTCACCAGCGAGTCGTCGTTGCTGCCGAACGGCAGCGACACCGAGCCCAGCGCGCCTACGCCGACGCTGGCCGAGGTCGGACTCTTCTTCAACGCATAACGGTCCTGAACCGCGCTGATGAACACCAGCGCCTGCTCGCCGCGGGGCGCACAGGAAATACGCAGCACCAGCTGTTCGTGGTCGTCATCGCGCGGCTGGAAATTCTTGCTGCCTTCCACGCCGGTCCCGTCGGCACGAGCGATCGCATAGCCCTGGCTGAGCAGGGTGCGCCGGGCGGCCTCGCAGGCCTCGGCCGGCGAACCGTCCACGGTGCGCGAGTACATGTCGCCGGAATCAAACGATTCCCGCAGCAAGGTACTGTCGGCCGCACGGCCACCACAACCGGACAGGCCGGCCATCAGCACTACGGGAGTAAGAAAGACGGCAGTCCGCATGGACGTTCCTGCAACGATTGACTCGCTGCAGCATAGCGTGCGCTGCGTAAGCGGCAGGTTTACGCCCATGGCGCGCCGGCTGGCGGCGCGCCATGGGTTGGCGATGGTTCAGCGGGTGCTCAGTCCGCCCAGCGGCCTGCGCCGGTGGACTGCGGCAGCACCTGGGCGGACAGCGGGCGGTCCTCTTCCAGCAGGTTCACCGCATCGGCCAGGATCGCCGCCGATTCGCGCAGCAGCGGGTCCGGACGCTTTTCGGCGGCCTTCTCGCGGGCGGCATCCTTGACGATGTCGCGCTCGTTGCCGGTCAGGCCATCGTCGTTGCTGTCATCGGCGAGCGGATCCAGGTCCAGGCCCAGCTCCTTGCGCACGGCCTGGCGGTCGGCGCGCTGCTTGTCCTGGCGCTCACGTTCGGTGCGGCGCTCGGCCTCGTTGAGCGAGATGTACTTCTTGGCCTTCTCTTCGCGGAACTGCTGCACGTCCTCGTTCCACCACTGGAACTCCTTGTCAGCGGCAATTCGCGTGTCGTGGCGGCTTTCCAGCTTGGGCAGCAACGGGCCGAAGTTACCATACTGGGTATGCGGCACGGCGGCGATGCGGGTCCACGGCAGTGCGTTGTCGTAGGTACTTTCGCCGAACTCGCTGGCATCCACGCTGGCCGGGAAGGCCAGGTCGGGCACCACGCCCTTGTGCTGTGTGCTGCTGCCGCTGACGCGGAAGAACTGCGCGATGGTCAGCTTGACCTGGCCGAAGCGCTGGGCTTCGCCGCTCGGCCAGCGGTCCAGGTCGACGATGTTCTGCACGGTGCCTTTGCCGAAGGTGGTCTCACCGATCACCAGGCCACGACCGTAGTCCTGGATGGCACCGGCGAAGATCTCCGAGGCCGAAGCCGAACCGCGGTTGATCAGCACCGCCAGCGGACCGTCCCACGCCACCGCTTCGCTGCGATCACTGTTGACGGTGACGCGACCACCGGATTCGCGCACCTGCACCACCGGCCCCTGTTCAATGAACAGACCGGTCAGCTCGATGGCTTCATCCAGCGACCCGCCGCCGTTGTTGCGCAGGTCCAACACCACGCCGTCCAGCTTGTCGGTCTTGAAACCGGCCAGCAGCTTGGCCACGTCGCGGGTAGCGGACGCATAGTCGGTCGCGTTGCGGCGACGGCCTTCGAAATCCTGGTAGAACGTCGGCAACTTGATCACCCCGACCTTGCGCTCCGGCGCTCCGTCCTTGCCCGGGATGGTCAGGGTCTCGCCCTTGGCCGCCTGTTCGGCCAGGCGCACTTTCTGGCGGGTCAGCACCAGCGTATGGTGCTTGCCGTCCACGCCCTCTTCGGCCGGGATGAACTCCAGCCGCACCTGGGTGTCCTTGCTGCCGCGGATCTTGGCGACCACGTCATCGATGCGCCAGCCGATCACATCTTCGATCGGACCGGAGGTGCCCTGGCCAACGCCGACGATGCGGTCGCCGGGCTTGAGCTTGCCATTCACCGCCGCCGGGCCACCGGCGATGATCTCGCGGATCACCACCATGTCGTCCTGGCGCTGCAGCTGCGCGCCGATGCCTTCCAGCGACAGCGACATCGCCTGGTTGAAGTTTTCGGCGGTGCGCGGGGTGAAGTAATCCGTGTGCGGGTCAACGGCACTGGTGTAGGCGTTGAGGAAGAACTGGAACACGTCCTCGCCCTTCAGCTCGTTGACCGACTTTTCCAGCGTGGCGTAGCGCTTGTCCAGCGTGGTGCGGATCTCGTCCGGCTTCTTGCCGGCCAGCTTCAGGCGCAGCCAATCGTTCTTCACCGACTTGCGCCACAGTTCATCCAGCTCGGCATCGCTGGCCGCCCACGGCACATCCTTGCGGTCGTACTCGAACTTCTCGTCGGTGCTGAAATCCGGCTCGCGCTTCAGCAGATTGCGTGCATAGCCCACCCGCTGGCCGACGCGCTGCTTGTAGACCGAAAACACCTGGAAGGCCGGCTCCAGTTCGCCGCCGCGGATGGCCGTGGCGATGCCGGCCTCGAACGGGGCGAACTTCGCCACGTCGGCCTGGGTGAAGAACTGCTTGCCGCCATCGAGGGTCTCCAGGTAACGCTTGAAGACGTCCTTGGAAGTGGCTTCATCCAGCGCGCGCGGCCGGTAGGCGTAGCGGCTGTCGGACAGCAGCCCATAAACCAGCTTGGAGGTGGTCGCCTGGTCTGCGGTGGCGGCGGCCGGCAGCGCCGGTCCGTCTGCCTGCGCCGACAGCGCCAGCGGTGCGGTGAGTGCCAGGGCAATCAGGAATGCGGGGGCTTTGAATTTCATGGAATTGCTCAGGGCACCTTGCCGAAAGGAAGACTGCGTGCATTACAGACACCACGACAGTGCCGAAAGTTGCGCGCTTTGTCACCCGCGTTCATGGAACGCGTGTTTCCAGCCTAGACGGGGTCCTGTAGCAGCATGTGAACGAGGATCGGGACCTCGGTAGCGCCGAAGGCAGCGGCAGGAGCCGCTACCAACGTCGCTTGCGACGGCCCGGAGGGTGCCGGTCAGGAGGGCCGGCATCGCCATGCTCGGCGAGCGCAGCGGCAACGGCGTGACGACCAACGGTCGTCACCCACCATTGCGGGGAGCGGACGGCCAGCGGCCGTCACTACCCGGTCAGGCGACGCCGGCGCCCTTGGCCTGCACGTCGGCGTGGTACGACGAGCGCACCATCGGGCCGGACGCCACGTGGCTGAAGCCCAGCGCGTAGCCGTAGTCTTCCAGCGCCTTGTAATCTTCCGGCGTCCAGTACTTCAGCACCGGGTGGTGGTGCGCGGTCGGCTGCAGGTACTGGCCGATGGTGATCATGTCCACGTCGTGCGCGCGCAGGTCGCGCATGGTGGCCTTGATCTGCTCGAACTCCTCGCCCAGCCCCAGCATGATGCCGCTCTTGGTCGGCACGCCGGGGTGCTGCGCCTTGAAGTTCTTCAGCAGGGTCAGCGACCACTGGTAATCCGCGCCCGGACGCACGTTGCGGTACAGGTCCGGCACGGTTTCGATGTTGTGGTTGAACACATCCGGCGGGTTCTGCGCCAGGATCTCCAGCGCGCGTTCCATGCGGCCCTTGCCACGGAAGTCCGGGGTCAGCACTTCGATGCGGGTGCCGGGCGACTTCGCACGGATGGCGGTGATGCAGTCGACGAAGTGCTGCGCACCGCCGTCGCGCAGGTCATCGCGGTCCACACTGGTCACCACGACATACTTCAGGCCCATGTCGGCCACGGTCTGGCCGAGGGTGGCCGGCTCATTGGCATCCGGCGGCTTCGGACGGCCGTGGGCCACGTCGCAGAACGAGCAGCGCCGGGTGCAGACCTCGCCGAGGATCATGAAGGTGGCGGTGCCGTGGCTGAAGCACTCATGGATGTTGGGGCAGCTGGCCTCTTCGCAGACCGTCACCAGACGGTTCTCGCGCAGCTTGGCCTTCAGGTTCTGCACCGCATTGCCGGAGGGAATGCGCACGCGGATCCAGGACGGCTTGCGCAGCACCGGCGCGTCGGCGAACTGCACCGGCGAGCGGTTGATCTTGTCGCCACCCAGCTGTTTGACGCCGGCCTGCAACGGCGCGGCGGCGGGAGCGGAATCGCCCTGCAGCATCTGCAGGGGAATGGTGCGGGCAGTCTGTTCGGTCATGGTGTTCCCGGCGGCAACGGGGCCGCGTGGTATGGGTTCGGTCAGGCAGACAGGTCCGGCTGCGTTGAGGACGGCTGCAGGTGCAGGCCGAACTGGCGCGCCAGGTGGTCCAGCAGGACGGGCTTGACGGCTGCCATGCCGGAGGGCCCGCCCAAGTCTACCATCGTGGTCACCTGCAGCCCCTGGTAACCGCAGGGGTTGATGCGGCGGAAGGGTTCCAGGTCCATCGCGACGTTGAACGCCAGGCCATGGAACGTGCAGCCGCGGCGGACCCGGATGCCGAGCGCGGCCACCTTGGCTCCACCCACGTACACGCCCGGGGCGCCGTCCTGGCGTTCGGCGCCGATATTCCACTCGGCAAGGGTATCGATGATGGCCTGTTCGATCCGGCATACGTAATCACGCACGCCGATGCCCAGCCGCGGCAGGCGCAGCAAGGGGTAGACCACGATCTGACCGGGGCCGTGATAGGTCACCTGGCCGCCGCGGTCCACTTTCACCACCGGGATGTCCCCGGGGGCGAGCACGTGTTCGGGCTTGCCGGCCTGGCCCAGGGTGAACACCGGATCGTGCTCGACCACCCACAGTTCGTCGGCGGTGTCGTCGTCGCGCTGGTCGGTGAAGCGCTGCATCGCGCGCCAGACCGGTTCGTAGGGCTGGCGACCGAGGTCGCGGACTACGGCGGGCTGGGATTGACGGCCCTGGGGCGATTGACGGCCAGCGGCCGTCACTACCATCGGTGCTACAGCGTCCACTTTACTTCCGGATGCTCGCGCAGCACCTCGTGGGCGAGGTCGTACTGGGCGCGATCGCGGGCGGTGAATGCAATGCGCACCGAGACGTACTTGCCGTTGGAGGAGTGCTTCCAGCTGATCTGCTCGTTGAGCACCTCAATGCCAGCGGCCATCAGCAGCCTGGGGAGTTCCACTTCCAGCCCGGAGTTGGCCGCGCCCATGGCGCTGAGCTCGAACTGCCCGGGGAACTGGAAGCCGTGTTCGGGATTGTCGGACTTGATTTCCATCCGCCCATTATCGGGCCGGCGCAGATCAAACCCAAGGGGGTCCGATCGGTAGTGACGGCCGCTGGCCGTCTGGTGGGTGACGACCGCTGGTCGTCACGCCTTTGCCCTTGCCGCTGCGCTCGCCGAGCATGGCTCGGCGCTACCAGCCGACGGCGGCCAACGGCCGCCGTGCGCCTTACTTGGCCAACTGCATGGACGTGGAATTGACCCAGCCCTTGTTGCCCATCTCATCTTCCACTTCCCACATCGTGCCGTCCTTCTGGCCGGTGGGGTACAGCAGCATGCCGGGTTCCAGGTCACGCACGGCCGCGCCGGTGCCCTTGGAATTGGCCAGCAGGCGACCGGCCTTCAGCATGGTCACGGCCTGGCTGCTGTTGGCAGCGGAGGCATCGGCTGGCAGGCCGCCCAGCTCGTTCACCATGTTGGTGTAGGCCTGCAGATAGGCCAGCGTGATCACCTGGCCCAGTTCGGTGTTGGCATAGCCGCCCACGCCCATCGCACCGATGCCGCCACCGCCGAACAGGCCGCCGCCGGCGCCCCAGCCCAGGTCGGTCTTCTTCGAGTTGCCTTCCACGATCGCGACCTGCTCGGACGAACGCACGTCGGTCAGGGTCAGGGTGACGTCCGCGGTCTTGCTGCGGAAGTTCAGCCCACCCACCACCGCACCCGCCTTGCCACCGATCAGCCCGCCCAGCAGGCCACCGATCGCATTGCCGCTGGCATTGCTGTTCTGCGAGATCAGGTCGGGCACCAGCACGTAATCGGCCGCGCGGATCTGGCCCTTGCCGATGTTCGAACGGCCACGCAGCTCACCTTCCGAAGCCAGCGCGCGCTCGGCTTGGGCGGCGGCCATGCCGACGCCACGGTCGACCAGGGTGAAGCACTTGGACTTGTTGACGAACACCTTGATCAGCTTGGAAGGCGCCGGCAGCTGCTGCCCGGTCCACCAGTTCACCACGTCTTCCGGTTCGATCACCGAAATCGAGCCCAGCGGCTTGGTGCAGACCGGGATCTGCGCCTGGCCCTGCTTGCTCTGCTCCTGCGCGGAGGTACGGCTGGAGCTGAAGCTGTCGCGCAGGCCGGCCGAGGCAGGTGCACTGACGGCCATCAGGCCAACGCCCAGCACGGCGGTGACCACGAGGGTGGCGAACGAATTCTGTTGGGTCATGTCTGTTGTCCAGCGCGCTTGCCCGTTGCAGGAAGCGCGCAATCCATTGGTTTGAGAGAGGCCGGTGGTGGCAGGCCGGAATCCTTGAACAGCGCCCTCTGGCGCCGGCGCAGAGGATAAAACACCGCTGTGCCAACGGCAACCGCGGCTGAACAACGGTACAAATGGATGCGCGGGAGGCCAATTAACGTGACGTTTATCACTTTTTCTAGCCCGCCAGCGGGACGGTACGGACGCGGGGCGTAGAAGTCCACGTGCGGAACGGACCAGACCGGCCACGGCGGTCGATCCGAATTCACATCGGCGCTACCGTATTTAGGAGAAAAACGTCAAAACAGCCCTCTGGACTTCCATGCACTCCACGCGTATCGCGGCAGCCCTCGGGCTGACCAGCCTGATGGCCCTCGCCCTCCCTGCCCACGCCGCCGATCAATGCAGCCAGAGTGCGCTGGCCGATCATCCCCCGCAGATCAATTTCCGCGTGGACAACGACCTGTTCGGTGGTGCCGATCAGGACCAGGGCTATACCAACGGCGCGCAGATCACCTTCGTGTCCCCGAACCTGGTGGACTTCACCGACGACCCCTGCCTGCCGCGCCTGGCGCGTTGGGTCAACAGCCACCTGGAAGCGCTGCACCCGGGCGAGTTCGAGCAGCAGAACATGATCTTCAGCGTTGCCCAGGGCATCTTCACGCCGAGCGATTTCACCCGCAAGGACGTCATCGAAGATGACCGTCCCTACGCCGGCGTTCTGGTCGGCAGCTTCGGCTACAACGCGCGGCGCGGCAATTACCTGCAGACCACCCAGCTGACGCTGGGCGTGGTCGGTCCGTGGGCACTGGGCAAGGAAGTCCAGGACGGTGTGCATGACCTGCTCGGCGACGACAAATTCCAGGGCTGGGACAACCAGTTGCACAACGAGCCGGTGGTGATGCTGACCCACGAGCGGATGAACCGTTGGCCGCGCGATGCCACCGACAACGCCACCGGCTGGGGGTGGGATGCGATCAGCCACTACGGCGGCGCGGTCGGCAACCTGGCCACTCACCTCAATGCCGGTGGCGAAGTGCGCTTTGGCTGGAAACTGCCGGACGATTTCGGCAGCACACCGTTGCGGCCCGCCGGCGAGAACACCGCGCCGTCGCGTGGTGGCCGGCCCAGTGGCTGGTCGTGGCACCTGTTCGCCACCACCGATGCGGCCTGGGTGATCCGCGATATCACCCTGGACGGCAACACCTTCCGCAACAGCCACAGCGTGGACAAGAAGCATGTGGTGGCACAGGGCGGCTACGGTGTGGCGGTGATGCGCGGACGCTGGAAGTTCGCCCTGGCGCGCTATCACAGCACCAAGGAGTTCGACGGCCAGCGGCAATCGCCGATCTTCGGCAGCTTCACCATCAGCCGTTCGCTGTAGGCCGAAAAAAACCCGCGGCTTCGGGCCGCGGGTTTCCTGCTTATGCGGAGGCCGTCGCCGCCGCTTGCCTGGCCCGGCGTTACCAGCTCACGCCCGCGCCCGCCGACATGCTTTGATCGCTGCCGCTGAAGGCACCTCCCAGCGAAACGGAGACGTTCTTCCGCTCACCCAGGATGCGCTGGTAACCCACCGCCAAGGCGCTGCGCCCGTTCTGTGAGCCCACGCCGGCGCCCAGGCGGTTGTCGCCGCTCAGGCCAGCGGTATTGATCGCCATACCGGCATAGGCGGCGCTGATAGCACCCATGCGGTCAATGCGCTTGTCCACGGCCCGGAAGCGGCCATTGGACCAGTCCCGCTCGGCTTCGAAGCGCTTGTCCATCTGCTGCACGTTGACCGCATCGGTCGGCGCGGTACCAGCGCCTACGTTGGTGATGCGACGTTCGGCCCCCGGCGCACCAACGGATACCTCACGCTCACCGTCGGCGATGGAACCGCTGCCGATGGCCACCGAATCGTTGCCCCGGGCCGAGGCGCCGCCCCCAATAGCGACCGCCCCCTCACCGCTGGCAGCACCGGCGCCTTGCGGGGTACCGTCGCCGATCACGATCGAGCCTGCACCCTCGCCCGCACCCACCAGGCCCTCAGCGTTGCCATTGCCGTTGCCGTTGCCGTTGCCGGGGCCGGGGCCGGGGCCGCCGATGGAGCCGTCGGCGATGCCCTCCTCGATCCGGCCCACGCGGCCGTCCAGGCCCTCGATCCGGCCCTCCAGGAGCGCCTTCATGTCATGCAGCTGGCCGCCGTTGATGGCCTCCATGCTGCCCTTGCCGATCATGCCGTTGCCCACGTTGGCCAGCACCGTTCCGTTGATGCCACCCAGCGTGGCGCGGCCCAGATCCAGGCCGTCATACACCAACGCGCCCAGGGCACGGCCATCATTGGGGTCGATAAGGCCCGTGGCTTTGAGCTGTGCGATGGTCACTGCGTCGTCGTCAGCCACACCGTTTTCCACGCCGGTGAGGCGGCGTGCCGCGCCGTTTCCGCGGAAATCGACAGCGCCACCATCGGTGCCGGCGCCCACGGTCAAGTCTGCGCCGGCAGCCGCCTGCTGCAGCAGGCCGACGCCGCCGCTGGCGAGCTGCTCGCTGAGGACGCCGATCGCGGTGGAGTTGCTGCTGGTCCGGGTATCGATGTTGGCCAGGGCATCACCTACGTTGGTCGCCGTTGCGTTTCCCTCGTCAAGCACGTAGCCGGGCGCGGTGACGGCACCATTGGCATCCACCATGGAACCGCCGCCCAGCGCATTGGAGACGCTGGTCGCCGTGTCGGTCAGCTGGCCGAAATTGGCCGCATCGGTGCGCGCGGTGCCTGCCGCCATGTTGACGATACGGCGCTGCAGATCGGCATTGCCGATCGATACGGTATCGGCCTCGGTGGCAGTGGATAAATAGCCAAGCGCCACCGAACCGGTCGCGCCCGACGCCGTGCTCGAACGCCGTCCAAGCGCAACGGACTGCTCGCCGTCGGCGTCGGTCTGCACGCCGATCGCAACGGCTCCTTCGCCGATGGCAGTTGCCGCGGCGGCGACGTTCTGTGAGCCGCCAAGGGCGATGGACCAGGCCCCTGTCGCGTGTGCATTCTGGCCCACGGCGATGGCCCTGCCACCGGTGCCGACCGCACCGGAGCCGACAGCCACGTCGCCGCCTTCGGTACCGACACGAGCCACGCCGCCGTCGTTGCCGAGTTTGATCAGATTGGCGAGCTGCGTCGCACTGGCCATGATGCCGACACCGCTGGACATCGGCTCCAGAGCGGCTTCGCAACGGAGTCCGCCCTCAGTGAGCCGGTCACCCGCGGCACACCGCGCGGCTTCCGGCAGGTCGGCGGCGATCACCGCGCCTGTCGGCAGAGCCAGGGTCATTGCCAAGGCAGTGGCCAGACGCCTGCGCTGCTTCTTCCCGTGCACAGCGACAACTCCAGGGGCGCGCAGCCCCGTGACGGCTGAAAGGTTCCGGCTCAACGTGTAGACAGTGTTCATTGGTCAGCTTCCCGATGCGGGCGCGACGATTCTGCCGCGCGGGTCAAGTCCAGAGGTGTGGTGATTCCGTCAGTTGTCGGAATGAACCCATGATCGTTTTCGATCGACCCCGGTGACATCGGTCAGGTCCTAAAATCACGGTGCCGCTGCAGTCGCCCATCAGGGAGCATCGCTGTCCTCGCTGCACCACGACGACGCAATAAAAAGCCCGCGATTCGCATCGCGGGCTTTCTGGGGAAGACAGGGGGATGACGGCCAGCGGCCGTCACTACCGCCGCCGGTTATTCCGATTCCCACCACATCCAGAAGCTGTGCCACAGACGCTTGAAGAAGCCGGCTTCTTCGACCGCGGCGATCGCCACCAGCGGTGCCTGTGCGACCACCTTGCCATCCAGCGTCACCTTCAGCGTGCCGATCTGCTGGCCTGCGGTGAACGGCGCCACCAGTGATTTCGGCACATCAATGCTCGGTTTCAGGTCGTTGTAACGGCCACGCGGCAGGCTGACCAGCATCGGCTGCGCCACGCCCAGCTGCACGGTGTCGGCGGTGCCCTTCCACACCTTGTGCTCGGCGACCACCTTGCCGGGCTCGTACAGGCGATGGGTTTCAAAGAAGCGGAAGCCCCAGTTCAACAGCGCCAGGCTGTCGTCGGCACGCTGCTTCTCCGATGCGCCGCCCAGCACCACCGCGATCAGGCGCTGGTCACCGCGCTGCGCGGAGCTCATCAGGCAGTAGCCTGCAGCCGAGGTATGGCCGGTCTTGATGCCGTCCACGCTGCCATCGCGCCACAACAACAGGTTGCGGTTGGGCTGCTTGATGTTGCCCACGGTGAATTCCTTCACCTTGTTGTAGGCATAGGTCTCCGGGTAATCGCGCACGAACGCGCGGCCCAGCAGTGCCAGGTCGCGCGCGGTGCTGTGGTGGCCTTCGGCGGTCAGGCCGTGGGCGTTGACGAAGTGCGAGTTGGTCATGCCGATCTTGGCAGCGTAGCTGTTCATCAGCGACGCAAACGCTTCTTCGCTGCCGGCCACGTGTTCGGCCAGCGCGATGGCAGCATCGTTGCCGGACTGGATCGCCATGCCCTTTTCCATGTCTTCCAGACGCGCGGTCTGGTTGACCGGGAAGCCGCTGTAGCTGCCGTCGGTACCGGCGCCGCCTTCGCGCCAGGCGCGTTCGCTCATCATCACCTGGTCGTCCGGCTTGACCTTGCCGTTCTTCACTTCGGCGGCAACGACGTAGCTGGTCATCACCTTGGTGATGCTGGCCGGGGCAAGCGGGGCGTCGACGTTCTCACCGGCGAGGACCTGGCCGGACGCGTAGTCCATCAGGATCCAGGCTTTGGACACGCTGGGGACCGGGGCCGGCGGCGTCGCCACGGCGGTCGGTGCAGTGGTCGCAGCCGGAGCGGCCGGGGTCGGCAGCGGGGTCTGGGCATGGGCCAGGCCCACCAGCAGGGTGGCGGCCAGCGCAGTGGCGGCAAAACGGAATTTCATGGGCGGGCAGGCTCCTGGAGCGGCCAAGGTCGGAAGGGGAAAACGACCGCCATTGTAGGCGGTCGGCAAGCGCGGCGCGGCGCGGCGTCAGGCCACGCCGGGGAGAGTCATTCCTTGACGATCTGCGGGGCGCCGAAACCCAGACCGGCAATGCGGCCAGCAAGTTCCGTCGCATTGGCGTGGTCGTTGGCCGGCACCCGCAGGCGCCACAGCGTGCGGCCGCCAGCGGCGATGTCGCTGATGGTCGCGCCGACGATGCCGGCAGCGGTCAACTGGCCCTGCGCGCGGGTGGCATTGTCGCGGCTGGCGAAGCTGGCCACCTGCAGGAGCACGTTGCCGAGGACCTTTTCGGACAGCGAGGGCGGCGGCGAAGGCGCGGCGGCGGTTGCCGTGGGGGCGGGGCGGGCGGTTGCGGAGGGTTTATCGGCTTGACGGCCCGCTTCAAGGGATTGACGGCCAGCGGCCGTCACTACCGGGGCGGCGGGTTTGCCGGTGGCGACGCGCACGTTGTTGTCGCGCATCCAGCGGTCGAAGTTGTCGGCCGAACCGGGCTTGGCGCTGTCGGCAACGCGGTAGCGGTAGGCCTCCGCGCCAGTGGGGGGCTTTGCGGCGGCGGCCACCGCTCGCGGTGCCGGTTCCCGGGTGCCCACAGCCGGTGCTTCGGCCGGCAGGCGGTTCACCAGGGCATCGATGGCCGATGGCGCCGCCGCCGTGGCGGCGACCATGGTAGTGGCGCGGCGCTCGGCACGGGTCGGTTTGGCGTCGGCCAGCAGGTTGCCCTCGCCCGGCTGCAGCGCGCGCACTTCCACGTTGCCGGTGCCGCGCTGGGTGATGCCCAGGCGCACCGCAGCCGCGTAGCTGAGATCAATCACGCGGCCGTCGTGGAACGGGCCCCGGTCGTTGACCCGCACGATCACCGATTCGCCGTTGTCCAGGTTGGTCACCCGGGCGAAGCTCGGCAGTGGCAGGGTCTTGTGCGCGGCGGTGAACTGGTACATGTCATAGACCTCGCGGTTGGAGGTCAGGCGCCCGTGGAACTTGGCACCGTAGTAGGAGGCCGTGCCCTTTTCGGCATAACCCCGGGTGCTGTCCATCACCTTGTACTTCTTGCCCAGCACCTCATAGGGGGACCGGTTGCCGATGGACGAGCGGGCCAGCTCCTGCACTTCCGGCTCCGGGATGCAGGCCACGTTGGGAATGTAGCTCGGCGTGGTGTCCTTCACCCCCGGCTTGTACAGGCCGCCAGCGGTGTAGTTGCCACGCGTGGACAGGTCTTCGGCCGCAGCCGCATAGGGCGATCCATCCGGGCAGTGCGCGGGACGGCTGCCGCCCTTGCCCTGCACCACCGTGGTGGCCGGCTTGCCGCCCGTGCTGGCGGTTCCACCGGGTTTCTTGGGCGCGCTGCTGCATGCGGCCAGCGCAAGGATCAACGCTCCGGGGACCCACCATCTGATGTTCATGCCGGTGGCAGCTCCTGTCCAGCGATGGCCTGCGACAGCTGGAACACGGCCATCGCGTACATTTTGGAGATGTTGTAGCGGGTGATGGCGTAATAGTTCTGGAAGCCCAGCCAGTACTGCTTGCCGGTGCTGCCTTCCAGGGTGATCGGGGTGGCGGTGGCGCCGGGCTGCACGGCCGCGTTGGGCGTGTAGCCGCGTGCAGCCAGGTCCTGCAGCGACCAGCTCGGGGTCCATTCGGTCGGATTGAATTCTTCGCGCCCGGCGGCCAGCGTGGCCGGCACGGCAACCTGTCCGCCGCGCACCCAGCCGCCCTTCTTGACGAAGTAATTGGCGATGGACGAGAACACGTCGTCGTAGCTGTTGAAGAGGTCGCGGCGACCGTCACCGTTGCCGTCCACGGCGAAATCCAGATAGCTGGACGGCATGAACTGGCCCATGCCCATCGCACCGGCATAGCTGCCCTTGAGCGTGGTGATGTCCAGCTTTTCGTCTCGCGCCAGCACGAAGGCCTTGGCCAGTTCGTCGCGGAAGAACAGTTCGCGCCGGACTTCGCGTTCCAGCTTGGCCGGGTCGCCGCTGCGCGGGTAATAGAAGGCCAGGGTATACAGCGCATCCAGCACGCGGTGGTTGCCGGTGTTCCCGCCGTAGCTGGTTTCCACGCCGATGATGGCCACGATGACTTCGGCCGGCACGCCGGTGCGCTGCTGCACACGCATCAGCTCGTCGCGGTGTTCGGCGAGGAACTTCTTTCCGCCGTCGATGCGCGCTTGGCTGATGAAAATCGGGCGGTACTCGTTCCACGGCTTTACCCGCTCCGCTGGGCGCGACATGGCGGTAATGATCGGCTGGCGTACCTGCGCCTGGTCGAGCACGCTGGCGATATAGGCGGGATCGAGTCCGTGCGCGGCGGCGGTGTCGCGGATGAAGTTGGCGCGCGCTGTTTCAAAGGGGACCGGAGTGAGGTCCACCGGCGGTGCGCTGGACGCAGCCGATTCGGGCGCGGCTTCAGCCGGTCCCTTGTTCTGTCCGGATGCCGGCTTGTGCGGCGCCACGGTTGCCTGCGAAGGCGGTGGAGGACTCGACGGCTGGGTCGCGCAGGCGACCAGGCCGAGGGTGAGCATGCAGGCCAGAGTACGTCGGATCATCGCCGCAGGTTAGCAGGTCATGGATGAAATAAAACCCCTAAGACCATGAATAGCAAAGGATTGGTTAATCCGCTGCTGCTTTGTAAAACCAGCGTGAAGGCCGGCAACGAACAAGCCGGTTGCGCCCCCATCCCCCGACGGGCGCAACCGGCCTGACGGACCATCCAATACTGCCCCTGCATCTCCCCAGAGCAGGCGGCAAAACGTGAGGTCGTGCTGCGGTTCGCCAGGTGGTCGGCGTAGAAGATGAACGCGCCCTGCCTGACGGGCGCCATTGTGCAGGCCGTTTGCGTCAAAACCATTGATCCGGATCAACAGTGTTCGGAAATGTGACGCACTGCGCACTTGAAGTGTGAAATCTTCATCGCGGGGAAACGAATCGCGGAGGGGCCAACACGGGGTCAGAGTCCTTTTCCGCAGGAAAAGGACTCTGACCCCTGTCGGCTACCGATAACCACCGTGCACGGGGTTATGGCTGCGCACGGCCATCACCAACCCGAAGCCGGCAAGCAGCGACACTGCCGAGGTGCCGCCGTAGCTGATCAGCGGCATCGGCACGCCCACCACCGGCAGCAGGCCGGAGATCATGCCGCCGTTGACCAGCACATAGACGAAAAACGCCAGGCCGGTGGCGCCGGCGAGCAGGCGCGAATAGGAATCGCGCGACTGACTGGCGATCCACAGGCAGCGGCCGATGACCACCAGGTAGAGGGCCAGCACCAGCGCCACGCCGATCCAGCCGAACTCTTCGCTCAGCACCGAAAATGCGAAGTCCGTCGTCTGCTCGGGGATGAAGTTCAGGTGCGACTGTGAGCCCTGCCCCCAGCCCTTGCCGTCCAGCCCACCGGATCCGATCGCGATCTTGGACTGGATGATGTTCCAGCCGGCCCCCAGCGCATCCATTTCCGGGTCCAGGAACATCATGATGCGATCCTTCTGGTACGGCATCAGCAACCAGAACCAGGCCACTGGCGCGATTGCGGCCACGCCGCCCACGCCCAGCCCCACCCACCACCAGGGCAGGCCGGCCAGCAGCAGCACGAACACCCCGCTGGCGGCGATCAGCACGCCGGTACCGAAGTCCGGCTGCAGCATCACCGCGGCGGTGGGCGCGCCGATGATCAGCATGCTGACCAGCACGGTGGTGAAGCGTGGCGGCAGCGGCATGCGATGCAGGTACCAGGCCACCATCATCGGCAGGCTGACCTTCAACAACTCGGCCGGCTGCAGGTAGAACAGCTTGAGGTCCAGCCATTGCCGCCCGTACTTGCCGGTACCGATGGCGAACACCGCCAGCAGCGGGATCATCGAAATGGCGTAGATCATCGGCGTGGCCGAGCGGATGCGCAGGATCGGCACCCGCGAAATGCCCCACATCGCGGCCAGACCGACCGCGAAACGCGCACCCTGGGCGTATACCAGGCCATCGCCCCCGGCGCTCTTCAGCGTGGCCAGGCCGATCAGCATCAACGCGCCGAGCGCCGCGCACAGCATCCAGTCCAGGGTGCTGAAGAAGCGCACCAGCATGTCGCCGGCCCAGCGCAGGAAGTCCTTCATCGGGCGGGCTCCGGGGAGGGCATCCGCCGATCATGGATCGGCGCTGCCAGGGTGGCGGGCTCGGCGACCGGCGGCCCCACCTGCACCGGCAGCTCGCCGGCTTCCATCGCCGCGGCATCGCCATTGGCGCGGGCGCTGCTGTCTTCGTTGTCGAAGGCGGTAGGACCGAAGGCCACGCTGCCGCGCTCCACGTCCAGCGGCAGCACGCCCTCGGGCATCTTGCCCAGCAGCCACGCATCGAAAACCTTGCGCGCGATCGGAGCGGCCGCCGAGCCGCCGTAGCCGCCACCCTCCACCGCCACCGCGATGGCGATGACCGGGTTGTCGGCCGGCGCGAAACCGACGAACAGCGAACGATGGCGCAGGTGCAGCGGCAGGCTGCGCGGATCGACGGCTGCAGTGCCCTTGCGGCTGATCACCTGCGCGGTGCCGGTCTTGCCGGCCATCACATACGGTGCCCCGGCGGCCATGCGCGCGCCGCTGCCGCCCGGCTGCATGGTCGCCATCATGCCTTCGCGCACCGCCTGCACGTTGTTCGGGTTGGGGCTGAGTGGCTTGGTTCCGCTTGCCGGCGTCATGGCCCAGTCGCTGTCGAAGCCGGCGCGCTGCTGCATCACCAGGTGCGGCGTGCGCAGCTGTCCGCTGGCGATGCCACTGACGCCGCGCACCAGTTGCAGCGGCGTCACTTTCCAGTCGCCCTGGCCGATGCTCACGTTCACCGTGTCGCCGGGGTACCAGCGCTCCTTGCGGGTCTTGGCCTTGTACGCCGGCGAAGGCAGGATGCCGCCGATCTCGCCGGTCAGGTCGATACCGGTCGGCTTGCCGAAGCCGTAGTACTCCATGTAGTGGTCGAAGCGCTCGATCCCCAGGTCCAGCGCCAACCGGTAGTAATACGTATTGACCGACTGGGCGATGGATTTGCGCAGGTCGGTCCAACCATGGCCACCACGGTGCGCATCGCCCCACCCACGGCTGGTACCGGGCAGGTAGAACATGCCGGTGGAAAGTACCTTGTCCTCGGGCTTGCGCACCCCGGCATCCAGCCCGGCCAGGCCGATCAGCGGCTTCAGCGTCGAACCCGGCGCCACGCCACCGAGCACCAGCCGGTTGAACTGCGGCCGCGAGGGGTTGTCGTTGAGCGCGCGGAAATCCGCGTGCGAGATGCCGTTGACGAACAGATTGGCGTCATACGAAGGCAGGCTGACCATGGCCAACACTTCACCGGTGCGCGGGTCCATCGCCACCGCCGCGCCTTCCTGCACGCCGAAGGCAGCCACCATCGCGCGCTGCAGGTCGGCGTCGATGGACAGCTTCAGGTCGGTGCCGGACTGCGCCGCCACCCGGCCGACGGTGCGGATCGCGCGGCCCTGCACGTTGGTTTCCACCTGCTCGTAGCCGACCCGGCCGCGCAGTTGTTGTTCGTAGTAGCGCTCCAGCCCGGATTTGCCGATGTGGGTCAGGGCCGCGTTGCCCTCGCCCAGCATCTCCAGGTCCTTGTCATCCACCCGGCCGACATAGCCGATGACATGCGCGAACAGATCGCCGAAGGGATAGCGACGGGTCAGGTAGGGCTCCAGCTCGACGCCCGGGAAACGCCAGCGATCCACCGCGAAGCGTGCCATCTCCTCTTCGCTGACGCGTAGTTTCAAGGTGACCGGCAGGAAGCTGCGACGCGCCTTGCGCGATCGGTTGAAGGCCTCGATCTCTTCCTCGCTGAGCGGGAAGATCTTCGCCAGCCCGGCCAGGGTGGCGTCCATGTCCTTGACCTTGTCCGGGGTGACGTCCAGGCGGAACGCGGGCACGTTCTCGGCCAGCAGGCGGCCGTTGCGGTCGTAAATCATGCCGCGGCCGGGCACCACCGGACGCGGCTTGATGCGGTTGGCTTCCGAGCGCGTGGCGTAGATCTCGTGGTCCATCACCTGCAGCTTGAAATACCAGCCGCCCAGCCCGCCCAGGCACAGCAGCACGCCGAGGAACCCCAGTGCCGCGCGACGGCGGAACTGCTCGGCCTCGGCATGCGGATTCTTGACCGCGCGGCGCGAGCTCATGTCAGCGTCCGCGCCGTCCGAAGCGCACTGCATCCAGCAGCACGAACACCAGCGGCCACAGCGCCATGCCCAGCAGCGGTGCCCACCAGTAGGCCCACGGCAGGGTGGGTTCGCCCACCACAACGTGCACCACGGCACTGACGATGCGGTCGTTGAACAGCAGGCCGCCGATGGCGAGGATCTGCTGGGACATCGGGAAGAAGCGGATGCGGGCGCGGAAGCGCTGCAGGATGAAGGCCATGATCACCAGCCGCAGCGCCTGTTCGCCGAGCACGCCGCCGTACAGGAAATCGGCGATCACCCCACTGGCGAACGCCACGCCCAAGCCTACCCGGTCGGGGGCTTCGATCACCCAGTACGCCAACACCAACGCCAGCCAGTAGGGGCGCAGCGGCTGCAGCAGCGCCGGCAGCGGCAGCAGCCCCAGCAGCAACGCCACCACCAGGCTGAGCGGCAGCACCCAGCGGTTGTCACGCAGGCGGCTCACGGTCGCACCTCGGTGGGTAGTGACGGCCGCTGGCCGTCAGCATTGGCGGATTGACGGCCAGCGGCCGTCACTACCGGCGGGATCCGGATCGGCGAACCCGGCCGCAGCAGCAGCACGTCACGGCCGCGATCCAGCGCCGCGGCGGGCTTCAGCTCACCCACCAGGAAGGCATGGGTGTCATCGGGGCGCAGCGCGGCGATGCTGCCCACCGGGAAACCGACCGGGAAGCGCCCGCCCAGCCCGGAGGTGACGATCTCATCGCCCACTTCCACGCCGGCACTCAGCGGAATATCGCGCAGCTCAAGCGTATCGCCACGCCCGTAGACGATCAGGCGCACGCCGTTGCGCGCCACCGTCACCGGCACCGCATGGTCCGGGTCGGTCAGCAGCAGCACGGTGGAGGTACTGGCGGTCACGCTGATCACCTGCCCCATCAGCCCGCCGGCATCGATCACCGCCTGGCCCACGTGCACGCCTTCGCGGCTGCCGGCAGCCAGCACCAGGCGCTGCTTCACCGGGTCCAGGTCGATATCCAGGATCGGCGCCAACTGCACGTCCAGCCCGCTGCGCTCGGCCACGTTCAACAGTTCGCGCAGCTGCGCGTTGTCCAGCGCTGCGGTCTGCAGGCGGGTCAGCCGCGCATTGGCGATCAGCAGGTTGTTGCGCAGCTGGCGGTTCTCGGCCACCAGTTGGCCATGGCTGGCCGCGTTGTCACGCACCTGGTTGCCCAGGCGCCCGGGCAGGCCGGCCAGATTCCAGGCCGGCTGCACCAGCACGCTGGCCTGGTCACGCAGGCGCGCAAGCCAGCCGGCCTGGTCGTCCAGCACGATCAGGGTGATCGCCAGCACCAGGTAAGCCAGCAGCCGCAGCGGGCTGGCGGCATCGCCGGAGCGGGAAGCAATGGGGGGTCCGGCGTAGGGCGGCACGATGCAGCTTCAGCTAGGAATCAAATGGGAAACACGACGGCGCCCTGCCGGTGCCGGCCCGCCGCGAAGGCGGGCCGCACCCCGGAAGGGCGCGGCGCTGACGTAATACCGGGGAGACTTACTCCGGCGCAAAGAACTCGTTGCCGTGCATGTCCACCAGCTCCAGCGCACGACCGCCACCGCGGGCCACGCAGGTCAGCGGATCGTCGGCCACCTGCACGTGCAGGCCGGTTTCTTCGGAGATCAGGCGATCCATGTCACGCAGCAGCGCGCCACCACCGGTGAGCACGATGCCGCGCTCGGCGACGTCGGCGCACAGTTCCGGCGGGGTCTGTTCCAGCGCCAGCTTGACCGCGCTGACGATGCCGGACAGCGGCTCGTGCAGGGCTTCGAGCACCTCGTTGGAGGTGATCTTGATCATCTTCGGCACGCCCTCGGCGAGGTTGCGGCCGGAGATTTCCATCTCGATCACCTGCGCCTGCGGGTAGGCGCAGCCCAGCTCCACCTTGATCCGTTCGGCGGTGGCTTCACCGATCAGCATGCCGTGGTTGCGGCGCACGTAGTTGGTGATGGATTCGTCGAAGCGGTCACCGCCGATGCGCACCGAAGCCGAATAGACGATGCCGTTGAGCGAGATCACCGCCACTTCGGTGGTGCCGCCGCCGATATCGATGACCATCGAGCCACGCGCTTCGGTCACCGGCATGCCGGCACCGATTGCCGCGGCCATCGGCTCTTCGATCAGGAACACATCGCGCGCACCGGCCTCTTCGGCCGATTCCTTGATCGCGCGGCGCTCCACCTGGGTCGAGCCGGCCGGCACGCAGACCAGCACGCGCGGGCTCGGGCGCAGGAAGCGCGACTTGTGCACCTTCTTGATGAAGTGCTTCAGCATCGCCTCGGTGTAGGTGAAATCGGCGATGACGCCGTCCTTCATCGGGCGGATGGTGGTGATGTGGCCGGGGGTACGGCCGAGCATCTGCTTGGCTTCGGCGCCGACGGCAGCCACCGAGCGGGTGCCACCGATGGCGCGGTCCTGGCGCACGGCAACCACGGACGGCTCGTTCAGCACGATCCCCTGTCCGCGCACATAGATGAGGGTGTTGGCCGTGCCCAGGTCGATGGACAGGTCATTGGAGAACATGCCGCGGAGTTTCTTCAACATCGAGGTGGTGATCCTGAGGGGTGCGCAATTCCGGCCTGGAATGGGGAATCGTGGGCAAAATTTAGACAGACAAGCCTAACAACCCGCCCCCCTGCGGGCAAGGATATTTCCAGCCGGACCCGCGTATTCACTAGCTTTCGGCGCGATTGGTACAGGTTGGGCACCCCGCCCGCCCACGGTTGGCACCACGCCGTGCCCGGCGAGCGCACGGCACGCCATCGAAGCGGCGGCAGGCCCGCCGCCGACCGCCCGGCGCTACCCTTCGGCGGCTCCAGCCGGTAACCTTTGCGCCGTCGGGCGCCCCCATGGGCGCCGTTTGCTTGCCCACCGCCGCGGCCAGCACTCCACTCATTCCCGCATAGGCTTACATCGATGTCCGCTTTGATCTGTGGTTCTCTTGCCTTTGACACCATCATGGTGTTCCCGGACCAGTTCAAGAACCACATCCTGCCGGACAAAGTGCACATCCTGAACGTCTCGTTCCTGGTGCCGCGCATGCGTCGCGAGTTCGGCGGCTGCGCCGGCAACATCGCCTACAACCTGCACCTGCTGGGCGGCCACCCGATCCCGATGGGCACGGTGGGCACCGATTTCGGCCCGTACCGCGAGCATTTCGATGCACTGGGCATCGACCTGTCACGCGTGCGCGTGATCGAAGAACTGTTCACCCCGCAGGCCTTCATCACCACCGACCACGACAACAACCAGATCACCGCCTTCCACCCCGGGGCGATGATGCGTTCGTATGAAAACCATGTGCGCGACGTACCCGGCGTGACCCTTGGCCTGGTCGGTCCGGATGGCCGCGAAGGCATGATCCAGAACGCACTGGAATTCCACGAAGACGGCGTGCCCTTCATCTTCGATCCCGGCCAGGCGATGCCGCTGTTCAACGGCCCGGAGCTGCGCACCTTCATCGAACAGGCCGACTACGTGGTGGTCAACGACTACGAGTCCAACCTGCTGCAGGAGCGCACCGGGTGGGACGAGAAGGAAATCGTCAGCCGGGTGCAGGCCTACATCACCACCCGCGGTCCGAAGGGTGCGGTCATCCACACCCCGGAGAAGAGCTACGACATTCCGCCGGCGCACGAGCGCCGCGTGGTCGACCCGACCGGCTGTGGCGATGCGTTCCGCGCTGGCCTGATCTACGGCATCCAGAAAGGCTTCGACTGGCTGACCATCGGCCGCATGGGCAACCTGATGGGCGCGCTGAAGGTCGAGCACCCAGGCACCCAGAACCAGCGTTTCACCTTCGATGAGTTCAACGAACAGTTCAAGCAGCAGTTCGGTTACGCACTGAACGTCTGATCTGCGGCACGCGATGGCGCCGAGCCATGCTCGGCGGAATGTCCGGAGCGCCGCTGCGCTCGCCGAGCATGGCTCGGCGCTACCGGGTCACATCTCCAGCGAGGCGTGCAGCGCGCGGCAATCGGCGAAGCGCCAGTCGGCCATGCCGGGCCACGGATCACCCGGCGTATTGACCAGCACGGTATGCGTGCCGGCGGCACGCCCTGCGGCCAGGTCCATCCGATGGTCACCCACCATCACCGCCTGCGCAGCGGCGATGTCCCACCGCTGCAGGAAATAATGCAGACCATCCGGTGCCGGCTTCGGGGCGACCTCGTCGCGGCCGATGATGTCCGCATCCTGGAAAAGATCGCCCAGGCCGATCGCATCCAGGGTCAGCCTGGCCACCGCGTGGTCGTTGCGCGTCAGGATGCCCAGCCTGCTTCCCTGCCCGGCCAGCGCGCGCAGCAGATCCACGGCGCCCTCCGCCGCTACGGCGGCCTCGGCCAGCGAGCGCTCATGCTCGAACAGCCACGCGCGTTTGGCACGCGCTTCATCGGCCGGCAGCGCCACCAGGTGGGCGATGATGTCCTCGTCCACGGCGATGTCCAGCGCGCGCTTGATGGCCAGGAAATCGTGCACCGCGACGGTCAGCGTGCCGTCCATGTCGAATACCCAGTGGCGCAGTCCGTCCAGCCCCGGCTGTGCAGCCGGCACCGCGCGCGCACTCATTTCCATGGCATCTGGCTGGCATCCACGCCGCCGGTTTCGAACACCACGGTGCGCGTGCCACCAGCCTTGACCGGAAACTCGATGCTGATCGCCTGTGCCTGCCGCGCCAGCTTCCACAGCGCCGCGTGGTCGGTGATGAACATGGCGATTGCTTCGTCCGTGTCCGGGCGCCATGCGGCCATCGCGCGCGGCTTGCCGCCGTCCACGCTCACCTGCACCCGGCAGCCGCCAGGGCAGCGGAAATCGCCTGCCTGCAGCACCAGATAGGCGTGCTGCTTCCACTGCGGATGGTCGCGGAACACCAGCTGCACCGGCTTGGGACCGCTGCCGTCGACGTCCACGCGCTCCTTGCCGTATATCGAAGCAGAGCGCTGGGTGCCCTTGGTGCCGACCGGGATCTGGTTGTACTGCCACAGGCCCTGCATGCGGCGCAGGTTGCGCGCCTGGTCCGACTTGACCTTGACGTCGGCGAAGCCCGGTTCGATCCGCGCTGCCGCTGCGGTCCCCTTGTAGATGTCCAGCAGCGAGCCGCCATGCATGCGTGCACGCTCCCAGTCCTTGGCCGCGACGGCGGTGTCGTACTGCCGGGCAACCTCGTCGGCCTTGGCTTCCTTCTGCGCCTGCGCGGCCGCTTCGGCCGCCTGCTGCGCCTGGCGTTCGGCTTCGGGATCGCTGCAGGCAGCCAGGGACAATGCGCAGGCAGCGGCGAGGATCAGGTGTTTCATCGCGGATTCCGGGGTGTTGGCGTGGCTATACAGTACCTGCCAAGAGCGTGACGACCAACGGTCACCCACCACCACGCACGCTCATTACCGGGAAGGGGCCGCGCCTTCGCCCACCTGGCGCCACCAGTGCATGGAGGGCGCGGGGGCGCCGATATCCAGCCGTTCGCCCATCTGCGGGGCGGTCAGGGTGACGCCGCGTTCCGCCGCCAGCGCGGTGATGCGCTCGAAGGGCTCGGTCCATGGATGCAGGGCCAGGTCGAAGGTGCCGTTATGGATGGGCATCATCACCGCGCCGCGCACGTCCAGGTGCGCCTGCAGGCTCTGCTCCGGCTGCATGTGCACATCGGCCCAGTCGGCATCGTAGGCACCGGTTTCGATCAACGTCAGGTCGAACGGCCCGTAGCGTTCGCCGATGCGCGCGAAGCCGTCGAAGTAACCGCTGTCGCCGCTGAAGAAGATGCGCCTGCTGCCGCTGTCGATCACCCATGATGCCCACAGCGTGCGGTTGCCATCGGACAGGCCGCGGCCCGAGAAATGCTGGGCCGGCGTGGCAGTGATCTTCAGGCCCTGCACGCGGGTTTCCTGCCACCAGTCCAGCTGCTGGATCTTTTCCGCTGGCACGCCCCAGGCCACCAGGCGATCGCCCACGCCCAGCGCGGTGACGAAATGGTCGACCTTCGGCGCCAGCGCGCGGATCGCATCGTGGTCCAGGTGGTCGTAATGATCGTGAGAGATGATCACGCCGGTCAGCGGCGGCAGCGCGGCGATGTCCAGCGGCGGGGCGTGGAAGCGTCTGGGACCGATGAATGACATCGGCGAGGCACGCTCGGAGAACACCGGATCGGTCAGCCAGAAGTGGCCATCCAGCTTCATCAGCAGGGTCGAATGGCCCAGCCGCCACAGGCTGTCGTCGGGCGCGTCCAGCAATTGCTGGCGGGTCAGCGGTTGCACCGGAATCGGGGCAGGCGGGGTGGCGTCCTTCGGCTTGTCCACCATGAAGCGCCACAGCACGCCCAGCGTGCCGATGAAGCCCAGGGACGACTTGCCGGCCGGATTGTGGAAGCGGCCATCGTGGAACTGCGGCGACTGTTCGTAGGAAGCGGCGGGACGTGCACCGCAGGTCAGCAGGCCAAGGGTCATGGCGATCAACACCGTAGATAAAAGGAGGAAGCGCGGCAGGCGGCGGATCATTCGGGCATGCCCTGAAAAGTACACTGGCGAGTCTACTTCCATTTCATGAAAAGTAAACTGAACGGTGTAAAATACCCGGATGAGTGCCGATATCCGCCCTGCCCGCCTCACCGACCGCAAGCGCGCCGCGATCCTGTCCGCCGCCGTTGCCGAGTTCCGCAGTTTTGGTTTCGCGGCGACCAGCATGGACCGCATTGCCGCTGTTGCGGGGGCGTCAAAGCGTACGGTGTACAACCATTTCGCCAGCAAGGACGAATTGTTCACCGCCATCCTGTGGCAGTTGTGGGAAGCCAGCCAAGCGGTGGAGGCGGTGGCCTACGCCGCGGCGCAGCCGCTGCGGGAGCAGTTGTTGCGGTTCACCCGGCAGAAGATGCGTTTGATGTCCGATGCGAGCTTCATCGACCTGTCGCGGGTGGCGATTGCCGAGCTGGTGCATGCGCCGGAACGGGCACGGGCGATGATGGAGAAGCTGGCGGAGAAGGAAGAAGGGCTGGCGACCTGGATACGCGCGGCGCAGGCCGACGGCCGACTGCGCGCGGACGTCACGCCGGGCGAAGCGGCGCATCAACTGCAGGGCATGTTGAAGGCGTTCGCGTTCTGGCCACAGGTGACGATGGGCCAGGCACCGCTGGCGCCGGAAGCGCAGCAGCGGTTGATGGAAGACTGCGTGGACATGTTCCTGGCGCTGCACGCAACGGCGTGACGACGCGGGCACGGTGGTAGCGCCGAGCCATGCTCGGCGAGCGCAGCGGCAAATTGCACCGCGTGACGACCAACGGTTGTCACCCACCAGGGCCGACGGCATGACGGCCAGCGGCCGTCACTACCGCAGCGCGCGTCCGGCCTACTTGGCTTCGGCCTTGGACAGCATGTCCTGCACCGAACCGGTGGTGATCGGGTGGTAGCCCGGCTTGGCCTTTTCGAACGCCGCCTTGGCTACTTCCAGGCCTTCCGGCGTCTTCACCAGTTCAGCGTAGATCGGCATGATCAGCTTGCGACGGCCGACCCGCTCGATGAACTCGGCGGCCGCCGGCGTGGCCTCCGCGTAACCACTGCGGATGGCCAGCGGGTACCAGCGCATGGCGATTTCACCATTCGGCGTACCGGTGAACTTGAACACCCGATCCAGCGCGGCCAGCTTGTCCAGCGGCTGCGTGGCGCCCAGGCCGTCGATGAAGCGCACCCACTCCTGGGTACTCCACTCGGCGGTCAACTGGTTGGTCGGCAGCTTGCCGGTGCCTTCCCAGGCGATGCGCGCAGTGTCCACGTTACTGAAGTTGCGTGACTGCGCCTTGGCCGCGAACGCCGGAATGCCCGGCTGCTCCAGCCATGCGGTCAGCTCGGCCTCGGTCACCGCGCTCGGGTTCTTCGGCAGCAGGTTCTTCTTCAGGTACTCGACGAACTGATCGGTGTTCGCGCTCTGGAAGGCATGGTCGTTGAACCAGCCGCGCAGGAAGGGATCGAACACTTCACGGCCGAAGCGCTGTTCCAGGAACTCCAGGAACCAGGAGCCCTTCACGTAGGCGACCTGGCTCAGCGCTTCGTCCGGGTCACGTTCGTTCAGTGGCGGCAACGCCAGCGCCTGGTCGGCCGGGCTCATGTCCTTCACTTCGGCCAGCAGGTCGGTCTGGTCGATCTGGCGCTCCATCTCGGCCATTTCCTTGCCGTACAGCGCTTCGGTGATGCGACCCTGCACGTAGGTGGTGAAGCCTTCGTTGAGCCAGATGTCTTTCCAGCTGGCATTGGTCACCAGGTTGCCCGACCAGCTGTGCGCCAGTTCGTGGGCGACCAGCGAGACCAGCGACTTGTCACCAACGATCACGGTCGGCGTGGCGAAGGTCAGGCGCGGGTTCTCCATGCCACCGAACGGGAACGACGGCGGCAGCACCAGCATGTCGTAGCGGCCCCACCGGTACTCGCCGTACAGCTTTTCGGCCGCACCGATCATCTTCTCGGTGTCTTCGAATTCCTTGGCGGCCTTGCCGACCATGGTCGGTTCGGCCCACACGCCGGAGCGGCCGGAGATCGGCTCGAAGACCAGGTCACCCGCCGCGATGGCCAGCAGGTAGGACGGGATCGGCTGCGGCATCTTGAAGGTATAGTCGCCATCACGCGCGGCCTTGGGATCGTTGTCGGCGCTCATCAGCACCATCACGTCCGGGCGGCTGGTGACATGCGCGCTGTAGGTGAAACGCACGCTCGGCGTGTCCTGCAGCGGCACCCAGGAACGGGCGTGGATCGCCTGCGACTGGCTGAACATGAAGGGGAGCTGCTTGCCTTCGGTCATCGACGGCTCCAGCCACTGCAGGCCCGAGGCGGTAGGTGCCGTGTGGTAGCTGATCTCGACCTTGGTCGGCTGGGCCGGCGCTTCAATGGTCAGCTTGCTGCCGAATACCTTGTCCACTGGCGCCAGCACGAAGGGCAGCGCGCTGCGCGCACCATCGGCGGCGATCGCTTCCACCTTGGCCACGTCGAGCTCGCGGGTGTCCAGCACCAGCTGCCTGGCGTCCTTGTTCTTCCACTCCAGGGTGTAGGTCGCGGTGCCGCCGATCTGCTTGGCGTCGAAGTCCAGCTTCAGGTCCAGCGCGATGTCCTTGATGACGACCTTGTCCGGCTCGGCATAGGAACTTTCGTCGTGGCTGCGGTTTTCGGCCTTCACGGGAGCAGCGGGCGCCTTCTGGGCGGTCGGGGCCGTGGCAGCGGGGGCTGCAGGCTCCTGGGAGCAGCCGGCGGCAAGCGCCACGGCCAGCGGAATGAGCAGGAACGGGGTACGCATGAATCGAGACCGTTTCAGGGGTAAACCGGGATTTTACCCCCGAACCGCCCCTGGTAGCGCCGAAGGCAGCGGCAGGAGCCGCTACCAACGTCGCTCGCGACGGCCCGGAGGGTGCCGGTCAGGATGACCGGCATAGCCATGCTCGGCGGATCCCTGACGCCGAGCATGGCTCGGCGCTACCCGCTTACAGCTTGTAGCCTGAATGGATGGAGACGATGCCAGCCGACAGGTTCTTGTAGTGGCAGCGCTCGAAGCCGGCCTCGCCCATCATCGCCTTCAGTTCTTCCTGCGGCGGGTGCTTGCGGATGCTCTCGGCCAGGTACTGGTAACTATCCGAATCGCGCGCGAACAGGCGGCCCAGCTTCGGCAGCACCTTGAACGAATGGAAATCGTAGATCGGCTTGAACCAGTCCAGCGTGACTTCGGAAAACTCCAGCACGCGCGCCTGACCGCCCACCTTCAGCACGCGATGCATCTCGCGCAGCGCAGCGTCCTTGTCGGTCACGTTGCGCAGACCGAAGGCAATGGTCACCAGGTCGAAGCTGGCATCCGGGAACGGCAGCGCTTCGGCGTTGCACTGCACGTAATCCAACCCGGCCACCAGGCCGCGGTTGGTCAGGCGGTCGCGGCCGACCGACAGCATGCCAGCGTTGATGTCGCCCACCACGACGGCGCCCTCGGCACCCACCCGCTCTTTCAGCAGGGCGGCGATATCACCGGTACCACCGGCAAGATCGAGCACGCGATCACCCGGCTTCACCTGCGCGGTGGCCACGTAGTAGCGCTTCCACACCCGGTGCACGCCCAGGCTCATCAGGTCGTTCATCAGGTCGTAGTTGCGCGCGACCGAGGTGAAGACCTGGCCGACCAGCTTCTGCTTGTCCTTTGCATCGACATCGCGGAAGCCGAAATGGGTAGTTCCGGACTTGTAGGGGGATTCGCTCATGGGCTGATTATCGCACCGCGCGGGGCCGCCGGCACCCCCTGCCCGTATCATGGCCACCTGACTTCACGGAGACCCACATGATCACCACGCCCGACTACCAGGCCCTGCTGCAGACCGCCATCGCCGAGGCCCGCCAAGGGCTGGCCGAGGGCGGCGTGCCGATCGGCGCGGCGCTCTACCACAACGACGGGCGCTTGCTCGGTTGTGGCCACAATCGCCGCGTGCAGGAAGGCGACCCGTCCGTGCACGGTGAGACCGATGCGTTCCGCAAGGCCGGTCGCCAGCGCGGCTACAGGAACACCATCATGGTCACCACGCTGGCCCCCTGCTGGTACTGCAGCGGGCTGGTACGGCAGTTCAACATCGGCACCGTGGTGGTGGGGGAATCACGTACCTTCCAGGGCGGTATCGACTGGCTGCGGGAGAGCGGGGTGAACGTCATCGACCTGGACAACCAGGAGTGCGTGGACCTGCTCGGCAACTTCATCGAGCGTCACCCGGAGATCTGGAACGAAGACATCGGCGAGTGAGCTTTCCTGAATTCTTCAGCGCGGCGGTAGGCAGAACTGCCTGAACACGCGCGTGTGGGGCGTGGAAAACGACTGCGCCACGCTGATTGCACGCAGCGATGACGCTGCGTGCACTGACTGATAGCGATGATCGGAGCTCCCCCCGCCATCATTTATAAGAAGTCAGAGCCCATGCGCGCAGATGCACCCAATGTCCCTCCGGTCATCGACGTGGAGGCAGAGCTGAATTACTGGCGCCAACGGCATGCCGACGGCGCCATGGGTCCGGGATCCTTCGGTCACTTCGTGCCGTGGATCAAGTTCGCCTGTGATTCACTGATCACCCATCCCCGCGCCAGCAACGAACAGCGCGAGGAAGCGTTCCAGACCCAATACGCACTCCAGATCATGCCGCGGCTGACCGAAGCGCAGGCACGCGCGTTCATCGAGCAGGTGTGGGACCACGTGTACGTGTCCAGCATGATCCAAAGCGCCGACCGGCCGCGGCTGATCGCCTGACCGAAAGCGAGGTAGCGCCGAGCCACGCTCGGCGAGCGCGGATCAAGGCGCGCATCGACACGACGTAGACGTTGGCCGGCGTATTCATCCCGACATGAGCCTCAAGTCCGTTTTCAACACCGTTGCCAAGCGCACCGCCTACGCCACGGGCACGCCATGGACGTTCATCGCCGCTGTGTCGGTCGTGGTGATCTGGGGGGTGACCGGGCCCTTGTTCGATTTCAATGACACTTGGCAGCTGGTGATCAATACCGGCACCACCATCATCACGTTCCTGATGGTGTTCCTGATCCAGCACACGCAGAACGCCGATACGGCCGCGATGCAGATCAAGCTGGACGAACTCATCCGCGTGACCGCGCACGCCAACAAACAGCTGCTTGACCTGGAAGAGCTGGACGAGGAGCGGTTGGAAGAGATCCGCAAGGAGTATGAGCGGATGGCACGCGAGGCCGGCGATGCGCTGGAACGCGCGCGCGCGGGCCGTAGGGATGACGAGGTCTAGAGCGTGACGACCAACGGTCGTCACTACCAGTATCCGGGGTAGCGCCGAGCCATGCTCGGCGAGCGCAGCGGCAACCGCGTGACGACCAACGGTCGTCACCCACCACGGCGCGGAGCTGACCGCCAGCGGCCGTCACTATTCGAAGCTCAGCTGCGCTCGCGCCAGCCGCCGCCCAGCACCTTGTAAAGTGTGATGCGGTTGGCCTGCTGTGCCAGCACAGTCTGCAGCTGACTCTGCTGCGCGCTGTAGGCGGTGCGCCGTGCATCCAGCAGGGTGACGAAGCTGTCCAGCCCGGCGTCATAGCGCGCCTGCGACAACTGCTCGGCCTGCGTGGCGGCCGCCAGCAGCGCCTGCTGCGAAGCCGCCTGTGCGTCCAGGCTGGTGCTCAACGCCAGCGCATCAGCGGTCTCGCGGAAGCCCACCTGGATCGATTTTTCGTACTCGGCGAGTGCGATGTCACGGTCCGTGTTGGCCACTGCCAGTCCCGCCCGCAGCTTGCCGCCCTGAAAGATCGGCAGGCTGATCGTCGGCAGGAAACTCCAGACCCGTGTGCCGCTGTCGAACAGGCCGGACAACTCGCCCGAACTGCTGCCCAGCGTGCCGGTCAGCCGTATGCTGGGGAAAAACGCAGCGCGTGCCGCGCCGATGTTGGCATTGCCTGCCAGCAGGGTATGCTCGGCGGCCATGATGTCCGGGCGGCGCAGCAGCACGTCGCTGGGCAGGTCGGCCGGTGGGGGCGCCAGTGCCACCAACTGCAGATCGTTGTCGCCAGCCGGCAACAGCGCCTCGTCCACCGGGCCACCGATCAGCAGCGCCAGTGCATTGCGGTCCTGCTGCAGCTGGCCCCGCAGGCGCGCAGCATCGGTACGTGCGGTTTCCACCAGCGTACGCGTCTGCGCCAGTTCCAGCGCCGAACTTCCACCGCGTTCGAAACGCGCCTGCGCCAGCCGCAGCGAGTCTTCGTGGCTGGCCAGGGTCGCCTCGGAAATCCGCAGCAGCTCACTGTCCGCACCGAAGGTGAGCCACGCCGTGGCGGTCTCGGCGACCAGGCTCAGCTGCGCATTGCGCCGATTGGCGGCGATCGCGAAGTACTGCTGCAGGGCTGCTTCGCTGAGGTTGCGCACGCGCCCGAACAGATCCAACTCGAACTCGGTCACGCCCAGGCCCGCGGTGAACTGCTCGTTCACCGGCATGTCGCCGCCGGTGCGCTCCATCTGGCCCTGTACGCTCAGCGCAGGCACGCGGTCGGCGCGCTGGATTCGGTACTGGCCGCGTGCGCGCTCGACGCTGAGCACGGCCACGCGCAGGTCGCGGTTGTTGGCCAGGGCCTGTTCGATCACCTCTTGCAGGCGCGGGTCGGTGAAGAAATCACGCCAGCCCAGTTCGGCGGCGTCGGTCGGCCGGCCCTGCCCCGCCGTGGCCGGCCACTGCGAGGGAATGGACGGCGCGACGTCAGTCCGGTCCGGGACCAGGGAGGCACAGCCCCCCAGGCTCAGGCTGGCGATCAGCGCCAGCAGCAACGGCGTCTTGTTCATGGGGTATCACTCGACTTTGCTGCGTTGCGCAGCGTGCGGTTGAACAGCTTCTGCACCACCACGAAGAACAGCGGAATGAAGAACACGCCCAGCAGGGTGCCGGCCAGCATGCCGCCCAGCACGCCGGTGCCGATGGCACGCTGCGCACCGGAGCCGGCGCCGGAGGCGATCGCCAGCGGCAGCACGCCCAGGCCGAAGGCAAGCGAGGTCATGATGATCGGACGCAAACGATCGCGCACCGCATGCATGGTCGCTTCGATCAGCCCGGCGCCCTTCTCCAGGTTCTCCTTGGCGAACTCCACGATCAGGATCGCGTTCTTCGATGTCAGGCCCACCGTGGTCAGCATCGCCACCTGGAAGTAGATGTCGCGCTCCAGGCCCATCAGCGTGTTGGCCAGCACCGCACCGAGGATGCCCAGCGGGGCCACCAGCAGCACCGAAGTCGGCACGCTCCAGCTTTCATACAGGGCGGCCAGGCACAGGAACACGATCAGCAGCGACAGCGAGTACAGCAGCGGCGTCTGCGAGCCGGCCTGGCGCTCCTGGTAGGACAACGCGGTCCACTCGATTTCATAGCCCGGCGGCAGGTCGCGGGCGATGCGTTCGATCTCGTTCATGGCATCACCCGATGCCACGCCGCTCGCCGGCTCGCCCTGGATCTCCATCGCCGAGACACCGTTGTAGCGTTCCAGGCGGGGCGAGCCAAAGTCCCAGCGCTTGGAAGCGAAGGCACTGAACGGCACCATCTCACCGTCGCTGTTCTTCACCGACCACACGTTGAAGTCATCCGGATTCATGCGGAAGTCCGCATCGGACTGCACGTACACGCGCTTGACCCGGCCACGGTCGATGAAGTCATCGATGTAGCTGCTGCCCCACGCGGTGGCCAGGGTGTTGTTGATCGAGGTCATGTTCAGGCCCAGCGCATTGGCCTTTTCCACGTCCACGTCGATGCGCAGCTGCGGCGTATCTTCCTGGCCGTTGGGGCGGACGTTGGCCAGCACCTTGCTCTGCCCGGCCGCACCCAGCAGCTGGTTGCGGGCATTGAGCAGCGCGTCGTGCCCCTGCCCGGTGTTGTCCTTCAGGAAGAAGGTGTAACCCGAGCCGATGCCCAGTTCCGGCATCGCCGGCGGCGGGAAGGCGAAGATGAAGGCATCCTTGATCTGGCCCAGTGCGCCCATCGCACGGCCGGTGATGGCACCCACGCTCTGTTCGTCGTTGCGGTCCTTCCAGTCCTTCAGCTTGACGAAGGCCATGCCGGCGTTCTGGCCCATGCCGGCGAAGCTGAAGCCCTGCACGGCGAAGATCGATTCGATGGCCTCGCTTTCGTTTTCCAGGAAGTGGTTTTCCAGCTTGGCCATCGCCTCCAGCGTGCGTTCCTGGGTGGCACCGACCGGCGTCTGCACCAGCGCCATCAGGATGCCCTGGTCTTCATTGGGCAGGAACGAGCTGGGCAGGCGCACGAACAGGATGCCCATCACCAGCGCCAGCCCGGCAAAAATACCCATGAAGCGCCACGGCCGGGCAATGATGCCCTTCACCCCGCGCTGGTACTTCTCGCTGGACCTGTCGAAGCCGCGGTTGAAGCCACCGAAGAAACGACCGGACCAGCCCTTGTGGGCGACGTGGTGTTCGCCCTTCTTCAGCGGCTTGAGCATGGTGGCGCACAGCGCCGGGGTCAGCACGATCGCCACCAGCACCGACAGGCCCATCGCCGAGACGATCGTCGCCGAGAACTGCCGGTAGATCACGCCGGTGGCACCGCTCATGAACGCCATCGGCACGAACACCGCCGACAGCACCAGGCCGATGCCCACCAGCGCACCGGTGATCTGGTCCATCGACTTGCGCGTGGCTTCCAGCGGCGACAGCCCTTCTTCGGCCATGATGCGTTCTACGTTCTCCACCACCACGATGGCATCGTCGACCAGCAGGCCGATCGCCAGCACCATCGCGAACATGGTCAGCATGTTGATGGAGAAGCCCAGCGCGGCAAGGATGCCGAACGTACCCAGCAGCACCACCGGTACCGCGATGGTGGGGATCAGGGTGGCGCGGAAGTTCTGCAGGAACAGGTACATCACCACGAACACCAGCACGATCGCTTCGATCAGGGTCTTGATCACGCCCTTGATCGACACCTGCACGAACGGGGTGGTGTCATACGGCACCACCGATTCCAGCCCGGCCGGGAAGGTCGCCTTCATGTCTTCCAGCGCGGTACGCACGCCATTGGCGGTGTCCAGCGCATTGGCGCCGGTGGCCAGGGTGATGGCGATGCCGGTGGACGGCTTGCCGTTGTAACGGGTGACGAAGTCGTAGCTTTCCGCGCCCAGTTCAACGCGGGCGACGTCGCCCAGGCGCAGCTCGCTGCCATCGGTGCCGCCGCGAACCAGGATGTTGCGGAACTGCTCCGGGGTCTGCAGGCGGTCCTGCGCATTGATGGTGGCATTGAGCTGCTGGCCCTTCACCGACGGCGCACCGCCGAGCTGGCCGATCGCCACCTGGGCGTTCTGCGCGGTAATCGCCGCGGTGACTTCATCCACCGACAGCTTGTAGGTGTGCAGCTTGTTCGGGTCCAGCCAGATGCGCATGGCGTACTTGCCGCCGAACACCTGGATGTTGCCCACGCCCGGCACGCGGCTGAGCGGATCGACGACATTGGAGCCGACGAAGTCGGAGATGTCATTGGCATCCATGCTGCCATCGTTGGACACAAAGCCGATCACCTGCAGGAAGCCGCTGCTGGACTTGGCCACGTTGATGCCTTGCCGCTGTACTTCCTGCGGCAGCAGTGGCATGGCCAGCTGCAGCTTGTTCTGCACCTGCACCTGGGCGATGTCCGGGTTGGTACCCGATTCGAAGGTCAGGGTGATGGTGGCCTGCCCGTTGGCCGAGCTGTTGGAGGAGAAATAGATCAGCCCGTCCAGGCCTTTCATGTTCTGCTCGATGATCTGGGTCACCGAGTCTTCGACCACCTTGGCCGAAGCACCCGGATAGGTCGCGGAGATCTCGACCGCCGGCGGTGCCACTTCCGGGTACATCGACACCGGAAGGTTGATCACCGCCAGTGCGCCGGCGAGCATGATGATGATCGCGATCACCCACGCGAAGATGGGTCGATCAATGAAGAAACGTGCCATTTGATTCTCCGCTTACTGCGCGTCGGTGCCGGCCGGAGCCTGGGCGGGTGCGGCGGCGTCGGGGGACCCGGCGGCCGGGGCGGCGGCCTGCGGGGCGGCCGGCTTGGCCGGTTCACTGCCCTTCTCGGTAGCCTGCACCGGCATGTCCGGCGCGATCTTCTGCAGCCCTTCGACAATCACCTTGTCACCGGCCTGCAGGCCCTCTTCCACCAGCCACTTGTCACCCAGTGCCCGGCTCACTTTGACCGGGCGCACTTCTACCTTGCCGTCCTTGTTTACCACCATCGCGCTGGTATCGCCCTTGGCATCGCGGGCGATGCCCTGCATCGGCACCAGCACCGCGCCATTGCGCACGCCGCCGCCGATCACCGCGCGCACGTACATGCCCGGCATCAGCACGCCTTCCGGGTTGGATACCTTGACCCGCAGGCCGTAGCTGCCGGTGGTCGGATCCACGCTCACTTCGGAAAACTCCAGCGTGCCCTGCTGGTCGAAGGTGCTGCCGTCATCCAGCAGGATGCTGACCGGCAGAGTCTGGTTGTCCTGCAGGCGGCCGGCAGCCAGTTCGCGGCGCAGCTGCAGCAGCTCGGCAGCGGACTGGGTCAGGTCGACGTAGATCGGGTCCAGCTGCTGCACGGTGGCCAGCGCTTCGGCCTGGGCGGCACTGACCAGCGCGCCCTGGGTGACCGAGGACTTGCCGATGCGGCCGCTGATCGGCGCGGTGATGCGCGCGTAACCCAGCGTCACGTTGGCGGCATCAAGCGAGGCCTTTGCAGCCCCCACATCCGCTTCAGCCTGCTTCTGCGCGGCGATCGCGTTTTCCAGGTCCTGCTTGCTTACCGCATCCACCTTGGCCAGTTCGGTGATCCGCGCCGCGCTCAGCTTGGAGGCGTTGGCGGTGGCTTCGGCACGGGCCAGCTGGGCACGCGCATTGTTGGATTGCGCGCGGTAACTGGCATCGTCGATCTGGTACAGCGGCTGCCCTTCGGTCACCAGGCTGCCTTCGGTGAACAGCCGCTTGCCGACGATGCCGTTGACCTGCGGCCGCACTTCGGCGACCAGGAAGGCGGTGGTGCGGCCGGGCAGCTCGCGGGTCAGCGACACCGATTCGGCCTTCAGGGTGACCACGGTGACCTGGCCGGGACCCTGCTGGTGCGGCTGGTCATCGCCACCGCCACAGGCGGCCACGGTCGCGGCGATGGCCAACGACAAGGCAAGGGGACGAATACGGGACAGAAGCATGGGGGAGGGTCTCGATGGCAGGAATTCGGTAGCGCCGAGCCATGCTCGGCGGCCGTGGATCCGCTGCGCTTTCAGACGCATCCGGGACCCTCGGCAATCATGGGCAGGAAATATACATACATGACTGTTTGTTTGTAAAGCGGTATGATTCGTTGATGTTTCGCGCAACTTCTGAGCAATGGCCCGAAAGACCAAAGAGGAAACCCAGGCGACCCGCGAAGGGATCCTCGACGCCGCCGAATCCTGTTTCCACGATCATGGGGTAGCCCGCACCACGCTGGAGATGATCGGTGCGCGCGCCGGCTACACGCGCGGCGCGGTGTACTGGCACTTCAAGAACAAGATCGACGTGCTGGCTGCGGTGATCGAGCGCGTGCGCCTGCCCTTCATGCAGGAACTCGACCGCGCCGCCACCGAGTCGCGCGATACCCCGGTGCTGGACCTGCGCTCGGTGATCCTGGGTTCGCTGATCGACCTGGCGCAGGACGAGCGGCTGCGCAACACCATGGAGATCATGCTGCGCAGTGATTCATCGGCCGACAGCAAAGTGTTGGCCGACCTGCAGCAGGAAGGGTTCCGCGATGGGCTGGAGCGCATGGCGCGCGCCCTGCGCCGGGCCGCACAACTGGGCCAGCTCAAGCCAGGGGCGGACCCCGAAGTGGCCGCGCGGATGCTGCACGCCACGGTACTGGGCGTGCTGCACGGGGCGATGGTGGAACCGGAGCTGATGGACATCCGCCGCGATGGGATGCTGGCGCTGGACATGACGCTGGCGGCGTATGTCAAAGACGGTGTATTCGAGCCCGGCAGCGCGCCGACGCCGCTGTAGCGCGGACTGCGGCAGCGCGCTCCCCCTCCCCGTTACCGTGAGGGCACCGCACAGTTGCCGGTGATCAGCTCGCCGCTGTTGCCCGCAGGCAGTGCGTAGTCGATCACGCACTGCTGGCTTTCATCGGTTCCCAGGCGCACCGTCAAGCGGCCCGCTTCTTCGATGCCGCGCACCCACAGGCGGCTGGCCTGGCCGACCACGCCCACCACCGCGCCTGCCTCGTTGTAGACATCAAACCCGAACGGCAGCGCCCGTCCATCGGCCTGGAAGGCTTCAATCAACGCGCTGCGCCCGTTGCTGGTCGGGACCACCAGCTTGACCACCGCGCCGGCCGTCGGTACGCCGATGACGGACGTGGTCTTCAGCTCCACATCCAACGGCAACCCCTTCGGATCCACCGTCACTTCGTTGCGGCGGAACGGGGTCATGTAGGGGACGACAGCGTATCCCTTCGCATTGGTCTTGACGCCCACGGTGCTGTCCAGCGCCGCGCCTGCTGCATCGGGCACCTGCACCAGCGCGATGGTGTCACCGAGTTGCTGGGCGAACACCACGCCATCGCCATGCAGCACGATGCCACCGGTCGCGCCCAGGCTCAGCCCACGGCTGCCGGAGGCCTGGTTGTAGCCTGCGTTGAGCGTGGCCACCGATGCCTGGTAACTGACGCCCGCGTCGTAGTTCGCGCCTGTACCGCTGTAGCGGCTGATCGATGCGTTGTAGCCGCCCTGGCGACGCTCACCGAAGGTGCCGGTGACGCCGGCACGCTCATCGTCACGACCATCGCTGCTGCGGTTCACCGCCGTAGTCAGGCGCGGCGCGCTGCTGCGCGAGCCCAGCGGCACGGTCACGTTCAGATGGAAACTGTTGCCCTCCCGGCCCGCCCCGCCGCCCAAGCTGCGTTCCAGGCTGCGCTGCGCCGACAGGCTGTAGCTGGCAGGGCCGAGCCGGTCGGCGTAACCCACCGAAAAATTGGTGCGCCGCTGGTCCTGGTTCCAGTAGTCCACGCTGCTGGCGCTGGCATACAGCGACGCCGCACCTGCGCCCAGACGCTGGTTGAGGTTGATGTCCAGGCGCGAGCGCTGGCGTGCGAACAGCCGCCCGCCTTCACCCTCGGCCATCAGCTGGCGCAGGCGTGCCGCATCGCCCAACGACAGATAGCCCTGGGTCGAAAAGCGATACGCGGCCATCGACAGATTGGTGCCGGTCGCCGGAATGTCCTTGCTGAAAGCCAGCCGGTAGGACTGGCCCTGCATGCGCGAACCCGACGCCGGCAGCGCGCCGCGCAACTGCGTACGTGCCACCGTGACATCACCGGAGAACGCACCGAGGCGGGTGTTCAGCGCGCCGCCGAGCAGGCCGGCCGCATAACCATCGCTGGCGGTGACCCCCCCGAAGCCGGTGAACCGGTTGCTCATCCCCTTGCGCAGGGTTGCCTCCAGCAACGCCGGGGTATCGCGCAGCCACGCGTCGTCCAGCGTGCCCACGGTGACGTTGAAGCGGTGCTGGCCAGCGCGCAGCAGCTGCGGCACGGAAGCGAAAGGCACCACGAAATGCTGCACGCGGCCATCGTTTTCGATGACTTCCACGTCCAGGTCGCCGGCATAGGCGGTTCCGTACAGGTCATTGATCTCGAACGGACCGGCGGCGACGTTGGCCTGGTACAGCACCGCATCGCGCTGGCGGATCACCACCCGGGCGTTGGTCTGTGCCACACCGCGCACCGTGGGTGCATAGTCACGCTGCGACTGCGGCAGCATGCGCGGATCGGTCGCCACACTGACGCCACGGAAGCTGACCCCGTCGAACAGGTCACCGTTGGTGCTGGCCTCGCCCACGGTCAGCTCGGTGCCCCATGAGGCAATGGAACGCTGGGCGTAGCTGCGCCCAGCGCGATACGACGTGCCGCGCCCACTGGCCTGCGAAAGATAGCCGTCGTGGCGCACGCGCCAGGCGCCCAGGTTGACCCCGGCGTTGAGCATCGCGCTGGTCGACTGCCCCTGGTAGCTGCGGCTCTGGATGCGCTGGTGGCTGATGGAATAGCCCAGCATCGCCGCACTGACACCGTCATCCCACAATTCCGGACTGACCCAGCCACGCGGATCGCGTGACAGGTAGGCCTGCGGGATGCTCACTTCCAGCGCCAGTTCGCCGGCGTCGAAGCGCACGCTGGCCTGCGGGATGAACGTGGACAGGGGCTCACAGCTGACCGTGTCGGGCAACGCCTGCAGGGGGATCGACGGGCCGTCGCCCTCGGTGGCGCTGCCCGGTTGCGGCAGGCGCGCGGGATCCACGCCCAGCACCGCTATCAGTTCCGGTGAAAGACATACGGCGGTGGAGCCGTTGTCCAACGCGCGCAGTTCCACATCACGCCGCGCGACAACATTGCCATTGACCTTGATGTCGGCACTGTAGATACCCGGCACATCCTCGCCGCTCTCGAACCGGCTCAGGTCCAGCGCGCCGGCCTGCGAACCCTGCAGGAACTGCGCGTTGAACTCCACGTTTGGCGCCGCCCACGCGATGGCTGGAAACAAGGCACCTACCACGGCCAAGGCCAGGCGGCACGGCTTCGGCGCTGACGATGTCGGGCTGCGGAACAGCATGGCGGATCTCCAGGAAGGCATGCGGCGGCGACACCTGCCAGGGGCAGGCATCGGCGGTGTGACGTCGATCGGAAGGCGGGACGGCGGCCGCGCTACGGATCAGTTGCCGGACAGCGGCACGGACTGGCCGATGCTGGCGCCGAAGTCGTTGATGTACTGGAACTGCACGTTGCCGCCACTGGGACGTGCCCGCAGGCTGTCCAGCGCATAGCGTTCGGTGGACTGCGGCGCGATCATCGGCGGGTCGACCGCAGGGTGGTCGACACCCTGCACGCGCAGGCCCAGGGTGCCGACATGCACGTAATACGGCGTCGGATTGGTGGCCTGCAGGGCCCATCCCTTGCCATCCTGCACCAAGCTCCACTGCAGCTTCTGAGGCGCGGTGCCGGCGTCGTCCAGTCCGTTGGGGCGATAGATCAGCTTGATGCGCGTGCGCAGGCTGAACTGCAGGTAGTTGCCCGTGGCAATCTCGCCGTCCTGTGGTACCGGCGGGATGTCCAGTACATTGAGGTAATAGATGCTCTCGCGGTCCTGCGGCAGGTCACCGCCGGTAAACAGGATGCGCAGCGACTGCGATTTGCCGCCGTCCAGGCGGAACACCGGCGGACGCAGCACGAACGGGGTGACGCTCTCTTCCGGCGCGGCCAGCTTGTCACCGGCGTCGGTCCACGCCTGCACCAGCGATGCCTTCTGTCCGACGTTTTCAATGCGCACGGTGATCTCGCGCTGGTTGCCGGGGAATATCTGACGGGTGCCGTGCACGATGACGCCCGCGTCGGCCGAAACACTGGCCAGCAGCGAGGCAACAGCTACACAGCAGAGGAGTCCGGTACGGATCAGGTTCATGACAGGTCACTCGTTGCGGGCGTGGCCCGGGATGGCCGGGGCCCCAAGGCCCCGACCGGTACTACAACGGCCGTTCGATTACTTGTAATCGATGGTGTAGCCGACGCTCGCGTTGACCTCGCCGGCGGTGGCTGCGCCAGTGGCGCGGTATTCGGCGGCGAAGTCGATCTGCTGGGTGGACGCCAGGTCGATTTCAGCCGAACGCCACGGCGTGGCGATGTTGATCGGCGCGTCGGTGGCATCGCGCAGGGCGATCTGCACGTTCGCTGCAGGATCGGTAGCAGCGCTGTTGTTCAGGAAACCGTTGCTCTGGTTGGCGTCGCGGTTCGGGTTCAGTTCAATGGCTGCAGTGCCGCTGGTGCACTGGGCGTCGGAACCGCCGATCACCAGCGAAACGGTCCGCTTGCCGGCCGTGTCACCGGCGTTCGCCAGCGCGGTGGTCGGCACGGTCGGCAGGGTCACGATCGGATCTTGGGCGGTGCCGCCGCTGCCCGGCCAGGTGATGTCGCACGTGGTGGCCGTGATCTGGCCGTTGAAGGTGATCGTGCCGCTCTGCGCCGAAGCAGAGAACGAGGCACCAATGGCCAGGGCGGCCGACAGCGCGATTGCAAGCTTGTTCATGGAATGGAATCCTTGGTTGATCGGGTGGGAACATCTGCTCGGCGGAATCCGGCGTGGGTTGGATGTCAGCCGCAAGGACTGGCTCGTCCTTGACATCTAATCTAGTAACCGGGCCGCCGGGATTTAATAGGACGGGGATGAAAGCCGGTTCATGGCGACAGACGAATGTGGCCGATGACATCCCATACCGCAGGGCCCCGCCATCGGACGCGACTGAACCGCATCGCGCTTGGACGGACGCACTGCGCACCGCATGCGTCAGCGGCTCAGGGATAGTTGAGGGTGTAACCCAACGGGGCCTGGAAGGCGCCCGGAATGGCATCCTGGCCGTCGGCGTAGTACTCGGCGAAGAAGGTGAACTCAGCCACGTCGCCCACTGAAGCTGCCGGACGCAGGACCGCCCCACCAGCCAGGTTGATCGGCGCGTCCTGCGCGTCGCGCAGCCCCACCACCGCGTTGGTGCCGCCACCGAGGCCCAGCACCCCATTGCGCAGGCGGCCATTGAGCAGGTTCGCCGAACGGTCGGTGTTCAACGCGATGGCCAAGCGATCACTCGAACAGACCGGGTCACTACCGCTGATCCGTACCACCACCGGAGTGCGGCCTCCGCTCTGTCCCGAGCGCAGCGAGTTTGTCGCGATAGTGGGCAGGGAAACGGTCGCGTCATTGCCGACCACACCGTCAAAGGAGACTTCGCAGGTGACGGTCGAGACGGCGCCGTTGAAGGTGATGTCGCCACTCTGGGCCTGCGCGGCGCCTGTTGCGCCGAGCAGGATGAGCGCAAGCGTGGCGGGCAAGCGCATTGATGCAGTTTGCATGGAAGGTGCTCCTTGTTTCGTCCAATGACCATTCGTACCCGGGAACGGACTGTCGCCGGGAAGGCCATCGTCGAGGAGCGCGGCCGCAAACAGACTAGGACGCGACGGAAGGCGCAGCGTCTGCGGCGGATGTTCTGGCCGCGGTCACAGCAACAGTGTGATTAGGCGCACGTGTCTGCGCGAGTTCGGCGCAAGGTCGGCCAGAAAGGGTCCCGGCCACGTCACGGCAGTCGGCGGTAGCGCCGACCCGTGGTCTGCGAGCGCAGCGGGCGGCGCCGCATGGCCGGCAGGCCCCGCAAACGCAGAAGGCCGCCTTTCGGCGGCCTTGCGGTATCAGAGAATGTAGCGGCTCAGGTCGGGATCCTTGACCAGCTCACCCAAGTGTTTGTCCACGTACGCGGTGTCGATGGCCATTGTCTCACCATCACGATCCGGCGCTTCATAGCTCAATGAATCAAGCAGGCGTTCCAACACGGTATGCAGTCGACGGGCGCCGATGTTCTCCTGCCGTTCGTTCACCAGGAACGCGATTTCCGCGAGCCGGTCGATGGCATCTTCGTTGAAGCTGATCTTGACACCCTCCGTCAGCAGCAGTGCTTCGTACTGCTTGGTCAACGCTGCCTTCGGTTCAGTCAGGATGCGTACGAAATCGGCCTTTGTCAGGGCCCCCAGTTCGACGCGGATCGGGAAGCGGCCCTGCAGCTCCGGGATCAGGTCACTGGGCTTGGCAAGATGGAAGGCACCGGAGGCGATGAACAGGATGTGGTCGGTCTTGACCGTCCCGTACTTGGTGGACACGTTGGATCCTTCCACCAGCGGCAGCAGATCGCGCTGCACGCCCTCACGCGAGACATCGCCACCGCCCACGTTGTCACCGCGCTTGGCAACCTTGTCGATCTCGTCGATGAACACGATGCCATGCTGTTCGCAGGCCTCGATGGCTGCGCTGCGCACATCATCTTCGTTGACCAGCTTTGCGGCTTCTTCTTCCTGCAGCAGCGGGCGCGCTGCCTTGATGGTGAGCGTGCGCTTGTTTGATTTCGAACCGCCCAGGTTGGCGAACATCGACTTCAGCTGCTGACCCATCTCCTCCATGCCCGGCGGGGTCATGATATCCATGCTGACGTTGGCCGCGATCTCCAGTTCGATCTCGCGGTCGTCCAGCTCCCCGTTGCGTAGCATGCGGCGGAACTTGATGCGGGTTTCGTTGTCCTGCGAAGACGGCTCGTTGCGCGCCGCTTCCGGATCAAAGCCGATGCCACCGCTGCGACGTGGCAGCAGCGCATCCAGGATACGGTCTTCGGCGCGCTCTTCGGCCTGCGTGCGCACGCGCACTTTGGCCTGTTCGCGGTACAGCTTGACCGCGGTGTCTGCCAGGTCGCGGATGATCTGCTCCACGTCCTTGCCCACGTAGCCCACCTCGGTGAAGCGCGTGGCTTCCACCTTGACGAATGGCGCATTGGCCAACGTCGCCAGGCGGCGCGCGATCTCGGTCTTGCCCACGCCGGTTGGACCGATCATCAGGATGTTCTTCGGCATTACTTCATCGCGCAACTCGGCCGGCAACTGCATGCGGCGCCAGCGGTTGCGCAGCGCGATGGCCACCGCGCGCTTGGCATCGTGCTGGCCGACGATATGGCGGTCCAGTTCCTGCACGATCTCGCGCGGGGTCATGGAAGCGGAGGTGTTCTCGAATTTCTTGGACATGGGGTGCTCACGAATGAGGATTGCCGACTTGAGTCGGCACTAGCAGAACGATGGCCGACCAAGGTCGGCACTACCCGTGCGGTCAGAGCTCTTCGACCACCACGTTGCGGTTGGTGTAGATGCAGATGTCCCCGGCGATGCCGATGGCTTCGCTGGCGATGGTGCGCGCATCCAGTTCGGTGTGCGCCATCAGTGCACGTGCGGCCGACAGGGCGTACGAGCCACCGGAGCCGATGGCGATGATGCCGTCTTCCGGTTCGATCACATCGCCGGTGCCGCTGATGATCAGCGAGGTTTCCTTGTCTGCCACGGCCAGCAGCGCTTCAAGCTTGCCAAGGCGCCGCTCGGTGCGCCAGTCCTTGGCCAGCTCGACGGCGGCCCGCTGCAGCTGGCCATGCTTTTCAAGCTTGGCCTCGAACAGTTCGAACAGGGTGAAGGCATCGGCCGCTGCACCGGCGAAGCCAGCCAGCACCTGGCTGTCCCGGCCCAGCCGGCGGACCTTGCGTGCATTGCCCTTCATCACCGTGTGGCCGAGGGTGACCTGGCCGTCGCCGGCGATGGCCACATGCTCGCCGCGGCGGACGCAGACGATGGTGGTGGCGTGGAAAACTGTGGGATTCTGGCTGGGGTCCATGTGGCCTCCGGTAAGCTGTGCGAAGGACATGGGGCCAGCGCCGGCCGCCATCAAGCGGCTACGGTAGGAAGCCGTTCATCCGACCGCCCGCGGTCCCGCCCGACGCTCAGTCATACACCAGGACGTACTCCACCTGTGCCGTTACCGTGCCCGGCTGCGCCGCCGCCGTGGCGTGATAGGTCGCCCACCAGCTGAGCACGCCCATTCCGTTTTCGTCGATGGGTATCGGCAGCGAGTTCTCGTTGGTGATCAACTGCACGTCCTGGAACGCGGCATTGAGCACCACCACGTCCACGTTGCGTGCGGTGCCCTGGTTGTTCAACCGGCCCGCCTCGTTGCTGTGCCCTACGCTGCGGAACATCGCACGCACGTTGGCCTGCTGGCACGGGTGCTCGCCGCTGCCGATGACCAGGTGGAAGGGAATCATCGTCCCGCGTCGCCCGGCCCGGTTCAACACTGCCTGGCGTGTGGCAGGCAGGCGGACCACCATATCCGGGCCGGTGCCGGGGACATCGCTGATCCCTTCGACAATGCAGGTCGCGGCAACCACCCGGCCGGTAAACGAAACGGCCCCGTCCTGCCCTGCGGCTCCCGTTGCCAGGGCGCTCATCGCCAATCCCAACGCCACCTTGATCATCCGCACGAATCTGCCTCCCGATGCCTGTTGCACGTCGCCCAGGTGCTTTGCCCGACCGGACGAGTGATGGCCGGCAAGCGTCTGGTTTTCCAGGCGCAGGGTGCATAAGACGCGACTGAGGCAACGCGATGTCCAGACAGATGCACCTCATCCGGCCATCAATGGACGTGTCTGCCACGATGCTGCGTCCTTGCTGCCGCGGGGAAGCGTGGCCCGGCAGGCGGCACCCGGCTGGACGCGTCGGGTCAGCCCGCCGCGTCGTCCTCGGACGGTCCGGCGACAGGTGTGCTGCCACTCTGCCGCTTTGCACGCGGATGGGCCGCGTCGTACACCTTGGCCAGGTGCTGGAAGTCCAGGTGGGTGTAGATCTGCGTGGTCGCGATGTCGGCATGCCCCAGCAGTTCCTGCACACCGCGCAGGTCGCCGGAAGATTCCAGGATGTGGCTGGCGAAACTGTGCCGCAGCATGTGCGGGTGCACGTGCTTGAACAGTCCCTGGCGCTGCGCCAGCTGCTTGATGCGTACCTGCACGGCACGCTGGCTGATGGCACCATTGCGCCCGGGGAAAACAGGCGCTGCGGGGGCAGCGTTGGTTTCTGCACGCCACGCTTCCAGCGCTTGGCGTGCGGGGCGCCCGAACGGCACCCGGCGCTGCCGGTTGCCCTTGCCGAGCACGTTGACCAGGCCGCTGGCGAAGTCCAGGTCACGCCAGGTCAGCGCGCACAGTTCGCTCAGGCGCAGGCCGGAGGAATAGAACAGTTCCAGCAGCGCGCGGTCGCGCCTTCCCAGTTCACCATCAGCAGGCAGTTCGACCAGCCGCACGGCCTCGTCGGCGTCGAGCACCTGCGGCAGGCGGCGCGGTGCACGTGGGGCTTTCAGTCCAAGCGTCGGATCGACCTGCAGCCGCCCATGCTTGAGCTGCCACGCGTAATACCCCCGGCAGGCGGACAGGCGCCGCTGCAGGCTCTTGGCCGACAACCCCCGACGATGCTCATCGGCGACGAAGCCGCGCAACTGCTCGCCGTCCAGCGCATCCACGCTGCAGTCGCGTGCTTCGGCCCAGCGCTGCAGCGCGTCCAGATCACGCCGGTAGGCATCCAGCGTGTGCGCCGACATGCGGCGCTCGACCATCATGTACTGCAGGAATGCCGGCACCGCATCGTTCATGGCCGCGATCAGCCGAATCGCTTCAAGGCCACGACCAGCGATTCGCCCATCATGCGCAGGAACAACGTGCCCATGCCCGGGTAGAACCGGTTGGGGTCGTGGCTGCCCACGGCGATCAGGCCGACGCCGGGAAGCGGCAACAGCGCCGTGGTCTGGATCTCCTCGGCACGTCCGCCATACAGCACCGCATTCTTCTCCGGCTGCAGGCGGCCGCAGATCGGCTCGCCGTCCTTCAGGCAATCGCGGAACGGCCCCAGCAGCGGACTGTCGGCGGCCAACACCTGCAGCCACGGCGCCTGTTCCAACCCCGCCACCGGCACGTGCACCACCAGCCGCACCAGGTCGCCATCGAAATCCTCTTCCAGCGTCGCGGCCATCGCGCGCAGCGTATCGGCTGCGCTGTCCTGCTTCATCAACGCCAGGGTCAGCTGATGGGTACGCACGGCGAGGCGCTCGTTTACCTGGGCGGTATGGCCCAGGTCCGCCAGCCGACGCGACAGCTCGCGGTTCTTGTCACGCAGCACGTCCAGCTGGTAGCTGGCCAGCGACGCGGTGGGGCCATCATCGCGCGGCACCACAAGCGTCAGCGCCAGGTCCGGGAACTGTTTCAGGAAGCCCGGATGCCGCCGCAACCAGGCGGCAACCTCGTGGCCGGCGAGTTTTTCCGTACTGTCACTCATGCGTTCCACTCCCCTTCGAACACGAATGCGCTGGGTCCGGACATCACCACCGGCTGGCCTTCACCGGCCCACTGGATGCGCAGTTCGCCACCGGGCAGGCTGATCCGTGCATCAGGGCCCAGGCGACCACGCTGCATCAGCGAAACCGCCGCCGCACACGCGCCACTGCCGCAGGCCAGCGTCTCGCCGACACCACGTTCGTAGACGCGCAGGCGCACATGGTCCGGCTCCAGCACCTGGGCAAAGCCCACGTTAACCGATTCGGGGAACGAGGCATGCTGCTGCAGCGAGGCGCCCAGGCGCTCCACCGGTGCGGCATCGACCAGGCCGACTTCGATCACTGCATGCGGATTGCCCATCGACACCGCGCCGAAGCGCACGGTCTCGCCCTGGAGGGGCAGCAGGTATTCATCGCGCGGGCGGGCGAAGCCGATCAACGGAATCTGCGCCGGTTCAAACACCGGCACGCCCATTTCGACCGAAAAACGATCTTCGCCGAGCGTACGCACCGAATGCGTGGCCAGCGGGCTGTCGATGGCGAATTCACTGTCCACGGTATCGCCGTTGCGGACCAGCCAGGCGGCCACGCAGCGTGCGCCGTTGCCGCACTGTTGGGAGCTGCTGCCGTCCGAATTCCATATCCGGTAGGACGCCACCGACGTGGGTGCCCGCGGTGGTTCGATGGTGATGATCTGGTCGCAGCCTACGCCGGTGTGCCGGTCGGCCAGCCGCGCCGCCAGCTGTGGCGAAGGCGGCGCGGTGCCATCGCGCAGGTCGATCATGACGAAATCATTGCCTGCGCCGTGCATCTTGCTGAAACGCAGTGGGGTGCCGCGCGGATGTTGACGGCCAGCGGCCGCCGCTACCGCATCCTGTGCTGCCTCACTCATTGTTGTCGCCGGCGCCATCGTCGATCTGCGGTGTCACCGGGTCCGGAACGGTGCTGGGATTGCCCGCCTCGGTGTCCTGGGTGGCAGGCGGGGTGGCTTGCTCCTGCGTGGCATCGTCGGCGGCGGGCACGTCGACCGGCTCGGCGACTTCTTCCACCGGCACCGGCTTCTGCGGCAGTACCAGCGGACCCTTGTTGCCACAGGCGCTGAGGAACAGCAGCGCGGACGCTGCCAGCGGAATCAGGATGAGGCTTCGGCGGGGATTGTTCATGCCCCGAGTGTAGCGCCGAGCCCTGCCCTTCGTCGCCCACCGCGCCCCGCCTGCAGCGGATGGATTCACGCTCCAGCAGGGGGTAGCGGACGCATCCACAACCACCCGCACACCACCATCATGCTGCCGATGGAGAACCCCTTGACCCAGGCCACCGGCACGCACCAGAGCATGATGCCGGCACAGACCGCCATGGTCAGCGTGGCCATCCATTTGCCACGGCGGCTGACCGCCCCGTGCGCCTGCCAGTTGCGGATCGCCGGGCCGAACCGCGGGTGGCCGAGCAGCCAGCCGTGCAGCCGTTCGGAACCGCGCGACGCCGCCCAGGCCGAAATCAGGATGAACACGGTGGTAGGCAGGCCGGGCACGAAGATACCGACGATGCCGGTGCCCAGGCTGGCATACGCCAGCAACCACCACGCCCACTTGAAGCGCGCCCGGCGCGCAGGCGCCGGGGCGTCAGGATCAGCAGGACGGACAGGCGTGTTCATGCCACCAAGGATACGGTAGTGACGGCCGCTGGCCGTCAAACCAGTTGGGCCGCTGGGTGGGTGACGACCGTTGGTCGTCACGCTCTTCGGCCCGGCACAGTGACGACCAACGGTCGTCACCCACCAACCGTCGTCACCCACCAGCGGCCGTCACTACCGATCGATCAGGGGCCCGACACGCCCAGCTGGTCCAGCACGAACGCATACGATTCGGCCAGCTCCTGGTAACGCTGGAAGCGCCCGGACTTGCCACCGTGGCCCGCTTCCATGTTGGTGCGGAACACGATCGGATGGGTACCGGTATTGTCATCGCGCAGCTTGGCCACCCACTTGGCGGGCTCCCAGTACTGCACCTGCGAATCCCACAGGCCGGTGCCCACGAACAGCGCCGGGTAGGCCTGCCTGGCCACGTTGTCATACGGGGAGTACTTCAGCATGTAGTCGTAGAACGGCTTCTGCTCCGGGTTGCCCCACTCGTCGTACTCATTGGTGGTCAAGGGGATGGTCGGGTCGAGCATGGTGGTCACCACATCGACGAACGGCACCTGGGCGACCATCACCCGGTAGTCCTGTGGCGCCTGGTTGGCCACCGCGCCCATCAGCAGGCCACCGGCGCTGCCACCGGAGGCGGCCACGCGGTCCTTCGCCGCCCAGCCCTGCTGCACCAGCCCACGGGTGACGTCGATGAAGTCGTTGAAGGTGTTCTGTTTGTTCAGCAGCTTGCCGTCTTCATACCAGTCGCGCCCCATCTCCTGGCCCCCACGGATGTGCGCGATGGCATACACCACGCCACGGTCGAGCAGGCTCACCGCGGTCTGGTTGAAGTAGGGGTCCATCGACATGCCGTAGCTGCCGTAGGCGTACTGGAACAGCGCGCCGGTCCCGTCCTTCTTGAAGCCCTTGCGGTACACCAGGGAGACCGGCACTTTCACGCCGTCGCGCGCGGTGATCCACACACGGTCGGTTTCATACTTCGACGCGTCATAGCCGATCACCGGCTGCTGCTTCAGTTGGCGACGCTCGCCGCTCTGCGTGTTGATCTCCAACACCGTGGTCGGGGTGGTCATCGAGGTGTACGCGTAGCGCAGCCACGGCGTATCGGCTTCGGTGTTGTCATCCAGGCCCATCGAGTAGGCCGGCTCATCGGCCTTCACGTAGTCGGTGCGACCGTCCTTGAACAGCAGGCGGATGCGCTCCAGGCCTTCGGAACGTTCGGCAATGGCGGTGAAACCATCGAACAGTTCGAAGCCTTCGATGTACACCGCCGGATCATGCGCGATCCAGTCCTTCCACTGCGCGCGCGAGGTCGCGTCGGTGGGCGCGGTGACCAGCTTGAAGTTCTTGGCCCCGTCGTTGGTGCGGATCACCCAGCGACCATCGAAGTGGTCGGCATCGTATTCCACCTCGCGGTGGCGCGGGGCCAGCACGGTGAAGGCGGTCGGATCGCTGGCCGGCGCATAGCGCTCTTCGGAGGTCACCGTGCTGTGCAGGCCGATGGTGATGAAGCGGTCGTCGCGGGTGCGGCCGATGCCCATGTAGAAGCTGTCGTCTTCTTCTTCGTACACCACCACATCGCTGCTCGCCGGGGTGCCCAGCACGTGCTTCTTCACCCGCACGGTCAGCAGGGTTTCCGGATCGTTTTCCACGTACAGCACGGTGCGGTTGTCATCGGCCCACACCAGGTTGCCGGACGAACCGGTGATGGTGTCGGGCAGGACGTCACCGGTGCGCAGGTCCTTGAAACGGATGACGTACTGGCGACGGCCGACATCATCATCGGCCCAGGCCAGCAGCTGGTTGTCCTGGCTGACCTCCATCGTGCCGACGCTGAAGTAGCCCTTGCCGGCCGCCATCTGGTTGACGTCCAGCAAAATCTCTTCGGCCGCCTGCATGTCGCCCTTGCGGCGCGCATGGATGGGATAGTCCTGGCCGGTTTCAAAGCGGCTGTAGTACCAGTAGCCGCGCTCACGCGCCGGCACGCTGGAATCGTCCTGCTTGATACGCGCGACGATCTCCTTGTACAGCGTTTCCTGCAGCGGTTTCAGCGGCGCCACCACCTGGTCGGTGTAGGCGTTCTCGGCCTGCAGGTAGGCCAGCATCGCCTTGTCTTCGCGCTTGTCGTCGCGCATCCAGTAATAGTCGTCGTTGCGGCTGGCACCGAACGGGGCCTTGACCACGTGCGGGCGCTTTTCGGCGTCCGGCGCGACGGGCGGGGGGGCGGCGTGGGTGGTGGTGGTCATCAGGCTCGCAAGCAACAGGCAGAGGGTGGACTTCACGAAGTAAGGCTCCTGGGACGGGATTGCAACGGCTTCCTTGAACCGCCAGTCTGGGCGTACGCGTGGCAGTGGACAAGCCTGCCGTTGGTCACCGGCGTACCATGGGCGGCATGAGCCTTCTGCATGACGACAAGCGACCGGCCTACAGCCGGCGCAGCCACGATATCGCCCCCTTCCACGTGATGTCCCTGCTGGCGCGTGCGCAGGCGCTGGAACAGGCCGGCCACGATGTGATCCATCTGGAAATCGGCGAGCCGGACTTCACCACCGCCGCACCGGTGGTGCGTGCCGGCCAGGCCGCCCTGGCCGCCGGCCACACCCGCTATACCGCCGCACGCGGCCTGCCTGCGCTGCGCGAAGCAATCGCCGGTTTCTACCGCAGCCGGTACCAGCTGGATATCGACCCGCAGCGGATCCTGGTCACCCCGGGCGGTTCCGGCGCGCTGCTGCTGGCCAGCAGCCTGCTGGTGGACCCGGGCAAGCACTGGCTGCTGGCGGACCCGGGTTATCCGTGCAACCGGCATTTCCTGCGCTTGGTGGAAGGCGGCGCGCAGCTGGTGCCGGTCGACGCCGGTACGGCCTACCAGCTCACCCCGGACCTGGTGGCCACGCACTGGAACGAACACAGTGTCGGGGCGCTGCTGGCCTCGCCCGCCAATCCCACCGGCACGGTGCTGTCGGCATCGGAGCTGGCGGCGCTGTCGCAGGCGCTGCGCGCGCGGGGTGGGCACATGGTGGTCGATGAGATCTACCACGGCCTGAGCTACGGCACGGACGCGGCCAGCGTGCTGCAGGTCGACGACTCGGCCTTCGTGCTGAACAGCTTCTCCAAATACTTCGGCATGACCGGCTGGCGACTGGGCTGGCTGGTGGCACCGCCGGCCGCAGTGCCGGAACTGGAGAAGCTGGCACAGAACCTCTACATCAGCGCGTCCAGCATCGCCCAGCACGCCGCGTTGGCGTGCTTCGAAGACGAAGCGATGGCGATCTTCGAACAGCGCCGCGAGGCATTCCGCCAGCGCCGTGATTTCCTGCTGCCCGCGCTGCGCGGACTCGGTTTCCGCATCGCCGTGGAACCGCAGGGTGCGTTCTACCTGTACGCGGATGTCAGTGCGTTCACTGACGACGCGCAGGCGTTCTGCGCCCACTTCCTGGAAACCGAGCACGTGGCCTTCACCCCCGGCCTGGATTTCGGCTTCCACCGGTCAAACCAGCATGTGCGGCTGGCCTATACGCAGGAAATCCCGCGCCTGCAGGAAGCGGTGGAACGGATCGCGCGCGGGCTGCGCACGCTGACACGGTAGTGACGGCCGCTGGCCGTCACCCCGAAAACCATGACGGCCAGCGGCCGTCACTACCGAATCAGTTACCGCCCAGGCGCTCCCACAGGAAGCTGTAGGCCAGTGCGGACATGTGCGCGGCCTGCGCATTGTTGGCCGCACCGCCGTGACCGCCTTCGATGTTCTCGTAGTAGGTCACGTCCTTGCCGGCGTCGATCATCTTCGCCGCCATCTTGCGGGCGTGTCCCGGATGCACGCGGTCATCGCGGGTGGAAGTGGTGAACAGCACCGGCGGGTACGCCTTCTTCGCATCGAACAGGTGATACGGCGAGAAGGTCTTGATGTACTCCCAGTCGGCCGTATCCGGATTGCCGTACTCGGCCATCCACGAGGCACCGGCCAGCAGGTGGCTGTAGCGCTTCATGTCCAGCAGCGGCACCTGCACCACCACCGCACCGAACAGCTCCGGGTACTGGGTCAGCATGTTGCCAGTCAACAGGCCGCCATTGCTGCCGCCCTGCACGCCCAGGTGCTTGGCCGAGGTGATCTTCCGCGTGACGAGATCGCGCGCGACCGCGGCCATGTCCTCATACGCCTTGTGGCGGTTCTGCTTCAGCGCGGCCTGGTGCCAACGCGGCCCATACTCACCGCCGCCACGGATGTTGGCGACCACGTACACCCCCCCCTTTTCCAGCCACGCACGGCCCATGCCGCCGGAATAATTCGGGGTCAGCGAGATCTCGAAACCACCATAGCCGTACAACAGGGTCGGGTTCGAACCATCGCGCGGCATGTCCTTGGCGTGCACCACGAAGTACGGCACGCGGGTGCCGTCCTTGCTGGTGGCGAAGTGCTGCTCGATGACCTTGCCTTCGGCATCGAAGAACGCCGGCATGGTCTTCAGCACTTCCGGCGCGCTGCCGATCTCGGCCAGCGCCAAGGTGGTCGGGGTCAGGTAATCGGTGGCGGTCACCCACACGGCGTTGCTGTCGTTGCTGTCCACCGCGCCGACACCCAGCGTGCCGAATGCCGGCGCACCGACGAACCCACTGCGGGTCCAGCCGTTGCTGCCGGGGGTCAGCACGCTGAGCCGGTTCTTGACGTCGTCCAGCACGTTCAGCACCACGTGGTCCTTCGTCCACACCGCACCGGCCAGCGAGGTGGTATCGGTCGGGGCGAACAGCACGTCGAAATCGCGCTCGCCGGCGAGGAAGTCGTCCAGCCTGGCCGCCAGCAGCGAACCGGCCGCGTAGGTCCTGCCGCCCACCGTCCACGGTTCGCGCAGCTCCAGGCTGAGCCACTGCTTGTGCAGGCCCTTTTCAGCCGAGTTCGGCGCGTCGATCTTGGTCAGCTTGCCATCGTCGGCGCGCAGGTACAGCTCGTTGTTGTAGAAGGCCAGCGTACGGCTGACCAGGTTGCGTTCGAAGCCCGGGGTGTCATCGTGCACGGCCGCGATGTACATGTCGTCCGGCTTGCCTTCATACACCACCTGCGCCGACGCCAGCGGCGTGCCGCGCTTCCACAGCTTGGCAACGCGCGGATAACCGGAGGTGGTCATCGAGCCATCGCCGAAATCGGTATAGACGAACACGCTGTCACGGTCGACCCAGCCCAGCCCGCCCTTGGATTCGGGCCGGAAGAAGCCGCCGGTAACCCAGCTGCGGCTGGCCAGGTCGAACTCACGGGTGACATCGGCATCAGCGCCGCCGCGCGACAGCGCGATCAGGCAGCGGTCGTACTCCGGCCGCAGGCATTCCACGCCGTGCCACACCCAGTTCTCGCCTTCGGCCTTGTTCAGCGCATCCAGGTCGATCACCGTTTCCCACTGCGGCGACGCCTTGCGGTACTCGGCCAGGGTGGTGCGGCGCCACAGCCCGCGTTCGTGCTGCTTGTCTTTCCAGAAGTTGTAGTAGTACTCGCCGATCTTCTCCACGCCGGGAATCTTGGCATCCGAATCGAGCACTTCACGGATGCTGGCTTCCATCCGGCTGAACGCCGGCGTCTGCGCAAGGCGCCCTTCTGCCTTGGCATTCTGCTCTTTCACCCAGGCCAGCGGCTTGTCACCGCCAACCTCTTCCAGCCAAGCGTACTGATCGTTCTGTTCAGTTTCAGCGGCCACGGCGGTCCCCAGCGAGGCAGCGGTCATCATGCCGGCCAGCAGGCAGGCGGAAGCGAGTCGTGACATTGTGGTTCCAGACAGTCATAAGCTGCAGAACGCTATCACAGGGCCTGCGCCCTGCCCCCATGTCGAAGGTCAGGCCGTATGGACCGTGCGCGTGGCCCGCCGGCGCGCCTGCACGCGGCGCCGTTGCCAACGCGGCAGGGGGAAGCGCAGCAGCGACCACCACGCCGCCAGCGGCATGCCCAGCAGCCACAGCGGCATCCAGCCGATCCACGCCGCATTGCCACGTGCGGCCGGCCAGACCAGCACCATCGCCAATCCCGCCAGCGCTACGTGCCTGACACAACGCAGCAGGCGCGGGTCTGGACCGGTGTCCGGGGAAGGAGAGCGAGCAGGATGATGTGGGCGCATGGAGGTCTCCGAAGGCGAAAAAGGGTTCCGAGTCGCCACCTTGCCCCTGTCGTTTCTCACCAGCTGCGACATCCCACCGTCAGACACCATTGACGAATCCCTCGCGCGCATTCGACCATGCTTGCGCAAGCCCTCCTGGAGCCCGCTTTCCCATGCCGTCGATCCGCCCGTTGTGTGCTGTCCTGCTGACCACCCTGATCGTCGGGCCGGGTTGTGCGATGTTCCGTTCCAGCGCGTCCAGCGCGCCGGAGCCGGTGGCCGTTGCCGATCAGGACGAACGGGGGGCGCCGATCAACCTGCAGCGCTTCATGGGCACTTGGTATGTGATCGGCCGCGTGCCCAATTTCATCGAACGCGGCCACGTGGCCAGCGTCAATGAATACACCCTGCGCGAGCCGCAGAAGATCGGAATCACGTATCGCTATCGCGATGGCTTCAGTGAACCGATGCAGGAAATCCAGGCGCGCGCCTCGGTCGACGAAGACAGCGGCAATCACGATTGGCGCACCTGGTTCTACCGCGTGGTACCCACCCATTCGCGCGTGCTGGAAGTGGCGCCGGATTATTCGTGGGCGCTGGTCGGCTATCCCGGCCGTGAGATGGCGTGGATCTTCGCGCGCAAGCCGGAAATGGAAAACGGTCTGTACAAGAAGCTGGCCGAACGCCTGCGTGACGAGTACGGGGTGAACACCGACAAGCTCAAGCGGGTGCCGCAGCAGCGCAGCCAGGTCGACAAACTCGGCTACGAAGTGCCCAACCAGCGCTGAGCTGCGGCCACCGCGCCGGGCACGACCCGGCGCTGGCGGTCATCTCCGGCTGTAATGGGCCACCAAGCGGTCACCGATCATCTGCAGCAGCTGCACCAGCACCAGCAGCAGCACCACGGTGACCAGCGCCACGTCGGTATGCGAGCGCTGGTAACCATCGCGGAATGCGAGATCACCCAGTCCACCGGACCCGATCGCACCGCCCATCGCAGTGAAACCGATCAGTGCCACGGTGGTCACCGTCGCGCCGGCGATCAGGCCGGGGCGGGCTTCGGGCAACAACACGCGGGTCACCAGCTGCCAGGTGGTGGCGCCCATCGCCTGGGTGGCCTCGATCACCCCGCGGTCCACTTCGCGCAGCGCCGTCTCCACCAGCCGCGCGTAGAACGGCGCTGCCCCGATCACCAGCGGCACGATGGCACCGCGCACGCCCAGCGAGGTGCCCATGAGCCCCAACGTGACCGGAATCAGCACGATCATCAGGATGATGAAAGGCACCGAACGCAGCAGGTTCACCACCAGCGCCAGCGCGCCGTAGGCAACCGGCCTGCGCCGCAGTTGCGGTGAGCCGAACAGGTACAACAGCACGCCGAGCGGCAGGCCGATGGCCAGGGTCAGCGGCAGCGACCCGGCCAGCATCAACAGCGTGTCGACGGTGGCCTGGCCGATATCGGCCCATTTGCCGGCGTCCAGGTGGCGGAAGAAGCCGCCGTTGCTTGCGAAGATCATCGGCGCAATTCCTCTACGTGCACGCCCGCAGCGGCAAATGCCTGTTGCGCGGCAGCCTGGTCGCCGCCGACCAGCGACACGATCAGCTGTCCGTACGGGGTGTCCTTGATGCGGTCGATGCGGCCTGACAGGATGTTGTAATCCACGCCGGTCTGGCGGGCGACGCTGCCCAGCAGCGGCTGGTAGGTGTCAGAGCCAAGGAAGGTCAGCCGCACGATGGTGCCGCCAACGGTATCGAAATCACCGTGCAGCGTGCCCTCGTCGATGTGCTCGGATTCGCTGACGAAACGGCGCGTGGTCGGATGCTGCGGATGCAGGAACACATCGGTGACCGGCCCCATCTCCACCAGTTCACCGGCATCAAGCACTGCCACGCGGTCGCAGACCCGACGGATCACATCCATTTCGTGGGTGATCAGCACGATGGTCAGGCCCAGTTCCCGGTTGATCTTCGACAGCAGCCCAAGCACCGAGGCGGTAGTCTGCGGATCCAGTGCACTGGTGGCCTCATCGCACAGCAGGATCCGTGGGCCGGTGGCCAGCGCGCGCGCGATGCCGACCCGCTGCTTCTGCCCGCCGGACAGCTGTGCCGGGTACTTGTCCGCATGCGCCTGCAGGCCGACGGTCTGCAGCAGTTCGGCCACCCGGGCGTCGATCTGCGCCCGTGGCGTGCCGGCCAGCTCCAGCGGGAAGCCGACGTTGGACGCTACCGTGCGCGAGGACAGCAGGTTGAAGTGCTGGAAGATCATCCCGATGCGCCGACGCAGCGCACGCAGGCCGGCTGCATCCAGGGCGGTAACGTCTTCTCCTTCTATGAGCAGGCGGCCGCCGCTGGGCTCCTCCAGCCGGTTGATCATGCGGATCAGGGTCGATTTGCCCGCGCCGGAGTGGCCGATGATGCCGAACACTTCGCCGGACTCGACGGTCAGGTCCAGGGGCTGCAGCGCACTGACGGCGCGGCCGGCCACGGCATAGGATTTGTGCAGGCGCTGGAACTCGATCACGGCAGCAGCTCACCGGATGGGCGTTGGAGGGGGGCGTGCAGCCTACCAGCGCGGACGGTCTTCCGCCTATGCCGGTGAGACGAATGATATTCCGGATGGTTCTAAGCCACGTGACAGGCCTCCCGCGCGGCGAACTGTCGCCTTCGCCGTGGCCCGTCCCAAGCCCGCCCTGGGCGGCCGGACCACCCAGACCCACTGGTGACGCGGGTCGCGCAATAGGACACGTCTGAATCCGGGCAAGACGCTGGCTATTGGCGCGGGTCGCGAACAAGACTTCGTGCTCAACGTTATCACCGCAAAGAGGATTCCGATGTTGAGCCAGAGTGCGATCACTGCGACCGTCCTTCGCGAGCCGTCCACCCCGATCCTGCCCCCTCGGCCCGACGTGGCGCCGAGGCATCCGCGCCAGTGGGGCAACGCGGGCCTGCGCGAATCCGCCACGCGCCCCCATCGATCTGCTCACACACCTGACAGCACCATCGTGCACAGGCTGATGGAACAACGCCCGGTGGCCAGCGCGCTGTTCCTGGCCGGCCTGGCGAGAGAAACGGGCACTCCGCATGCCAGTGAAGCCCTGCTACAGCAGACCGCAGCACACGCCAGGTTGATCGCCCAGGTCGATGAACGGCTCACCCTGCAGGGTGAGCCCGGACTGCGCGCACTGCAGCGCCTGGTGCATGGGCGCGCGCCGGGCCGGTCCGTGGCGCAGGTATTCGAGCAGTTCATGAGCCACCGCACCCGGCGCGATCTGGATCGCAGCACCTGCCGCGCCGATGCGCGGGCTGCGGCCACGCAGGCAGGACCGGTTGCAGCGAGCGCTGGCCGCAGCGGCAATGGCGCCGAACGCGCCACGCTGACCCGGATGCGGCTTGGCTCGCCTCTGCACTGGTTGACCGGCGGCCTGCTGCTGGCAGCCCAGGGCCGTCCCGGCGATGCCCAGCCCGATGCGTGCTCGGCAACCGCCTATGCCGCCGTGCCGACCGGCTCCGGCGCTGCGCCCGCGCCCCGCGCCATGCTGGTGCTGGGCAGTGCTGGCCTGGCCACCACGGCGCTGGCAGGGGTGACCTTGTGGCGTATCCATGCCGGTCAGGCACAGGACCGCGATGCGGTGCAGGTGGAAAACATGGCCGCCGCGCTGCGGGCCGTCCACTACCTGGACCAGCGCACGGGCGGCGACAAGGAGCGGCTGCTGGACAGCCTGGTCTGGTGCAGCGCGGCCGGCCACCCCGACCGCATCCCGGGCGACGTGCTGGAACCGCGCAAGCTGGCCCAGCTGGCCGACATGATCGGCGACGGCGACGCCGTGGGCGCATGGCTGGGCGCCCTGCTCGAACTGGACCCTGGCTGCAGCGCAAGCCCGTCGGCAGGGCCCGCCGCCCGGCTGCGCCTGGTGCGCCAGGCAAGCCACGTCAGCACGCCCGCGACCGGAGCCGGAAGCGCGCTGCTGCAGCACTGCCAGCAGATAACCCCCGCACAGCAGCCGCTGGCGACACTGGAATCGGCCTGTGCCGCGGTGACACGGGCCGACCGCGTTGCCGCGCTGGCCGATACCCAAATAAGTGCCTACGCCAGCTGCGTGCAGCGCATCCGCGCTGGCGTCATGGCGATCGAAACCGTGTTGGGCGACAACAGGCAGGCGCTGCAGAGCACCGGCAGCCTCGCCTCTGAAATAAACCGGTTGCAGATCCTGTCGATCGATCGTCTGCTGGCCCGGACGCGAGCGCTGTCTGCCCAGCTAACAGACGCGCTGGTGCGGGCCAACCAGCGCATCATCGACCGCATCGGCTGACGGGGTGCCGGTGGCGCCGCCATGAGGAACCGGTGGGCTCAACGCCCACCGGGTTCACGGGTGGTCCAGCGGCTTGGGTGGCTGCCGGCGGTTCACCCGCTCGCGGTGCAGCAGGTACAGGCCTGATGCCACGATGATGGCCGCGCCACTCCAGGTCCACGCATCAGGCAACTGCTGCCAGAACAACAGATCCCAGCCGATCACCCAGACCAGCCCGGTGTACTCCAGTGGCGCGATCATCGACGCTTCGCCCAGCTGGAAGGCCCGGGTCAGCGCGATCTGTCCCAGCGCACCGGCCAGTCCCATGCCCGCCACCAGCGGCGCATCGGCCAGCTGCATCGGCACCCACTCCGGCCAGGCCAGTACACCGGCCCCGATCCCCATGATCACCAGGAACCACACCACCATCGATTGCGAGGTGTCGGTGCGGGTCAACAGGCTGACCGTGATGGCGGCCACCGCATAGGCCGTGGCCGCGACCAGCACCATCAGTCCGGGAACGGAAATGAACCCGTCCACCCCCGGCCGCAGAACCACGATGACCCCGAGCAGGCCAATGCCGATGGCCACCCAGCGCCGCGGTCCCACACGCTCGCCCAGCAGCGGCACCGACAGCGCTGCGATGATCAGCGGGGCGACGAAATAGATGCTGTAGGCGGTTGAAAGCGGCAGGTCGCGCAGGGCGAAGACGAAGCAGCCGATCATCACCATGCCCAGCACGCCGCGCAGTAGGTGCAGGCCCCAGCGCTTGGGAATCAAGGAACGCGGTCCGGCACTGGCCAGCACCCAGACCAGCACGAACGGCAGCGAGGCGGCGCCGCGCAGGAAGGTCACCTGCAGCGAAGGATATCCGGCCGCCAGCTGCTTCATGCCCGCGTCCATCAGCGAGAAACAGGCGACGGCGGCAACCATCCAGATGACGGCGCGCGAGGGAGAGGCAGGGGCGTTCATGGCCCATTATCGCCCTGCCACGCCGACCTTCCAAGGCGGGTTGGGTAGAATGGGGGCACTGAATCCAGGAGTTTCCCCATGCCCTCTTTCGACGTCGTCTCCGAAGTGGACAAGCACGAGTTGGTCAATGCGGTCGACCAGGCCAACCGTGAACTGACCACGCGCTTTGATTTCAAGGGCGTGGCCGCGAAGTTCGAGCTGGAAGACAGCGTGATCTCGCAGAGCGCTCCCAGCGAATTCCAGCTGCAGCAGATGACCGATATCCTGCGCGCCCGCATGGCCGCCCGCCAGATCGACACCAAGAGCCTGGAATTCGGCGAGGTGGAAACCAACGTCGCCGGCGCCCGGCAGAAGATCACCGTCAAGCAGGGGATCGAGCAGAAGATCGCCAAGAAGATCGCCGCCACGCTGAAGGAAGCCAAGCTGAAGGTGGAAAGCCAGATCAACGGCGACAAGCTGCGGGTGACCGGCAAGAAGCGCGATGACCTGCAGGACGCGATGGCCCTGTTGCGCAAGAACGACTTCGAACTGCCGCTGCAGTTCGACAACTTCCGCGACTGATCACCCACCTCCCCGCCCGCCTGCCGAGCCCGCCATGACCGACTCCGTTGTTTCGTCCGAAGGGCCGCCCGCCGAAGACCCCGTTGCCGCTACCCGCCTGTGGCTGGAGCGCATCGTCATCGGCTTGAACCTGTGCCCCTTCGCCAAGGCGGTGTACGTAAAGGAGCAGGTGCGGTACGTGCTCAGCGACGCCACCACGCCCGAAGCGCTGGTTGAGCAGTTGGCGGAAGAACTGGTGCTGCTGCGCGATGCGTCGCCCGAGCAGACCGACACGACCCTGATCATCCATCCGAACGTGCTGACCGACTTCCTGGACTACAACGATTTCCTCGACAACGCCGACGCGGCCGTCGAAGCACTGGATCTGCAGGGCATCCTGCAGGTGGCCAGCTTCCATCCGCAGTACCAGTTCGACGGTGTTGCGCCGGACGATGCCAGCAACTACACCAACCGCGCGCCCTACCCGATCCTCCACCTGCTGCGCGAAGACAGCGTGGCACGTGCGGTGGATGCCTTCCCGGACCCGGATGTGATCGTGGAGCGCAACATCCAGACCCTGGACCGCATTGGCGTGGAGGGCTGGTGGCGGCGCCTGCGCGGGCAGGACCTGTCATGAGCATCGTACCGGCCGTATCCGCCTGGCCCAATGCGCCGTTGGCGGGCAAGGTGGTGCTGGTCACCGGCGGTGCCAACGGCATCGGCCGCGGCATCGCGCAGGCGGTGCTGGGTGCGGGCGGCCAGGTGATGATCGGTGACCTGGACGTGGACGCGGGCAAGGCCTGCCTGGTCGAATGGGATCGTCCTGCCGACACCGCGTTCCGCAAGCTGGATATCACCAGCGAATCCAGCGTGCGCGGCTTCATCGCCGCGGCCCTGAAGCGCTTCGGTCGCATCGACGGACTGGTCAACAACGCCGGAATCGCCGGTGCACATGGCACCGCGCTGGCCGACATGGAATGGAGCGAGTGGCAGCGGCGGCTGTCATCACTGCACGGTGCTTTCCTGTGCAGCAAGCACGCACTGCCTGCATTGGGTGCGGACGGAGGCGGCGCGATCCTCAACATCGCCTCCACGCGGGCGCAGATGTCCGAACCTGACAGTGAAGCGTATGCCGCCGCGAAGGGCGGACTGGTCGCCTTCACCCACGCGTTGGCACTCAGCGCCGGGCCCGCGGTGCGGGTGAACAGCATCAGCCCCGGCTGGATCGCCACCGGTGCCTGGCAGGCGCCCGCGCGGCGGCGTACACCTTCGCTGTCAAAGGCCGATCACGCCCAGCACCCGGTGGGCCGGGTCGGCCAGCCCGGCGACATCGGCGCGCTGGCGGTGTTCCTGCTGTCGGACATGGCGGGTTTCATCACCGGTCAGGACCACATCGTCGACGGCGGCATGACCCGCAAGATGATCTACGTGGATTGAAAGACGGACGGCGTGCCGCTGCTGCTACGCCACTTTCACGAACACCCCGCCACGCGCTTTTGGAGGTTGCTTTAATGAAAGCAACCTCGCGGGCAAGACGGCATCATTGCTTGGGCGAAGACCGCCGCGCGACCGACTCCCCGCCAGCGCGTATTGCGTCGGGATGCGCGCGAACATGACCATGCCCATGCACAACGTCACCGCTCAAGCCAGCGCTACCCGCGCGTCGGCCCAATTCCCATGCGTGGCCCCGTCCACGGCAGCGCCTACGCTCATCCCCTCGCTTCCGCTGATTCATATCGTAAATGGCGCTCTGCCGTCCACTCAGCAGCAACCAATGAGAGCACCATCAACTCCACTGGACCGGAACATTCAGTTCAGCTACTTGCCTCCGGCTGAGCAGATGCCGCGCCGCGAGGACGACGGGTCATCACTACGCATTGGCTCAGTGCCGTTCCAAGGCGACCTGGCGTTGATTGCCGACCAACTGAGGAAGCTACCCTCACCGATGAGAGATGTTCTTTCCGAGTTTGACTCCTCCCGTTACACCGTCACGCAGGACAAGCACTGCATGCTCAACTACGAGTTGACCGGCCCCGGCGCGGCGGACGCATTTGCAAACAAACGGGTCTACGCAGCCAACGGCGATCTTTTCAAGGTCGATTCAAGCTGTACGCCATCCCGCGACCGCCCCTTCACGAAGGTTGGCCAAGGTTGCGTCGGGTTCTCCGAGGAAGGACAGCTCTGCGTCGATGATGTCCAGGATTGCGTCGCGTTGGTACTGAAGGACGTACTGACGAAAAGGGTTGCCTTGGCCCACATCTCCGCCGGCGAACCGGAAGGAGCACAGCGCGTGCTGGCCGAGCTTCCTAGAGGTGAAAAGCAGGCGATGCTGATGACACGCTACGCGGCCAACACCCTCGCCGGCTACATCATCCAGCAACTGGCCCAGTACCAATATCCGATCGAATTAAGCCACGCTTACCTCGGGGACGCGCGCTACTTCGTGGACCCCGCCCATGGGCGGGATATTTCCCTGTATTTACTGAATACCGGATTTGGAGGCATGATCGTGGACGCGGAAACGCTTTCCACGATATCGCCCGGCCTGGTTACCGACGACGCACCGGAGTTGAATTCACCCACGCTCGTCCTGGGCAGCCATCCCTGAATGCCGCAGCAGCGCGTCGATGTTCGGCGCGCGGCCGCGGAAGGCCTTGAAGTTGTCTGCCGCACTGCGGCTGCCACCGCGTCCGATGATCTCATCGCGGAACCGCGCGCCAGTCGCCGCCATGGCATCCGGCGCCTCTTCGAACGCCGCATAGGCGTCCGCACTGAGGACTTCGGCCCACTTGTAGCTGTAGTACCCCGCCGCATAACCACCGGCGAAGATATGGCTGAACTGATGCGGGAAGCGGTTCCACTCCGGCGGATGGTTCACCGCGACCTCGTCGCGCACACGTTCCAGCAAGGCCAGCACGCTGTCCTGCTGCGGCTCGAACTGGCTGTGCAGCAGCATGTCGAACAAGCCGAATTCCAGCTGGCGCACGGTCGCCATGCCGCTGTGGAAATTGCGCGCCGCCAGCATTTTTTCGTACAGCGCGCGCGGCAACGGTTCGCCGGTTTCGACGTGCGCGGTCATGCCCTGCAGGTGGCTCCACTCCCAGCAGAAGTTTTCCATGAACTGACTGGGCAGCTCCACCGCGTCCCACTCCACGCCGTTGATGCCTGCCACGCCCAGTTCGCCGATACGCGTCAACAGCTGGTGCAGGCCGTGGCCCATTTCGTGGAACAGCGTGGTGACCTCGTTGTGGCTGAAGGTCGCCGGCGCACCCTGCGCACCGCGGCCGAAGTTGCAGACCAGGTAGACCAGCGGCGTCTGCACGCTGCCATCGGCGCGCACGCGACGGTTGCGGCAGTCGTCCATCCACGCGCCGCCGCGCTTGCCTTCGCGTGCATACAGGTCAAGGTAGAACTGGCCTACCATGCTTCCCTGCGCATCCACCAGGCGGAAGAAGCGGACGTCGTCGTGCCACACCGGCGCGCTGTCCGGCTGCACCCGCAGCCCGTACAACTGCTCGATCACGGCGAACAATCCGCCCAGCACCTTGGGTTCGGTGAAGTACTGTTTTACATCCTGCTCGGAGTAGCTGTAGCGCGCCTGTTTCAAGCGGTCCGCAGCGAATGCCAGGTCCCAGGCCTGCAGGTCGTCCAGCCGCAGCGTGTCACGCGCGAACTGCTCCAGTTCCGCGCGATCCTTGGCGGCGAAGGGCTTGGCACGCGCCGCCAGATCGCGCAGGAACGCCAGCACCTCGGCCGGGTCCTGCGCCATCTTGGTGGCGACGGAATAGTCTGCATAAGAGGCGAAGCCAAGCAGCCCCGCCAGCTCTGCACGCAAGGCAAGGATGCGGTCGATGTTGCCACTGTTGTCCAGCGACCCATCACCGAATTCCGAAGCGCGCTGCGCACTGGCGCGATACAGGGCCTCGCGCAGGTCGCGGTCTTCGGCATAGGTCTGCACTGGCAGGTAGCACGGCATCTGCAGGGTCAGTTTCCAACCGTCCTTGCCATCCTTTTCGCCGGCGGCGCGCGCAGCGGCCCGGACATCCTGCGGCAGGCCCGCCAGGCGCGCTTCGTCCTTGACGAGCAACGACCAGGCGTCGGTCGCGTCGAGCACATTCTGCGAGAACCTGGCCGCCAGCGCGGACAGTTCTTCCTTGATGGCGGTGAAGCGCGCTTTGTCGGCGCCATCGAGTTCCGCGCCACCCAGGCGGAAATCCCTCAGGGTGTTGTCCAGCACTTTTTGTCTTGGCGCATCGAAGCCGGCTGCCTCGGCCGCGGATGCCAATGCTTGGTACTGCTGGAACAGTGCCACGTTCTGGCCCAGCGCGGTGCCGAAGTTGGTTATCCGCGGCAGGTTCTGGTTGTAGGCCTCACGCAGCGCCGGCGTGTTCATTACTGCCTGCAGTTGACCGACCTGGCCCCAGGCCCGCCAGAGTCGCTCGGTGGCATCGTCGAGCGGGACCACGAAGGATTCCCATGACACGGGCTGCACCCGCTCGGCGGCGGCGACGGCGGCTTCCGCGTCGGCCAGCAACACGTCCAGCGCCGGTCCAATGTGCTCAGGCCGGATCTCGGAGAAACGCGGCAGGCCGGAGAAATCAAGCAACGGGTTGGTGGCGGTCATAGGGGCTCCAGTAGCGGGCGCCACGCGCGGTGGCATGCTGCTGGATATGGCGCCGCGCCGCCGCGATGGCAAGGGGGTCAGAGCGTTTCCAGGCTGCTCATCGGCAGCGCCGGCAAGGTGCCCCCTGCCAGTACCGCTGCAAGCACCTCATCGGCGCCCACCACGTCGATCCCCATCCGTTCATACCAGGAAGGATCGTAATAGCTGTGCGCGTAGCGCTCGCCGCTGTCACACAGGATGGTGACGATGCTGCCACCGCGACCTGCCTCACGCATCCACTGCGCGGCCTGCAGTACGCCGATGAAATTGGTGCCGGTGGAGCCGCCGACACGGCGCCCCAGGCGGCGGCTGACCTGGCGCATGGCCGCCAGCGCCAGTGCATCGGGCACCTTCACCATAGCGTCCACGCTGGTCGGGATGAAGCTGGGCTCCACCCGCGGACGGCCGATGCCTTCCACCCGTGAACCGCCTTCGCAGGTCAGCTGCCGCCACGGCTCACCGGCCAGCGCGGCGCGGTAGCCGTCATAGAACACCGACACTTCAGGATCCGCGCAGAGGATGCGGGTGTCGTGCCGACGGTAGCTGACGTAGCGCCCCAGCGTGGCTGCGGTACCGCCGGTGCCCGGGCTGCAGACGATCCATTCCGGTATGGGATGCGGCTCTTCGGCCATCTGTTTGAAGATGGATTCGGCAATGTTGTTGTTGGCGCGCCAGTCAGTGGCCCGCTCGGCGAAGGTGAACTGGTCCATGAAGTGGCCGCCGGTCTCGCGCGCCAGCTGCTCGGAGGCGGCATTCAGGCCGCACGCGCTCTGCACCAGATGGCAGCGGCCGCCGTGGAACTCGATCGCGGCGATTTTCTCCGGGGAGGTGCTGGCCGGCATCACCGCGATGAAGGGCAGGCCGAGCAGACGCGCGAAATACGCTTCGGATACCGCTGTCGAACCACTGGAGGCTTCGATCACCGGCCGTCCCGCGCGCAGCCAGCCATTGGCCAGCGCGTACAGGAACAGCGAACGCGCGAGGCGGTGCTTGAGGCTGCCGGTGGGGTGGCTGGACTCGTCCTTGAAGTACACCTCGATGCCGTCGAACCCGGGCAGGTCCATCGGAATCAGGTGGGTATCAGCCGAACGGTTGAAATCGGCCTCGATCTTGCGGATGGCGGCAGCCACCCATTCACGCTGCGACATGGCGGAATCGTTGTCCGTGGTGGAACGGTGCGGTGCACGCATTCTACGCCGGACTGTCGTCATCCGCCGGTCGGTAGAATGGGGCATCGCGCCATTCCGGGCGCCGCCACTGAAGGATCCCCCATGACCCTTGCCGACCTGCAGACCGTTCCCGGCGTTGCCGCCCAGCCGCCGGCCGAGACCGCCGGCTTCGTCTTCAACCACACCATGCTGCGGGTGAAGGATGCGACCGCTTCGTTGGACTTCTACACCCGCGTGCTGGGCTACCAGCTGATCGACAAGCGCGACTTTGCCGAGGCCCAATTCAGCCTGTACTTCCTGGCCCTGCTGCCGGCTGGCATACCGGTGCCTGAGTCGGACGCCGAGCGCCGCCTGTGGATGGCTGGCCTTTCCGGCGTGCTGGAACTGACCCACAACCATGGCACCGAAGCGCAGGACGGCCCGGTGTACCACGATGGCAACAGCGATCCGCGCGGCTTCGGCCACATCTGCGTTTCGGTGCCGGACATCCAGTCCGCCTGCAAGCGCTTCGACGACCTGCAGGTGCCCTACCAGAAGCGCCTGGAAGACGGCCGCATGAAGCACCTGGCCTTCATCAAGGACCCGGACGGCTACTGGGTCGAGATCATCTCCAACGCCTGACGTGAAAAAGGGGACGGAGGGGATTAAGTCGTTTCTGGCACAATCGGGCCACAAGCGACTTAATCCCCTCCGTCCCCTTTTCTTGGAGCGTGAGCATGGAAACCAACGAGCTGCATCGCGGGCGATTGATCGACCACATCCAGCTGATCGTGCGCGATCTTGCCGCCAGCCGGCGCTTCTACCAAGCGGTGTTCGACACCATCGGCATTCCCATCGCCGGCGAAGGCGAGGATTACTTCTGGGCCGATGAGCTGTTCATTTCCAGCGCCGACAGTGACGCCGCCGCCGGCGAGCTGACCGGCCGCCACCACCTGGCGTTCCAGTCACGCGACCGTGCCACCGTCGAGGCGTTCCACAAGGCAGCGCTTGCGGCCGGCGGCAAGGACAATGGCGCGCCGGGCGAACGGCCCTATCATCCCGGCTATTACGCCGCGTTCGTGTTGGACCCGGATGGCAACAATATTGAAGTGGTCCATCACGGTGAAGCGCGGTACAGCGCCGATTCGGTGAGGGTCACCTTCTGACGGTCTCCATGGCCTGAAACGAAGAAGCCGGGCACTGCCCGGCTTCCCATGTCGCGATGTGCCGAAGGGTCAGTGCGCGGCCAGGTAGATGTCCTGCAGCACGGCCTTTTCCAGTTCCAGCTCGCCCAGCAGGTTCTTGACGATATCGCCGAGGCTGAGGATGCCGACCAGCGTCGCGCCTTCGGTCACCATCAGGTGGCGGCGTCGCGAATACGTCATCAGGGACATCGCCTGCTTCAGCGTGGCCTCCGGCGCGATGCCTTCCAGGCCGGTCGACGGCACGCTGGAAATCACCCGACGGCCGGCCTGCGGACCGTCATCGGCCAGGCTGCGCACGATGTCCTTCTCGGAAATGATGCCGACCGGGGCACCGTTTTTGGTCACCACCAGGGCAGCGATCTTGTTCGCGCTCATCTTGTGCGCGGCAGCACCGATCGTATCTTCGGAATCGATGGTGATGACAGCTTCTTTCTTGGATTGCAGCAGCTCGCGGACGTTCATTCTTGTTTCCTGTTGCAGGTCACTGATTCGAAAAATGTGCTCTGCCGATGCGCCCCCTCCCCGGGGACCGACCTTCCAGCGCACGTCTGGTGCAGCGCGAACGGGGCGGGTTCAATCGCTCAATCCCACCCCGGCGGGTTCGATTCTACGACTGCGACCATCGGTCACTACCGGCATCGATGGCACAGTGCATCGTGGAACCAACCAACCGTCCAGAGAATGGCACTGCCGTAGAAACCGCTGCTGAACGCAGACCACGCAGCGCGCTCAAGATGCGTCGCCCACTGCCGAGATGCGGACAGAACACCGGGGTTGTGTCCCAGTTGCAATCCGGCGCCTGTGCTGTGCATGACGCATGCCGCGCACCCTGTTCTGTCTCTGCACTCATGGCATGCAGCGTCCTGTCGCAGCGTGGTGGATTCAGCCTGCGCCGCCCCCCATGGTTAGGGCAGTCCACGGCGCCCCGCGCCGCGCTCCCCCTCCTCCACGGATGTCCCCATGTCCCACCTGTTCTCCCCGTTCCAGCTGAAAGGCGTGACCCTGCGCAACCGCATCGCGGTACCGCCGATGTGCCAGTACAGCGCCACCGATGGCGTGCCCAACGCGTGGCACCTGGCGCACTACACCGGACTGGCCCGCGGCGGTGCCGGCCTGGTGATCGTGGAAGCCACCGGCGTATCGCCGGAAGGCCGCATCACCCCCGGCTGCCTGGGCCTGTGGAACCAAGCGCAGGCTGACGCCCTTGCCCCTATTGCCGCCGCCATTGCCGAGACCGGTGCCGTACCGGGCATCCAGATCGGGCATGCCGGACGCAAGGCCAGCGCCAACCTGCCGTGGGAAGGCGACGACCATATCGCCGAAGATGACGCGCGCGGCTGGCCGACCCTGGCACCGTCGGCAATCGCCTTCGGCGGCGGTCTGTCCAAGCTGCCGCAGGAAATGACGATTGCCGACATCAAGCGCGTGCAGGCTGACTTCGTCGCTGCCGCCGAACGCGCGCGCGATGCCGGCTTCAAATGGCTGGAACTGCATTTCGCACACGGTTACCTGGCGCAGAGTTTCTTCTCTACCCATAGCAACCAGCGCGATGACACCTATGGCGGGAGTTTCGACAACCGCGCGCGTTTCCTGCTGGAGACGGTTGCCGCGGTACGCGCGGTATGGCCGGCCGAGCTGCCGTTGACCGCGCGCATGGGCGTCATTGAATACGACGGGCGCGATGAAGAAACCCTGGCTGAATCCATCGAACTGGTCCGCCAGATGCGCGAACGTGGGCTGGACCTGCTCAACGTCAGCATCAACTTCGTCATCCCGACCGGCGTGGTGCCGTGGGGTACTCCGTCGTTCCTGGCGCCGATTGCCCAGCGCGTGCGCGATGAAGCCAGCATTCCCGTGGCGGTGGGCTGGTGCGTGGATGGCGCTGAAGCAGCCGAATCCATCGTGCAGCAGCAGCAGAGCGACCTGGTGATGATCGGCCGCGCGCACCTGGCCAACCCGCATTACCCGTACCAGCTGGCACAGGAACTTGGGGTCGAAAACCCGGCCTGGACCACCCTGCCCGCGCCGTACGCGCACTGGCTGGCGCGCTACCGCGGGCCGGGCCGCGCTTCGGCGCAGTAAGCAGGAGGTTTGACGTCAACGTCAACGTCAAAAGCTGCACGCCGCTTGTTGGCGGGGCGGGGTGGCTGTGCAGGACACGCCGCAAGTACATCCATGTAGGCTCGCTTTTCGCATCCATGCGAAAAGACGGTCCTGCACAGCCACCCCGCCCCACCTTCGACAGGTCCATGGGGGCCATGGACAAGGCAGGGATTGGACGGGTGGGAGAAAAATGGGGTCAGAGTCCTTTCGCTACGCGAAAGGACTCTGACCCCTGCCTTTATTCTTTTTCTTGCGCGGGTGGCGGCCACCGGAACCTGTCAGGGGGTCGGGCGGGGAGGCTGGGCGGGGGCGTAGAGCGCCATGGATGGCGCGAAACGAGGCCCGCATGGGTGAGGGCGCTTTGCTTGCGAAGCACCGCTTCGCAAGCGCCCGAACGCACAGCCGCCCAGCGGCTGGGCCGGACCCCGGAGGGGCAGTTTTTGCCGTCCCCCGACCAGCCTCCCCGCCCGGCCCCGCCCCAGCTGCAGCTTCAAAGCCGCCCGCGAGGGACTGCCCCCGTTCCCTTTCCTGGGGGATCTACTCGACCGTTACGCTCTTGGCCAGGTTGCGCGGTTTGTCGACGTCGGTGCCGCGCGCCAGAGCGGTGTGGTAGGCCAGCAGCTGCACCGGGATGGTGTGCACGATCGGGCTCAGCACACCGGCATGGCGCGGGGTGCGGATCACGTGCACGCCTTCGGATTCGACGAAGTGGCTGTCCTGGTCGGCGAACACGAACAGCTCGCCACCACGCGCGCGCACTTCCTGCATGTTGGATTTCACCTTTTCCAGCAGACTGTCGTTGGGCGCGATCACCACCACCGGCATCTCCTCGTCCACCAGCGCCAGCGGGCCGTGCTTGAGTTCGCCGGCCGGGTACGCCTCGGCGTGGATATAGGTGATTTCCTTCAGCTTGAGCGCGCCTTCCAGCGCGATCGGATAATGCAGGCCGCGGCCCAGGAACAGCGCGCTGCTCTTGCGTGCGAAGCGCTCGGCCCACGCGGCGATCTGCGGCTCCATGTTCAGCGCGTGCTGCACGCTGCCCGGCAGGAAACGCAGCTGCTCCAGGTAGTCCGCTTCCTGGGCGGCATCGACACGGCCATGCAGCTTGCCCAGCACCACGGTCAGCTGGAACAGCGCCGCCAGCTGGGTGGTGAACGCCTTGGTCGAGGCCACGCCGATTTCGGCACCGGCGCGGGTGTAGCAGACCAGTTCGCTGGCACGCGGAATCGCACTTTCCGGCACGTTGCAGATGGACAGCGTGTGCAGGTGTCCCAGCGACTTGGCGTACTTGAGCGCTTCCATCGTATCCAGCGTTTCGCCGGACTGGGAAAGGGTCACCACCAGGTGCTTCGGATCCGCGTACGCAGCGCGGTAGCGGTATTCGCTGGCGATCTCCACGTTGCACGGCAGGCCGGCGATCGATTCGATCCAGTAACGCGCGGTCATGCCGGCGTAGTAGCTGGTGCCACAGGCCAGGATCTGCACCCCGGTGACGCCCGAGAGCACCGCCTCGGCATTCCTGCCGAACAGTTCGGCCGGGAAACCACCGGCGTCGATCGCCGCTTCGATGGTGTCGCCCAGCGCGCGCGGCTGCTCATGCACTTCCTTCTGCATGAAATGGCGATACGGACCGAGTTCCAGCGAAGCCAGCGAGACATCGGACAGGTGCTCGCCACGATCAATGGGCTGGTCATGCGCGTCATACACCTGCACGCCATCGCGGCGCACGTCGGCGGTGTCGCCCTCTTCCAGGAAGATCACCCGGCGCGTGGACGAAATGATCGCCGACACATCGGAGGCGACGAAATTCTCGCCCTCGCCCAGGCCGACCAGCAGCGGGCAGCCCATGCGGGCGCAGACGAAGTGCTCCGGCTCGGCCCGGCTCATCACCGCCAGCGCATAGGCGCCGGTCAGCTCCTTGACCGTGCGCTGCAGCGCGGAAAGCAGGGTGCCGCCATCCTTGAGGTGATGGTGCATCAGGTGGGCGATGACTTCGGTATCGGTCTGCGATTCGAATACGTAGCCGAGCGCACGCAGCTTCTCGCGCTGCGCTTCGTGGTTTTCGATGATGCCGTTGTGCACCAGCGCCACCCCGTCGCTGATGTGCGGGTGGGCGTTTGCTTCGGTGACGCCGCCATGGGTTGCCCAGCGGGTATGCCCGATGCCGAGCACGCTGTTGAAGCCTTCGGCACCGGCGGCAGAGGCCATCTCCGAGACGCGGCCGGTGCGGCGTACGCGGCGGATCTCCGCTCGCTCTCCGGGCTCAAGCACGGCGATGCCCGACGAATCGTAGCCGCGGTATTCCAGCCGCTTCAGGCCTTCGATGAGCACCGGCACCACATCGCGATCAGCGATCGCACCCACGATTCCGCACATAGTCCCGCATCCCTTGGTGTTGATCCGCACATTCTAGCGTGGCTGTCCGCCCTGGCCGCCTGGCCGCTTAACGAAAGTGTCCGCGCGGCTGTCCGCGGACACACGGACACCCGCGCGAGTAGCGCAACTGCTTGATCGTAAAGGGATGAAAAGTTGGCACGCTCCCTGCTTCCCTACAGGCAGTCCTACCACCCAGGCCCTTCGATGATCCGTGACACTTCCGCCCAGGACCAGATCGTTTCCACCGCCACGCCCGGTTCGGCCGCCAGCACCTGGCGCCGTTACCGCTGGCCGGCGCTCGCCGCGCTGCTGGTGCTGGCCGGCATCGCCTTTGCCGTGCACGGCTGGCTCAACGCGAGCCGCTCGTTCGACAGCAGCCGGGTACGCATCGCGCAGGTGGAACGCGGCGATCTGGTGCGCGACATCGCCGCCGACGGCCGGGTGATCGCAGCCAACAGCCCGGTGCTGTACGCGATCTCCGCCGGCACGGTCACGCTGAAGGTGGTGGCCGGTGACGTGGTCAAGAAGGGCCAGGAGCTGGCCTTGATCGACAGTCCGGAACTGCGCAGCAAGCTGGCCCAGGAAGAAGCAACCCTGGCCGGGCTGGAAGCCGAATCCAGCCGTGCCGCACTGGATGCCACCCTGACCCGCGCCAAATCGCGCAAGGACACCGACCAAGCCGGCATCGAGAAAGTGGCCGCCGAGCGCGACCTGCAGCGCTACCAACGTGGTTTCGACGGCGGCGCGGTGCCGCAGATCGACCTGGCACGCGCGCAGGACGCCTTGAAGAAAGCCGACATCAACCTGGTGAACGCCCAGGCCGACACCCGCCTGCAGGGCCAGGGCGCCGACCTGGACGCGCGCAACAAGCGCCTGCTCGCCGACCGCCAGCGCGCGGTGGTGGCCGAGGTCAAGCGCCAGGTGGACGCGCTGACCCTGCGCGCACCGTTCGATGGCCAGGTCGGCCAGGTGCAGGCCGTGCAGCACACCAACCTGGTCGCCAATGCGCCAGTGCTGGGCGTGGTCGACCTGTCCAATTTCGAAATCGAGATCAAGGTTCCGGAAAGCTTCGCCCGCGACCTGGCAATCGGCATGCCGGCGCAGCTGACCAGCGGCAGCGGCCAGCCGTTCGCCGGGGAAATCAGCGCAGTGTCGCCGGAGGTGGTCAACGGCGAGGTCAACGCGCGCGTGCGCTTCGCCGACAAGCAGCCGGCCGGCCTGCGCCAGAGCCAGCGCATGTCCGTGCGCGTGCTGCTGGACACGCGCAAGGACGTGCTGAAAGTGGAGCGTGGCCCGTTCGTGGAACAGGGCACCGGCAATGCCTACGTCATGGATGGCAGCACCGCCGTGCGCCGCCCGGTGCAGCTGGGCGTGAGCAGCCTGGGCGAAGTGGAGATCCTGTCCGGCGTGCAGCCGGGAGATCGCATCGTGGTCGCCGGCAGCGACCTGTTCAAGGACGCCGAGCGCGTTTCCATCAACTGACATCACCCCTTACGGAATCTGGAGAGAACCATGCTTGAGATGCGCGCTGTCGCCAAAGTGTTCCGCACCGAACAGGTGGAAACCCATGCCCTGCGGTCGCTTGACCTGCTGGTCAACGAGGGCGAGTTCGTCGCCGTGACCGGTCCTTCCGGCTCGGGCAAGACCACCTTCCTCAATATCGCCGGCCTGCTGGAGACCTTCACCAGCGGCACCTACCTGCTCGATGGCCAAGACGTCAGCAAGCTGGGCGACGATGCGCGCAGCCGCCTGCGCAACCAGAAGATCGGCTTCATCTTCCAGGGCTTCAACCTGATCCCCGATCTCAACCTGTTCGACAACGTCGATGTGCCGCTGCGCTACCGCGGCATGTCCGCGGCCGAACGCCGCGAGCGCATTGAAAAGGCGCTGAGCCAGGTCGGCCTGGGCTCGCGCATGAAGCACTATCCGAGTGAGCTGTCCGGCGGCCAGCAGCAGCGCGCGGCCATCGCCCGCGCACTGGCCGGCAGCCCGCGCCTGCTGCTGGCCGATGAGCCGACCGGCAACCTGGACAGCACCATGGCGCGCGGGGTGATGGAGCTGCTGGAGGAGATCAACGCCGCCGGCACCACCATCGTGATGGTCACCCACGATCCGGAACTGGCCGCCCGTGCGCAACGCAACGTGCACATCGTCGACGGCCAGGTCACCGACCTGCTGCGCGAGCCGGTGCTGGCCACCGCGCGGCGCATCGCCGCCGTCAACGAGTGAGGTCGGCCATGTTCGCCTACTACGTCCGCCTGGCCGTGCGCAGCTTCCGCCGCAACAAGGTGCTGACCGCGTTGATGGTGGTGGCCATCGCGCTGGGCATCGGCGCCTCGATGACCACCCTGACGGTCTTCCACGTGCTGTCCGGCGATCCGATCCCGGGCAAGAGCGACCGCCTGTTCTACGTGCAGCTGGATCCGCGCCCGAAGTCGGGGTACGTTCCCGGCGAAGAACCCGAAGAACAGATGACCCGCTTCGATGCGGAAGCGATGCTGCGTGACAAACGCGCGCAGCGCCAGGCCGTGATGACCGCCGGTGGCGCCACGATCGTGCCGGAGAGCAGCACGCTGAAGCCGTTCTCGGTGGATTCGCGCTACACCTCGGCCGACTTCTTCCCCATGTTCGACGTACCGTTCCAGTACGGCAATCCCTGGACCGCGGCCGACGACGAGGGGCGCGGTCGGGTGGTGGTGCTGTCCAAGGCGCTCAACGACAAGGTGTTCAACGGTACCAACAGCGTGGGCCGCAACCTGACCGTCAGTGGCCATTCGCTGCGCGTGGTCGGCGTACTGAAGGCCTGGCAGCCCCAGCCGCGCTTCTTCGACCTGTCCTTCAGCGCCTACGGCCAGGAAGAAGACGTGCTGATGCCGTTCTCCACGTCGGTCGACCTGAAGATGGGCAGCTCGGGCAACATGAACTGCTTCGGCGACGGCTCCCCGGACGGCTCCAGCTACGACCTCAACGCCCCCTGCACCTGGCTGCAGTACTGGGTCGAACTGGACCCGGCCAAGGCCGATGACTTCCGCCAGTACCTGGTCAACTATTCGGACCAGCAGCGGGCAGCGGGTCGATTCCAGCGCCCGGCCAACACCCGGCTTTCCACCGTGATGGAATGGCTGGACTACAAGAAGGCCGTTCCCAGTGACGTGCGCCTGCAGGTCTGGCTGGCCCTCGGCTTCCTGGTGGTATGCCTGATCAACACCGTCGGCCTGTTGCTGGCCAAGTTCCTGCGCCGCAGCGGCGAAATCGGCGTGCGCCGCGCCCTCGGTGCCAGCCGTGGCCAGATCTTCCTGCAGTGCGTGGTGGAAGCGGGCGCGGTCGGCGTGGCCGGCGGATTGCTGGGCATCGGACTGGCGTTGATCGGCCTGTATGCCGTGCGCCAGCAGCCGGTGGAATACGCAAAGCTCGCCCATCTGGACGGCAGCATGCTGGTGCTGGCCATCGGCCTGACCCTGTTCGCCAGCCTGGCCGCCGGCATGCTGCCTGCGTGGCGCGCCATGCAGGTCACCCCGGCCATCCAGCTCAAGTCGCAGTAAGCACGTCAACGAGGAATCACCATGGACATCCGCCCCATCCTCAGCACGCTGCGCCGGCACAAGACCGCCGCCTCGCTGATCGTGCTTGAAGTCGCACTGACCTGCGCCATCGTCTGCAACGCGCTGTTCCTGGTCAGCCAGCGCATCGAGAAAATCAGCCAGCCCAGTGGCCTGGCCGAAAAAGAACTGGTGGTGGTGCGGGTCAGTGGCATCGGCAAGCAGACCGATGCCATGGCGCGCACCCGCGAAGACCTGGCATCGCTGCGCGCGATCCCCGGCGTCACCAGCGTGACCCGGGCCAGCCAGCTGCCGTTCCGCACCAGTTCGTCCAACAGCGGGATCTCGCTCACGCCCGAACAGGAAAAGCCGACCATCCATTCCACCATGTACTTCGTCAACGAAAACGCACTGCCCACGCTGGGCCTGAACCTGGTGGCCGGACGGGACTTCCAGCCCGGCGAGTTCGTTGATCGCGAAGAGGCCATGAAGGCCTTCCCGAACGACAAGGCCGTGGCGGGCATCTTCAGCAAGGCCGCTGCCGACCGGTTGTCGCCGGGCACATCCGCCGTCGGCAAGACGTTCTACATCGGTACCCAGCCGGTGCATGTGGTGGGCGTGGTGGAGCACCTGGCGACGCCTACCGGTTGGGACGACAACACCGACATGTCGTTGCTGCTGCCGATGCGTACCACCTTCACTGAAGGGCTGTACCTGCTGCGTACCGATCCGCAGCGCCGACAGGAAGTGCTGACCGCTGCGCTGGCGGCACTGGAACGCAACGATCCGAACCGGCTGGTACGCGAGAAGCTCACCTACGAAGAGCAGCGCGACAGCTACTTCAAGAACGACCGGGCGATGGTCGGCCTGCTGATCACCGTGTGCGTGGCCCTACTGGTGGTGACCGCACTGGGCATCGTCGGGCTGGCCAGCTTCTGGGTGCAGCAGCGCAGCAAGCAGATCGGCATCCGCCGCGCACTGGGTGCGACGCGGGGACAGATCCTGCGCTACTTCCAGACCGAGAACTTCCTGCTGGCCACGGTGGGTATCGTGCTGGGCATGCTGGCCGCCTACGCGATCAACCTGGCGCTGATGAATACCTACGAGCTGCCGCGCATGCCGCTGGTCTACCTGCCGGTGGGCGCGGTGCTGCTGTGGCTGCTGGGCCAGGTGGCGGTGTTCGGGCCGGCACGGCGCGCCGCCGCAGTACCACCGGCGGTGGCCACCCGCGGCAGCTGAGGCATACCCGCCCCGGCTTGTATATCCTGCTGCCATGATGTCCGTAGCGCCGTGCCCTGCCCGGCGCCTGCATTCGGCCGAGCACGGCTCGGCGCCAACTGAAGCTGCCGCATGCCCGCGATCCTGATCATCGACGACAACACCAGCGTGGCCACCGCGCTGGACGTGCTGTTCTCGCTGCACGACATCGATACCCTGCAGGCGACGTCGCCGGAACAGGGCCTGGCCCTGCTGCGCGAACACCCCGTGGACCTGGTGATCCAGGACATGAACTTCACCGAGGACACCACCTCCGGCGAAGAAGGTGAGGCATTGTTCGCCCGCATCCGTGAAGCCCATCCGGACCTGCCGGTGATCCTGCTGACCGCGTGGACCCACCTCGGCACGGCGGTGGAGCTGGTGAAGGCCGGCGCGGCCGACTACCTGCCCAAGCCGTGGGATGACCGCAAGCTGCTGACCACGGTCAACAACCTGCTGGAACTATCCGAAGCACGCAGCGAGCTGGATCGTCGGCGACAACGCGAGCAGCGCCAGCGCAGCGCCCTGGAGCAACGCTACGATCTGTGCGGTGCGGTATTCGCCGATCCTGCCAGCGAGCGCGTGATCGCGCTGGCCTGCCAGGTCGCGCGGTCGACGCTGCCCGTGCTCATCACCGGCCCGAACGGCGCCGGCAAGGAAAAGATCGCGCAGATCATCCAGGCCAACTCGGCGGCAGCGAAGGGCCCGTTCGTCACGGTCAACTGTGGCGCATTGCCGGCCGAGCTGATCGAAGCGGAACTGTTCGGTGCCGAGGCAGGTGCCTACACCGGAGCCAACAAGGCCCGCGAAGGCAAATTCGAGGCCGCCGATGGTGGCACGCTGTTCCTGGACGAGATCGGCAACCTGCCGCTGGGCGGCCAGATGAAGCTGCTGCGCGTGCTGGAAACCGGCCGCTTCGAACGGCTTGGTTCCAACCGCGAACGCCAGGTCAAGGTGCGCGTGGTCAGCGCCACCAATGCCGACCTGGGCGCGATGATCCGCGAGGGCAGCTTCCGCGAAGACCTGTATTACCGGCTCAACACGGTCGAGCTGACGCTGCCCCCACTGGCCGAGCGGCCCGGCGATATCGTGCCGCTGGCCGAGCACTTCCTGGCAGCTGACAAGCCACTGTCCGCCGCCGCGCGCACGGCATTGCAGCGCCACCCCTGGCCAGGCAACGTGCGCGAACTGCGCAACGTGATCCAGCGCGCCGAACTGCTGGCCATCGGCAACCGCATCGAAGTAGCCGACCTCAACCTGCCGCGCGCGCCCGCCGCCCCGCGTGGCGCCGTTGCGACCATCGACCCCGACCGCCAGCGCATCGAAGGCGCGTTGGCCAACAACCACGGCATCATCGCCCAGGCCGCTGCCGAGCTGGGGCTGAGCCGGCAGGCCCTGTACCGGCGCATGGACCGCTTCGGCATTCCGCGCGAATGAAGCAACGCTCCTTCACCTTCCAGCTGTTCCTGCGCCTGCTGCCGGTATTGGCCCTTGCGGCCGCACTGCCATGGCTGCTGGCGTACTGGATGGACCACGGTTGGGGCGTGGCGATCCTGTCGGGAATCGTGCTGCTGGGGCTGATGTGGTTCAGCCTGAACCGCGCCATCGCACCGGTCCGCTCGCTGATGCGCGCGCTGTCCGGCGTGGTCAGCAGCTACAAGGACGGCGAGTTCAACTTCAGCGTGCACTGGTCGGCACAGGACGAGCTGGGCCACCTGGTGGAGGCGCACCGCGAACTGGGCGACGTGCTGCGTGAGCAGCGTCAATCACTGGTGCAGCGCGAACTGCTGCTGGACACGATGGTGCAGAACACCCCGGTGGCGATGCTGCTGCTGGCCGCCGGCGGCGATGGCCTGCAGCGCGTGGTGTTCTCCAACCTGGCCGCACGCAAGCTGCTGCACGGCGGGTTCAAGCTCGAAGGACAGCGCCTGGCCGAACTGCTGGAACAGATGCCGATCGCCCTGCGCGATGCTATTTCGCGTGGCGGCGACAGCCTGTTCGCGGTGCGCGAAGAGGACAGCGAGGACGAAGAGGACGAGCAGATCTACCACCTCTCGCGCCGCGCGTTCCACTTGAATGGACGGCCGCATGACCTGCTGCTGATCCGCCTGCTCACCGCTGAACTGCGCCGGCAGGAAGTACAGACATGGAAGAAGGTCATCCGTGTGATCAGCCACGAGCTCAATAATTCATTGGCTCCCATTGCGTCCCTGGCGCACTCCGGCGGTGAACTGGTGAAGCGTGAACGCTTCGACCGCCTGCCGGAGATCTTCTCTACCATCGAAGACCGCGCACGCCATCTGGAGGGCTTCATCCGCGGCTACGCGCGGTTTGCCAAGTTGCCGCAGCCGCAGCTGCAGACGGTGCACTGGGCACCGTTCCTGGCCAGCCTGCAGCAGCAGATTCCGTTCCAGATGGACGCGCTGGATGAAGACCTGCATAGCCGGGTCGACATCGCCCAGCTCGGCCAGGCGCTCTTGAACCTGGTCAAGAATGCACACGAAGCGTGCGCCGACGCCGACCCGCCCAACGACGACGTGCGGATCAAGGTCACCCGCCTGCCGCAGTGGCTGCGGCTGGACGTACTGGATCGCGGCAAGGGCATGAACGAGGCCGTGCTGCAGAACGCACTGACCCCGTTCTATTCCACCAAGCGCAACGGCACCGGCCTGGGGCTGGCGTTGACCCGCGAGATCGTGGAAGCGCACGGCGGTCGCATCGCGCTGCAGAACCGCACCGAAGGTGGGCTGTGCGTGTCGTTGTTGTTGCCGCAGAACTGACCCGCGACGCCGGGCATGGCCCGGCGCTACCGGGCATGCCGGGGACCGCTCAGGATTTCTTCTGCGGTCGCTGCCAGCCTTCGACCACCTGCTGGCGTGCCCGCGCCACGGTCAGCTGGCCATCCGGCGCGGTGCGGGTGATCACCGATCCAGCGGCGATGGTCGCGCCCTCGCCCACCAGCACCGGCGCCACCAGCGAACTGTTGGAGCCGATGAAGGCGTTGTCGCCGATCGTGGTCTGCGACTTGTTCACCCCGTCGTAGTTGCAGGTTATGGTGCCGGCGCCGATGTTGACCTTGCTGCCGATGACCGCATCACCCAGGTAGCTCAGGTGGTTGGCTTTGCTGCCCACGCCCATGCGGATCTTCTTGGTTTCCACGAAGTTGCCCACGTGCACGCCGTCGGCCAGCACGGTGCCCGGGCGCAGCCGCGCGAACGGCCCGATCTGCGCCGCGCCCTGTGCCACCACGCCCTCCACGTCGCAGTGGGCCAGCACGGTGGTGCCCGCACCCAGGGTGACATCCTTGAGGCGGGTGAATGGACCGATGCTGACCCCGTCACCCAGTTCCACGCGACCTTCCAGGATCACGTTGACATCGATCTGCACGTCGCGGCCGACGATCACCTCACCCCGGATATCAAGCCGGGCGGGGTCCAGCACGCGCGCGCCCTGCACGCACAGTGCACGCACCGCGCGCTGTTGCCAGGCCCGTTCCAGCTGCGCCAGCTGCCACGGATCATTGGCCCCTTCGGCGTCCTGCGGATCGGCGACCAGGGTCATGTCCGCTGCGGTGTACTCGTTGGCGGCAAAGGCGAACACATCGGTCAGGTAGTACTCGCCCTGCGCATTGGCATTGGAGAGCTGAGACAGCCAGCGACGCAGCGCGGTGGACTCGGCGGTGATGATGCCGGTATTGATGGTGCGGATCCGGCGCTGTTCCTCGCTGGCGTCCTTCTGCTCCACGATCGAGCCGACCTTGCCCTCGGCATCGCGCACGATGCGCCCGTAGCCGGTCGGGTTGTCCATTTCCGCCGCCAGCACCGCCAGCCGGCCCGGCTGGTCCAGCAGCTCGCGCAGGGTCTGCGCACGGATCAGCGGCACATCGCCGTACAGCACCAGCACCTGCGCGGCGTCCGGCACCTCCGGCATCGCCTGCGCCACGGCATGTCCGGTGCCAAGCTGCTTCGACTGCTCGGCCCACAGCAGGTCGGGCTGGCTGGAAAAATGCGCGCGCACGGCATCACCGCCATGGCCGTAGACGATGTGGATCGCATCCGGCTTCAGCTCGCGTGCGGTGGCGATCACGTGGGCCAGCATGGGTTGTCCAGCCACCGGCTGCAGCACCTTCGGCAATACGGACTTCATGCGCTTGCCGGCGCCAGCGGCGAGGATGATGACGTGCAGGGCTTGGGTCATGGAAAAAAGGGTCCGCGATGGTTTCGCGCCATTCTAGAACGGCCGCCGTTAACATGACTCACGCATCCTGCATCTACCTGTCCATGACCCTGCTCCGCCAAGGTGGCTCCTACCTCATCGTCGGCCTGCTCCAGCTGCTGCTGGACTGGTGTGTGTTCGTCGCCGTGACGGCGTTGGGCGTGCCGGTGGTGCCGGGCAACGTGATCGCACGCGCCTGCGGGATGCTGTTGGGCTTCTGGCTCAACGGACGCTACACCTTTGCCGATGCCGGCAAGCAACGGCTGGGATGGAAGCGCTTTGGCCGTTTCATCGCACTGTGGGCCGTGCTCACCGTGCTCAGCACCGTACTGGTCACTGCAGCCGATCACGCGTTGGGGCTGAAGTACGCATGGTTGGCCAAGCCGCTGGTGGAAGGCGGGCTGGCCGGGTTGTCGTTCCTGCTGATGCGGCGCCTGGTGTTCCGCTGACCCAGGCTGGCCGCTGCGCTCGCCGAGCATGGCTCGGCGCTACCAGAGCAACATCGCGCAGCACATCGGTAGCGCCGAGCCATGCTCGGCGAGCACAGCGGGCCGTGGCCTGAACGATGCCGCCGAGCATGGCTCGGCGCTACCGCTTCATGACCGGCGATCTCACGCCCCACGGGCCTCAGCGGCCGAGGCGCTGCCCCAATCCTTCGCGCCACAACTGCAGCGGACTGAAACGGAACGCCACCTGGTGGCGACCGGCCGGTACGCAGACCGCACGGAACAGCCCGTTGGCGCGCATCAGCGGGGTTGCCGCCCCATCCACGCTGGCCTGCCAGCCCGGAGCGGACACCTCATTGACCACCAGCCACGCCGGCGCGGCCGCGTCCACCTGCACCCTCAGCCCGCTGGCCCGGTAGACCGTCGCGCCCATCTGCAGCGTGCCGGCACCGGCATCGGCACACGCCGCCTGCGTATCGCCGGGCAGCCAGACCGTGGTGCTGAAGTCGGTCCGGTTGAATGCCGCGGCAGGCGGCAGGTCTTCATCATGACGGTGCACTGCCGTGGGATTGAGCATCCGCGGCAGCACGCTGTCACGCTGCATCACCTGCAGTTCGGCGTCGTAGGCATGCGAACCCGGGAACGCGGTCGGTGCCAGCACCCAGCGCACGCCGATCAGATCGTACAGCGGCGCATCGAAGTCCGGCGTCCATGGCGTTTCCGGTTTCTGCTGCACGCTGTCCAGCGGATCGCCGGGCATGCCGAGCATCTGCAGGGCGCGACGGTCGAGCAACGGGTTGTAGCCGTTGGCCAGTGCCAGGCCGTACACGGCCGCGCCATTGGTCAACGGCCCCACGCCGAAGGCCAGTGCGCGTACCGGCAGGCCGTCGCTGCGCTGCGCGGACAGCAGCCGGTACGCACTCTGCGCCGGCCCGGGCCGCGTTGCGGTCAGCACCGGACGGGTGGCGCTGCGCGCGTTGAACGACGTACTGACGTTGAACATCAGCAGGTCCAGCAGCATCAGTCCCAGCAGCCAGCGCGAGGGCGACCGGTGGCGTATCAACTGGCGTACCGCGACCGCCCCGATGGCGACGCTGATTGCCAGCCACGCACTGCCCTGCAGGCGCCCACTGTCCACGACCAGCCACACACCGGCTGCGGCCAGCAGTGCAACCACCAGCAGCGATGGCAAGTGCGGGCGCAGCCGATCGCGCTGCAGGGCCGACTGCAGCGCATGCGCGGACAGCCATGCCGCCGCCGGAACGGCGAGGAACAATCCATCCGACGGGCGACGGAACAGGTCCAGCCCCGGCAGCCAGCCGAACAGCCACGGGAACAGGGGCGTGGCACCGCCCAGCGCGAACAGCACGGCCAGCACGAAGACCGCAAGCGCGATACGCGCGCCGCGCGGGTCGCTGCGCACCACCGCGCCACCCCATGCAAGCCACGCCGCCAACGGCACCGCGCCCATGTACAGATAGTCGGTGGTGATATCACCGAACGCCCAGCTGTCGCCGCGTCCCTGCTCGAACACATTACCGGACAGCAAAGTGACCAGGGATTGCCAATGGATGGCACCCGGCAGGGCGGCCTGCAGTGACACGCCATCACGGTTGGTCTGGGCCAGCCACGCGAACGTGGACAGCCATTGCGGGGCACTGATCGCTGCGGCGATCGCGCCCACGGCCGCCAGTTGCAGACACAGGCGCATGCGCCGTGTCGGTGCCATCAGCACGGCGGCGATGGAGAACACCGCACACGCCAGGACGATCAGGTAAGTGACCTGTGTGAGCTGCAGCGCACACAGTCCGCCGACAACGCCGGCCAGCACGGCATGGCGCCAGTGCAGATGACGGCGCAGCTGGTCCAGCGCAAGCCACAGCCAAGGCAGCAGGCAGTAACTGACGATCATCGGGGTGTGCTGCAGGCGCGCCGCCGCCACCCCGCCGAACAGGAACACCAGTGCGAACATCAGCTGCGGCAACCGCTGCAATCCCTGGGTGGCCGCAAGTTTCAACGCCCCCATCCCCGCCACCAGCACATGCAGCAGGATCACCACCGTGAACCAGTGCAGCGAGGCCGGCGCCAGCAGCATCGGCAGCACCACGGTCGGCTGCAGGGTCATCATCTGCGGGTCGGCCAGCTGCGGATAGCCACCGTGCAGGTAGGGATTCCACCACGGCACGTCCCCCAGCAGCAGCTGCTGGGCGGTGAAGCTCACCGCAGGAAAGAACTGCTGGACGGCATCGAAGGGAATCGTCCAGACGCCGAGCAGCCACGGCAGGCACAGCACCAGCCACAGGACGCACCAGGCAAAGCCGGACGTTGCGTGCAAGCGTGTCCAGCGGTCTGTAAACCCTACCGCCCCGATGATCTGCTGCACCCTGCTCTCCTTGCCTTATCAGCGCATGCCGCCAGCCTCGGGGCGGCAAAGATCAATCATAGCCCGCACCAGCGCGACATGCCCGACGGCCTCCTGCATGCCGTGATCCACCGCCTCCGCAACGGTCTTGGTGCAGCCCGGCTGGCCGCGCTGCGGGGCGATCCCAGGCCATAGCGCGAGCAGCTTTTCGTCTGCCACGTCGATCATGCCGCGCAGTTCCTCAAGCGAAGGCGCGGGCGCCGGCACCTCGCCTGCCGCATAGCGATGGAACGCCACATGCTGGATCAGCTTGTTGGCCTCGATCAGCTGGCGATAGAAGTTCACGACCGCCTCCGCGTCCAGGCCGAGCTGAGTCGCCCGGACACGCTTGTCCTGCAGCACCTGTGCTTCGCGGACAGGATCTTCCACCGGGCGCGCGGCGGGGTATTTGAACGCCGCCACCTGATACGCGATGGTGTTGCGCTCGGCGGCGACGGCAACGAAGCGATCCATCGGAGTGGCCTGCGCGGCAGCAGGCAGCAACGTGGCAAGAAGCACTGTCCGGCAGCAATGTGGAACAAGCATGGCGCACCTTCCGGAAGAAGAAGCACACAGGGTGAACACGCGGGGTCGCCAGCACGAGGAACCGGCGCACAGTTCCGCCGGCGTCATGGGCAATGCGCGGAAAGTACAAACGCCGGCACAGGGCCGGCGTCGGAATACCTATCGGAGATGGAGCATGACGACCAACGGTCGTCACCCTCCGGACCCACCCAGGTGCTTAGTGCTTCAGGTTCTTGCGCAGGCGCTCCAGCGCCTGCAGCTGGGCAGTCACTTCGGCCAGCTTCTGCTGGGCCTCGGCGATCTCCATGCCTTCACCACGGTTGGCCAGCATGCGCTCGGCTTCTTCCTTGGCCTTGCGCACCGATGCCTCATCGATATCCTGCGCGCGGATCGCGGTGTCGGCCAGCACGGTGACCACCTGCGGCTGCACTTCCAGGATGCCGCCGGAGATGAAGAAGTCCAGCTGCTCGCCATTGGCCTGGGTCACCACGATCTTGCCCGGCTTGAGGCGGGTGATCAGCGGTGCGTGCTTGGGCGCGATGCCCAGCTCGCCCAGCTCACCGGTGGCCACGACCAGGGTCGCTTCACCCCGGAAGATTTCCTGCTCGGCGCTGACGATGTCGCAACGGATCGTGCTCATGCAAATCTCTTCACTGTTCGCGGCGGCACGATGCCACCGGGGAGGAGCCACGGCGCGGACGGGTGTCCGGCGCCGGTGTCAGGTCGGGCAGGATCGCTCCCGCCCGATCCGGATCAGGCCTTTTCGGCCATCTTCTTGGCCTTTTCGACCGCTTCTTCGATGCCGCCGACCATGTAGAACGCCTGCTCCGGCAGGTGGTCGTACTCACCATCGACGATGGCCTTGAAGCCACGGATGGTGTCCTTCAGCGACACGTACTTGCCCGGCGAACCGGTGAACACTTCGGCCACGTGGAACGGCTGGCTGAAGAAGCGTTCGATCTTGCGGGCGCGGGTCACGGCCTGCTTGTCTTCTTCGGACAGTTCGTCCATGCCCAGGATGGCGATGATGTCCTTCAGTTCCTTGTACTTCTGCAGGGTCTGCTGGACGCGCTGGGCGGTGTCGTAATGCTCGTGGCCGATGACCAGCGGATCCATCTGGCGGCTGGTGGAATCCAGCGGATCCACCGCCGGGTAGATACCCAGCGAGGCGATCGAACGCGACAGGGTCACGGTCGAATCCAGATGGGCGAAGGTGGTCGCCGGCGAGGGATCGGTCAAGTCATCGGCCGGCACGTAGACGGCCTGGATCGAGGTGATCGAGCCGTTCTTGGTGGAGGTGATGCGCTCCTGCAGGACGCCCATTTCCTCGGCCAGGGTGGGCTGGTAGCCCACGGCCGACGGCATGCGGCCCAGCAGTGCCGACACTTCGGTACCGGCCAGGGTGTAGCGGTAGATGTTGTCGACGAACAGCAGCACGTCCTTGCCCTTGCCCGACGCGTCCTTCTCGTCGCGGAAGTACTCGGCCATGGTCAGGCCGGTCAGCGCGACGCGCAGGCGGTTGCCCGGCGGCTCGTTCATCTGGCCGTACACCATCGCGACCTTGTCCAGGACGTTGGAATCCTTCATCTCGTGGTAGAAGTCGTTGCCCTCACGGGTACGCTCACCCACGCCGGCGAACACGGACAGACCGCTGTGCGCCTTGGCGATGTTGTTGATCAGTTCCATCATGTTGACGGTCTTGCCGACGCCGGCGCCGCCGAACAGGCCGACCTTGCCGCCCTTGGCGAACGGGCACATCAGGTCGATGACCTTGATGCCGGTTTCCAGCAGCTCGGTGGCCGGGGACTGGTCTTCGTACGACGGTGCAGCACGGTGGATTTCCCACGTGTCGCTGGCGGCCACCGGGCCGGCTTCGTCGATCGGGCGACCCAGCACGTCCATGATGCGACCCAGGGTGCCCGGGCCGACCGGCACGGAGATGCCGCGGTCGGTGTTGGTGGCGACCAGGTTGCGCTTCAGGCCATCGGTGGAACCGAGGGCGATGCAGCGGACCACGCCGTCGCCCAGCTGCTGCTGGACTTCGAGGGTGATTTCGGTGTTGTCGACCTTCAGTGCGTCATACACCTTCGGAACCGACTCACGGGGGAACTCGACGTCGACGACCGCGCCGATGATCTGAACGATCTTGCCCTGACTCATTGCTGCATCCTCTAGATTTGTGCTTTGGACGTGCGCGTCAAACTGCTGCTGCGCCGCCGACGATTTCGGAGATTTCCTGGGTGATCGCTGCCTGGCGGGCCTTGTTGTAGACCAGCTGCAGGGTTCCGATCAGCTTGTTCGCGTTGTCGCTGGCCGCCTTCATCGCCACCATGCGTGCGGCATGCTCGGAGGCCACGTTTTCCAGCACGGCCTGGTACACCAGTGACTCGATGTAACGCGTCATCACGTGCTCCAGCACGGTCGCGGCATCGGGTTCGTACAGGTAGTCCCAGTCGTGGTGCGCGACCTGCTTTTCAGCGGCCGGCAACGGCAGCAGCTGATCGAAGCTGGCGGTCTGGGTCATGGTGTTGACGAAGCGGTTGTACACCAGGTAGACGCGGTCGACCTTGCCCTCGGTGAATGCATCGAGCATCACCTTGATCACGCCGATCAGCGATTCCAGGCGCGGCACGTCACCCAGGTGGGTCACGCTGCCGACCATGTTGACCTTGATGCGACGGAAGAAGGTCGATGCCTTCTGGCCGATCGTCACCATGTCCACTTCGGCACCCTTTTCCTGCCAGGCACGGGCTTCGCCCAGCGTCTTGCGGAACAGGTTGTTGTTCAGCCCGCCGGCCAGGCCGCGATCCGACGAGATCACGATGTAGCCCACGCGCTTGACCTGTTCACGCTCGACCAGGAACGCATGCTGGTAATCGGTGCTGGCCTGGGCCAGGTGGCCGATCACCTGCTTCATCGCCTGCGCGTACGGACGCGATGTCTTCATCCGCTCCTGCGCCTTGCGGATCTTGGAGGCCGAGACCATCTCGAGCGCGCGCGTCACCTTGCGGGTGTTCTGCACGCTCTTGATCTTGGTTTTGATTTCGCGTCCGCTTGCCATCTCTTATTCCCGTATGTTCAACGGTAGAGCGGGGACCTGCCCCGCTCCACGTGCGCTGTTACCAGCTGCCGGTGGTCTTGAACTCGGTGATGCCCTTCTTGAAGGCACCTTCGATGTCATTGTCCCAGCCGCCGGTGGCGTTGACCTTGCCGATCAGCTCGCCCTGGGTGTTGGCGAAGTGCGCGTGCAGGCCTTCTTCGAACGCCAGCAGCTTGTTGACCGGCACGTCGTCGAGGTAACCCTCGTTGACGGCGTAGATCGACAGTGCCTGGTTGGCGATCGACATCGGGGCGTACTGCTTCTGCTTCATCAGTTCGGTGACGCGCTGGCCGCGCTCGAGCTGCTTGCGGGTTGCTTCGTCCAGGTCCGAGGCGAACTGCGCGAACGCAGCCAGCTCGCGGTACTGCGCCAGCGAGATACGGATGCCGCCGGACAGCTTCTTGATGATCTTGGTCTGGGCCGAACCACCCACGCGCGACACCGAGATACCGGCGTTGACGGCCGGACGGATACCGGCATTGAACAGGTCGGTTTCCAGGAAGATCTGGCCGTCGGTGATGGAGATCACGTTGGTCGGCACGAACGCGGACACGTCGCCGGCCTGCGTTTCGATGATCGGCAGCGCGGTCAGCGAACCGGTCTTGCCGGTCACCGCACCGTTGGTGAACTTCTCCACATACTCTTCGGACACGCGGGCAGCACGCTCGAGCAGGCGGGAGTGCAGGTAGAACACGTCACCCGGGTAGGCTTCACGGCCCGGCGGGCGCTTCAGCAGCAGCGAGATCTGGCGGTAGGCAACAGCCTGCTTGGACAGATCGTCGTACACGATCAGCGCGTCTTCGCCGCGGTCCATGAAGTACTCACCCATGGTGCAGCCGGAGTAGGCGCTGATGTACTGCATCGCAGCCGATTCGGACGCGGTGGCGGCCACGACCACGGTGTGGGCCAGGGCGCCATTTTCTTCCAGCTTGCGCACGATGTTGGCCACGGTCGATGCCTTCTGGCCGATCGCGACGTACACGCACTTGATGCCGGTGTCCTTCTGGTTGATCACCGCATCGATGGCCAGCGCGGTCTTGCCGGTCTGGCGGTCACCGATGACCAGCTCGCGCTGGCCGCGGCCGATCGGGATCATCGAGTCGACCGACTTGTAACCGGTCTGCACCGGCTGGTCGACCGACTTGCGCCAGATCACGCCCGGCGCAACGCGCTCCACCGGAGCGGTCAGCTGGGTGCCCAGCGGGCCCTTGCCGTCGATCGGCTCGCCCAGCGCGTTCACCACGCGGCCGAGCAGTTCCGGACCGACCGGCACTTCCAGGATGCGGCCGGTGGTCTTGGCCACGTCGCCTTCGCGCAGGTTCTGGTAATCACCCAGGACCACGGCGCCGACCGAGTCGCGCTCCAGGTTCAGGGCCAGGGCGAAGGTGTTGTTCGGCAGTTCGATCATTTCGCCCTGCATCACGTCGGCCAGGCCGAAGATGCGCACGATGCCGTCGGACACGCTGGTCACGGTGCCTTCGTTGCGCGATTCCGCGGCCAGCTTGACCTTCTCGATGCGGTTCTTGATCAGTTCGCTGATTTCGGAGGGGTTGAGCGTGGTTGCCATCGTCGAGTCCTAGTGCCGGCGTTGAGGCCGGACGGTAATTGAATTCAGTTAGCGAGCGCGGTCTGCAGGCGGGCAAGCTTGCCCTTCAGCGAACCGTCGATGACCACGTCACCGGCGTCGATCACGGCGCCGCCGATCAGCGAGGCATCCACCGCGGTGGACACTTCCACGTCGCGGCCGAAGCGCTTGCGCAGGGCAGCCTTGATCGCATCCAGTTCACCGGCGGCCAGTTCGTTGGCCGAGGTCACGGTGGCCTTGACCACGTGTTCGGCTTCGGCACGCAGCTGGTCGTACATGCCAGCGATTTCCGGCAGCAGCGGCAGGCGGTGGGCATCGGCCAGGATGGACAGGAAACGCGAGAAGGTCTCGCTGCGCTGTTCCGGTGCCAGCAGGGCGACGGCATCGTCGCGACCCAGCTCCGGGTTGGCGAGCAGGGCCGACACGCGCGGGTCGGCAGCGACGTGGGCGGAGAACGCAAGGGCGTCCGACCACGGCGCGAACGCACCTTCGTCGCGCGCGGTCGCAAAAGCGGCGCGGGCGTAGGGACGGGCAAGCGTGAGGGCCTGGCTCATGTCAGATCTCCGAAGCCAGCTCGTCGAGCAGCGCCTTGTGGGCGTTGGCATCGATTTCGCGCTTGAGCAGCTTCTCTGCGCCGCTTACGGCCAGCGCGGAAACCTGCTTGCGCAGTTCTTCGCGGGCACGGTTGGCAGCCAGGTCAATTTCAGCCTGGGCCAGTTCTTTCTGGCGGTTGGCTTCGGTGATCGCTTCATTCTTGGCGGCTTCAACGATCTGGTTGGCGCGCGCGTGGGCCTGGTCAATGATTTCATTGGCCTTGCCGCGGGCTTCCTTCAGCGCTTCGTTGACCTTGTCCTGTGCCTGGGCGAGGTCCTTCTGGCTGCGATCGGCAGCGGCGAGACCTTCAGCGATCTTCTGCTGGCGCTCTTCGATCGCGTTCATCAGGGGCGGCCAGATCTTGGTCGCGATGATCCAGATCAGGGCAGCAAAGGCCAGGGCCTGGGCGATGAGGGTAAAACCGATATCCATTGTTTTCGCTCAGTCAGTGGTGACGGGGTGGACGTGCCGCCTTGCGGGCGGCACCTCCGAACCTTCATCCGCAACCAGGCGCCGAAGCGCCCGGTCGTTTCACTTGGGGCTGGATCAGCCAGCCACTGCCGGCAGGCGGGCGACGAACTCGCCGACCATCGGGTTGGCGAAGGCGAACAGCAGGCCCACGGCGACCGAGATGATGAACGCGGCGTCGATCAGGCCGGCGGTGATGAACATGCGGACCTGCAGCACCGGAATCAGTTCCGGCTGGCGCGCGGCCGATTCCAGGAACTTACCAGCCATGATGGCCAGACCCAGGCCTGCGCCCAGCGCGGCCAGGCCGATCATGATGCCGACGGCGAGGACGGTGGAGCTCTGGACCTGGGCGAGATTGGTCAGGACGGCGAAGTACATGGTTTTCTCCGGGAACGTGATTGCTAAGGGATTTGGAAACTAACGGATGAAGGGTGCAGCGAAACTCAGTGAGCGTCTTCCGACAGGCTCAGGTACACGATGGACAGCATCATGAAGATGAAAGCCTGCAGCGGGATCACCAGCAGGTGGAACAGCATCCAGCCGAAGCCGGCGAACGCGCCTGCGAAGATGCCGGCGATACCTGCACCGCCCAGCACCCAGATCAGCAGGAACACGATTTCACCGCCGAACATGTTGCCGAACAGTCGCATCGCCAGCGAAATCGGCTTGGACAGCCACTCGACGATGTTCAGGATCAGGTTGAACGGCAGCATCCACTTGCCGAACGGGGCGGTCAGGAATTCCTTGGTGAAGCCGCCGATGCCCTTGGAGCGCAGCGCGAAGAACAGCATCAGGAAGAACACGCTGATCGACATACCGAGGGTGGCGTTGACGTCGGCGGTCGGCACTGGCTTCCAGTACGGCACGCCCAGCAGTTCGAGCGGGATGGCGATGAAGTCGGCCGGGATCATCTTGATGAGGTTCATCAGGAGGATCCAGAAGAAGATCGTGATGGCGATCGGGGTCACCAGCTTGCTGGTGCCGTGGTAGGTGTCCTTGGCCTGGCGGTCAACGAACTCCAGGCAGATCTCCACGAAGGCCTGCCACTTGCCCGGCACGCCGGCCGTGGCATTGCGCGTCGCCATCCAGAAGGCGAAAACCATCACCAGACCCATCAGGACCGACGTGGCGATGGTATCCAGATGCAGCGCCCACGGGCTGCCGTGCCCAACGGTGAGGTTGTGCAGGTGATGCTGGATATAGGAGGTGGGTGTCAGCGCCTCGCCTGCCATGTGTCCGGAACCTTAGTTATTAAGAAATTCGATCAACGCCTGGCCAGAGCCAGGACCTGGAACATCAAGCCGACCGCGATACCGGCCAGCAGTGCCACCGCCGGCAGCCTGAACACCAGGATGCCTGCGATCAACACGCCAAATACCACGGCCCACTTGGCAACGACGGCGATGATCAGCCTTGCCATTGCCGAGCCAGCTGCCTGTACCCCGCCGCCCAGTGCCATCCGTGCCGCCACCCAGCCACCGGCCGAAACCGCGAGGCCGGAAAGCAGTGCGCCAAGCGCATGTTTCGGACTCACCAGCAGGAAGCCAAGGGCCAGGACAATCACCGCGGCCAGCGGGTAGACCGCGGCGCGCAGCATCAGTCGCCGACCCGGATCAACGGAATTCAGCACAGAGACGTCCCGCACATTTGGAGTGGAAGGCATGAGGCAGCAGCGTGGTGCCTCGTCGAGCCGCCAAATTATAGCAATGGGACAATTTGCGAGACAACCGCTGCGTGTTCATCCCGGATCGATGCAAGTTGCCGGATGACCGGGAATTTTCCGGCCGGGGGCGGGACAATCAGGCCCAGCGGGGCTCCGGCCCTTGCGGCGATGCAGCATTGAACTTTCGTCGCGATGGTGTGTCCAACCCCTCGACCTGCACTCTCTCATCCTCGTCGGCGCAGTTGCGCAGGTCTGCACGGGGTCCCGCCGCTGCCCGGCGGGACTTTTTTTGTGCCGCTGCGCTCGCCGAGCATGGCTCGGCGCTACCGTGCCGTGGTGGGTGCCGACCGTGCTTCGGTGGGTGACGACCGTTTGTCGTCACGCTTGATAGCGACCTGTGAAGACGCCGCCTACACAATACGCTCACGAATGGTGGACGCGGAGATAGCGATAGTGGCGCAACTTTCGTTGAACCACTGCAAGGATTCCTGCCGATGCGCCCCGTTACCACCCTGCTTGCTCTTTCGCTGGCCGCCGTCGGCGCCGGCTTTGCCTCCAACGCGCATGCTGCCGAAGGCGATGACCGCTTCACGCTGCGCCTGGGTGCGATGAACATCGATACCGACAACACGATCCGCGGCAGCACCACCGTTGCCGGCCAGGACGTGAACCTCAACGAAGATTTCAGCATGGGCGGCAAGGAATGGGAGCCGCGCGTGGATGGCGTGTTCCGCTTCAGCGACCGCCAGCGCCTGATCTTCGATTATTTCAAGTGGGACAAGGACCGCCGTGAGACGCTGAACGACAGTATCGCCTTCGGCGAGATCAACGTTCCGGAAGGCAGCTTCGTCAAGGCCGAGCTGAAGTACCAGGTTGCCACCCTGGTGTATGACTACTCGGTCGTGGACACTGACCGCTTCGACCTCGGCCTGCAGATCGGTGCCGAATGGGCGCAGATCAGCGCCAAGGGTTATGCCGATCTGGGCAACGTCTACAACGGCCGCTTCCTGGATGAAAAGGAAAACGGCGTGGCGCCGGTGGTCGGTGCACGCCTGACCTTCAACCCGGCTGACCGCTGGATGATCAACCTGCAGGGCCAGTACCTCAACACCAGCTGGGGCAGCTTCGATGACTACGAAGGCGACCTGAGCCGCGCCAACGCGATCGTCGAGTACCGCCTGACCGACAACTTCGGCCTCTTCGCCGGCTACGACTGGTTCAAGCTGGACGTCGACCAGAAGGGCAGTGACGGCGTGATCGGCCTGAAGCAGGAGTTCAAGGGCCCGGTGGCCGGCGTCAGCCTGTCGTTCTGATCCCCGCTGCGCAGACGAAAAACCCCAGGCATGCCTGGGGTTTTTTTTGGGCCGGGAACACCCCGGGCTGCGCCCGGGGCCTGGCGGCTTACTTCTTCTTCGGCATGTACAGGTCGGTGATCGTGCCGTCGTAGATTTCCGATGCCATCGCCACCGATTCGCTCAGCGTCGGATGGGCATGGACGGTATGGCCGATATCCTCGGCTTCCGCGCCCATCTCGATGGCCAGTCCGATTTCCGCGAGCAGGTCGCCGGCGTGCACACCGACGATGGCGCCGCCGATGATGCGATGGGTCTCTTCGTCGAAGATCAGCTTGGTGAAACCTTCGGTGCGGCCGATGCCGATGGCACGGCCACTGGCCGCCCACGGGAACTTGGCCACGCCGACCTTCAGGCCCTTGGCCTTCGCTTCGGTTTCGGTCACGCCGACCCAGGCGATTTCCGGGTTGGTGTAGGCCACCGACGGAATCACCCGTGCGACCCATTCCTTCTTGTGCCCGGCAGCCACTTCGGCAGCCAGCTTGCCTTCATGGGTTGCCTTGTGCGCCAGCATCGGGTTGCCGACGATGTCGCCGATGGCGAAGATGTGCGGCACGTTGGTGCGCATCTGGCGGTCCACCGGAATGAAGCCGCGATCGGACACCTGCACGCCGGCATTTTCCGCACCGATCTTGCCACCGTTCGGCGAGCGGCCCACGGCCACCAGCACGCGGTCGAAAGTGCCCTGCTGCAACGCGGGCGTCTCGCCTTCCGCGGCGGCTTCGAAGGTGACCGTCACGCCCTTGGCGTCGGCACTGACGCCGGATGCCTTGGTCTTCAGGTGTACTTCGACGCCCTGCTTCTTCAGGCGGTCAGCGAGCGGCTTGACCAGGTCCTTGTCGGCGCCCGGCATCAGCTGGTCCATGAACTCCACCACGGTGACCTTGCTGCCCAGTGCGGCATACACGGTGGCCATTTCCAGGCCGATGATGCCGCCACCGACCACCAGCAACGAACCCGGCACGTCGGCCAGTTCAAGCGCATCGGTGGAGTCCATCACGCGCGGGTCGTCCCACGGGAAGTTCGGCAACTTCACCGCCTGCGAACCCGCTGCGATGATGCACTGCTGGAAGCGCAGCAGCTGGGTGCTGCCGTCTTCAGCAGTGATTTCCAGCTCATTGGCCGACACGAAGCGGCCCACGCCCTGCACGCTGCGCACCTTGCGTTGCTTGGCCATGCCGGCCAGGCCCTTGGTCAGCTGGCCGACCACCCTTTCCTTGTACTGGCGCAGCTTGTCCAGGGTGATCTTCGGCGCACCGAATTCCACACCGAAATCGCCGGCGTGGGCGACTTCATCGATCACCGCGGCGGCATGCAGCAGCGCCTTGGACGGAATGCAGCCGACGTTGAGGCAGACGCCGCCCAGGCTGGCGTAACGCTCCACGATGACGGTATCCAGGCCGACGTCGGCGGCACGGAACGCGGCGGTGTAGCCGCCGGGGCCGGAGCCCAGCACGACCATCGCGCATTCGATGTCGGCGGCCTTGCCGGAAGACAGCGCAGGCTTCGGCGCGACCGGCTCAGCCGGGGCGCGGTGCGACGGGGTCACCGGCGGCTTGCTGTTGGGGGCGGCAGGCGCCGAGGGTGCGGCCGCCTTGGCCGGCGCGGCCGGTGCGGCGCCCTCGCCTTCGGCTTCCAGCAGCACCACCACGGCGCCTTCGGACAGCGTGTCGCCGAGCTTGACCTTCAGCTCCTTGACCACGCCGGCGGCCGAAGACGGCACTTCCAGCGTTGCCTTGTCGGACTCCAGGGTCAGCAGACCCTGGTCTTTCTTCACCGTGTCGCCAACGGCGACCAGTATTTCAATCACCGGCACATCGCTGTAATCGCCGATGTCGGGAACCTTGACTTCAATCGTGGCCATGGTGGTTTCCTTCATGCCCGCGCGGGAGGGCCGGCGGGCGTCTGCTGCAGTTCGTCACGCGGCCGCGCGCAGGGCGGCGGCCACACGGAGGGGGCTTGCCGGCTCGATCAGAGCAGTACGCGGCGCATGTCCGCCAGTACCTGCGACAGGTAGGTGGTGAAGCGTGCGGCCAGTGCGCCATCGATGACGCGGTGGTCGTAGCTCAGCGACAGCGGCAGCATCAGCTTCGGCGCGAACTCCTTGCCATTCCAGACCGGCTGGATGGATGACTTGGACACACCCAGGATCGCCACTTCCGGTGCGTTGACGATCGGGGTGAACGCGGTGCCACCGATGCCGCCCAGCGAGCTGATCGAGAAGCAGCCACCGCTCATGTCGGCCGGACCCAGCTTGCCGTCACGTGCCTTCTTGGCCAGCTCGCCACTTTCCTGCGCGATCTGCACCACGCCCTTCTTGTCGACATCGCGCACCACCGGAACGACCAGGCCGTTCGGGGTGTCGGCGGCGAAGCCGATGTTGAAGTACTTCTTCAGGGTCAGGTTCTCGCCGCTGGCATCCAGGGAGGCGTTGAACTCGGGGAACTTCTTCAGTGCCGCGGCACTGGCCTTGACCAGGAAGGCGAGCATGGTCAGCTTGATGCCGGCCTTCTCGTTTTCCTTGTTCAGCGCCACGCGCAGGGCTTCCAGATCGGTGATGTCGGCCTGTTCGAACTGGGTGACGTGCGGGATCATGGCCCAGTTGCGCGCCAGGTTCGCACCGGAAATCTTCTTGATGCGCGACAGCGGCTGGACTTCGACCTCACCGAACTTGCTGAAGTCCACCTTCGGCCAGGGCAGCAGGTTCAAGCCACCGCCGGCAGCAGCCGGCGCGGAGGTGCCAGCAGCGCCGCCGCCGGTGAGTGCGGCCTTGACGAACTTCTGCACGTCGCCCTTGGTGATGCGGCCGCCCTTTTCGGTACCGCTGATCTGCAGCAGGTCCACGCCCAGTTCGCGGGCGAACACGCGCACCGCCGGGGTGGCATAGGGCACCTTGGCCGGCAGCACGCTGTCGGCATTGAACTGCACGGGCGGGCTGGTCGGCGCCCCGGCGGACGGGGCGCTGGCGATCTCGCGGGCAGCCAGCTTGTCCGGCTGTGCCGGCACGGCGACCGGCTCGACCTTGGTGGCGGTTTCGGCCGCTTCGTTGGCTGCGGCGTTGGCCTTGGTCGGCGCCGGAGCGGCATTGGCCGCGCCTTCGGCTTCGATGATCGCCACGACCTTGCCCTGCGACAGGGTGTCACCGACCTTGACCTTGATTTCCTTGACCACACCGGCGACCGACGAGGGCACTTCCATCGTGGCCTTGTCGCTTTCCAGCGTGACCAGGCCCTGGTCCTTCTTCACCGTGTCGCCCACGGCGACCAGGATCTCGATGACCGGGATATCCGAGTAATCGCCAATGTCCGGGACCAGCGCTTCCACCGCACCACCACCACCGGCGGCGGGGGCCGGGGCGGCAGCGGCCGGGGCGCTCTGCTGGGCGGCTGGCGCCGGGGCGGCGGCAGCCTGGGCCGGCGCAGGTGCGGCAGCGGCGGCGGCGGCCGGCTTGGCGGCCGGTGCGTCGCCTTCAGCGACCTCGATCAGCGCCACGACCTTGCCTTCAGAGAGGTTGTCGCCGACCTTTACTTTGATCTCCTTGACCACGCCTGCGACCGACGAGGGCACTTCCATCGTCGCCTTGTCGCTTTCCAGCGTGACCAGCCCCTGGTCCTTCTTGACCGTGTCGCCGACGGCGACCAGCACCTCGATTACCGGGATATCGCTGTAGTCACCGATATCGGGGACGAGGGCTTCCTTGATTTCGGCCATGGGGATAACTCCGGCAATCTGGTGTAGGGAATCCTCTATTGTGCGGCCAGCATGGCCCCCTCGCCAACCGTTGATGGCGTTTTCAGTCCGCACTGTCCCGGGACACGCTGTTGTAGCAGGGCGCTTGCGCTGCAACGGCATGCCACCAACAGCTTCCAGTCGGTGGCGTATTGTCCCTTCGTTACAGGCGCGCCAGTGACTCACCTACCGCCCGCCAGGCGTGGTGCAGCGCCGGGAGCGAGACGGCCGCATTGGCAGGACTGGTCGAGGGCAGCGCCAGCACCGGTACGTCCAGCGGCCGCTGCAGGCCCGGAACGATGAAGCGCTGGAACGCGCGGTGTGCGGCGGCACCATTGCACGCCACCAACTGCAGTGCCGGCAGCGTCGCCAGTACCTCCGCGATCGGATTGGGCACCTCGCTGCCGCGCACGATGTCCGCATCCAGGCTGCCCCGCCGGCGGCATCGCCCGATCACATCCCAAAGGCCGATACCGGCGTCGTTCAGCGCAGCCACCCGCGCCGCGTACGGCAGCCGCGCATCGATCCCGGCCAACAGGGACATCAACGGCCAGAAGCGGTTGCGTGGATGGGCGTAGTAACGGGCCTCGCGCAGGGACGCCACGCCCGGCATCGAACCCAGCACCAGCACACGTGTGCGCGCACCGAGCTGCGCAGCAAGCCCGACGCACAGGTCGTTTTCAGTCACATCTCGACGATCTGCATGAACATCTTCCATGTAGGACACTCTACATGGCAGTAGGCAGAACCCACGTTTTGCTGAACACACCCAACTAATTTTTAACGCGCGTCGGACTTGATTCATGTTCACGGGAATACGTTGGCTGCGCCCCGACAGGGGACCCATAACAAGAACCCCGAGGAGATTCCCCCATGCGCTCCATCCGTATCCTGAGCCTTTCCCTGCTGACCGCCGCCGCGTTTGCTCCGAGCGCCTTCGCGCAGGACTATTCGGCCACTGACAGCAGCACCGACACGGCGTCGGGCAAGCACTTCGCCGTCGTCGGCGGTGTGGCCCTGCTGCAGCCGAAGAACGATCCGGTTGAAGGCATCCGCAAGTTCGATGGCGGCCCGGCACCGACCCTGAGCCTGAGCTACTACATCAACGACAACTGGGCCGTTGAACTGTGGGGCGCAGCCGACAAGTTCAACCACCGCGTGCGCGGCGTCGGCAACGAGCGCCTGGGCACGGTGGAACAGCAGCCGATCGCATTGAGCGGCCAGTACCACTTCGGTCAGGCGGACAATGTGTTCCGTCCGTTCGTCGGCGTCGGTTACTACGAGTCGAACTTCAGCAATGAAGAGCTGACCGCGCCGGGCGTCACCGAGCACATCGGTCTGGAAACCGCCAAGGGCGCCATCGGCACCGTCGGCGTGGACATGAACATCAACTCCACCTGGTTCGCCCGCGCCGATGCGCGCTACATGCACGCACGTCCGGAAGTGAAGGTCGGCGGCGAAGGTACCGGCGCAGACGCCAAGCTGGATCCGTGGACTGTCGGTTTCGGTATCGGCGCGCGCTTCTAAGCACGTCGCAAGCACCATCGGTTTTACTGCAGCGGGCCCTTCGGGGCCCGTTGTCATTTCACCGCGCACGCGCAACGGTGCGCATGCCACATTTCCGCCAGCCGCAGTGCGCTAGGCTCGGCCCAGAGATGGCAGATGCCTGCCGGAGGGCGACCGCAGATGCTCGACATGCTGGTGGTGGGCGGTGGGATCAACGGAACCGGGATCGCCCGCGACGCGGCGGGACGCGGGCTGGATGTCGCCCTGTGCGAACAGCACGATCTGGCCTCGCACACGTCCAGCGCGAGCTCCAAGCTCATCCATGGCGGGCTGCGCTACCTGGAACACCGCCAGTTCGGCATGGTCCGCAAGTCATTGAAAGAACGCGAGGTCCTGCTGCGGATCGCGCCGCACCTGGTGCAGCCGCTGCCCTTCGTACTGCCGCATGAGTCCCACCTTCGGCCTGCGTGGCTGATCGGCCTGGGATTGTGGCTCTACGACCACCTGGGTGGACGATCACCGCTGCTGCCTCGATCGCGTCCACTGCGGCTGTCCAACCATCCGCTTGGCGCACCGCTGCATGATGGCCTGCGCCGTGGGTTCACCTACACCGACGCGCAGGCGCCGGACGCGCGGCTGGTGGTGCTCAATGCGATCGATGCGGCCGAGCGTGGTGCCCGCATCTGGACGCGCACGCGCTGCGAACAGGCATGGCGAGAGTCCGACGGGTGGTCGGTGGACCTGCTGGATCCGGACGGCACCCCACGCAGCGTGCGCGCGCGCATGCTGGTCAATGCCACCGGTCCCTGGGCGGCAGGGTTCGTCGACGACATCAGCCTGACCCGGCGCACGCCGTTGCGGCTGGTACAGGGCAGCCACATCGTGGTGCCGACGCTGTACACGCATGACCATGCCTACCTGCTGCAGCAACCCGATGGCCGCATCGTGTTCGCCATTCCCTTTGAAGACCACTACACCCTCATCGGCACGACCGATGTGGACTTCGATGGCGATCCCGGCGCTGTGCACGTGGACGATGCCCAGCGTGACTATCTGTGCGCGGCGGCCAATCGCAGCTTCCGCCAGCAGACCAGCCCGCGCGACATCGTGTGGGAGTTCAGCGGGGTGCGCGCATTGCTGGACGACGCGGACGCGGAAGCCAGCACGTTGAGCCGTGATTACCGGCTGGAACTGGATGCCGGTGGCGCGCCGCTGTTGAACGTACTCGGGGGCAAACTGACCACGTATCGACGCCTGGCCGAAGAGGCGGTTGACCTGTTGGCGCGCCATGGCGGCAATGCAGCGCCTGCATGGACAGCCACCGGCGCGCCGCTGCCCGGGGCCGAACGCGGTACGCCGGCGCAGGGCGCGGCCTGGCTGGCAACGCAGTGGCCATGGCTGCCGCCAGCGCTCGCGGCGCGCTGGGCCCGCACCTATGGCGCGCGGGCCGCGTTGATCCTCGGCCAGGCCGATTCGATGGCCGCGCTCGGCACGCATTTCGGCGCTGATCTGTATGAAGCCGAAATGCGCTACCTGTGTGCGCACGAATGGGTTCGCCAGGCAGATGACGTGCTGTGGCGACGGACCCGACTGGGCCTGGCGCTGGACGCCGCGCAGCAGCATCGGCTGGCCTGCTGGCTGGACACCCACGCTGCCACCGGCCGACGCGCCGTGGGCTCTCCCTGATTGCACGATGAGGAACACCGCATGTCACCACGGCAGCTTGCAGGCGAACTGATTTCCGAGGCGGTCGCGGTGGCGATCATCATCAGCATCGGCTGCTCTGCAGCCGCCATGTACCTGCTGTACGACCCCAGCCCCTACCAGCATGCCTACTGGGGGTTGTGCATCACCTGGGGACTGGCGGTCACCGTTGCGATATACGCCACGGCGTCGGTATCGGGCACCCACGCCAATCCGGCGGTGACCCTGGCCCTTGCGCTGTATCGCGGTTTTCCGTGGTCACGCGTGCTGCCGTACTGGGCGGCGCAGGTGCTGGGCGGTTTCCTCGGCGCGGCGATCGTGCTGCTGCTGTATGGCCCGGTCATCGACCATTACAACGACCTGCACGGCATGACCCGCGCTGAAGGAGGAGCGGCCGGGGTGTTCTTCACTGCGCCGGGACTGGCGGTCACGCCGCTGCATGCGCTGCGCAACGAGGTCATCCTGACCGCGTTCCTGGTGTTCGGCATCTTCGCCATCACCGAGCGTTACAACGAAGCCGCACCGGGGGCGAACGGCGGCGCGCTGATGATCGGCCTGTTGGTGGCCTGCATCGGCGCGTCGATGGGCTATCTGGAGGGCTGGGCGCTCAATCCCGCCCGCGACTTCGGTCCGCGCGTGTTCGCCTGGCTCGCCGGCTGGGACCGCGCCGCGTTGCCGGCCGAACACCATTACTGGTGGATTCCCATCCTCGGCCCGCTGATCGGCGGCGCGCTCGGCGGGGCCGCCTACCGCTGGCTCATCCTGCCGTTCCTGCCGGCGCGCCAGCGTGCGCTGGCGGATTCCACGGTCGTTGCGAGCGAACGCGGCGCACAATGAACTCCCTGCCGCGCGCGTCGCTGCCGCAGCGTCCCACCAACCGACCAGGACACCTTCATGGAACCTGATTTCATCCTTGCCATCGACCAGGGCACCACCAGTTCGCGTGCCATCCTGTTCGACCGTGATGGTCGTATCGCGGGCAGCGCGCAACGTGAGTTCGCCCAGTTGTTCCCACAGCCCGGTTGGGTGGAACACGATCCGCGCGAGATCCTGACCAGCGTCTATACCACCCTGACCGAACTGCTCAACCAGCAGCAGGTCGATCCGCGCCGCATCGCCGGCATCGGCATCACCAACCAGCGCGAAACCACGGTCGTCTGGGACAGGGCGACCGGCCAGCCGATCCACAACGCCATCGTCTGGCAGTCGCGCCAGAGCCAGGCGATCTGTGAGCAGTTGAAGGCCGATGGCCATGAGGCGCTGATCCGCAGCCGGACCGGGCTGGTGGTGGATGCCTACTTCTCCGCCACCAAGATCCGCTGGATCCTGGACCATGTGGACGGCGCGCAGGCGCGGGCCGAACGCGGCGAACTGCTGTTCGGCACCATCGACAGCTGGCTGATCTGGAACCTCACCGGCGGCGCGGTGCACGTGACCGACATGACCAATGCCGCGCGCACGCTGCTGTTCAACATCCATACCCTGGCCTGGGACGAGGAGCTGCTGGCGCTGCTGGACATACCGCGCGCGATGCTGCCGGACGTGCGCAGCAGCAGCGAGGTGTACGGCCATACGCGGCCGCAGTTCTTCTTCGACCGGCAGATTCCCATCGCCGGCATCGCCGGTGACCAGCAGGCGGCGCTGTTCGGGCAGGCCTGTTTCGAACCGGGCATGGCCAAGAACACCTATGGCACCGGCTGCTTCATGCTGATGAACACCGGGCGCCAGGCGGTCACTTCAGCCAACGGCCTGCTGACCACCATCGCGTGGAACCTCGACGGCCAGGTGAAATATGCGCTGGAAGGTTCGATCTTCGTCGCCGGTTCGGTGGTGCAGTGGCTGCGCGACGGGCTGCGCATGTTCGGCAAGTCCAGCGACTGCCAGGCCTATGCCGAACGCGTGCCCGATACCGGCGGCGTGTACCTGGTGCCGGCCTTCGTCGGGCTGGGCGCGCCGTACTGGCGCAGCGATGCGCGCGGCGCGATGTTCGGGGTGACCCGCGGCACCACCAAAGAACACTTCATCCGCGCTGCGGTGGAATCGATGGCCTACCAGACCCGCGACGTGCTGGCCGCCATGCAGGCCGACGCAGGCATCGAGTTGAAGGAACTGCGCGCCGACGGCGGGGCGATTGCCAATGACTTCATGGGGCAGTTCCAGAGCGACCTGCTGGGCGTGCCGGTGCTGCGTCCGCAGGTGGCGGAAACCACCGCGCTGGGCGCGGCCTACCTGGCCGGGCTGGCCACCGGTTTCTGGGAGAGCCGTGCGCAGATCGCGGCCCAATGGGGCGTGGACCGGCGCTTCGAGCCGACGATGTCGGCGGCCCAGCGCGAGGCGCTGTATGCGGGCTGGCAACGGGCCGTCAAGGCGGCCCTGGCGTGGTGACGCGGGGTTCCGTCAGCGCCGGGCCGTGCCCGGCGGACCGATGGATCAGAACGCCGGCAGCACCGCGCCCTTGTACTTCTGCGCGATGAATTCCTTCACCTGCGGGCTGGTCAACGCCTGGGCCAGCTTCTGTACGCGCGGGTCGTCCTTGTTGTCCGTGCGCGCCACCAGGAAGTTCACGTACGGCGAATCCTTGCTTTCGATCGCCAGCGCATCCTGGGTCGGGTTCAGGCCGGCATCCAACGCGTAGTTGGTGTTGATCAGCGCCAGGTCGACCTGGTCCAGCACGCGCGGCAGCATCGCCGAATCCAGCTCGCGGAACTTCAGGTTCTTCGGGTTGGCGATGATGTCGCGCTGGGTGGCCAGCGCGTTCTTCGGGTCCTGCAGCTGGATGACCCCGGCGTTGTGCAGCAGGATCAGCGCGCGGCTGTTGTTGCTGGGATCATTGGGGATCACCACGTCGGCGCCTTCGCGCAGTTCGTCCAGCGACTTGACCTTGCGCGAATAGGCGCCGAAGGGCTCGATGTGCACGCCGGCAACGGTCACCAGCCCGGACTTGCGATCCCGGTTGTACGCGTCCAGGTAGGGCTCGGTCTGGAAGTAATTGACGTCCACCTGCTTCTGCACCAGCTGGTCGTTGGGCTGCACGTAGTCGTTGAACACGCGCACATCCAGGTCGACACCCTGCTCCTTCAGCATCGGCTTGACCACCTCGAGGATCTCCGCGTGGGGCACCGCCGTGGCGGCCACGATCAGCTTCTGCGAGGGTTCGCCGGATTTGCCACAGGCGGCCAGGGCCACGGCAGCGAACAGCGACAACAACAGGGACTTCTTCATCATGGGAGGGTCTCGGGGGAGAGGGTCATTCGTAATTGCTGAGGGCCAGGGCAAGCAGGCTCTTGGCCTGTTCGCGCAGCATCACCGGTTCGATGATCTCGGCATCGGAACCGTAATGCAGCACATCCATCAGCAATTCGCGGGAAACACTGTAGGGCACCTTCAGTTCATAGCGCCCATCGGCCAGGTAACGGCCCTGCTGGTTGGCGTGCCAGTGCTCGTCGGCCACCCATCGGGCGGCCTTGGCGCTGAACAGGATCGTCGCCCAGCCTTTCGGGGCGCCGGAGAAGATGCCATAGCTGGCACCCAGCTGGGCGTCCAGCACGGTGTCATCGACATCGGTGGCCGGCGCATCGACCACCCGTGCCTTGTTGATGCGGTCCACGGCGAAACTGCGCAGGGCATCGCGGTCGTGGTCCCAGGCATCCAGGTACCAGTTGTCGCGGTAGTGGGTCAGCCGCTGCGGCGAAACGGTGCGGCGGGTGGCCTCGTCGGTGGACCGCGCGCGATATTCGAACGCCAGTTGGCGGCGTTCCAGCACCGCCGACGCCACGCTGCGGAAGCTGCCTTCGTCGAACTTGCGCACCCGGTGCGGAATCACGCGGACCCGGTCCACCGGCCAGCTGGAAACGCCGGCCTGGGCCGCCAACAGGCCTTCGATGCGCTGCTGCAGCGGGGCCAGTACCGAGGACAGCACGCCACCACCGGTGCGTGCGAGCAGGTGCTGGGAGGCCAGCAACGCGTGCAGTTCCTCCGAACTCAGCCACAGCCCGGGCAGCTCGAAGCGATCGCTTTCATCGGCCATGTAGCGGAAGCCCGCCTCGCCGTCGCCTTCGATCGGTGCCATCAGCGCATCCCGCAGGAAGGCCAGGTCGCGGTAGACCGTGGCACGGGAACAGCCAAGCTTGTCCTGCAGCGTCGCCACCGTGACCGGATAGCGGGCAGACTTGAGCAGACGATGCAGGGCGGTGATGCGTTCGTATCGGTCCATGACCCCGATTATGTCCGACTCGCGACCGTTGTGGCGGCCATGATCGGCTATCGTGTCGATCCCCACGCCTCGGCCTGCCCCGCATGCGCCTGCTTCCCTGCTTCTCCCTGGTCCTGGCTGCCGCGCTGTTGGTGGGTTGCGAACACCCCACCCCGCCGCCGGCCAGCGTGCCATTGGCTGATGCCGCGCACCCGGCGGCAACGCCGGCGGCGGACCCAGCGTCGGCCGTGCTGGAGGCCAGCCGACGTTTCGCCAGCCTGCGCAGCTTCCACGCCGAGATGACACTGCACGGCGCACAGGCGGGCCAGGTGAACCGCAGCGGCATGGACTTCGTGGCCCCGGACCGCTATCGGCTGGACACACCGGCCGGCGTGCAGACGATCATCGGCGACACCTTCTTCCTGCAGGCGGAGGGCCGCATGCAGCAGGTCCCGCTGCCGGCCGGCACGCTGGAACAATGGCGCAGCCCGTTGCCCTCCGAAGCGAGCTTGCAGGACCTGCGGGTGGACGACCGTGGGCCGGCCGACATCGACGGCACGGCCACGCGCGTGTACCGGATCGACGGCCCTGCCGGCAGCGGCGAGACGCTGCAGTACTGGATCGGCGGCGACGGGCTTCCGCGGCAGATCCAGCGCGATGGCTTCAACAAGCAGCAGCCCTACCGGATCACCCTGCGCTATTCCCGTTTGAATGATCCAACGCTGCAGGTTCCGCCACCGGGGGACGCAGCTCCCTCTGTCCTGAATGGGGATTTGTAGAAACGCCGACTGAAGCGCGGCGTCGTCTGCGGTCGAGGCAGCGAGGGGTTAACGCTATCATCACGCACTGCGTTCGATCCCCGCCCCCGGAGAATTCCTGATGTCCCTGCGTGTTTCCCTGCTGGTTCCGTTGTTGCTGGCCGCTCCTGCGGCATTCGCCCAGGACCCCGCCGAACTGGCGGCGATGACCTCTCCGTGGAGTGGCAGCGGCGGTGAACTGGGCTTCGCTTCGGCACGCGGCAACAGCACCACCGAGAGCGCCAACGGTCGCCTGCGCCTGCGCTACACCGATGACGACTGGGTGCACAGCATGGACCTGTTCGGCCTGCGTTCGCGTTCGGAATCGATCCAGACCAACGACGACGGCACCGAAAGCAAGGTCAGCAACACCACCGCCAACCGCTACACCGGCAGTGCCGGCAGCGCGTTGCAACTGGGCGAACACCGCCAGATCACCGCCACGGTCCGTTACGAGCGCGACGATTTCGCCACCTACGATCGGCAGAGCTCGTTCGGTCTGGGTTACGGCACCCGGCTGTGGGGCAATGACCGCTTCTCGCTGGACGCCCAGGTCGGCCCCGGTGTGCGCCGCACCCACAGCACCGAAGACGATCAGACCCGCACCGGCCTGATCGGTCGTGGCTTCTTCGACATCAAGTATTCGCTGACCCCCAACACCGACCTGGTCAACACGTTGTTGGTCGAATCCGGTTCGTACAACACCTTCGCGCAGAACGATTTCGGCGTGTCGGTGAGCATGAACGAACATCTCGCGTTGAAGGCCGCCTGGCAGGCGCGCCACAACAGCGACGTGGCCGACGACAAGCAGAAGACCGACACGCTGACCACCATGAACGTGGTCTACAAGTTCAAATAAGGCGACCGCACTCCCCGGTAGTGCCGACCTTGGTCGGCACTACGCCCGGCGCTACACCAGCAGTTCGCCTGCCCCGCCATCGAGCAGCAGCTGCGCCACGGTCCTGCCCAGCGCCTCGGGATCCGTGCCGGGGCCCACGGCTTCGGCACGCACCGCACCGCCATCGGCCACGCCGCCAACCAGTCCCTGCAGGTGCAGGTCCTCGCCCTGCCACTGCGCGATCGCCGCCACCGGTACATGGCAGCTGCCATGCAACGTGCGATTCATCGCCCGCTCGGCCTCCACGCAGCTGCGGGTGCGCGCGTCGTCCAGCGCGGCGAACAAGCGCAGCAGCTCGGCATTGCCGCCATCGCATTCCACCGCCACCGCCCCCTGCGCCGGTGCCGGCAGCCAGTGCGGCGGCTGCAGGCGTGCCACGATGCGCTGCCCCAGTCCCAGCCGCTCCAGTCCCGCCACGGCCAGCACGATGGCGTCGTAGCCGCCGTTGTCCAGCTTGGCCAGGCGGGTATTGACGTTGCCACGCAGGTCCAGCAGTTCCAGGTCCGGGCGCAGCGCGCGCAACTGGGCCTGGCGGCGCAGCGAGGAGGTCCCCACGCGCGCGCCCAGCGGCAGTGCATCCAGTGAGGCGTACAGATTGGAAACGAAGCCGTCGGCCGGGTCATGCCGCGGCAGGATCGCCGGCAGCACGAACGGCGCGTCGAGTTCCATCGGCACATCCTTCAGCGAATGCACCGCGCAGTCCGCTTCGCCGCGCAGCATCGCCAGCTCCAGCTCTTTCAGGAACAGGCCCTTGCCGCCGATGGCGGCCAGCGAGCGGTCCAGCACTTCGTCGCCGCGGGTGCTCATCGGTATCAGTTCGACATGCAGGCCGGGGTGGGCGTGGCGAAGCCGGTCAGCGACGTATTCGCTCTGCCAGAGGGCGAGCGGGCTCTTGCGGGTGGCGATGCGCAGGGTATCCATGCGGTCATTATCGCGCATCGGGATGGGGGGCGAACGGGTGGAACCCCCTCGTGGCGGGCTGCTGCGAAAAGCAGGCTGCGTGCTTGGCGCCGGGTGGTGGGGCCGGTCGGGGGACGGCAAAAACTACCCCTCCGGGGTCCGGCCCAGCCGCTGGGCGGCTGTGCGTTCGGGCGCTTGCGAAGCCGTGCTTCGCAAGCAAAGCGCCCTCACCCATGCGGGCCTCGTTTCGCGCCATCCATGGCGCTCAACGCCCCCGCCCAGCCCCACCGCCCGGCGCCCTGACAGGTTCCGGGGCCGCCCGCCACGTAATGAAAGAAGGAAAAGCGGTAGCGCCGACCCATGGTCGGCGAGCGCAGCGGGCCTTTGGCGGGAACATTCCGCCGACCATGGGTCGGCGCTACCAGAGCCGCATGTCCAAGGCCGCCATGGACCTGTCGAAGGTGGGGCGGGGTGGCTGTGCAGGACCGTCTTTTCGCATGGATGCGAAAAGCGAGCCTACATGGACGTGCTTGCGGCGTGTCCTGCACAGCCACCCCGCCCCGCCAACACACAGCCCTGCAGCTTTTGCCGTTGATAGTGATGTCGACGTTCTTACAGGTGACGCAGATCCTGCCGCAGGGTCGCCACGCAGCGGCGACTTACCTCCAACGGCTGCTTGCCATGCCGCAGTACCGCCTGCACCTGCCCGGCCGTGCCGCGGCGCAGTTCGATCAGCTCGTGGCGGGCCACCAGGCAATTGCGGTGGATGCGCACGAAACGGGCAGCGAACTCTTCTTCCAGCGACTTCAGCGATTCCTCTATCAGGTCTTCGCCACGTGCATGGTGCACCACCACGTACTTTTCCTCGGCCTGGAGGTAGTGGATGTCCTCCACCGGAATCAGACGCAGGCCGCCGCGCAGGCGCGCGCACAACACCGTGCGCGCACGGCCATCGCCATTGCCCTGCGAGTCACCGCGCCCGGCCAGGAAAACACGCGCCCGCTCGATCGCCGCCGCCAGCCGTTCCGGCCGCACCGGCTTCATCAGGTAATCGATCGCCGCCGCTTCAAAGGCCGACAACGCATGTGCATCGTAGGCGGTGCAGAACACCACCGCCGGGCGCGGTTCGAAGGTCGCAAGATGCCGCGCGGTCTCCAGCCCATCCAGCCCGGGCATGGCGATATCCAGCAGTACCAGGTCCGGCTGCAGCTCCGCACAGGCGTGCAGCGCCTGCTCGCCATTGGCCGCTTCGGCCACTACGGAGACATCGGGAAGATCGGCCAGCAGCGACTGCAGGCGCTCGCGCGCCAGCGGTTCGTCATCTGCGATCACTACCCTCACGGCGCTCCCCTCATCGAACCGGTATGGCGATGCGGCATTCATAGTAGCCCCCGCTCCAGCCTGCCGTCATCCGCGCGGCCGGACCGAAGCGCCATGCCAGCCGGTGGGCGATGTTGTGCAGGGCATGCCCGGTACCGCGTGACAGCGACAAGGCCGGTGCGCTGGGGTCCGGTGCCGGATTGCGGATCAGGATCTGCAGCACGGCGTCCACGCAGGCCAGTTCCAGTTCGATCAGGCCGCCTTCGGGCAGTCGCGATATGCCGTGCAGTACCGCGTTTTCGACCAGCGGCTGCAGCACCAGCCGCGGCATCGGCTGCTGCCAGGGCAGTTCGGCAGGTCGCTGCCAGCGTACCTGCAGACGTTCGCCCAACCGCAGCGATTCAATGGACAGGTACCGCTCGGCCAGCTCGCATTCTTCGTGCAACGTCGAATCGCCCTCGCCCGCACCCAATGCGGCGCGGAACAGGTCGGACAGGTCGAGCACCGCGCGTTCGGCCACCACCGCATCGCGCCGTACCAGGCTGGCGATGAGGTTCATGCTGTTGAACAGGAAATGCGGGCGGATGCGTGCCTGCAGGGCATCGGCCTCGGCACGGGCCTGTGCCTGCACCTGCGCCGCCCAGCGGTCACTGACATAGAAGTAGCGCAGCGCCACCGCACTGATCAGTGCGGTGGTGGCCGCACTGCCCAGGGTGAAGCGCCAGAAGCCGATGCCGTTGGCGAAGTCATCGCCGAGTGCCGCATACAGGGCATGGATGATGCCCGCGCCGATCACCGCGATCACCGCCGTCAGCGCGATGGCCGCCACCGATCCCGGTAGCGCAGGCAGGCTCGAAAGCAGCTTGCGCAGCCCACACAGCGCCACGGTAACTGCCAGCGCCAGCCACAGCGCAAAACCACTGGCCGACAGCAACCGGCCCAGACTCCAGTGGCGTCCGTCGTCAGGCGCCAGCGCCAGCACCACCACCACCAGCAACGCCAGGCCGCACATCGCGGCAAGCCGCGGCAGGCGGCACAGCTCGGGCATCCAGGGCGTGGCGGCAGGCGTGCTCATGCGTCAGCCAGCCTGCAGGCGGGTCTGCAGCCAGTCAGCGAGTGCGTTGATCTCTTCGCCACACACCTGGTGGGCCATCGGATAGGACTGCCACTGCACCTCCACGCCCAGCGTGCGCAGCGTGGCGGCGGTGTGTTCGGCCACCTGCAGGGGAATCACCGGATCCTGCGTGCCGTGCGCCATGAACACCGGCACCTGCACGGCGCCATCGATGCGCGCGGCGGTCTCGGCTTCGGGCAGGTAGGTGGACAGGGCGATCAGCCCGGCCAGCGGTGCGGTACGTTGCAGGGCAGCGGTCAGGATCACCGCCCCGCCCTGCGAGAAGCCCGCCAGGAAGATGCGCTCGGCCGGAATGCCACGGTCGATCTCGCGCTGGATCAGCGCATCCAGTTCAACCACCGAGGCACGCACACCGTCCATGTCCGCACGCGAACGGAAGTCCATGCCGACGATGTCGTACCAGCCGCGCATCGGCACGCCGTTGTTGATGGTGATCGGACGCACCGGCGCATGCGGGAACACAAAGCGCAGCGCCGGCCAGCCAGGACGCACCAGCTCGGGCACGATCGGGGCGAAGTCGTTGCCGTCCGCACCCAGCCCATGCAGCCAGATGACTGCCCATTGCGGCGATGCGCCGGTTTCCTGTTCCACCGTCTGCAGCATGTTGCGGCTCCTCTGTATCGAAGCCGCATTATGCGCGACTCAGTACAGCGGCGGCTTTGACAGCGCTTCGCGGCGCAGCTGCGCGGCACGCACCAGCACCTGCGGCGGATCGCGTTCTTCGGGGATGTCCATCAGCTTCAACCGGCGCAGCCAGCTGCCCGGGCCGCGTGAGGACGTCAGCGCCACCACCGGGATGGACAGCATCATGCCGATCACCACTGGGGCCATCCAGGCCGCCAGCGCCGGCGAAACCGCCCAGGCCAGCACGCCCATGAAGGCGCCGAACAGGCTCAGCCCGCCGTAGGCCTTGACCAGTGCGAACCAGTCCACGCGGCCATCGTCACGCTGCTGGGCATCCCAGCCCGAATCCTTGCCCGCCAGCACTTCAGCCACGCCACGCGACTGCACGTACATCACCACCGGGGCCATCAGCGCGGCCAGCACGGTTTCCAGCAGCATGGCGATGAACATCCGCACCGCCCCGCCACAGCCGCGACGGCAGGCCGGTTCCAGCAGGGTGGCCAGGTAGCCGAGGATCTTCGGCATCAGCAGCACGCCCATGGTCACCGCGAACAGCCGCACCACGTGGGTTTCGTCCTGGGTGCGCCAGTAGACACTGGGCGAAAGATGCAGCACGCCGTTGAGGTCGATACCCTCCTGGAACAGCGGGATGGCGATGCCGATCAGCATCAGCATCGCCCACATCGGGGCGGTGAAATAATGGCCGATGCCGATCAGCATGTGCACCCGGCTGATCCAGTGCAGGCCGCGGCTGCCGACGATCTTGCCGTGCTGCAGGTTGCCCTGGCACCAGCGGCGGTCGCGCACCATCATGTCGGTCAGCGTCGGCGGGCCTTCTTCGTAGCTGCCTTTCAGGTAGGGCACCATGTGCGCGGCCCAGCCACCGCGACGCATCAGCGCTGCTTCCACGAAGTCGTGGCTGAGCACGTGGCCACCGAAGGGCTCATGCCCGGGCAGCGCGGGCAGGCCGGCGTTCTCGGCGAAGGCCACGGTGCGGATGATCGCGTTGTGGCCCCAGTAATTGCTTTCCGCGCCGTGCCACCACGCCACGCCGCGGGCGATCACCGGGCCGTACACGCGGCCGCCGAACTGCTGCATGCGCGAGAACAGCGTGCGGCCACCGACCACCACCGGCAGGGTCTGGATGATGCCCACGTCCGGGTTGTGTTCCATGCCGGCGGCGAGGCGGACGATGGTGTCCCCGGTCATCAGGCTGTCGGCGTCCAGGATCAGCATCTGCGGATAGTCGCCACCGAAACGGCGCACCCAGTCGGCGATGTTGCCGGCCTTGCGCCCGCCGTTGTCGGCGCGGCGGCGATAGAACAGATGGTCGTGCGCATCCAGGGTTTCGCGCAGTTCGGCGAATACCTGCTCTTCGGCATGCGAAATGTCTTCGCGGCGCGTATCGCTGAGCACGTAGAAATCGAAGTTGGCCAGTTGGCCGGTGGCCGCCACCGATTCGTAGATCGCCTGCAGGCCGGCCAGCAGCCGCCGCGGGTCTTCGTTGTAGGTGGGCATCAGCAACGCGGTACGCGTATGCAGCTGCGGCAGCGGCTCGTCCGGGTCGATGCCCAGCCGGTAGCCACGATCGAACACCGCGGTCAGGAAGCCGGCCACGGCACTGGCGAAGGCCAGCGCGATCCAGCCGAACAGGCCGACGAACAGCACCAGCAGGCAGGCCTCCAGCACGCTGACCCCGTTCGGCGACAGCACCCGCCACATCATCACGGTGGCCGCAGCGGTCATCAGCGCGGTGCCACCGAACAGGTAGGCCCGGCGCAGCCCGATCAGGCGCGGCGAGGTACGGTGGCGGCGGATCTTCAGCTCGCCCCGGTGCAGTTCCTGTTCGGGCATGGGCAGCGGCGAGCCGCCATCGGGCAGCATCGCCAGGCCTGCATCAAGCCGGACGCGGGGGGGGGTCTCAGTCATCCAGGTTACCTCGCGTCAACGCGCAGGCCTGCCGTGCTGCCTGCGCAACACGATCCATCCCACGCTTCCCCGTTCCGCACATCGCGCTTCAGGGCCCGCAACCGATCTCTCTCATTACAGGAGCCCACGAATCGCTCACCCGGTAGATTCAAAAAAATTGCGCCTCAGTCTAGGTCGCTGCGTGTAAGCCGAGCGCGAAGGGGTCTCGCTGGGGTTTTCCCCCATTCAGGATAAACCGCGGCACGCGCTGACGCACTCCCCCTGAAGATGGATGATAATGATAACAGTTACCATTTGAGAGGGTGGGGCAGGCCGTGCCGTAGCGCCCACGGCATGACGACTTGATCGGGGGTGACGACCGTTGGCCGTCATCGCCTCCATCACGCGCGGGTCAGCGCGACAGTACGGCCTGGCGTTCGGCGATATCGGCGTCGGCCGCGCGCCGGGCGCGCTCCATCGCCGCCGCGATCTGCTGGCGGGCGAGCAGGTGTTGCGCCTGCTGTACTTCCGGGGTCGGCAGCAGCACCGGACCGGGGGTGGTTTCCACTGAAGCGGACTTGCTCATGCATCCTCCAAGGACAATCCGGCGGACCCGGGCAGCGGGGCGCAGGGCCGACGGATTGCGCACCCTACCCTAAAACCGTGACTGTTGCGTGTAGGGTGCAACCCCGCCCGGTAGTGACGGCCGTGCTGTGTCCGGTAGTGACGGCCGCTGGCCGTCAGCAAGGCGGTTGACGGCCAGCGGCCGTCACTACCGGAAGTCGCGCGATGGTGCGTTCAGGCCGGCCAGCAGGTGGCTGTAGTCGTGCAGGTCGCCAGCGATCAGGTGGCGGACCCCGTCCACGCACTCCCAGCGCCCGCGCACTCCCAGCAGCCGCGACCCCAGCAGCGCCTTGCGCCGACGCAGCGCCAGGTGCGACCAGACCACCACGTTGACCATGCCGTGCTCGTCTTCCAGGGTGACGAACACCGTGCCGTTGGCCGTGCCGGGCTTCTGCCGCTGGGTCACCAGCCCGATGGTGTGCACGCCGCGCCCATGCGCGGTGGCGCGCAGCTGGCGCGAATCCAGCGCGCGCTCCTGCTGCAGCCGCGTGCGCAACAGCGCCAATGGATGCTCACCCAGGGTCAGCCCGCTGGCACGGTAGTCGGACAGCATTTCCTCGGCCACGTTGGGCGCCGGCAGCATGATGTCCTGCTCGTCCGGACTGCCGTCCAGCAACGGCATCGCGCGTTCGATGCCGGCCACCGCCCAGCGCGCGGCATTGCGGTTGCCGGCCAGCGCGGCCAGTGCCCCACCATCAGCCAGCACCTGGCGGGCCTTTGCATCCAGCCGCGCACGGCGGCACAGGTCGGCCACATCGGCGAAGGGAGCCTGCGCACGGGCCGCCATCACCGCCCGTGCGGCCGCTTCGCTGCAGCCGGCCAGCTGCCGCAGCCCCAGCCGTATCGCCGGCTGGTTGCGGGTATCGCCGCCTTCCAGCGTGTTGTCCCAATCACTGATGCATACATCCACCGGCAGCACGGCCACGCCGCCCCGCTCGGCGCTGCCACGGCGCGCGTCCTGCACGATCTGGCTGGCCGAATAGAAGCCCATCGGCTGCGCATTGAGCAGCGCGCAGGCAAACGCGGCCGGCTCATGCCGCTTCAGGAAACAGCTGATGTACACCAGCTTGGCGAACGAAGCGGCATGGCTCTGCGGGAAACCATAGGCACCAAAGCCCTTGATCTGTTCGAAGATCTGATCGATGAACTCCGAGCTGTAGTTCTTTTTCTCCATCAATCCGCGGATGCGCTCGCGATGCGGGTTCATGTCACCCCCGCTGCGCCAAGCCGCCATCGAGCGGCGTAGATGGTCGGCCTCGTGCGGCTCGTAACCGGCATGGATCACCAGCTCCATCACCTGCTCCTGGAACAATGGAATGCCCAGGGTACTTCCGAGGATGTCCTGGATGCCCTCGGACGGGTACGTCACCGCTTCATGGCCCTGGCGGCGGCGCAGGAACGGATGCACCATGCCGCCCTGGATCGGCCCGGGCCGCACGATCGCCACCTGGATCACAAGATCGTAGAACGTTCTCGGCTTCAGGCGCGGCAGCATGCTCATCTGCGCACGCGATTCAATCTGGAACACGCCGACGGTGTCGGCCGCCCGGATCATGGCGAAGGTGGGTGGATCATCGATCGGCAGGCGGGCCAGGTCGATGCGATGGCCGCGGTGCTTTTCGACCAGCGCCACCGCCTTGCGGATGCAGGTCAGCATGCCCAGCGCCAGGCAATCGACCTTGAGCATCTTCATGGTTTCCAGATCGTCCTTGTCCCACTGGATGATGGTGCGGTCGGCCATCGCGGCATTCTCCACCGGCACCAACGTGCTCAACGGTGCATCGTTGATCACGAAGCCGCCCACGTGCTGGGACAGATGCCGCGGATGGTCGCGCAACTGCTCGGTCACCGCCATCACCTGCTGCAGCAGCGGATTTTCCGCATCGAAACCGGCCTCGGCCAGTCGCTGCTGCATCGGGGTTTCGCCGTTTCCCCAACCGAAGCATTCGGCCAGCAGCGCCACCTGGTCCGACGGCAGCCCGAACGCCTTGGCCACGTCGCGCACTGCACTTTTCCCCCGGTAACGGATCACCGTGGCGGCCAGCGCCGCGCGTTCGCGCCCGTATTTTCCATACACGTACTGCAGCACTTCCTCGCGCCGCTCGTGTTCGAAGTCCACGTCGATGTCCGGCGGCTCGTCGCGTTCCTTGGACAGGAAGCGCGCCATCAACAAGCGGCTTTCGGCCGGGTTGACCACGGTGATGCCCAATGCGAAGCACACCGCCGAGTTCGCCGATGACCCCCGTCCCTGGCACAGGATGTCGCGCGAACGCGCGAAGCGCACGATGTCTTCCACGGTAAGGAAGAAGGCTTCGTACTTCATGTCGGCGATCAGCGCCAGCTCACTGTCGATCTGCATGGCCACCGCGTCCGGCACGCCTTCCGGCCAGCGCTCGCGCATGCCGCGCAGGGTCAGCTCGCGCAGCCAGCTGCTGGGCGTATGTCCATCGGGCACCAGCTCGGCCGGATACTGGTAGCGCACCTCGTCAAGCCGGAACCGGCAGCGTCGGGCAAGCACCACGGCGGTGTGCAGCAGCGCATGCGGATGGATGTTGCCCAGTGCACGCCGGGTGCGCAGGTGATGTTCGCCATTGCGGAACAGGAACGCCCCGCATTCTGCCAGCGGCAGCCCATGGCGGATCGCGGTCATGGTGTCCTGCAGGACGCGGCGGCGGCGCACGTCCATGTGTACATCGCCGCAGGCCAGTGCCTCGATGCCCAGCTGCGTGGCCAGCGCCAGCAGCTGGGCCAGGCGTGCGGCATCGTCGCGTTCGCGTTGCAGGTGCACGGCCAGCCAGGTCCGCTGCACGAATACCTGCTGCATCCAGACTGCCTGCCCGGCATCAGGCTGTGCACCCGGCACCCACAGCGCAAACAGGCCGAGCCCTTCACCGGACGCATCGCCCAGCACCCGTTCCACGTCCTGCCGGGCCAGCCGGTAACTGCCCTTGCCTGCCGCACGCCGCCCGGTGGTGATCAGTTCGCACAGGCGCACGTAGCCGCTTTGGTTCTCCACCAGCAGCACCAGCTTCAGCCCGCACTCCAGCACGAACTCGCTGCCGACGATCAGCGGCACGCCGGTGGCCCGCGAGGCTTCCAGCCCGCGCACGATCCCGGCCAGCGAGCACTCATCGGTGATCGCCAGGGCTTCGTAGCCGCACTGGTGCGCACGCGTGAACAGTTCTTCGGCACTGGCCGCGCCGCGCAGGAACGAGAAATCAGACAGGCAGTGCAACTCGGCATACGCCGGCAGCATGTCTTCATGCTGTACATCGTCGTTGGCCGCGGCCAGTCGCTCGCGGGTTTCCCACGCACGCGGCATGCGCTTGCACGGGGCATCGTCACGTTCTTCGATACGGCTCATGCGAACCAGCCGTGCAGCATCCAGTCGCCCTGCTGGCCCGGCAGGGCGAAGGCCCAGGCCTGCTGGCCCTGCGAAGTCTCCAGCACGTAATAGTCACGCCGCGCTTCCTGGCCATCCCACCAGCCGCTTTCCAGCCGCTCCGGACCGGACACGATGCGCGCGCGCGGATCGCGCAGCGGCACCGGCGTGGGCAGCAGCCAACACGGACGCGGTGGACGCAGCGGGGCTTCGGCAATGGCCATGCCATCGCCTTCCACGCGCTGCCACGCACGCTCCGGGCGCGGGTCACCGGCCGGCCCCACGCGATAGACCGAGCCATCACCGAGCCGCGCACGCAGGCGTTCGCGCAGCTGCGGCCATGGCAGCTGCTGCTGGTTGCGGGTATCGAACAGATCGCGGCTGGCCGGCACGAAGGTCGGCAGTTCACGTGCCAGCAGGCGCACGGCGACCACCGGCTGGTCGATGCTGGCGCGCTCCAACCGGTTGCGGGTGAGCTCGAACAGCAGCGTGGCATCGCGTTCGGCGGCCAGCAGGCCCACCTCCACGTCGGTATGGCCTTCTTCGTGTTCCAACCGCAGCACGAAGCGCTGCACGCCGCCATCGCGGATCGACAGGCAGGTACACAGATCGCCGATCAGGCGGCGCAACGGGAACAGCAGGGCCATGTGGTTTTCCACCTCATAGCCCAGCTCCACCCGCGAATCGAAATGGTCCGGCGGCGCATACCAGGCCAACGGCTCATCGGCCTGGCCGTACAGCCGGTCCAGGTGTTCCAGCAGCGGCAATCCGAAGCGCCGGCGCAGGCCATCGCGCGGCAGCGCACGCAGCGCCTGCAGGGTGTCGATGCCCATCTGCTTCAGGCGCGTGCCGCCGTCATCGGGCAACCGCGCACGGCGCACCGGAACGCGGTCCAGCAGGGCCCGCATCGCCGCGATGTCCTGCACCGAAAAACCATCGCGAATGCCGGCCAGCACCATCGCCGCACGCGGCGTCGGCGCCAACGCGATGCGGTGCTGGAAGCCCAGTGCCTGCAGTTCCTCGCGCAGGCGTGCCTGCAGCACCGGCCACGGGCCCAGCAGCTGGAAGCTGGCGCGCACTTCCAGCACGATGCAGCCCGGCCACTGCGCGCTCACCAGCGAGCTGTGCCGATATGCCCAGGCAGCCAGGAAGCGCTGCCAGCGCGCATCGGACTGCGGATCGTGTTCCACCATCTGGAAATCCGGCAGCAGCGCCAGCGCAGCCGTCAGCCGCATGCCGGCCTGCAGCCCCGCCTGCGCGGCGGCGGCATTCACCGCATGCAGGGTGCGCAGCTGCACCGCCCCGCCGACCAACGCCAGCGGCGTATCCGGATCAGGGTGGCGGCGAAGGACGGCATCCAGCGCCAGCTGCGGCAGCAGTACACAGGCCCAGAGCATCGGCGTACCTCACCCTGCCCTCAACGCGAATGCCTGCGACGGCGCAGGGCCGCCACGGCACTTGCGCACCTGCCACTGGGTGGCCTGGCCGTCACGCACCGCCTCCAGGCGCAGCGCGGCCGGCGATGGATTGGCCGCATGCTTGCGGTCACGCAGGGCAAAGCCGAGGCACTGGCCGGTATCTGCGGCCACCTGCAGCCGGCGCAGCGCCTGGGCATCGGCCTGTTTCGGCCAGCCCAGCACTGCCGCGCAGGCGCCACTGCGCAGGCACTGTTCGAACGCCCACAGCGCATCGCGCGGGGCCGCGTCGATCAACTGCAGATGCTGCAGCGACACCCCGGCCGCCTGCCACGCCGGTGCATACGGCAGGTAGGGCGGGGCGATCACCGCCACCGCCGCGCCAGCCTGGCTGAGCCGCGCCAGCGTGGGCAGCAGCAGCTGCAGTTCGCCCACGCCATCGGCGGGCAGCAGCAGCTCGGTCAGCGCGCGACGCGGCCAGCCGCGCTGCGGCAGCAATCCATCCAGTGCCGGATGCCCGGTGGACTGGCCTTCCACACCCTCCTTCGCACTGCCCCGCCCCGCATGCCAGAGGGTCTGGGCGGACAGCAGCTGCTGCAGTTCGGGCGCGGTGTTCATCTCAGCCCTGCCGGACCAGACCGCAGTAAACGCCTTCTACTGCGAAGTCCTGGCCGGCCTCGACCACGATCGGCGCATGCGCCGGATTGCGCGGCAGCAGGCGCACGCCATCGGCGGTCTGCTGCAGGCGTTTGATGGTGAGCTCGCCATCGATGCGCGCCACCACGGTCTGGCCGTCGCGGGCGCTGGGGGTACGGTGCACGCCGACCAGGTCACCATCGAGGATGCCGTCGTCGATCATCGAATCGCCCTGCACTTTCAGCAGGTAATCCGGGCGCGGGGAGAACATCCGCCGGTCCAGCCACAGTTGCTGGTCCAGGCCGATATCCGCGCCGATCGGCTGGCCGGCCGCCACCCGGCCCAGCACTGCCAGCGGCAGCAGCTCGGTCGGGCCACCGGGCAGGGCCAGCCCGCGCTTGCGGCCCGGCGCCTGGTCCAGCAGGCCGGCTTCGACCAGCGCCTGCACATGCTTCTGCGCGGCATTGCGCGAAGCGAAACCGAAGGCGGCGGCGATGTCGGCCAGGCTGGGCGACTGGCCCGAAGCCAGTGACTGGCGCAGCCAGGCCAGCACGGCCGCACGTTGGGGAGGGAGGTCGATGGGATCCATGGTGTACATTTGTACACCCCCGCTTTCAGAAAAGCGACCTCGGCCATGTTCAGCGAGAACGGCTTTTTACCGCCTCACCCACAGCGCCAATGCACTGGTCGCGCAGGCCAGCAGCACCACCGCATGCCAGCCCCCCTGGGCCAGCGCCATGGCGCCCAAGCCACCGCCTGCGGCCATGCCCACGAACACGCCGGTGAACAGCAGGGCATTCAGGCGGCTGCGCGCCTGCGGCTGCAGACCGTAGACCAGCGTCTGGTGTGACACCAGTGCGGCCTGGAAACCGAAGTCGAAGATCACCGCACTCACCGCCAGCAGCACCAGCTGCAGCGACACCGGGAACAGGCCATCCAGCAGCAGGCTGGCAAAGCCCAGCAGGGCGATGCCAATGGCCAGCCGGGCCACCCGCTGGGTACCGATGCGGTCGGAAAAACGGCCGGCCAGCGGCGCGGCCAGTGCACCGGCCGCGCCGGCGATTCCGAATGCCCCGGCGCCCGCACTGCCGATGCCGAAGCGGGCATGCAGCATCAACGCCAGCGTCGACCAGAACGCACTGAAGCCCATTGCCAGCAGTGCCTGGGCCAGTACCGCACGGCGCAGCGGCGGCAACTGCATCCACAACCCGCCCATTGAACGCAGCAGCGCGCCATAACCCAGCGTGGTGGTGGGCGCAAAGCGCGGCAGCGTGGCACGCAGCAGCAGCCCCATCAGCACCACCGACACTGCGGCGGCGATGAACATCGCGCGCCAGCCGAACTGTTCGGCCACCACGCCACTGACCACGCGTGACAGCAGGATGCCCAGCAGCAGGCCGGTCATGACCTTGCCAACCAGCGCACCGCGGTGTTCCGGCGGTGCCAGGGTGGCGGCGGCGGGCACCACGTCCTGCGCCACGGTGGCCATCAGGCCGACCAGCAGGCTGGCCAGCAGCACCCCGGGCAGCTGCCCAGCCAGGCCGGCGGCCAGCAGCGCTGCGCCCAGCAGCAATGATTTGACCAGGATGATGCGCCGGCGTTCGAAGCGGTCACCGAGCGGGGCCAGCAACGCAATGCCGGCCGCATAGCCGAGCTGGGTCAGGGTCGGCACCAGGCCGATGGACGCGTCGCTGGCACCCAGCGAAGCCCCCATCGCGCCCAGCATCGGCTGGGCGTAGTACAGCGAGGCCACGCTGAAGCCAGCGCCGGCGGCCATGACCGGAACCAACAGGCCGGGCAAGGCGGGCGGCGGTAGTGGCAGGGTTGCGTCATGCGCAGTAGACATGGGAGGAGCCTTGTTGGTGTGATGGCGCGCAGTTTCCTCCTGCCAGGGCGGCCGGTGTAGTAGGCTCGGCCGCATCAGCCCCATACGTACTGCGCATGAGCCATTCTTCCGCCCCCGCCAATGCAGACCGCATCGACCTGCTGCGCACCTTCGTGCGCATCGTGGATGCCGGCAGCCTGTCCGCCGCAGCCGTACAACTGGGCACCACCCAGCCGACCATCAGCCGCCGCCTGCAGGCATTGGAAAAGCATTTCGGCCTGCGCCTGCTGCAGCGCTCCACCCATGGCATGCAGCTCACCCACGATGGCGAACGCTGCCTGCAGCATGCGCGTGAGCTGCTGGAAAGCTGGGAAGGCATCGAACAGGACCTGCGCGGTGCCGCCCAGCAGCCCAGTGGACGCCTGCGCGTGCTGGTGCCGCATGCGTTCGGGCAAGGCCAGCTGATGGCGCCGATGCTGGCCTTCCTGCGCCGCTACCCGCAGATCAGCCTGGAATGGCGCCTGCACGATGGCCTGTCCGACCTGGTCGCCGAAGGCATCGACTGCGCCATCCGCGTAGGCCCGCTGGAACAGCAGGACGTGGTGGCCGTGCAGGTAGCCGAGGTGCCCCGGATCGTGGTGTGCGCCGCGTCGATCGCGCCCGATCCGCTGCCCACCACGCCCGCCGCGCTGGCAACGCTGCCGTGGGTGTCCCTGACCAATTTCTATCGTGAAAGCGTACAGCTGCAGCGCTGTCAGGGCGCCGGAATCGGCAAGGGCCAGGAGCGCATCGCGATCCAGCCCCGCCTGCTCACCGACAACCTGTTCGTGCTGCACCAGGCGGTCTGCAATGAACTCGGCGTGGGCATCGGATCGGCCTGGATGATGACCGAAGAGCTGCGCAGCGGGCGGCTGGTGCAACTGCTGCCCGGTTGGGAAGCCGCGCCGTTGCCGGTACACCTGGTGTTCCCGGCCGGACGCCACCGGCCCGCACGCCTGCAGCTGTTCCTGGATGCGATACGCGAAAGCATCCCGGGCATTGAAGGGATGCGGGTGCGCCAGGAAGCCCGGTGAACTGACCCCTGACTACCCGGCCGCGCGGATCAGGGCCCCGGGGGCTTGCGCTCCTCATTGCCTCCAAAATTCATGCGCAGCTGCACCTTGGGCGAGGCGCTGCGGTGCTCAAGTACTTCCAGCACCTCGTAATCGGCTTTCAATCCGTCTGTGGTCAGGCGCTGGATGCGCTTGATGCGGGCCTTGATGATGTCGTCCTTGGCAAACTGTTCCTGATTCAGGTGCACTCGGCTCAAAAATTCCTCATCAAGCACCACGGCAAAGTAGGTGTTGCCACCGCCCTCGGTGAAGCGCCATTTGTTGCCATCCTGGAAGGCCAGGGTGAGCACCTGCAACGTGGTGACGTATTCATCGGTCTGCAGGGTTTCTTCTTCCGGGTTGGGCGCTTTGAAGTACGCCGCCTGCGTGCGATCAATTGAAATCAATACCTGCTGGGCCTTCTGATCGACCACGGCAACCGTGTCGATTCCCTCCTTGCTCAGCGGGTCGGCGATGACACCTTCGAGGGCGCGACGGATACGATAATCCTGCAGCAACTGAAGGACACGCTCCTCTACGTCCAGATGCTCCTCATCAACATACAGACGCACCACGCCATCGCTGATTGGCTCGATGCGCTTTACCCCGCGGCCGCGCAACCAGACAATCGCCTGCACCATGCCGATACAGGTGGTCTTTCCGATCCCAAGCAGGCCGACGATGCTCAATATGCCCGTCACCGGATTGCTGTTGGCGAAATCCAGTGCTCGCTGCCACAGCGACTGGGCCAACTCCAGATCAATTCCGAACGAGCCAGACTTGAACGACGCATGCACGTTGACGGAAACCTTGGCATGGCTGCCGTTGAAGAGCTCGTTGGCGCGCTCGACCAGGTCCCCCATGGCCAGAAGCGCAGGAGCGAGCGCACGCACGTCCATCTGGTGCTGAACGAGAGCAGGGCCGTCATATACAAGGTGGAAGCGGGCGTGCTGGGCCATATCTGTCACGTGACTGTTGCTCCGTCGCAGCGTGGTACCTGCGGCGCGAAGTGTAGCAACCCGAGCGGGCTCTGCTGCAGGCCGCGTGGCCGACAGTCACTATCCTGGAGGCTGGTCACACCCTCAGAGAATTGCTTGCACCGATGACACTGGCCGGATGCGCGTGCGCTGGCTCACTCGAACAACGGCTGCCCGTTCGACGCGCTCACGCCACCATCCACCGGCAGGTTGACTCCGGTGATGAAACCAGCGTGCTCGCTGGCCAGCAGCAGCACCGCGTTTGCGATGTCTTCCGGCTCACCCAGACGACCCATCGGGATGCGGTTGAGGAAGTTGTTGACCAGCGCCTTGTCCTTTTCCTTTTCCGCCGTCATCGAGGTGCGGGTGAAGGTCGGGCAGACCGCGTTGACGCGCACTCCATGGCGACCGTTATCGATCGCCAGCGCACGGGTCAGGTTCGCCACCGCGCCCTTCACCGCGTTGTAGGCCGGCATGTTGCGATCGGCGGCCAAGCCGGAGACCGATGCCGTATTGACGATGCAGCCCTTGCGCTTGCGCAGCTCCGGCAATGCCGCGCGGCAGCCCAGGAACACGCCGGTCAGGTTGACCGCAACGATACGGTTCCAGTCTTCAAGGGAGGTCTCCTCCGCCGGCCCTTCAACCAGGATGCCCGCATTGTTGAAAATGACATCCAGCCCACCAAAGCGCTTCACTGTGGCATCGACCAGTGCCTGCACCTGCGCTTCGTCGCTGACATCCACGTCATGCACCAGGGTGCGATCACCGGAAAGCCCGTCGGCCAGCGCAGCCACGTCGGGATGGTCGCGGTCAGCGAGCACGACATTGGCGCCGGCCTGCGAGAAGGCGCGCGCGGTAGCGGCGCCGATACCGGAGCCTGCGCCGGTGACGATCACGGTCTTGTCGTTGAAGTTCATGGCATGTCCTCTTGCGTTGAAAGAGGCTTCCCACGATGGCAGACCAGCAGTGACCTGACGGTGAGACGCACTTCACCCCGGCACGACACTACGAACGCCGCCACGGCCGCATCGTGCCGGGAGAATGGGCCCCGACCGCAACGGGCGGCATCTGCTCCTGGTAGCGCCGAGACATGCTCGGCGGCACCTCAGCCCTGCAGCAAACCGCGCATCTTCTTCAGTGCCTGCTCGAGCTGACGCGCCTCACCATCCTCTTCAACGCTGTGCCACAACAACGCAGGAAAATCGGCAGTCGTGCACTCCAATCCACCCAGGCAGATGTCATCCAGCATCACCGACCCCACGCCGCAGGCTACACCGCGTTCGCAGGCAATCATCTGCATCGCGTAGAAATCGAATACGTCGAAAGACAGACCTTCATATCCCGGCAATGACTTCCCATCATTGCTCACCCGGAGAAGCAGCAGGCCGATCTCCGCAGTCGCTGCTGCATCGCCACTGACAACCACCCTGTCCAGCAGTGCCGCCGCCACCTGCGGATCACGCGGCGCGTCATACATCGCCTTGCGGATGGAAGCCGTCAGATCGCCGGCCTCCGCAGCACGGTCCCGCCACACCGCTCCGAACACACGCAGGTCGTTGCTCCAGCCGGCCAATACATCACACTGCGCCTTCAGCCGCTGTCCCGCGCTGCGGTACACCGCGGCCCTCTCAGGGGAATGGGTTGCCAGATTGGCCGATACGTTATCCAGAGTGTGCTGGATCCCCTGCCTGCTGTGCCCCATGCCGGCACAGCGTGAACTGGTGAACGCGATCTCGCGCATGGCCGCGGCGTCGCCATGATCGGCAGCCTGCTTCAACGCCCACAGGTGATGCACATCTGAAAGCCCGCCGTTCACCTGGGATGCCTCAGGACCAGATGGCGCGTCATGCGAATCGACAGGCCTGAGTGGTGCGCCAACTGCAGTAGCAACGGGCGTCGATCCCACACCCTCACCTACGCGCGACAACCATCCTCCACCTGCCGCCAGCAACACCAGCGCAGCGAGCAACCCTGCCCTTGAACGTGATCCTGCACTGCGCTTCACCACGCTCGCGCGCCCTTTTTCCAGGTGTCGTACGCGCGCAATGCTAGCAAAGGCAGATACCACCGCCCGATCAAAAGCCGTAACCCGCGGTAGCGCCGAGCCATGCTCGGCGGCCCCACCCCACGCAGCTCAGCGCGCGCGATCCACTTCATCAAGCAGCGTGCGCAGCCACTGCATGCGGGCCTGCACGTCCTTCGTGGCACCTTCTGCGCCAGCCGCCCGCCACAGAAGCGAATCCAAGCCTCCTGCACAGTCGCCACTGTTCAGACATATACCGTCTGCATAGTTAGACCCCACGCCGCAGTCCAGGCCGCGCTCGCAGGCGAGCAGCACCAACGCGGTGTGGTCATGCCGGCTGGAGCCGACACCTGCCTGCATGGGGGCACGCGGCATCAGCGTGTACAGATGCGCCATTTCATACAGCGCCCGCGGATCATCCGACATCAGCGCATCCTCGACCAGCGCCGCGTCATCGTCAGGCAGCGCGGCTTCACGCTGGGCATGCGAGGCGCGGCTGCGCTGCCGCAGGCGCGCCAAAAGATCCCCCTGCTTCGCTGCATCCTGCAGCAGCTGGCGGTACTCAAGCGCCAGCGCCTTGCGCTCCCCAGGAAGGTTCTCGCACTGCGCGCCACGTCGCGCGGCCGCAGCACGCAGCAACGGCACGTGATCCGTCCTCATACGCCCAGCCAGAAAATCGACCTGCGACCACAGTCCCGCTCCGTGCGAGGTGCCGAAGCCGCAGTTCAGGATCAACTCGGCGAGATCGCGCATCGCCACTGGATCACCGGCCGCAGCATCACGACGCAGCGTCAGGACGCGCTCTGCGCCGGACTCGGCAGGCGCTACCTGGATCTCGCGTGGCGCCGTGGGACGTGGCCTGTCGTTGCGCTGCACAGCGGCTTCGGCAGCCGGAACCGCAGGGACTACGGACGTCGCCGCAGGCCTGGGCCACAGCAGGACGGCGATGACCGCAAGCAGCACGGCGGTCAAGCCGATCAGCAACCGGTAGCGCCGTGCCACGCTCAGCGCGCGCGATCCACTTCGTCGAGCATCGTGCGCATCCATTGCAAGCGGGCCTGGACCTCCTCCGTCCTGCCCTCGGCACCAGCGGCGTTCAACACCACTGTATCGAGATCCTCCGTGCACATTGCACTGGCAATGCACAGATCATCGCCGAATTCAGAGCTCGCGCTACAGTCCAGGCCGCGCTCGCAAGCCACCAGGACCAAGGCAGCGCCATCGCTGCTGGTGGTACGCATGCCGGCCTTGGCCAGCAGTTCCGGTGACGTGTTATGCAGGCTAGCCAACTCGAACAGCGCGCGCGGATCGCTGGACATCAAGGCTTCGTCGATCAGCGCATCGGCATCATCCGGCAACCCCGCCTTGGCCTGCTGGGTAAAGGCACGGGTGCGCTGGCGCAGCCGTGCCAACAGGTCGCCTTTGCCCGCTGCATCCTGCAACAGCTGCCGCTGCTGCTGCACCTGCTCGTCAAAGGTGCCCGGGATGGTTTCGCACTGCGCCTGCCGCCGCGCCGCAGCGGCACGCAGCAGGTGCACCTGGTCAGCCTTCATCTGAGCCGCCATCTCGTCCACATGTTTTTCGAACAGCGGGCCGTGCAGCTTGCCGAATCCGCAGCGCTGCATCACATCGGCGAGATCGCGCATCGCCGCCGGGATCCCGGCGGCGGCGTCCCGGCGCAGCGCCAGCATGCGTGCCTGCGCGGATTGACCCACCGCAGGTGGCGTGTCGGACGGGGTGGCGGCGGCTGGCGGCGGCTCGTTCGGTGGCACCGCGTCGACGCTGGCCGCGCCAGCTGCTTCAGGTGCCTTCGGGCGCTCAGGCCACAGCAGCGCGGCGATGGCCGCAAGTACCACCACAATGGCCCCGATCAGCAGTCGACGGGCGTTCCGGGGCGTTGTGCTGTCCATGGCCAACCTGCTTCCTCGAGGGGTTCCCTGTGATGGACTGTACAGACAAAGACAATCACGACCAACGGCCATCACCTGCCCGACGCGCGCCGCTGTACTAGAGTTGAGGCCACGCTCCTCCCAAGGCTCTCACATGCGCGCACGCAACTGCCTGGCCACTCTGCTGCTGGTCCCGATGGTGTGGAGTACGGCGCTACACGCCGCAGACCCCACACCACCGGACCAGCGCCTGCAGCCGCTGTTCCAGCAGGTGCAGGGTGCGCACCTGTTCCCGGACCAGAAAACCTTCGCCGATGCGGTGCCACGCCGCGCACCCGAGGCGATCGTGCAGGCCTGGCAGCGCGAGCACACCCAGTCCGGTTTTTCGCTGCACGCCTTCGTCAACGACAACTTCGATATCCCCCGCGACGCAGCGCCCTACGTGCCACCCGCAGGCGAAACCCTGCGCGCGCATATCGAAAGCCTGTGGCCGGTACTGACCCGCCAGACCGGCACGGTGGATCCGAATGGTTCCCTGCTGCCGCTGCCAAAGCCCTACGTGGTGCCCGGCGGACGCTTCCGCGAAGTGTATTACTGGGACAGTTATTTCACCCTGCTGGGGCTGGCGGCCAGCGACCAGTGGCAGCGGGTGCGCGACATGGTGGACAACTTCGCCTACCAGATCGACACCCACGGCCACATTCCCAATGGCAATCGCAGCTATTACCTGAGCCGTTCGCAGCCGCCCTTCTTCAGCCTGATGGTGGACCTGCTGGCCACCCACGAAGGCGATGAGGCGTATCGGCGCTACCTGCCCCAGCTACGCGCGGAACATGCATTCTGGATGAGCGGTGCCGACGGGCTGGCGCCGGGACAGGCGCATGCGCGCGTAGTGAGGCTGGCCGATGGCAGTGTCTTGAACCGCTACTACGATGCCCGCGCTGTGCCACGCACCGAATCCTGGACCGATGACCTGGCCACGGCGGCGCAGGCACCGCAGCGCGCGCCATCGCAGGTTTACCGCGACCTGCGTGCGGGCGCGGAGTCCGGCTGGGATTTCAGCTCGCGCTGGCTGGATGATCCGGCCGCGCTGTCCAGCATCCGCACCACCGACATCCTGCCGGTGGATCTGAACAGCCTGCTGTTCCACCTGGAACGCACGCTTGCCCACGCCAGCGGCGTGGCCAAGGACACGCGGGCACGGCGTGACTTCAAGCGGCAGGCGCAGGCACGCCAACGCGCCATCAATACCCAGCTGTGGGACCCGGCGCAGGGCTGGTACGTGGACCGCGACCTGCAGACCGGCCATACCCGCCCTGCCCTCACGGCTGCTGCGCTGTTCCCGCTGTGGCTGGACGTCGCCAGCAAGCCGCAGGCACGACGCACGGCCGCTGCCGTGGAGGCGCAGCTGGTGAAACAGGGAGGCCTGTTGACCACCACGCTGACCACCGGCCAGCAGTGGGACGCGCCCAATGGGTGGGCACCGCTGCAGTGGGTGGCGGTGGATGGCCTGCAGCGCTACGGCCAGGACCGGCTGGCACGGCAGCTGGGAACACGCTTCCTGCGCACCGTGCAATCGGTGTACGACCGCGAACAGAAGCTGGTGGAGAAGTACGTGGTGGATGGATCGGCCGGCGGTGGCGGCGGTGGCGAGTATCCGCTTCAGGATGGCTTCGGCTGGAGCAACGGGGTCACGCTGGCGCTGTTGGATCGGCTGTGTGCGCCGAAGAAGCAGAAATGCGAAAGCGCGGCGGACGTCGAGGCGGATGGCTGAAGCGTCCGGGCTCGGATCGCTTCAGCCCGGAGTGCGCATTTCCTGCCGGTGCCGCGCCACGATACGGTCCAGATGGTCGACCGCCGTAGGCCGTACCGCGGTTCCCCGGCGTACGAAGCTGTTCCAGTCTGCCGCTGCCACCTTTCCCAGGTCCCGTCGCTCCGTGTCCACCCGCGTCATGGACCAGAAGGGACATAGCCGCGTCCCGACCAGCCCCCCGGCGAGCTGCAGGATGTCGACATGGCTCGATGCGGCGAGCACCCGCCCGTAGGCCGCGTGCACGCCCTGCTGCGGGCCCTCCAGATACTGCAGAAAGCGTTCACCATCGAACAGGAGCAGCCCGGTCACTCCCGCCAACTGATTGAACCGCGCCGCATCCTGGACGAGCCCTTCGAGTCGTCCGGCCGGAAGGTCGGCAGCCATCTGGCTTGCATAAACAAGGGCATGGAGCGGCACGGCGTTCTCCGGTGGCGGAGACAGACCTTAGCCCGGAGTTGAATAAAGAATCGTGATGATCGCGTCTGCAGGCGCATGCTGCCCCGTCCCTGCTGGTGGACGCTTCACAGGATGCAGGCTGTTCAAGGGCGATGATGTGCGCCAGCGTGCTGGCATGCGTCGGCTCCACTGGATCAACTTCACCGTGCTTCAAAAGCTTCTCCATTTCGCCCCCCTGATAACCGCAGCCATGACCTGCGTGACGGCCTTGATCTGGGTCGTCTACCTCAGTTTCTTCCTGCGCAGTTACCGTCGCCAGCAGCGGCCTTCCATCCTGATCACGTCCGGCGCCGGGAAGGACCTGGATGCGCATTGCTTCGTGACCAACCTGGGGCTGGAACCGGTCTATCTGCTCGATGTGGTCATCGACCTGATCGAGCCCACCGGCAGGGTCGTTCGCGCTGTCATTCCCGAACGCACGGAGCGCTGGCGCCAGGCTGTTCCCGGTGATGACGATGACGTCCGCCGCGCGACTACCGTAGGGGCACTCAACAGCGGCGGCGAACGCGACCTGGGACGATTCCGCACGCTGATCGAGCGCGCCAGCATGGAGAACCCAGACATCGCCACCGAGGCTGCTTTCTCCAGCCTGGAGGTTACCGTGATTCTGGTCACCGCCAGCCAGGCCGAGCTGTGTGGGGCATCGCGTTGCTACCGGGTGGAGCACCGGCCGGACGCCCAACCCCGGCTGAAAGCGATGACCATCAAGGCACGACAGCTGCAGGGTTACTTTGCCCGCCGCAACCTGACCCGCCTGCTGACCGCGCAGATCAGGTCAAGCAGCGGAGGCTGACTGAATGATGTCGGCGTCGACATGACCGTGATGGGCGTCGGCTATTCTCATTGTCTCGACCCGAGAACGGAATCAACCGCATGCCCCCCACCGATCTGCGCGTTGGATGCAGCTCATGCCGCGACGCGGATCCGTTGCAGTTCGATTTCAGTTATGCATTTCAGCCCATCGTTGATGTGCAGGCTCGCAGGGTGTTCGCGCACGAAGCGCTGGTGCGCGGTCCGGCGGGCGAGCCGGCAAGCTCGGTACTGTCACGTATCACGGCGGAAAACCGTTATTCGTTTGACCAGGCCTGTCGTGAGAAAGCCATCCGGATCGCGGCGTCGTTGAATCTGGAATCACACCTTTCAATCAACTTCCTGCCAAATGCGATCTATCGGCCAGAGGTGTGCATACGCTCTACGCTTCAGGCCGCGGCCCGGCATGGCTTTCCGGTAGAGCGGATCATCTTTGAAACCGTCGAGGGAGAGAAGGTCAGCGATGGCAAGTGGCTGGCCGAGATCCTGAGCGAGTACAAGCGGATCGGCTTCAAGACGGCGATCGATGATTTCGGGGCCGGGTTTGCGGGCCTGAACCTGCTGGCCGACTTTCAGCCGGACCTGGTCAAGTTGGACATGGCGCTGATCCGCGGGATCGACCACAGCCCTGCACGACGCGCGATCGTGGCGGGCGTGGTCTCCATGTGCGCGCAGTTGGCTATCGATGTCATCGCCGAGGGCATAGAGACCCGCGACGAGGCGCAGTGTCTGTCGGATCTCGGCATCCGCCTGATGCAGGGCTATTGGTTCGGTCGGCCGCAGTTCGAGCGCGCCGTGCGCGAGGCCGACATTGCCCTGCCAGACATGGGTCGATAACCCCAACGAAGAACTGGCGACAACACCCGCCAAGAGCGCGTGTTTGCATGGCCGGAGTTGCAAAAGAACCTGGCCATCACCGTGGACCAGGCTCCCGCTAATCACCCAGTGTCGTGTCCAGGCCGACCGTGGTCGCCCGCGGGGCGCCGTTCCGAGACATGTATCGCGCTGTTTGCGACGATCAAGATTCATATGTGCACGACGGATGCCGGAGATGCACCGTGCATCAGCCCGATTACCGGCCATTGAGAGAAACAACGGTTCTCAACGCTTGCAATCCCGGAGGATCTGAAGCTGACAGGCACGACCCTCCGGCGTTGACCGATGCCGCGAGCAGACAGCACGCCTGCAGCTCAATGCGCCCTTCGCCGCCCGAGGATTCGATCATGCCAAGTCCCTGCCCGCCCCTCACCCTGGACCTTCTGCTGCAAAGCGCCGATCCGGGTGGACGCTGTAGCAACCCGACCGCGATCCTCGAGGTCGCCGCGCTCTTCGACCTCCGGCAGGCGTCCGCGACGGACATCGTCGACGGGCTGGCCTTGGCCTCCAGCCGGGTGGACGCGCCACTCGCTTCGGCGGCCACCTTTACGGCAGTGCAGGCCGTGGCGCCGGCCGCGATACTGGTGCATCGGCCGCATGGAAAGGTGACCGGCCTGCTTGCCACCCTGCCGCTGTCCGCCGAGGCGCTGGCACGACTTCGCGCTGGCGCACTGGATACCCGCAACCCTGCACCGGACGAGCTGCTGAAGCCGCACCAGCCCGCTGCAGCTTCGTATACCTGGATCGTCGCGGCATCGTCGCCTACCAGTGCAAAAGCGCTGGTACAGGGCATGGCCGCCATCCATTCGCTGCTCACCTGGCAACTGGTGGCGTGCGCACGCGCTGTCACCGCAGACGGAGCGCGCGTCTTGACCTCGTTCGGCTTCCAGCCCACCGCCGGGCCCGTGGGTTACATGGAGCTGCCGCCGCTGGATGCGCCACTGCAGGGCTTCCGGCTTTGATTACCGTGATGATGACCGAGCAGATCAACATGTCGACACCGCCACCGATCAGCATCCGCATCGCGCGTACGCTGCACGATCTCACCGAGGTCATTGCCGTGCGCTCCATCGTCTATGTGGAAGAGCAGCAATGTCCGCTTCGCGAAGAGTTCGATGGAAACGACGTGGCCGGCTCCACCCACCTGCTGGCGACATTCGACGAGGAAGCGGCGGGCGTACTGCGCGTCCGCTGGTTCGCCGATTTCGCCAAGGTCGAACGCGTGGCGGTGCGCCGGCGATTCCGGGGCGGTACGGTCAGCCAAGCGCTGCTGCAGTCGGCATTTTCGCTTGCCGAAGACAAGGGGTATCGGCACATTTTGCTGCACATCGAACCCGGCCTGGCGCAGTACTACCTGCGCTACGGATTCCAGCCACGCGAGGGCCGGCCACGCTTCCATTACTCGGACCGTGAGTACATGGAGGTCATCAAGGATCTCATGCCCGCCATCGACGCCATCACCGTGGACAGCCCCGCGCTGTGTGTCGTGCGGCCGGAAGGAGCGTGGCGGGAGGCGGGAATCCTGGATCTATCCAGCGCGCGGGGCTGCTGAGCGGCGCGCCGCGAAGGCAGGAGACGCCGTGTGGTGGGCCCACCAGGATTCGAACCTGGAACCAAAGGATTATGAGTCCTCTGCTCTAACCGTTGAGCTATAGGCCCGCTTGCGGCCGCCCAGTCTAATGCAAGCCCGCGGCCGTACTCCAGACACCGGTGCGTCATCGCGCACTACCCACAACGTGCCGACCTGTGATGGTCGGCACGTCACCACCCATCACGCCACCGCGAAGGGCCCCTGCCGCTCGAAGTAACGTCGCAGGCGGGTGCAGGCCGGGGCGAGCACGGCCTCCAGCTCATCGCTGGGGTCCGGCTGCCACGTCACGTTGACCACGCCCGGCAGGTCTTCCACGCCGGCATGCTCACCGCGCGCTTCCAGCAGCACGGTGCGGTCGCTGCCCAGTACACCCAGCAGCACGCCGGTTTCCAGCAGCAGCGCATCACGCGTGGCAGGCCACGCATCCGGCGATGCCGGTGCGTTGTCGTCGCCGGAGATCACCACCGCAAAGTCCACGCCCGCCGCCAGTTCCTGCAGGCGCTGCACGGACAAGCCGCCATTGCGGGCCAGGCCATCCTGCCACTGGCGCACGGTGAAGCCTTCGCAGGCCAACGTTTCCTGCACCACCTGCGCCGCCGCGGCTGACTGCGGCGACGCCAGCACCAGCACCTTGGTGCGGTCGCGGGCACTGCCGATGTGGTCGTTGCGCTGGTACAGCCTGCGCGCCAGTTCCTGCGCCACGTAGCGGTGGATCTGCGGGAACTGCTCGGCAAGGTCCTCCAGGCGGGCCGCACTGACACGTGCGACGACACTGGGTTCGACGGCCACCACCGTGGCCGAGCGGATCTGCGTCGGCTGCACGGCGGCCATCTCGCCCACGTGCTCGCCGGCATGGCGTCGTGCGACGCGCTTGCCATTGACGAACACGTCGAAGGATCCGGTCACGATGAAGTAGACGTCATTGTCCACTCCACCCTGGTGAATGACGGCGGCACCGGTCTGGGCCTCCAGCAAGGTCACGCTGCTGGCGAGAGCTTCGGCGAGCGCCTTGTCGCCGCGTACCAGTTTCTGCTCGGACAGCGTGTACAGCAGATTGCGGCGACCTTCGTCACCGGTGAAGCGAGCCAACATTGAAGTCCCCCTGTGGACTGCATCCGTCATGGATGGCATGTGCAGATTAACCCCTGATCTGTGACGTAGAGCACACGTTTTTGGCAAATTCATGTGGAGCAGCTGAACAACCTGAATACGGTCATACACATCAAGGATCCGCTGGAATCCAGGGGGCCTGATACGGCAGTCCATGTTACGAAATATGTTACGTAAAATTCGACATTGTTTCGTTTGATTCTTTTAAAAACAGTGACTTATGAATTTTATTGTTACGTAATGAAGTCCTTGGCAACAAACAAAAAACCCCGCCGGAGCGGGGTTCTTCAAAACGCTTCACGCACCGACAGGGATCAGTCGATATCCAGGAAGCTGCGCAGCTGCTCGGAACGGCTCGGGTGACGCAGCTTGCGCAGCGCTTTCGCTTCGATCTGGCGGATGCGCTCGCGGGTGACGTCAAACTGCTTGCCGACTTCTTCCAGCGTGTGATCAGTGTTCATGTCGATGCCGAAGCGCATGCGCAGCACCTTGGCTTCCCTCGGGGTGAGGCCGGCCAGCACGTCGCGCACGGTCTCAGACAGGTTGATGTTGGTGGTGTTCTCGATCGGGGACTCCACGTTGGTGTCCTCGATGAAGTCGCCCAGATGGGAATCCTCGTCGTCGCCGATCGGGGTTTCCATCGAGATCGGCTCCTTGGCGATCTTCATCACCTTGCGGATCTTGTCTTCCGGCATGTCCATTTCCTTGGCCAGCTCCTCCGGCGTGGCCTCGCGGCCGTACTGCTGGAGCATCTGGCGGGAAATGCGGTTCAACTTGTTGATCGTTTCGATCATGTGCACCGGAATACGGATGGTGCGCGCCTGGTCGGCGATCGAACGGGTGATGGCCTGGCGGATCCACCAGGTCGCATACGTGGAGAACTTGTAGCCGCGACGGTACTCGAACTTGTCCACGGCCTTCATCAGGCCGATGTTGCCTTCCTGGATCAGGTCGAGGAACTGCAGGCCGCGGTTGGTGTACTTCTTGGCGATGGAGATGACCAGGCGCAGGTTGGCCTCGACCATTTCCTTCTTGGCCTTGCGCGCACGGGCTTCGCCGTAAGCCATCGCACGGCTGATTTCCTTCAGGTCATCCAGGCTCAGCAGGGTGCCCTTCTCGATATCGATCGTGGCCTGCTGTTCGGAGATGATCTGGTCCTTGACGTCACGCAGGGCCGACGACCACTTCTGCTTGCGCTTCAGTGCGTCTTCCACCCACTCAAGGTTGGTCTGGTTGCCTTCCCACGAACGGATGAAGTCCTTGCGCGGCATGCGCGCGGTGACCGTCGCCAGGTTCAGCACGCGACGCTCATGCGACTTGATGCCGGCCATGGTGTCGCGCAGCTGCTTGGTCAGCACGTCGGTCAGCGGCAGCGGCAGCTTCAGGGTGACGAACACCGCCGACATCTCCTCGCGGAGCTTCAGCAGGTTCTTGCCATCGCCCTTGGCGGCCGCCTTCTTGAAGGCATTGAAGGCATCGGCCAGCGCCTGCATGCGCGCGGCGACTTCTTCCGGATCCGGGCCGGTCGGGCCGGCTTCTTCCTCGGCGTCGTCGCCGTCTTCTTCCTCGTCGTCGTCCTCGTCGGCATCAGCGTCGTCGCTGGTGTCCTCGACAACGGCCGGGGCCGGCACTTCTTCGGACAGGTCGTTGAAGCCGACGATTACTTCGGCCAGGCGCTTCTTGCCTTCCTTGTGCGCTTCGTAATCGGACAGCAGCGATTCGACCGATACCGGGAACAGGCCGAGGGCGGCCTGGACCTGGCCCAGGCCTTCTTCGATGCGCTTGGCGATGGCGATTTCGCCTTCGCGGGTCAGCAGCTCGACCGTACCCATTTCGCGCATGTACATGCGCACCGGGTCGGTGGTGCGGCCACCTTCGGTGTCGAGTGCGGTCAGTGCGGCAGCGGCTTCTTCAGCGGCGGTGTCATCCACCTCGCGGTTGCCGGTGTTGCCGTCATTGAGCAGCAGGGTTTCCGCATCAGGGGCCACTTCATGGACATCAATGCCCATGCCGTTGATCATGCCGATGATGTCTTCGATCTGCTCCGGATCGACCATGTCGTCGGGCAGGTGATCGTTGACTTCGGCATAGGTCAGGTAGCCCTGTTCCAGGCCCTTGCTGATCAGTTGCTTGATTTCGGATTGGGCAGGACGTTCGTTGGCCATGGATGCTCGCGCCACCGGCTGGAGTAGGAAAAGGGAACGTAGCATTATACCAGCCCCTCGCCCGGCCTGCCCGGGCGGTGGTCCCGGGGGGTCAGGGCCTGAGCAGGAAGGTCACAGGACCGTCGTTGACCAGGCTGACGACCATATGGGCGCCAAAGCGTCCCGTTTCCACCCCGAAGGCATGCTTTTCACGACATATCTCCACAAAACGGTTGAACCCTCGTTCAGCCTCGGCCGGCGGCGCCGCCGTGGTGAAGCTCGGACGCATGCCGGAGGCGGTGTCTGCGACCAGCGTGAACTGGCTGACCAGCAGCAATCCGCCGCCCGTGTCGCGAAGAGACCGGTTCATTTTTCCCGCCTCGTCAGCAAATACACGGTAGCCGAGCAACCGATCGGCCATCCGCTGCAGCTGGGCCTCCGAATCGCCAGGCTCCATGCCCACCAGGGCCAGCAGGCCCGGGCCGATCTGCCCCACGGCCAGATCATCGACGTGGACGGCAGCCTGGCTGACGCGCTGGATCAGGACGAGCATGGGGACCTCGAAGCAAGGGCAGCCCGCCACCTTAGCAGCGGCCACGCTAAACTTGGCCGGATGAATCCGGAACGCAAAGCCCGGCTGGCCTACCGGGCCGCCACCCTGTTCACCCGCCTGCCGTGGCCGGTCCTGCGCGGCTTCGCCCACGCCCTGGCCTGGGCATGGATCCGCGGCAACGCGCGGGAAAGCCGGGTGACCCGACGCAACCTGGAACTGGCCTACCCGGAACTGGACGGCGCACAGCGCGCGCGGATGCACCGCGACGTGTTGCGCTCCACTGCCCTGCAGGCGGTGGAGACGCTCTGGCTGTGGACCCGCCCCGCGGCGAGCAACCTGCGCGATCACCTGAAGGAACGCCACGGCGAGGCGCTGTACGACGCCGCGCTGGCTTCCGGCAAGGGCGTGATCGTGGCCGCTCCGCACTTCGGCAACTGGGAGCTGTTGAACCAGTGGCTGGCCTCGCGCGGGCAGATCGCCATCGTCTACAAGGCGCCAGAAGATCCGGCCGGGGATGCCTTCCTGCAGATCGTACGCGGCGGCCACAATGTGCAGCAGGTGCGTGCCGAAGGCCCTGCGGTGCGCCAGTTGTTCAAGGTGCTCAAGGACGGCGGCGCCACCGGAATCCTGCCCGACCAGCAGCCCAAGGCCGGCGACGGCGTGTTCGTGCCGTTCTTCGGCATGCCCGCCCTGACCATGACCCTGGTCAACCGGCTGGCCGAGCGCACAGGCGCCACCGTGCTGTACGGCTGGTGCGAACGCACCGGCCCGGACATGCAGTTCGCCCTGCACCTGGAGGCCGCCGATCCGGCGGTGGCCGACCCGGACCTGCACGTGGCCGCCGCCGCACTGAACGCCGGCATCGAGCGCATCGCACGGCGCGACCCGGCACAGTACCAGTGGACCTACAAGCGCTATACCCTGCGTCCAGACGACCAGGAGCCCAACCCGTATGCCACCGTCAGGCATCCACACTGACGGTTGATTCCGTCGTCGTGGCCCCCATTTATCGCTTGCTTACTCCCTGCCCGGTCCTGCCATGCCTGCTGCCTTCTCCTCCCTGTTCGGTGACCCGGCGGCGATCCGTTGCGAACGCGCGGTCGCCGAGCTGCGATCCGGGCGTCCGGTGGTGATCACCGGCGACGCTCAGCAGCGGCTGGCGGCGATCGCGCTGGACAGCGCCACCCGGCGCAGCTTCGATGCCTTTGCCGGCCTGGCCGCCGGCCGCCATTACCTGTTCCTGACCGAGACCCGTGCCCGCGTGTTGGGAATGGAGACGCCGCACGGCGTGCGCCTGCCACTGCAGGGGGTCGACTTCGATGCCCTGCCTTCGCTGGGCTACCTGCGCGAGCCCGGTCCGATGCCGGCAGACGCAAGCGCCGGCGATGCACTGGATGCCGGTGCGGTGGAGCTGGCAAGGCTGGGGCTGCTGCTGCCGGCAATGGTCGGCCTGCCGCTGGACCCGGCGGATTCGCGCTTTGAAGCAGCCGCCCAGGTCGCCCTGTGCGACCTTGCCGAGGGCGCCGCGCATGCGGCCCATGATTACGAACTGGTGGCACGCTCACCGGTGCCGCTGCGCGACATCGGCATGACCACTTTCGCGGTGTTCCGCGGTGGCGTGGCGCAGCGCGACCAGGTCGCGATCATCGTCGGCCAGCCCGACCTTGCCGCCGTGGTGCCGGTGCGCGTGCATTCGTCCTGCCTGACCGGCGATCTGTTCGGCTCGTTGAAGTGCGATTGCGGCGACCAGCTGCGGCGCGGCCTGCACAAGCTGAAGGAACTCGGCGGCGGTGTGCTGCTGTACCTGGACCAGGAAGGCCGGGGCACCGGCATCGCCGCCAAGATGCGCGCCTACGGTTACCAGCACGACGGACTGGACACCATCGACGCCGATGCGCAGCTGGGCTTCGGCGCCGACGAGCGCCGCTACGGCAGCGCGGTGGCGATGCTGCGGGGCTTGGGCATCGCGCGGATCGCACTGCTCAGCAACAACCCGACCAAGGCACAGCGCCTGCGCAATGCGGGCATGGACGTGGTCGAGTGCATTCCGGTGACCGGTGACATCACGACCGAAAACGAGCACTACCTGCGCACCAAGGCCGAGCGCGCCGGCCACCTGCTGGACGTGGACGCACTGATCCAGGCCGCCCAGTAGCATGGCGCAGGCCTGGCCCTGCTAACGTTGTCGCCATTGCCTGCACCCGGAGCCTGCGTGACCTCACCTTCAACCTCCACTGACATGCCCGACGGCTGGCAGCTGTTGCCGCTGCGCGCCGCACGCCTGGCCGCGCTCGGCGGCCTGCCGGCCGGTGCGGTATTCCCCGGGCTGCCGGCCGCCGCGGCGTGGTGGCTGCTGGACCTGCCGGGCGGTATCGCAGCGGCCGTCGCTTGGCTGCTGGCCGGTGCCCTGCTGGGGGCACGGATCGGCTGGCGCAGGATGCGCCGCACCTGGTGGCGGCTGGATGGCACCGGGCTGGGCCTGCGCCGCGACCTGTGGTGGCAGCGCGACACCCGCGTGCCGACCTCCCGCGTGCAGCATCTGGACGTCCGTCGCGGCCCGCTGCAGCGCCGCGCGCGGCTGGCCACGCTGGTGGTCCACACCGCCGGCAGCCGCTTCAGTGCGGTGGTGCTGGACGGCCTGGACGAGGCCGATGCCGAGCACCTGCGCGACACGCTCGCGCGCCAGCTGGACCAGGACGCCGACGCCCTGTGAGCACCCCGCCTCCGCCCCTGCCCCGCGCCGACCAGGAGCGCCGGCTGCATCCGTGGTCCTGGCTGTTCGTGCTGATCCTGCAGCTGCGCCAGTACCTGCTGCCGCTGGTCGCGCTGCTGGTGTTCGGCCAGCGCGGCGACCGTGATCCGCTGTGGGCCCAGCTGGGCCCGCTGATCGTCATCGCGGTGCTGGTGCTGGCCTCGGTGCTGCAGTACCTGAGCTACCGTTACCGGATCGGCGAGGACGGCATCAGCATCCGCAGCGGCGTGTTTTCGCGCAACCGGCGCGAGATTCCGTTCGCGCGCATCCATAACGTGGTGGTGCACCAGAACCTGCTGCACCGGCTGTTCGGGGTGGCCGAACTGCGATTGGAATCGGCCGGTGGCAACCGCCCTGAAGCTGAGATGCGGGTGCTTCGGATGGATGAGGCGTTGGCGCTGGAGCAGCGCGTACGCCACCGCGGCCCGGCGCCGCAGGTGGACGCTGGCCGCACTGATGACGGCACGCCACCGCCGTTGCCGGAGGCCGACGAGCGCCACCTCCTGCTGCGCATGACCACTGGCGAAGTCGTAAAACTGGGCCTGCTGTCCAACCGCGGCTGGGTGATGGTGGCCGCAGCGCTGGCGGCGTTGGTGCAGGTGGTGCCCCGGCGCAGCATGGATGCGTTCGTCGAGCAGGGAGGGCGCCAGGCCTTCGGCTATGCCAGCGGCCTGCAGCCGGGGATCAGTGGCCTGCTGCTGATCGCGGCGGGGCTGCTGATCGTCGGCTGGCTGACCCTGCGCGCACTGTCGGTGCTGCTGGCCCTGTTGCGCTATTACGGCTTCGAGCTGAGCGAACAGCAGCGGCGGCTGACCGTCAGCAGTGGCTTGCTGAGCAAGGTGCGCAGCAGCGTGGCACTGCGCCGCATCCAGGCTTGGACACTCAGTGAAACGCTGCTGCAGCGGTGGGCCGGCCGGCGCCAGCTGCGCATTGACAGCGCCGCCAGCCAGGGCACTGAAGACCACCAGCAACGGGGACTGCGCGAGCTGGCTCCACTGGCCACCCCGCAGGCCTGCGATGCGCTGGTGAGCCACCTGCTGCCACAGGTGCAGTGGCCGCCTGCGCAGTGGCAGCCGGTGCCGCTGCGCGGAAGCTGGCGCCTGTGCGTTACCAGCCTGTGGCTGACCCCGGTGCTGGCGGCAGGATTGACCTGGCGCTGGGGCTACCTGGGCCTGCTGGTGCTGGCCTGGATACCGGTGGCGCTGTGGACGGCACGCCTGCAGATGGCGCGCATCGGCTGGCACCTGGACGGCCAGCATGTGGCGCTGCGGGGTGGCTGGTGGCGTCGCTGGTGGCGCTGGGCAGAACTGGACAAGCTGCAGGCGCTGCGGCTTTCACGCTCGCCGCTGGACCGTCTGCTGGGCACCAGCAGCGTCTGGCTGGATACCGCCGGTGCACGCGGCGACGTCGCGCTGTGCCTGCGTTATCTGCCGCAGGCGCAGGCCGCGGAGGTGCTGGAAACACTCGGTGCGGCGCTCGCCCGGCGCAAGCTGCGCTGGTGATGATCCAGCGCTGCACGCGGGGTCAGCGGGTGCGCGCTGGACCCCAGTAGCCGATGCGCCGGCGCAGTTTGATCTTGCGCCAGAAGTTCAGCGGCTTGGGCTTGCGGTTGCGCCCCCCTTTGGCGACGAAGTCATCGATCGCCTGCAGGATCCGCTCGCTGGAACGCCCGTCGCGATAGGGATGCAACGTATCGGCGAACTCGCGGATGGCTGCCATCAGCTCCGGCGGCCGGGCGAGTGCACGCCGGATCGCGCCTTCGAATTCGGCCGGGTCATCGATGTCGATGAGCTGCGGGCCGGGGCGACGGTTCTTGAAGGTAACCACCGGCTTGTAGGTCAGCAGGAACTCGTTCAATGCCGAAGACGTGTCCGAACACATCAGGTCGACCTGCGGGAACAGCTCCAGGATGTTGTCGTTGTCTGCAAAACGCAGGTACTCGTTTTCCAGCGCGCGGTAGCGCGCCACGATCTCCGGATCCATCTTCGGATGGAAGGTGACGATCCAGCGCCACTCGCCGGTGCGCGACAGCCGAGCGATCTCGTCATGCAACACGCCGGCCGCGCTCCAGGACGGCGAGAATGTCGAGTGGTACAGCACCACCGGCGGTTCACGCACGGGTTCGGGCTGTGCCGGCAGCTGGCTCATGAACGGGTCGATCTTCGGGAATCCGGTCTCCACTACCGCGAAATGGCCTTGCGCCTCGGCCAACGCCGAGAACGCGGCCGTGTCACGCGGGCCGGTGGTGCAGTACAGATCGAAGAACCCGCGCACGTAGATGTGCCGCGGCTTGCCCGCATCGAAGCCATGGAAGGTTTCCACCTTCACGCCGGGAAAAAAGTGCGGCACCGCATTGGACGAGGTGATCACCGCATAGGGGTCCCAGGCGCGTACCTGTTCCACCGTCAGCAGGGTTTCATCCGCGGCGAGGTCTTCCGCGCCCGGGCCGTCGAAGAACCAGGCCGTCTCGTCGCCGCGCGCCCGGATCGCCGCCTGCACGGGCCGCAGGATGGCCAGCGCGTAACGTTCCGATCCGTACAACAGGTAGTGGCGTGGCACGTCGGTCAGCTCCTCTTCGATGGCCGGCGGCTAGTATCGCATCGCCAATCGGCGGTGTCGCTGCTAGGCTCTGCGACGAACACGCCCAAGGCCCGGTTGCATGACCTCTGCCCGACCCGAACCGCGCGCGCCCTTGTCGGCCTGCATCATCACCTTCAACGAGGCCGACCGGCTGGCCGACTGCCTGGCCTCGCTGTCCTTCTGCGAGGACATCGTAGTGGTGGATTCTTTTTCCACCGACGCCACCGTGGAGGTCGCCCGTGCCGCCGGCGCCCGCGTGCTGCAGCGCCCCTTCGATGGCTTCCGAAACCAGAAGGACTTCTGCGTGCAGCAGGCCGCGCATGACTGGGTGCTGTGCCTGGACGCCGACGAGCGCGTGTCCGCACCGCTGCGCCAGAGCATCGAAGCGGCGCGCGCGGCCGGCTTTGGCAGCGTCGCCGGCTATCGCTTCGCGCGCTGCTCGGAATACTACGGACGCTTCCTCAAGCACGGCACCGCCTACCCCGACCGGGTGCTGCGGCTGTTCGACCGCCGTCGTGGCGGCTGGCGCGGCGACCGCGAAATCCACGAAGCAGTGTCACTGGACGGACCGGCCGGCCTGCTGGCAGGCGACCTGTTGCACCATCCGTTCCGCAACTTCATGCAGCTGCTGGACAAGAAGCAGAAGTACGCGCGGATGATGGCCGAACATGAGTTCGCGCGTGGCCGCAGGGCGACCCTGGCCAAGCTGGTGCTGGCCCCGGCATGGCGGTTCTTCCGTGGTTACGTGCTGCGCGGTGGCATGCTGGATGGATGGCCGGGGCTGATCGAATCCTTCGTCAGCGCCAACTACGTGCGGCAGAAGACGATCATGCTGTGGCTGCTGCAGAACGGGCAGCCGGTCGGCGGAAAGTAACCCCGCTCAGGCCGCGTCGGGCGCCGCAGCGGCGGACAGCCGACGCTGGTGGCGCAGGGCTTCCAGGCGCGACAGCCCGGCCAGCGCGCCGACGATGGAAGCGTAGAAGCTGGCGGTGATCTGGTGGGCGAACATCGACTGGGTCAGCCCGCACAGAATGTAGCTGACCACGATCATCACCCCGGCGGCCGCCGGCCCGCGGAAGGTGGAACGGCCACTGCGCCGGTGCAGCCACAGGAACAGCCACAGCGGCACGCCGTACACGGCCAGCAGCAGCAGGGCGCCCGGCGCGCCCTGGGTGGCGCCCCATTCGGCGAGGTCGTTGTGCGCATGGCCGAGGTGGCAACGCGGTTCCATCGGGTTGTCGCGGCACTCCGGCAAGCGCTGCATGGCGGTGTCGAAATGGCCCACGCCCACGCCGGTCAACGGATGGTCGACGAAGGTGTCCCAGGCCACCTGGAGGCGCTCCACGCGCGCACCTGCCGATGAATCGGTATCACCGTGCTCGAGCCGCCGCACGTCGTTGTGCAGCTCGGTCAGCCGCACCTGCTGGCGCAGCTCCGGTACGGCGACAAGCGCCACGCCGGCCACGCCAAGCATCGCCGCCAGGATCAGCAGTCGTAGGCGCAAGGTACGCCAGCGCAGGCTCAGCGCCATCACCAGGAATACCGCCAGCAGCGCCAGCAACGCACCGCGGCTGCCGGTCAGCACCAGCGCCGCGCACCCCAGGGCCAGCGCCGGCAGGCCCCAGGCCCAACCGCGTACCCCGTGGGGCCGGCAGAACAATGCGAGCACCAGCAGCATCACCACGATGTCCGCCAGCACGATGGCATTGGTGAACAGCTCCGCACGCGGCGCGCCGCCCAGCACCTGTCGCAACGACAGTACGAAGACCAGCACCAGGCCCACCAGGGCACCACGCCACAGCCAGCGCAGCCGAAGGTCGAGCGCACACACCCACAGCGCGATCCACGGCATGACGAAGAACCGCGAGCGATTGTCCACGTCGCGGAAGCCATGCTCGAACAGCAGCATCGACACCACCCCGCCCGCCAGGACCGCCAGCATCAGCAGCGCCAGCACCTTCACCGTCGGCCCCGCGTCGCGGCGGGCATCCCACAGCAGCCCGGGCACCAGCAGGGTGCTGGCCAGCAACAGCAGCCCGAACGGCAGCAGGTTGACCGGCGTGGAAACCACCAGCGCCGGCATCAGCAGCAGCCCAAGCTGGCCCATGCCGCGAGCAATGCGCGCACGCATGCCTTGCGGCGCCCCGGATCGGTGCAGGTCGTTGGCGTAGCCGTAGGGAGGCAGACTCACGGGAGGCTCATCAGGTCAGGGCGGCAACGGACAGCGATTCTGGCCAGCCGATACAGAACGCGCGCTGTCCGCTGGAACGCTGCAGGCAGCTGGCTGTACGCGGTCATTCTTCGAACTGCCGCGCCTGCAGCGCACGCTCGCGCTCGCGCGCATCGGCAGGCAGCTCGCAGGCACCGTGGACAGCGGCGGCCGGCACCAGCCACCAACGACGGCGGTTGGAGATTCCGGCCAACTCGGCGCGGCTGCGGTCCACGCAGGGCAACAGGGCGTCCTGCTGCACCAGCAGCCAGCGCGTGGCAGGCGCCTGCGCCTGCCAGGCAACGCCATCGCGGAGCTGTGCATCCCAGTCCTTCTGGAAGCCGAAGGTCGCCGCCGGGCGGTCGGCCATCAGCAGGTTCTGCTCCTTCCACGCCACCAGCCCCAGTTCGGCATCGGGCCCGATGCGCTGGCCAACGGCGTGCATCAGTCCACTGGCCGAACTGGCGCTGTTCAACAACGGATACCCGACCAGGCTGTACAGCAACCAGACCCCGGTCAGCGTGGATACCACGCCCAGATGCGCGCGGCGATGCCCCCAGGCCAGCAAGCTGACAATGCCCCAGCAGCCCATCGCCACGGCGGCCCAGGCCAGTGAGGCGATGGCGGCCTGGTCGATGCCGCGCGAGCCCATCAACCTCGCCTCCAGGCCCCCTTGGCCGGTCAACAGCGCGCCGCCTGCGCCGAGGGTGAACAGCGCCAGCCCGGCAGTGAAGGCCGCCAGCAGCCACTGGAACGCGCGCTTGCGCAGCAGGCCGGGCAGCAGCGGCGCCAGCGCCAGGCAGAACATCGGCAGCGAAGGCAGGATGTAGACATCGCGCTTGCCGTCGGGGATGGAAAAGAACAGGACGATCAGCGCCCACCAGCCCAGCAGAACCAGATAGCGCGGATCGCGCCGGCGCAGCCGCCGCCACCAGGCGGGTAGTGCCCAGGGAACGGCCAGGAACGCCGGAATCCACATCGACGGCATGATGCCCAGGAAGTACCACCACGGCTGGTGGTGGTCCCAGGACTGCGCATAGCGGCCAGCGGTCTGCCGGAACAGGATGTCGTCCATGTAGGCGCGGTACTCGACCGAGCCGGTGGACAGGGCGACGACCACCATCGGCACCAGCCACAGCGCGATGGCCAGCAGGAACAACAGCGGCGCCAGCCAGAACTGCCAATGGCGCACGCTCAGGCCCACCCCGCGCCAGCCCCGGACCGAGGCCAGCGCGGCCGGGACGATCATCAGCAACGCGACCACGCCCACGCCCTTGGTGATCACCCCCAGCCCGGCGGCGAACCAGCCGAACCACCACCAGCCCCACGCCGGGCCCAGCAGCAGGTGCCGGATCAACCCATAGTTGGCCAAGGTGATGAAGAACACGATCAGCGGATCGATCTGCGCCTTCTTCGACTGGAAGGTGAAATGCAGTGCGAACAGCAGCAGCCAGGCCGCGTACAGCCCTACCCGCCGCGTCCACAGCCGCCGCCCCAGGTCATGCACGCACCACAGCGTGCCCAGCGCGGCCAGCATCGACGGCAACAGGAAGGCGATGCGCCAGTTGCCGATGACCGAATACAGCGTGGCCTGCAGCCACATCAGCATCGGCGGCTTGTCCGAATACAGCTCCAACCCGCGATGTGGGAACAGCCAGTCGCCGCTGATCACCATCTGCTTGGCGACCAGTGCGAAACGCGGCTCGTCCGACGGCCAGGGATCGCGCAGGCCCAGGCCCGCGCCCAGCACCAGCAGGGCCATCAGGACCAGCAACGAGGTCTCACGTGAAGCGCGTGTGGTCAGCATGGGCACCGCAGGATCGGAAAAGGTATCAGGCGCTTTTTAGCAGACGCGCATAGAAAAAGCCGTCGCCGCCATCATCACCGGGCAGGCGCTGGCGTGCCACTCCCGCGCAGTCAATGCCGAATCCGTCATCCAGCGCGTCGGCAGAGGCATCCGGATGCCACTTCAGGAAGGCCTGCACCTGGTCGATGTTCTCCGCGCGCAGGATCGAGCAGGTCGCATACAGCAGCACCCCGCCCGGACGCAGCATCGACCAGCAGGCTTCCAGCAGGCGTGCCTGCACGCCCACCAGCGCGTCCACGTCCTCGGCACGGCGATGGAACATCACATCGGGCTGGCGACGGATGATGCCGGTGGCCGAACACGGCGCGTCGAGCAGGATCGCGTCGAACGGCACCCCGTCCCACCACGAACCGGGATCACTGGCATCGGCCACCTTGACCTGCGCATCGGCGCCCACGCCGGTGCGCGAGAAGGTGTCCTTTACCCGCGCCAGCCGGCGCGCGTCGATGTCCAGCGCCAGCAGGCGCAGCGACGGATCACGTTCCAGCAGGTGCGCGGACTTGCCGCCCGGCGCCGCGCAGGCGTCGAGCACGCGCGCGCCCGGCGGCGGCGCCAGCGCATCGGCGGCGCACTGCGCGGACAGGTCCTGCACCGACAGCGCGCCTTCGTTGAAGCCGGGCAGCTGGTTGACCGCCGCCGAGGAGGCCAGGCGGATCGCATCCGCGCTCACCGGACCGGCCTCGGCGCTGATGCCAGCGGCCTCCAGCGCGGCCAGCGACGCGTCGCGGTCGCCCTGCTGGCGGTTGACGCGCAACCACAGAGGGGCCGGCTGCAGGCTGGCGGCGAAGATCGCCTCGGCCTGGATCGGCCAGTCGCGCTCGATGCTTTCGGCCAGCCAGGCGGGGAACGCATCACGCGGCGGTTGTACCGGGAATCCTTCGCGCTGCGCCCGGCGCAGGATCGCGTTGACCAGGCCTGCCTGGCGCTCACGCCCCAGCGCGCGGGCGGCGTCGACCGTGGCCGACAGCGCGGCATGGGCCGGCAGTTCCAGCACGTCCAGCTGCGCGAAGCCGACCATCAGCAGCGTGCGCAGGTCGGCATCGCGCGCCGACAACGGCTTCTGCATCCAGCTGGCCAGCGCCGCGTCGTAGGTACTACGCCGGCGCAGCACCGCAAAGCACAGCGCTTCCAGCAGCGCGCGGTCGCGGGTGTCGGCCAGCTTGGGCAGCGCCCAGGCCAGCTCGGCCTTCAGCGAACGCCCGCGGGTGAACACCTGCGCCAGCACGCGCGCGGCCAGCATGCGCGTGGCGGCACCCGGCGCGGCGTGGGAAATCTTGAGGTCATCCTGCTTGCTCACCGGCTCAGGCTCCCACGCGCAGGTCGCGGCGCGCGTTCAGGTAGTCGGCTGCGGTGATCGCCTTGCCACCTTCGCGCTGCAGCACGCGCAGGCGCAACGCGCCCTGCCCGCAGGCGATGTCGATGCCTTCGCGGGCAGCGCCGATCACCGTACCCGGCGCATGGCCTCCGTTGTCGTCCAGCGCCACCGCGCCATGGATGCGCACGCGTTCGCCGGCCAGCTGCGCCTCGGCGATCGGCCAGGGATTGAACGCCAGTACGGTGCGCGCCAGCGAGGCGGCATCTTTGCTCCAGTCCAGTCTTGCTTCGGCCTTGTCCAGCTTGTGCGCATAGGTCACGCCTTCAACCGGCTGCGGCTGCACCACCGGCTTCAGCCCCGCGCGCAGCAGGCCCAGGCCATCGGCCAGCACCTGCGCGCCCAGTTCGGCCAGCTTGTCATGCAGCTGTCCGCCGGTATCGGTGGGCAGGATCGGCAGCGCCTGCTGCAGCAGCACCGGGCCGGTATCCAGGCCGGCTTCCATCTGCATCAGGCACACGCCGGTCTGCGCATCACCGGCCTGGATGGCACGCTGGATCGGCGCCGCGCCACGCCAGCGCGGCAACAGCGAAGCGTGCACGTTCCAGCAGCCGTGGGTGGGAATGGCCAGCACCGCGCGCGGCAGGATCAGGCCGTAGGCCACCACCACCATCAGGTCCGGCTGCAGCTCGCGCAACTGCTGCTGGGCGGCCTCATCCTTCAGGTTTTCCGGCTGGAACACCGGGATTCCGCGGGCGACCGCTTCCAGCTTCACCGGCGACGGCGCCAGGCCGCGCCCGCGCCCGGCCGGACGGTCCGGCTGGGTGTAGACGGCCACCACTTCGTGATGGCGCGCCGCCGCGCGCAGCGACGACACCGCGAACTCCGGCGTACCGGCAAAGACAATCCTCATGGTCACCCCATTGCGCAGGCCAGCGACCTGCAGGTCAGAAAACGGCACCGCGCTCCGGTGCCGCAGGGTCCGCGCAGGCGCGGACGGTCGGCACGGCAGCGGCCGTGCCGGGTGATGGATCAGGCGACGTGCTTGCGCGCCTTGGCCAGCTTCTTGCGCACCATCTCGCGCTTCAGCGGCGACAGGTAATCGATGAACAGCTTGCCGTCCAGGTGGTCCATTTCATGCTGCACGCAGACCGCCAGCAGGCCGTCGGTGGCCAGCTCCTGCGGCTGGCCCTGGCGGTCCAGGTAGCGCACGGTGATCTGGTCGGCGCGGGTGACGTCGGCAAAGATACCCGGCACCGAAAGGCAGCCTTCCTGGTACACCTGGCCACCGTCCTGCTGGACGATCTCCGGGTTGATGAAGACCATCGGCTGGTTCTTTTCTTCACTCACGTCGATGACCATGAAGCGCTTGTGCACGTCCACCTGGCTGGCCGCCAGGCCGATGCCGGGTGCGTCGTACATGGTCTCGAACATGTCGGTCAGCAAGGCCTGGAAGGCCGGCGTGGTGACCTCGGCGGCGTCGACCGACACGGCCTTGGTGCGCAGGCGCGGATCGGGAAACTCGAGAATTGGGAGCAGTGCCATGGCAGTAATCATCTGGGTGGGGGCCGGTCAACGCCGGCCTGCGTTGTAATTCTATCGCCAACGCTTGCCCTGCGCCCCGGTTTCTGGACTATAGTGCGCCAACCTGTTGGGGAACCGGGCTGACCACTCCTATGTTGCTACGAATCCGCACGGTCGTCGCCGCGGCGATGTTGACCGTTGCCGCCTATGCTACCGCCGTTGAAATGAACGGGCACCCGACCACCTATGTCGTCCAGAAGGGCGACACACTGTGGGATATCTCTGCGCGATTCCTGAAAAAGCCTTGGCTTTGGCCGGAAATCTGGCAGGCAAATCCCCAGGTGGCGAACCCGCACCTGATCTACCCGGGCGATGTGCTGAGCCTGGCCTACCTGGACCGCGTCGTGGCGCGCCAGGAGCCCGGACCGCGCCAGGAAGCGCCGATCACCGGCATTCCGCTGTCCGAAGTCGAGCCTTTCCTGAAAGAACTGAGCGTGGTCGATCGCATCGATCACCTGCCCTACGTGGCCGGGCTGGAAGACAACCGCCTGCGCGCCACGTCGGGCCAGCTGGCTTACGTGCACGGGCTGGACGGCGCCGCCGTGGGCCAGCGCTACGCGGTGGTGCGGCCGACGGTGCGCTATGCACTGCCCAAGCCCACCGAGGACCTGGACGCCAGCGGCCGCACCACGCCGGGCAGCGGCAACCTGTGGAAGGACTTCACTGTCCCGAACAAGCGTCCGCACCAGCAGCTGGGCTATGAACTGGCCAAGGTCAACGTCGGCACCATCACGCGCGTGCCGTCGGGCAACGTGGATGTCGCCACGCTGGCCCTGCAGGGCACCGGCGATGGCCGCGAGGTGCGCGCCGGTGACCGCCTGGTCCCGGTGGAAGCCACGCCGTACGACCTGCAGTTCTTCCCGCATGTCCCGGCGCCGGGCACCGATGGGCTGGATGTCCGGGTACTGGCGGTAGCGGACATGCTGCTGTCCGGCGGCGCACGTGATGTCATCGCCCTTTCCGCGGGCAGCGCGCAGGGCGTGGACAACGGCACGGTGTTCTCGCTGTGGCGGCAGGGCAGCCACGTCAAGCACGTGATGAAGGCGCCGAATTCGTCGCAGATGGACGATTCGCGCGTCGACGGCAACAACCGCCTGACCATGCCGGACGAATATGCCGCCCATGCCATGGTGTTCCGTACCTTCGACAACGTCAGCTATGCACTGGTGATGGAAGGCATCAAGCCGGTGCTGGTGGGCTACAACGCCCGCCACCCCGACGCGACGGAGTAAGTGGACTGACGGCCGGCGGCCCTCTCCCACTGACAGCACACCGCAACGGCGCCCTAGGGCGCCGTTGTCGTATGCGCGGCAGGCTGGGCCATGGATGAGGAAACCCAAGCCCTGTTGACCCTGGTCCTTGCCGGCGGCGGACTGCCGGCACGCCGCGCGCTGGCCTGCGCTCGCCCCAGCGTGGCCGCCGCGCTGGACGCCGGGCCGGTCGCGTGGCGGCAGGCGGGCTGCTCACCCGGCCAGCAACGCCGCTTGGCCGCGCCGGATGCCGCTGCACTGGAGGCCGCCCTGCGCTGGATGCAGCAAGCTGGTCACCACCTGCTGCCGCTCGGCGATCCACGCTTCCCGGCCTTGCTGCGCACGATCCCGGAGCCTCCTTTGGCGCTGTTCGTGCACGGAGACCCCGCGCCGCTATGGCATCCGTCAATCGCCGTGGTGGGCAGCCGCTCCCCCACACCGAGCGGGCGCGCACTGGCTGCCGAGTTCAGTACGGCGTTCTGCGATGCCGGCCTGGCCGTCATCAGCGGACTGGCCGCCGGCGTCGATGCGGCGGCCCATCGTGCCGCCCTGGCCGCCGACGGCCTTACCATTGCGGTGATCGGCAGCGGACCGGACGCGGTGTTTCCGTCGCACCACGTCGCACTACAGCGCGAGATCGCCGACCACGGCGTGGTCGTCAGCGAATATCCTCCCGGCACGCCGGCCCGGGCAGCGCATTTTCCCGCCCGCAACCGGCTGGTGGCTGGGCTGGCGCTGGCAACGGTGGTGATCGAGGCAGCCAACCGCTCGGGTGCCCTGATCACCGCACGATTGGCCGCCGAAGCCGGACGCGAGGTCTGCGCACTGCCCGGCTCGGTCCGCAATCCGCGGGCCGCCGGTTGCCACCGGCTGATCCGAGACGGTGCCGCATTGGTGGAAACCCCCGCCGAAGTGATGGCCCTGATTGCCCCGCAGCTGGCCACCGCCCTGCCCGACTTGCAATGTCGCCTCCAGGCCCCCACTGAACAGGGACGGCGAGCCCATCTTCCTGCGCACATGGCGTCCGAACCGGACTACCAGACCTTGTGGAAAGCGCTCGACCACGACCCAATCCCTATGGATTCATTGATCACGCACTGTGGATTGACGGCCGCCCGGCTGTCCTCCATGCTGCTGGCCATGGAACTGGCGGGTATCGTGGTGTGCGAACACGGCCGCTACTGTCGAAACCCTGGTTTCCCAACCTCCACAGCGTCCAGATGACGCAGGCCGAGGGGCAATGAAAGAGAGCATTCTCGATGTGCTGCTGTACCTGTTTGAACACTATTTCAGCGAAGACGCTGATCTCATCCGCGACCGCGACTCCCTCCAGAATGGTCTGATCCAAGCGGGCTTCAGCCCGGCCGAGACCGCAAAAGCGTTCGATTGGCTGGATGCACTGGCCGCCCAGCGTCCCAGCGTGTCGCAGGCCCGGGTCGACGGCCCGGTGCGCGTCTACCACGGTCCGGAGCTGGACAAGCTGGACGTGGAATGCCGCGGTTTCATCCTGTACCTGGAGCAGCACGGCATCCTGGATGCCGACCAGCGCGAGCTGGTGCTGGACCGTGCCATGGCCCTGGACCAGGACGAACTGGATCTGGACGACCTCAAATGGGTGGTCCTCATGGTGCTGTTCAACCAGCCCGGCTCGGAAGCCGCGTATGCCTGGATGGAAACACAGATGTTCATGGACGAGCCAGAACCCCTTCACTGACCGTACACTGCATCCCTTGCGCATACAGGGGGCGTTCACGTGAGCGAGTGGTTCCACGCCGAGGGCAGCCGCCAGGTTGGCCCAGTTTCGGCTGATGACATGGGGGAGCTGTTCCGGGGCAACCGGATCGGGCTGGACACGCTGGTGTGGCGCCAGGGCCTGCCGGCATGGCAGCCGCTGCGCACCGTGGTGGACGAACTGGGGCTGACCGCGGTCCCGGCCGCCGCCGCTGCGACCGACGTCCCGCCGTTGCCGCCGGGCAGTCCGCCTGCCCCTCCGTCGCCCGCGGCGCCCTATGCCGGTGCGCGCGCGCTGCCGATGCAGGCCCAGAAGAAGCCGCTGTCCGGCTGTGCGATGACCGCCGTCATCGGCGGTGCGGCGCTGCTGGTGCTGGTGCCGGTGTGCGCCATCCTGGCGGCCATCGCACTGCCGGCCTACAAGGACTACACCATCCGCGCCAAGGTGGCGCACTCGGTGGGGGCGCTGCAGCCCCTGCAGGTGCAGGTAGCGGAATTCGTCAATCGCGAAGGCCGTTGCCCGACCCGCGCCGACCCCGATTTCCCGGCGCATGACCACCTCACCGCGCAGGGTCTGTCGAGCGTGCAGTTCGGCCAGTTCGAGAATGATCACTGCGGCATCGAAGCCACGTTGGCGGTCGGCGAGTCGCGGGTCGATGGCGACCTGCTCTGGCAGGAGTACGATCCCCAGGCGTCACGCTGGGAATGCAGCGGTGACGGCGCCGACAAATACCTGCCCGTGCACTGCCGCGACTGAGCCGGCAGGCGGGCATGGACCGATTTCCAAGGAAGACCCACAGGGGATGATGATGAGTGAGTGGTATTACGCCGAAGGCCAGCAACGCCAGGGCCCGGTAGCCGAGCAGGAAATCCGCCAGCTGTTCCAGCGCAGCCAGATCACGCTGGATACGCTGGTATGGCGCGAGGGAATGGCGCAATGGGCCGCACTGCGCACGGTGGTCGATGAACTGCAGCTGCAGACCCTGGCGTCGGTTGCCGCCGAGCCGAGCACCGGTTTCGACCTGCGCGGCGACTACGCGGCGATCGACAACGGCACCGCGCCGCTGCCGGGCAGTGGCCCGCTGAGCGCTTCGCCGTATGGCGCATCGGCCGCATCGGTGGGCTACGGCAATGCCGTGCCGGTACACGGTGCCGAGGTGCTGTATGCCGGCTTCTGGAAGCGGTTCGCCGCCTACATGATCGACTACGTCATCCTGACCGCGAGCTCGATGATCATCGGCGCCATCGTCGGACTGGGTATCGGTGGCGCGGCCAGCCTGGCCGGTGGGGGTTCGACCACCGCAGGCGTGCTCAGCCAGCTGCTCGGCGCGCTGATCGGCTTCGGCATCAGCCTGGCCTACTACGGCTGGTTCCACGCCTCAGTCGGCGGGGCGACCCCGGGCAAGATGGCGCTGGGCATCAAGGTGGTGCGCAGCGATGGCGACCGGATCTCCGGCGCGCGCTCTATCGGCCGCTACTTCGCCACCCTGCTGAGCAGCCTGACCCTGCTGGTCGGCTACATCATGGCCGCCTTCACCGAGCGCAAGCAGGCCCTGCACGACATGATCTGCGACACCGTCGTGGTCGATAAATGGGCCTTCACCGACCAGCCGCACCTGCAGCGTCCGCAGCTCGGCGCGGTCGGCGTGGTGGTGCTGGTACTGACCGGTATCCTGTTCGTCGGCCTGATCATCGCGATGGTCGTGGCGGTCGGCGCGATCGCCAGGATGGCCGGCTGAATACCGTCGGATGCGGCTGGAGCGCTTGACAGCGCGCTCACGACGTGATTCCTCTAATAAGGTAAAAGCTGAACGCCCGGCTCATCCCCGGGCGTTCAGTTTATGGAAATCGACCCGGCCGCTTCACTAATGCGGCCATTTGCTCCACCCTAGCGGCCCTTCCCGGCCGTGCGCACACAAAAGCGACCCCATGCCCAAGCACCTGCTCATCGTCGAATCGCCCGCCAAGGCCAAGACGATCAACAAATACCTCGGCAAGGACTACACCGTCCTGGCCTCGTATGGGCATGTGCGCGACCTGATACCCAAGGAAGGCGCGGTCGACCCGGACAACAACTTCGCGATGCGTTACGACGTCATCGACAAGAACGAAAAGCACGTCGATGCCATTGCCAAAGCCGCAAAGGGCGCCGACGACATCTTCCTGGCGACCGATCCGGATCGCGAGGGTGAAGCGATCAGCTGGCATATCGCCGAGATCCTGAAGGAACGTGGCCTGGTCGGCGACAAGCCGATGCAGCGGGTGGTGTTCACCGAAATCACCCCGCGGGCCATCAAGGAGGCGATGAACCAGCCGCGCGCCATTGCCGCCGACCTGGTCGATGCGCAGCAGGCCCGCCGCGCGCTGGACTATCTGGTCGGCTTCAACCTGTCCCCGGTGCTGTGGCGCAAGGTGCAGCGCGGCCTGTCCGCCGGCCGCGTGCAGAGCCCGGCGCTGCGCATGATCGTGGAGCGCGAGGAAGAGATCGAAGCCTTCATCGCCCGCGAGTACTGGTCCATCGCCGCGGCCTGCGCGCATCCTTCGCAGCCGTTCAATGCCAAGCTGATCAAGCTGGACGGGCAGAAGTTCGAACAGTTCACCGTCACCGACGGTGATACCGCAGAAGCCGCACGCCTGCGCATCCAGCAGGCCGCCCAAGGCAGCCTGCATGTCACCGACGTGGCCAGCAAGGAGCGCAAGCGCCGCCCGGCACCGCCGTTCACCACCTCCACCCTGCAGCAGGAAGCATCGCGCAAGCTGGGCTTCACCACGCGCAAGACCATGCAGGTCGCGCAGAAGCTGTACGAAGGCGTGGCGATCGGCGAGGAAGGCACGGTCGGCCTGATTTCGTACATGCGTACCGACTCGGTCAACCTGTCGCAGGACGCGCTGGCCGAGATCCGCGACGTGATCGCCCGTGATTACGGCATCGCCTCGCTGCCGGACCAGCCCAACACCTACCAGACCAAGTCCAAGAACGCGCAGGAAGCCCACGAAGCGGTGCGTCCGACCTCCGCGCTGCGGACCCCGGCGCAGGTGTCGCGCTTCCTGACCGACGACGAGCGCAAACTGTACGAGCTGATCTGGAAGCGGTCGGTGGCCTGCCAGATGATCCCGGCCACGCTCAATACGGTCAGCGTGGACCTGTCGGCCGGCAGCGAGCATGTGTTCCGCGCCAGTGGCACCACCGTGGTGGTCGCCGGTTTCCTGGCCGTGTACGAAGAAGGCAAGGACACCAAGAGCGCCGATGACGAAGACGAAGGCCGCAAGCTGCCGCTGATGAAACCCGGCGACCGCGTGCCGCTGGACCGCATCGTCGCCGACCAGCACTTCACCCAGCCGCCGCCGCGCTTCACCGAAGCGGCGCTGGTGAAGGCGCTGGAAGAGTATGGCATCGGCCGTCCGTCGACCTACGCCTCGATCATCCAGACCCTGCAGTTCCGCAAGTACGTGGAAATGGAAGGGCGCAGCTTCCGCCCGTCCGACGTGGGTCGCGCGGTCTCCAAGTTCCTGTCCAGCCATTTCACCCAGTACGTGGATTACGACTTCACCGCCAAGCTCGAAGATGAGCTGGATGCGGTGTCGCGTGGCGAAGAGGACTGGATTCCGTTGATGGCCCGCTTCTGGGAGCCGTTCAACAAGCTGGTGGTGGAGAAGAACGAATCGGTCGACCGCGCCGAAGCCAGTGGCGCGCGCGAGCTCGGCACCGATCCCAAGACCGGCAAGCCGGTCAGCGTGCGGCTGGGCCGCTTTGGGCCGTATGCGGCGATCGGCAGCACCGCCGAAGATGCCGAGGACAAGCCGAAGTTCGCTTCGCTGCGCCCCGGCCAGAGCATGCACACCATCAGCCTGGAAGACGCGCTGGAGCTGTTCCTGATGCCGCGCGCGCTGGGCCAGGACAAGGGCGAGGACGTCAGCGTCGGCATCGGTCGCTTTGGTCCGTTCGCCAAGCGTGGCAGCACCTATGCCTCGCTGAAGAAGGAAGATGACCCGTACACGATCGACCTGGACCGTGCGGTCTTCCTGATCGAGGAAAAGGAAGAGATCGCGCGCAACCGGATCATCAAGGAATTCGACGGCAGCGAGATCCAGGTACTGAACGGTCGCTTCGGCCCGTACCTGAGCGACGGCAAGATGAACGGCAAGATCCCCAAGGATCGCGAGCCGGCCTCGCTGACCCTGGCCGAAGCGCAGCAGTTCATGGAAGAAACCGGCAAGCCGGTGCGCAAGGGCTTCGGCAAGAAGGCCGCCAAGAAGACCGTGAAGAAGGAGGCCGCGCCGAAGAAGGTCGCCGCCAAGAAGATCGCGGTGAAGAAGGCCACCAAGAAGGCGACCAAGAAGACCGCCAGGAAAGCGGTGAAGAAGGTCGCCAAGAAGGCCGTGGCGAAGAAGACCGCCGGCTGAGCTGGCAGGCTCTGGTAGCGCCGGGGCATCCCCGGTTTCCTGGTAGCGCCGAGCCATGCTCGGCGGAATCAACCCCCGCGCTGCGCGCTCGCCGAGCATGGCTCGGCGCTACCGGTTTGCGCGCGGCAGGCGGATACTGGCGACATGAAAGAACTCAACCTGATCAGTGCGGTGGCCAGCCTGCGCGCCGGGGGTGTCATTGCCTATCCCACCGAAGCGGTGTGGGGCCTGGGCTGCGACCCCGGCCACCAGATGGCGGTGCATGCCCTGCTCAAGCTCAAGCAGCGGCCGGTGGAGAAAGGCATGATCCTGGTCGCCGCCGAGCTGCAGCAGCTGCAGGGCTGGGCCGTGCTGGACGCCTTGCCGGACGAACGACAGCGCGAAGTACTGGCCAGCTGGCCTGGCGCCAACACCTGGATCCTGCCCGCCGGCCCCCGCGCCCCGAAGTGGGTCACCGGGGAGCACAGCGGGTTGGCCGTGCGCATCAGCGCGCACCCGTTGGTGGCAGCGCTGTGCCGGGCATGGGGCGGACCGCTGGTGTCCACCAGCGCCAACCTGGCCGGCGAGCCGCCTGCACGCACCCGTGCCGAATTGGACCCGCGCCTGCTGTCGCTGCTCGACGGCCTGCTGGATGGCGATACCGGCGGCCTGGCCCAGCCCACGCCGATCCGTGATGGCCTGAGCGGCAACGTACTGCGCTTCTGACCCGCTGGCGCCGCCGCGCCCGATACCGCACGATGGGCCATGCGCGCATCCCCTGCCCTGCTGATCGTCCTGCTGCCGGCACTAGCCATGGTGGCCCCGCCGCCCCCTGCCGCTGACAGCGTGCGGATCTACCGCTGCGTGGGCAGCGATGGTGCGGTCACATTGCAGGACAGCCCCTGCAGCAGCGGGCGACAGGAAGTGCGGCAGATGCAGCGGCCGCAGGATCCACCGCCGCGCCGTGCCAGCACCGACGACGTCGCCACGCCTGCCGCCAGCAGCGCGCAGGTGCAGCGCGAAATCCGCCATGTCTACGTGCGGCCACCGCAGCCGATGTACGAATGCGTGACCGAAGAAGGCCGGCGGTACCTGAGCGACAGCAACGAGGGCAATCCGCGCTGGGTGCCGCTGTGGACCAGCGCGTGGGTCGGCGGCGGGCACCGTCCGTGGCACGGCCCAGGCCAGCCCGGACTGCCGCCGATCCGCGCCGAAGGCCGCGGCAACGCAGGGCCCGGACAGCGGCCGCCGCACGGCATCGGCCACGGCATCAGTTTCCCGGCGGGCAACATCCTGGTGCGCGATACGTGCAACGCATTACCCCCACAAGAGGTCTGTGCGCGCCTGCGTGACCAGCGCTGGGAGCTGGACCGACGCTACAACAGCGCCCTGCAGGGCGAGCGCCAGGCGATCACCCGCGAGCAGCGCGGCATCGACGCGCGCCTGGACCAGGACTGCGGCGGACGCTGATCGCGCGCCCGCGCCGCTACAATCAGCGGATGAAGACCTGGATCTGCCTGGCCGCGCTGGCGCTGCTGACCGCCCTGCCGGTGTCGGCCAACGAGGACATCGTGTTCCGCTGCACCGATGCCAATGCGAAGGTGACCGTACAGGATGCGCCGTGTCCGTCCGGCACGGCGCAGATCATCCAGCGGCGTGGCGCGTCGGCGGCATCTACCGCATCCACCGCGCTGGGTGATCCGCCCGCGCCGGCCGCGGCGGCGGCCGTGCTCGACAGCGACCTGCTCAGCGCCCCGGTGGCCGGTGCAGAGGCCGGCAGCGGCGAGGCGATCCTGGACAGCGACGTGCTGCGCGCGCGTGCCATCGCCGAAGCCAGCGCCGTTCCGGACAGGCCACCGCCGCCTGTGATTTTCCGCTGCACCTCCAGCGGCGGCGGCCAGTACTTCCACGAATACGAGGCCGCGCCGTCGCACTGCACGGTGTTGCCGATCGCCGGCCTGGGCGGCGGCATCGCCCCCCACAACGCGGCCAGCTGCGAAGTCGTGCGCGATGCCTGCAGCGAAGTGGAGCTGGCGCAGCGCTGCGGCGCCTGGCAGCAACGACTGCGCGATGCACGCGGTCGCGAGAGCTTTGCAACCGCCGACACCCAGCCGCAGGCACGCGACGAGCGCCTGCGCGTGCAGGCCGTGCTGGAAGCCAGCAGCTGCGCGGTACCCTGAGCCGTCGGCATCGGTGGCCTGGCGCGGCCTAGCTGACGCGCCGCCCCCGCCTTGTCGCTGCGCCTGCCCTGCAGCCGCGCCATGCCTCGTCGTGCGCAGGACAGCGGCCGCGCCAGACAGTGCCAAGGATCACAGCACGGCAGCACGGCGCTTCCACGTTCCGGCGTGCGCATCCAGTGTAGCCTCGCCGCGCCCCTGCGGCGAAGCCACACTGCACGAGGAACCGCACCGTGGATCAGCTTGAACCGTCCCCCATCGCCCGGGCCATCCGCCCGCTTCTTTTCGCCCCGGCGTTGATCCTGTTCACATCCGCCGCACAGGCAGAACCGCCCTCTCTGGACGTAACGGATGATCACTCAGTGGTTGTCGCGGTGCCATGGGCCGTTCCACGCGCCGAAGCTGATCGCGAGAACCGATGGTTCGCACACAGCAACCTGCAGCCGACCGGACGTTTCGTCCGCCGTGGACAGCGCCTGAGCGTGACCGTCGCAGGGCCCCACGCCGCCGTCATCGCGATCGGATTGTTCGGCGTCTACAAGGATCTCAATGGCGGCGTGGCGCAGTCTTCGTTCAACCACCAGACCGTGCCGCCCGGCGTCCCCACGTGGGTAAACGCACCGCTTGATGGACTGGTCTACGTGAAGAACGAGGGCAGCCAGCCGCTCCAGGTCACCCTCGAAGGCGGTGAGCCGATACCAACCTTCGTGGGCGGGATAACGACGAAAGCCGGCTTCGACGCACAGATGACGCGCTGGCCGCGGGCTCCGTTCGCGACCTTCATCGGCGACCAGGTTTTCGCCGACATCCAGTACCACTGGGTGCGCGACAACCTTGCGTCGGTCACCGCAGGCCGCATCGCGGGCTGGGATCAGGCGGCCAGACTCACCAACGAAGTGTACGGACTGTCCGCCATGGCCAGCGGCCTGGACCGCAAGTCCAGCAACCGCATCCACATAACCAATCCGGACACCGGACCCGGCGCCGCCAGCGCCACCAACTATCGCCTGACCTTCCATAGCACCGGCGGCGCGGTGCTGCTGCAGCGTGAAGCAGATGCCCTGTGGGGGCTCTGGCACGAGATCGGGCACACTTACCAGACCCCGCAATACCGCTGGGCCGGATTGACGGACGTAACCGTCAACCTGTCTTCCATTGCGATCGCCGAACGCCTGACCGGCCGCAACCGGCTGGACACCACCGGCTATCGGGCAAAGCGCACGGCATACTTCGGGCGTGCACCGGCACAGCGCGACTTCGACAAGCAGACAGACGTCTGGTTCAAGCTGCTGATGTTCGATCAACTGCGTCGTTCGTTTGGCGAAGGGTTCTACCCGCGCCTGTCGGCCCGCTATCGCCAGCTGCGACGCGACGGGATCAATCCGCGTACCGACGAGCAAAAGCGGCAGCTGTTCGCCCTCACCGTCGGCCAGGTCGCTGAGCGCAACATGACCCCCTTCTTCGAACAGTGGGGCATCGCGCTGGACAGCAGCACGCGGGCAGGGCTGGCACGACTGCCTGCCCTGCGCCACCCGATCTGGAACAACCACGACCGCGCCACCGATGTGGTGGAAAATGCGTTGCCGCCGCTGTGACCCGCGTCAGAACCCGTAGCGCAGGAAGCCGCCGTCCACCGCGATGCACTCGCCGGTGACATAGCTGGCGGCAGGCAGGCACAGGAAACCCACTGCGGAGGCGACCTCTTCCGGCTCACCGATACGGCGCATCGGCGTGCGGTCGATCACCTGCTCATAGTAATCCGGGTCGGCCAGCGGCCCGGACGTGCGTCGGGTACGGATGTACCACGGCGCCACGGCATTCACCCGGATCCCGTCTTCGGCCCATTCGACGGCCAGGTTGCGGGTCATCTGGTGCATGGCGGCCTTGGTCATGCCGTAGACCGCCCCGCTGCGCACGTGGGTCAGGCCGGACACGCTGCCGACGTTGACGATCGCCGAAGCGGCATGCCGTGCCAGCAGCGGATGCGCGTAGCGCGACAGCTCGAAGGCCGAGAACAGGTTGGTCTCGAAGATGTTGCGCCATTCGTCTTCGGTGTAATCGATGGCCGGCCGGGTGATGTTGCCCCCGGCATTGTTGACCAGGATATGCAGCCCGTCGGCATGGTCTTCGACCCAGTCCAGGATCTCACGCCGGTCTTCGTCATCGGACACGTCGGCGGCCAGGGCGTGGATCGCCTGTGCGGGGAACTCGTCGGCGAGGTCGTCGCGGGCGCTCTCCAGCATGTCGATATCGCGGCCCACGATCATCACGTCGGCACCGAAGCCGAGCAGTTCACGTGCGATGGCCAGGCCGATGCCGGCACTGGCTCCGGTGATGAGGGCGGTCTGTCCATCCAGCCGCCAGCGCTGCGCAGTCACGATCTTGAACTCCCATCCGGGCGCTGCCCGTGTAACGATGCGGCAAGCATAGCGCCGTCGCCGGGAGATCTTCGATGCACCAGCTGAAAACCTTCGCCCTGATCATGACACTGGCCCCGCTGGCCGCCTGCCAGCGCCCCGCGGTCCCGCCGCAGGACAAGCCACCGGAGCCCAAGGCGCTGGCGCGCAACGTACAGGCGCCACTGGAAAAAGCGCGCGGCGTGCAACAGACGCTGGAGGGTGCCGAACAAAAACGGCGCGCCCAGGAAGAGCGCGCCGAGAAGGAATGATCATGGCCAGGTAGAGCCGACCGAGGTCGGCTGCTATCGCCGGACGGCGGTCAGAAACCGCAGAAGCAATATGCCAGCGCCTTGACCGGGGTGCCCTTGCCCTGCTCGCGCGCGGCGTTCTGCACGAAGCGCAGCTGGGTATCCACTTCCGGCATCGTCCGCGCCAGCACCATCCGGCCCACGCCGGATTCGGCCAGCATCCAGGCACCGGCGTGGCTGCCGGCGAAACCGCCCAGGAACTGTGCGAACGGGGTAGCGGGCTTTTCGATGTAACGCACGCGGTACTTGTCATCGGCACCGAGCTTGGCCCGGCCCGCAGCGTCGGCCACGGCGTCCTTCAGGCCGCCGAAGGCATCGACCAGGCCGCGCTCCTTGGCCTGGGCACCGGACCAGACGCGGCCACGGGCCACTTCGTCCACGGCCTCGACCGGCTTCTTGCGCGCATCGGCCACGCGACCGGTGAAGTCCGCGTAACCCTTGTCGATCACCGACTGGATCACCTGGCCCACGGCCGGGTCCAGCGGCTTGGTCATGTCGAACGCCCCGGCGAAACGGGTGGTGCCCACGCCGTCGGTATGCACGCCGATCTTGTCCAGCGCGCGCGCCACGTTCGGCACCATGCCGAAGATGCCGATCGAACCGGTGATGGTCGACGCGTCGGCATAGATGCGGTCGGCATTCATGCTGATCCAATAGCCACCGGAGGCGGCCAGGTCGCCCATCGACACCACCACCGGCTTGCCGGCGGCCTGCAGGGCCACCACTTCGCGGCGGATCTGCTCGGAGGCGAACACTTCGCCACCCGGCGAATCCACGCGCAGTACGACGGCCTTCACGTCATCGTCGTCGCGGGCTTCGCGCAGCAGCGCGGAGGTCGACTCGCCGCCGATACGGCCGGCCGGCAGGTCACCGCCGCTGATCTCGCCCGATGCCACCACCACGGCCACCTGCGGACGCGAATCCACCGGGCTGCGACGTGCGTCGACCTGGCCCAGGTAGGCGCCCAGGTTGATGCTGCGGAAACCACCTTCGGCATCGCCGTCGGCCACGCCGCGTTCAACCATCAGGTCTTCGAACTCTTCGCGGGTCTTCAGCGCGGTGACCAGCTTCTGCTGCAGGGCGAACTTGGCCAGGTCACCGCCGGCGGCGGCTACGCCTTCCGGCAGCGTATCGATGCCGGCAGCCAGCTGCGCCGGATCCAGGCGACGTGCCTTGGCGATGTCACCGAGGTAGCGCTGCCAGACATCGTTCATCCAGTACAGGTCCGCTTCCTTGGCCTGCGGTGATGCGGCGTCCAGCACGTACGGTTCGGCGGCGGACTTGTACTCGCCCACCTTGAACAGGTGCACGTCCACGCCCAGTTTGTCCTGCAGGCCGGTGCGGAAGTACTGGCGATAGCGGCCAAGGCCTTCCAGCAGCACCGCGCCCATCGGGTCCAGGTAGACCTCGTCGGCCTGTGCGGCGAGCAAATACTGCGATTGGCCCATGCTTTCGCTGTAGGCCACCAGCTGCTTGCCGGACGCACGCAGCTGCTGCAGGGAAGCGGCGACTTCGCGCAACGAGGCGAAGCCGGACGGCTGCAGCTTGTCCAGTTCCAGCACCACCCGCTCGATCTTCTTGTCCTCGCGCGCCGCGTCGATCGCCCGGATCAGATCGCGCAGCTGGATCTCTTCGGCACTGGTATCGCCCATCGCCTTGGCAAACGCGCGGCTGACCGGATCAGCGCTGAACTGCTCCACCAGGCGGCCTTCCGGGGCGATCACCAGGGTGGTGCGGTCCTGCAGCGACTTGCTTGCGCCCGCACCCATGCCGGCCGCCACGACCAGCGCGACCAGGATGAAGAACAACAGGCCGAAGAACAGCACGTTGAGGATCAGCCGCCGCGTGAAGTTCATCACGTCCCACAGCCCGATGAAGAATGCCGCGATGGGATTGCGTCGCGCGGGGGGCAGCGGTGGCACGGTTTGGTTCATGGATTGCTCCGGTTGGCGTCTTGCCGTGGAAATTGCGGGATCAGCATAACGGGTGTGGTTGCCGGCAGCATCGGACACAAGTAAGGGTGCCGCCGTGAAGCGGCGCGGACAGTACCAGCATTCAGGACAGCGCGGACTGGCCCACGCGCGCGCCGCTGCGATGCAGGCGCCAGCCCATCAGGATGGCGGCAGCGGTGAGCCCGACGATCAGGCCGATCCACATGCCCTGCGGCCCCATGCCCAGCCCCAGGCCGAGCCCGGCGCCCAGCGGCATGCCCAGGCCCCAGTACGCGAACATGGCGATGAACATCGGCACGCGGGTGTCTTTCAGCCCGCGCAGCGCCCCGGCCGACAGCACCTGGACGCCATCAGGGAACTGGAAGGCAGCCGCGTACAGCAGCAGCGTGGAGGCCAACCCGGCGACCGCCAGGTCGTTGGTGTACACCCCGACGATGGCGTCGTGGCCCAACAAGAGCGCCAGCGCGGACACGGTCTGTGTGCCCATGATGATCGCGTAGCCGGCCCATGCCGCGCGGCGCACGCCATGACCATCGCCGCGCCCGACTGAATGGCCCACGCGCACGGTGGTGGCTTCGGCCACGCCCATCGGGATCATGAAGCACAGCTGGGCGACGTTGATGGCGATCTGGTGCGCGGCGGCCTCGTTGGCACCCAGCCGGCCGATCAGCAATGCGGTGACGATGAATAGTCCGCCTTCCATCAGCACGGTGATGCCGATCGGCAGGCCCGTGCGCAGCAGGTCCCAGATGGCACGCCAGCGCGGCCCTTCAAAATGGCTGAACAACTGCAGATGTTCGAAGCGCTTGGTCCTCCACAGGTAGGCGGCGAAGCACAGCGCCTGCAGCCACATCATGATCGCCGAGGCGATGCCGAGGCCTTCGGCGCCCAGCTCCGGGAAGCCCAGTCTGCCATTGGCCAGTACGTAGCCCATCGGCGCCAGCACCAGCAGCCCGCCGAAGCCGATCAGCATGGTCGGCAGGGTCCAGTGCATGCCCTCGCTGAGATAACGCATGCAGAAGTACAGGGTCAGCGCCGGGCCGCCCCAGCGCACCGCATGCAGGAACGCGGTGGCGCCCGGCACGATATCCGGCGCGATGCCGAAGGCCGGCAACAGCGGCGGCACCACGCTGAGGAAGGTGAACATGATCAGGCCCAAGCCCAGCGCCAGCCACAGGGCCTGGCGGAACAACGGCCCGATTTCGCGCTCGCGGCCGGCGCCGTGCAGCTGCGAGACCGACGCGGTGAGCGAGATCAGCGTGCCGATCGGGATCAGCATCGGCAGCCACAGCAGCGCGGTGCCGATGGTCACCGCCGCCAGCGTGTGGGTGCCGTGGTGGCCGGCAATCACGTTGTCGACGAAGGAGATCAGGCCGGTGGAGACATGGCCCAGGACGAGCGGCAGGGCAAGGATGCCGGTGGCGCGCACTTCGCGGCTGAAGCGCGGGGCAGGGGATGTGATGGACATGGTGCTGCAGAGGGTCGGCGACTACGGCTGCGCACGAAGGGCACAGACACCGGGTTGCGGGGCGTCATCTTACCCGTTCCGGGGAGATCGCAACCGTTGCCCTGGTGGGTGAAAAGCGTTGCCCTGGTGGGTGACGACCGTTGGTCGTCACGCTTCTCCCGCCGGAGCCGGTCAGCCTGCCGCTAGCGTCCGACCTGCCTGGCCAGCCAGGCATCACGCTGGGCCGGCGCCACGGACAGGAACTCCGTTCGCACCGCATCGCGCTGTTGCGGCGGCGTGCGCTGAGCCACCAGCGTCAATTGCGACACCTGCGCCGGAGTCAACTGCCGCAGCATCGCCAACGTAGCATCGCGCTGGTCTTCGGGCACGTAGCCGAACATCCCCTGCAGCCGGCTGAAGTGCTCGCCCAGCAGCGGCCCCAGGCGCCAGCCATCACGGAATGCCTGGTCCTGTGCAGTGAACTGATCACGCAGCTCCTGCTGCCTGGCGGGCGGCAGGGCAGCAAAACGCCCCGCGGCCTCGCGCACGCGCGCCCGCTCGGACTCGCTCATGGCCCGCCACGCCGCGTACTGGCTGCGGCGCTCGCGCTTCTGTTCCGCGCTGAGCTGCTGCCACGGCATGGCCACCGGGGCGGCGGGACTGCCGATGGCGCCGGGGCCTCCAAGCCCCGACAGCGGCAGCGCGGTGCGGTCAGGGGCGGCGTGTGCCAGCCCGGCGACGCCCAGCAACACCAGCGCGCACAGACGCTTACTCATCGGCTGCCGCCGTTTCCAGCGCGGCCGCCACCGGCTCCGGCCGGGTCGGCCTGGCCTGGGACTCATCGACGGGCAGCGGGCCACCCGCGGCCGACCAGGCATGCAGGTCGGCATCGGCGAGCAGCGGGAAATCCCGGTCGGCCAGCATGGCCGCATCTTCTGTCGCCATCGGATCGGCGGCGGCGGCGGCGACCTTCGGCGCATCCCCTTCCAGGGCTTCCACGGTGACCGGACCGGCCTCGCCTACCGCGCCTTCCGGGACGACGGCAGGTGCATCGGGCACCCGCCCCTGCCAGGCGCGCCATCCCAGCCCGGCCAGCAGCAGCACCAGCACGGTGCCCAGCAGGATCGCCGGCCCACGCCAACGGCGTTGCTGCGAGGACCGACGGCGTGGCGGTGCCGCGGGCGTGCGCTGTTCCGCTGCGGGGGCGCGCCAGGTCTTGGGCGCATCGTCCTTCCTGCCCGCCGCCACTGGTTGCTGCAGTTCCTTCAGTCGCTGCGCGGGCAGTTCCCGGATCTGCTGCTGGACCTGCTCGGCCAGCCCCCGCCAGGCCTGCGCGTCGGGGTTGCCTTGCCGATCGCGCGGGCAGGCAGCGGCCAATGCCTCCTGGTAACCGTCCACATCGGTATCCAGCAGGCGTGCGGCGGTGTCTTCATCCAGGCCGGCACCGATCCGCAGCAGCAGCGCCAGGCGGATCAGTGGCTCCAGGTTACCCAGATGGGCCAATGGCCCCTGCCAGCGCCCGGTGGGGGTGTCGCGCAGTGCCTGGCGGGCTGCCAGCAGCGCCCAGAAGCGGGGTGGCCACTGGGCCATCGGCAGATCACTGGCCACTGCGGCGAACGCGCGCATGACCGCCACCAACGCCTGTTCGGCACGCGCCCCGTCACCGGTCTGCAGCTCGGCGACCACCAGGGCACGGCGCTCGACGCCACGTAGAAATGCCGACAACGCACCGGCCGCAGTAGGGGATAAAGAGGCGGACGCTGCCGTCATCGGGGACTCCAGGAATTCACGCGGAATGATAGCCGCTCCCAACCAGAGACGCCGAGGGCTTGCTACTCACAGGCGTTCGTGCTGCACGTTGTGCACAGCGTCAAGAAATCCTGCCGACACTCATGCCCAATCCCCTCCCACCTCATGTTTCAGCGGCATTTCACACTTAACTGATTGATTTTAATGATCAATATCATGTGGCTATTTTTTGACCATGCAAACATGAAGGCTGTCGGCATCGGCACTTGCCGTGTTCCACCCTCGCTAACACACAGACTTATCCACAAAAGATGTGGATAACCCTGAATCTCCAATGCAGTCCGATATTTACCTCTTGTTTAGACTGTCTTCACTGAGGATCGATGCTCCTGAATGCGGGCTGCGGTGGCCCCAAACGGGTCGGTACACTGCGCACCATGGATGCTCCCCTGCCCACCCTGCGCATCGCCCTGCCGGTCCCGTTGCCGCAGTTGTTCGACTATCTGCCGCCCGACGGTGCTGCACCGGAAACGGTCGTTGGCTGCCGGATCCGGGTGCCGTTCGGCCCGCGCGAGCTGGTCGGGCTGGTGGTGGAACAGGGCAGCGCGGAGCCGGCGCCCAGCCTGCGCCAAGCGCTTGACTGGCTGGATCCCGCACCGCTGCTGCAGGGCGAACTGTGGCAAAGCCTGCAATGGCTGGCACGCTATACCCACGCGCCGCTGGGCGAAGTACTGTCGACCGCCCTGCCCGGCCCGCTGCGGCACGGTGAGCCGCTGCCGGATACCCACCACTGGGGCTGGCAGCTCACTGCCGCCGGGCACGAACAGCGGAGCAGCCTGCGCGCCGGCAGCCGGCCGCGCCAGCTGGCCGAACTGCTGGGCGAGGCGGTGGTTGACGAAGACGTGATCGCGGCGCGGATGGACGATTGGCGCACGCCTGCGCGCAGCCTGGCCAAGCGCGGTCTGGCCGAGCGCGTGGCGCTGGCGGTGGCGCCGCTGCTGGCCAGCCCACTGGGCGGCCCCACCCTGAACCCGGAGCAGGCCACCGCGGTGCAGGCGATCACTGCCGCGCAGGGTTTCGCCCCGTTCCTGCTGGACGGCGTCACCGGCAGTGGCAAGACCGAGGTCTATCTGCAGGCCATCATCCAGTGCCTGGCCCAGGGTCGGCAGGCACTGGTGCTGGTGCCGGAAATCGGCCTCACTCCGCAGACCCTGGCGCGCTTCCGCGGCCGGCTGGGGATTGCCGTGCACGCCTTCCACTCTGGCCTCAACGACAACGAGCGCGCCCGGGTCTGGGCGTCGGCGTCGCGCGGCGAAGCGCGGGTGATCGTCGGCACCCGCTCGGCGATCTTCATGCCGCTGCCTGAAGCTGGCCTGCTGATCGTCGATGAGGAACACGACAACAGCTACAAACAACAAGACGGCATCCGCTACCACGCCCGCGATTTCGCCCTGGTGCGGGCCAAGGCGCTGGGCATTCCGGTGGTGCTGGGCAGCGCTACCCCGGCCATGGAGACCCTGCACAATGCGCATGCCGGCCGCTTCACCCACCTGCGGTTGAAGGTGCGTGCCGGCGATGCCATGCCGCCGCGCGTGCGCATCCTGGATGTACGCAAGCGTCCGCTTCGCGATGGTCTGTCACCGCAGGTGCTGGAAGGCATCGCCGAACACCTGCGCAACGGCCAGCAGGTGCTGGTCTTCAAGAACCGCCGTGGCTATGCACCGGTACTGCTGTGCCACGACTGCGGTTGGACTGCGCCCTGCCAGCGCTGCGATGCGCCGATGACCGTGCATGGCGCGGGCCGGCGCCTGCAGTGCCACCACTGCGGTGCGCGCCAGGCCGCCCCGCTGGCCTGCCCGGCCTGCGCCAGCCTGGCGCTGCAGCCGCAGGGGATTGGTACGGAGCGGCTGGAAGAACATCTGGTGCAGGCGTTCCCGGACGTGCCGGTGCTGCGCATCGACCGCAGCACCACTTCGCGCCGCGACGCGCTGGAACAACAGCTGGCGCGGCTCGGCGACCAGCCTGGCATCCTGGTCGGCACGCAGATCCTGGCCAAGGGCCACGACCTGCCCAAGCTGACCCTGGTGGTGGTGGTGGGCATCGACGAAGGACTGTTCTCTTCGGACTTCCGCGCCACCGAGAAGCTGGCCCAGCAGTTGATCCAGGTGGCCGGACGCGCGGGGCGCGCGCGTGACCCGGGGGAGGTCTGGCTGCAGACCCATCATCCCGGGCATCCGCTGCTGGAAACCCTGGTGAACGGCGGCTACCACCCCTTCGCCGCGGCCGAACTCAACCAGCGCCAGGCTGCCGGCTTTCCGCCGTTTGCCCACCTGGCGCTGCTGCGCGCCGAAGCGCAGCAGGTCGAGCATGCCAATGCATTCCTGCTCGCCGTGCGGGCGCTGGTGGGCGAACAGCCGCACCTGGAAGCGTTCGGGCCGATGCCCGCGCCGATGCCGCGACGGGCCGGTTACCAGCGCGCGCAGCTGCTGCTGTCCAGCGCACAGCGCCCCGCGCTGCACGCTGTGCTGGATCATGTGGCGCCCCTTCTGCAGGGCCTGCCGGAGGCCCGCAAAGTGCGCTGGTCGCTGGATGTGGACCCGGTGGATCTGTACTGACCGGCCATCGTTGGTGACGGCCCGCCTTGGGGGGTGACGACCGGCTCTGGTGGTGACGACCGTCTCTGGTGGGTGACGACCGTTGGTCGTCACGCCGCTGCGCTCGCCGAGCATGGCTCGGCGCTACCCCGCCATTGGCCGTCACGGCGCTTTTGGTAGTGACGGCCGCGGGCCGTCAATCCCGCGGGCGTACCTCAGCTCATCCCGGTCATCACGCCGCGCTGGTACGCCGGGCGTTCGCGCAGGCGTGCATACCAGTCCGCCAGGTGTGGAAGGTCCGGACGCTGGATCGGCATCTCGAACCAGGCGTACACCAGCGCACCCAACGGGATGTCCCCCATCGCGAAGCGGTCACCGGACAACCACGGCTGCTTCGACAGGTCGGTATCGGCCATCGCCAGCAGATCGCCGGCCTTGACCAGCGCGGCATTGATGCGGACCTCATCGCGATCAGCCGGTGCGGTACGCATCACCCCCCAGATCAGCTCGCTGTACAGCGGCGCCATCCGCGAGGTGGTCCAGTCCATCCACTTTTCACCGCGCGCACGCTCGGCCGCATCTTCCGGGTACAGCGTGCCCAGCGCATAACGCGCCGACAGATAGCGCACGATCGCATTGGATTCCCACAGCGGCAGGCCGTTGTCTTCGATCGCCGGCACCAGCCCGTTGGGATTCATCGCCTGGTAGTCGGCGGCCTGGGTGCCGCCGAAACTGCCGCCGACTTCGATCGACTCATATGCCAGTCCGATTTCTTCGGCACACCAAAGCACCTTGCGCACGTTGCTGGAATTGCGGCGGCCCCAGATCTTCAGCATGTGGTTTTCCTTGCAAGCAAACGTGCGCCGGCGTGGCGCGGGACCGCTACGATACGCCGGTCAGCCTACCGTGGTGTTGCCGGTCTTGGCGGCCCTTTTGGTCGCCTGCTTGGCCACCGGCTTCTTCGCCAATGCACGCACGTACGAAGACTTGCCGTCCTTCTTCATCTCGAACAGGCCGATGGCCGCCAGCAGGTCACTGAGCTTGCCGTAACCATAATTGCGCGGATCAAACGAAGCCTGGTTGCCGATCTGGCTGCCCACCGGCCCCAGGTGCGACCAGCCGTCCTCGCCTTCGGCCGAGGCCACCGCACGGCGCAGCAGGTTGACCAGCTTGGTATCGCTGCGCATTTCCGCACCGGTCTTGCGCGGCCGTGCTTCGCTGCCCGCCTCGCCGGTCTCGCCGGCCTCGCCCGTGGTCGCGCCTTCCGGATGGGCATCCGGCGGGCTGGTATGGGCCTGCCCCAGCGCTTCCAGGTAGGTGAATTTCGAGCACGCGTTGACGAACGGATCTGGTGTCTTCTTCTCACCGAAGCCATACACCTTGACCCCGTCGGTGAGCAGGCGCATCACCAGCGGAGTGAAGTCCGCATCGCTGGACACGATGGCGAATCCATCCAGGTTGCGGGCGTACAGCAGGTCCATCGCATCGATCACCATCGCCATGTCAGACGCGTTCTTGCCGCGGCTGTAGGCGAACTGCTGGATCGGACGGATCGCGTACTCGTGCAGCACCGCTTCCCAGCCCTTCAGGCTGGGACTTTTCCAGTTGCCGTAGGCGCGACGGACGTTGGCCACGCCGTGCCGCGCCACTTCGGCCAGCACCTCTTCGATCTTCGACGCGGGTGCGTTGTCGGCGTCGATCAACAGGGCAATGCGCTTTTCCGGCTCGGACATACCTGCTCCAGGCTGACGATGGTGTGCGGACAGTATGGTCCACACCGGCAGCAGCCCGTGTGACATGCGATCATCCCAACGCCCCCCTACTGGAGCCACGCGAATGACGCGCGAGCGCACCCCCCACCTGGTCATCGTCGGCGGTGGTTTCGCCGGCCTCTGGGCCGCCCGCGCCCTGGCCAGCGAGCGCATCCGTATCACCCTGGTCGATCGCCGCAACCACCATCTGTTCCAGCCGCTGCTGTACCAGGTCGCCACCGCCGGCCTGTCGGCACCGGACATCGCCGCGCCGCTGCGGCATATCCTCGGCCACCAGCGCAACGTGGAAGTGCGCCTGGGCGAAGTGACCCGCATCGACAAGCAGGCACGCAGCGTACATCTGGTGGATGGCACATCGCTGGAGTACGACACCCTGCTGCTGGCCAGCGGTGCCACCCACGCCTACTTCGGCCATGACGAATGGGCCAAGGATGCGCCCGGCCTGAAAACCCTGGACGACGCCATTGCCTTGCGCCGCAAACTGTTGCTGGCTTTCGAGCGCGCCGAGGCCGAGCCGGACCCGGAGAAGAAGGCCGCCTGGCTGAGCTTCGCGGTGGTCGGCGGCGGCCCCACCGGCGTGGAACTGGCCGGCACCCTGGCCGAAATCGCCCGCCACACCCTGCGCAACGAGTTCCGCCACATCGACCCGGCGTCGGCCAAGGTGCGGCTGGTGGAAGCCGGGCCGCGCGTGCTGTCCACCTTCCCGGACGTGCTTTCGTTGAAGGCCCGCCGGCAGCTGGAAAAGCTGGGCGTGGAGGTACTGACCGGCACACCGGTGACCTCCATCGACAGCCTGGGCTTCCAGCTGGGCGAGCAGTTCGTCCCCGCGCGTACCGTGGTCTGGGCCGCTGGCGTGGCCGCAAGCCCGCTCGGCGCCACGCTGGACACACCGCTGGACCGCGCTGGACGCGTGCTGGTGGAGCCCGACCTGACCCTGCCCGGCCACCCGGAACTGTTCGTGGCCGGTGACCTGGCCGCCCTGAGCCAGGCCGATGGCCGGCCGGTGCCCGGCGTGGCGCCCGCCGCCAAGCAGATGGGCAAGCACGTGGCCGACACCGTCCGTGCGCGCCTGCACGGCAAGCCGGCGCCGGGTCCGTTCAAATACGCCGACTACGGCAACCTGGCCACCATCGGGCGCATGGCCGCGATCGTGCACCTGGGCAAACTGCAGCTGTCCGGCGTGCTCGCGTGGTGGTTCTGGCTGGCCGCCCACGTGTTCTTCCTGATCGGCTTCCGCAACCGGATGGTGGTGCTGCTGAACTGGGCGGTCGCGTACTGGAGCTACCAGCGCAGCGCGCGGATCATTTTCGGCGACGTGAAACCGCCGAAGGACCCACCGCGCGGGTGACCGGCACACCCGCTACGCTCGCCGACCGTGGCTCGGCGCTCCGGGGTTGCCGTGGTAGCGCCGAGCCATGCTCGGCGGACGAAAGGCGGTGTTACAGCGCTTCGGTCAGCCACGCCAGCTTGCGCGCACGCGGCTGCTTTTTCAGCTGCCACTCCGCACGCGAGGCTTCGGCGCGGTCCGGGTACTGGCGCACCGCAAGGATCTGCAGCGGTGGGCGCGCACGGGTATAGCGCGCGCCCTTGCCTGCCTGGTGGGCGGCAAAGCGCGCCTGCACATCGGTGCTGATGCCCGCGTAATAGCTGCCGTCCCGGCATTCGAGCAGGTACAGGAACCAGGGCGTGTCGGGGCGGGCCATGCCGCGATTATCGCCCAGCCGCCGCCAGCGGCTACACTACGTGCCGGATGCAGGAGAGTGGTGCCACGCTGGCACCCGCCGAAGGCGCAGGCTCCCATGATCGCTCAGGCCGGTGGAATGGCATTCCACCAACCATGTATCTCAATCGCCGAGCTGGAGAGAGATCCGCAAGGATCCGCCGAAGGGGCACGCGGACTCATCCGCTGAACTCTCAGGCAAAAGGACAGCGGGAGCGGCACCGGTCACCTTCGTTCGTCGATGCGCCTGCATCGGTGGTGCGTATCGCGTGGCCGGCCCCACCGCATCCGGAGCCTGCACATGTTGCTGTCCATCATCTACCTGATCGCCATTTCCGCCGAAGCCATGACCGGCGCCCTGTCCGCCGGCCGCCGCCGCATGGACCTGTTCGGCGTGGTGATGATCGCCTGCGTCACCGCCCTCGGCGGCGGATCGCTGCGCGACATCATCCTTGGCCACTACCCGTTGGCCTGGGTGAAGCACCCCGAGTATCTCGGCTTCACCGTGTGCGCCGCGCTGATCGCTACCTGGGTGGCGCGCTGGATGCACCACTTCCGCCGCACCTTCCTGGTGCTGGACGGGCTGGGCCTGATCGCCTTCACCCTGATCGGGTGCGCGATCGCCCGCGATGGTGGCCATGCCACGCCGATCGTGTTGATCGCGGGCATGCTGACCGGTGCCTTCGGTGGTGTGCTGCGCGACATCCTGTGCAACGAAGTGCCGCTGATTTTCCAGAAGGAGTTGTACGCGATCATTTCGCTGCTGACCGGCGCGTCCTACCTGTCGCTTCTGCACTGGAACGTGGCCGACAACACCGCCATCCTGTGCTGCCTGGCCGGCGGCTTCGCACTGCGCCTGCTGGCGATCCACTATCGCTGGGAAATGCCGAAGTTTGTTTACCACGACGAAGTGCACTGAGACGAGTAGTGACGGCCGCTGGCCGTCACTACCATGACCAAGGTCATGCGGAAACCTGCCGCGCAATTGGCTACCATGGAGGCCCGTCGCGCGAGCGGCGGCATCCAGCCACGCTGCTTCTGCGGCCCCGCCAGACAACCCTCCCCACGTTGCCAGGCCTGCAGTGATGATCCTGGCGCAGCACTTCCCTGCGCCATCGCAGGGTGCAGGATGACCCATGCCGCTTGACCCACCGTCGCGCCCCCGCCGTCACCGCACGCTGCTGCTGGCAGCTTCCGTCATCGTGCTTGCGGTGCTGCTGGCATGGTGGGCATGGCCGCGCGCCGACGTAGTGGCAGACGATGCGGGCGGCCGCAAGCCGACCCCGGTACGCATCGCCCGCGCCAGCGCAGAACCGCTGCAGCTGCGGCTGAAGGCGATCGGCACGGTGACCCCGCTGCACAGCGTGGTGGTGCGCAGCCGCGTGGATGGCGAACTGCTGAAACTGCATTTCAACGAAGGCCAGCACGTGAATGCCGGCGACCTGCTGGCGCAGATCGATCCGCGGCCGTACGAGGTCCGACTGGCGCAGGCCCAAGGCACCCAGCAGCAGAACCTGGCCGAACTGGAAAACGCCGAACGCCAGCTTCGGCGCTTCGGCGAACTGCAGGCACAGAACTATGTTTCCGGGCAGGAGCTGAGCGACCAGCAGAGCAAGGTGCGCCAGCTGCAGGGCCGCCGCTTGAGCGACCAGGCCACCGTGGATGAAGCGAAGCTGCAGCTGCAGTACACCCGCATCACCGCGCCGGTGAGTGGACGCGTCGGCCTGCGCCGCGTGGATGTCGGCAACCTGATCCGCAGCAGCGATGCCGACGGCCTGGTGACGCTGGCGCAGACCGCGCCGATCAGCGTGCTGTTCACCGTGCCCGAACCGGAACTGCCTGCCCTGCTGGGCGCCGTGCGCAGCCAGCCCGTCTTGGCCGTGCAGGCCTGGGACCGCGAAGAACGCGCCGAACTGGGCCGTGGTGAACTGTCCAGCGTGGACAACGTGATCGATACCGCCACCGGCACGCTGAAGCTGCGTGCACAGTTCGCCAACGCCGACGACGCACTGTTCCCCAACCAGTTCGTCAACATCCGGCTGCAGCTGGGTGCGCAGGATGCGGTGGTGATCCCCGATGCCGCGGTGCAGTTCGGCAGCAAGGGCAACTACGTGCACGTGATCGACAAGGACGACAAGGCACAGCGCCGCGACGTGGTGCTGGGCCCGGCCGACGGCACGCGCGTATCCGTGCGCAGTGGCCTGAAGGCCGGCGAAAAGGTGGTGGTGGAAGGCATCGACGGACTGGAAGACGGCAGTGCCGTGCGCATCATCAGCGAGGACGCTGCGCAGGCCGGCGCATGAACCTGTCGCGTGCCTTCATCCTGCGTCCGGTAGCGACCACGCTGCTGATGGTGGCGCTGTTGCTGGCCGGCGTGCTGGCCTACCGGCTGCTGCCGGTGGCCGCACTGCCGCAGGTGGACTATCCGATCATCCAGGTCACCACGCTGTATCCCGGTGCCAGCCCGGAACTGACCACGCGGATGGTGACCGCGCCGCTGGAAAAGCAGCTGGGGCAGATTCCCGGGTTGAAGCAGATGTCCTCCACCAGCTCGGGCGGCGCGTCGGTGGTGACCCTGCAGTTCGACCTGGCCGTGTCACTGGGCGTCGCCGAACAGGACGTGCAGGCGGCGATCAACGCGGCCGGCGGCTTCCTGCCCGATGACCTACCGGTGCCGCCGGTCTACCGCAAGGTCAATCCGGCCGACACCCCGATCCTGACCCTGGCGGTGACCTCGCAGGGCATGGCGCTGCCGCAGGTGCACGACCTGGTGGACACCCGCGTGGCGCAGCGGCTGGCGCAGCTTCCCGGTGTCGGCCTGGTCAGCCTGGCCGGTGGCCAGCGCCCGGCCGTACGCATCCAGGTCAACCCGGCCGCGCTGGCCGCCAACGGCTTGGGCATGGACCACATCCGCACCGCCATTGCCGCGGCCAACGTCAACCTGCCCAAGGGCAGCTTCGATGGTCCGATCCGCGCGGTGATGCTGGATGCCAACGACCAGATGCGCAGCGTGGACGAATACCGCGCCCTGGTGCTGAGCTGGCGCGACGGCGCGCCGCTGCGGCTGGGCGACGTGGCCCACATTACCGACGGCGCTGAAAACCGGCAGCTGGCGGCGTGGTCGGGCACCACCCCGGCAGTGCTGGTGAACATCCAGCGCCAGCCTGGCGCCAACGTCATTGCGGTGGTGGAACAGGTACGCCTGCTGCTGCCGCAGCTGCAGGCATCGATGCCGGCCGGAGTGAAACTGGAGGTGCTGAGCGACCGCACCGAATCCATCCGTGCCTCGGTGCGTGGCGTGCAGAAGGAACTGGTGCTGGCGATCGGGCTGGTGGTGCTGGTGACGTTCGTGTTCCTGCGCAGCGTATCGGCCACGTTGATCCCCAGCATCGCGGTGCCGCTGTCACTGGTGGGCACCTTCGCGGTGATGCTGCTGGCCGGCTTCTCGCTCAACAACCTCACGCTGATGGCGCTGACCATTGCCACCGGCTTCGTGGTGGACGATGCCATCGTGATGCTGGAGAACATCGCGCGGCACCTGGAGGAAGGCGAGACCCCGATGAACGCCGCGCTGAAGGGCGCGCAGGAAATCGGATTCACGCTGATCTCGCTGACCGTTTCGCTGATCGCGGTGCTGATCCCACTGTTGTTCATGGCCGACCTGGTCGGCGCGCTGTTCCACGAATTCGCAATCACGCTGGCGGTGGCGATCGGCATCTCGCTCCTGGTCTCGCTGACGCTGACCCCGATGCTGTGCGCGCGCTTCCTGCGGCCCGGCGCGCACAGGCACGAGGGTGCCGGCGGGAGGAAGGGCGACATCTTCGACCGCATCATCGCCCTCTACGACCGCCAGCTGCAGTGGGTGCTGCAGCGCCAGCCGTTGATGCTGGTCGCCACCGTGGCCACCCTGCTGCTCACCGTGGCGCTGTACCTGGCCGTGCCGAAGGGGTTCTTCCCGGTGCAGGATGCCGGCCTGGTGCAGGGCATCAGCGAAGCGCCGCAGGCCATTTCCTTCCAGGCCATGCGCCAGCGCCAGCTGGCCCTGGCCACGGCGATCGAGCAGGACCCGGCGGTGGCCAGCCTGTCCTCTTACATCGGCGTGGACGGCAACAACGCCGCGCTCAACACCGGCCGGCTGCTGATCGAACTCAAGCCACATGGCGAACGTGGCGGCGACGCCGGTGACATCGCCAGCGTGATGGCGCGCCTGCAACAGCGCGTAGCCGACATTCCCGGCATCACCCTGTATCTGCAACCGGTGCAGGAGCTGGGCATCGAAGACCGCATCAGCCGCAGCCAGTACCAGTTCACCCTGACCAGCCCGGAGCTGGACACGCTGCAGCAGTGGACGCCGACCCTGCTGCAGGAACTGCGTGCTTCGCCGGCCCTGCGCGACGTGGCCAGCGACCTGCAGATGCAGGGCCGGCAGGCGCGCGTGGTGATCGACCGCGATGCCGCCGCGCGGCTGGGCGTGTCGGTGGAAGCGGTCGCCGATGCGCTGTACGACGCCTACGGACAGCGCCAGATCTCCACCATCTTCACCCAGGCCAGCCAGTACCGCGTGGTGCTGGAAGCCGACCCGGCCCAGCAACCCGGGCCGGAGGCGATCGCCGGATTGCGCGTGCGCAATGCGCAGGAGCAGACCGTGCCACTGGGTGCGGTGGCACGCATCGAACAAGGCCCTGCCCCGCTGCTGCGCAACCATGTCGGGCAGTTCCCGGCCGCCACGCTGTCGTTCAACCTGGCCCCCGGCGCCTCGCTGGGCGAGGCAGTGGCCGCGGTGGAAGCGGCGCGCACCACGGTCCAGCTGCCCGCCAGCATCGAGCTGCGCCTGCAGGGCGCGGCGGCGGCGTTCAACGGCTCGCTGTCGCGCACGCTGTGGCTGATCCTGGCCGCGGTGGTGGTGATGTACATCGTGCTGGGCGTGCTCTATGAGAGCTTCATCCACCCCATCACCATCCTGTCCACCCTGCCCTCGGCCACGGTGGGCGCGCTGGCCGCGCTGTGGCTCAGCGGACGCAGCCTGGACCTGATCGCGGTGATCGGCATCATCCTGCTGATCGGCCTGGTCAAGAAGAACGCGATCATGATGATCGACTTCGCGCTGGACGCGCAGCGGACACGCGGCATGGCCCCGCGCGAAGCCATCCACCAGGCCGCGCTGCTGCGCTTCCGGCCGATCCTGATGACCACCCTGGCCGCCCTGTTCGGCGCGGTGCCGCTGATGCTGGCCACCGGCTCCGGTGCCGAACTGCGCCAGCCGCTGGGCTGGGTGATGGTCGGCGGGCTGCTGGTCAGCCAGGTGCTGACCCTGTTCACCACGCCGGTGATCTACCTGGCGTTCGATCGCCTGCAGCGACGCCGTCCTGCCGCCCGCGTGGACGCCACCACCGCAGGCGACGAGGCCGACGCATGAACCTGGCCGCGCGCATCGCCCAGGCCTGCGTACAGCGGCCGGTGGCGACCCTGCTGCTGGCCATGGCACTGGTGCTGGCCGGCCTGATGGCGCTGCGCCTGCTGCCGGTGGCGCCGCTGCCGCAGGTGGATTACCCGGCCATCGAAGTCAGTGCCAGCCTGCCCGGTGCCTCGCCGGAATCGATGGCCTCCACGGTGGCCACCCCACTGGAGCGCGCGCTCGGCAGCATCCCCGGCATCACCAGCCTGGAGTCATCCAGCTCGCAGGGACAGACCGGGATCGAACTGGAGTTCGTGCTCGGCCGCAACATCGACGAAGCCGCGCGCGAAGTACAGGCGGCCATCAACGCCGCGCGCGGGCAGCTGCCCAGCGGCATGCCGGGCATGCCCGAATACCGCAAGGTCAATCCCTCGCAGGCCCCGATCCTCGCGCTGGCACTGACCTCGGACGTGCTCTCGCCCGGCCAGCTGTATGACATCGGTTCCACCGTGCTGGCGCAGAAGCTGTCGCAGGTACCGGGCGTTGGCCGAGTCCACGTGGGCGGCAGTGCGTTGCCGGCGGTGCGCGTATCGCTGGATCCCAACGCACTGAACCACTCCGGGCTGGCGCTGGATGACGTGGCCCAGGCCATCGCGCGTGCCAATGCGATGCGTCCGCTGGGTGCGCTCGGCAACGACGCGCGGCAATGGCAGCTGGAAGCACCGCTGCAGCTGCGCGAGGCCGCGCAGTACCGCGACCTCGCGCTGGCCATCAAGGACGGCCGTCCGCTGCGGCTGGGCGATGTCGCGCAGGTCGCCGACGGCGTGGAGGACCGCTATTCCAGTGGCTTCCACAACGAACGCCCGGCGGTACTGCTGATCGTCAGCCGCCAGCCCGGCGCCAACATCATCGCCACCGTGGATGCCATCCAGCAGCAGCTGCCGCAGCTGCATGCGCTGCTGCCGGCCCACGTGGACATGCAGCTGGTGATGGACCGCTCGCCGGTGATCCGCGCCACCCTGCACGAAGCCGAACTGACCCTGCTGCTGGCGATCGTGCTGGTGGTGCTGGTGGTGCTTGGCTTCCTCGGCCACTGGCGCGCGGCGCTGGTGCCCAGCGTGGCGATCCCGGTGGTGCTGTTCGGCACGCTGGCGTTGATCGCGCTGCTCGGCTTCTCGCTCAACACCCTCTCGCTGATGGCGTTGATCGTCGGCGCCGTGCTGGTGGTGGACGATGCGATCGTGGTGCTGGAAAACATCGCCCGCCATCGCGAGCTGGGCGCGGACCGCTGGCAGGCCGCGATCCGCGGCGCGGGCGAAGTCGGCGCGACGCTGATTTCGATGAACCTGGCGTTGGCGGTGGTGTTCGTCTCGATCCTGTTCATGGATGACTTCGTCGAGCGCCTGTTCCGCGAATTCTCGCTGACCCTGGTGGCGGCGATGGCGGTATCGGTGGTGGTGGCGCTGAGCCTGGTGCCGATGCTGTGCGCCCGCCTGTTCACCGATGCCGAGCACGCGCCATCACGCTGGCAGCGCGCCAGCAATGCGCTGTTCGAACGCGTGCGCGACGGCTACCTGCGCACGCTGGACCGGGGCCTGCTGCGCCTGCGCTGGCCGCTGCTGGCCTTCGTCGCGGTCATCGCGATCAACGCCTGGCTGTTCCAGAAAGTGCCCAAGGGCATGGTGCCGCAGCAGGACACCGCGCAGCTGCGCGGCTTCGCGCGCGGTGACGACGGCCTCTCGTTCCAGGCCATGCAGCCCAAGATCAGTGCCTACCGCCAGTTGCTGCTGGACGATCCGGCGATCGAGGACATCATCGGGTACATCGGCGGCGGCATGGGGGTCAACAACGCCTTCATCATGATCAAGATGAAGCCGCTGGCCGAGCGCAAGGTCTCCAGCCAGCAGGTCATCGACCGGCTGCGCGCGAACCTGCCGCCGCTGCCGGGCGGCAACCTGTACATGTGGGTCGACCAGGACATCCGCCTGGAAGGGTCCGGCGACAGCGGCAACCAGGAGCTGCAGCTGATGGCCGCCGACCTGGCCCCGCTGCGCGAGTGGGCACCCAAGGTCAGTGCCGCGCTGAAGGCGTTGCCGGAGCTGGTGGACGTGGAGGCGCAGGGCGAAGCCGGCATGCGCCAGGTAGTGCTGGACATCGACCGCGAAGCCGCCGCGCGGCATGGCGTTGACCTGCGCACGATCGCCACCGTGCTCAACAATTCCTTCAGCCAGCGCCAGGTCGCCACGCTGTACGACAACCTCAACCAGTACCGGGTGGTGATGGAGCTGGACCCGCGCCATACCCAGGACCCGACCACCCTGCAGCAGCTGCAGGTGCTGGATGGCGAGGGCCGGCGCATTCCGCTGTCCAGCATCGCCAGCTGGCGCTATGGCATGGCCTCGGACCGCGTGTCGCACAGCCAGCAGTTCGCCTCGATCTGGATCGAGTTCGCGCTGGCACCGGGCGTGGGGCTGGAACAGGCGGTGACCGCCATCAACGGCGCGATGGCCGGCTTGATGCTGCCGCGCACGGTGCAGGCCAAGCTGTCCGGCGAGGCGGCCGGGCTGGAGCAGATGCGCGCGCGCCAGTTGTGGCTGCTGCTCGGCGCCACGCTGGCGGTGTACCTCGTACTGGGCGTGCTGTACGAAAGCTTCCTGCAGCCGCTGGTGATCCTGTCCACGCTGCCGTCGGCCGGCGTCGGCGCGCTGCTGGCGCTGCTGCTGTTCAACAACGAATTGAACCTGATCTCGCTGCTGGGCCTGTTCCTGCTGGTGGGCGTGGTGATGAAGAACACCATCCTGCTCGTCGATTTCGCGCTGGCCGGGGAGCGGCGCGGGCTGAGTGCGCACGATGCGGTGCTGGAAGCGGCGCGCCTGCGCCTGCGGCCGATCCTGATGACCTCCGTTGCCGCATCGCTGGGCACCCTGCCGTTGATGCTGGGCGGTGGCGAAGGTTGGGAACTGCGGCGCCCGCTGGGCATCGCGATAGTCGGCGGGCTGCTGGTCAGCCAGCTGCTCACCCTGTACACCACGCCGGCGATGTACCTGGCGCTGGCCAGGCTGCGCAGGGTTCCGGCCTGACCCGAACGGACCTACACCGCGTACGTCGCCTCATCCCACTTCGGCGCCCGCACCGCCTCGTCGTCCCAGCGGATGATCTCCATCTGCAGCAACCGGCCGTCTTCATCGGCGAACAGGATGATGCTCAGCGCCTCGCCATCGGCGTCGGGCACCTCGATTTCCACCGGATAGGGATAATCGCCGGGCGGCGTTGGACGCGCATGGCCGGCCAGCACGAAGCCCACCAGCAACGTGCTTTCATCCACCGCCATCGCAACGCCCACATCCACGCGCAGCTGCGCTGCCGGTCCGGCAGGCAACACAGCGGCGACGGCCTCGATCAACAGGCGTTCGTGTGCTTGCAGGGTGCGTAATGGACTGGCGATGTCAGGGGATTGCATGCGCTGCAGGATACGCGTGTTGGTGTGCACCGCACTTGCCTCGGTAGCGCCGAGCCATGCTCGGCGTCACCCGCTGACAACCGTTGAATCCCAGGAAGAAACCCGCCCCCCGGCGATGGACCTGGCGCCGGGTCATTGCCCAGCGCCAGGCGCATCGCCGGTGCGGCTGCGGTGGCTGCCAACTCCGCCAGCCACCGCTGATGACGGCGCGCCCCCGCAGGCAGCAGCCGTCACCCACACCCGTTGCACTGCTCAGGCGGCTTCGGTTTGTGCTTCTTCGGACATCGCCGCGATCGCTCCACGGCGCTCACGCACGGCCGCCGCCAGTCGTTCCAGCACGACTTGGGTGGTGGCCCAGTCGATGCAGCCATCGGTGATGCTCTGGCCATGCACCAGCGGCTGGCCTTCGACCAGTTCCTGGCGTCCGCCAACCAGGTTGCTTTCGATCATCACCCCGACAATGCGCTGCTCGCCGCCGGCCATCTGTACCGCGATGTCTTCGATCACTTTCGGCTGGTTGTCCGGGTTCTTCAGGCTGTTGGCGTGGCTGGCATCGACCATCAGGCGGTTCGGCAGCTTGGCCTTGGCCAGCACCTGGCAGGCATCGGCGATGCTGGCCGCGTCGTAGTTCGGCTGCTTGCCGCCACGCAGGATCACATGGCAATCCGGATTACCGGCGGTGGCCACGATGGCCGTGTCGCCCTGCTTGGTCACCGACAGGAAATGATGCGGATTGGTCGCCGCGCCCACCGCGTCGGCGGCGATTTTGATGTTGCCATCGGTGCCGTTCTTGAAGCCCACCGGGCACGACAGGCCCGAGGCCAGCTCGCGGTGCACCTGGCTTTCGGTGGTACGCGCACCAATCGCGCCCCAGGCCACCAGATCGGCGATGTACTGCGGCGAGATCACATCAAGGAACTCGACGCCGGCGGGCAGGCCCAGCTTGTTGATGTCGCGCAGCAGGCCACGCGCGATGCGCAGGCCCTTGTTGATGTTGAAGCTGCCGTCCAGGTCCGGATCGTTGATCAGGCCCTTCCAACCCACGGTGGTGCGCGGCTTTTCGAAGTACACGCGCATGACGATCTCCAGTTCGCCGGCCAGCGCATCGCGCAGGGGCTTGAGCTTCTGGGCGTACTCGATCGCCGCGGCCGGGTCGTGGATCGAACACGGGCCCACGACGACCGCCAGGCGGTCATCAGTTCCGTGCAGGATGGCGTGCAGCGCCGCGCGCGAGGCACTGACCGTATCGGACGCTTCATCGTCGCAGGGCAGCATCGCCAGCAGCTGCGCCGGCGGGGTCAGGGGCTCGATCTTGCGGATGCGGAGGTCGTCGGTATGGGGGGGCATGGCGGGGGTCTCTCGAACGTGTGGGGGTCCCCAGCGTGGCGGCAACAAAAAAGCCGCCAGGGTCGCTGGCGGCTTTCGGGAATGCGGCTGAAGGGTTTCTTCAGGGTGAACGCAGTCCTTCCTCCGCCGGTGGCTTCGGAAAGTAATACCAAAAGTACGAGTTGGCGTGGCGTGCGTTCATTGGGGAGTATTGATAACACAGGGTTTCAGGGCTGCCAACTGTTACATCGGCAACTGCGGAAAAGGTTCAGGCTGACGGGCGGGCTTCGTCCATCGCCAACGCACCGGCCTTATCCAGGCCGGATCCACGCGTCCCCTGCCGAAGCGGGTGACCCGCGAATCGTTCCCTTCAACAGAAGCCGGTAGCGCTGCGGGCTGCCTGCCGCATACCGCACTACCACCTCCCTGCTCGCCTTTCGAATCCCAAGGGCACATGTAACATCATCGCTGTGGACATCCCGCAATATTAATAAAATTCAATGCGTTAGCGACTCGCGCACGGTCCATTGTCGATGACTTTCGAGGATGGACAACGTCTGCGGAATTTCAGACGTCTGAGTCGGGCGCTCGGCTGCTGTGGGCGCCAGCATCTCTGGTTGCCAGATAGCAGCCGGATGCCTTGGCCAAGCGGCACGAGCAAAAATGATCCGGCAGCCGCAGGTGTTCCTGTCCTGGGCATGGCCACTGGGCAGAGGCAGTCAGACCAAGGGCACCTCCGTTGCCGCAAGGGTGTGCACGACAAAGCAGCACCTGTTCTTGGTGTCGTGCATTCGTCAACTCTGTGGGGGTAGGTTCGGAGATGGCGTTAGAACTGGCATCTTAACGTCGGGCATATTTGCGTCCCAGAGCTCAGCGGAAAATTCAGACCACCTCGCTATGCTCATCTGAAGAAATGCGATATCCGTTTGCAAAAGCTCTTCAAGATTATTCGGGTATAGAACGTTGTATCGTATGCCGACCAATGTATGCGGAACCTTTGCCTTCTGTGAGACTTCTCGAAGAATGCTGAAGTGCGCCAGATAGCGTCCTAAGACCTGAGTGAGCGTCTCGCTCGTCGCGAGAACTAGCCCGCCTTTCTCATGAATTAGCGTGGACATCTGTTCGCCAATATCAACGATGTCATTGACCATCGGCAGGGTTTCTGGGTGTTGTGTGGCAAGCTCGTGCATTGCCTCAATCAGCCTGAACCGGATCGGTGATGATGACCCGGCATCGTATATGAAAAGATGATCCTTTCCATCGTCTTCGTGTCGAAAGTCAAAGCGAAGAGGGTCCTTGGCATTCAGGTGATCACAGAGCTGGCGCCGAATTCCAGAACTTCTCTGCAGGCTGAGAAATAGTGGGTAATAGAACTCATGGGCCTGTTGGGATCGATACTCAATGATCTTTGTCTGCGCTCCGAATGCAGCATCGGCCCGATTCGCCCTTTCTGCTGACGCACGTTGCTTGCTCTGCGATCGAGCATTTATCGCACTACCAACGAAGACACCTGCAAATCCCAGTATTGCTGGTAGCAGCCTCTCCAGCCAACTGGACTTGTTGTCGCGAATCGCCTGCATCAACCTGAGTTCGCTGGCGCTGGCATCCGTTGGAGTGAGCGTTCTGTTGGCTTCTGGCAACCCGGCCGGCAGCGCTGGTGTGCCGCGACGGATAATTGCTGTTGCCACTGTAGATGCTTCTGTTTCTGATGTGCTCAAGCGGTCAGACGCTAGCGCGTGCACGCCGGAATCATGTTGCGCTGGTGAACTTGAGAGCGCCAGTCCCATCACCAATTGCCATGCCAAATCCATATTATTTTCTCTTCCCCCTGTGAGCGGCTAGTATCTCTGCTGGCTACCGCCAGTTCCATAGGAAGCCACACTTACTTCTTCCGACGTGGCAATAGGTTGGAGCGTTGTCCGAAGCGTCGCTTGGCGGATCCACTCTGTATACGGTGCCGTACAGCCCGCTTCCCCCATGTCAGTGGTCCTTCCGGATGCTCTGCCTAACAGGGGCGCGGCGGCTATTTGTTCCCCATGATCCTTTCAGGGGAATATCATGCAAGATGCGTGACGCAAGAACTTTTCCTCAGAGCCGGAGGATGCCATGGCAATAGCCCTGCTTGAGTTGACCCAGCATGCCAACGGCGACGTGCTGGAGCGGCTAGTTGTCGTCACATTCGCCGAGGCAACTGCGTGGCCGCTTCAATCCACGAAAGGGGAGGTGATTTGCTGCCGTCTGTTCGCGCAGACCGGCAATGGTGTGCCTAGTGTGCCACCAAGCGTTCGAGCGCTCCTGGAACGTGTGGCTCTGTCCAGCTTGGAGCAGCTCGCAAAGTGCCGTGACAGCGAAGAGCAAGGTGTGCCTGGCCCCTCAGTAGCACTGTGGAAGGCGGGCGTTCTGCAAAGGCTAGAGGGTCTCTCGCTTACCGAAAGCTTCGCAGTTTGGCTGCAGAGGAGTGGGACTACTAAGGAGTGTGTATTGATTGAGCTACAAGGTCCGCCGCCGGCAGCGGCGACTGCGATTGCTCCCGACGTTGAACCGTCCTATACCCGTTTGCGCGACGGCTTGGCCAAGCATATTCTGCGCCGCGACGGAGCATTGAAGGTTGCGGATATGGATCCAGGGGCTGCTGTCCGCCCAGGCTCAGCTAGGATAGAGAACGTTGGCCCAAGCCAGCAGATCCTGATAGACGCCGCAGGGCAACGCGAGTGGCTCTCTGCACAATGGCTCAGTGCTGCCCAGGTGAGTGCCAGACTTGGCTTCGATGCCTTGAGAAACTGCCGTAGTGCAAGCCAACTACGACGCGATGGTCAACTTCTAGGGGCATTCGTTACGCACCCTGTGCCCGGTTACCGCTACCCCGGCTGGCAGTTCCTCCCCGATGGCCGGCCCATCGATCAGTTGGCCGCAATTCTGAGAGTGCTACGGGACTGTGGGTTCTTTCATCGCGAGTCGAGTGGCCTTCATCGCACCACCGGGTGGGGCGAGGTCGAGTGCTTTTTCCCCGCACGCGCTGCTCGATGGCAAGTCGCCAGCGGAGATGTTGACCACTGACCCTGCTCTCGTACTACGTGCTGCCCGCATCGAATTCGAGAGCGAATGCTGATTGCGCTGTCGGACTTTGGCTTCGCGGCTTGGATAGCCGTGAGTCAGGACGTTGATACCTCCTGCAGAGAGTGAACCGGAGGCGCCGCTACTACACCTCGACGACGAAATTTGGGTCAAACGCAAGATTCTCTTGACGCCAGAATCCCGCGCTGTCCTGATGCGGATATCCCAGAGGGTTACAGACGATCCGCGTGTCACCGACGAAGTAGTCCATTGAATCGTGCACGTGGCCATGGATCCACAGGTCTGACTTTTGGATAAGTGAGCTCAAGTCCGATGCGAATGCGGCCGACAGCAGCTCGTTCGCGAACCGCTCAGGGATCGAACGTGCATGCGATGCCATATGCGTCACCACAACTGTGCCGCCATCGAAGCGAACCTCAAGCATGCGCTGCAGCCATGTTCTTTCCTCTTGATGCCACTGTGCTGTATCCAATGGTCGGATAGGCCGGTAGCCCGCCTTTGCCAACCGGATCTTCCGGTAGTCATTTAGCCCGGCCGCGGCCGCTTGTAGAGCTTCTTGATACGAGTCGGCACCTAGGAGCTGGAAATCCGTCCAGAGGGTTGCCCCCAAAAACCGAACACTACCCAAGATTAGCTCGCCCTTACTCAGGAAGTGGACATTTCCGCTTGAGGAGCACGCTTTCGCGATCCTCTCCTGGGTGGAGTCATACTTCTGTCCGTACGCTTCCGGATTTCCCGAGACGTAGATCACCGGGATGTCGTGGAATTCTCTAGTCGCCCACGCCACCGCTTTCTCAGATGCATCAATGTCGCCAGCCAGAATCACGGCGTCCGGTCGGCTTTGGCCTATGTCAGGCTGTAGCGCTCTTACAAACTTGTTTGCTTGTTCTGGCGCATCGCGCCACACCTCTCTGTGCAGATCAGACAGGATCAACAGTCGCATGACTAAGGCATCTCCGGCTTGGCGCCGGCTGCGCCTTTAACCTCGAGTTCGCGGATGCGTTGGTACAGGCGCTTAGAAGCAACTATGAGTCCGTCATCGTCCGGCAAGTACGGAGACTCGAAGAGTGGAATCTCCACCCACAGATGACTCTGTCCCGGATGGACATATGGGCCGTGATCGTCGAGCAACAGCGCACTGCCAATGACGCGAGATACGTACTGGAGGTCCTTAGTCTTGCCCGACCAGCTTGTGCAACGGAGTTCAGAGAACCATGTCGGCGCGCACCCCTCGTCCACCAGAAGCTTCGAGATGCTCCGTACGCGCTCTTCCGGAACCGTAGTGAACATCACCAGCTGATCGAACTCGGCTCGCATGTCCTCTAGAAAAGTCTTGAGTCCCGGCCTTGGGATCTGGCTGATGGCATTGGAGATCAGCGTTCCCTCAAGATCCAATGCAAGTATGGTTGGACGCACGGGGAAAACTCGACGACTGGAGCAGAGCACATACCTTGCTCGCAGGAATTGACTTTATCCACATCGTGACCCTACTGGTACGCCCACTACCAGTGGAGGTGTGAGCCTACTGGTACGGTCTCCGGCCAGGTGAGGCGATGGCGACCTTGCGAGCTCATTGGATGGCGCGGTGGTGGTTCCAGGCGGAAGTTCTGAGTGCGTAAGCAGCGGCGCGTGGGAGAGCCTGGGGCCGCTTGCCTCGCGCGAAGCACTCCAGGATCTGGAGGCACAGGTGGCCAAAGCTGTGAGCAATGGTGCAACCGTACTCGCGGGTGGCAAGCCGGCTGAGCGGACTGGGTTCTTCTACGAGCCAACAGTCCTCGTCCTCGCGGGCGTTTCCAAGGACAACCCTGCGTACAGTCAGGAGTTCTTCGGCCCCGTCGCACAGATCTACGTAGTGGATAACGAAGACGATGCTGTTCGCTTGGCGAATGATTCGCCCTACGGCTTGGGTGGATCGGTATTCAGTCGTGACACTGACCGCGCACGAGCGCTGGCGTCGCGAATTGAGACCGGCATGGTCTTCATCAACACCTCCACGACCTCCCGACCGGAACTCCCCTTTGGTGGTGTCAAGCGCTCGGGCTACTGGCGCGAACTGGGCGATTACGGCCTGAAGGAGTTCGTAAAATCCAAGCTTGTAGTGATCAGCAGGAGCTGAGAGCCGCCTCCATTGAAGAAGGCAGGATGGATCCGAGAAGCAGGCTCTATCCACCAGGCGGGATTGAAGCCACAAGGCCGATGCAATTTTTAGGTGCGGCCACGAAGACAAGACCCTCTATGGAGCGCATAGAGGGTCTTTTGCTAAACGCAGGAACTCAAGGCTCCTGAAGAGGAGTCTGCGGGAACGACTGCACGACAGGCATAGGTTTCGTTATCGGACTGGCATGAACTCTCTTGAGAATTTCTGCCAATCATGAATCGACGAGATTGTCGAGTCAGTCTGACGGCAATCTCAGTCCTTCAACCTTCTTCGGAGCAGTCAAGGTCCTGATCTAAGCTATACCGTCCCAACCCTATAAAGTCAAAGAACGGAGTCAGAAGCATGAGCGCGGAAGCAGTAGAGCAACAGTTGCAGTGGTATGTCACCACCGCAGCAAAGGTGGCTTGGGTTCGCACGCAAGCAAGTGCGGGTCCGAAGCTTGCGATCTCCAAAGCAGATGCCGCTCGACTGCATGACTTGCTCAAGGGCAGGCAGAGGCAGCCGGCATTCGCTCTTGCTCTTGCTATGGCTGTAACTAGTGGGGTGAATGAGCTCGTAGTCGAGTTGCGACGACTCGGATACTTCCGCAGCTCACGCTATGGCTTCAACGTGGGACCAATCCGGGAGCTTGTCAGCGTCCTGCAGGGGCTTGGAGATGATCTCGGGCTTGAGAAGACGTGGTCAGAATACCTGGCCTCCGTTGCTGCTCTCTACAAGCTTGCGCCCGAAGCCAAGCGTATGAGGAACTCATTACTTACCCGCTTGGCAGATCGCCGAGGTAAGGCCCTAAAGAGCCTGCTAGCGGTGGTGGACGACGCCTTTGCAAGTGGGATGATGGACAGTTCCGACACTTGTGCACTAGGAAATGGTGCATCAGATCAGTCTACGATCGTCTCGCGGATCATCTCGCTGGTCCAGGAAGAGGGCGGACTTCGACCGCAAGATCTCAGGCTGGCTGACTCGGATGTTGTGAGCAAGTTCAACGGGACATACGAGCGAGCCTATGAGGACGCTCGCTGCATTGAGGTGCTGCATACCGCGGAGACAATGATCGACGGACTGCCGTATCGCGCGGAGGATCATGTCGGGGGGGTGGTTATAAGCTCAATTGACCCCGATCTGGAGAAATCTGTTCGACTTGGATACATCCAAATGGAGTCGCAGGTCGCTCTCCGTCAGCATCACCTTTTGAATAGCTGGGCGGATGGTGACCCATCGCCGCCTTCGATCTTTGAGCTGTTTGAGCAATACTATGATGAGAAGTTCTCGGACTACGCTGAAATCAAGGGGGGAGTGAACCGGCGTGTAACCTTTACGCTGACGGGCAACCACGATGATTTCGCGACACTCGCGCAAGAGCGTCTCTTCAAAGAGGACCTTCTCTTTCTTGCGCAGCTTAGCGTAGAGCACTACGGAGACGCGGATGCAGATCCTGTCGAGGTCGCTCCTGGTCTGCTCGCCTTTGATGTCTTGAAGGTCAATCGTCTGTTCGCGCTCATCTCTTACGTCTTCAGGCGGGAGTTCGCCAAGATCGAGGATGCCCAGGAGCGGCAGCGCGTCATCGTTCATTCTTCGGTCTTCCCGCTGAAGCGACAGCAGCTGCTTTTGGTCCTGGGATTCGTTCTGCCCCGCGACAAGGCAGAGAAGGTGTTGGAACTGTTGGAGATGAACGAGTCGAGAGCGGTTGTAGACCTTCAGTACACCCCCTTTATCAAGGTGGGTGACTCCTACCTGCTTGCGCCAGCGTTGATTGCACACTCCAACTTGGTTCGCAATCTCGCAGTGCTTAATGGACTGAACGCAACTCGGATCAAAGGCAAGGATCCCATGCAGACAGCCGTTGCCGGTGCACTGCGAGAGGCTGGCTTCCTGGTTGAGGAAGAGGTGGTCACTTCCCAGGCTAGTAAAATTGGCGATACGGACATCGTTGCATACAAAGATGGTGTGCTCTATCTCTTTGAGTGCAAGAACGCCTATCTCCCTTGTAACGTGCATGAGATGCGCAACAGCTACATGCATATTGAGAAGGGAGCGAAGCAGCTGACCCTGCGCATGAAGAAGTTCGCAGAGGACTCCCATCGCGACCAGATCTGGGCGAAGCTTGGCTGGACCGTGCCGACGCCCACCGCTATCCGTACAGGAATTCTCATTGCCAACCGCGTGTTTACCGGTGCAACCGTTGAGGGCCATCCTGTTCGCCAAGCTCATGAGTTCATCAACGTACTGCTTCGAGGCGTAGTCTCAGCGGATGGGACCAACTATTGCGTTTGGGATGGCGATCAGGTCTCGACTTCAGACCTCGATCGCTACCTTGGATCTGATGGGCTGCTGGCTGACTATTTTGAGTCGCTGGTTCCGAGCAACTATGGTTATGACTTTGGGTCTCTCCAGGTTGGCTTTGTAAGCTGGAAGCTTGCTCCGGAGAAGCTACTCGAGGTCACCCGGGCGCGCTACACCCGCGAGGTTGAGCACACCGCCTGACGGACCAGAGGTGCCCTGCTTGCGTGCCGAGCAGGGCGCCTTTAGCTGTAATGCACCAATGGGGATACATCGTGGGTACGCTACGGGGCTGGGGCTGATCCCGCCGCATAAAGACGAAGTGGTTGATGAGGGACAGAGCCCGCTGGGGTCGCCGTGCACCGCATATGACAAGGCGTGTGGACTCGCTTGGAGCATCCGTAATGCGTGGGGGCAGAATCCCCAATGAAAAATTGCTGTGGACGTACGTGACAACCTGAGCCAGGCAAGCGACGTGTTCGCTGCGCAGCCAGTGCCCTGAGCCCTTGCGGGCACTGTCGATGCTGCTTGAGGACCTGCTCGCACGGTTGGCGCTACATGTGGCGGCGACTGGGCGGGCGAATGACTGCGTCGAGGGGCGATCACGTCCTCACGGGAGGAGCAGCGCGTGGCCAGGATGGCTCCTTGCAGACCCTACGGTCCCCCCGTTCTGCGGCATTTCTGGAGGAATTTGTTACCTAGACAGGCCATCCAGCGAGATAGGCCATGGGACGTCGTCCGACAGTCAATTCAAAAATGCCAATAAGATCAATCAGTTATTGAGATAATCTTCTGTGGGGCGCTTGGTGGCTGGCGACTGTTGCCAGCAGCAACTTTGAACTGGTGGGTGTCGCCAGTAGACTCCCCCCTATGACCTCGATCTCGCTTCCAACCCCTGTTCAGTTTTCAGGCCACGAAACCTTCCCTCTGCGTCAACTATGGCTGCGAAAGGCTTACGATGCTGCCGCCGACGGCGTGGGGCGGCCCGCCAAGGAAGTCTTTGCGCCAGAAGTAGGAATTCGCCGCTTTGGAGTGGGAAAGAACATGGTCGCAGCCATTCGCCATTGGGCGATGGCGTGCGACATCATCTCGGAGTCCCGCGATGGACGCATTTCCATCGCTCCTACCGGCGAGGCCCTGTTCGGTAATGTTGGACTAGACCCATTCCTCGAGCGTCCTGCATCCGCTTGGTGGATTCATTGGCTGCTAGCAGGGAGAGCGCGACGCTCGACTTCGTGGTGGTGGGTCTTCAATCAGGGGGCTCAACAGTCATTTGACGTGGAACTGCTGACGGACTCGCTCAAAGCCGCCGTTGAGCAGGCTGGGCACAAAACCTCCAGAGTGACCTTGAAGCGTGATGTTGAGGTCTGCGTCCGATGCTACGCGGCCAAGCGTGATGGCCGAGGTGGAGATGATGCAGCTGAGCCGCTTTTGTCTGAATTGGGTCTTCTGAATGAAGGAAGCGGAGCGACATTTTCCTTCTTGCGAGGCCCTCAGAACTCACTACCTGAAGGAATCTTCGCGATGGCTCTGATGGAGTTCTGGACGGAGCGTGAGGCTCGCCTAAGCACCGGGCAAGCCACACTTTCATTTGAGGCGATTGCGCACGAATACGGATCTCCTGGAAGAGTATTCAAGCTCGATGAAAGGGGGATCGAGGATCGACTCTCTGGGCTTGAATCGCTGACAGATGGTCAGCTTCGGTGGACTGATACTGCCGGCGTACGACAGGTCAGCCGGCAGATTCGTGGAGCTCAAGACGAGCTTCATGTCGACCTTTTCAGGAAGGCTTATGGCAAGTAATGTGCGTCCGTTGGTTCAGGTTGCCTCGCGCTTCCAGCGCTCTGTGCAGCTGGAGTCCGATCTAGGCCGAGAGGATGCTCTGGACGGGTATGTGCTTCATGGCAGCGGTCAGCTCGCTCTTGAGACGACAGCGCGCTATGTGGGCACATCTCAGCAGCGCGCCTTCACTTGGACCGGGCCATATGGCGGGGGTAAGTCGACCCTTGCATTGGCGCTGGCACAACTTGCTGGTGGTTCACCAAGCGCACGTAAGCGCGCGAAGGCGGTGCTCAGGCTCGATGGAGCCGGCGACGTTGCTCGCACATTCGGCGGCCGCAAGCCGTGGACCGTGATTCCCCTTGTGGGAAGGCGGCAGTCGCTAGAGTCTGCTCTGGGCCAGGCAATCGACAAATACGCTCCCATGCGCGGAGCTAAGCGTATGCGCGACGGCGTGCGTGACGTCATTGGCGAGCTGACAAAGCGTGCCGAGAACCCTGACGTTGGCGGGGTCTTGGTCCTGCTTGATGAAATGGGCAAATTACTCGAAGCCGCTGCCGCTGCCGGCGAGGACATCTACCTTTTGCAGGAGCTCGCCGAGGCTGCGAGTCGCTGTGAAGGGCGTCTGGTCATTGTGGGCGTACTGCATCAGGCCTTTGAGCAGTACGTAGGCAGGTCGCACCGAGGCATTCAAGCCGAATGGGCCAAGGTGCAGGGCCGCTTTGTTGACATCCCGGTCGTCGCTGGTACGGACGAAGTGATTGGGCTGATTGGTGGCGCAATCGAGTCCGCACAGGAGCATCCCAAGTCCCTCAAAGTCAGTCGACTAATCGCAGATCAGATCCGGCTGCGGCGCCCTTCCTCCCCCCCGACACTTGCCGCCTCCCTGGATGCGTGCTGGCCGCTTCATCCCGTGACTGCGGCCCTGCTCGGTCCCTGCTCGCGCAGGCGTTTCGGCCAGAACGAGCGCAGCGTTTTTGGCTTCCTGAGCTCGGCTGAGCCGATGGGATTTCAGGAGTTTTTGCGAGGTCAGGCGGGCGAGATCTCTGCGGTCTACAGCCCTGCTCGCTTCTGGAACTACTTGCGAGTTAACTTTGAGCCGGCGATTCTTGCTTCGGCTGATGGCCATCGGTGGGCGGTCGCCAGCGATGCAATTGAACGGGTGGAGGCGCGCTTCCAGGAGCCCCACGTTGCTCTGATCAAGACGATCGCATTGATCGACATGTTCAGAAACGGGTCTGGCGTTGCGGCAACCAATGATGTTCTGCAGCAGAGCGTTCCTGGCCACGGTGCCAAAGAGATCGCGGCAGCTCTGTCTGATCTTGTGAAATCGAGCGTCGCTGTCTATCGGAAGCACCTTTCGGCTTGGGCGGTCTACGCCGGTAGCGACTTCGACATTGAGGCGGCAGTTGAGCTTGCCAAAGCCAAGCGCACGCTATCCATCGATCAGCAGTTTAAGCAGGTCGGCGCACTGCCCGCACTGAGCGCGCGCAAGCACTACTTTCTCACCGGCACGCTGCGCTGGTTTGAGCGTGTTGTCTCCACTCCCAAGGCCGCCGAAGCGCTGCTTGATGCATCCAGGGAGACGACCGCCGGACGCTTCATCCTTCTTGTTCCCGACGACGACACATCACCGCAAGCTCTTCGCGAGGCAGCAGTAGCCCTGGCTGCGCGGTGCTTGGACTCGCTTAATGCCATTGGCGTACCGAAGCTTCATCTCGGCTTGGCTGAGCAAGCTACCGAGCTTGCTGCACTGGAACAAGTCGCAAAGGCAACCCCGAAGCTTGATGGCGATACTGTGGCCAGGCGCGAAGTGTCGGCGCGATTGGAGCACGCACGCCATACGCTGGATGCAAATCTGCGCGAAGCATTCTCCACAGCGACCTGGCATATCGGAACCGAGGTGCTGACCAGCACTGTAGATGATGGACTCGCACCTATCGCGAGCGCTATATGCGACAAGGCATTTTTCAAATCGCCTCTTGTGTTTAGTGAGCTGGTGAACCGTGACACTCTTTCGTCAAGCGCTGCGAAGGCCCAGCGCCTTCTAATGCATCGCATGCTCTCGCATGCGGGCCAAGCTGAGCTCGGCTTTGAAGGCTACCCAGCTGAAGCTGGTCTGTATCACACCATCGTTGCTCCGCTTCAGCTTCATGGAGTCAGTGATGGTGCGGCGGGCTTCCGAACGCTAGATCAGCTAGAGGAGATGGGTAGCTCAAGCATCGTGGCACTATGGCAGGAGTGGAAGGCCCAACTTGTCCAGTCGCGATCGGAGGTCCGTCTTTCGTCCCTATTCGATACGGCTCGGCGCGCACCTTACGGCGTACGTAATGGATTGCTTCCCATTTTCGCTCTGGCCTTCTTCCTAGCTCATCGCAGTGAGATTACTCTGTATATCGATGGCATGTTCACGCCTGAGATGAGCGACGCCGACTCGGATGCATGGCTCCAAGATGCCTCGCGAATTGGTTGGAAGTGGCTTCACATCGACGATAGTTCCCGGAAGATGCTCCGGCAGCTCGCTCGCCGCATGGAACCCATTGCTGGTAGGCCTGTGCAGGCTGATCCCCTCGATTCGGCTAGGGCGTTGGTAGCCTGGGCATTCTCGCTCCCGACCTGGAGTCGAAAGACAACGTCCGTCAGCGACGCTGCTCGAAGCGTGCGCTCGGTGCTGCTGCGTGCATCGGACCCGCTGAAGACAATCTTCGTGGATCTCCCCGAGGCGCTTGATCTCAAGCCCGGAAAGGAGATCGTCGAGGTGATCATCAGCGTCGTCCATGAGCTTGACTCTGCCTATGAGCAAGTGCTGAAAAGGCTTGGGGATCAGCTCCTGATTGCGCTGGCTCACAGTGGGCCCCTGTCGCGAATCCGATCTCGCGCTAAAGCAATCGCAGGCAGGACCGGTGACTTCCGAATCGACGCATTCGTATCCCGGTTAGCTGAGTACGAAGGACTCACAACGCAGAATGAGAGCCTGGCGTCCTTGGCAACAAATCGCGCCGCCCGTGATTTCACGGATCAAGATGTTGAGCGTGCGGGAATTCAGCTGGCCGACTGGGCATTCCAGTTTCGCAGGCTGGAGCTGCTGGCATCGGTCCAAGGGCGCCCCTCGGGTCGTCATGCGCTCGCTGTTGCCTTTGGCAGCCAGAGAACGGTCAGCGCTACGATCGATGTGGGGGATGAAGATCGAGACGTGATCTTACAGGTTCGCGATGTAATCCTAGCTGCGGCCAAGCGAGAGGGTCTCTCGAAGGAGCTCTACCTCGCAGCTTTGGCTGAGGCAGGAGCAGTAATCCTGGAAGAAGGAATGGAATCGGAGAGTCACAATGGCTGAGCATCACGTTCTAGGGATTTCCGGCGGCAAGGATAGCGCTGCGCTTGCTGTGTATATGCGGCTCAATCGCCCGGAGCTGGACCTCAAATACTTCTTCACCGACACCGGCAAAGAGCTGCCAGAGGTCTACGACTTCTTGGGAAGCCTTGAGGGATTTCTTGGAAAGGAGATTCTGAGGCTCAATCCACAGCGGGATTTTGACTTCTGGCTGCGGGAGTACAACAACTTCCTGCCGTCTCCAAGGAGCCGTTGGTGCACTCGGCAGCTGAAGCTCACGCCATTCCGGAACTGGATCAAGCCCTGGCTGGAGGCCGGCGACAAAGTCCACAGTTACGTCGCCATCCGATCGGATGAGAATCACCGGGAGGGCTATGACTCAGGCCATCGAAACTTGACCGTTCATCTCCCTTTTCGTGAGGCGGGTATCGATCACTCGGGGGTGATGGAGTTGCTTGACGGTGCTGGTGTCGGTCTGCCCAAGTACTACCAGTGGCGATCGCGCAGTGGATGCACCTTCTGCTTCTTCCAGCAGAAGATCGAGTGGGTTCGACTCAAGCAGCAGCATCCAGAGCGGTTTGAGGAGGCAAAGCAGTATGAGAAGACGGCTTTGGAACACGGGTCGCCTTTCACCTGGAGCGACCGAGAGTCATTGACCGACCTTGAGCAGCCGGAGCGAATGGACGCCATTGAGCGAGATTTCGAGCGGCGAAAGGAGAAATCTGTCAGCCGTGGCAGGATTAATCCACTGCGACAGGGTGTTGACCTGCCAGCAGGCGTTGAGATGGAGGAAGTCTTTGGCGAGACCACTGCTTGCGTCATCTGCCAGAAGTAAGAGGGATTTTCGATGAAGTTCTCTCTGCCAATCTACGCCGACTATTCCTCTTCTGCGCCTCCGCTCCCTGAGGTGGTAGAGGCAATGATGGAATGGTTGGGCAGCTCTCATGCGAATCCTCATGCCGATCACTTGCCTGGGCATCGGGCCGCAAGAGCGATCGATGATGCTCGGCAGCGAATCGGTGATCTTCTCGGCGCCGACCCGGAAGGAGTGATCTTCACCTCCGGCGCAACTGAGTCGAACAATCTGGCGCTGAAGGGCCTGGCCGGAACCTGTCTTGGAGGGCTATACGTCAGCTCTCTCGACCACAGCTCCATCGTTGAGGTGGCCCGTTACCTCAACGATAACGGAGAATGTCGAGGTGGGCAGTTGCAGCACGACCTGTACGGGAGTGTCTCTCCAGACGCGGTGAAGGCGTCGTTGTCTTCCGGGGGGGGGCGAGCGCTTGTGGCGCTTGCGCACGGAAACAACGAGATCGGTACGATTCAAGAGGTCGCCGCGATTGGGCGAGCTATCTCGGATGGAGGTCATCTGTTTCATGTAGACGCATCCCAGACAGCGGCGCATGTTCCGATATCTGTGCACGAAATGCGGATCAGCACTCTTAGCATATCCGGCCATAAGCTCTACGGACCCGCGGGCATCGGTGCGCTTTGGATGGACTCTCAACTCAATGATGAGCTGCTCCCACTGCTACATGGGGGAGGGCAACAAGGGGGCGCGCGCTCGGGCACCGTCCCTGCCTATCTAGCCGTCGGGCTCGGTACAGCAGCTAAGCTTGCGCTAGACAGAATGACTGAGTCCCGGGCGCATCTTGCGTCGATGACAACTCTGTTCTTGGAGGCACTTCACGGGAACGGGATAGATCCAGTCATCATTGGCCATCCAACAAAGCGATTGCCAGGGCATCTCAGCCTTCGTTTCCCTGGGGCCACTGCGCCCGATTTGCTATCAAGACTGGCTCCACATGTCGCATTGTCCACGGGGGCTGCGTGCTCGTCTGGCGAGCTTCGGGCCTCAAGAGTCCTTCGAGCCTTAGGCATGGATGAAGAAAGCGCTGGGGAGGGGGTGAGGGTAAGCTTTGGTCGCTCGACCACTCGACGAGAAGCAAAGCAGGCGGCTGGACACATAGCCAATGCGGTCCGTGCTGTCCTGGATCTCAATTGACCAGAGCGTCGAAAGGACTGCAATTGAGAGGCCGATTCAGCTCCTAAAGTGGCGAGAAGTCCATACGGCTTCGCGATCGACGCGCGGAGCATTGTCTACAGCTACCTGCGCAACTGCGCGCCCTCACCGGATACCAGCCCCCTACCGCCCGCAACAACCGACCTTGTCAAAACGGTCTTCCATCCCAGCGCATGTCGGCACAGCAAAGGCGTCTAGCGGAAGTTGCGGTCACCTGTACGGTACGTGCGGACAGGTACGGTGGGTTGCATCGAACCTGTGCGACTACTCGCAGTATCCGCCCGCAACTCCACACGCCTCTTTGAGAGATTGAACCTTGATCGCCTAAGTCGCCGCCGTGGGCACAAGGAGCAAGTGTCAATTATTTGGCGGCCGCTTCGAAGGCGTATCGCCAAGCGGCGCTCCCCTGTCGCCCCCGGATGGCATTTGCAATAAGCTGTGCAAATAGCTTAACGAGGGGCGGATTCGATATGGCGAAGGGATTCAGGATCGCAGCAAGAGCTCTACGGCAGCTAGGGGCTGAGCTGATAACGTCGGATGACGTCGCGCTAAACGAACTTATTAAGAACGCTTTCGACGCCCGCTCTCCTCGTGTGGCTGTGCACATCAACGCGATGGTAGATGTCCAAGTTCTTGCTGTGATCGAGCAGCGCCTTCGTGCCGGCGACATCACCTCTGGCAATGCAAGGGAGATGTTTGTGCGGGCATTCGCCGCCGAACTTGGCCCAGATGATCGCAGCGCAGTCCTCTCAAAGTTCGATAGGGCGACATCGCTTGGAAAACAGAAGCTTCTTGAACACATCGAAAGCTTGCGCGTAGCTCAGTCCATCTCGGTCATCGACACGGGCAAAGGGATGTCGAGAACCGATCTCTCGGATCGATTCCTAGTGATTGGAACTCCTGGAAAGCTGAAAGAGCGCGAAGACGGTGATGATGATGGTAAGCCCCTGCTAGGTGATAAGGGAATTGGCCGTCTCTCAATGATGCGGCTCGGGAATCAGGCAACGGTTAGGTCAACGCAGCTAGGCTCCGTTCGGTGGAACGAGATCCACTTCATATGGAGCAAGTTCAATGATCCGTCCCTATTCTTGGACGACATTGATGTCGACGTCGAACGCGCTGGCGCCTCTTCAGAAGATGAGAGCGGAACCCGAATTGAGATCAAAGAGTTAACAGCAAACTGGAACACCGAGAAGGTTCAGTCGTTCATCCACCGATATATGCGCCGACTTCAGGATCCCTTCGCGAAGAAGCGGCACCCTTATCCCGTAGACATCTATCTCAACGCAAAGCGGTTGTCGATCACAGCGCTTCCGAAATGGATGGCGCAGACGGCGCAGTTTCGTGCTGATATCCAATTTAATCCCGACGGAATTGATGGGAGCGACCAAGTTTTCCGCCGTAGCATCAAGTGGCGCACTAGCAGTACGTCCGAAGTCCGCAGTTGGTCGATGAAGGAACTAGTTAGCCAACTTGAAGTTGCCTCGGCAATCTTCAAGGGTCTCGGACCTTTTACAGCGACGTGCCTGTGGTTCAATCGAAGCATGCTCGCCGTCAACGAGGTGGACCGAACGCGAGCCGAGATTGCCGAGGAGCTCAATCAGTGGTGCGGCGGTTTCGCGGTTTATCGAGACAATTTTCGCGTCGGCAAGACTGGTGGGATGGAGGATGATTGGCTCGAGTGGGACAGTGGCGCTCTGAAGAACAAAGGCTATGCACTAAATCGCTATCAGACTATCGGAAGCGTGAGCATTTCTTCCAGCACAAATCCTCGCCTGGTTGACTCTGCAAATCGCGAGCGACTCATCGCCTGTCCGGAGCAGGAGCTTCTCAAGAAATTGCTCGGTGAAGTGCTGGTGGGGGATCTGCGAATGCATATCAACACTGTCAGAGAGGCGGAGGCGAAAATTGGAATCGCTGAAGAGTCCACGACGGCGTCGCTGAAAGCGTCCGAAGATGCGCTCAAGAGGACACTGGCGGAAGTTGATCGGATTGGAAAGCTGCTGCCAAAAGAGCAGCGTCAGGGGCTTACCGATATCCGCGCAACGCTCCAGGGGCAGGTCGAATACGTAAAGACAATTAAGAACTCGCTCAACATGGCGCGCGAGACCAGGGTTGAGCTCCTTGAGCTGGCCAACATTGGCCTGGTGGTCGAAATTGTCATACATGAGTTGACCCGCCTGACCGAGCGTACGGGAGAGCTGCTCGCGGACCTTCAGCGCGACGGGAACAGTAACGTGGTCGACGTCGTGGACAACTTGCGAGCGCAGATCGTGGCCACGAACAAGCGCATACGCACGGTTGACGCAATGAGTCCATCGGGGCGTCAACGTAAAGAGCATTACGATGCCGTGGCACAGACGAGAGGCATTGTAAGTGGCTTCAAGAATAGGTTCGCTCGACACGACATACATCACTTTGTAACGGTAGATGACGAGCCTGCTGAGAATTGGAGTGTTGAGGTTTACATGGTGAAGGGGCTGATTGCGCAAGCTCTGGAGAACCTTCTCGCCAATTCCGTGTATTGGTTGCAACAGGGGCTAAAGCCGGGGTCTAACAAGCGCGAGATCCGGATCAATTTGGACTCGAAGGCCTTGACGCTGTACATATCAGACAACGGCCCTGGTATCGACCCCCACTACGCGAAGGAAATCTTCAGGCCATACTACTCAACGAGAAAGAAGGGCAAGGGGCTGGGCTTATACATTGCATCGGAGCTCGTCGAATATCACGGTGGTCGCCTTTATCTAGATTCCCTTCCCGAAGACGACGGCCGTCTTAGGACTTTCGTACTCGAACTACCCAAGGATGGAGCCTAATGAATAATTGCAAATCCTCTCAAGATGCTGAGCACGCGGTGGTATCAGCAGATCTCGCCTCTGCTAGGGAGGGCGGCGCAGAGGAGTCCGGAGATACTGCAGCCCTCGTCGATGAGTCGGTGCCAACGACAGATGAAAAACTCTCGTCTACGGCAGCGATGGCTGGGGCAGCAGGTACTGGCGTGGCGGCAGCGATTCAGCCTCGAAGAGTGCTAGTCATTGACGATGAGTTGCATGGGATGTCGTTTGCTCATCTACGCGAGTCAGCTGCAGACTTCGTGGCTGACATCGAGGATCTCACAAGCCCGACGACTGAAGCCGTTTGGTCGTATATGCATAAGCATTGCGGCGCGAAGCCCTTTGAAAACAACGATCCGGACCTCATCCAGGAGTATCTTTCTTCGGACGGCTTTGTTACTGAGGTACTTCTTTCTCAGAAATTTCGAGACGCTAACGTCGCCGGAACAGAGGGTTTGAGAGGTTTTTATGAGCGATCTGACTCGGTAAGCGTGCTCAGGGCGCATATCGAAGCCGCCTACCCGTCGCCAGACTTCTCGATTGAGTTTAGAAACACTCGTCCTTCGGCTCACAGGGAGCTGCTTGCGTACGATCTGGTCTTGTTGGATCTGGTTTTAACCAATAGTGCAGATGCAGTCGACGAGCTCGTCAGATACTTACACAATCTCGGTAACTCAGCCTATCCTGAAAGACTGCCACTTCTAATCGTGCTTTCTAGCAGAGAGGAGATGGTTGACCAGCGCTTAAGGTTTAGTACTGAGTCATTCATCAGCGCGGCGGGCTTGCTATTGCTAGAGAAGCGCCACGTGCGTCTCGCAGAGTTTGGCGCGGCTGGTTTGCGGCTGTGCTACCAGCAGCTGAACAAACAGCGCGATGTAGCGCAAGGGATGCGCGTCTTCATTCGCGAATGGACGTCCGCTCTTGATGCTGCAAAGATTCAGGCCAGTAGAACTCTCTGGAATCTTGATGCGGCAGCAATGCAGGAGATCCACTTGAGTGCTTCAAGGGACGATGACCCTTACGATGAGCATCTGACTGAGCTGGTGGCAAGGGAATACATCTGGCACGTTGAGGGTACCGCGAGAGTTGTCGAAGCAATTGAAGCCTTGGATGATTCATTCAGATCCTGCCTACATTCCCCAGGCGGCAAGCTCGTCATTCGCGATCGGTTTATGACCCCTCATGTTGATTCCAAGCCAGGTCGCGACGTTGTATCACACTATAATTGGACTGGATTTGCGATCTCCACGGTTTTTTCTGAAGTCAGCAATGAGACTCTGAGAAATAGCTTTAACCGACTCGTGCCTTTTGGCGCCGTGTTGTCGCCTGATGAGATTACAAACGGGACGCAGTGTTGGATTCACATTACGCAGCAGTGCGATCTGAATGGTGCAGTCCGAGTGAAACAAGCCGGTCAGTCACTCGATTCCACTCAGTCTGCAACGTTCTGCATCGCAAAGGCTGTTGAGGTGCATGATCGATCAGTACCTAAGCATGACAACGGTGACCTTGTTGCCCGAGGCCTTGCGTTCGGTGGAAAGGAGTATGATTTGAAGTGGGAGAAGGGTACTCTGATATCGATGCCCGTCTCCGATTTTGTTGATTTTGCTGTTAAATCAGGACGGCGTGTCGTCGGTCGATTGCGCCACGATATTGCCAGTCAGTTCTTGACTGCAACGTCCAATCATATGACTAGGCCTGCCTCACTAAAGACAACTAGGCTTGAAGTATGGCCGGCGCAGTTCTATCTCTGGGGAGCAGGTGCTCCTGACAACAAGCCGATCGCTTTCCTTGATAGGGATGGAAAAAAAGCCCGCCAGGTCATGGTGAGTCGTCATAACGGAGAGAATGTCTTTCTGCAGGACGACAACTGTGTCTGGCTCGGGCTCTGGATCGGCGAGAAATTGAAGGCCCACTTCAATCAGTCTGTTGATCTGGAAGAGGTATGCAACACACTTAGCGTTGGAATTGGAAAGGGGCAGCCTGTTGTCGGAAATGTCACTCTTGCGATTGAAGAGTGCATGTTCGGTAATGTTCCGGGGTTCTGGAAGGGCAGAGCTGCTCCGAAGGGCAAAGTCTCTCTGTACATGATTTCGGAGCCGGCCAGCTAGCGCTTGCATTTTGGCGGCTAGGCCTAGGGAGCCAGCCCTTGGGATTCTAAGTGCTGGCGTACTGAGGCAAGGGCGCCGACCTTGCCACTGCACATGTGTTCGAGAGCAGTGGCGCCATTCAAAAATGGGGCATTATTTGTGCGACGAACCCAGCTGTTTGCCTGCTGGGCATTTGGAAAGATCGTATGGAGTGCAATGTAGATTCCGATTATGAAACTTACTCGCTCAAGGGTCTCGCGATGTGAGGCATCGGCACCTTCTGGCTCGAGTGAGGCGAAAGCTGCGTCAAGGGGCTTTCCCAGAATTGCGGACTGCTCCTGATCTGTCAGACACCAGGCTTGGGCAATACGCGTGAACGCTTTCCGGGCCGGCGCCGAGAGGTTGCAGTGGGCCCAAGCCGATGTCTGTCTCATACTGCCGCCCGTCGTAGCCCGGCGGCGCCCGCCAAGTCCATCCCGACGCCCACTGCTTCAACTGAGATGAGCTGCTGCTCGCTAGGGGAGAGGGGCCACTGCCCTCTGTACAGACATCGTCCGCGTCGGTGGTGACTCAAGGCCACTTGCCTCGCGAAGCGATAAAGAGGTGCATCGCGTGGCGGGACTCCATCGCTTGCTCTGGAAGTTCGATCTTCTGTTGGTAGCAAATGCAGCGGGCGTAGGCGACCTGGGCTTTCGTCGGTCGCTTGATGTCCCAGTCGAGCAGCTCTGGAATCAATCGAGGACGGGCGGTTGCGCTCGTGGACCAACGCTGATCCTCATGAATCCAGTCATGTTCGGATCTGGCGTAGCTCTGTACAGTGTTTGTATCTTGGGGTCCGATATTGTTCCGAGCCGAAGTCCTGTGCGGAATCCGAGGCTCAGGAACAGCTGGAGCTCCTCCGTTCCGTGCTGCTGCGCGTATGCCTGGATTGATTCTTGGTCGTCTGCAGAAACGGGGACCAGGTTGTCTTCCAGGGCTATGGAACAGGGTGCGGGCCTAGCTGGAATACGAAGGTCCGTACTTAGCTTCAGGATAGTTCTTTCAAAGCCGAAGTCTGTTGAGACACGTACACCGATATGCCTGTCTTCCCACATTGGCCACTCAGGGGAAATGAGGCGGTGGGTGTTCGCCCAGCGGTAGAATTGGACGATGGCGCGAATTCTGGATGCCGCTGTTCGCCGGTTGATGCCGCCGGCACCTATCTCCCGAATTAGAAATGATCGGTAGAGAAACAGGTACCTCTTTTCCTTCTCTGCTGGAAAGTGCCACCAGCTCGTATCTGTCTCCTCAAGCCACTTGGCATATGCGAGGAGATGAGTCATTAAAGACTTTAGTGTCGCGCCATCAACATTATTCTTCTGGGCGATCCATAAATTGACTTCTCGCCAAGGGGTATTGTCCCGCCAGAAGATCGTCGGCAGAGGTCCTGAGTACGTCTTAGTTCATCCCGCTTCTGCATAGGACGACAGTCCCACACGCTCCAACACGGCCACTTGTCCATCATAGCGTGTTACGTTGGCGCGAACGCAGTAGCATGTTACGTGTGAGCAGGAGCTGACTTCATCCCCTCCCCGCGCGCGTGGGATATGTCGTGGATGCTACGTTGTTTCGCGGAAATCGATCATTTCTCCCTTTGCCGCCTTGACTGATTCTCGGCCGGCTACCCACGATGATTCGGCGTTCCAAACAACGCGCAGGCGGAATCATGCGCACGCTGGTCACCGCGCCGGCAGGTACGCGTGACGCCGTCAACTTCCTTGACGTTTACCTCTGCTGCATCGCCCCCCGGCCTGACAACGGCCGCCCCGCACGCGACGCAGCTCGCCTTCCAGATGAAAGACCAGGCAGATGGAAATGCCTGATAACCGGAGTCTCCCGATGAACTACAGACTGGACAATAAAACCGCAGCGATCACCGGCGCCGCCGCAGGCATCGGCCTTGCGTGTGCGAAGCGACTGCTTGAGGCGGGTGCCGACGTCGTCTTGATCGATCGCGATGCATCGCAGCTGGAACGGGTATGCGCGGAGCTGGGCCAGCGGGCCAGGCCGCTCGTTGTGGATCTGCTCGATACCGGGGCAGTGTCGGCACTGGACGCGCGGATCGCCGATCTCGTCGGCCCGCTGGATATTTTCCATGCCAACGCCGGAACGTATGTCGGTGGCGCTGCAGCGGAGGGGGATCCGGAGCAGTGGGACAGGATGCTCGATCTCAACGTCAAGGCAGCATTCCGTTGCGTAAGGGCCGTACTGCCTGGAATGATCGAGCGTAAAACAGGTGACATCCTGTTCACCAGTTCGGTTGCCGGGGTGGTGCCGGTAGTGTGGGAGCCGGTCTACACCGCTTCCAAGTTCGCAGTGCAGGGTTTCCTCCACGCCACGCGGCAGCAGGTGTCGCAGTTCGGCATCCGCATGGGCGCGGTGCTTCCCGGTCCGGTGCGGACCGCACTGGTCGAGGACTGGCCGAAGGCCAAGCTCGAGCAGGCGCTTGCCGATGGTTCGTTGATGGGGGCCGAAGAGGTGGCCGAGGCGGTGCTCTTCATGCTGACGCGCCCGCGCGGGGTGGTGGTCCGCGACCTGGTGATCCTGCCCAACATGACGAATCTCTGAGGTGCCGCTTATCCAGCGGCACGTGATCGGTGTGGATGTCGGCACGGCGAGCGTTCGTGCTGGCGTATTCGACTTGAGCGGACGTCTGCTGGGCGTCGCCACGCAGGACATCACGGTGTACAGATCTGCCGACGGTCACGTGGAGCAGTCCAGCAGCGAGATCTGGCGGGCCGTCTGCATGACGGTCCGTTTGGCCTCCTCCGATGCCGGCATCGCAGCGGAAAAGATAGAGGGAATAGGTTTCGATGCAACCTGCTCGCTCGTCGTGCTCGGCGCAGATGAAAACGGCCTGCCTGTTGGCGATCCGCAGCATCCAGACAGGGACATCGTGGTGTGGATGGACCATCGCGCCATGCGCCAGGCCGAGCGCATCAATGCGGGACGGCACGCTGTACTGCGCTTTGTGGGAGGAACGATCTCGCCGGAAATGCAGATGCCCAAGCTGCTCTGGCTGAAAGAGCATCGACGCGCGGTCTACGATGCCGCTTCGCATTTCATGGACCTGGTTGATTTCCTGACCTTCCGCGCGACAGGCAGTCTGCAGCGGTCGTCCTGCCCGCTGACGTGCAAGTGGAACCATCTCGGCCATGAAGGCCGTTGGGATGAAGACTATCTGCAAGCGATCGGATTGGGCGAGCTTGCCGATGATCTGTCGCGGATAGGGCAGGAAATCGTGGTGGCCGGGACACCGCTCAGCCGAGGGCTTACCGTGGAAGCGGCCGCCCAGCTCGGACTGAGGCCGGGCACGCCGGTGGCGGCAGGGCTTATCGATGCACATGCCGGGGGGATCGGCACGGTTGGTGCGACGGGCGATGTTACCGGCAATCTGGCGTATGTTTTCGGGACCTCCGCCTGCACGATGACTACGACCACCGGGCCGGTCTTCGTGCCAGGTGTCTGGGGGCCCTATTTTTCCGCGATGGTGCCCGGCCTGTGGCTCAATGAGGGTGGGCAGTCAGCGGCGGGCGCCGCGATCGAGCACCTGCTGTCTCTCCATCCTGCCCATGCCGAGGCCACTACGCTGGCCACCGCCGCGGGGCTGAGCTTGCCGGATTGGCTCGTCCAGCAGGCGCTTGCGGACCTGGGGGAACGTCCCAACGAAGACCTCGTCGAGCGTCTGTGCGGGTTGCATATCGTGCCGGAGTTCCTCGGTAACCGGGCGCCACATGCGGACCCGCGCGCACGTGCGGTCGTATGTGGGTTGGGGATGGAGCGCGACGTGTCCAGCCTGGTTACGCTGTATCTTGCCGGCGTTTGCGCCATAGGCTACGGGCTGCGCCAGATCATCGATACGCAGGCCGTTCACGGTGCGGACATCGAGCGCGTGATGATCAGCGGTGGCGCTGGCCGTTCGTCCGTGGCGCGGCAGTTTCTGGCGGACGCGGCGAGGCGCCCCATCGTCACTGTCACCTGCGAGGAACCGGTACTACTCGGGTCGGCGATCCTGGGCGCCGTAGCGGCAGGTGCGTTTGATGACGTCGCCACCGCGATGCGCGCGATGAGCCACGTGTGCGAGATCACGCAGCCGTCGTCGACCTGGAAGGAAGTCCACGAGCAGCGCTTCACGATGTTCGGACGGCTGCAGGCGCTGTCGCGCGTTGGCCGTGACAGCTGATGGCTCCCGTAGGTTCTCTTTCGGCACGTCGCAAGGCCTGCATGCATTGTGAAGAAGGTCCTTATGCTCCGTCTTGATGGACTGAATTGATGCCACATTGCGTTGCCTGCGCCATCGCCACCGGCCTGCTGGAGGCACGTGTCGTTTTCGAAAATGAGCACATCGTGTGCTTTCTGGATCACATGCCGATCAACGAAGGCCACATTCTTCCGCGCGAGTGGACGACGTCCTGCGGAACGCAGTCGAATGGGTGACGAGAGGTGGTAGCGCCGAGCCATGCTCGGCGAGCGCGGAGCGCGGCGTGTTTGAGGCATCACGATGTCGGAACGGAAAGCCGCCGAGCATGGCTCGGCGCTACCGGGATTACGTGGCGCCGCCGTTGGTAGCGCCGAGCCATGCTCGGCGAGCGCGGAGCGCGGCGTGTTTCAGGCATCGCGATGTTGGAACCGGGAGTCAACAGCGTGACGACCAACGGTCGTCACCCACCGGGGCTCGGGTGGTCACCCACCGGACACCACCCAACAAAAAACCCCGCCGTTTCCGGCGGGGTTTTTGATGCTGCAGGTGCTACGGGAAGCGCTGGACTTAGAAGTCCATGCCGCCCATGCCACCCATGCCACCCATGCCACCACCGGCGCCGCCGGCCGCTTCTTCCTTGCGCGGGGCTTCTGCCACCATGGCTTCGGTGGTGATCATCAGACCCGCGATGGAAGCGGCGTTCTGCAGGGCCGAACGGGTCACCTTGGTCGGATCCAGGATGCCGAACTCGACCATGTCGCCGAACTCGCCGTTGCCAGCGTTGTAGCCGTAGTTGCCGGTACCTTCCTTCACCTTGTTCAGGATGACCGACGGCTCTTCACCGGCGTTGGCCACGATTTCGCGCAGCGGGGCTTCCATGGCGCGCAGGGCGATCTGGATACCGTGGGTCTGGTCTTCGTTGGCACCCTTCAGATCGCCGACGGCGACCAGCGCACGCACCAGGGCCACGCCGCCGCCCGGGACCACGCCTTCTTCGACGGCTGCGCGGGTTGCGTGCAGGGCGTCTTCAACGCGGGCCTTCTTTTCCTTCATTTCGATTTCGGTCGATGCACCGACCTTGATCACTGCAACGCCGCCGGCCAGCTTGGCAACGCGCTCCTGCAGCTTCTCACGGTCGTAATCGGACGAGGTGTCTTCGATCTGGGTCTTGATCTGGGTGACGCGCGCCTGGATGCCTGCAGCGTCGCCTGCACCGTCGATGATGATGGTGTTTTCCTTGGAAACCTGCACCTTCTTGGCGCGACCCAGGTCGGTGATGGTGGCCTTCTCCAGCGACAGGCCCACTTCTTCGGAGATCACGGTGCCGCCGGTCAGCACGGCCATGTCTTCCAGCATCGCCTTGCGACGGTCGCCGAAGCCCGGAGCCTTCACGGCCACGACCTTGACGATGCCGCGGATGGTGTTGACCACCAGGGTGGCCAGCGCTTCGCCTTCGACTTCTTCAGCCACGATCAGCAGCGGCTTGCCCGACTTGGCGACGCCTTCCAGCACCGGCAGCAGGTCACGCACGTTGGAGATCTTCTTGTCGTGCAGCAGGATGAACGGGTCATCCAGGTCAGCGGTCTGGCCCTGCTGGTTGTTGACGAAGTACGGGGACAGGTAGCCGCGGTCGAACTGCATGCCTTCGACGACGTCCAGCTCGTTGTCCAGGCCCGAGCCTTCTTCAACGGTGATCACGCCTTCCTTGCCCACCTTCTTCATCGCTTCGGCGATGATGTTGCCGATCGACTCGTCCGAGTTGGCCGAGATCGTGCCGACCTGGGCAATCGCCTTGTCGTCAGCGGTCGGCTGGGAGATCTTCTTCAGCTCGGCGACGGCGGCAATCACGGCCTTGTCGATACCGCGCTTGAGGTCCATCGGGTTCATGCCGGCAGCAACGGCCTTTGCGCCTTCGCGGATCAGGGCCTGGGCCAGCACGGTGGCGGTGGTGGTGCCGTCGCCTGCGTCGTCATTGGTGCGCGAAGCAACTTCCTTCACCATCTGCGCGCCCATGTTCTCGAACTTGTCAGCCAGTTCGATTTCCTTGGCAACGGACACGCCGTCCTTGGTGATGGTCGGGGCGCCGAAGCTCTTTTCGAGCACGACGTTGCGGCCCTTCGGGCCCAGGGTTGCCTTCACGGCATTGGCGAGCACGTTGACACCACGCACCATGCGGGCACGGGCATCTTCACCGAAACGAATATCTTTGGCAGCCATTGAATTCACCTGTTATGTAGCGCCGGGACAGGCCCGGCAGCATTGATAATGAAAGGGGTCTACGGGGTAACGGATTGCGCGACCGCAGCTCAGCCGATGATGGCGAGCACGTCGTCTTCGCGCAGGACCTTGTATTCCACGCCGGCTTCCTTGTAGCTGCTGCCGGCGTACTGGCCGTAGATGACCTTGTCGCCGACCTTCAGGGACGGGGCGCGCACGCTGCCGTTGTCCAGCGCCTTGCCCGGGCCCACGGCAACGACTTCACCCTTGGTCGACTTCTCCTTGGCCGAATCCGGGATCAGGATGCCGCCGGCGGAGATTTCGTCGGCTTCGATCGGCTTGACTACGACGCGGTCGTGAAGCGGCTTCAAGTTGCTCATGTGAGACCTCTCAAGTTGTTGATTGTACGGAAGTATTCCGGCGACTTTAGCACTCACCCCAGGTGACTGCCAGAACCGCGCGAGAAAAAAGCCCGGCAGACCGGGACACAGCAGAGATGGAGCCCGGACCTGCCCTTTCAAGGGCCTCGGAAAGAATTTTTTTGGTGACCACCGTCACGGCATTGGGCTCACCCGTGCCGAATACGACAGAAGTGTCACGCAATCGGCTTAGATTCCCCTCAGGGGATCCGCTCACAAGGAGTAGTCGATGCGAATGCTGTCACCACTTGCCGCTGGCTGCCTGCTGGCGCTGGCGATCTCGCCCGCCCGGGCCGAGGTCTTCATCAACGAACTGCACTACGACGACAGCACCCCGGCCGGGGACGTCGGCGAGGCGATTGAAGTGGTCGCCACCGCTGGCGAGGACCTGTCCGGTTACCGCCTGTACCTGTACAACGGCAGCACCCCGTCGGCGGCCAGCGTGTATGCCAACAACGCGGTCCCGGCCGGCACCGCGGCAGCCTGTGGCAGCGCCCGCATCGCGGTGGTCAGCTACCCGACCAATGGCCTGCAGAACGGGTCCAACGATGGCATTGCGCTGGTCGATGCCAGCGGTGCGGTGGTCCAGTTCCTCAGCTACGAGGGCACCATCACTGCCGCCAGCGGCCCGGCCGCCGGCCTGACCAGCCAGAACATCCCCGTCGCCGAGAGCAACAGCACCGCGCCCGGCACCTCGCTGCAGCTCACCGGCAATGGCAGCCAGTACGCCCATTTCACCTGGGCCGCGTCCGCCGCCCAGACCTTCGGCGCCTGCAACGCCGGCCAGACCTTCAGCGGCAGCCCCGGCACCCCGGGCCCGAATACGCCGCCGTCGGTGTCCACCACCATCCCGGCCCAGGGCAGCAGCAGCTTCCCCGCCGCCGGTGACCTGGAAGTGGTGTTCAGCGAGAATGTCACGCTGGCCAGCGGCGCCTTCGCGCTGAGCTGCGGCCAGTCCGGCAGCGTGCCGCTGAGCCACCCGTCCAGTGGCCGCACGCTGAAGATTTCCACCAACACCGCGCTGGTGGCCGGGGAAGCCTGCCGCTTCGATATCCGCGCCAGCCGCATCAGCGACAGCCAGGGCGCCCGCCCGGCTGCGGATTCGCGCATCGCCTTCACCGTGGCCAGCAGTACCGGCGACCCGGACCCGGGCAACCCCGGCAATCCCGGCGAGTACTACTCGCGGGTGAATACCTCCAGTCCCGGCCAGTTGCGCTGTTCGCTGCATGAAACCATCAAGGGCCACACCGCTTATCCGTACAGCGGCTCGGGCACCAGCACCTGGACCATCCTGGAAATCGCCGACGAAGATCCCAACAACGCCGGCAACGTGCTCGACGCCTACCGCAACCGCAGCTACGTCAAGGGCAGCGGCCGCGCGGGCACCGGCAGCGGGCTGACCTACAACCGCGAGCACACCTGGCCGAACTCGCTGGGCTTTGCCAGCACCACCGGCGACAAGGGTCTGCCGTATGCGCCCTACACCGACACCCACATGCTGTACCTGACCGATGCGCAGTGGAATGCCGACCGCGGCAACAAGCCCTTCGCCAAGTGCGACAGCAACTGCGGCGAGCGCGCCACCGAGCCCAACAACGGCCAGGGCGGCGGCAGCGGTGCCTATCCGGGCAACTCCAACTGGGTGCGCACCCCTGACGGCAACCAGGGCACGTTCGAGGTGTGGGGCAAGCGCAAGGGCGACATGGCGCGTGCGGTGATGTACATGGCGATCCGTTATGAAGGGGGCAAGGATGCCGCAACTGGCCAGTCCGAGCCGGACCTGGAGCTGACCGACGACCGCAGCAGGATCGTCAAGACCAGCAGTTCGCCAGCCTACATGGGCCTGCTGTCCACCTTGATCGACTGGCACCTCGCCGACCCGCCGACCGACGCGGAGCGGGCCCGCAACGAGGTGATCTACAGCTTCCAGGGCAACCGCAATCCGTTCATCGACCACCCCGAATGGGCCACCCCGGCCCTGTTCACCTCGGCCAAGCCCAGCAGCTGCCAGCTGGCCAACTGATCATTTTCCGATTTGCCTCATGCCCCGGTCCGGCCTTCTGCCCGGACCGGGGCCCTATACTCGGCGGCGATGTCGACCGCCGATCCCGTCCTGCTGCTGTTCACCACCTGCCCTGACCTGGCCAGCGCCGAGCGCATCGCGCATGCGCTGGTCGGCGAGCGGCTGGCGGCCTGTGTCACCCGTCAGGAGGGTGCACGCTCCACGTATCGCTGGCAGGGCGAAGTGACCACCGACAGCGAACTGCAGCTGCTGGTCAAGACCACCGCCAGCCGGCTTGATGCCGCGATGGCGCGGCTGGTCGAACTGCATCCGTATGAACTCCCCGAGTGCATCGCGGTCGAAGCACGCGCCGGCTTGCCGGCCTATCTGGATTGGATCCGGGCACAGTCCCGGGAGGAACACAGTTGATGAAAGCAGGTTTCATGAAATCAGCATGGATGGCGTCGTTGCGTCGTGGCGCTGCGGTGTGCGCGCTGCTGGCGCTGTCCCTGCCCGCGTGGGCACTGAGCGAGAAGGACCTGCTTCCGGTGGACGAAGCGTTCACGCTGAGTGCCACGGCGACCCAGCGCGACCAGATCCAGCTGCAATGGAAGATCGCCCCGGGGTATTACCTGTATCGCCATCGCACCAGCGTCAAGGCCGATCCGGCGTTCAATGCCGGCGCGTTGAAAATGCCGGCCGGCGAGCGCCACCACGATGATTTCTTCGGCGAAGTAGAGACCTATCGCGAGCGCCTGACCGCGACGTTGCCCGGCCAACCCGCTGCGGCCACCGGCACCGTCAGCGTGGAGGTGCGCTTCCAGGGCTGCGCCGATGCGGGGGTGTGCTACCCGCCGCAGAAGCGCGTGATCCAGGTTGCGCTGCCCGGCGGCGGTGCAGGCGCCGGCACCGCTTCCACCGGCATTGCCGCAGCAACCGGTGCTTCGCCGTTGGCCACCCCGCTGGGGGGCAACAGCGGCGGCCTGCGCCTGCCCGGCACCGCCGCGGCCGTGCAGGGCCTGCCGCTGCCTTCGGAGAAGGCCTTCGGCTTCGAAGCCATCGTCGACGATGGCAACACTCTGCTGCTGCGCTTCACCCCGGCCAAGGGGTATTACCTGTACCGCGACCGCACTTCGCTGAAGCTGGAAGGGGCCAACGGCATCCGCGTGGATGCGCTGCGCTGGCCGCAGGCACAGTCGCACCGCGATGAACATTTCGGCGACGTGGCAGTGTTCTTCGACCAGACCGACGCCACCCTGCCGCTGCACCGCAGCCGCCCCGAGGCACTGGATGCCACCCTTGTGGTGACTTTCCAGGGCTGCCAGACCGATGGCATCTGCTACCCCCCGATGACCCGCCGGGTGCGGCTGGATGTTCCCGCGGGCAAGGTCGACGCAACGGCGGCGACCACCGCGGCCAGCAATGAACTGCCGGCCGCGTTGCCGCGTGAGGCCCAGCGCAGCGACGGCACGGGCGGCGAAAAGACCGACAACCGTCGCGTGGTGCCGATCATTCCCGACAGCATTCCCGCTGACGCTGCAGGCCTGGATGCGGCCACCGCGGGCGCCACGGCCCCCAGCCCGGATGCCAGCGCGGACAACGCACAGCGCACGCGCCCACCGGAACCGACCAGCGCCAAAGGCCTGCTGGTGGTGTTGCTGCTGGCGCTGGCCGGCGGCCTGGTGCTGAACCTGATGCCGTGCGTGCTGCCGATCCTGTCGCTGAAGGTGCTGGGCCTGGCGCAGAGCGGTGAGAGCCGCCAGCGTGCACGCGCGCATGCGCTCTGGTACACCGCCGGCGTGCTGGTGGCGTTCGCGGTGATCGGTGGCCTGGTGCTGGCCCTGCGCGCGGCTGGCCAGGCCGCAGGTTGGGGCTTCCAGCTGCAGCATCCGTGGTTCATCGCCGCGCTGGTGTACCTGATGTTCGCCGTCGGCCTGAGCCTGTCCGGGGTGTTCACCCTGGGCGGCAATGTCGGCGGCATCGGCCAGTCGCTGGCCTCGCGCAGCGGTCCGGTCGGTGACTTCTTCACCGGGGTACTGGCCTGCGTGGTGGCCAGCCCGTGCGTGGCGCCGTTCATGGGCCCGGCGTTGGCCTATGCGTTCGCGGCCCCCGCGCTGCAGTCGATGCTGGTGTTCCTGGCACTGGGCCTGGGCCTGGCGCTGCCGTTCCTGCTGGTCGGGTTCGTGCCCACGCTGGCGCGTCGCCTGCCGCGGCCCGGTGCGTGGATGGAAACGCTCAAGCACGTGCTGGCGTTCCCGATGTACGCCACTGCGCTGTGGCTGCTGTGGGTACTGGGCAAGCAGCGCGGCGTGGATGCGATGGCGCTGGTGCTGGGTGGACTGGTGCTGCTGGCGCTGGGCCTGTGGTGGTTCGAGCGCAGCCGCTGGCGCAGCCAGCGCGTCGGTGCGCTGCTGGCCTGCGTGGTGATCCTGGCGGCACTGGTGCCGGTATGGGGCGTTGCCCGGCTGGCCCCGCCGGCAACGGCAGCGCAGGCCGCCGGCGAAAACGTGGTGGCCTATTCGCCGGAAATGCTGGACCGGCTGCGCGCGGACAACCGCGTGGTGTTCGTCAACATGACCGCAGACTGGTGCGTGACGTGCAAGGCCAACGAACGCGCAGTGCTGTCGCGGCCTGATTTCCAGGAGCTGCTGCGGCGGACGAACGCGGTGTACATGCGTGGCGACTACACCAACGTGGACCCGCAGATCACCGCCTTCCTGGATGAACACAAAGCCGTGGGCGTGCCGCTTTACGTGGTGTACGGCCCCGGCGCACCGCCGATCGTGCTACCCAGCGTGCTGACCCAGGCGCTGGCCGAAGAAGCGCTGCTGCGTACCGCACGATGAAGCTGAGGCCGGCACTGCTGTGGACAGCGGTGCTGGCCGGTGGATTGGGCCTGTGGGCCGGGCAACAGCTGGACACCGCGACAACGCAGCAACCGGCACCCGTGCCGATGCCCGGCACGCTATCCGCCCCTGCCGCAGTGGGCATCGGCGATCCGCTCCCGCCCCTCGTGCTGCCGGATATGTCCGGCGCGCCGCTGGACCTGCAACGGTTCCGTGGCCGGCCGCTGCTGATCAATGTCTGGGCCAGTTGGTGTGGCCCCTGCGTGGAAGAAATGCCGGAGCTGGCGCGCTTTGCCGCCGCCCAGGGCGATCAGGGCGTACAGGTGCTGGGCCTGGCACTGGATACCGCCGAAGGCGTGCAGGACTTCCTGCGGCGGGTGCCGGTGGACTATCCCATCGTGCTGGAGACCCCTGGCCCGGCCGATGCCAGCGTGCGCCTGGGCAACACGCAGGGGCTGCTGCCCTACACGGTGCTGGTGGACGCGCAGGGCCGCATCGTGCGGCAGAAGCTGGGGCCGTTCGCCAAGGGTGAGATAGAAGGCTGGGCAAGCGGCGGCTGAGCGTGCTTGACCCGGCGGCCGCCGACCGGAACAGGCGTTACCGGTTTCCTCCTCCCCCGATTTTCAAGGCCGTTTTCTTCTAAACGCTGCCTGACGGTCGCGCGAGGACAGCAACCGGATGTACGTGCAGGATCTGCTGCGCGCCGCCAGCGCGGACCTGCGCCACTGGATCGCCGACGGTGCCTACTGGGGCAACAAGTGTGGCTGCAGCAGCGCGGCCACCCAGTCCATGAACACCCGCGCCCGCGCGGGAAGGTGCCGGCGCTGCGCATACAGCAGGGTCACCGGCATCGGTTCGGACGGCAGCTGCGGCAGGATCTCAACCAGCGTTCCATCGGCCAGTGCCTGGCGCACGCCCAGCCGTGGCACCTGGATGATGCCCAGTCCGGCCAGCGCGGCGGCGGTGTAGCCATCGCCGCTGTTGACGGTTACCGCACCGGCCATCGGCAGGCTCCGGTAGTGGTCGCCATCGCGGTATTCAAACCCTGCAGGCCGTTGCCCCAGCGTGCTCACGTAGTGCACCAGGCGATGCTCATCCAGCGCGTCGAGGGTCAGTGGCGTGCCACGCGCGGCGAGGTAAGCGGGGCTGGCACAGTTGACCATGTCCATGCTGCCCAGCGGTCGCGCCACCAGCGTGTTGTCGTCCAGCGCACCGACCCGCAGCACGCAGTCGAAGCCTTCGCGCACCAGATCGACACGGCGATCGGTGCCGCTGAGTTCGATCTCCAGCCCCGGATGCTGTTCAAGGAAGGCCGGCAGCTGCGGCAGGATCAGGTGGCGGGCAAGCCCACTGGACATGTCCACCCGCAGGCGTCCGCGCAGCTGCGCGGTATCGCGGCGGAACATGCCCTGCAGGTCCTCCATGTCATCCAGCAGGTCACGGGCGCGCTGGAACAGCTGCTCGCCATCGGCCGTCAACTGCACGCGGCGCGTGGTCCGGTGCAGCAGTTGGGTGCCCAGCGCCGCCTCCAGGCGCTGCACCGCCAGCGACACACTGGCCTTGGGCAGGCCCAGGCTTTCTGCCGCACGGGTGAAGGACCCACGCTCGGCGACGTGCAGGAAGATACGCAGCGGCGCCACGTTGTCCATTGATTGTCGCCCCTGATTGAACAGTCATATCAGGATCACGCAGTTTATTGGTCCTCGCAAGCCCAATAGGCTGGTCACCTACCCGTCCGTTGGAGTACGACATGTCCGTTTCCCGCACCCTGCTGATCACCGGTGGCAGCCGTGGCCTCGGCCGCAACGCCGCCCTCGCCCTGGCCGCCGACGGCGCCGACATCGTATTGACCTACCGCAGCCAGTCGTCCGCCGCCGACGAGGTGGTGGCGCAGATTGAAGCACTGGGCCGGCGCGCCGCCGCGTTGCCGCTGGACGTGGCCGACAGCGCCTCGTTCGCCGCCTTCGTCGAACGGCTGCAGGCCCAGCTTGCCGACTGGGGCCGTGAGCGCCTGGATGGCCTGGTCAACAATGCCGGCGAAGGCCACTATGCGCTGATCGCCGACACCACCCCGGCCTCGTTCGACCACCTGGTCAACGTGCACTTGAAAGGCCCCTACTTCCTGACCCAGGCGCTGCTGCCGCTGCTCGCCGATGGCAGTCGCATCCTCAACGTGTCCAGCGGGCTGGCGCGCTTCTCGCTGCCGGGCAGTTCGGCCTACGCGATGATGAAGGGCGGCATCGAAGTGTTCACCCGCTACCTGGCCAAGGAGCTCGGCGCGCGTGGCATCAGTGCCAACACGCTGGCACCGGGTGCGATCGAAACCGATTTCGGCGGCGGCCGCGTGCGTGACGATGCCGGCATCAATGCGATGGTCGCCTCGTCCACCGCGCTCGGCCGCGCCGGCAAGCCCGATGACATCGGCCCGGCCGTGGTCGCGCTGATGTCGGCGGACACGCGCTGGATCAATGCCCAACGCGTGGAAGCCTCCGGCGGCATGTTCATCTAGGCGATCCGCAACGGCGGGCTCAACCGGCGACCGGCATCCTTTTTCCGGATGGGGAAAGGGACGCCGACCGCGCATCGCCGACGCTGCGCAGCTGGAACACCGCGACCGCCTCGGCCAGCACCTCCGCCTGCGCTTCCAGTGCACGCGCCGAGGCCGTGGCCTCTTCCACCATCGCCGCGTTCTGCTGGGTACTGGCGTCCATCTGCACGATGGTCTGGTTGACCTGGCCGATGCCGTTACGCTGCTCCAACGAGGCATCGCGGATCTGCGCCATGATCGCGGCCACCTGCTGCACGCTGGCCTGCAGTTCTTCCATGGTGGCACCGGCCTGGCTGACCGCACGCGTGCCCTGCCCCACCTGCTGCACCGAGTCCTCGATCAGTCCCTTGATCTGCCTGGCCGCATCGGCGCTGCGCTGCGCCAGCAGCCGCACTTCACTGGCGACCACCGCGAAACTGCGACCCTGCTCGCCGGCACGTGCCGCCTCGACGGCGGCATTCAACGCCAGGATGTTGGTCTGGAAGGCGATGCCATCGATCAGCGCGGTGATCTCGCCGATGCGTCGCGACGACGCGCTGATGTCCTGCATCGAACGCTGCACCTGGCCCACCGCATCACCACCGCGCGCGGCCACTTCCGCGCTGGCGCGTACCAGTGTGTCCGCCTGCCCGGCGGCATCGGCGTTGCGCGATACGGTATCGGTCAGCTCGTGCATGGACGCGGCGGTCTCTTCCAGGTTGGCCGCCTGCAGCTCGGTACGGGTGGAAAGATCCGCATTGGCGGCGCTGATTTCACCGGCCGCGTCGCCGATCGAGCGCGCCGCGTTCTGGATACCCGCCACGATGCCCGCCAGCTGGTCCACGGTCGCGTTGGCGTCGTCGCGCATGCGCGCGAACACACCGTCCAGGTCCCCGTCCATGCGTACGCGCAGGTCGCCCCGCGCCAACGCCGCCAGCAGCACCTGCAGATCGCCGAGGTTGTGTTCGAAGGTCGCCAGCAGGTGGTTGATGCTGGCCGACAGGCGATGCACGTAGCCCTGCTTTCCCTGCAGCGGGATGCGGCCGGCCAGCTCTCCCTGCGCCGCCGCATCCACCAGCGCGCCGACTTCGGTCTCCAGCAGCACTTCCAGGGCGCGGCTGCGCCACTCCACCACCTCGCCAAGCGACCGGCCGTCGTCGAAGATCGGCGTGGTCACCAGCTGCCAGGTCGTGCCGCCGTGCTGGATGTCGTACTCCTGGCGAACGCTGCCGTCGATCCGCGCCAGCGCCGGATGCAGCTGTCGCGCAGGCCGGCCCAGCACGTCGTTCCCGCCCGCGCCCAGGGTCTGCAGCAACGCCGGATTGGCATGGGTCACTTCGCCCTGCGGATTGACCACCATCAGGCCGGTGGAGGCGCTGTCCAGTGCCTGCCGCGCACGGGCGTTCTCCTGCGCCACCGCCCGTTCGCGTTCGATGCGTGCCCGCAGCTGTTGCTGCATGTGGCCCAGCCGCTGCGCCAGCTGGCCGATTTCATCGTGTGGGTTATGCACGCGCAACACGGTATCCAGGCGGTCCTCGGCAATATCCTGGGCGAAGCGCAGGGTGTCCTGGATCGGTCGACGCACGGCGTGCAGCACCATCAACAGCGTGCCGATCAGCACCACAGCCACGGTCAGCAGCGAGGCGGCAAACAGTACCCCCAGGCGTGTGGCCTGCGCCTGCTGGCGGCTGCGCGCCTGCTCCAGGCTGGCTGCCTGCGCCTGCTGGAACGCCTCCAGCGCGGGGGTGATGCTGGCCGCCGTATCCACCAGCGATTGCGCTTCCACGTCCAGCCCCATGCGGGCGGCGGTATAGGACAGCAGGGCCCCCTGGTAGGTATCCATCAGATCGCGCAGCTGTTGCTGGGTATCGGCCGGCAGGCCCGCCAGCGCCAGGTCGAACGGCAGTTTCTCCTCGCTGGCGCGGTCGGCATGCCGGGAGTCGCCGCTCAACAGCAGCAGGCTTTCCTCACGGCGCATCCGCTGCACGTGCAGGGCCAGCAGCGGGCGTTGCGTTGCCTCCACCGCCGCCTGCAGGGCGTCGGCCGCCTGCTCCAGCTGCGCCGACATCGCTTCGTCGCCACGTCCCATTTCGTCCACGCGCGCGTTGAGCGCGGCGATGCCTTCGGCGAACGCGTCGGCCTGGGTGGTCAGTTCGGCCAATGCCTGCCGGCGCGCCGCGTCCATCGGCAGCGCCCGCAGCTGCTGCAAGGTGGCCCGCAGGCGCTGCTGGGCAGCCTGCAGCGCATCGCGATCGGCGGCATCGAAACTGCGTGCATACTGGGTCTGCAGGCGGCGTGCTTCGGCGATATCGGCGGCCAGCGTGGCGGCCAGTCCGGTGCCCTGCTGGTAGACCGCGAAGCTGCGTGCGGCGCGTTCGCTGCCGTGGCTGGTCCACCCGTACATCGCGGCAATGGTGATCAGGCCCAGGCCACAGACCAGCAGGCTGGCCTTGATCTTGGCGGCCACGCTGAGCCGCGCCAGGTGCCGCAGGGAAGGCCGCGCGCGTGCCGCAAGGTTGCGCAGGCGGGGGAAGGCAGAACGCAGGATGTGGGGGGCAGCCGGCATGACGGGATCCGAGGCGGAGTGACGCATCGGTATCGGCCTGCCCTGGCCGGACTTTAGCCCGCTGATGCGGGAATGTGCCGCGCTGCACGCGGCACGCTGCTCGTTGTAACAGCGCCGCAAGTCGCATCGATGACAGCGCACGGTGCCTGCTGTGGCCTGGTTCGCTGCGGCGGGCGCGCGCCGACGTTGCAGGCGTGGATCGCCCGCCGACCGCTTCACCGCGATCCGCCAGGCGGTGGCGGTGCCTTCCGGTCGTAATGCACGCGCGATCGCCACGTTGCACGCGGGAGTAGAAAAGCTGAAGGCCGGAAACGAACTGGCCGAAGCGTTCGCACGCTCCGGCCATTTCGATGTATCGCTCGTAGGTGGGGCCTGATCAGGCCCTGGCGAAGGCCAGCAGGTCGGCGTTGAACTGATCGGCGTGGGTCGAGGTCAGGCCATGCGGCGCGCCCGGGTAGACCTTCAGCGTGCCGTTGGCGAGCAGCTTGATCGACTTCTCGGCAGCAGCCTTGATCGGCACGATCTGGTCGTCGTCGCCGTGGATCACCAGCGTCGGCACGTCGATCTTCTTCAGGTCTTCGCTGTAGTCCACTTCAGAGAACTCACGCACGCAGTCGTACTGGCCCTTCACCCCGCCCAGCATGCCCTGCAGCCAGAACGAATCGCGCATGCCCTGGGTGACCGCGTTGCCATCGCGGTTGGCACCGAAGAACGGCGTGGCCAGGTCCTGGAAGAACTGCGAGCGATCCCCTCCAGTACCCTTGCGGATGCCGTCGAAGACGTCCAGAGGCGTGCCTTCCGGGTTGCCGGCGGTCTGCAGCATCAACGGCGGCACCGCGCCGACCAGCACCACCTTGGCGACGCGGCTGCTGCCATGGCGACCTACGTAATGCGCCACTTCACCACCACCAGTGGAATGCCCGACCAGGATCGCGTCCTTGACCTCGGCCTGCTCCAGCACGGCGGCCAGGTCGTCGGCGTAGGTGTCCATGTTGTTGCCGTCCCAGGTCTGGCTGGAACGTCCGTGGCTGCGACGGTCGTGGGCGATCACGCGGAAGCCGTTCTGGCCCATGAACAGCATCTGCGGTTCCCAGGCGTCGGAGCTGAGCGGCCAGCCATGCGCGAACACGATCGGCTGGCCGGTGCCCCAGTCCTTGTAGAAGATGCGGGCGCCGTCTGTGACGGTAACGAAGTGGCTCATGCGATTGGCTCCTGTCGAAGTGGATGGAACAGTGGGTCAGATGTCACTGTGGGTGTGCGGCACGGCGGCATCCAAGGCATCGCTGCCGCCGACGAAATGGCGCACCACCGGGTGCCGTTCGCCGCGGTGGAGCGTGCGCAGCTGCTCCTGTACGGCCTTGTCATCGGAGGTGATGCGTTCGTGCTGGCGCAGGTGCTCCAGCCACGACGCGGTGACGAAGTACTCCAGGTGCACGCCCGGGCTGGCGACATCTTCGGCCACGCCCCACAGCACCGCACCATCGCGGCGGCGCACGCGGCCAAGCAGGCGCATGCACGCATGGAAAGCCGCGCGGTCGGCCGCATCGATGCGGTATTCCACCGTGACCAGCACCGGTCCGCGGTCATGCGCCACCGCCACCGAAAGCTCCGGTGCAGGCCAGTGGCCGGCCGGACGCAGGTCCAGTTCTTCGGTACCGGAAATGCGCACGCGCCAGACCAGCAGGCCCGCCACCACCGAACCGACGGCCGCCACCAGCAGCGCCAGGGTGGGCGTGCTGCGCTGGGCGAGTGCGCCCCAGCACAGCCCACCGGCGGCCATGCCCAGTGAAAACACCATGATGTACAGCGCCAGCGCACGCGCCCGCACCCACGCCGGCACCGCGGTCTGCGCGGCGATCTGCAGCGAAGACAGCACGGTGATCCAGGCGAAGCCATTGACCAGCATCGCCAGCGGCAGCAGCACCCAGCTGCGCAGCAGCGCCAGCCCGACCAGGCTCAGCGCCAGCGCCAGCGTGGCCAGCAGCACCAGCAGGTCACGGTCCAGCCGCGCACGTAGTTTCGGCAGCAGCAGGGCACCACTGACCGCACCGATGCCCACGCAGCCCAGCAACATGCCGTACTGCCCTGCCCCACCCTGCATCTGCCCGCGCACCACCACCGGCAGCAGCGCGGTCATGGCGCTGGCGAAAAAGAAGAAGCCTGCGGACTTGATCAGCACCGCCTGCAGGTGGCCGGCCCGGCTGGCATAGCGCAGGCCGGATTTCAGCCCGGCGCCGAAGCCCTCCGGCGGCAGGCTGGAGGCCTTCGGATCACGCTGCCAGCGCAGCAGCACCACCAGCATGGCGGCGAAGCTGATCGCATTGAAGCCGAACGCCCACGTGGCCCCCAGCTGGGCGACGATCACCCCGCCGATGGCTGGGCCGAGCGAGCGCGCGATGTTGATGCCGATCGAGTTCAGCGCCACCGCCGAGGCCAGCATCGGCGGCGGTACCAGTTCGGACACGATCGCCGCTTGCGCCGGCATCGCCATCGCCGCGCCGCAACCCATGCAGAACGTGAGCACCACCAGCAGGGTCGGGCTGAGCATGTCCAGGTGGGTCAGCACCGCCATGGTGCCGGCCACCGCCAGCATCCAGCCCTGGGTGGCCAGCAGGTAGCGGCGACGGTCGACGATGTCGGCCAGGGTGCCGGCCACCAGCGCCAGCAGCACGATCGGCACGGTGGTGGCCGACTGCACCAGCGCGACCATCAGCGGCGAGCCGGTGCGTTCTGCCATCACCCAGGCCGCGGCCACGTCGTTGACCCAGGTGCCGATGTTGCTGCCCATGATGGCCAGCCACAACGCGCGGAACATGCCGATCTGCAGCGGCGCCCAGGCGCCGGGCGCAGCGGGGGAAGAGGTCTTTACCATTGCCACGCTCCTACGATGGAGGCAAAAAGAGTGTTGCGGCCACCGGCCTGGCGCAGTGCCGGACCGGCATCCACCCAGGCCAGCTGCCATTGCCAGAGCCAGTCTTCGCTGGCCTGCCAGCGGGTTTCCGCTTTGTATTGGGTGCCGATGCGACGCGCGCCACCGGCACTGCCGGGCAACGGCGCCAGCGGTGCCGGCGTGGTGTACACCGCATCGCTGCGCTGTTGTTTCCAGGCCAGCTGCACGCCCAGCTGGGTGCTGAGGCGCTCGTTGAACTGCAGGTCCAGGGTCGGCTGCACGTCGACCAGATTGGCCGGCGCCAGCAGGCTGGCCTCGCTGAAATAGGACGACTTCGGGTACAACGCATTGAAGGTCTGCAGGCGCCCATCGCCCGCATCGCGGTCACCGCTGGCGATGTCCAGCTTCACCCCGAGCCGTGGTTGCAGCGGCGCCTGGTGCCAGCGCCAGCCGGTATCGCTGGCCAGCGTCCAGGCACGGACGTCCAGCCGCTGCATGGCGGTATCCAGATGACCCCGCTGTGCCACCGCTTCCACGTTCCAGTCGAGTGCGTCGGCCTGGCCGAACCAGCGCGTGCCCAGCGTCTGCCGCCGTTCGCGCCCGTTGCCGTCGGCGAAGCGTGCGCCGTCGCGCTGGTAATCCAGCAGATAGCCATCCCATTGCCCGCGACGACCCTGCGCGGCGCTGGTCGCGTACGCGCCCCACAGGTGGGCGCCCGGCTCGCTGCGGTCATCGAACGCGCCGGGACGGTTGTCCACCGCGCGCAGCGCCAGCAGATCCAGGCGGCCGGCCGCGCCGCGCCAGCCCAGCCGCACGCCATCGAACGCCAGTCGGATGTTCGGTCCATCGCGCACCGACAGCAACCGCGAACTGCCGTAGCTGGCTTCCTGCCGTCCCAGCTGCAGCCAAGCGTGCCGTCCCTGCCAGCGCCAGTAGGCCTGCTGTACGTCCAGCGCGCCTTGATCGGTGCCACCGGGCCCACCGGCGCGTCCCTGTTCGGCATGCACGCCCAGCTGCACGCGTGCCTGCCAGTCATCGCGGCGATACGTCGCCGATCCCAGCGCGCGCAGCAGGCCATAGCCATCTTCGCCGCCACCAATGCCGAAGCGGGTGGGGTCGAAGTACATTCCCCGCAACCGCAGCGAGGCGTCCCACTGCAGGTCGCCGTTGCCCAGCGCGGTGCAATGGCCCGCCTCGCAGCCGGCCTGCACGCGTGCCTGTGCCAGCGCGGGCAGCGCCAGCACCGCGAGGGTCAGAACGCGAAGCACGAGCAGCCCATGGCACCCCAGAACGCCTGCAGGTCACCGGCCGGTGCCGCATGGTGGGCGGCATGGCCGTGTGCGCCGTGGGTGGAACAGGGCGCGCCATGGTGATGGTGATGCGCCATCGCCAGGCCGGTGGCCGTACCGCCGACGTGGTAGCCGCCGAAGCGGTTGACCGGTGACCAGTCCGGCATCGCCGGCGGCAGTACCGGTGCCAGCCCATCGTAGTCCTCGGCGGCGTGCACGATACGGCCGCCCAGCACGGTCAGCACACTGGTGATGTCGGCGATCTGGTCGTCGTCCACGCGGAAGTAATCGGCCGACAGCACGACGAAATCAGCCAGCTGGCCAACCTTCAGCGTGCCCTTTCGGTCTTCATCACCAGAGAACCACGCGCTGCCCTGCGTCCACAGGCGCAGCGCCTGTTCGCGTTCCAGCAGGTTCTCATCGCCATACAGTGCCAGCCCGCCCACGGTGCGCCCGGTGACCAGCCACGACAGCGCGACCCACGGGTTGTAGCTGGCCACCCGCGTGGCGTCTGTACCCGCGCCTACCGGAACGCCTTCGGCCAGCATCCGCTTCACCGGCGGCGTGTGGCGTGCCGCCTGCACGCCGTAGCGTTCGACGAAGGCCTCGCCCTGGTAGGCCATGCGATGCTGGATCGCCAAGCCGCCACCCATCGCGCGGATGCGTTCGATGTTGCGCGGGGTGATGGTCTCGGCGTGGTCGATGAACCAGTGCAGGCCGTCGAACGGCACCTCGCGGTTGACCTGCTCGTAGACGTCCAGGATGCGCGAGATGCTTTCGTCGTAGGTCGCATGGATGCGGAACGGCCAGCGCTTTTCCACCAGCAACCGGACCACGTCGTGCAGTTCCGGCTCCAGTTCCGGCGGCAACTCCGGTCGTGGTTCGTTGAACAGTTCGAAGTCCGCCGCGGAGAACACCAGCATCTCGCCCGCGCCGTTGTGGCGCAGCAGGTCGTCGCCCTGGCGGGGCTGCAGGATCTCGCTCCAGCGCTGGAAGTCACCGACTTCACCGCCCTTGTTCTGGGTGAACAGGTTGTAGGCGATGCGCACGCTGAGCTGGTCATCGCGGTGCAGCTGTTCGATGACCTGGTAGTCCTCGGGATAGTTCTGGAAGCCACCGCCGGCATCGATCACCGAGGTGATCCCCAGCCGGTTCAACTCGCGCATGAAATGGCGTGTCGAGTTGGCCTGGTACTCGATCGGCAGCTTGGGGCCCTTGGCCAGCGTGGCGTACAGGATCACCGCGTTCGGCTTGGCCAGCAGCAGGCCGGTGGGATTGCCCAGCTTGTCGCGCACGATCTGCCCACCGGGCGGGTCCGGCGTGTTCTTGTCGTAGCCGCAGGCCCGCAGCGCGGCGCGGTTGAGCAACGCGCGGTCATACAGGTGCAGCAGGAACACCGGCGTATCCGGTGCGATGGTGTTGATCTCTTCCAGCGTCGGCAGGCGCTTTTCGGTGAACTGTGCGGCAGTGAAGCCACCGACCACGCGCACCCATTGCGGCGCCGGTGTGCGATCGACCTGCACCTTCAGCATGGCCAGCGCATCGGCCAGCGAGCGCAGCCCATCCCAGCGCAGCTCCAGGTTGTAGTTGAGCCCGCCGCGGATCAGGTGGGTATGACTGTCATTGAGCCCGGGCACCAGCCGGCGGCCCTGCGCATCGATGATCGTAGCCTCGGCCGCCCAGCCGCGCATGATGTCGTCGTCGCTGCCGACGGCGACGATGCGCCCGTCCTGCACGGCCAGCGCCTGTGCATGCGGCAGTGCCGGGTCGAGGGTAGTGATGCGGGCATTGCGGATGACCAGCGTGCTCATGCGACGCTCCTGAGATGAGGGGGAAGAAGCCGCCGCCAGGCTGCGGCCGGCCAGGCCCAGCGCGAGTGCCGCGCCAGCCCCCAGCAGCACCTCGCGGCGACCGGGCTGGGAAGGATCGGGACTCATGAGGGCACTCCAGGGGAAGCAAGGAAAGAATCAAGCGAGAACGTGCCAGCGCCAGCCAGCGCGACCGACAGCAGCAGCAAGGTCCACATCACCGGGTACTCCATGCCGCCGTGCATCCAGAACCACCCGCGTGGCAGCGCCAGCAACGCGGTGAAGGCGATGAAGGCGGCACCCGCCAGCGCCGCCGCATGGGTCTGCCAGCCAAGCAGCACCGCCAACCCAGCCACCACCTGCAGCACCGCCAGCAGCAGCGGCAGCGGTGCGCTGGCAGGAAGGCCGAACCCGCGCAGTTCGCCGGCAAAGCCGGCAAGGCCCGGGCCGTTGAACCAGCCGAACAACTTGCCCAGCGCATGTGGCAACAGGAATCCTCCCGCCGCCACGCGCAGCATCAGCAGCGCCACGTCCAGGGCATGGCTGCTGCCCATGCTCAGTGACCGCCTTCCTGGGCGCCGAACATGGTCTTGGCGTACTGGATGCCCACCCCATAGCCCCCTGCATGCTCGCGGGCGATGCCGGTGGTGAGGTCGTAGGTTTCACCGCGCGCCCAGTCGCGCTGCAGTTCCAGCAGGTACTGCACGCTGGTGATCGGCACCGCGCCGGCCTGCACCATGCGGGTGACGGCGCGCTCATGCGCCTCCTCGCTCACGTCGCCGCAGGCGTCGGTGATGACATAGATCTCGAAGCCCTGCTCGATCGCCGACAGGGTCGGGCCGACGATGCAGACGCTGGTCCACAGGCCGGCGATGACCAGGCGCTGCTTGCCGATGCGGTTGATCTCATCGATCACGCCCTGGTCTTCCCAGGCATTCATCGACGTGCGGTCGAACACCGGCTGGCCCGGGAAGATCGCCGGCAGTTCCGGGAACAGCGGACCGGAGAACGACTTTTCGGCCACGGTGGTCAGCACCACCGGCACCTTGAAGCCCTTTGCGCCCTTGCTGATCAGCGAGACGTTGTTGCGCAGCGCGGAGATGTCGATGGTGTGGGTGGCGAACGCCATCTGCGACTGATGGTCGATCAGCACCAGGGCGTGGTCGGTCGGGGACAGCAGCGCGTTGCCGGGGACGGCGGTGGCCTTGTTCATGCGGTTGGCTCCAGGGAGGGTGGGAGGGAATCAGTACGAGGACGCGGCGTGCAGCGCGTAGCGGCGCGGACTGCAGCCAGTGGCGGCGCGGAAGCTGCGGATGAAGTGGCTCTGGTCAAAGAACGCCAGTTCGCTGGCGATGCGGCCGACCGGCTGCGAGCCTTCGCGCAACCAGTGGCGGGCCTGGTCGATGCGACGCTGGCGCAGCCACCCGGTCGGGCTGAGCCCGGTGGCGCTGCGGAACAAGCGGGCGAGGTGGAAGCGGCTGACGCACGCAGCGGCGGCGATCTGCACCACGTCGATCGGCTGGCCCAGGTTCTGCTCCATGAAGGCCTGCGCGCGGCGAACGGCTGCGGCCTGCGCCTCATTGAGGCCAGGCAGGGCCGAAGGCGTGCCGCGGCACGGGGTGTCGGTGGCCATCGGCAGCGCTCGTTGTGGGGAGTGCATAGCGTGGCGGCAGACGCCCTGGCGCCCTACCCCCGACGGGGTGGGCAGCGCGCTCACTCTTTCGGGGGAGGCGCCCGCCGGGCGGCAAGCAGCACCCGCCGACCGAACAGGCAGGCATCCAGCGAGTAGGCACCGGGACCGAGCAGCAACAAGCAAGCAGGCAGCAGGACCAGCGCCGTGCTGCCCGTCCCGGTCCACAACACCAACGTGGCCAACGCCACGGCCAGTGGAGTCAGCCCGCCGAGGGCCAGCAGCAGCGCCGCCGAGGCAGCGGCCCATTGGTGCCACGCGGCCACCGGCCAGGGCCAGCACATCGCAACCGCCAGGCAAAGCCGTATCCACAGCAGGCCGATACCCGGCGCACGATCAGGAAACATCACGAACAGACGCTGCATTCCACCCTCCCGTGGACAGGCCTTCATGGTTACCTGATCCAGCACCGGCCCACCTGCCCCGATCGGGTAGGCCGGCAGTGCCCCCGGCCTGCGAGAATGCAGCATGCCTCCTGCTCTTCCGCCGCTGCTGCGCCACGTGAGTACCTGCCTGCTGCAGGTCGCGTTGTTGTGGGTCGCACTGCCAATGGCGGCGCGCGCGGCGCTGCCGGTGCCACCGCAGGCGCAGGCCGGACTGCCGGGCTTCCAGCACAGCGCCTGGCGCGTCGGCCAGGGCGCGCCGGGAGATGTCTGGGACATCGCGCAGGACCGCCAGGGCACGCTGCTGCTGGCCACGGGCTCGGGTCTCTACCGCTTCGATGGCCACCGTTTCGAGCGCGACGTGGCGCCGCCGGGCAGCAGCTTCCCATCCACCAACATGGTGTCGTTGCTGCTGGACCACGACGACAGCCTGTGGATCGGCTATTTCCAGGCTGGCATCAGCCATCTACAGGCAGACCGGCTGCGCAGTTTCCTTACGGGGCGCGATGTGCCCAACGGCCCGGTGCCGCGCATGGCGCGCGATGGCGATGGCCGGCTGTGGGCGGCGCTCAAGGGCGGCCTGCGCTGGTACGACGGCCAACAGTGGCAGCCGCCCACGCCGGCGATGCAGGTACCTGCCTTGCCCGCGCACTGGCTCCAGCGCGACCACCAGGGAACGCTGTGGCTGCTGGCGGGCAACGCACTGTGGCGGCTTCCGCGTGGCGCCAGTCACTTCGAGCCCACCGAGGTGGAGGCGTCACCGCAGTCGGTGCTGGCCGAGCGCGCCGATGGCAGCCTGTGGCTGGCCGACCGGCGACGCGGCATCCTGCCGGTGGCGCGCGACGGCACCCCGCTGTCGGCCGCGCAACGCGAATCCCGACGCCTGCCCGACCTGCGCGCCGATCGCATCCTGTTCGCGCGCGATGGCAGCCTGTGGGGCACCCGCATCGGCAGTGGCGGCGTGTTCCGGCTCAGCTTCGACGGCACGCAGCCCACGCTGCTGGAAAACTTCGACGTGGCGCAGGGACTGACGTCGACCTCGGCCTCGCCGCTGCTGGAAGACCGCGAAGGCAACATCTGGATCGGCACCAACCTGGGCCTGAACCGGTTCCGTGCGCGAAGCGTGCATGCGCTGCTGGATGTCGGCCCGTCGGGTCCGTACCGGACGCTGTACCGCACTGCAGGCGGCCAGGTGCAGGGCTACGATGACGACCTGCGGATGTTCGACCTGCAGCGCAGCCTGGTCCGCGCCGGGCCTGCGGCCATGCAGCGCGCCAGCCTGCAGTCGGCTGATCCGCTGTGGCTGTTCCACGATGACAGGCTGTACCGACGCTACGCTGGCAGGACGGTATCGTTCGCCGCGCCGAGCTGGACCGCCGGGCACTCCTTCAATTCGGTGTTCTTCGCCACGCAGGACGAAGCGTGGGCGTGTGCCGGCCCCTACACGCTGCACTTCAAGGACGGTCGATGGCGCAATGATCATCGCCTGCCCACGCGCAGTTGCAGCCTTGTCAGCGTGGATGAACGCGGACGTGTGCTGGTCGGGCATGACGATGGCACGCTGCACGTGGTCGATGGCCGCTCGGTACGGGCCTACGGTCCGGCGCAGGGACTGAATGTCGGTCCGGTCACCGCCGTGTACGCACGCGGTGAGGAACTGCTGGTCGCCGGGGAGTCCGGCCTTGCTGCACTGGAAGGCGCGCGCTTCCACGTGCTGCAGGCTGATATCCCCGGCGTGCTGGAAGGCATCACCGGCATCGCTGGTGAAACATCGGGTACGCGCTGGTTGAACGGCAGCCGCGGCCTGGTGCGTACCGATGCCGATGCGCTGCGGGTGGCGGCGGGCAGCGCACGCGCGCTCTCCCCGCGCCTGTTCGACGATGCCGACGGCATGCCGGGCATCGCCCTGCAGAGCAGCCCCACCGCCACGGCAATGCTGGCCGATGATGGGTTGCTGTGGCTGGCGACCAACCAGGGCCTGGCGTGGCTGGACACCACCCTGCCCCATCGCAATGAACGTGCACCGGACGTGCGCATCGGCGAGGTGTCCTTCGATGGGCAGCATGCGCTGCTGCGCGACGGGCTACGGCTTCCCGCCGGCACCGACCAGGTGCAGATCGACTACGTGGCGCTGTCACTGGCGCGACCCGAGCGCACCCGCTACCGATACCAGCTGTCCGGCGTGGACAGCAGCTGGCAGGAGGCGGGCAGCCAGACCCGCGCGCACTACACCAACCTCGTGCCTGGAACCTACCGCTTCGAGGTGATGGCCGCCAACGAAGACGGGGTCTGGAGCAGCAACCCGGCGGTACGCACTTTCCAGATCGCCCCCACCTTCATCCAGACGCTGTGGTTCAAGCTGCTGTGCGTGCTGGCCGTACTGGCGCTGCTGGTGATGGCCGTGCGCATCCGCAGCGGCCAGCTTGCCGCGCTGGTGCGGGCCCGCTTGCAGGAGCGCCATGGCGAACGCGAGCGGATCGCGCGCGACCTCCACGACACCCTGTTGCAGGGCAGCCAGGGCCTGATTCTGCGCCTGCATGCGATCAGCCAATCGGCGCAGGCAACGCCGCAGGTGCGCAGCAGCCTGGAGGCGGCCATGCAGCTGGCCGAACAGAACCTCGCCGAAGGCCGCGAACGCGTTGCGGCGCTGCGCGATGGCCCGGCTGCCGGACAGGACCTGGTGACCGCGCTGGCCCATGTGCATGAGGAATATGCCGGCGAGGGCGTCAACCCACTGCGGCTGACGGTGGAAGGAGCGGCACCGCCGTTGCAGGCCCACGCGGCCGAAGAAGTCTTCCTGATCGGTCGCGAAGCGATCCGCAACGCCCTGCACCATGCCCAGGCGGGGGCGATCGAAGTGGAACTGGCCTACGGGCGCAGTTGCCTGCTGCTGCACGTGCGCGATGACGGTCGCGGCATGACCGACACCCACGGCGCCGCCGACGGCCACTGGGGCATGCAGGGCATGCGCGAGCGCGCACGCCGACTGTCCGGGGAACTACGCGTCTGGTCGCGCCCCGGGCTGGGCACCGAAATCGCGCTGTCAGTGCCCGCCAATCGCATCTACCGGCAACGCCCCTCGCCATGGCGACGCTGGTTGCCCAACAGGAAACCTCCCGCATGAACCCCAAAGATTCCATCGGCGTGCTGATCGTCGACGACCATCCGCTGCTGCGCGATGGGCTGGGCGCGCTGCTGTCCACCCAGTCGGACATGCATCTGGTGGGCGAAGCCGCCGACGGCGAACAGGCAGTGGAATGCTACCTGCGGCTGCACCCGGACGTGGTGCTGATGGACCTGCAGTTGCCCGGCATCGATGGCGTTGAAGCCATCATGCGCATCCGTGCACAGGATCCCAAAGCCCGCATCATCGTATTGACGACGTACCGCGGCGATGTCCGCGCGGTACGTGCGCTGCAGGCCGGCGCCAGTGCCTACCTGCTCAAGGACATGCTGCGGCATGAACTGATCGACACCATCCGCAGCGTCGCTGGCGGTCGTCGCGCTGCCATTCCGGCTCAACTGGCGGCCAGTATCGCGGCCCACGTGGTGGAAGACCGGTTGTCCCCGCGCGAAACCGAAGTGCTGGTCCACGTCGCGGCCGGCATGTCCAACCGGCGCGTGGGTGAGCAGATGCAGATTTCCGAGCAGACTGTCAAAGCGCACATGAAAAGCATCATGGAGAAGCTGGGCGTCGGTGACCGCACGCATGCAGTCACCATGGCCCTGCGCCGCGGCATCATCAGCCTGGATGATGACACCGGCGAACGCTGAGCCGGCTCAGAAGCGCACGTCCGCCTTGATGCCTACCACCACCGCATCCTCGCGCGATGCCAGCCCACCGGGATGGCGCACGTACTGGACACCGGGCTGGAGGTCCAGTCCGGCGGCGGGCTTCCAGCCGTAGAAGACCTCGGCGACCTGTTCGCGCCTTGCGGGCGGGCCGCCGTGGCGCTGTCGCTGGCTGTTGGCCAGGCGCGGATTGACCCGGGTACTGGCCAGCCCCAGGCCGATGCGGTCCTCCGGCCGTGAGCGTACGGTTCCGGTGTGGACAAGCTGCAGGCTGACCATCTGGTCGATCTCGCCCGTACGGCGGTCGCCCTGTGCGAAGGCCAGCTGGGTCCGCAATCCCGATGATTCGCTGCTTGCGTTGCCGTGGGTCAGCTGCTGCTGCGCGCTGGCCCATCCGCCGTAGGCACCGGTGCGCAGCAACGCCATGCCGCCGGCCGCATGGATCGGTAGCGGCTGCACCGCGTCCGCACGCGGCGCACTGCTGTACCAGCCCCCCACCGCATACCGGCCCTTGCGCCCATCGAATGACGGCTCCCAGCCCAGTTCCAGCGGTGTGAGGGTGCCGACCGTGCCGGCCGGTGCCAGGCGCAGGCCACCCCCACGTTCATCGGCATAGCGGGGGTTGACCTGGTAGGCAGCCGCACGCAGGTAGACCGCGGGCAGCGGCCGGTAGGTGACCACTGCGCCCCATTGGCTGAGCGGCGAATTGAACCAGTAGTCGCCCCCGAACAGCGCCACCTGGCCACCGCACAGCGCCAGGTTCATGGCGACGCAGTCGAGCATGTTGAAGTCCTCCCCCACCGCGAGCCGCCCCGCCTTTGCATCGAAGCGGCCATCGGCGGACTGCCGGCCCAGCCACAGGCTGCCCAGCCGCGGGATGTGGCCACGCCCATGGATTTCCTGGCTTGCCATCAGGCTGCCCAGGCCGGCCCGTGCGGTGACGCTGTCTCCGTCGCGCAGGCTCAGGGAAAGCTGGGCACGGGTGCCGGACCATCCCCACAACCGCTCCAGGTCGAAGCGTGCGCTTGCGGACAGCTGGCCGGCATGGGCACTGGTGCGGCGCTGGCCACCGGATGTGTTGCGCGCCGCTTCCACGGTGTAGCCGAGATCCAGCGTGATGCCGTTGTCCTGCCATGCCGGGCGGCGTCCGCCCCAGTCACCGGTGACACCCTGTGCGAGCGCACCTTGCGCTGCGGCGGCGAAGCTCAGGCCGGCCAGAACACGCAGCCCGATGAAAGAATTGTCCACGTCGACTCCTTGCTGCAAGGAGCCTCAACGTGGCACGCCGCGCTTCGTTCACCCTGCGCAGCACTACGGGTCTGCGGAGAAGGTCACAGCCTGCGCTGCAGGAAGGGCGAAGAGTGTCAGCGTGTGTCCGCGTGACTGGCACGACGCGCAGTCAGAAGCGACATACCCCTTCTCCGGCGTACCAGCTTGCCACGTGCTCCGGCAACCAGGGCCGCGGATCAATGCCCAACGCGGCGTAGGCGTCGAGCGCGTCGCGCAGCGCCGCCTCGACCTCGATACGGTCGTGGCGGACGTGGCAGAGATCGTCTTCTTCAGGCACCTGCGCGGCAGACCATGCGTACAGCCGGTCAACGCGCTGCAGCAGCATCGCCTGCAACCAGGCACGCAGCGGATACACATGATGGCCGCGCGCCGCCAACCCGCGCACGGCGGCGTCCAATCCCTCGCTGGCGCCACGGACCCATTCGGTCTTGCCGCCCGCCTTCTGCTGCACGGTCAACGGCGCAGGCGAACGGTGCAGCTTCAGCGGACGGCGCAGCTCCAGTTCCAGGTCACGCGCATCACGCTGGGTTTCCGTCTCCACCAGCCACCCATGCTCCAGGTCGAAGAATTCGAACCATCGCCGGTGCAGCGCACCGATGCGCCCGAGTGGATCGCGCGAGAAGCCTATCTTGCAGTAGTCCTCCCATGCGCAGGGAAACACATAAGTGAACCATTGGCCGTCGATGCGCACGTTCATGGCGGCGGCTGGCAGACCGGGCAGAAGAACGTGCGGCGCCGGGTGGTCCCCAGGTACTGCTTGGACACCGGCCCGCCACAGCGGGGGCACGTCCGGCGGGTATGTACCTGCCAATGCTTCTTGAGTTCGTACGCCTTTTTCCACGCCAGGAAGTCGAAGCTGTACTCGCGTGCCTGGGTGATCACCTGCCCCAGCTTTCGCGGCGGGATGCTGGCGATGGTCGCAGCCGGATGCACGCGCGTGCGGAACAGCACCTCGTTCTTGATGATGTTGCCTACCCCGGCAAAGATGTCCTGGTCCAGCAACGCATCGCATATCAGCGTGTCCGGCCGTGCTTTCAGCTTGCGCCGCGCCAGCCTGGGATCCCACGCGGGATTCATCACGTCCGCGCGCCAGTCGTAGGCATCCTCGAGTGGACCTTCGATGTACTTCAGCGAGCAGGTGTAGAGATTGAGCTCGCCGTTGTCGAAGGTCAGCGAGGCACGCGCGGTCGTCGGCTTCCTTTCATCGATGCGCCAGGTGCCGAACATCAGCAGATGGGCGCGCAGGCTGAAGCCACGGAACTCCAGCAGGAAATGCTTGCCCCAGCTACGCACGGACACCACGCGTCGGCCCTGCATGCGGGCAAGGTCGAGGCTGCTGTTGCCGGCGGTCACGCGCACCGTGTGGTTGCGGAAACGCGCCGCCGCTTCGCGCAGGATGACGATGGAAGGACCTTCAGGCATCGGCGCACTCCAGCAGCGCCTGCAGGCGCAACGCGTTGGCCGTGGCGAAGCCGTGCGCGGTGTTGTCGAAGATCACCCAGCAAGGGTGCCCCTCGGTGGACGCCGCACGCACCTCTGCCGCCAGCCGATGCAGTGCCTGCTCGTCATAGTCGCTGTAATAGGTCCGCGGGCTGCCATGCCAGCGCCAGTAGCGCCAACACGTCGCTCCGGCAGGCGCGGCGCCTGCCTCCATGCGCGGCGGATCGGCTGCGACACGCGCGATGCCGTGGCGGTCCATCAACGCCCCCGCCGCTTCACCGAACCAGCCTGCGTGGCGGGGCTCGCACGCCACGGGCACGGCAGTACGCCGGCGCAGCATGGCAAAGAACGTGGAGGCCAAGCGCGCATCGAAGGCAAGTGATGGCGGCAACTGCAGCAGCAGGCCGCCGAGACGGTTGCCCAGGTGGCCGCTTTCATCAAGGAACCGGTCCAGCGACGCGCCCGTGCCGCGTAGCCGCAGCTCATGCGAGATCGTGCGCGGCAGCTTCACGGTGAACCGGAAGTGCGCCGGCACCGCCGCCGCCCAGCGCGCATACGTTGCCGGCTGGTGCGGGCGATGGAACGAGGAATTGATCTCGGCCACCGACAGACGCGAAGCGTAACGCTCCAGCGCACTTCCCTGCGCATCAAACGCTTCGCGGTAGCGGCCCGGTATCGACCAGCCCGCGCATCCCACCCGCACCTCGGTTGCCACTGCCAGTCCTCCATCGCACCTGCACGCAGCGTCTCCCCGCGGCCGTGAGAAACAAGCGAAGCCTGCATGCGCAGCCTGTGCAGAGGCCGCCTTGACTCCGTGCACACCACTGCCGGTGCAGCCTGTCGGCATGCTCGATTTTCTTCCCCTGCAGTGGTCGGTCCTGCCCCGTGCGTTCTATCGCCGCCATCCCACGCAGGTGGCTCCGGAGCTGTTGAACAAGGTGCTGCTGCGCGCGGATGGCCGCGCCGCGCGCATCGTCGAGGTGGAAGCCTATGCGGGCAGCGAAGACCCGGCGGCGCACTCCTATCGGGGCAGGACCGCGCGCAACGCCACCATGTTCGGTGAGCCAGGCCATCTGTACGTGTACTTCACCTATGGCATGCACTGGGGCAGCAACGCGGTCTGCGGCGAGGTCGGCGAGGGCGTGGGCGTATTGCTGCGCGCTGCCGAGCCCCTGCTGGGCCTGGACGCGATGCGCCAGGCCCGGCCCAAGGCGAAGCGCGACCGCGATCTCGCCAGTGGTCCCGGCAAGCTCTCGCAGGCCTTCGGCATCACCGGCGCGATGGATGGCGCCGATCTGGTCGGCGCCGACCGCGGCATCGTGCTGGCCGATGATGGGACCGCGCCGCCGTGCAATCCGGTGGTGGGCCCGCGTATCGGAATCAGCCGGGCCATGGACTTTCCGTGGCGCTGGCACGTGGCCGACCATGAACATGTTTCCGTCCGTCCACGGCGTCGCTGAGCAGGCAAGCGCTCAGCCCTCCCAGCTCAGCCCGCGCGGTGCATTGCGGAAGCCCGCCGTACGCAGTGCCTCGGTAACCGGGCCACGACCGATTTCCGCATCGTTGATCCGGTCCAGGGTGAACGACTGACGCCGGCCCCGTCGCAGCGCCGCGGCCAACGCGCAGGCCGAAGCAGCCAGCAGATCGGCGTGAGCGGGATCCTCGCCGTCGAAATACAGCAGCAGGGAACGTCCGCCCTGCGCCAGGTACACCCGCAGCGCACCGCCTGCCAGCACCACCAGCGCGCCCGGGCGCCGTACCGGCCGCTGCCGCGCCGCATGCACGGGCCACGCCAGCACCGTGCCGTAGGCATTGGCAGGATCCACCGCCGACAGGCCGATGGCCGGTGCCAATGCGGCAAGCGTTGTGTCCTCAGCGATATCGCGCAGCCGGTCGACGCTGGAGCGTTCGGCGAACTGCGCACCGCCCAGACCTTCCACGAAACGGCCACGCAGCACCCGGCCGGCATCCTCCATGCCCCGGTAGACCTGCTGCAGCGCAGGGAAACCGCCGGCGATGCCTTCTGCCACCGCAGCGCCGCGGGTCACCACGCCGTGGCGATCCAACAACGCGTCGGCCAGTGCGACCGCGCGCACGGTGTCACTGGCAGCATCCCGCTGCAGCAGCGACCAGCGGCCGGCCAACGAAGGCGCATCGTAGGTCGCCGGGCCGGACGACGGCATCCCGGCGGCAGGCACTGCATCGCCCATCGGCACGCCCATGAACCCGCGGCGGCGCCGCGACACGTGCGATGCCCGCGCACGAGATGGCGTGCGGACCATTGACAGCGCACGCAGCGGCGCCCAGATATCCGTTGCCACGCGGCCCTGCCAGGCAAGCCCCCACAGTGCAGCATGCAATGATTCCGGAGACAGATCGATGCCTGCTGCAAGGTGCTCCGCCGCCTGCATCCGGGCATGTACGCTCGTCGCCAGTTGCCGTGCAAAGAATCCACCGCCGTCCGCCAGCACCGACAGGATCACTTCCTGCAGGGGTGACAGGGCGCCTTCGCTGATCACCGGCAGCGTCTCCGCAGCCACCTGCTGCAGATGGAGCGACACCAGCCCATCGTCCTCGCCCAGCGTGCCATGCCCACACCACAGCACGCTGCCGGTGGCCAGCAGCTGGTCCAGCAACGCAGGCGCATAATCCCGCACGCGCGCCGGCAGGATCTGGTTTTCCCAGGCAGAGACCGGCAGCGGCATGCCGGCAAGTTGTTCCACCACCCGCAGCACGCCTTCGCTGCCTTCCAGCGTGCCGGTGACCTGCACAGGGGAACCCAGCGCGGCATGCCCGGCCGCCGATCCCAGCAACGCGTGGCGTTCCAGCAACAACCGCACATACGCGGTTGCTGGCACCGGCCGGGTCGCCTCGCGTGCCGCCTGCAGCGAGCGCACGCGCAGCCGGCGGAACACCGCTTCGGCCATCCATTCGTGGCGCGCGACGGGTGTGCCGTGCTCCGGCGTGGTTGCACCGAACTGGCCGCTGAGCAGCTTGCCCTGCTCGGCCAGGCGTGCCAGTGCGTTGTCGGCCACCGCGATACCCAGCCCGAACCGGGCGGCGACATCGGCCGTGGTGAACGGACCACGTGTGCGCGCGAAACGGGCGACCAGATCGCCCAGCGGATCCAGCGACGGCAGCAGGAACACTGCGGGAATCCGTTTGGGAAGCGCGATGCCCAGTGCATCCCGCAACCGGCCGGCATCTTCGACCGCCACCCAGCGCGCTTCACCCGCCAGTGCGATGGCGATGATGCGTTGCTCTTGCTGCAGCGTCGCCAGATGCGCGCCCACTTCACCATCGGCATCGAGCAGCCGCGCGGCAAGCTCGCCGGCAGACAGCGGACCCAGTTCGCGCAGCAGGTCGGCAACGCCCTCCTTGCCCGCGGCACGCCGATCCGGCGCCAACCGCTGCAGCTCGTCCACCACGCGCTCGACGACGCCGGCATCCAGCAGCTCGCCTATATCCACCTGGCCCAGCAGGTCAGCCAGCAGGCCACTGTCCAACGACAGGATCGAGGCGCGACGCTCGGCCAGCGGCACGTCGGTGCCGTACATGAACTCGGCGACGTAGCCGAACAGCAGGTTGGCCGCGAACGGCGATGGCACCGCCGTGGTGACCTCGGCGATCTGCACCTGACCGGCCTCCAGGCGCTGCATCAGCCCGCCCAGCGCCTCGAGGTCGTAGACATCCTGCAGGCACTCGCGCGCGGTTTCGATCAGGATCGGGAAATCCGGATAGGCGCTCGCCACGTCCAGCAACTGGCCTGCGCGCAGGCGCTGCTGCCACAGCGGCGAGCGGCGTCCTGGCGTACGCCGTGGCAACAGCAACGCGCGCGAAGCACATTCGCGGAAGCGGGCAGCGAACAGTGCCGAGCTGCCGACCGCAGCGGTCACCTGGCGTCGCAGCGGCTCGGCCTCGAACAGGAACAGGTCCGCACCCGGCAGCTGCCCGCTGCTGTCCGGAATGCGCGCCATGATGCCGTCCTCGCTGGATACCACGGAAGGATCGACGGGCCAGCGTTCCCGGATCCGCTCGGCAATCGCCAGCGCCCACGGATCATGCACGCGGCGGCCATAGGGCGAATGCAGCATCACCCGCCAGTCGCCCAGTTCATCGCGGCAACGTTCAACCACCAGTTGCCGGTCCGTCGGCAGCACGCCGGTCGCCTGCCGCTGCTCACCGAGCAGGCCGAGGATGTTGGTTATGGCGCGCGTATCCAGACCGCTGGCCTGCAGGCGTGCGGCCAATGGCCCGGGAATGCTTCCATCGTCCGCCGCCGCGCCATCCAGGTCAGCCAGGAACGCGCCGATCGCCGCGCCGAGTTCGGCGGGGCGGCCGGCATTTTCGCCGCGCCAGAACGGCAATCGTGCCGAACGACCCGGTGCCGGGGTGACGATCACCTGGTCATGGGTGATCTGTTCCACCCGCCACGAGGTGGCGCCGAGGGTGATCACATCGTTCACCCGCGACTCGTGCACCATCTCTTCGTCCAGCTCGCCGACCCGACGCGAACCGGCGCGCTCCTCACCTTCGGGCAGCACCACGCTGAACATGCCGCGGTCGGGGATGGTGCCGCCACTGGTCACCGCCAGCTGGCGGGCGCCGGGCCGCGCGGTGAGCTGGCCGGTGTCGCGGTTCCATACCAGGCGCGGCCGGAATCCGGCGAAATCATCCGAGGGATAGCGTCCGGCCAGCATGTCCAGCACCGCATCGAAGGCGCTGCGTGGCAGCTCCCGATAGGGTGCGGCGCGGCGTACGCAGGCGTACCAGTCCTCCACGTCCAGCGCATCCATCGCCACGGCCGCCACGGTCTGCTGGGCCAGCACGTCCAACGGATTGCGTGGTGGGTCCAGCGCTTCGATGCGACCGGCCAGCATGCTGTCGACGATCACCGCCGCGTCGATCAGGTCACGCCGGGTACGCGGGTAGACGAAGCCGGTGGAGATGCCACCCACCTGGTGGCCGGCGCGCCCGACCCGTTGCAACGCACTGGCCACCGAAGGCGGCGCGGCGACCTGGATCACCAGGTCCACCAGCCCCATGTCGATGCCCAGTTCCAGGCTGGAGGTGGCGACCACGCAGCGCAGTGCGCCTGACTTGAGCGCTTCTTCGATCTCGCGCCGCTGTTCCTTGCTGACCGAGCCGTGATGCGAGCGCGCCAGCAGCGGCTCGGCACCGGTGGAGCGCCCCGCGGTGCCGCCATTGAACGAACCGAACGCCGTGGCATCGCGCTGGCCCGACGCCCCCCCGCCCGCATCGGTCTCCAAGCGTTCGGCATACAGTGCGTTGAGCCGCGCGGTCAGCTTTTCCGCCACGCCGCGCGAATTGGCGAACACGATGGTGGAGCGCCAGCGCAGCACTTCATCGAGGATGCTGGCTTCGACGTGCGGCCAGATCGAGCCCACCCGCGTGGACGACTCGCCCGCACCGGACCCCGGCCCCTGCGTGGGCAGGTCGGCCATGTCCTCCACCGGCACTACGATGCGCATCGCCAGCTGGCGCGAAGACGGTGGCTGCACCACGCTGACCGCACGGCCGCCACCGAGGAAGCGCGCCACCTCGTCCACCGGGCGCACCGTGGCCGACAAGCCGATCCGTTGTGCAGGGGCCTGCAGCAGGTTCTCCAGCCTTTCCAGGCTGAGTGCCAGGTGCGTGCCGCGCTTGCTGCCGGCCACCGCATGGATTTCATCGATGATCACCGTATGCACGTGGCGCAGCGTCTCGCGCACGTTGGAGGTGAGCATCAGGAACAGCGATTCCGGCGTGGTGATCAGGATGTCCGGTGGACGCCGCGCCAGCCGCGCGCGTTCGGAGGCGGTGGTGTCACCGCTGCGTATCGCCACCGACAGGTCCACGTCCGGATCGCCGCGCCGCGCGCGTTCGGCGCGCACGCCCTGCAGCGGCACCTGCAGGTTGCGTTGCACGTCCGCCCCCAGTGCCTTGATCGGCGAGATGTACAGCACGCGGGTGGCCCCACGCTGCGGCAGCATGCCAGCGCGCGACTGCTGGTCGCGCTCGGTGAACAGCTGGTCGATGGCATGCAGGAACGCGGCCAGGGTCTTGCCCGAACCGGTAGGGGCGATGACCAGCGTGTGCTGGCCTTGGCTGATGGCCGCCCAGGCCTGCACCTGCGCTGGCGTTGCGGCGGGGAACGCGCCGCTGAACCACGCGCGCGTGGCGGGGGCGAAGACGGCGGGAAGGGCGTGGAGGGAGCTGGGCATGCCCCATTATGCGAGGCCCGGCGTGCACGCTGCTGCGGGACACCGTGGGGTTACCTTGGACACTGGGACGCCTCCAGTGCAGCCGTTAGTGTGCGCTGCATGCACCCCATGGTGCCCTGCCGAAGTGCCCTGCCATGACGATCGCCTGGAAGCTGTCTTCGCTGCTGCTGTTGGTCACACCGCTGGATGCCCTCGCGGCCGAGCAATGGATCATGGCCACCGATCTGTGGGGGAACAGGAGTTACCAGACCCTGCAGATGGAGGTACGCGACGGACGCGTGCAGGGTACGCTTGATGGGGATCCGGTGGCGGGTTCGCTGGCCGACCACAGGCTCACCTTCACCGCCACCGACAGCGAGGGGCAGGAAAGTCACTACACCGCGCGCATCGACGATGCACGGATGCACGGCGACAGCGACCAGCCCGACACCAACGATCGCACGGCGCGTGCGTCGCATGCATTCACCGCCTGGCGCGTTCCGCAGCGCACCCAGGCCACGCCGCAGCGGCACGTGTTCACGCCGACCGATTATTCCAACACCTTCAGCGCGGATCGGGCGCCGGTGCTGGTGATCCATCCCGGCGATTCGGTGCAGACCAGGACCCTGGACTCCGGCGGCGTGGACGAGCACGGCGTGACCCGGGCGCTGTTCGGCAATCCGCAGGTCGGGCCGTTCTTCGTGGCCGGTGCGGAGCCGGGCGACACGCTGGCGATCACGCTGACTTCGTTGAAGCTCAACCGCGACCACGCCGACAGTCTGGATGGGCTGGTGGGACGGCTGAAGACCGCACGCGTGGCAGCGGAAACCACCGCGCTGGGCAAGCCGGTGCGATGGCACCTGGACCGCGTGCGCGGCATGGCGCGTCCGCAGGGCGCGACGGGTGCGCTGAAAGACTTCGAGGTGCCGGTGAAGCCGATGCTGGGCGGGCTGGCGCTGGCCCCCGGCTTCGGCTACCCGCCGATTTCCACCGGCGATACCGATGTGTTCGGCGGCAACATGGACTTCAATGCCGTGGTCGAAGGCAACACCGTGTACCTACCGGTGCAGCAGCCCGGTGCCCTGCTGTACCTGGGCGATGGGCATGCGTTGCAGGGCGATGGCGAGACCACCCAATGGGCACTGGAGACTTCGCTGGACGTGGTGCTGCAGGTGCAGCTGGTGAAGCAGCAGGCGTTCGCTACGCCGCGGGTGGAATCGCCGACCCAGATCATGACCTTGGGCCAGGGCGGTTCCAGCGACGATGCGCTGCGCATCGCCACCGCAGGCATGCTGCAGTGGCTGCGCCAATCGTATGGGCTGACCCTGTCCGAAGCCGCGCAGGTGCTCGGCGTGGGCGTGCAGTACCACGTCGCCAACCTTGCCGGCCGCAGCGTGGGCGTGGCGGCGAAGATCGACAAGGCGCTGCTGCGGAACATCACGCCAACAGCAGCGCCAGCGAAGGACTGAAAGCCGCGCGGTACCCGACCGGACTCAGCCCTGCGCGAGCTGCTTGATCAGTACTTCCGCCGCTTCGGTGGAAGAGGCGGGATTCTGCCCGGTGATCAGCAGGCCATCGCGGACCACGTACGAACCCCAGTCCGGGCCCTTGGAATAGTGGCCACCGTTGGCCTTCAGTTCGTCCTCGACCAGGAACGGCACCACCTGGGTCAGGCCCACGCCTTCCTCTTCGGTATTGGTGAAACCGGTGACCTGCAGGCCTTCGACAAGCGGACGACCATTGGCGGCCTTTACATGGCGCAGCACGCCGGGGGCGTGGCAGACCAGCGCGACCGGCTTGTCCGCTGCGATGAACGATTCGATCAGGGCAATGGAATCACGATCTTCGGCGAGGTCCCACAGCGGCCCGTGGCCACCGGGATAGAACACGGTGTCGAAGTCGGCCTGCGACACACTGTCCAGGCGCACGGTGCGGGCCAGCTGTGCATTGGCCTCGGCGTCGGCTTCGAAGCGCCGGGTCAGCGCGGTCTGGAAGTCAGGCTCGTTGCTCTTCGGATCCAGCGGCGGCTGCCCGCCTTTCGGCGAGGCCAGCACGATCTCCGCGCCGGCGTCCTTGAAGGTGTAATACGGCGCGGCCAGTTCTTCCAGCCAGAAGCCGGTCTTCTTGCCGGTGTCGCCGAGTTGGTCGTGGGAGGTGAGAACGATGAGGACTTTCATGGCTGTGCTCCAGTGAGGTGCAATACAATAGGAATTAGACCGGTCGTCTAGATAATTACGCGTGAAACGGGACAAGGTGCCGTCCCCTGCGTTCAGGGAGCGGCGGTGTTAGCGGGGAAGACCCAGCAGGTGACGGGTGGTGCGCAGCGCGTTGGCGAACGGCTGCGGAGTACGGACGATCTTGACCATGATGCTTGCGCCCAGCCACAGCTGGTAGAGGCTCTGTGCCAGCGCCTTGGCGTCGCCCTGGACCGGCAACGAGCCTTCCGCCTGGCCGGCTTCGATCGCTTCGGCCATGCCGGCGATGATCGCCGCGGTGCCGCGATCCAGCGCCGATCGCATGCTGTCGGACAGGTCTGCCACTTCAGCACCCAGCTTCACGGCCAGGCACTTGCCCTGGCAGTCCTCGAAGGATTGGTTGTCCTGCCAAGCGGCGAAGTAGTCTTCCAACTGCACGGCCTTGTTCTTGCCGGGCTGGCGGAAGATGCGCTCCATGTCGGCCACATAGGCCTCGAAGTACCCTTCCAGCAGCGCCTCGCCGAACGCATCCTTCGAGCCGAAGTAGTGGTAGAACGAGCCCTTGGGAACGCCGGCCGCGGCCAGCACTTCATTGAGCCCCACCGCCGAAAAGCCCTTGCCGCCCATGATCCGCTGGCCAGTGGCCAGGATCTTTTCGCGGACGTTGGCGGTGGCGGGGACGGCGTTCATGGGAGTCACCCTACACCCGATTAGACCAGTCGTCTAGTGCGAGGTTGCAAGCCACGTCCCGCTCATACCCGGATCGGCGCCGCCCGCGACAGGCTGTCCAACTGCACGTCGATTTCAGCCAGCCCCTGGTCGGGATCCATTTCCGGATCGGCTTCCAGCCTGGCGGCCAACGCGGCCAGCGCCGGCTGCCCGACCAGCCCGGCGGCCCCATGCAGGCGATGCGCGTAGAAGGTGATGCGCGCGAGGTCGCTGGCATCCATCGCCTCGCGCAGCTTGCGCAGGTCGTCGGCCAGCAGCACGCGCAGGTCCGGCTCCAGCCGGTCGACGGTGTCCCGTTCGATGGCCTCCAGCGCGGCTGTCTGCCCCGCCCTGTCGGCGGATCCCGCTGCGGCAGCGCGGCCGGTCCACAGCGCCAGCATGCCCTGCAGTTCGGCCAGGCGGATTGGCTTCTTCAACACGCCGTTCATGCCAGCCTGCTGGCAGCGCGCAAGGTGGGCGGCGTCGGTGGCGGCGGATATGGCGATGATCGGCAATTCGGCCACGCCCGGCAGGCCGGTCGCGCGGATCATCCGGCTTGCCTGGTAGCCGTCGATGTCCGGCATGAAGCAGTCCAGCAGCACGATGTCCGGCAGGTCCGCGGTGAGCGTGGCCAACGCCTGCGCGGCACTGTCTGCCAGCATCGCCACCGCGCCCAGCCGGCCGAGCTGTTCCTCCAGCACCATGCGGTTGGGGGCATGGTCATCGACCACCAGCACTCGTACGCCCCGCAGCGCGCCGCCCGGCGTGGCGACGGCAGGTGCGGCCGCGGCATCGGCACGCTCGGCCGGGATCCGCAGCGACACCGTGGTGCCTTCGCCTTCCACGCTGTGCAGCTCGATCTGGCCGCCCATCAGCTGCACCAGGTCGTGGCTGATCGACAGCCCCAGGCCGGTGCCGCCGTACTGGCGCGAGATGCTGCCGTCGGCCTGCGTGTAGGGGTCGAACAGGCGGCCCTGCAGCGCTGCGGGAATCCCGCAGCCGGTGTCGGTCACCGCCGCGTGCAGCCAGGTTCCGGCCGGGGCCTCCTGCACCTGGAGCGTCAACCGGATGCTGCCGCGCTCGGTGAACTTGCGCGCATTACCGAGCAGGTTCATCAGCACCTGGCGCAGCCGGGTCGGGTCGAGCATCAGCCAGCTGTCGTGGGCGGGGACCTCGACGACCAGCGCGATGCCGCGCTTTTCCAGTTCGCCTTCGAACACCGCCGCGACAGTGCGCCCCAGCGCGCGCACCTCGACCGGGATCTTCTCCAGCTGCATGCGGCCTTCGTCCAGCCTGGACAGGTCCAGCACGTTGTCCAGCAGGCCGGTCAGCGACTCGGCCGCCTCCTCGGCGGCCCGTACCAGCGCGCGCGGCCGGCCGGCCGGAACGTGGTCGGCCAGCACTTCGATGGCCCCCAGCACGGCGTTGATCGGGGTGCGTATCTCGTGGCTCATGGTCGCCAGGAAGCGCGCCTTGACCCGTTCGCTTTCGATCGCCGCCGCGCGTGCGCGCCAGGCCCAGCGTGCGACCACGCCCAGCGCCAGCACCAGCAGGCCGATCGCCAGCAGCCACGGCCAGTTGTAGCGCAGCACGGTGGCCACGCTGGGCGCACCGTAGTCCTCTTCGCGCAGCCATTGCTGGCGGATCTGCGATTCCTCCTGGGTGTTGATCGACGCCATCGCCTTGCCGATGATCGCCTCCAGCTGCGGCCAGTCGCTGCGCACGCCGAACTGGGCCTGCATCACCAGGTCGATGCGCGGCCGGGAGATATGCAGTTCGTCGAGATACCGGCGCGCGACGAACGGCTGGAAGGTCGCGTTGGTGCCCATCGCGGCGTCGGCCTGGCCGTCCAGCACCATCTGCATGGAGGCCTGCGGCGTGTCGGTCGGCACCACCACCAAGTGCGGGTAACGGCCCTGCAGGATCCGCGCGTAATCACCCGCAGCACGTGCAGCGACCCGACGCCCAGCCAGTTCCTGCAGGTCCCACACGGCCGGCGAATCCGGTCGCGTGAACACCACGCTGTAGGCCGATAGATACGGCCGGCCCAGCCGCACTGCCGCACGGGTGGCTGGTGTCAGGCGTTCGTCCATGGCATTGAGCAGCATGTCCGCTTCGCGCGATTGCAGCGCCCGCTGCGCGGCCGGCCAGTCGGCGGCCTGCACGAACTGGAACTGCAGCCCGGTGCGCGCGCTGATCAGCCGCAGGTAATCCCCCGACAGGCCCCGCAGTTGCCCATCGCGGACATATTCCAATGGCGGAAGGGTGGCATCGGAGGTCACCCGGATCACCGGATGGGCGGCGATCCAGGCTTGTTCAGACGGGTCCAGCAGCACCGTCGCCTGCGGCGCGGCGGCAGCCGGCGGCGCCGCGGCCCCGACCAGCAGGCAGAACGCCGCGCAGGCGCAAGCACGAAGGCGCGACCGTCGGTGCGTCGGAAAAGGACTCCCCATGCGTCAAGGATACGCCGCGAAAGGCCCGCTGGCGGCGGGTACGGCACGTCGGCCCATCGACCACCGCGCCAGTGAACCGCCAAAGTCGGCACACATTCGTTGCAGTACGGTTAATCTTCTGTTAATTATTGATGCAGCGCAACAGATCCGCTGACGCGCAGGGAGAACCAACAGGATGAGCCACTAACCGAACGACAACTCAACAATCCGACTGCAAGGTGCACGCATGAACGACCGCATTGGCAAGTGTGTTCACGCTCCGAAAGCATTTTCGCCATTGGCATCTGCAGTAAACGTGGCGCTGGCGACCGCCCTGCTGGTCACCAGCACGGGAGCGCTGGCACAGGACAGTCCGACCACGCCCGAAGCGGCCACCAACCTGGACACCGTGTCGGTGCTGGGCAGCCGCACCAAACCACGTACCGTGTCCTCCTCGGCGGTACCGATCGACATCATCAGCGGTGAAGAATTCCGCAACCAGGGCGCTACCGATGCGCTGGACCAGCTGAAGGTGCTGGTGCCCTCCTTCAACGTCAGCACCATTCCCATCGATGACGCCGCCAGCCTGGTACGACCAGCCAACCTGCGCGGCCTGCCGCCGGACAACACCCTGCTGCTGGTCAACGGCAAACGCTTCCACCGTGCGGCGGTGATCACCTTCCTCGGCCATGGCCTGTCCGACGGTGCGCAGGGTCCGGACCTGTCGGTATTCCCATCGCTGGCGCTGGAACAGGTGGAGGTGCTGCGCGATGGCGCCGCCGCCCAGTACGGCTCGGACGCCATCGCCGGGGTCATCAACTTCGGTCTGAAGAAGCTGCGCGAAGGCGGCACCGCCGAAGTGTTCACCGGCAAATACTACGAAAGCGACGGCCTGACCACGCAGTACTCGGCGCAGATCGGCCTGCCGCTGACCGAACGCGGGTTTGCCACGCTGACCGCCGAATGGCGCAACGCCGACGACACCTCGCGCAGCGTGCAGCGGGACGACGCCGCCGCCGCGATCGCGGCGGGCTATCCCGGGGTCGGCCAGCCGGCGCAGGTGTGGGGCTCGCCGAAGGTTGATGACGACTTCAAGCTGGTCTACAACCTGGGCCTGTCCACCGACAACGTGGACTTCTATCTGTTCGGCAACCATGCCAAACGCGACGTGGACGGCGGCTTCTACTACCGCGATCCCACCTCGCGCTCGGGCGTGTACTCCAACGACGGCGGCGACACCCTGCTGGTCGGCAACCTGACCGGCGCCGGCGCCTGCCCGTCCATCGCCCTGCGCGACGGCGCGGGCAACCTGCTGCCGTATGCCGGCGTCAGCACCGCGGTCGCGGCGCTGCCGGCGAACTGCTACACCTTCCTGTCCAGCCTGCCGGGGGGCTTCACCCCGCGCTTCGGCGGATCGCTGGAGGACACCTCGGTCTTTGCCGGTGCCAAGGGCACCTGGGATGAGTGGTACTGGGATGTGAGCGGTTCGTGGGGCCGCAACGAGATCGACTTCACCATCTACAACACCGTCAACGCCTCGATGGGCCCGGTGCAGCCGGCCGGCCTGTCCTTCAAGCCCGGCGGCAACACCCAGACCGAAAAGAACCTCAACGTGGATGTCAGCCGCGATATCGCCACCGGCTTCACCAGCCAGCCCCTGCGCCTGGCGATGGGCGCGGAATGGCGCGAGGAAAGCTTCACCATCAGCCCCGGTGACGGCCCGTCCACCGCCATCGGCCCGCTGACCGAGCAGGGCTTCGCGCTGGGCTCCAACGGCTTCAACGGCTTCAGCGCGCGCACCGCCGGCACGTTCGACCGGCGCAACTGGGCCGCCTATGCGGACCTGGAAGCCCAGCTCACCGAACGCTTCCTGCTGGCAGGTGCACTGCGTTACGAGGACTACGATTCGTTTGGCAGCACCACCACCGGCAAGCTCACCGGTCGCTTCGACTTCAACGAGAACTTCGCCGTCCGTGGCGCTTACAACACCGGCTTCCGCGCCCCCACCCCCGGCCAGGCCAACATCAGCCAGATCAGCACCGTGTTCGGCGGGACCGCGCTGGAAGACATCGCCACCCTGCCGCCGACCGATCCGATTGCCCAGCTCAAGGGCGCCCAGCCGTTGACCCCGGAAGAGTCGAAAAACGTATCGCTGGGTGCGGTCTGGACGCAGGGCGACTGGCTGTTCACCGTGGACGGCTACCAGATCAAGGTAGAGGACCGCATCGCGCTGAGCACCAGCTTCGCGGTGACACCGGCCGAGCGTGCCGCGCTGGTGGCCGGCGGTAATCCGGAAGCCGCGTCGATTTCCCAGGTGACCTATTTCGGCAACGCCTTCGACACCACCACCACCGGCGTGGACGTGGTCACCAGCTACCGCAGCGATCATTTCGGTGGCACCACCACCTATGCGCTGGCGGCCAACTGGAACCGCACCGAAGTGGACCGCTTCGATACCGACTTCATCGATGCCGCCCGCGTCTACAAGCTGGAAGAGTCGCTGCCGCGCACCAAGGGCTACTTCAGCGTGAACCACCAGCGCCAGGTCTTCCATGCCAACCTGCGCTTCAACTATTACAGCAGCTGGTACGAAGACCACCTGGACAGCGGGGTGGTCTCCGCCGATGACGGTGGCCTGCCGATCCACGCCGGCAGCGCGCTGATCGTGGATGCCGAAGTGGGCTGGAAGTTCGCTTCCGGGCTGTACTTCAGCGTGGGCGCGCAGAACCTCTTCGACCGGGTGCCCTCGAAGAACCCCTGGGCCGGCGTGGCCGGCGCGGAATACCCGGTGCATTCGCCATATGGCTTCAACGGCGGCTTCTACTACGCCCGCCTGGGCTGGACGTTCTGACCTGAGTGGACAGAGGGACAGGCGGCGGCGTGCCATGATGGGCCGCCGCCTGCTCCAGCGAACCGCCACGCGCCCGTGATATTTCAAACAGTCGCTTGAAACGCGCATAACTTCGCCGAACTGGACATCAACTCCAGCTTCCGCCAGACTGCCGCCCTTTCCCGTTGTTCGGCTCCCATGGCGAAACTGCTGGTACTGCACGGCCCCAACCTCAACCTGCTCGGCACGCGCGAGCCGGGGGTCTATGGCCACACCACCCTGGCGCAGATCGACCAGGCGCTGCACGCGCAGGGGGCGGCGGCCGGGCACGCGGTGGAAAGCCTGCAGTCCAATGCCGAACACGTGCTGGTGGACCGCATCCAGGCCGCGCGGCTGGACGGCACCGCCTTCATCCTGATCAACCCGGCCGCGTTCACCCATACCTCGGTGGCCCTGCGCGATGCGCTGGCCGCGGTGGACGTGCCGTTCATCGAAATCCACCTGTCCAATCCGCATTCACGCGAACCCTTCCGCCAGCACAGCTATTTCAGCGACAAGGCGGTCGGTGTCATCTGCGGTTTCGGTGCTGACAGTTACCGTTATGCGATGGATGCCGCCCTGCAGCGGTTGTCCAACGCCTGAGCTTCGAACGGGCGCCTGCGCCCTTCCCACCCCAGATAATCAAAACAGAAGAAGAGGCCCTCATGGATCTGCGCAAAATCAAGAAGTTGATCGACCTGCTGGAAGAATCCAACCTCGCCGAGATCGAGATCAAGGAAGGCGAAGAGTCGGTGCGCCTGTCGCGTGCCCCGGTGGGCACCTTCGCGCAGATGGCCGTGCAGCCGCAGATGATCGCCGCGCCGGCCGCCGCTGCCGCCCCGGCCATGCCCATGCAGTCGCCGACCGAAGCCTCCACCGGTGGCACCGCCAAGCCAGGCAACGCGCTGCCGGAAGGCCACGTGCTGCGTTCGCCGATGGTCGGCACCTTCTACGCGTCGGCGTCGCCGGACAAGCCGGCTTTCGTCAGCATCGGCCAGCAGGTCAAGGAAGGCGAGACCCTGGCGATCATCGAAGCGATGAAGATGTTCAACCCCATCGAAGCCGATGCGTCGGGCACCATCGTCGCCATCCTCGGCGAGAACGGCCAGCCGGTTGAGTTCGACCAGCCGCTGTTCGTGATCGGCTGAGGGGCCGGCCATGCTCGATAAAATCGTCATTGCCAACCGAGGGGAAATCGCGCTGCGCATCCTGCGCGCGTGCCACACCCTGGGCATCCGCACGGTGGCCGTGCACTCCACCGTCGACCGCAACCTGAAGCACGTGGCGATGGCCGACGAGTCCGTCTGCATCGGCCCGGCCGCCTCCAGCGACAGCTACCTCAACATCCCGGCGTTGATCGCCGCTGCTGAAGTAACCGACGCCCAGGCGATCCATCCCGGCTACGGTTTCCTGTCGGAAAACGCGAACTTCGCCGAACGCGTGGAAGAATCCGGCTTCATCTTCATCGGCCCCAAGGCCGACACCATCCGCCTGATGGGCGACAAGGTGGAAGCGATCCGCGCGATGAAGGCCGCCGGCGTGCCGTGCGTGCCGGGCTCGGGCGGTCCGCTGGGCGAAGACATCGTCGCCAACACCAAGATCGCGCGTGAGATCGGCTACCCGGTCATCATCAAGGCCTCCGGCGGCGGCGGCGGCCGCGGCATGCGCGTGGTGCATGCCGAAGCGTCGCTGAAGACCTCCATCGAAACCACCAAGAGCGAAGCCAAGGCAGCATTCGGCAACGGTGAGGTGTACATGGAGAAGTACCTGGAGAATCCGCGCCACGTGGAGATCCAGGTGCTGGCCGACGGCCAGGGCAACGCCATCCACCTCGGTGAGCGCGACTGCTCGATGCAGCGCCGCCACCAGAAAGTGGTGGAAGAAGCACCGGCACCGGGCATCAGCGAGGAGGCCCGCGCGCAGATCGGCAAGGTCTGCGTGGAAGCCTGCATCCGCATCGGTTACCGCGGCGCTGGCACCTTCGAGTTCCTGTACGAAGACGGCCGCTTCTACTTCATCGAAATGAACACCCGCATCCAGGTAGAGCATCCGGTCACCGAAATGGTCACCGGCATCGACCTGGTGGTGGAGCAGCTGAAGATCGCCGCCGGCCAGAAGCTGTCGATCAAGCAGAGCGACATCGTGCTGACCGGGCATGCCATCGAATGCCGCATCAATGCGGAAGATTCGGAAACCTTCGTGCCGAGCCCGGGCCAGATCACCGCTTTCCACGCACCGGGTGGTCCCGGCGTGCGCGTGGATACGCATATCTACGCCGGCTACCGCGTGCCGTCGAACTACGATTCGATGATCGGCAAGCTGATCGTGCACGGACCGGACCGCGAGACCGCCATCGCCCGCATGCGGGTGGCGCTGAGCGAGATGGTGGTGGACGGCATCAAGACCAACGTCGCCCTGCAGCAGCGCATCATGCGCGACAAGGGCTTCCAGGCCGGTGGACAGAACATCCACTACCTGGAAAAGCGCCTGGCCGAGCGCAAGACCAAGTCGATCGCGTTGACCTGATCGCACCGCGGCGCCGGCCAGCAGGCCGGCGCCGGCACTCATTCGTACCGCAGCGTCACCACCATCGCGCCATTGGCGATGCCGGGCCTGACCCGCGCTTCGGTCTGCACATAGCGCGCGCGCATCCGCACGGCGTAGGTCCCATTCGGTGTCGTGGTGAGCGTCAACCCACTGTCACGGAACACGCCGTAGCCCACCGGTGTGTTGTCCGGCAGCGCCACCTGGATGCCGAGGCCTTTAGCCGTGTCGGGATGGTCTTTGTTGCTGAGCGCCATGATCGACTGGGCCGCATCCAGCACCGGCGTGCTGGGATCCACGCGTAGACCGATGCGGTTGGCCACGCGGCGGCCGCCTACTTCGCCCGTACCGCTGTCATCCTGGAAATACGCCGGCTGCCTGCCGAAGAACGCCGGGCACCCGCTCAGCGGGACGATGAACATCGTCCATGGCGTGGCCGCACCCGGTGCGTTCAGCTCGCGCTGCGCCCGGCGGCCCATCGACACGGTCACATCGCCCACCCGGCAGGTGCCGGTCACGATGTTCAACTGCCCGACGATCTGCGCTTCCCAGATATTGATGCCGCCCGTGCCCAGGGTGGACTGGCGCGCGCGTGGAAGCGAACTGCCCTGCAACACGCCCGCACTGATCGGACCGATCTTGTACAGGCTGAAATCCAATTGCTTGTTGAAGGTCACACGGAGCGGGGCGGTACCGACGTCGTAGGCACCCGGATCGAACGGGAACCTGTTCCCGGCGTACCACACCGCAATGCCGACGCCGGGAATGGAGGTCTTGTAGATCCCGGGCAACCCCGATGGTTCGCCCGGGACCCCTATGTAGCCATTCTCCCGTTGCACACGACCGGGTCCACCCGTGCACCTGATGAAAGCACCTGAGCCGCTGTTATGCCGTGCGGTATAGATCTCCGTGCCGTCCGGCACATCGGCTCCCACGGTGATCGTGCCCTGGAGGGGCAGGTTGATCTGGAACGGAGTCGGCCATTCAGAGGGATGTTCGCAGCTCTGCGCCAACGCAGAGCCTGCGTTGCACAGCGCCAGCGCGGTCAGCAGGCGGTAGGAAAGAATTTGCTTCATGTCATCACCAGTTGTGGAAGTAGGCCGGGCGTCGACCGGGCTCACTCACCAGAAGTTTCACCAACCCCCGCCATACACGACATCGGATGGGTCTGATTCCGCGCTGTTGTTAGCGCAATGTCACCCCTCTGGCCCTCCGCGCGCCTGGTCCGCCCCTCCTTGCCGGTCTGCCACGCCGAGGTCAGCCCCGCGCCTGCACAGTGTCAGCCGGTGCCGTGTGGCCTCCCATCGGATGCGTCCGAAATGCGAGGGCGCCGCCTCAGTGGGCCAGCGATGCGCTGGCCTCATGCACCGCGCCGACGTCGGTGATGGTGCTGTACTCGATGCCGATCGCGCCTGGCGGCCGTGTGGCAAGCCCGTCCAGCGGGAACACCTGGGCGGCACGCGGCGCGACCATGCCGCTTCCGGTATCAGCCGATACCTTGCCGTCGACGGTCAGCGAGATCGCCGCGAAGCTGACGTGCCACGGCGTCGGATTGTCGACCTGCACGGCCAGGCCGCCCACGCGCTGCTGCAGCGACCAGCGCAGCTGGCGGTGGGCACTGTCTGCTTCGCCGGGCAATCCGGCGGGACGATAGAACAGCTTGATGCGGCTGCGGAAGGCCAGGTCCAGTTTGTCCTCCCCGGCGCTGGACGGCGGGATCTCCAGCACGTTCACCCAGTACAGCGATTCGCGGTCGCCAGGCTGCGCCGGGCCGGTGAAACGGATACGCACCGCCTGTCGGGTCCCGGCGTCCATGCGCAGCAGGGGCGGCGTCATCACGAACGGGGCCTTGGCCTCTTCCGGCGGGGTGTCCTGGTCACCGTCATCGATCCACAACTGCACCAGCGCAGGGCGTTGCGCCTCGTTGTTCAGCCCCAGGGTGACCTCATTTTCGTGCGCGGGATAGACCACCCGCGTGCCGGCGATCACCACGCCAGCGTGCGCCGGTGTGACGGGCAACAATGCGGCAAGGAACACCAGTGCAGGCAGCATCCGCATGACAGCAGTAACCATGGTCTTCTCCGACAGGGCAGTGTCACCGCGCAAGCGCGGGCAACACCGTCAGGATGGATCCATTAACGCTGCTTCACGCCAACCCTTGGAATAGGACCGGACCCAATCATGTCGGCTGGGGTCCGATCCGCCGCGACGCAGGATCAGCGACGATCGGCCGCTTCGGCCGGAACCTGGCTGCCCGCCAACGGGCGCACGCCATTGGGCGAGGACGGGTCGACGATCACCATGGTTTCAGTAGACCCATCCGGCCACACCACCTGGAAGGTGCTGCCTGCCGGCAGCGAGGTGAATGGCATGGCACTTTGCGCACGGAACACCGCGGCGACCTGGCTGGCGCCGACGCGACGCGCTTCCGGCGTGGACTGCACCTTGGTCAGCTCCACCGCGGACAATCGTCGGTAACGATCTTCCTGGGTATCGATCATCAACAGGCCGACCGCACCTGCCGAATAGGCGACGAACAACGCCACCCAGAACCAGAATTTCGCCCCGTGCAGGATTCGACGGTACTTCATCGCCCTTTCCTCTTTCCAATCAGTTCTTCGACCCATTCGGTCATTTTTTCGGCACCCTGCCGCGATACCGCAGCGTCGTATACAAAATCAGTGAAGTCCTGCCCTTCATCCTGGCTGCAGATGCCGCCGTTGGCGCAGAAGCTGTTCATCAGCACGCTGTCGCTGCCACAGGGCATGCCCAGTTCGCAGGCCGCCACGCGCCAGGCCAGTTCGCTCAGTGCCTCGCCGGCCACCATGCCGGTCATGGCCCGGTCGCCGGACGCACGCAGCCCCATTGCCGGGGCCAGCGCCATGTAGGCTTCCGGATCATGCGAATCGCGCACGCGCTCGACCAGGCCGCGCCGGTAGTCTTCGTCGCTCTGCAGCGGCTGGCCGTCGGCCAGCAAGGAGGCTTCGGCGGCCAGGTTGCCGCCCTGCGCGGCCTGCCGGCGCTGCGCGAACACCAGCGGGTAACCCAGGCCATCACTGGCCACGAAGCCGCCGCAGCGCGCGGCGACACGCTGACGCGCCGAGGCCATCGCGGTCGATGCACGCTCGCCCATCCCGGTCAGCACGCTGTTGTCCAACTGGTAACCGCCGGGATCGTTTGCGTACTGGCTGCAGTAGTCATAGACCCGGCTCAGCATCCAGCGCGCCTCGACGTTGCCACTGTCGGCCTGGCCGCGCAAGCGCTGGGCGAAGGCAAACAGATCGGTGTCGCCTTCCATGTCGGCACGGATGTCCAGCGGCAGGCCGGAAGGCACCGCATTGAGCGAACGTTCGCTGGCCCCAAGCCGGCGTGCCAGGGCCGCGGGCAGCGCGGTGGGCGTGGCCTGCGTGTCCGCTGGCTGCGACATTCCAGCGTCCATCGCGGCAGGACCGGATTCCTGTGCATGCAGCAGCTGGCCGCCCATGCGCATGCCCGCTGCGCCGAGCAAGGCCACGGCCGGCACCACGAGCAACCAGGTTTTAAGGGCCGGGGCAAACGCCATCAGGAGACAAGCCATTGACAGGCAAGGCAGGAACGTGAGTCTAGCAAGGGGATTGCCCTCTGTCTGGCCCGCCCCATTCATTCTCTGCATGCCTTGAGATGGCTGCCGCCCTCCAGGATCGACTAGCATTCCCTTCTTTGCCGGACCTCGCCTGCCACCATGCCGTTCCTGGAACTGACCCTGCGCTGCACCGAAGCCACCCAGCCCCGCTACGAAAACGCACTGGAGGACGTCGGCGCGTTGGCGGTGACCCTGCTCGATGCCGAGGCCGACACCAGCAACGAACAGGCCATCCTGGAGCCCGGCGTCGGCGAGACACCGATGTGGGACACGCTGGTCCTGAGCGCGTTGTTCCCGCATGACGCCGATGGATTGCTGCTGCTGGCCGCGCTGGAAGCCTTCGACGATGGCCTGGACTGGTCGACGGTGAGCTTCCGTGCAGTGGAAGACCAGGACTGGGAGCGCGTCTGGCTGGACCAGTTCGAGCCCTTGTCCTTCGGCGAGCGCACCTGGATCGTGCCGTGGAACCATGAACTGCCAGACGCCGCGCAGGCTGCGGATGCGGCCGTGGTGCGGCTGGACCCGGGCCTGGCGTTCGGCTCCGGCACCCACCCGACCACGGCGCTGTGCCTGCGCTGGCTCGATGGCCTGGCCGGTGAGGGCCTGCTGCAGGGACAGCGCGTGCTCGATTTTGGCTGCGGTTCGGGCATCCTGGCGCTGGCCGCGTTGAAGCTGGGCGCGGCCGAGTCGATCGGCGTGGACAACGATCCGCAGGCGCTGATCGCCACCGCCGACAATGCCGAGCGCAATGGCGAACTGCCGCGCCTGCATGTCTACCTGCCACAGGACGAACCGGTGGCCACCTACCCGGTGGTAGTCGCCAACATCCTGGCCTCCGCGCTGGACGCACTGGCCGACCTGCTGGCTGCCCGCGTGGCCGCCGGGGGCCGCATCGCGCTGTCGGGCATCCTGCACGGCCAGGAAGACGAACTGCTGCAGCGATACGCCGCCTGGTTCGATGACCTGCAGGCGACCCAGGACGGCGACTGGATACGCATCACCGGCGTGCGACGCGCCTGATCGCGCGCAGACGTGATTGAATAGCCCCTGGATCCGAGCCGGTACATTCATGTCCGAACCGAACCCGCCCCGTCGACCGTTGTCAACGTTCCTGCGTCCACACGCCGGGTCTCAGGCCGACGTCGATGCGACCCCGCTGGCGGAGCCGTCGCTGCCTTCAGCCGACGCGTCCCCGGTCACCGCAGACGACACCGCCGAAGCGCCAGTGGACGCCGTCGCGGAGGCTGCCGCGATGCCCGAGGAAGTACCGGTGCAGCCCACCGCGACGATCTCCGGGCAGGTCCCTGCTGCGGCCGCGGAACCCATGCGGTCCCAGGCAGAGCCGGTGTTCCTGCGCGGTGGCGGGCATCGATTGCGCACGCCGCGCTGGCAATGGGCCATGGTGGCTGCGCTGTCGCTGCTGCTGCTGCTGCAGATCGCGCTGGCCGACCGCGCCCGCCTGGCGGCAGATGCCAGCACCCGTCCCTGGGTCGCAGGCCTGTGCAGTGTGCTGCGCTGCGACCTGCCGGCCTGGCGCGAACCGGCGGCCTTCACCATGATCAGCCGCGACGTGCGGCCGATGCCGCAGCAGGCCGGCGCACTGCAGGTACAGGCGAGCATCCGCAATGACGCACGGTGGGCACAGGACTGGCCCGTGCTGCGACTGTCACTGTCCGACGCCGACGGTCGGGTGATCGGCAGTGGTGTGTTCGCGGCATCGGACTATCTGGGTGCCGGGGCACGCACGGCGGGGCTGCTGGAACCCGGCCAGAGCGCGCAGATCGCCTTCCAGGTCAAAGAGCCGTCGGCGTCCACGGTCGCCTTCAATTTCGAATTCCTGTGAGGCCGGCCGGGCGCCTGCCCCGTGCAGGGGCGGCCTGCTCGCGCTAGACTGGCCGCCACCACCTTCTTCGCCAGCGCCAGCCTTCGCCCCGGCGCGGCCACCAGATCGGGATTCCCATTGAACGCTGTACTCTCTCGTCCTGACACCAGTCGTGGCGCTGCGCGTCCTCCGCTCCGCGAACATGTTGCCCAGTCCGTGCGCCGCTACCTGCGCGACCTGGATGGCTGCGATGCCGATGACGTGTACGAGATCGTGCTGCGCGAGATGGAAATTCCCCTGTTCGTTGAAGTGCTGAACCATTGCGAGGGCAACCAGAGCCGCGCTGCGGCGATGCTGGGCATCCACCGGGCCACCCTGCGCAAGAAGCTCAAGGAATACGGCATCACGGCCTGAGGCGGCACTGCATTACGTGTGAGGGCGCCCCAAGGCCTACAATATCGGCCCCGCCTGCTGCCGTTGCCCTGCCCCCATGAGTGCTGACCTGCTGCCCGTCCGTCGGGCCCTGCTTTCCGTTTCCGACAAGACCGGCCTGATCGCGCTGGCCACTGCCCTGTCCGCACGCGGCGTGGAACTGCTGTCCACCGGCGGCACCGCCAAGGCGATCCGCGAGGCGGGCCTGGCGGTCAAGGATGTCGCCGACGTCACCGGCTTCCCGGAAATGATGGATGGCCGGGTCAAGACCCTGCACCCGATGGTGCATGGCGGCCTGCTGGGTCGCGCGGGCACCGACGATGCGGTGATGGCCGAACATGGCATTGGCGCGATCGACCTGCTGGTGCTGAACCTGTATCCGTTCGAATCGGTCACCGCCAAAGCCGACTGCGCGCTCGACGATGCAGTGGAGAACATCGACATCGGCGGCCCGGCCATGCTGCGTTCGGCGGCGAAGAATTTCGCCCGCGTCGCCGTGGCGACCGACCCGTCGCAGTACGACGAACTGCTGGCCGAACTGGCCGCGCATGATGGCCAGCTGTCTGCCGCCAAGCGCTTCGCCTTCTCGGTGGCCGCGTTCAACCGCGTTGCCCAGTACGACGCGGCGATCAGCAATTACCTGTCGGCGGTTGCCTCGCGCGAGACCGCGGTGCCGGTGCGCAGCGAGTTCCCGGCGCAGATGAATTCCTCCTTCGTGAAGGTGATGGACCTGCGCTACGGCGAGAACCCGCACCAGAGCGGCGCCTTCTACCGTGACCTGTATCCGGTGCCGGGCACTCTTGCCACCTTCCAGCAGCTGCAGGGCAAGGAACTGAGCTACAACAACCTGGCCGATGCCGATGCCGCGTGGGAATGCGTGCGTCAGTTCGAGGCGCCGGCCTGCGTGATCGTCAAGCATGCCAATCCGTGTGGCGTGGCCGTCGGCGCCGGCAACGGCGACGCCTATGAGTTGGCCTATGCCACCGACCCGACCAGCGCCTTCGGCGGCATCATCGCCTTCAACAAGCCGCTGGACCTGGCCACCACGCAGGTGATCCTGGACCGTCAGTTCGTGGAAGTGCTGATCGCCCCGGAGTACGAACCGGCCGCGCTGGAATACGCCACGAAGAAAGCCAACGTGCGCGTGCTGCGCATTCCGCACGGTGAAGGCCTGAACAACTACGACAGCAAGCGGATCGGATCGGGCCTGCTGCTGCAGTCCTCCGACAACCGCGGCATGACCCGTGACGAACTGAAGGTGGTCAGCAAGCTGGCGCCGACCGACAAGCAGTTCACCGATCTGCTGTTCGCCTGGAAGGTCGCCAAGTTCGTGAAGTCCAACGCCATCGTGTACGCCAAGGACAACCGCACCATCGGCGTCGGCGCCGGCCAGATGAGCCGCGTCTATTCGGCACGCATCGCCGGCATCAAGGCCGCCGATGCGAACCTGGTGGTGGAAGGATCGGTGATGGCCTCCGATGCGTTCTTCCCGTTCCGCGACGGCATCGATGCCGCCGCTGCGGCCGGCATCAAGGCGGTGATCCAGCCGGGCGGTTCGATGCGCGACGCCGAAGTCATCGCGGCCGCCGACGAAGCCGGCCTGGCGATGGTGTTCACCGGCGTGCGTCACTTCCGTCACTGACGGACAGTGGATTCCTGGGGGTGCCGGCCTGCTCGCCGTCATCCCGCGTCTCCTTTCCTTTCCCCGCGTATCGGAAATCCCTCAGCATGAAGATCCTCGTCATCGGCTCCGGCGGCCGCGAACATGCGCTGGCCTGGAAGCTGGCGCAGTCTCCGCAGGTCACCGAAGTGCTGGTCGCGCCCGGCAACGCCGGCACCGCCACCGAAGCGAAATGCCGCAACGCGGCCGTCAAGGTCACTGATCTGGATGGCCTGCTGGCGCTGGCACGCTCCGAAGGCGTCGCCGTCACCGTGGTCGGCCCGGAAGTGCCGCTGGTGGCCGGCGTGGTCGATGCGTTCCGTGAAGCCGGCCTGCGCATCTTCGGCCCCACCGCGGCTGCTGCGCAGCTGGAAGGCAGCAAGGCCTATGCCAAGGACTTCCTGGCCCGGCACGGCATCCCGACCGCCTATTACGCCGTGCACACCGATGTCGATGCGGCGTTGGCCTACCTCCGCGAAAAGGGCGCACCGATCGTGGTCAAGGCCGATGGCCTGGCCGCCGGCAAGGGCGTGATCGTGGCGATGTCGCTGCCCGAAGCAGAGTCGGCGGTGCGCGACATGCTGTCCGGCAATGCCTTCGGCGACGCCGGCGCACGGGTGGTGATCGAAGAATTCCTCGACGGCGAAGAGGCCAGCTTCATCTCGATGGTCGATGGCGTGCATGCGCTGCCGATGGCCACCTCGCAGGACCACAAGCGCGTCGGCGACGGCGATACCGGCCCCAACACCGGCGGCATGGGCGCGTATTCGCCGGCCCCGGTGGTGACCCCGGAAGTACACGCGCGGGTGATGCGTGAAGTCGTCGAGCCGACCGTGCAGGGCATGATCGCCGACGGCGTGCCGTTCACCGGCTTCCTGTATGCGGGGCTGATGATCGATGCCAGCGGTGCGCCGAAGGTGATCGAGTTCAACGTGCGCTTCGGCGACCCGGAAACCCAGCCGGTGATGCTGCGCCTGCAGTCGGACCTGCTGGACCTGGTACAGGCGGCGATCGACGGCAGGCTGGACCAGGTGCAGGCGCAGTGGGATCCGCGTCCTTCACTGGGCGTGGTGCTGGCCGCTGCGCCGTATCCGGAAGCGCCGATCACCGGCGATGTGATTTCCGGCCTGGACCGCGTGCCAGCCACTGCCAAGGTGTTCCACGCAGGCACCGCGCTGGACGCGCAGGGCAACGTGGTCAGTGCCGGTGGACGGGTGCTGTGCGTGGCCGCACTGGGCGACAGCGTGCGCGACGCGCAGGCCAATGCGTATGCCGGGGTGGCCGAGGTGAGCTGGGCGAACGAGTTCCACCGCAACGACATCGGCTGGCGTGCGATCGCCCGCGAGAACTGAGGCGGTAACGGCGTGACGACCAACGGTCGTCACCCACCACCTCCGATCACACAGAAAAACGCCGGGCAGTGCCCGGCGTTTTCGTGTGCAGCGGCTGTTTCCACTTACGCGGTAAACAGCGCCTTCATCTTCTTCAGGGCGTTCGCTTCAACCTGGCGGATGCGCTCGGCGGAAACACCGTACTCATCGGCCAGCTCCTGCAGCGTGACCTTGCTGTCAGCATCCAGCCAGCGGCGGGCGATGATGTCGCGCGAACGCGCATCCAGTTCGGCCATGCCTTCGCGCAGCAGCTGCAGCTGGTTGTCTTCGCTGTCGGCGCGCTCGTAGGCCATCGAAGGATCTTCTTCATTGGCCATCAGGTAGGCGGCCGGCGACGGCGGCGCGTGGTCGTCGTCTTCGTCGCTGGGGGCGTCGAAGCCGATATCACGACCGGACAGGCGCGACTCCATCTCCATCACTTCGCGCTCGGAGACGTTGAGGTCCTTGGCCACCGCGGTCACTTCGGCCGCGTTCATCCAGCCCAGGCGCTTCTTCGAACGGCGCAGGTTGAAGAACAGCTTGCGCTGCGCCTTGGTGGTGGCGACCTTCACGATGCGCCAGTTCTTCAGGATGAACTCGTGCATCTCGGCACGGATCCAATGCACCGCGAAGGACACCAGGCGCACGCCCATGTCCGGGTCGAAGCGCTTGACCGCCTTCATCAGGCCGATGTTGCCTTCCTGGATGAGGTCGCCCAGGGCGAGGCCGTAACCGTTGTAGCCGCGGGCCACGTGCACCACGAAACGCAGGTGCGAATGCACCAGCTCGCGGGCCGCGTCCAGATCGGTCTGATCACGGAAACGACGCGCCAGGTCCTGCTCATCATCGACCGACAGCACCGGGATCTGGTGCACGGCACCGATGTAGGCGTCCAGCGAACCGAGCGCACTGGGAATCGGGAGATTGTTTGCCACAAGGGCAGTAGAGGTGTTCTGGCTCATGGGTCTCATCTTAGCAGTCCAATACTTCGACTGCTAAAGGTCTAAAAAGTTCCAGTGTTCCGTTGACAGAACAATGGCGCTGACTACTCGTCTACCCTACCGCGATTTGGTGACAGTGGCGATAGCGGTTCGGAACACTATAAAACCCTTATCCAACAGGAGCATAGACTTTAAATAGGGTGCAAATCACGTGCAGGCGGGCTGAACGGGCTGAGGAATTCCCGCATTCAGCCGGAAAAAGTTGTCAGGCGTTCAGCGGCTGTAGACCGGTAGCGCCGAGCCATGCTCGGCAGGCTCCCGGGCGGCATCTGCCGAGCACGGCTCGACGCGACCATTCGCCTCAGTAATACCCTGCCAGATTCAGGAAGAACCCCTTCTGGTCATAGCGCAGCTCGGTCATGTCGTCGCTGAACTCGGTGAAGTTGTAGCCGCCGCCGATCTTGAAGTTCTCGCCCACCCGGCGGTCCACGCCGACCAGCCAGCCCTTGCGCACGCCGCCGTCGCGCACCTTCAACCAGCGGTGCTCGGCCAGCCCTTCCCACTTCTCGAACAGGCGATAGCGCAACTGCAGCGCGGCGAAGTCGGCGCGGCTGTCCAGCCACGACCCCTCGCCGCGCCCGGTGCGGTAGTCGCCCCAACGCGAAGCCAGCTTGGCGGCCACTTCCCAGCGCGCGCCGAACTGGCGGATGCCTTCCAGCGACAGCACCTGCGAACGCTGGTCGTACAGGTTGCCGCCCTCCTGCCCCAGCGAGGCCACGTCGTAGAGGTAGGTGAACTTGCCGAAGGCAGCCCAGCGGGTGGTGTCGTGCGGACGCCAGGCGACGCCCATGTTGGTTTCCACCAGCTTGGCGTCGGCCACCGGATTGATGCGGTCCTGGGTATCGGCGTAGTTCGCACGCAGCGCCACGCGCCAGTCTTCGTTGACCTTGTACAGCAGGCGGTTGGTGGTGACCCACTGCTCGCGCTGTTCGGCACCGGAGTCGTGCCGGTATTCCAGCTTGCTGTTCCACTGCGCCACCGCATCGGTGCGCCCGCCACTGACGCTGTACGCGCGGCGGTCGATCCGGCCCAGCGTCGATTCCAGTTCGCCGTCCATTACCGTGAAGCCGAGGTTCCAGCCCTGCGCCGGATAGAAGTCCATGCCGAAGGTATGCACCAGCCCGGCGTTGTCCTGGCGGCGATCCTTCAGGTACTGGCTTTCGTTGTAGACATTGACCTGGTTGCTCAGGCGCCAGCGCTGGCCCAGCGTCCAGCCGGACTGCAGGCCGGTGTCGAACAGTGGGTCGGTGCCGGTACGGTCGCTGCTGTAGCTGTAGCTGCCGTACAGGCTGTGGTCCGGCGCCATGCGGTATTCCGCATCGACCTTGCCGCCGTGGCCGCGACTACCCCCGCTGACTTCGGCGCCCACGCTGCTGCGGTCACCGAACAGGTAACGCGCGCCCAAGGTCAGCAGGTCGTTCTTCTCGTAGGCCCCGCCGTCGTCATCCACGGTGACCTGGCCGGTGCTGTACAGCTCCCAGGATGAGCCGAAGCGCTGCCGGTAGCCGATCGCCGCCAACAGTGCATCCACCGTCTGCAGGCTCTGCTCTTCGCGCACGCGGCGCAGTTCACCGGTCCACTGGCCGTCATTGCCCAGCCGCCAGTCTGCGGTCAGCTGGGTCTGTTCCAGTGCCAGTTCGCCCTGCTCGGTGCGGGTGTGGCGTCCATACAGGCTGAAGTCGTCGGTGAGGTAGCCGAGGAACTCAGCGCCGTATTCTTCCACCGCCAGCCCGGTGTCCTGGCGCGCCACCGAGAAGCCCGCATCCACGTCGCGCCACCACGCGCCCACGCTCCAGTCCTGCGCGGTCCAGCCGAGCTCGCGCAGGTTCGCACGTGCTTCCACCGCCGTTGCGCTGCCCGATCGCTGCACTTCATACGGATTGCGGCGGATGAAGCTGAGGCCGCCGTTGTCCGAATAGAACACCGGCGCGGCAGTGGCATCGGTCTCGGTGTGTTCCACTTTTACATACGTGCCGCGCCCGGCCTGCAGGGTGAGGTCGGCGCCCTTCAGCGTGTAGTTCTCACCGCTGCGGTTTTCTTCCACCCAGGTGCCGCCGATGGCCACGTGGTCACCGATCCACTGGCGGCCCCGCGCACCCATGGTCACGTCATCACTGCTGAAGCCCAACGGCACGTATTCGTAGTCCACCAGCAGCAGCTGGTCATACCCATCCAGCGGCATGTCGCGGGTGATGCTGCGCACGTTCTCGCGGGTCAGCATCGCCAGCGGGCGGGTCAGGATCAGGCGGCCCTGCAGGTCATCGATCTCGTAGTCCACGCCTTCCTGCAGGGTGACGCGGGTTTCGGTACGGCCGGTGGTGCGGTCACGCACTTCCAGCACCACCTGTTCCGAACCGGGCAATACATCGGTGTGGCGCAGGTAGTACAGGCTGCCACCGGTGCCGAGGAACTCACTGTGCCCCGGCGCGGACTGCGCTTCGGAACCGAATACCTTCAGCTGCGAGCGTGCCTCTCCCAGCGGCGTGGCTTCCAGCGAACGCCAGTTCAATGCGCCGCCATACAGCGAACGCACGTACTGGCCGTATTCGGTGCCGGTAATGCCGGTCGCATAGTTGCCCCAGATCGCCTGGCTCTGGTCCCAATCCACGCGCAGGTACAACCGCCCCTGCGTATCGACATCGCGCCAGGTGGTGGAATCATCGCCATACACCGGGTAGTACAGATCCGGGTCGAGGCGACGGAACACATCGGTCGGATCGGCCTCCCAGAAATCGCGGAACAGGTGTTTCAACTCGCGATCCTGCGTGTCGGCCTGTGCGGTCAGCAGGTATTTGCCGCGCATCTTGCCCTTCAGGTAGAACGCCAGCCGCCCCTCGCTGAGGAAGCTGTCGTCGTCGCGGTCATCGGCGGCCAGCGGCTGCAGGTTTCCACTGGCACTGTTCTTTGACACGGTGACATCGGCGATCGCCACCGCGAACAGGTAGCGGCCGGTGACGTCCACGTCCAGCTGCCGTTCGGCGCTGGGCATGTCCTTGGCTTCGACCTTGACCTGGTAGCGATGCCCGCCGACCGGCTCCAGGAACTCGGCCGCGAACTTCTGCTCCAAGTCCACCGGGAAGCTCTGGCCGTTGATGGTCACCCGGCTGTTCGGTTCCAGCCCGCGGCCGTATACCCGCACGCGCGAGCCATGGATGGGGATGTTCTGCAGGCGCAGCTGGCTCTGGCCGTAGATGCCGTTGCTGAGCTGCAACGCCTGCGCGTTTTCGCCATCCAGCGACTGGCCCAGGGTCTTCTGCACATTGTCACGGGTCACCTGCAGGCCACGATCGAAGTCGGCCGGGGTGACCAGCTGGATGCGCTGGAGCTGTGTTTCATCGAAGGAATTGCCGGCACCATAAGCGCGCGCCACGTAGATCAGGTCATCGCCGGTACGCAGCTTGATCTGCTCCGGCAGCTGCGCGTCCCACTCGGCTTCGGACACGTAGCCCACCGGCAGTTCGATGCGCGCCAACGGCGTGACCAGGTCGGTGTCGGTGCCGCGGTACAACGTGACCTCCAGTTTCTCGATGAAGGAGGCGTAGTTGTTGTAGCTGTGGAAGCGCAGCGGACGCACCAGCCGACCGTTCTCGAACGGCACGGTAGCGGCGGACTGCACGCTCAGGCTCGGCGGCACCATCGAGGGATCTTCGGTCGCCCACACCACCCCGCCGTTCGGCAGTTCGGACATGAAGCCACCGGCCAGCGTGGCAGGCGCCACGGGCACCGCGTCGGCGCTGCTCGCAGCGGGCCGCGTCGCACCTGCGGAAGGGCCGTCGTCACGGATACGCAGCAGCAGGCCCTCGTCGTTGCGGCAACTGTCCGCTTCGCAGCGGATCGGTGCCGGCGTGGCCGGCGGCAGCACCTGCTGGGCCGCGGCGGGGAGATGCGCAACGAAGGCCGCCAGCATCAGCAGCGGCAGAATCGGGCGATAGGGTTTGCAGGTCTTGTCCATGGCTCAGCGCCCCTCCCCGCCGGTGACAGGCGGCACAGCAGGTGGATCATCGATACGCAGGCTGTGCAGCACCTGCTCGTCGCCGCTGCGCACCACCTCGATGCGCGTGGCCGCCGCCACGTCCGGGCGCAGCCGGCCGGCCAAGGCCGCGCGCAGGCTGGCCGCACGTTGCAGCGCCAGCGCCTGCTGGCCTTCGTCCGTCGCCAGCAGCAGGCGGCCGCCGTTGCGTGCCGTCAGCGCCTGCGCGGCCTTGTCCAGCACCGTCGCGGAGCCCTCGACCAGGCGTGCCGAGCCGCGCTCGAACAGGCCTTCGCCGAGTTCGATGGCAGCCCCGCGCGGTGCGTCCGCCGGGGCGACGATTTCGCCCGCCGGCATCACCACGCCGAAGTCGAAGCGGACCGGCAGGCCCGGGGTGATCCGCCGCACCAGCGGATTGGGCGTGGTGAAGCGTGCCCCGGACGGCAGCGTGGACGGATCCACCTTGAGGATGAAGTTGCGGCCCCGCGCCCCGCCGCCCTGGATGCCGACCAGGTGATAGCGGCCGAAGGCATCGGTCTCCATCAGCAGGCCTTCCACGGCCGCCACGCGCACGCCCGGGATGCCGCGCTCGCCCGGTTCCTGCACGCCGTTGCCGTTGCGGTCATCGAACACCGTGCCGACCACCAGGCTCTCGTCAAGCAGCGGATCGGCGCTGATGTCCACGTCGGCCGAGGCGATGTTGCCGATGCTGCGGTTCTGCCCATCGATTGCGGTGATACGGTTGGTGTGCATACCCGTACCGGTGCCGGCACCGACCCGCAGGTAGTACACCACCGTGGCGCTTTCACCGACGGCGATGTCGATGCCGTCGATGCGCAGCGGCTGCACGCCACTGGTGCGCGCGACATTGTCGGCATCGATTACCGAGAAGCCTCCGCTGACGAAGCTGAAGCCCGGCGGCAGCGTGTCCAGCAGGGTGGCGCCGTTGGCGTCCACCTCGCCCACGTTTTCGACGGTGACCGTGTAGCGCACCAGGTCACCGATCTGCGCGCTGCGCTTGGCGGCGGTCTTGGTCAGCCGCAGCGTGGCCTGTTGCCCAGCCACCGTGACCGACACGTTGGCTTCGGCACACACCGGGGTGGGGATCGACACGTCGCAGATCCGGTAGCGGAAACTGTCGGTGCCGAAGAAGCCTCCAGACGGCGTGTAGGTGCAACTGCCATTGGCACACTGGACGCTGCCGCGGGTAGCGGCGACCACCACCTGCAGCGAAGCCGGATCCAGCGCCGCGCTGCGGGTGCTGTCGTTGGCCAGCACATCGATCACCAGCGGGCCGCTCGTTTCGGTGGTGATCGCATCGTCGGAAAGCACCAGCACGTTTTCCTCCACCGTGACGCTCACCGTGGCACTGCCGCACATGGCCGGATTGGCGGCTTCGCAGACTTGGTAATCAAAGCTCTGCTGGCCGGCGAAGTTGGCCAGCACCGCGAAGCGGATGCGGGCGCGCGCCATGACCTCGGCGGTGCCGAACGGCGGCGGCGAGGTGATGGTCAGCACCACGCCGTCCGGATCGATCGGATTGCCATCCATGCGGTCGTTGCCCAGTACGTCGATTTCCACCACGCCGTTCTGCGGCATGTCGATCGCATCGTCCTGCGCCACCACCCGGTCGGTGCTGGCCACCACGGTGACGGTGACCGTGCCGGTGTCGCACACGGTCGGCTGGCTTGTCAGGCAGACGGTGTAGGTCGTGCTGTAGCTGCCCGGTGACAGGCCGCCCGCCACGCTCAGCGAACCATCGGCGGCGAAGCTGAGCTCGGCCGTGTTGACCGGGGCGAAGTCGACCTGCGCCGGATCCAGCGGGGCACTGTTGAACGTGTCGTTGCTGAAGACATTCAACAGGGTCGGCGCAGCCTGCCCTGCCGGCAGCGGACCGCCGATGTCATCCACCGCCAGCAGGGCCCCCACCGGCCCCTGCACCAGCACGGTGATGATCGCGGTGGAGCAGTTGCCGGGCACGCCGTTTTCGCACAGCTGGTAGCTCAGCTGCACCTGGCCCGGCTGCACGCCCGGCGCCACCATCACCTGGCCCTGGTTGTTCATCGTGTAGCCCGGCGTGCTGCCCAGCAGGGTCGCGGTGACGCTGCCGACCGGCGGCGGCGCCGCCCCGTTCCAGGTGTCGTTCTCCAGCACCGAACGGGCGATGGTGCCGCCCACCGACGGATCCACCGGCGTTGCGCTGAAGTCATCGTTGACCGCCAGCACCACGTTGGTCGCCACCGTCATGTTCACCGTGGCGGTGCCGCACACCGCCGCATTCGGCGCCGGCAGGCAGACCTGGTAGGTGAAGCTGACGGTGCCGCTGGTACCGGCCGGCGGGGTGTAGCTGAAGCTGCCATCGGCGTTGAACACCAGCCCTGCAGGGGTGCCACCGACCACGCTGAAGGTCGACCCCGGTGGCACGTTGTCGTTGTTGCCGACATTGCCACTGGTGGTCTGACCGGCGGCCGCGGACACGCTGTCGGCCGCCGGTGCGGGGGTGAGCAGCAGCGATACCTGTGCCGAATCGCAGTTGGTCGGCGCCGCTACCTCACACACCTGGTAGGTCAGCGAAACCACGCCGCTCGGCGTGCCGACGGGGACGCTGATGGTGCCGTCGGCGTTGATCACATACCCGGCCGGTGCACCGACCAGGCTCAACACGACGGTGCCGGAGGCCGGCGGCGTCGCACCGTTCAGCGTGTCGTTGGCCAGCACGCTGGGCGTGGTGCTGCCCGGCAGCAGCGGCGCACCGCTGAAGTCATCAGCCAGCGCCGACAGCGCGCCGTTGTTGACGTTGAGCGTGACCGGAGCGGTCGCGCACACCGCACCGTTCGGCGCGGGCAGGCAGACCTGATAGGTGAAGCCGACCTGCCCGGTGGTCCCCACCGGCGGGGTGTAGGTGAAGCTGCCATCGGGGTTGAACACCAGCCCCGGCGGCGTGCTGCCTACCACGCTGAAGGTGGAGCCCGGCGGCAGGTTGTCATTGTTGCCGACATTGCCGCTGACCGGCTGGCCGGCCGGCGTGGACACCACGTCGGCGACCGGCACCGGGGTCAGCACCAGGGTGATCGAGGCACTGGCGCAGTTGACCGGTGCCGCCGCTTCGCAGACCTGGTAGGTCAACGTGACCGGACCGCTGATGCCACCAGACGGCACCACCAGCGTGCCATCGGCGTTGATCGCAAAGCCGGCCGGCGCACCCACCAGACTCAGCACCACGCTGGCGGCGGCAGGAGGCGACACGCCATTGAGCGCATCATTGGCCAGCACGCTGGGCGTGGTGCCACCGGGCAGCACCGGCGCGCCGCTGAAATCATCATCTGCGGCCAGCAGCGTGCCGGTATTGACGTTGATGGTCACCGTTGCCGTGCTGCAGGTCGATGCGAACGGCGCCGGCAGGCACACCTGGTAGGTGAAGCCCACCGCACCGCTGACGCCGGCCGGCGGGGTGTAGGTGAAGCTGCCGTCGGCGTTCAGCACCAGCCCGGCCGGCGTGCTGCCGACCACGCTGAAGGTGGAACCCGGCGGCACGTTGTCGTTGCTGCCGAGGTCGCCGCTGACCGGCTGGCCGACCGGCGTGGACACCACGTCGGCCACCGCGACCGGCGACAGCACCAGCGCCACGCTGGCGGTGGCACAGTTGGTCGGCGCGGCGGCCTCGCACACCTGGTAGGTCAGCGTGACCGCACCGGATGTGCTGCTGGTCGACGTGCTGATGGTGCCATCGGGATTGATCGCATAGCCCGCCGGTGCACCTACCAGGCTGAGCACCACGCTGGCGGCCGGCGGCGGCGTGACGCCGTTCAATGCATCGTTGGCGAGCACGCTGGGCGTGCTGCCGCCAGGCAGCAATGGCGTCGTGCTGAAGTCATCGTTACCAGCCACCAGCGAGCCGATGCCAACGTTGAAGGTCACGCTGGCCGTACCGCAGACGCTGCCGTTCGGCGCCGGCAGGCACACCTGGTAGGTGAAGCCCACCGGACCACTGGTGCCGGCCGGCGGCGTGTAGCTGAAGCTGCCATCGGCGTTGAACGACAGCCCGGCCGGCGGCGTGCCGACCACGCTGAAGGTCGATCCGGCGGGCACGTTGTCGTTGCCGCCAACGTTGCCACCGACGGTCTGGCCAGCGGCCACGGCAACGCTGTCGGCCACCGGTGCAGGCGTCAGCAGCAGCGACACCGTAGCGGTATCGCAGTTGCCCGGTGCCGCCACTTCGCAGACCTGGTAAGTCAGTGCTACCGCACCGGAGAGCGTGCCGGCCGGGGTGGCAATGGTGCCATCGGGGTTGATCGCATAGCCGGCCGGCGCACCCACCAGCGACAGCGTGACGCTGCCGGCGGCCGGGGGGCTGACACCGTTCAAGGTGTCGTTGGCCAGCACGCTGCTGGAGGTGCTGGCACCGGGCAGCAGCGGCGTGGCGCTGAAGTCGTCGGCCAGCGCAGCAAGCGCCCCGTCGTTGACGTTGATGGTCACCGAAGCAGTGCCGCACACCGCCGTGTTCGGCGCGGGCAGGCACACCTGGTAGCTGAAGGTCACCGGGCCGGTGATGCCCAGCGGCGGGGTGTAAGTGAAGCTGCCATCGGCATTGAAGACCAGGCCGGCAGGCGCAGTGCCAACTACCGAGAACAGCGAGCCCACCGGCACGTTGTCGTTGCCACCGACGTTGCCGGAAACCGGCTGCCCGGCCGGCGTGGACACCACGTCATTGGCCGGTGCCGGGCTGATCAGCAGCGTGACCGGCGCGCTGTCGCAGTTGCCTGGCGCCGCCACTTCGCAGATCTGGTAAGTGAGCGTGACCGGTCCGGAAAGCGTCCCGCTCGGCACGCTGAGCGTGCCATCGGCATTGATCGCATAGCCAGCCGGTGCACCCACCAGCGACAGCGACACCGCTGCAGCCGCCGGTGGCGTGGCGCCATTCAAGGTGTCGTTGGCAAGTACGCTGGGCGTGGAGCCGCCCGGCACGACAGCGGTGCCACTGAAGTCATCGGCGGTCGCCACCAGCGTGCCGTTGTTGACGTTGAGGGTGACCGACGCGGTGCTGCATGCCGTGCTGTCCGGTGCAGGCAGGCAGACCTGGTAACTGAAGACCACCGCACCGGTGGTGCCCACCGGCGGGGTATAGGTGAAGCTGCCATCTGCGTTGAACAGCAGGCCACTGGGCGGGGTGCCGACCACGCTGAACAGCGAACCGGCGGGCACGTTGTCATTGCTGCCGACGTTGCCGCTCACCGGCTGTCCGGCCAGCGTGGACACCACGTCGGCCACCGCAACCGGCGCCAACAGCAGCGACACCGATGCGGTAGTGCAGTTGCCCGGCGCGGCGGCTTCGCAGATCTGGTAGGTCAGCAGCACAGGGCCGGACACCGCCGTGGCCGGGGTGGCGATGCTGCCATCCGGATTGATCACGAAGCCGGACGGCGCACCGACCAGGCTCAGCAGGACGGTCGAGGAAGCCGGCGGGCTGATCCCATTCAACGCGTCATTGGCCAGCACGCTGGGCGTGGCACTGCCCGGCAGCAGCGGCGTCACGCTGAAGTCGTCATTGCCGGCCACCAGCGAACCGGTGCCCAGTGTGATGGTCACGCTCGCGATGCCGCACACGCTGGCATCCGGTGCCGGCAGGCAGACCTGGTAGCTGAAGCTGACCGGCCCGGTGGTGCCCAGCGGCGGCGTGTAACTGAAGCTGCCATCGGCGTTGAACGACAGGCCGGCAGGCGCGGCGCCCTGCAGGCTGAAAGCAGACCCCGTCGGCACGTTGTCGTTGCTGCCGACGTTGCCGGTGACGGTCTGGCCCGCAGCCACCGACACCGAATCCGCCAGCGGTTGCGGCTGCAGCACCAGCGACACCGCGGCGGTATCGCAGTTGGTCGGCGCGGCCACTTCGCAGACTTGGTAGGTCAGGGTCACCGCACCGGAGGCGGTGCCGGTGACGATCGTGCCATCGGCATTGATGGAATAACCGGCCGGCGCGCCGACCAGCGACAGCGTCACCGTGCCCGGCGCAGGCGGCGTGGCACCGTTCAAGGTGTCGTTGGCCAGCACGCTGGATGGCGTGGTGCTGCCGGGCAGCAATGGGGTGCCGCTGAAATCGTCGGCCACCGCGGCAAGGGCGCCGTTGTTGACGTTGATGACCAGGATCGCGTTGCCGCAGACGCTGCCATTCGGCGCCGGCAGGCACACCTGGTAGCCGATGCTGACCGGCCCGGTAATGCCCAGCGGGGGCGTATAGCTGAAGCTGCCGTCGGCATTGAACACCAGCCCATCGGGCGGGATGCCGACCACCGAGAACAGCGAGCCGGCGGGTACGTTGTCGTTGCCGCCAACGTCGCCCACCACCTGCTGGCCGGCAGGCGTGGAGACCACGTCGTTGGCCGGTGCCGGGCTCACCAGCAGCGTGATCGACGCGCTGTCACAGTTGCTCGGCGCGGCGACTTCGCACACCTGGTAGGTCAGCGTGACCAGGCCGGACAGCGTGCCGGTGGGCACACTGACGGTGCCATCGGGATTGATCGCATAGCCGGCAGGCGCGCCGACCAGGCTGAGTGCCACCGCCGCGGCGGCCGGCGGGGTGGCGCCATTGAGCGTGTCGTTGGCCAGCACGCTGGGCGTATTGCCGCCGGGCACCACCGCGATGCCGCTGAAGTCATCATCCACCGCGCTCAGTGCGCCGTTGTTGACGTTGATGGTGACCGTGGCGATGCCACAGGTGGTGCCGTTCGGCGCAGGCAGGCACACCTGGTAGCTGAAGGTGACCGGGCTGGCCACGCCCGGTGGCGGGGTGTAGCTGAAGCTGCCATCGGCATTGAACAGCAGGCCGGTCGGCGGCGTGCCGACCACGCTGAACAACGAACCGGCCGGCACGTTGTCATTGCTGCCGACGTTGCCGGAGAGCGGCTGGCCGGCCAGGGTGGACACCACGTCGGCCACCGGCACCGGCGTCAACAGCAGCACAATCGTTGCCGTATCGCAGTTGGTCGGCGCCGCCGCTTCGCAGATCTGGTAAGCCAGCGTCGCCGCACCGGATGGCGTGCTGCCCAGCGTGGAGATCGTGCCATCGGCGTTGATCGCATAACCGGCCGGTGCGCCGACCAGGCTCAGCAGCACATCGCTGGCCAGCGGCGGCGTCGCGCCGTTCAGCGCATCGTTGCCCAGTACGCTGGGCGTGCTGCCGCCGGGCACCAGCGGCGTGCCGCTGAAATCATCGTCGGCCGCCACCAGCGTGCCGGTGTTGACGTTGAAGGTGACCGACGCGCTACCGCACACGGCCGCGTTCGGCGCCGGCAGACAGACCTGGTAAGTGAAGGTCACCGGCCCGGACACGCCCACCGGCGGGCTGTAGCTGAAACTGCCATCGGCGTTGAACAGCAGCCCGGCCGGCGTGCTGCCAACCGCGCTGAACAGTGCGCCTGCCGGCACGTTGTCATTGCTGCCGACATTGCCGTTGACCGTCTGGCCGACCGCAACAGATACCGTATCGGCGACCGGCTGCGGCTGCAGCACCAGCGACACCGTGGCGGTATCGCAGTTGGTCGGCGCTGCGGCTTCGCACAGCTGGTAGGTCGGCGTGACCGCACCGGACAGCGCGCCGATCGGCGTGCTGATGACGCCGGCGGCGTTGATCAGGTAGCCGGCCGGGGCATCGACCAGGCTCAGGTTCACCGTGCCGGCAGCGGGCGGGGTGACGGTGTTCAGGGTGTCGTTGAGCAGCACACTCGGCGTGCTCGCACCAGCCAGCAGTGGCGTCGCAGTGAAATCGTCGGCGAGCGCCGACAGCGCCCCGTTGTTGACATTGATGGTCACCGAAGCGGTGCCGCACACCGAGGCATCCGGTGCCGGCAGGCAGACCTGGTAAGCGAACGTCACCGGACTGGCAACGCCGACCGGCGGGTTGAAGCTGAAGCTGCCATCGGCGTTGAAGACCAGCCCGGCCGGCGGCGCGCCAACCAGCGAGAACAGCGCACCGACAGGCACGTTGTCATTCCCGCCAACACTCCCGGCAACCGCTTGGCCGGCCGAGGTCGACAGCACGTCATCCTGCGGCACCGGCGTCAGCAGCAGCGACACATCGGCGCTGTCGCAGTTGCCAGGCGCGGCCACTTCGCACAGCTGGTAGGTCAGGATCACCGTGCCCGCCAGCGTGCCGCTGGGGATGGCGATGGTTCCGTCGGCGTTGATCGCATAGCCGGCCGGTGCACCGATCAGCGACAGCTGCACGGCCGCAGCGGCCGGCGGCGTGGTGCCGTTCAACACGTCGTTGTCCAGCACGCTGGGCGTGCTGGCACCGGGCAACAGGGCCGTGTCGCGGAAATCATCGGCCACCGCATCCAATGCACCATTGTTGACGTTGATGGTCACCGCTGCGGTGCCACACAACGTGCCGTTCGGCGCCGGCAGGCAGACCTGGTAACTGAACACCACCGGGCTGCTGACGCCGGCTGGCGGGGTGAAGGTGAAGCTGCCATCGGCATTGAACACCAGCCCGGTCGGCGCGCTGCCGGCCACGGCGAACAGTGCGCCAGCGGGCAGGTTGTCGTTGCCGCCGACAGTGCCGCTGACCGGCTGGCCGGCAAGCGTGGACACCACATCGGCGACCGGCTGCGGGACCAGCACCAGCGCCACGTTGGCGGTGGCGCAGTTGCCCGGCGCGGCCGCTTCGCACAGTTCATAGACCAGCGTGAGCGCGCCGGACGGGGTGACCAGCGGGGTGGAGATCGTGCCATCGGCATTGATGGCATAGCCGGCCGGCGCGCCGACCAGGCGCAGAGTCACATCGGCCGCGGCCGGCGGGCTCACGCCATTCAACGCGTCGTTGGCCAGCACACTGCCAGCGGTGGTGGCACCGCCCAGCAGCGGCGCGCCGCTGAAGTCATCGTCGGCGGCCAGCAGCGCGCCGTTGTTGATGGTCAGCGTCACCGTCGCGATGCCGCATACGTCGCTGTTCGGTGCGGGCAGGCAGACCCGGTAATCGAAGCTCACCGGGCCGGGCGTGGCCACCGGCGGGGTGTAGCTGAAGCTGCCATCGGCGTTGAACGACAGGCCGGCCGGCGCGGCGCCGATCACGCTGAAGACCGTACCGGCCGGCACATTGTCATTGACGCCGACATTGCCCAGCACGCTCTGCCCGGCCAGCACGGTGAAGGCATCGGCGGCCGGTACGGGAGTCAGCACCAGCGACACCGGTGCGGTATCGCAGTTGGTCGGTGCAGCGGCTTCGCAGACCTGGTAGGTCAGGCTCACCGCACCAGCCACCGCGCCGCTCGGCGTGGTGAGCGTGCCATCGGCGTTGATCACATAGCCGGTGGGCGCACCGACCAGGCTCAGCATCACGCTGGCGGCGGCCGGCGGCGTGGTGCCGTTCAAGCTGTCGTTGGCCAGCACGCTGCTCGCGGTGATGCTACCCGGCAACAGCGGCGTGGCGCTGAAATCATCGCCCACCGCAGACAGTGCGCCGTTGTTGACGTTGATCGTCACCGAGGCGGCGCCGCATACGGTGGCATCCGGTGCCGGCAGGCAGACCTGGTAATCGAAGGTCACCGGGCTGATGACCCCCGCTGGCGGGGTGAAGGTGAAACTGCCATCGGGGTTGAACACCAACCCGCCCGGTGCGGCGCCGACCAGCGTATAGGCGGAGCCGGCCGGTACGTTGTCATTGATGCCGACCGAGCCACCGACGGCCTGCCCCGCCGGCGTGGAGGCAATGTCGTCGGCCGGCTGCGGGGCCAACAGCAAGGACGCCGTGGCGGTATCGCAGTTGGTCGGCGCGGCGGCTTCGCACAGCTGGTAGGTGATCTGCACGCGGCCGCTCGCGGTGCCGGCAGGAATGCTGATCGCGCCATCGCTGGCAATGGCATAGCCGCTCGGCGCGCCGACCAGGGACAGCACCACGTCCGCCGGGGCCGGCGGGCTGACCGTGTTGAGGCTGTCGTTGGCCAGCACGCTGCCGGTGACGCCACCGGGCAGCAGCGCGGTGCCGCTGAAGTCATCATCGGCAGCCACCAGGGCCCCGTTGTTGACGTTGAGGGTGACCGTCGCGCTGGAGCAGAGGCCAGCGTTCGGCACCGGCAGGCACACCTGGTAATCGAAGCTCACCGGGCTGACCACGCCCAGCGGGGGGGTGTAGGTGAAGCTGCCATCGGCGTTGAACGCCAGCCCGGCGGGGCTGGTACTGGTCACCGCGAAGGTCGAACTGGGCGCAATGTTGTCGTTGCTGCCGACGTTGCCGGACACCGGCTGGCCGACCTGGGTGGACACCCCATCGGCCACCGCCTGCGGCGACACCAGCAGCGCGATGCTGGCGGTATCGCAGTTGGACGGCAGCGCCGCTTCACACAGCTGGTAGGTCAGGCTGATCGCACCGGCCTGGGTGCCGGCGGCGATGCTGACCACGCCGTCGCTGCCGATGCTGAAGCCGGCAGGCGCGCCCTGCAGCGACAGCAGCACGCCGGCCGGATCGGGCGGGCTCACGCCGCTCAGTGCGTCGTTGGTCAGCACCGAGGTCGTGCTGCCACCGCTGACCGGGTTGATCGGTGTCGCAGTGAAGTCATCATCGCCTGCCAGCAAGGTGCCGGCATTGATGTTGATGCTGACATTGGCGCTCGTGCAGAGCGCCGCATACGGCGCCGGCAGGCACACCTGGTAGCCGAAGCTGACCGGGCTCGGCACGCCGACCGGCGGGGTGTAGCTGAAGGTGCCGTTGCCATTGAACAGCAGCCCGTCAGGCGTGGTGCCGGTCACGCTGAACTGCGAACCCATCGGCGCGTTGTCGTTGTCGCCAACGCTGCCGTTGAGCACCTGTCCGGCCGGCGTGGACAGTGCATCGTCCTGCGCCTGCGGGGTCACCACCAGGGTGATCTGCGCACTGGCGCAGTTGCCGCTGGCGGCGTTCTCGCACACCTGGTAGGTCAACACGTTGACCCCGGCGGTGGCCGCCACCGGCACCTGCAGCACGCCGGCCGCCGTCAGTGCGTAGCCGCTGGGTGCGCCCACCAGGCTCAAGCCCACGCTGGCGGCCGCAGGCGGCGACACGCCGTTCAAGGTGTCATTGGCCAGCACGCTGGCCGTGCTGCTGCCGCCCGGCGCCAGCGGCGCGCCGCTGAAGTCGTCGTCCAGCGCGATGAGGTTGCCGGCGTTGACGTTGATCGTCGCCGAGGCGGTGCTGCACAGGCCGGTGTCCGGCGCCGGCAGGCACACCTGGTAGCTGAAGGTCACCGCTCCGGTGAATCCGTCGGTGGGCGTGAACAGGAAGCTGCCATCCGGGCTGAAGGACAGACCCTCCGGCGCGATGCCGTTGACCGTGTACACCGCACCGTTCGGCGCATTGTCATTGGTGCCTACATTGCCGGCCAGCAGCTGCCCGGCCGGTGTGGAAAACACATCGGCCTGCGCCTGCGGCGCCACCAGCAGGGAAATCTGCGCGGTATCGCAGTTGCTCGGCAGCGCGGCCTCGCACAGCTGGTAGGTCAGCGTCACCGCGCCGGCCACCGCGCCTGCGGCGACCGACACCGTGCCATCGGCGGCCAGCGTGTAGCCGGCCGGTGCATTGAGCAGGCTCAGCTGTACTGCGGTCGATGCCGGCGGCGTGCTGCCGTCCAGGCTGTCGTTGCCCAGCACGCTGCCGGTGCTGCCGCCCAATGCCGGATCCACCGGCGTCGCGCGGAAATCATCGTCGTTGGCCACCAGCGTGCCGGCGTTGACGTTCAAGGTGACCGTGGCGGTGGTGCACACGGTGGTGTTCGGCGCAGGCAGGCACACCTGGTAGGCGAAGGTGACCGCGCCCTGCGTGCCCAGCGGCGGGGTATAGACGAAGCTGCCGTCGGCATTGAACAGCAGGCCGGCCGGCGGCGTGCCGCTGACCTCGAAGGCACTGCCCGGCGGTACGTTGTCATTGCTGGCGACGCTGTTGGCCAGCGGTACGCCGACCTGGGTGCTGAAGTTGTCGTTGCTGGCAGCCGGGCTCAGCAGCAACAGCACCGCCGCCGAACTGCAGTTGCTGGGCAGTGCGACTTCGCACATCTGGTAACTGAATTCCACCTGCCCTGCGGCAGCGCTACCTGGTACCGAGATCGTCCCGTTGGGATTGACCACGAAGCCGGCCGGGGCGCCGACCAGGGTCAGCAGGACTTCGGACGGATCCGGCGGAATGGCGCCGTTATGGGTGTCATTGGCCAGCACGCTGTTGGTGGTGCCGCCTGCGCTGGCATCGAGGATCAGCGAGCGGAAATCATCATCGTTGGCCTGCAGCGTGCCGGCATTGACGTTGATCGTCACCGACGCGCTGGCGCACACGGCGGCTTCCGGCGCGGGCAGGCAGACCTGGTAATCAAAGGTGGCCGGACCGGTGAACAGGGCAGCCGGCGTATAGGTGAAGCCTCCATCTGCGGCGAACACCAGGCCGGCGGGGCCCACGCCCAGTACGCTGAACGTCGAGCCCGCCGGGGCATTGTCATTGATCGCAACGTTGCCACTGACCGCGCGGCCGGCGTTGGTCGACAGCACGTCGTCCACCGCGTCCGGGGTGATCACCACGGTGATGGTGGCGGTGTCGCAGTTGCTGGTACCCGCTTCGCACAACTGGTAGGTCAGGGCGACGATGCCGGCCTGCGCACCGGCCGGCACGCTGAGCTCGCCGGTCGGCTGCAGGGTGAAGCCCACCGGCGCCGCGCCGGTCAGCGCCAGGGTCACCTGCGCCGGGACCACGGGCACGCCGTTGACCGTGTCATTGCCGGTGACCGGGGCGGTCAGGCCACCGGCCACGCCGAACGGGGCGGCGCTGAAATCATCGTCATTGGCCGCCACCACGGCAGCGGCCAGGGTGAAGGTCGCCGTGGCGGTATCGCATACCGCCGCATTCGGCGCAGGCAGGCACAGCTGGTACTGGAAGCTGTCCTGTCCACTGTAGGCGGCCAGCGCGGTGTAGCTGAAGCTGCCATCAGCCTCCACCGTGGCGGTGCCGTTGGCCGGGCCGACCAGCAGGCTGTAGCTGCTGCCCGCCGGCGCGTTGTCGCCGGTGGTCAGCACGCCCGGCAGCGGGACGCCGGCGGTGGCGTTGAAGGTGTCGCCCACCGCATCCGGTGCGACCACCAGCTGCACGCTGGCCAGGTCGCAGTTGGCGGGCACCGCCGCCTCGCACAGCTGGTAGGTGAGCGTCTGCGCGCCGGCAGCGGCACCCGCGGCCACGGTGATCTGTCCGTTCGTGTCGATGCTGTAGTCCGCCGGTGCGCCCTGCAGCGACACCACCACCTGTGCCGGCGTGACCAGCACGCCGTTGAGCAGGTCATTGGCCAGCACGCTGGGCGTGGTGCCACCACTGGGCGGCAACACCGTGCTCACGATGTCGTCCAGCGCATCGATCGTATTGGCCGCGACCTGCACGCTCACCGTAGCGGTGTCGCAGACCGTGGCATCCGGTGCAGGCAGGCAGACCTGGTAGACGAAGGTATCGGCTCCGGTGTTGCCACCGGTCGGCGTGTAGGTGAACGCGCCGGAGGCATCCATCACCACCGTGCCGCGCGTCGGCTGGGTCGGCACGCTGAACAGCGAGCCGCTGGGGGTGTTGTCGTTGCCGGCCACGCTGCCGCCCACCGGTTGCCCGGCACCGGGCGTGGTGACGCTGTCATTGGCCGCGTCCGGGCTGACCACCAGCGCCACGTTGGCGGTGGCGCAGTTGGCGGGAACCGCCGTTTCGCAGATCTGGTAGTTGAAATCCACGGCGCCCGCCGCGGCCGTGGGCGCAACCGTGATCACGCCGCTGGGGGCGATGCTGTAACCGGTAGGCGCACCCACCAGGCTCAGCTGCACGGTGGCCGGCACGGTGATCGGCGCGCCGCCCAGGGTGTCGTTGCCGATCACCGACGGCGTGCTGCCCCCGGTACCGGGCGCGAACGGCGTGGCGACGACATCGTCGACGGCGACCAGCGGATTGGCGTTGACCAGGATGGAGGCGGTGGCCGTGGCGCAGGCGGTCGCATCCGGTGCAGGCAGGCACACCTGGTACTGGAACGACACCGGTGCGGTGATGCCACCCGCCGGGGCCAGCACGAAGCTGCCATCGGCATTGAAGGTCAACCCTGCCGGCGGCGCGCCCACCAGCGAGAACACTGCGGTGGCGGCCGCGTTGTCATTGGTGGCCACCGTCTGCGCATAGCTCGGCGTGCTGGCGGCCACGCTGTAGCTGTCGTTCACCGCTGACGGCGCCACCGCGAAGGTCGCCGTCGCGGCGGAGCAGTTGCTCGGCGAAATGCGTTCGCAGATCTGGTAGGTCAGCCCATTGCGGCCGGCAGGTGCACCACTGGGCACGCTGATCACCCCATTCGCATCGATGCTGAAACCGGTGGGCGCGTCCTGCAGGGTGACGATCAGGTCGGCCGCCACCACCGCCACGCCGGCCAGCGTGTCATTGGCCAGCACGCTCGGGGTTGCACCGCCGGTAGCCGGCAGCGCGGCGGCGAAACTGTCGGCCACCGCCAGCAGCGCGGCGGGCTGCACCGTGATCGCCGGGGTGCTGGCGCTGTTGTCGCCCGGGGTTGGATCGGTGGTGCCGGGCGGCAGGATCAGCGCGGCGGTGTTGGCCGGGATGGTGGCCGGTGTAGCGGACGGCGCAGTGGCGGTGACCCGCACCGACACGCTGTCACCCACGCCCACGTTTACCAGGGCATTGATGCTGTTGCCGGTGCCATTGGCCACCGCGCAGGAAGACAACGGCGACGCCGCGGTACAGGTCCAGCTGACGTTGGTGAGCAGTGCGGGCACGGCATCGGTGATGGTGACGCCCAGCGCGCTGGACGGCCCTTGGTTGCCCACCTGGATCTGGTACTGCACCTGCCCCCCGGCAATCACAGTGGTCGGCCCCAGGATGCTCTTGGACACGCTCAGCTGCGCCTGCAGGGCCAGCACGTTGCTGTCGGTGGCGCTGTTGTTGCCCAGCGCGATGTCACCGATGTCCGCCGGGGGGGCGACGTTGGCGGTGTTGCTCAACGGGCTGGGATAGGTCTGCGCCAGCAGCGTGGCCGGCATCAGCAGCGCCAGCAGGCAGGCACCCCATCGTGCGTGGGCGTGGCGTGCCGTGTGTCGCGTGCCGTGCTGGTCAACCATGGCCATGCCCTCTTCCTCGCCTGCTGCGGCCGGCACTGCGCTGGATGCGCGTCGCGCCGGTCACTCCTCGTTGCGGGTAGCGCGCGATCCGCTGCACGCCCGTTCCGTTGCGTCGACCTGCCGCTAGTACGCGGCGGGATTGCTGCTGAACACCACCGGCACGCTGATCGTGGCGCTACCGCCGTTGAGCAGGTCCACGCCGACGCTGATGCCGGTGCCGCCCACCGCCCCGCCACTGGCCGCCGCGCAGGCGCTGCCCGCGCTGGCACTGCAGGTCCACGCAGCGCTCAGCGTCGCGCCGTTGGGCAACGTGTCGTTGACCACCGCGGCGGTGACCGCATCCGGCCCCGCGTTGCTGACCACCAGGGTGTAGGTGCTGGCCCCGCCGGGCGTGTAGCTGCCGCTGCCGTCGGTCTTGGTGATGGAAAGATCGGCCTGGCGGGTGCGGTTGACGATGCGGCAGACCAGCGCCACCGGCGTGGCGGTGACTGCCGGCGCCTGCAGGTTGAAGCTGTTCCCGGTACCGGAGCTGATCACCGTCCCGTCCTGGTTCGTGCATTGCCAGGTGCTGGCGTAGCGCTCCAGCACCGTGCCGGCGGCCGCGGTTTCAGCCATCGCATAGGTGCCGCCGGCCACCGTCACCACCGCCGCGGTGGCGCCGTTGTTGCCGACATTCGCCGCCGACCCGACCACGCTGCCGTTGTAGTTGATGGCCAGGTTGAAGCGGCCGGTGTCGCTGCTCGGCTGCAGTTCCTTGACCAGCTGCAGGGTGGCCGCGCAGGCCTGGGTCACGCCTTCGACAGTGAATACTGCCTGGCCGATGCGGATGCCGAGCAGCCCAAGCAGGTTGTCGACCACCCCGCCCAGCAGCGTGGTCAATACCGGCGTCACCAGCGTGTTGACCGCCGTGCGGATCGGCTGCAGCAGCGTGTTCACCAGCGTGTTGACCAGGTCGGCCACGGGCAGCGGCAACGGCAGCGCGCCCAGCAGGGTGACCGTGGGGTTGCCGCTGGTGACCTGGATGTTGAGCGAGTTGACCAGTGTGGACACCATCGTCGCCGCACTGACGGTGCCGGCCGACAAGGTGCGTGTCTGTGGATACGGGCCGGTGAAGCTGGCCGCCTGCAGGCCCGGCGTTGCCGTGGCGAATCCGCGGATGCTGACCGCCAACGGGACCGAGACATCGGCGACGGGAATGTTCAGCAACGTGGTGACCCGCACGGTGACGTTGAGCGAGGTCAGCGTGGCGGGCGTCAGCGCGCTTTCGGTCAGCACGGTGGAGCGGTTGAAGAACGTCGCGTCGCTGATCTGGCCGACGTACAGGTTCACCAGTCCGGGGCGCGCCTGCAGGGTGACCGCATTGCCGACCAGGTTGACTGCCGAGATCGTGCCTTCGGCGCGGGCGATGTCCGCGTACACCTGCAGGTGCAGCACGCTGGCGCTGATGTTGGCGTTGGATACTCTCACCAGGCCGAGCACGTTGAGGTTGTTCAGCAGGCCGGTGAGCGCGGCGGTGTTGAGTCCCTGCGCCAGGTCCAGGTCCAGCTTGACCCGGATCGCAGAACTGTGGAACGCGCTGCCGAGCGGGCCGCAGGTGTACACGGGGGGTTCCACCACCTGCAGCCACAGGCGCACGTTGGCCACGCCGGTCAGGCCGAGTGCTGCGGTGTTGACCGTGATCGGCGTCGGCGTGGTCAACACGTTGCTGAAGTTGTACAGCTGCACGCTGCCGGTCAGCAGGTCCAGCACGTTGAGCCGCACGGTGGTGAGTGAGCCGGTGGGCAGGGCGATCTGCAGCAGGTCACCGAGGCGGATGCTGCCGGTGGCGCCGGCCACGCCCAGCGGCAGGGCGTTGAGGATGTTGGCGGCCAGCGCCTGGTTGTCGGCCTGCAGCACCGCCACCATCGCTGCGCGCAGCGTGCCCAGGCTGATGGCGGTATTCAACACCTGGCCGGGATCGCTGACCTCCACCCCGCCGTTGAGCTGGGTGATCAGTGCGTTGAGGTTGAGATTGGCGCCGGCCAGGCTGTTCCAGTCGGCGGCGGTGAGATTCAGCGTGGTGCCCGGCAGCAGCGCGCCGAACAGCAGATTGAGGATCGGGCTCTGGGTGGAATCGACCGAAGCCAGCCGAGGGCCGGCGCTGACGCAGGCGCCTGCGGTACAGGCCGATGTGCCTTGCGCATGGGCCCTGCCGATGCAGGACAGCGCGATCAACATGACGGCGATCACAAAAATATGCCGCCCTAATGACGATATTTTCACGCCATTCACATCAACCATTCCCGTGCTCCGTGCAGTTTCCAGCGGCAGCACCACGCCCCGGCGGCGGAATGAATCCGTCACCTGAACAAACTCGATACTGGCCAGTTATTCCCGGGATTACGTTTAAGCCCGGTTCGAGCTGATTAATACGGGGCGCAGGAAAACCGTCAAACACGACCGCGTGAAAGTGGAGGGTAGTATTGCTGGCCTGTAGTCCAGGGGAAGGCCGGCACGGTTGCTACGGATGCGCAGGACAGCGTTTCTGTACAGCCGGAAAAAGAATCGCTTCCCGGTAAGCGCTGCTTACCAAGACATGGAGAGGGGTGCTGAATGAAGGACATGTGCGACAGAATCCGACGCTCGCGATTGACCGCCGGACTATCTCAATCGCAGTTGGCACAGGAGACCGGTGTAAACCGCAGCGCCGTTGCGCAATGGGAGCGCCAGGGTGGGACGTCTCCAAGTGTGACCCATTTGGCGAAAATAGCGGTTGTGACGCAGGTTTATTTTGAATGGTTGGCGACGGGCAGAGGACCGGGACGTCCGGAAGACGGAATCGACCTGCCGCTGCCGGAACCAAAACCCGATGTCGGTCGTCATCCACATGAAACCGAGATTCTCTGCCTGCTGCGTCGAATGACGCCGCGTAAACGCCAGGTGGCGAGGGCGATCATCGAAATGCTGGAGGATTGAGTCTGGGTGGCTGACCGGTAGCGCCGAGCCATGCTCGGCGAGCGCAGCGGGAAAGGCAAAGGCGGGACGACCAACGGTCGTCACCCACCCTCTCCGTTCGTCACCCACCGTTACCCTGCCGGTGGCAGCGACCAGTCGATCGGCGTCTGTCCCCGGCGCTGCAGGTACTCGTTGGCCGCGGAGAAATGACCGCAGCCGAGGAAGCCGCGGTGGGCGGACAGCGGTGAGGGATGCGGCGCCTTCAATACCCGATGGCGCTGGGTGTCGATGACCTTGCCCTTCTGCTGCGCGTAGCTGCCCCACAGCAGGAACACCAGGCCTTCGCGTTCGCGGTTGAGCGCTTCCACCACGTGGTCGGTGAAGCCTTCCCAGCCGCGCTTCTGGTGCGCCCCGGCACTGCCCTCTTCCACCGTCAGTACCGCGTTCAGCAGCAGCACGCCCTGCCGCGCCCAAGGCAGCAGGCAGCCATGGTCCGGCCGCGGGATACCAAGGTCGCGCTCGATTTCCTTGTAGATGTTCAACAGTGACGGCGGCACCGGCACGCCGGGCTGCACCGAGAAACTCAGCCCATGCGCCTGGCCGCGACCGTGGTACGGATCCTGCCCCAGGATCACCACCTTGGTGGCATCGAAAGGGGTGGCATCGAAGGCGGCGAAGATCTGCGGGCCGGGCGGGAACACGTTCGCGCCGCTGGCCTTGCGCTGGCGCAGGAAGCTGGACAGCTCGCGCATCTGCGGTTGCAGCAGCCAATCGCCGACATGTGCTTTCCAGCTTGGTTCGAGCTGGATGGAAGGAGGTACTGCTTCGTTCATCACACCACGGATCTTGGATTCAATCGGGACAGGCGCAGCTGGAACAGGACCTTGGTCACCAGCAGGCGCTCTTCGATCGGCTTCAGCACCAGGTCGTTGGCACCGGCCTGCAACAGCGCGGTCTGGTTGAGCGGATTGCCGTCACCGGTCATCACCAGCACCGGCAGGCGGCGCTTGCCGTAGCCGAAGTCCACCCGCACCCGTTCCACCAGGTCACGTCCGCTGAGCTCACCTTTGAGCGTCACGTCGGTGAGCACCAGGTCGATGCGGTGCTGGTTGCGGCCCAGCGACTCGGCGGTCAGCAGGGTCACGGCCTCTTCGGCAGTCATCACGTGCAGCACGTTGAGCTGCTGGCGCTCGAGCATCCGCTTGGTGGCCTCGGCCACTACCCGGCTGTCTTCCACGTACAGCAGCGTGGCGCCGGGAATGATCGCCGGCTGCACGTAGCCGCGGATGAAAGCGGCCAGCGCTTCATGGCCCAGCGACTTGTCGAAGTAATCGGTGACGTAGTCGGTGAAGCGGCGTTGTTCCAGATGCGACTGGGCATCGCCTGAGACCACGATCACCGGCACGTAGGCCTGCCCCGCCGATTCGCGCACGGTCCTGGCCAGCGCCAGGCCGTCGCCGTCGGGCAACGACAGCGAGGTGGTCACCAGGTTGACCGGCCCGTCCGCCAAGGCCTGTCGTGCCTCTGCGATGCTCGCGCAACCGACCACCTGCACGCCGGGGAGGTCGCGCTGCAGCACGTCGGCGATCAGCTTGCGGACCAGCCGCGAGCCGTCGACCACCATGACCCGGGTGGCATCATCGTGCAGATGCTTCAGTGCTTGCGGCTGCATGCGGAAGGGCTCAGGTCTCGGTGGGGCGCGTCTGGCGCAGGAAATGTCCGGTGACCAGCCATGCACCCAGCCAGCCCACCAGCACGATGGCCAGCAGCACGACCGACGAATGCAGCAGGTCCAGCCCCTTCAGCGCGAAGGGACTGGCGTAGCTTTGCGACAACTGGGCAAGCGGCCCGGCCAGTGCGGCGCCGGCGCCGGCGATCAGACCCAGCGCCACCAGCCCCGCGCCCAGGCCGTACCACGCGCCAAGGTACAGGAACGGGCGCCGGATGAAGCCATCGCTGGCACCCAGCAGCTGCAGCACGCCGATCTCTTCGCGGCGCGCCTGGATGTCCAGCCGCACCGTGTTGCCCACCACCAGCACCGCGCCGAGGCCGAGCAGCAACGACAGCACCTGCACCAGCCGTGCACCGAAGGCCAGCCAGCCGTCCAGGCGGGTGCGCCACAGCGCATCGTGCTGCACCAGGTCGGCCTGCGGCAGCGTGCCCAGCGCACGTGCCAGGCGCGCATCGTCGGCCTTCTCGGCCGGCGTCACCACCAGCAGGCTGGGCAGCGGATTGGACTGCAGCGCGTCGATCGCCTCGCCGAGGCCGGCGTTTCCGCGAAGTTCTTCCAGGCCCTGTTCCGGCGTGCGCAGGGTCACCGCGGCGACGTCATCGCGCGCGCGCAGCTCGGTGGCCAGGGCATCCGCACTGGCACCGTCCAGTTCGGCCTTGAGGAACAGATTGATGTCGCGCGACTGCTGCACGCTGCCGGTGAAGTGCTTGAGGTTGTCCAGCGCGATCGACAGGCCCAGCGGCAGTGCCAGCGCCAGCGCCATGACCATCACCGTCAGCAGCGTGGCCCACGGTTTGCGGAAAGCGCGGCCCAGGCTGAACACCACGCTGTGCAGGTGGTGCTGCCACCAGATGCCCAGCTTCGAAGGCGCCGCCGCCGGGGCGTTGGCATTGCGCTCGGGCGCGGGAGTGGATTCGGTGCTCATTCGGCCAGGTCCTGCGGCGAGATGTCGTCCACCAGGCGACCATGGTCGAGGATCAGCACGCGCTTGCGCATGCGCCGCAGCAGGGCCAGGTCATGGCTGACCACCAGCACGCTGGTGCCACGCGCGGGCAGCTCGGCGAACAGCGCCATGATTTCCGCAGCCAGGGTCGGGTCGAGGTTGCCGGTCGGTTCGTCGGCCACCAGCAGGCGCGGCTCACCGATGATGGCGCGGGCGATGCCCACGCGCTGCTGTTCGCCGGCAGACAGCTGCGAAGGCAGGGCCTTTTCGCGGTGCCCCAGGCCCATGCGCTCCAGCACCGAACGTACACGCTTGCCGATGTCGGCACGGCGGGTGCCGCGCAGGATCAGCGGCAGCGCCACGTTCTCGGAAATGCTGCGATCCATCAGCAGGCGGTGGTCCTGGTAGACGGCGCCCACCTCGCGCCGATGCCGTGGCACGTCGCCGCCGCGCACCTTCAGCAGGTTGCGCTCGTTGAACACCACCGCGCCGCGGCTGGGCCGCTCGTCAAGGTGGATCAGTTTCAACAGGGTGCTCTTGCCCGCGCCGGAATGGCCGGTGACGAACACCATCTCGCCCGGTGCCACGTCAAAGCTGACATCGGTCAGCGCCTCGTGACCACCGGCGTACTGTTTGCTTACGTTGTCGAACCGCAGGACGCTCATCCCCTGATTATGCAGGAGCGGCGCGGCGGATCGGTAGCGCCGGGCCCTGCCCGGCGAAAACCTTCCGGCATCGCGGCCGGGTCAGGCCCCGCAGCGAGGCAGAACGGAGAGACCGCCGCCCCCGGAGTCCGGGGGCAGCGCCGCAGGCGCGGGGGTGTGGGAGCTGGTGACGCGGGGCCCGCGGTTCGCAAAGCGAACCGGGGGAGCGACAGCGCGAATGCGATGCCGCTTACCCGCTTACCCGCCCGCCAGCATCCGGCGGATCTTGCGGCCGATGCGGGTCAGGAAGGAGTCGCCCGGGTCCGCACTGCGGACCGGCTTGGCCACCACCTGCACCGGTGCACCCTGCGCCGTGGTTGCGCCCTGGGGATTCGTTCCTTCGGCACCTTCCAGCGGACGGCCGTTGCGACGGCGACGGCGCTTGCGCGGCTTGCGCTCGCCGTCCTGCATTGCAGGATCCTGCGCGACAGCAGCGTCGGCACGCGGCGGGCGCGGTGCCTGCACGGCATCGACGGGGGCGGTGGCAGCGGCCTCGCCATTACCGGCGACAACGGCAGCTTCGGCTGCAGCGACCACTTCGCCTTCCACGCGCGGCTTGCGCGGCGGACGCGGGCGGCGCTCGCCGCTACGCTCGCCACTGCGTTCGCCGCGGCCAGCCGACGGCTTGCCACCACGACCGCCACCACGACGCTCTTCTTCGGCGGCACGCGCTTCGCGCGCTTCCCGGAAGATCTGGCTGACGCTTTCGTTCTCGTCGCCTTCCTCGCCCGGCGCAGGCGGCGCACGTTCCGGACGCGGCAGCGAGGTCAGCAGTTCGGCGGTCACCGCTTCGACCGGGATCTTCTGGTCGATATAGGCCTCGATGTCCGGCAGGCCCATCGCATAGCGTTCGCAGGCGAAGCTGATCGCATCGCCTTCCTCGCCCAGGCGGGCGGTGCGGCCGATGCGGTGCACGTAGTCTTCGGCGTCGAACGGCAGGTCGTAGTTGTAGACGTACTTGATGCCGTCGATGTGCAGGCCGCGGGCGGCCACGTCGGTGACCACCAGGATTTCCAGCTGGCCTTTCTGGAAGCGGTTCAGCAGGCTTTCGCGCTTCTTCTGCGGAACATCACCGGACAGCACGCCGACGCGGTAGCCGGAACGTTCCAGCGCGCGCGCGACGCGCTCGACGAACACCTTGGTGTTGACGAAAACCATCGTACGCGCGCCTTCGCTGCGCGACAGCAGGCCCAGCAGCAGCGGGATCTTCTCTTCGTCGGCCGGGAAGTACATGCGCTGGCGCACGCGGGCGGCGGTGATGGATTCGCTCTCCACCACCATCTTCTGCGGCTCGTTCATGTGGTCATACGCCAGCTCCAGCACGCGGTGGCTGAGCGTGGCGCTGAACAGCAGGGTCTGCCGGGTGGTGCGCTCGGGCATGCGGCGCAGCAGGAAGCGGATGTCCTTGATGAAGCCCAGGTCGAACATGCGGTCGGCTTCGTCGAGCACGCAGATTTCGCAGGCATGCAGCGAAACCACCTTGTGCTGCTTGACGTAGTCGATCAGGCGGCCGGGGGTGGCGATGATCACGTCCACGCCCTGCTGCAGCAGTTCGCGCTGCTTGTCGTAGTCCACGCCGCCGTACACCAGCGCGAAGCGCAGCCCCAGGTCCGAACCCAGCTTCACCGCATCCTTGTGGATCTGGATGGCCAGTTCGCGGGTGGGTGCCAGGATCAGCGCGCGCGGATCTTCCGGCTTGCGGTCGGCCAGTGCCGGGCGGGTCAGCAGGCGGTTCACCACCGCGACCAGGAAGGCCAGCGTCTTGCCGGTACCGGTCTGTGCCTGGCCTGCGACGTCGCCACCGGCGAGTGCGACCGGCAGCGTCAACGCCTGGATCGGGGTGCAGCGGGTGAATCCGGCTCCTTCAAGACCGGCGTGCAATGCCGGATGCAGATCGAAGGAGGAAAAGGTCAAATCGGTCAGCGGTTTGTCGCTCATGTGTCCGTCTTGGTCTGGCCGCCACCTGCAATCGGGCGGCTCGGCGTCATCTGGGGGCTCCGTCGCAAACTGCGGCCCCTGCGGCGGGTCGGCGGGCCTTGGAACCCTCGGGTCCCTTGCCGCTCAATGAAGCAGTTTAGCGTAATCAGGCCAGCAACCGGGCCCGTGCGTCTCACGGGCCGCGGAGACTCCCGGCCGATCGCGCATTCATCCAGGCCACCGCACGCTGAATCGTTGCCGGAGCGTCCCTTGTGCGGTGTCAGCAGGACCCTATCCCATAGGCGTGGACAGTGAAATCCGACACATTCCGTCGGTCATGTTGATCGCGATACGCTGGGTTCCAGCCGCCCCCTGTCTCCCTGTGCCGATAGGGGTAAACTGCCGGCCGTGAGCGTCCAGGCATCCTGCCCAGCGCACCGTGGAGCCTGCTCCACCAGGCAACGACGAGGGTTGCGCCACTCTGGTCCAGCCCAGTTCACCCACCTCCGGCCCCAGCCGGGTGCCCCACAAGACGAGAAACCAAGATGAGCGACAACGTTGTACATGTCAGCACCGCTGACTTCGAAAGCACCGTACTGAACTCCAAAGAGCCGGTCCTGGTTGATTTCTGGGCCGAATGGTGTGGCCCGTGCAAGATGATCGCACCGGCTCTGGACGAACTGGCCGTGGCGTACGGTGGACGGGCGAAGATCGTCAAGGTCAACGTCGACCACGAGCGCGACCTGGCGGTGAAGTACCACGTCCGTTCCATTCCCTACCTGGTCGTCTTCAAGGACGGTGAGAAGGTCGGTGAGCAGGTAGGCGCGGTGGGCAAGGCCCAGCTGGCTGGCCTGCTCGACAAGGCGCTGGCCTGAGGCCTGTGTTTCCTGGCAGCCGGTGACGCCGGCTGCCTGCAGCCCCTGCGCTGCCTGAATGTCGCGGCATCGCGGTGCTTGCAAGGCGCCGCGCGCCGGTGATAGTGTCGGCACATCCGGTCCGCGTTCGCGTGCCGCACCCGCTGGATGCAGTTCACTCCAGACCCCATCCCTTCGTTCGCCGCCCCAGCCGGGCGCTCGCACCTTCAAGCGAGGAATAACGCTCTTGTCCGATACCACTTCTGAAACCGGCAGCGCTGATGCGCCCGCCGAAAAGCGTGTGCGCAAGCCGCGCGTGACCAAGGCCGCCGCACCCGCGTCCGCCGAAACCAGTGCCCCGGCACAGGCCGGCCTGCCGCTGGCCAATGCGCCCGAAGCACCCCGCCCCACTCCGCCCCCCGCACCCGCTGCGGCGGCGCCGAGCGCGCCCGCTGCCGATGCACCCGCCGCCAACGGCGGTGACGGCAACGAAGGCCGCGAATCCGGCCAGGGTCGCCCGCAGCAGAACAACAACCAGTCCGGTGGCCAGCAGAACACCGCAGGCGGCCAGAACCAGGGCCCCTACCAGGGCAACCAGCAGAACAACCCGCAGGGTCAGGGCAATCGCCGTGACCGCTTCCGCAACCGACGCGACCGTGACCGCCCGGCACGTGGTGGTGGACGCGACGATGGCATGCCGCAGGACAACAACGAGCAGCAGCCGTTCGTGCGCACCACCCAGCCGAACGTGCCGGAAGGCTTCCCGGTGTATTCGCTGAGCGACCTCAAGCGCATGCCGGCGCAGAAGCTGCTGGAAATCGCCGAGCAGCTGCAGATCTCCGAAGGTGTCGCCCGTGCCCGCAAGCAGGACGTGATCTTCGCGCTGCTGAAGGTGCTGACCCGCCACGGTGATGGCGTTGCTGCCGACGGCGTGCTGGAAATCCTGCCCGACGGCTTCGGCTTCCTGCGCGCGGCCGAAGCCAGCTACCTGGCCGGTCCGGACGACACCTACATCTCGCCCAGCCAGATCCGCCGCTTCAACCTGCGCACCGGCGACCACCTGTCCGGCCGCATCCGCTTCCCCAAGGACGGCGAGCGCTACTTCGCGCTGTCCATCGTGGACACCATCAATGGTGAGCCGCTGGAAGCATCCAAGAACAAGGTGCTGTTCGAGAACCTGACCGCCCTGTTCCCGCGCAAGCGGTTCACCCTGGAACGCGGCAACGGCTCGTCCGAAGACATCACCGGCCGCATCCTCGATCTGATGGCACCGCAGGGCAAGGGCCAGCGTTCGCTGATCGTCTCCCAGCCGAAGGCCGGCAAGACGATGATGATGCAGCAGGTGGCCACGGCCATCACCACCAACCATCCGGACGTGCACCTGATCGTGCTGCTGATCGATGAGCGCCCGGAAGAAGTGACCGAAATGCAGCGCACCGTGCGCGGCGAGGTCATCAGTTCGACGTTCGACGAGCCGGCCGCGCGCCACGTGCAGGTTGCCGAAATGGTGATCGAGCGGGCCAAGCGCCTGGTCGAGCACAAGAAGGACGTGGTCATCCTGCTGGACTCGATCACCCGCCTGGCACGTGCCTACAACAACGTGGTGCCGAGCTCGGGCAAGGTGCTGACCGGTGGTGTGGATGCAAACGCGCTGCACCGTCCGAAGCGCTTCTTCGGTGCGGCACGCAACGTGGAAGAAGGCGGCAGCCTGACCATCATCGCCACGGCGCTGGTCGACACCGGCAGCAAGATGGACGAGGTGATCTACGAAGAGTTCAAGGGCACCGGCAACAGCGAAGTGCACCTGAGCCGTCGCATCTCTGAAAAACGCGTGTTCCCGGCGATCGACATCAACCGTTCGGGTACCCGTCGCGAAGACCTGCTGATCGAACCGGAACTGCTGCAGAAGATCTGGATCCTGCGCAAGCTGCTGCATCCGATGGATGAAATGGCCGCGATGGAGTTCCTGCTGGACAAGATGAAGAACACCAAGTCCAACGACGAGTTCTTCGGTTCGATGAAGCGCTGAGTTCCTGGCGCCGGACGATCCACGACGAGGCCCCGCATTGCGGGGCTTTGTTGTTTCCGGGGCGGGGCCGGGCAGGAGCCGGCTGCGTGCCTGCGACGGGTGGGCGGGCAGACAGTATCCGTACGCCGCCAGAAGCCGGCTCCTTGGTAGCGCCGACCCATGGTCGGCGAGCGCAGCGGGCCTGGCAGGGACATGGCTGCCGGCAACCGTGCTGCGCTGCGCCGTGGCAATATCCGCCCGACGCTGCACCATCGCTCGGCGCGCACTGGCCGCCGCTGGCACATCGAGGACCACCTGCATCATGCGTAGTCGAATCGAAGACGTCGCTGCGGCGGCGGGAGTCTCCATCAAGACCGTGTCGCGGGTGCTCAACAACGAGCCCAACGTGCGTGAGCAGACCCAGTCGCGGGTGCGCGAGGCGGTCGCACGGCTCGGCTACAAGCCCAATCCTTCCGCGCGCAGCCTGGCTGGCCAGCGCTCGTATTCGCTGGCGCTGGCCTACAACAATCCTTCGCGCAACTACCTCATGGAGATCCAGAACGGCATGCTGGATGCCTGCCACGGCAACCACTACAACCTGCTGCTCGGCCCGGTGGGGATCGGCCGCCATGCCCTGCCCGACCTCAGCGCGCTGTTCGACAACTCACGCCCCGACGGCGTCGTGCTGATCCCGCCGCTGAGCGATGATCCGGTGGTGCTGTCCTACCTGCAGGAACATGACATTCCCTTTGCCAGCATCGCCCCGCGTGACGCCACCGGCGCCATCGGGGTGCGCATGGACGAGACCACCGCCGTAGTGGAGTTGATGCGCCACCTGGTCGCGCTGGGCCATCGGCGCATCGGCCACATCAAGGGACCACGGGCACACGGCGCCTGCCAGTGGCGCCACGCCGGGTATCGCGCGGCGCTGCGCGAAGCCGGCATCGCCTACGATGCCGCGCTGGTGGTCGGCGGCGAGTTCTCTTTCGAATCCGGCATCCCGGCCGCACACCGCCTGCTGGACCTGGCCGATCCGCCCACGGCGATCTTCGCGGCCAACGATGACATGGCGGCGGCCGTGTACCGGGTCGCCGGTGGCCGCGGCCTGCAGGTCCCCCGCGATCTGTCCGTATGCGGTTTCGATGACACCCCGATCGCGAGCCATATCTTCCCTGCGCTGACCACGGTGCGGCAGCCCACTGCAGAAATGGGCCGGCTGGCGACGCTGCAGCTGCTGGAGCGCATCCGCTCGCCGGGCGCCGGCAGGATGATCACCCTGGACCATGCTGTGCTGGTCCGCGAATCCACGGCCGCACCTCGCAAACGCAGGCGCTGAGCGCCCGGTGACGGCGCGTTTTGTCGAGCGCTGTCAGTGTTAGCGCTACCCACCCTGCGCAGAACCGTTCCGCATCGCAACACGATCATGCGCGAGGCGCCGCGCATGCCCACCGCCTACGCGCGGGCTGATGACACTGCAATGACAAGGCTTCCGGGACCTCCAGCACCCTCTCCCCGGGATCCGCCCGACCACCGGCGGAGACGGTTTGTTGACAACGCTGTCAACGCATCCCCAAATCGCTCCCGTCATGTAGTTGCCGCGCTCCAGCCGAAGTCAAACCCGCTGTTTCCGCACTCCCTGGGGAGGGATCCGCAATGAGGATGTACAAGGCCGTACCCCGCAAGACACTGCTCACTTCCGCGTTGCTGGCGGCCATCGCCGGCCCCGCCTGGGCGCAGGACGCTGCCACCGCCGCACCCACCGACCCGGCCACCCTGGACACCGTGCAGGTGACCGGCATCCGCGGCAGCCTCACCTCGTCGATGAACCTCAAGCGCGACAGCCAGGGCGTGGTGGACGGCATCGTGGCCGAGGATATCGGCAAGTTCCCCGATACCAACCTGGCCGAATCGCTGCAGCGCATCAGCGGTGTGTCCATCGACCGCACCTCCAGCGGCGAAGGTTCCAAGGTCACCGTGCGCGGCATCGGCCCGGACTACAACCTGGTGCTGCTCAACGGCCGCCAGATGCCGGCCTCCAACCTGGGCAACGGCGGCGGTGGACTGTCCGGCTCGCGCTCGTTCGATTTCGCCAACATCGCCTCCGAATCGATCTCCGCAGTGGAGGTCTACAAGACCACCCGCGCCGACAACCCGACCGGCGGCATCGGTGCGACGATCAACATCAAGACCCTGCGCCCCCTGGAAGCGGCACCGGTGGTCAGCCTCGGCATGAAGGCGGTGCACGATACCTCCAACGACAACGTACCGCGCACGCTGCAGGGATCCAATGTCACCGGTGAGCTGTCCGGTGTTTTCAGCCAGACCTACGCTGACGGACGCTTCGGCGTGGCGCTCAGCGCCAGCCACCAGGAACGCGATTCCGGCTTCAACCAGGCCACCGTGGCCGAAGGCTGGGCGACGCTGCGCGGTGACGACACCAGCGACTGGCGCGCACTGCCGCAGCCGGGCACGGGCTATTCGGACCGCATCACCAACCGGCCAGGTGCCGATGATATCTACGGCCGTCCGCAGAACACCGCGTACAACGTCAACGCCGTGCAGCGCCAGCGCACCAACGGCCAGGCCACGCTGCAGTGGAAGCCGCTGGACAACGTCACCACCACGCTGGATTACACCTATGTCGAAAACAAGGTGCAGCAGCAGCGCAGCGAACTGTCGGTGTGGTTCAACTACGGCCCCGGTGACAGTACATGGACCAATGGCCCGGTTGCCGCCCCCATCGTGTACAGCGAGGACGTGGTGAACGGCGACGTGGCGATGGGCGGCATGAAGCTGGCTACCCGGAACAGCATGGATTCGCTCGGCTTCAATGTTGACTGGGAAGTCAACGATGCACTGGACATGTCCTTCGACTACCACCGCGCCAGTGCCGAATCGCAGCCCGACGGCCCCTATGGCTCGGCTGGCGTGCTCGGCGTGGCGGCGTACGTGCGCGGCACCACCACGGTGGATTACAGCGGCGACCTGCCGATCATCAACATCGCGTTGCCGCCGGGTGGGGTGCAGGCCGCCGATGCACTGGTCACCGGTTCGGTATTCCAGAACAGCTACAACAAGTCGGAAGTGGAACAGCTGCAGGCCAAGGGCGTGTTCCGCTTCGCCGACTATTCCGCGCTCGATTTCGGCGTGGGCCACACCCAGGTGGACAACCGCTCGGCGGCGGCCATCCAGCAACGCGACAGCTGGGGCGGCGTCGGTACGCCGGCGGACTACGACGACAGCATCTGGTACGCCGATGACATGGGCAAGTACTTCAAGGCGTTCTCCGGCCACGACGATCCGCGCCTGACGGGCCAGTTCCTTGTGTTCGATTTCGACCGCCTGCGTGACCGGGCGGCGCAGGTAGCCAATGGCGCCGAGCCGGCCTGCCCGACGTGCTATCTCGCCCCGACCGAGTACTCCGAGGACATCCGCACCACCGAAAAATCCAAGAGCGCCTACCTGCAGTACCGCACCACCTTCGACTGGAACATGCCGCTTCATGTCGCCGCCGGCGTGCGCTATGAGCAGACCGAAGTGGAGTCGTTGGCGCTGGTGCGCGTGCCGACTTCGATCAGCTGGAACTCCCTCAACGAGTTCAACATCACCTACGCCGACGACGGCGCGTTCATCGGCGGCCAAGGCAAGTACGATTACGTGCTGCCCAATGTCGACCTCAAGCTGGACATCAACGAGTCGCTGGCACTGCGCGGCAGTTACAGCCGCAGCCTGGGCCGTCCGGGGTGGACGCAGATCGAAAGCGGGCAACGCCTGGACAACATCGTGCGCACCCAGGGCGGCACCGGTTCGCGTGGTAATCCGGCACTGGAGCCGTTGCTGTCGGACAACTTCGACCTGTCCCTGGAGTGGTACTACGGTGAGGCCAGCTACGCCTCGGTCGGCTTCTTCCGCAAGAACATCAAGAACTTCATCAGCAACACCATCGCCCGCGAAGATGCCGGCAACCTGCACACGCCGGTCGGCGGTGCGTACTGGAACGAAGCGCTGGCGTCGGGCTGCGTCACCACCGACACGGTGTGCATCCGCAATTACATCTTCACCAACCATGCCGGCGACCCGGGCGTGGTTTCCACCGGCGTCAACTCGGCCGGCCAGCAGACCGGCAGCATCGTCGGCCAGCCGGGGGATCCCATCGCCGGGTTCGACATCACCCTGCCGGCCAACCAGCGCTCGGATCATCTGGAAGGCTGGGAGGTGGCGGTGCAGCACCTGTTCGGCGAGTCCGGTTTCGGTGTCGCGGCGAACTACACCAAGGTGAAGTCCGGGCTGACCTTCGACAACCTGAGCCTGGGCGACCAGTACCCGATGGTCGGCCTGAGCGATTCGGCCAACGCGGTTCTGTTCTATGACAAGAACGCATGGCAGGTCCGGGCGGCCTATAACTGGCGCGACAAGTTCCTCAACGGTATCGGTGGCCAGGGCCCGAACCCGAACTACACCGAAGCTTATGGGCAGCTTGATCTGAACATCAGCTACGCGGTGAGCGAACAGCTGACGCTGAGCGTGGAAGCGATCAACCTGACCGACGAGACGATGCGCACCTACGCACGCCACAGCAACATGCTGCGGTATGCCACCCAGACCGGTCCGCGCTACATGTTCGGTGTGCGCTACAAGTTCTAAGTGGCGATGACCCTGCCCCCACCCCGCCCCATCGACGAGGTCCAGCTCGCGGACCCTGCGGCACTGCCTGCCGCGCTGCGTAGCTGGACCACGCCGAAGGTGGTGCGGGGGTTGGCCGCCGGGTGGCCGCTGGTGCAGGCCGCCCGGCACGCCGACACCGCCGCGGTGGACTACCTGAAGCGGTTCGACCACGGTGGCATGCCGGTGACCGCCACCACGGCGGCACCCGGCACGCAGGGCCGGGTGTTCTACAACGACGACCTCACCGGCTTCAATTTCCGTCGCGAACAGGTACCGCTGCGCGTGGTGCTGGACACCCTGCTCAAGTACCGCAGCGAAGCGGACGCACCGACCATCTATGTTGCATCCACCACGCTGGACACCTACCTGCCTGGCCTGCGCGAGGAGAATCCGCTGTCGTTGGGCCAGGCCGATCCACTGGCCAGCATCTGGATCGGCAACCGCTCACGGATCGCCGCGCACCATGATGCGCCGGACAATCTCGCCTGCGTGGCGGCAGGACGGCGACGGGTCACGCTGTTTCCTCCCGGCCAGGTCGGCAACCTGTACGTCGGTCCGCTGGACTTCACCCCCGCCGGACAGGCCATCAGCCTGGTCGACTTCGCCGCACCGGACCTGCAGCGGTTCCCACGCTTCGCGCTGGCCATGCAGGCGGCACAGAGCGCCGTGCTGGAACCGGGCGACGCGGTATTCATTCCGGCCCTGTGGTGGCACCACATGGAAGGGCTCGAGGCGTTCAACATCCTGGTCAATTACTGGTGGCGCCCGGTAGAGGCATGGCGCGATGCGCCGATGAACGCCTTGATGCTGGCCCTGCTGGCGATCCGTGACCTGCCTGTGGAACAACGCGCGGCCTGGCAGGCGATGTTCCAGCATTACGTGTTCGACGCAGATGACCAGGTTGCCGCACACGTGCCGGAGCATGCGCGTGGCGTGCTGGGCGAGCTGGACGAGGCATCCGCCGCGCGGCTGCGCGAAGTGCTGCGCACGCGGTTGCTGCGGGGGTCGAACGGGTGAACCCCCTCGCGGGTGGTTGTTGTTTGAAGCCGCAGCTGGGGGTGGGCCGGGCGGGGAGGCTATGCGGGGCACGGGGACACGCCATCGCATTCGCGCTGTCGCTCCCACGCTTTGCTGCGCAAAACGAGGGCCCCGTTTCACCACCACCCACACCCCGCCGCTTCGCGGCCGCCCCTGACTCAGGGGCTCCCTCCACCCGACACGCTACGGCGCTCTGGTAGCGCCGACCCATGGTCGGCGGAATGTTCCCGCCAGCGGCCCGCTGCGCTCGCCGACCATGGGTCGGCGCTACCAAGGCCGCCATGAACCTGACGAAGGTGGGGCGGGGTGGGTTGGCGGGGGCGTAGAGCGCCATGGATGGCGCGAAACGAGGCCCGCAGGAGCGGCTCTTGCCGTCCCCCGCCAACCCGCCCCGCCCCGCCATCCCAGGGCCCTGCAGCCCTTGACGTTGACGTTGACGTTGCTCACGCTCCGCACGTGACCCGTCTCTTTCAGCGATAATGCCCGCGCAGTCCCCACCGAACCGTGCGCAGGCTGCTGCGTGCGGGCGCCGTCCCGCGCTGGCGTACCCTCCGGACAGACCGGTCGGGCCAGCATCAGAACTGGCTGACCTGCCCGCATGCGCTCGCTTTCCAAACGCCTCAACCTGGGTTCACTGATCCTTGCCCTGGCCCTGCTCAGCACCGTGGTGGCGCTGGCCAACACCCTGCTGGCCAGCTACCGCGTGCAACGTGACCAACTGGTCAGCAGCACCTTGGAAGCGAACCGGGTGTACGCCAACAAGCTGGCCGAAACCACCCAGAACTTCGTGCTGTCCTCGCAGCAGCAGTTGGCCTATACCGCGATGCTGCTGGGCCGGGAGGGCCTGCAGGACCGCCGTGCGCAGGACGAAGCCACGCGCCTGCAACTGCAGACCAACAGCTTCAACTCGATACTGATCGTCGACCACACCGGCCTGGTCCTGGCCACCTCGCCACAGACGTTGCACCTGAAGGGCGATACCCTGCGCAGCGAAGGCAACCGCATCGCGCTGGAGCGCCGCCAGCCCATGGTCAGCGATCCCTACGAATCGGCCACCGGCAAGCTGCTGGTCGCCATGTCGCATCCGGTGTTCGACGGGCAGGGACACTACCGCGGCTACGTCAGCGCGACCATCTACCTGCGCCAGCGCAGCATCCTGCAGAGTCTGCTGGGCACGCACTACTACCGTGACGGGTCCTATCTGTACGTTGTGGATCGCAATGGCCGGCTGCTGTACCACGTCGATCCCGAACGGGTCGGCGCGTACGCGCCGGGCAACCCGGTGATCGAAGCGGTGTCACGCGGGCAACGGGGCTCGGCGCAGGTCAACAACAGCCGTGGCGTTTCCATGCTTGCCGGCTACGCGCCGGTACCCGCCACCGGGTGGGGCGTGGTAGCCCAGCGCCCGACGGCGGCCACCCTGCAGCCATTGTCGCAGGTGATGTCATCGATCATCTGGCGCGCGATCCCGCTCGGGGTACTTTCGCTGCTGGTGACCTGGTGGTTCGCGCGGCGCATCTCGCTGCCGCTGTGGCAGCTGGCGCGCAACGTACAGGAAGGCGACACCGGCCGCGCGATCTCCGACGTGGGCGGCATTCGCGCCTGGTATTTCGAAGTAGCCCAGCTGAAGCAGGCCGTGCTGTACAGCTTCACGGCGCTGCAGGACCGCATCGGCACCCTCAACCGGGCCAGCCGCACCGATCCGCTGACCGGGCTGCTCAACCGCCGTGGGCTGCAGCAGGCGCTGGAAACCTGGAAAGCGCAGGGGCAGTCCTTCGCGATCCTGGCGTTGGACATCGACCGTTTCAAGGTCATCAACGACCAGCATGGCCATGCGGTTGGCGATCAGGTCATCAGCCACATCGCCGAGCAGATGCGCCGCTACTCACGCGATGGGGACGTGCTGTGCCGCAATGGCGGCGAGGAGTTCCTGATGCTGCTGCCCACCACCGACGCCGACGATGCCCTGCTGATCGCCGAGCGGCTGCGGCAGCAGATCGCAACCCAGCCGCTGGACCCCGTGGGCCATGTCAGTGTCTCGGTGGGCGTCGCGCATTACCCCACCTTCGATGCCGACGCCGAGCAGGCCCTGCGCATGGCCGACAAAGCGCTGTACATGGCCAAGGAACAGGGCCGCAACCGCAGCGTAACCTACCCCTACCGCTGACCCCGGTAGCGCCGAGCCATGCTCGGCGAGCGCAGCGCGCGGCCTGCACGAGACCGCGCGTTGCCGGAACGGAGAGCCGCCGAGCATGGCTCGGCGCTACCGCCGCCGTCAGCCCTGCAGCGGCGTCAGCAGCTTCGGTCCATTGTCGACCCCGACCATGTAGACCCCACCATCGGGCAGCATATCGGGGGCATCATCGGCGGCCACATCCTTTACGCTCCACGGCGCGCTCTGCTTCGGGCCCGGAATGTAAACCTGCCATTTGCCGTAGCGGTCCCCGTTGCCACCGTAGAAGAAACGCACCGGCACGCGTACCGTCCAGAACGGATCGTCGACACTGGCGCCGGTAGACGGTGCGATGAAGGCCCACTTCCGCGCAGCGGTGACCGCACTGCGCGCCATCACGTCACGCATCCGCTGCATCGCGCGCGTCGACCCGGCCACGTAGGCGTTGACCTGTTCGGCGATCACATCGTCGACCGTGCCGTCGCGCGCCACCCGCAGCAACAGCTGGACCTCGCCCGCACCGCCCATCTCAATCAGTTCGCGCGGGAAGGATGGCGGCGGCATGCGATCAATGGCCACCGCGTCGGTCGCTTTGGGATCGAAATTACGGAAATTGGCGCTGCTCAGCACGACGTCCATTCCATCACCGGACGCTCGCCGGGCCACCAGCCGCAGGTTCACCGGCGTCTTCGCCGCAACCGCCCTGCCCTCGCGCAGCACCGGCTCGAACCGCCACCTGGCGACATTCTGCTTAAGGAAATCCTGGATGTAGGGCTCGATCCTGTCTTCATTCTTGAGCGTGAAGCCTTCGACCGAGCCGTCCGGCGCGATGTCGATGCTGCCGCTCAGGACCATGCTGCCTTCGGTCTGCGCACGGGCCGCGCGCGCGTTCTGCGCATTGGCATCCACGGGACCCAGCGCACCACCGGCGCCCAGTGCCAGAACCACTCCAAGGAAAAGCGAGGTACGCATGTTGACTGCTCCGTGTCGATGTGTGCCCCGAGGGTAGCAAAGGCCGGTGCCGCGTCCAACTCAGGCCAAGCGGTTCCCACGCGCGTAGGGTGGCGTATCGGGATGCTCGCCCGCGGCGAAGCGGTCCTGCAGCGCGCGCCACCACGTCGGCTGGAACAGATGCCCGAAGTGCTCACGCACCGCCGCCAGTTCCGCAGCGGGAAGCCCCATGAACGGCCCGAAGCGCTCGGGGAACACATCACGCGGCCCGACGTGGAACCACGGCTCGTCGGCCAATGCCTCTTCCGCATTGCGCGGCTCGGGCCAGTCGCGGAACACGCACTCGGTGACCAGGCACAGCTCGTCATAGTCGTAGAACACCGCGCGTCCATGCCGCGAGACGCCGAAGTTCTTCGGCAGCATGTCGCCGGGAAAGATGTTGTTGCGCGCCATGTCGGTGATCGCCTGCGCGTAGTCCAGCACCGCCGCGCGCATGCCTTCAGGACCCTGCTCGCGCAGGTACAGGTTCAACGGACGGAAACGCCGCTGCACGTAGCACAGCGCGATCTCCACCTCCTCGCCGTCCAGTCGCACGCCCTGCGCACAGTGTTGCAGCAGTTCCTGCAGCAGCGCCGGGGCGAAACGCGTGGCGGGGAAACGCAGGTGCCGATAGGGCTGTGCATCCAGCAGGCGACCCACGCGATCCAGGTTGAACACCAGCGCGTACTTGTCTTCCACCTGCTGGCGCGACATCGCCTTCGGCCAGGCGAAACGATCGCGTATCAGCTTGAACACCAGCGGGTAGCTGGGCAGGGTGAACACCGCCATGACCATGCCCGGGGTGCCCTCGGCGTGCACCAGCTGCTCCTGCGGGTGTTCCAGGAAGTGTCCGAAGAAGGCGCGGTAGCGCTCGGTCTTGCCCTGCTTGGCCCGCCCGAGCACGGTATAGATCTCATCGACCGGCTTGCCCGGCAGCAGGCTGCGCAGGAACACCACCGCATCACCGACCGTAGCCAGGTTGGCCTGGAAATAACTGCGCGACACGCCAAAAAGGTGCGCCACGTCGCGACGCCGGGTCAGCACTGCATCGGCGCGCAGGCCCTGGCCATCGTTCACCAGCACGATCACGCAGGGCGAAAATCGGTGCTCACCAAACACGCGCCCCACCAGATAGGCGCGCCGCTCGCGGTAGAACACGGTGTCCAGCAGCTCGATGCCGCGGACCGCATGCGCTCCCCAGTGCGCCAGGTCATCCTGCAAGCGGACCGCGATGGCGGCCGCGCACCGCAGTTGATGCGCATAGGGGATGTCGAAGCGGTAGTCACCCAGCACGCGCATCAGCGCATCGGCCGGGCGCGTGGCCGACACCGCATACGCGTGCCGCGCCACCGGATGGGTGATCGCATCGGAAGGTTCGACGTCGAAGGCGAGGAACTCCACCTGCGCATCGACGCCACGGGTGCCGAACAGGCGCCGCGCCAAGGTGTTGTAGAACGTCTTGTACAACTCGGCGTCGATCAGCCCGCGCAACAGCAGGCTGTAACGCGCGTGTACCTGCAACCAGCAGGCGCGATCACCGATGGCATCACCGGCCAGCCGGCGCAGGTCGTGCATGCACGCGGCGATGCATTGGTCGTACAGGCCGATGCGCTCGACCGCATCGCGCTGCGCAGCCTCCCACTGTCGCTGCTCGAACCGCCCCTGCGCGCGGGCGGTGATCGCCGCAAAGCGTGCATGGTAGTCCTCGAAACCATCGCCGATGGCATGCGCCATCCGTTCGGCCAGTACAGGATCGATGTCGATGGGGGACATGGCAGGCTCACGGCCGGAATCGCATCCACCTTACGATGCCGGCGCGCCCGTTGCCCAGCCTTGGCCGATGGCTGGCAGCGCCCGCAGGCCACCGGCCACGGGCCGCAAACGCGAAAGGCCCACGCAATGCGTGGGCCCCCCGTCTACACCGTGCGGCGATGATCAGCCCGCGATCAGTTCCAGCGCGGTGTTCAGCGTGGCGCTGGGACGCATCGCGGCGGCCACCTTGGCCAGGTCGGGACGGTAGTAGCCGCCGATGTCCACGGCCTTGCCCTGCACCGCCACCAGCTCTTCGACGATCTTCGCTTCGTTGTCGGTGAGCGCCTTGGCCAGCGGGGCGAAGCGGGCCTTCAGTGCGGCATCCTCGTCCTGCGCGGCCAGCGCCTGCGCCCAGTACAGGGTCAGGTAGAAGTGGCTGCCACGGTTGTCGATGCCACCCAGCTTGCGCGAGGGCGACTTGTCGTTGTCCAGGAATTCGCCATTGGCCACGTCCAGCGCCTTGGCCAGCACGCGCGCAGCGGCGTTGTCGTAGCGGTTACCCAGGTGTTCCAGCGACGCGGCCAGCGCGAGGAACTCACCGAGCGAATCCCAGCGCAGGTAGTCCTCTTCGACGAACTGCTGCACGTGCTTGGGGGCCGAACCACCGGCACCGGTCTCGAACAGGCCACCACCGGCCATCAGCGGCACGATGGAGAGCATCTTGGCGCTGGTGCCCAGCTCCATGATCGGGAACAGGTCGGTCAGGTAATCGCGCAGCACGTTGCCGGTCACCGAGATGGTGTCCTCGCCCTTGCGGATGCGATCCAGCGAGAACGCGGTGGCTTCCACCGGCGGCAGGATGCGGATGTCCAGGCCGTTGGTGTCGTGGTCCTTCAGGTAGGTCTCGACCTTGCTGATGACCTGCGCGTCGTGGGCGCGCCCGGCGTCCAGCCAGAACACGGCCGGGGTGCCGCTCAGGCGCGAACGCTCCACCGCCAGCTTCACCCAGTCCTGGATCGGGGCGTCCTTGGTCTGGCACATGCGCCAGATGTCACCGGCTTCCACGGCGTGCTCGAACACGACCGCGCCGGCTTCGTCGGTGACCTTTACCACGCCATCGGCGGTGATCTGGAAGGTCTTGTCGTGCGAGCCGTATTCTTCGGCCTTCTGCGCCATCAGGCCGACGTTCGGCACCGAGCCCATCCTGGCCGGATCGAAGGCACCGTGCGTGCGGCAGTCGTCGATCACCGCCTGGTAGACACCGGCGTAGCAGCGGTCCGGGATCACCGCCTTGGTGTCCTGCAGCTTGCCTTCGGCATTCCACATCTTGCCGGAGTCGCGGATCATCGCCGGCATCGAGGCGTCGACGATCACATCGCTGGGCACGTGCAGGTTGGTGATGCCCTTGTCCGAGTTCACCATGGCCACGCCCGGGCGGTGCGCGTACTCGGCCTTCAGGTCGGCTTCGATGGCCGCACGGGTGGCTTCGGGCAGCGAGGGCAGGCGCGCGGCGAGGTCGCCGATGCCATTGTTGGCATCGAAACCGGCCTGCTTCAGCACGTCGGCATGCTTGGCCAGCACGTCCTTGTAGAACTCGTTGACGGCCACGCCGAACATGATCGGGTCGGAGACCTTCATCATGGTCGCCTTCAGGTGCAGCGAGAACAGCACGTTCTTCGCCTTGGCATCTTCGATCTGCTCGGCGATGAACGCCGCCAGTGCCTTGCGGCTCATCACCGCGGCATCGACGATCTCACCGGCCTTGACCGCAGTCTTTTCCTTCAGCACCACGTCGGTGCCATCGGCAGCGTGCAGGGTGATCTTCAGGCTGCCGGCGCCGGCAATCGTCGCCGACTTCTCGCTGCCATAGAAATCGCCTGACGCCATGTGCGCCACGTGCGAGGTGGAGTCCTTCGCCCAGGCGCCCATGCGGTGCGGGTGCTTGCGTGCGTAATTCTTCACCGACAGCGGCGCGCGACGGTCCGAATTGCCTTCACGCAGCACCGGATTCACTGCGCTGCCCTTGACCTTGTCGTAGCGCGCCTTGATGTCGCGGTGTTCGTCGTCGGCCGGGTTTTCCGGGTAATCCGGCAGCGCGTAGCCCTGCTGCTGCAGTTCGGTGATCGCCGCCTTCAGCTGCGGCACCGACGCCGAGATGTTCGGCAGCTTGATGATGTTGGCTTCCGGCGTGGTCGCCAGTTGGCCCAGCTCGGCCAGGTCATCGTTGACCTTCTGCTCGTCCTTCAGGCGCTCCGGGAACAGCGACAGGATGCGGCCGGACAGCGAGATGTCGCGGGTTTCGACCGCGATGCCAGCAGTAGCGGTGAATGCACTGACGACCGGCAGCAGCGACTGGGTGGCCAGGAACGGCGCTTCATCGGTCAGCGTGTAGAGGATCTTGGGCGTATTCGACATGGAGGACTAGGACTCTTTGAGCGATCGGGGGAACATCCAGCGCCAGCGCTGGACGGGTGCGGCCGTATCAGCCGGGCGCGCACAGCGCACGGCCCCATTCCCTGCCGCGCACCGTCCCGGCTGTGCCGCAGGAAAACCCCTGCATTGTCACGCTTTAGCCGGCGAGGAGCAAAGGCGGCCCATACGATTGCGTACTGACATGGAGGTCACCGCAGGCGGCCGCATTTGGCTGCAACGAAAAAAAAGACGCAGCCTCGCGGCTGCGTCCATCGTGAGTCCACTACCGGGAGAGAGTCGGTAGCGCGTGGACTTACTTGACCTCGAACTCCTGCGGCGTTCCGGCCGCCTTGCCATCTACCATGACTTCCGCACGGTATTTGCCCGCAGGCCAGCCATTGGCATTCTTGAACGTGATGTTGGTGGTCTCGGCACCGGAGGTGTTGAGCGTCGCGCTCTGCTCACCGGCAACCTGGCCATCCTGGAACGTCAGCTTGGCGCCCACGTTTGCATTGTTTGCCGCGCCGTCGGTGCGAACCGAGACGATGATCTCGTCCTTGGGCGCGAACATCGCCGTGGTGGCGACTGATTTGTCCGCCGCTGCACTCTTGCCGACGGTGACCGAGGCAACGTTGACCGAGGCGGCTTCTGCCATCGGCGGCGGTGCGCCCGTCATCGGGGCGGGGGCAGCAGCCGGCGCGGTATCGGCAGCCGGGGTGGCAGTGGTATCGACGGCGGGTTCGTCCTTCTTGCAGCCGACCAGCGCCACGCTGCCGAGCAGTGCAACGAGCAGCCCATTGCGAAGCGTATTGGTATGGATCATAGGGTTTCCTCCAAGGGGGTAAAGCAGCAAAACGTGTGCGGGACGTGCTGCGGGGATTACTTCGACGGAAGCTTCAGGACCTGGCCTGGCTGGATCCTGTCTGGATCGTCAAGCTGGTCACGATTGGCTTCGAAAATCCTGTTCCAGGCGTTTGCATCACCCAGGTGCTGCTTGGCGATCTTCGACAGCGTGTCGCCCTTCTCCACCGTGTAGGTCGCATCGACCACCTCTGCCGTGCTGTCCACCGAAGCGGAGACGCCGGAAAAATCGGCCTTGGGAACCTGCTCGGCGGTGCTGTCGACGCTGCCGGTGACACCGGAGAAATCGGCTTTCTTCTCGGTACTCATCCACACACTCCCATCTGCGTGACTACGTGGAAGGCACGTTCTCACACAGGTTGTTAAATGGGGATGGTTTTCGTGTGAAGCCGAAGCCGGAGTTACTGCCGCAGCTCGCGGTCCATGCTTGCAGGCGCAACGATTCCCGGGCTGGCGCGCCACGGATTGATGTCCAGCCCGCCGCGGCGGGTGTACCGCGCTTCTACTTCCAGCACGTCCGGCGCACAGCGCTGGCTGACCTCATTGAAGATGCGTTCGACGCACTGTTCGTGGAACTCCGCGTGTTCGCGGTAACTGACCAGGTAGCGCAGCAGGCCGACGCGATCGATGCGTGCGCCGCGGTAGCGCACGCTGACCGTGGCCCAGTCGGGCTGCCCGGTGACCGGGCAATTGGATTTCAGCAGCGCCGACACCAGGGTCTCTTCGACGATCTTCATCGGGTCAGCCGAAAGATAGTCCGCCTGCGGCGGGCCATAGCAGTCGATGTCCACGTCCAGCCCGTCGATCGATTCGCCATGCGGGGTATCACGCAGGGCGGGCAGCCCGAACGTCACCTGCACCGCAACGCCTGCACAGGCGGAGAGATCGCTGACGATGGTCGTGCGCAGGGCTTCGGCATCGGCGAACCGAGCGCTGTTGAGCGAATTGAGATACAGCTTGAAGGACTTCGATTCCACCAGGTTCGGCGAGGTGCAGGGAACCTGCACGGTCGCCACGGCGACGCAGGGCTTGCCCCGATTGTCCAGCCAGCCCAGTTCAAAAGCATGCCAGCGGTCATGGCCGACGAACGGCAGGGCGCTGTCGTCCAGCCCGATCTCGGCCCGCGCGGCGGCGCGGGGAATGGGGAAAAGCAGGCCGGGGTCGTACTGCGACGGGTAACTGACCTCGCGACCGAGGCTGGAATCCTGGGGGGTGTTCATGGCGCTCATTGTAAATGAGCGGGTCGAACGGGTGAGACCCCCTCGCGGGTGGCTTTCAAGCTGGAGCTGGGCTTGGGCCGGGCGGTGGGCCTGTGCGGGGGACGGCAGAAACTGCATCCATGCGGGCCTCGTTTCGCGCCATCCATGGCGCTCAACGCCCCCGCCCAGCCCCACCGCCCGACCCCCCGACAGGTTCCGGTGGCCGTCACCCGCGTAAAAAAAAGAAGAAGAAAAGCGGTAGCGCCGACCCGTGGTCGGCGAGCGCAGCGGGCCGTTGGCGGAAACATTCCGCCGAGCACGGCTCGGCGCTACCGAAGGACCCGTTTACCCGTCGGGTGGAGGGAGCCCCTGAGTCAGGGGCGGCCGCGAAGCGGCGGGGTGTGGCTGCTGGTGAGACGGGGCCCACGGTTTGCGCAGCAAAGCGTGGGAGCGACAGCGCGAATGCGATGGCGTGGACCCCGGGCGCAACCCGGCATACCCACTCACCCCTGTGCCGGCGCGCCGTGCAGATAATCCAGGCTCACCTGCAGCAGCGCCCGCAGGCCGACATCCAGCGCCTTCTCATCCAGCAGGAACTTCGGCGAATGATTCGCCGGCGCCTTGGCCGGGTCGATGCCCTCGCTGGTGGAGCCGACGAAGAAGAACATCCCCGGCACTTCCTCGGCGAACAGCGAAAAATCCTCCGCACCCATCTGCAGCGGCGGCTCGTACACATTGTCCTTGCCCACCACCGCCTGCAGGCTGGGCAGCATGCGAGCGGTCAGCTCCGGGTTGTTGACCGTGGCAGGGTTGCCTTCGTCTTCGTAGATTTCGGTCACAGCGGTCGCACCATGCGCCGCCGTGGTGTGCTCGGCCACGTTGCGCAGGTCGGCGAAGATCTGCTGGCGCATGCCCTCGTCAAAGGTGCGGATGGTGCCGACCATCTCCACCTCGTCGGGGATGATGTTGTAGCGGATGCCGCCGTTGATGGCACCAAAGGTCACCACCGCCGGCTGCTGGGACAGGTTGGTGCGACGGCTGACGATGGTCTGCGCGGTTCCGATCAGGTCGGCCGTGGCCACGATGGGGTCCACTCCGTTCCATGGCGCCGAACCATGCGTCTGGCGGCCGATCACCTTGATGCCGAAGCGATCCGAGGCTGCCATCAGCGGTCCACCACGCACGGCGATCTTGCCGGCCTGCACGCTGGAGAACACATGCAGGCCGAACACCGCCTCCGGCTTGAAATCGGCGAACACGCCTTCCTTCAGCATCAACGCCGCACCGCCCTCTTCCGGCGGCGGCGCGCCTTCCTCTGCGGGCTGGAAGATCAGCATGACCTGGCCCGGCAGCTCCTTGCGCATCGCCACCAGCGCTTCGGCCACGCCCAGCAGCGTGGCGGTATGCGCGTCGTGGCCGCAGGCGTGCATCACCCCGACCTGCTGGCCGCGGTACGTGCTGGTCGCCTTGGAAGCGAACGGCAGGCCGGTCTGCTCGGTCACCGGCAGCGCGTCCATGTCCGCCCGCAGCGCGATCTTCGGGCCGGGCTTGCCGCCTTCGATGATCGCCACCACGCCGTGGTGGGCGATACCGGTCTTCGGCTTCAGGCCCATCGCGCGCAGCCGCTTGGCGACTTCGGCCGAGGTGCGCTCCTCGCGGTTGGACAACTCAGGATGCTGGTGGAAATCGCGACGCCATTCCACCACCTGGGCCTGCAGGCGCTCGGCGGCCGCGGCCACTTCGGGACGCTCGGCGGTCTGGCCGTGGGCAAGCATCGGCAGGGCCAGCAACAAGGCGGATGACAGCAGCGCGCGACGGGGCATCGGGATCTCCACGGTAGGGTTGCGCTTGAATGTAGGCCAAGCTGTCGCTTTCGGGAACCTTCTGCCCTTGGGAGGGTCGGAGCATCCGGCCCTTTTGGCATGCAGGCAGCGGCACCGCCCGCAGGTATGCTTGGCACCTTGCCAGCCGTGCGCCTTGCCCGGCCCAGCCCCAGGAGTGATTGGAATGTCGCGTTTGTGGAAGATCGTGCTGCTGGTGGTGGCAGTGTTGGTGGTCGTCTTCATTGGCCTGCGCATGGCCGGTGGGGGCAAGGAAAAACCGTCCGGCGACGCCGCCGCGAGCGCTGAGCGCGGCGGACCGCAGGCCGACGCCGGCCCGGTACCGGTGACCGTGGTTGAAGCGCAGCGCCAGGACGTGCCGGTGTACGCCAGCGCGCTGGGCACGGTGAGCGCGATGAACACCGTCACCGTCAGTCCGCAGATCGGCGGCCAGCTGATGAGCCTGAACTTCCGCGAAGGCCAGGAAGTGAAGAAGGGCGAGGTGCTGGCGGTGATCGACCCGCGCAGCGCCCAGGCGAGTTACGACGAGTCCGCGGCCGCCAAGCGCCAGAACCAGGCCCTGCTGGCCACCGCACGCTCCAATTACCAGCGTTCCAGCGCACCGGAGTATGCCCAGTACGTCGCCAAGACCGACCTGGACACCCAGCGCAACCAGGTGGCCCAGTACGAGAGCGCGGTGGCCGCCAACGAGGCCAGCATGCGCGCCGCCCAGGTGCAGCTGCAGTACACCCGGGTCACCGCGCCGATCACCGGCGTTGCCGGCATCCGTGCAGTGGACGCCGGCAACGTGGTCAGCGCCGGCACAGCTTTGGTCACCCTGACCCAGGTGCACCCCATCCACGTGGTGTTCAACCTGCCCGAGCGCCAGCTGGGCGACGTGCGCGCCGCACAGCAGGCCGGCGCGGTGCAGATCGCCGCGCTGGACCGCACCGATGCGCACGTGATCAGCGGCGACGGCACCCTGGACGTGGTGGACAACCTGATCAGCAGCGACAGCGGGACCTTCCGCGCGCGTGCCCTGTTCGCCAACCAGGACAACATCCTGTGGCCCGGCCAGTTCGTCAACGTGCGGCTGCAGCTGCGGACCATCGGCGGCGGCATCGTCATCCCGACCCAGGCCGTGATGCGCGGCCCGGACGGCGAGTACGTCTATGTCGTGCAGGCCGACAACACGGTCAAGATGCAGACCGTGCGCAGCGGCGTGGAAGTCGGTGACAGCCACGTGCAGGTGACCGAAGGCCTGAAGGGCGGCGAGCGGGTTGTCAGCGAAGGCCAGTTCCGGCTCAAGCCGGGCGCCAAGGTCAATGCGCTGAAGCCGGGCGAGACCCCAGCCGCGCCAACCGAAGCCGAACTGAAGGCGGCACAGCAGCAGAACGGCGGCGGCCGCCGCGGCGGTGGCCCGCGCTGAGCGCGGTGATCGCCTGAGTTACCGGCGCCGGCACTTCTGCCGGCGCTGTCATGACGTTCCAGCAAGGATCCGCCCGTGGGCTTTTCGACCCTCTTCATCCGCCGCCCGATCGCCACCTCGCTGCTGATGGCGGGCCTGCTGCTGCTCGGCATCCTCGGCTACCGCCAGTTGCCGGTATCGGCCCTTCCGGAAATCGATGCCCCCAGCCTGGTGGTCACCACGCAGTATCCCGGTGCCAACGCCACCACCATGGCATCACTGGTGACCACGCCGCTGGAACGGCAGTTCGGGCAGATCTCCGGACTGGAGCTGATGACCTCCGACTCGTCGGCCGGACTGTCCACGATCATCCTGCAGTTCTCGATGGAACGGGACATCGACATCGCCGCGCAGGACGTGCAGGCGGCGATCCGCCAGGCCACCCTGCCCTCCTCGCTGCCCTACCAGCCGGTCTACAACCGGGTCAATCCGGCTGATGCAGCCATCGTCACCCTGAAGCTGACCTCCGATACGCGCCCGCTGCGCGAGGTCAACAACTACGCCGATTCCATCCTCGCCCAGCGCCTGTCGCAGGTACAGGGCGTGGGGCTGGTGTCGATCGCCGGCAACGTGCGCCCGGCCGTGCGCATCCAGGTCAATCCGGCGCAGCTGTCCAACATGGGCCTGACCCTGGAAGACCTGCGCAGCGCGCTGACCCAGGCCAACGTCAGTGCGCCGAAAGGCTCGCTGAACGGCAAGACCCAGTCCTACAGCATCGGCACCAACGACCAGCTGACCAGTGCCGCCGAATACCGGGACACCATCATCAGCTACCGCAACGGCGCGCCGGTGCGCCTGTCCGACGTCGCCAACGTGGTGGACGGGGTGGAGAACGATCAGCTTGCCGCGTGGGCCGACGGCAAGCCTGCGGTGCTGCTGGAAGTGCGCCGCCAGCCCGGCGCCAACATCGTGCAGACGGTGGAGCGCGTGCGCGCCCTGCTGCCGCAGCTGCAGGGCGTGCTGCCCGCCGACGTGCACCTGGAGATCTTCTCCGACCGGACCGAAACCATCCGTGCCTCGGTGCATGAAGTGCAGTTCACCCTGATCCTGACCATCGGACTGGTGGTCGCGGTGATCTTCCTGTTCCTGCGCCGCCTGTGGGCCACCATCATTCCGTCGGTGGCGGTACCGCTGTCGCTGGCCGGCACCTTCGCGGTGATGGCCTTCGCCGGCATGTCGCTGGACAATCTTTCGCTGATGGCGCTGGTGGTGGCCACCGGCTTCGTGGTCGACGATGCGATCGTGATGATCGAGAACATCGTCCGTTACATCGAACAGGGCAAGAGCGGCAAGGAAGCAGCGGAGATCGGCGCCCGCCAGATCGGCTTCACCGTGCTGTCGCTGACCGTTTCGCTGGTGGCGGTGTTCCTGCCGCTGCTGCTGATGCCCGGTGTCACCGGCCGGCTGTTCCATGAATTCGCCTGGGTGCTGAGCATCGCGGTCACGCTGTCGATGCTGATCTCGCTGACCCTGACCCCGATGATGTGCGCCTACCTGCTCAAGCCGGATGAACTGCCGGAAGGCGAAGACGCGCATGAGCGCTCGGCGGCGGCCGGCAGGCAGAACCTGTGGAGCCGCACCGTCGGGCTGTACGAGCGCAGCCTGGACTGGGTGCTGGCCCACCAGCCGATCACCCTGGCGGTGGCCGGCGCTGCGCTGGTGCTGACCGTGGTGCTGTACCTGCTGATCCCCAAGGGCCTGCTGCCCGACCAGGACACCGGCATGATCACCGCCGTGGTCCAGGCCGACCAGAACGTGGCCTTCCCGCAGATGGAACAGCGCACCAAGGCCGTGGCCGAGGCACTGCGCAAGGATCCGGACGTGACCGGGGTGTCGGCGTTCATCGGCGCCGGCAGCATGAACCCGACGCTCAACCAGGGCCAGCTGTCGATCGTGCTGAAAGAGCGCGGCGAGCGCGACGGCATGGACGCGATCCTGCCGCGCCTGCAGGACGCCGTGCGTGACATCCCCGGTATCGCGCTGTACCTCAAGCCGGTGCAGGATGTCACCCTGGATACGCGCGTGGCGGCCACCGACTACCAGTTCGTGCTGTCGGACGTGCAGGCCGATGAAGTGGCCACCCATGCCACGCGCATGACCGAAGCGCTGCGCAAGCGCCCGGAGCTGGCCGACGTGGACAACAACCTGTCCACCCAGGGCCGCGCGTTGGAGCTGAACATCGACCGCGACAAGGCCAGCGTGCTCGGCGTGCCGATGCAGACCATCGACGACACGCTCTACGATGCGTTCGGCCAGCGGCAGATCTCCACCATCTTCACCGAACTCAACCAGTATCGCGTAGTCCTGGAAGTCGCGCCGGAGTTCCGCACCAGCACTGCCTTGATGGAGCAGCTGGCGGTGGCCTCCAACGGCACCGGCGCGTTGACCGGCACCAACGCCACCAGCTTCGGCCAGGTGACCTCGTCCAACTCGTCCACGGCCACCGGCATCGGCAACCAGAACACCGGCATCACCGTGGGCGGCGGCGGCATCATCCCGTTGTCCGCGCTGGCCGACAGCAAGGTGACCAGCGCCCCGCTGGTGGTCAGCCACCAGCAGCAGCTGCCGGCGGTGACGATCTCCTTCAACGTGGCCCCGGGCTACTCGCTGTCCGCCGCGGTGAAGGCCATCGAAGAGACCCAGGCCGAGCTGCAGCTGCCCTCGCAGGTGCATGCACAGTTCATCGGCAAGGCCGCCGAGTTCACCGGCAGCCAGACCGACGTGGTGTGGCTGCTGCTGGCCTCGCTGGTGGTGATCTACATCGTGCTGGGCGTGCTGTATGAAAGCTACATCCACCCGATCACCATCATTTCCACCCTGCCGCCGGCCGGCGTCGGCGCGCTGCTGGCGCTGATGCTCAGCGGCCTGAGCCTTTCGGTGGACGGCATCGTCGGCATCGTGCTGCTGATCGGCATCGTCAAGAAGAACGGCATCATGATGGTCGACTTCGCCATCGAAGCACGGCGCACCGGCGCCAACGCGCACGAGGCGATCCGCCGTGCCTGCCTGCTGCGCTTCCGCCCGATCATGATGACCACCGCCGCGGCGATGCTGGGTGCGTTGCCGCTGGCGCTGGGTACCGGCATCGGCTCGGAACTGCGCCGCCCGCTGGGCATCGCCATCGTTGGCGGCCTGCTGCTGTCGCAGCTGGTGACGCTGTACACCACGCCGGTGATCTACCTGTACATGGAGCGGTTCTCCGAATGGCTGGCGCGACGCCGCGAACAGCGTGCGGCACGTCGCGGCGGAGGTCCGGCACAGGGACCGCAGGTGCAGGAGCCGCAGGCGTGAGCACGACCGACGTGCTGGCGGGAGCGTGGCATTGAACATCTCCGGCCCCTTCATCCGCCGCCCCATCGGCACCGCGCTGCTGGCGATCGGCCTGTTCATCATCGGCCTGATCTGCTACCTGAAACTGGGCGTCTCGGCGCTGCCGAACATCCAGATCCCGGTGATCTTCGTGCATGCCAACCAGTCCGGCGCCGATGCCTCGACCATGGCCTCCACGGTCACCGCGCCGCTGGAACGCCACCTGGGCCAGCTGCCGGGGATCGACCGCATGCGCTCGTCGAGCTCGGAAGGCAGCTCGCTGGTGTTCATGATCTTCCAGAGCGACGTCGACATCGATTCGGCCGCGCTGGACGTGCAGACGGCGATCAATTCGGCCCAGGCCGACCTGCCGTCCGGGCTGGGGTCGCCGATGTTCTCCAAGGCCAACCCCAACGATGACCCGGTCATCGCCATCGCGCTGACCTCTGAAACGCAGTCGGCCGACGACCTGTACAACGTCGCCGATTCACTGCTGGCCCAGCGCATCCGCCAGATCACCGGGGTGTCGTCGGTGGATATCGCCGGCGCCTCGACGCCGGCGGTGCGCGTGGACGTCAACCTGCGGCTGATGAATGCCCTGGGGCTGACCGCCGATGACCTGCGCAATGCGGTACGCGCGGCCAACGTCACCTCGCCCACCGGCTTCCTCAGCGATGGCAACACCACCACCGCGATCATCGCCAACGATTCGGTGGCACGTGCGGCGGACTTCGCCAACCTGATCATCAAAACCGGCGCGGACGGGCGCATCATCCGCCTGCAGGACATCGCCAACGTCTACGACGGCCAGCAGGATGCCTACCAGGCGGCGTGGTTCAACCACAAACCCGCGGTGGTGATGTATGTGTTCACCCGCGCCGGCGCGAACATCGTGGAGACCGTGGACCGGGTCAAGGAGCAGATCCCCACCCTGCGTGATTACCTGCAGCCGGGCACCACGCTGACCCCGTATTTCGACCGCACCCCGACCATCCGCGGCTCGCTGCATGAAGTGCAGATCACCCTGCTGATCGCCCTGGCGATGGTGGTGCTGACCATGGCGCTGTTCCTGCGCCGGCTGGCGCCCACGCTGATCGCCGCCGTCACCGTGCCGCTGTCGCTGGCCGGTGCGGCGCTGGTGATGTACGCGCTTGGCTTCACCCTGAACAACCTGAGCCTGCTGGCGCTGGTGATCGCCATCGGCTTCGTGGTCGACGATGCGATCGTGGTGATCGAAAACATCATGCGCCACCTGGACGAGGGCATGCCGCGCATGCAGGCGGCCTTCACCGGTGCGCGCGAGATCGGCTTCACCATCGTCTCGATCACCGCCTCGCTGGTGGCGGTGTTCATCCCGCTGCTGTTCGCCAAGGGGATGATGGGCGCGTTCTTCCGTGAGTTCACCGTCACCCTGGTGGCGGCCATCGTGGTGTCGATGATCATCTCGCTCACGCTGACCCCGGCGCTGTGCAGCCGCTTCCTGGACCCGCACGCCGATGCCGGCAAGCCGACCCGCTTCGGCCGTTGGCTGGACGCCGGGCACGACGGCATGCTGCGCGTGTATACCCGCCTGCTGGATTTCTCGCTGCGGCATGCGCTGCTGCTGTCGTTGACCCCGCTGATCCTGATCGGGGTGACCATCTTCCTGTTCGGCGCAGTCAAGAAGGGCGCATTCCCGCCGCAGGACACCGGCCTGATCTGGGGCCGTGCCAACTCCAGTGCGACGGTGTCCTTCGAAGACATGGTCAACCGCCAGCGCCGCATCACCGACATGCTGATGGCCGACCCGGCGGTGAAGACCGTCGGTGTGCGCCTGGGCAGTGGCCGGCAAGGGTCCAGCGCGCAGTTCAACATCGAACTGAAAGCGCGCAAGGACGGCCGCCGCGAAACCACCGCGCAGGCGTTGTCGCGGCTGAGCGCCAAGGCCGACCGCTACCCCGACCTGCAGCTGCGCCTGCGCGCCATCCAGGACCTGCCCAGCAACGATGGCGGCGGCTCCAGCCAGGGCGCGCAGTACCGCGTATCCCTGCAGGGCAACGACCTGGCACAGCTGCAGGAGTGGTTGCCCAAGCTGCAGGCAGTGCTGAAGAAGAACCCGAAGCTGGCCGACGTGGGCACCGATGTCGACGATGCCGGACTGCGCCAGAACATCGTCATCGACCGCGCCAAGGCCGCACGCCTGGGGATCTCGATCGGCGCCATCGACGGTGCCCTGTACGGCGCGTTCGGCCAACGCCAGATCTCCACCATCTACTCGGACATCAACCAGTACAGCGTAGTGGTCAACGCGCTGCCCGAGCAGACCGCAACACCGGGTGCACTGGACCAGGTGTACGTGCGGGCGGGCAATGGCGAGATGGTGCCGCTCACCGCGGTGGCCGAGCAGGTCCCCGGGCTGGCGCCTTCGCAGATCACGCACGAAAACCAGTACACCACGATGGAGCTGAGCTACAACCTGGCACCCGGTACCAGCATGGGCGAGGCCAAGGCGATCATCGACAGCACCGTGGCCGGCATGCGCATGCCCGGCGACATCCGGTTGGCTGAAGGCGGTGGATTCGGTTTTGATTCGGACCCGATGGAGATGCTGGTGCTGGTGATGGCCGCGATCATGACCGTGTACCTGGTGCTGGGCATGCTGTACGAAAGCCTGATCCACCCGGTGACCATCCTGTCCACCCTGCCCGCTGCGGGCGTCGGTGCGCTGCTGGCGCTGTACGGCACCAACACCGAACTGTCGGTGATATCGATGATCGCGCTGGTGCTGCTGATCGGCATCGTCAAGAAGAACGCGATCATGATGATCGACTTCGCGGTGGTGGCCCAGCGCGAGCACGGCAAGAGTGCGCTGGAAGCCGCGCGCGAAGCCAGCATCGTGCGCTTCCGCCCGATCATGATGACCAGCATGGTGGCGATCCTCGCCGCGGTGCCGCTGGCGATCGGCATTGGTGAGGGCTCCGAACTGCGCCGCCCGCTGGGCATCGCGATGATCGGTGGCCTGCTGTTTTCGCAGAGCCTGACCCTGCTCAGCACCCCGGCGCTGTACGTGATCTTCTCCTGCCTGGCCCAGCACTGGCGCAGTTGGCGCAACCGCCGCCGCGAGAAGAAACAGCTCAGGCGCGCCGCCCGCGCCTGAGTTGCCAAAAAAGGGGACGGAGGGGATTAAGTCGCTTTCAGCTCGTAAAGGGCCATGAACGACTTAATCCCCTCCGTCCCCTTTTTGCTGAGATGCGCGCCAGCGTTACTCCCAGAGGTCCGGATCGGCAAGGTTGACGTAGCCGCCCGGGTAGCCGGGCCGTCCGCCGCTTACGATGCCACGCAGGACGAAACCACCGCTTTGCGGATCGCGGGTGAACAGGGGCCCGCCGCTGTCCCCCGCCCTGGAGCCCTTGCCCGGACTGCCGGCGCAGAGCCGGGGAAATTCACCCTGTTGCTTGCTGTGCTGCTCATAGGGCACGTCGCACAGCTCCGGGGCGACAATCGGCAACTCGACGCTGTGCAAGCGGTCCGGAATGACCTCATTCTCGGTGAAACCCCAACCCGCCAGTGTCGCGAGCAGACCGGCCGGCGGCGCCACGCCCACAGGGGGCAGACGTGCCGTGGCGGCGCCCTCGCGTGCGGCGTGCAGCCGGATGAACACAACATCCCGTCGCGGATGCGCCACCATGCTGAAGCCGGCGCCTTCTACCGCCTGGTCGGCAGGCTGCGAGCGGTCGGTGCGATCAAACACCAGGCGCCACTCCACACCCTCGTGGGGGAGACCGGTCTGCGGATTGAAGAAGCAGTGAGCCGCGCTGATGACCAGGTCGTCGGCGATCATCGACGCACCACAGCCATGCAGCCAAGCCTGAGAACCCAGGCTTCTGGCTTCTATATCGACAAGGAAAGGCAGTTCACCATCCGGCACCGGACGGCCTCCGTCGACAAACGGGATCATCGTACCCGCCGCGGACGGTCCTGCCATGACGAGCAGGGCAGCGGCGAGTACCATCTTCAGGCAACCTGCTTGGACGTGCATGGATTCATCCTCCTGTTGAGCCCCTGAGGGTACGTGGTTGCCAAGCGGCCAATGGCGGCGGACACGGCAGCGGACGTCGCAGGCGCACTTGATTTTCAACGTCAGTCGAGTCCTCGCACGGGAGCGGGAGGTGGTGGCGTCTCCGCTTGGAACGCGGCACTGACGCATCGACCGGATCATCGAGCCCCTCCGTCCCCTTTTTCACACAGGTGCCGCAATAATGGGGACTGATGCTGTGAACGAGCCCGCATGTCTGCCCGCGAATCCCGTCTTAGCCGCCTGTGGGCGCACGAGAAGGCCAGTTATGGCCTGCGTGTTTTCATTGCCCTGAGTACGGCGATGGCCGTGTGCTGGCACTTCGACGCGCTTCCCGCACTGCCCGGCGTGTTCCTCGGCATCATCGCCAGCGCCATCGCCGAAACCGATGACAACGCCTGGGGTCGTACCAAGGCCGTAGTGCTTTCACTGCTGTGCTTCTGCATCGCCGCCGCTGCGGTGGTGTGGCTGTTCCCGCTGCCGTGGGTGTTCATCAGCGCGCTGGCGTTGTCCACCTTCTGCCTGACCCTGCTTGGCGGACTGGGTGAGCGCTACGCCTCCATTGCCCAGGCCACCGTGACCCTGGCCATCTACACCATGATCGGGCTGGAACAGCATGGCGCCGGTGACTGGCGTACGGCGCTGGACGCGGTCAGCCACCTGCTGGCAGGCGCGACCTGGTACGGCCTGCTGTCGATCCTGTGGACCGCGTTGTTCGCCAACCGCCCGGTGCGCGAACGGGTGGCCCGGCTGTATGTCGAACTGGGCCGCTACCTGCAGTTGAAGGCCACCCTGTTCGAACCGGTGCGCGAGGCCGACCTGCAACGCAGGCAGCTGGCGCTGGCCGAACAGAACCGCCGCGTGGTCGAGGCGCTGAACATCGCCAAGACCGCCATCCTGGCCCGCTTCGGCCGCTCTGGACGGCCGGCGGTGAACTCCGGGTTGTACCTGCGCCTGTATTACACCGCGCAGGATTTCCACGAGCGCGCCAGCTCCTCGCACTATCCGTACGGGACACTGGTGGATGCGTTCTTCCACAGCGACGTGCTGTACCGTTGCCAGCGCCTGCTGGACCTGCAGGGCCAGGCGTGCGCCCGCCTGGGCGAGGCGATCCGCGTGCGTCGCCCCTTCGCATACGGCGACAGCAACCAGCAGGCGGCACGCGATCTGGTCGATTCGCTGGCCTTCCTGCGCGCGCAGGATCGTCCGCAGTGGCGCCGCCTGCTGGCCTCGCTGGACCTGCTGGTGCACAACCTGCAGAGCATCGGCCGCCGCCTGCTGGACGCCGAGAATTCGGACGCCACGCTGGACAACGTCGACACCCGGCTGCGCGACAACAATCCGCACACGCTGCGCGAGATGGCCACGCGCCTGCGGCAGCAGCTGACCCCGGGCTCGGTGCTGTTCCGCCATGGCCTGCGCATGGCCATCGCACTGGTCGTGGGCTTCGCCGCGATCTCGCTGTTCAATTTCCAGAACGGTTCGTGGGTCCTGCTGACCATCGTGTTCGTGTGCCGACCGAACTTCGGCGCTACCCGGCAACGGCTTGCGCAGCGGATCGCCGGCACGCTGGGGGGGCTGGTGCTGACCTGGGCGTTGCTGCAGCTGTTCCAGGACCTGCACAGCCAGTTGCTGATCGCGCTGCTGTCTGCGCTGCTGTTCTTCTTTACCCGTACCGACCGCTACCTGGTGGCCTCCGGCGCGATCACGGTGATGGCGCTGACCTGCTTCAACCTGATCGGCGATGGCTTCCTGCTGATCGTGCCGCGCATGGTGGACACCGTGCTCGGCTGTGCGATCGCCGCCGCTGCGGCCTTCCTGATCCTGCCGGACTGGCAGGGACGCCAGCTCAACAAGGTGCTGGCGCGCGTACTGGACAGTGCCGCGCGCTACCTGGAAGCGGTGCTGGGCCAGTACCGCAGCGGCATGCGCGATGACCTTGCCTACCGCATCGCCCGGCGTGACATGCACAACGCGGACGCAGCACTGTCCACGGCGTTGTCGAACATGCTGCGCGAGCCGGGCCATGTCCGCCGCAACCTCGATGCGAGCTTCCGCTTCCTGGCGTTGTCCAACACGCTGCTGGGCCATCTGTCCGCACTGGGCGCGCATCGCGACCAGGTCGACAGCTTCGCCCAGGATCCGCTGGCGTTGTCCGCCGGCGAACGCGTGCAGCAGTCACTGAAGCAGCTGGCCACCGCGTTGGCCGAACGCCAGCCGATCGTAGAGGATGACGGCGAGGGTGACCGCGGCATTGCAGCGCAACTGGAGCAGTTTGAGGATGCGATGCCCCCGAAGCTGCAGTTGATCCGCACGCAGGTGGCGCTGGCATTGCGGTTGCTGCCGAAGCTGCGCAGGGCGGCCGATGAGGCGGTGCAGGGGCCGGTGCGGGAGCGGACTGCGAACGGGTGAGCCCCCCTCGCGGGTGGCGTTTGCAGCTGCAGCTGGGGGGGCCGGGCGGTGGGGCTGGTCGGGGGACGGCAACGACCGCATCCATGCGGGCCTCGTTTCGCGCCATCCATGGCGCGGGTCCACGCCATCGCATTCGCGCTGTCGCTCCCACGCTTTGCTGCGCAAACCGCCTGCCCCGTCTCACCAGCACCCACACCCCGCCGCTCCGCGGCCGCCCCTGACTCAGGGGCTCCCTCCACCAGACACGGCACGGCGCTCTGGTAGCGCCGACCCATGGTCGGCGGAATCCATCAGACCCCATTCCCCCACCATCCGCCGACCATGGGTCGGCGCTACCAAGGGGCCACCATGGACCTGTCGAAGGCGGGGCGGGGTGGGTTGGCGGGAACGCTCATCCGCATGGATGCGGATGGCGAGCCTCCATGGACGGATTCACGGCGATTCCCGCAAACCCACCCCGCCCCGCCAACAAACAGCCCTGCAGCTTCTGACGTTGACGTTGAACTTGACGTTGACCTTGCCTGAAGCCTGCCGCAGGCAAACACCCTCACACGCGCGAATGCTAGGCTTCGCCGGTCCGAAGGGAGTTTCCATGTCAGGCCACAGCCAGTTCGCCCTGCTCCGCCAGCGCCGCTTCCTGCCGTTCTTCATCGTGCAGTCGCTCGGCGCGTTCAATGACAACGTGTACCGCCAGGCCATCATCGGCCTGCTGTTCTACCTCGGTGTCTCCGACGAAGAACGCACGCTGTATACCAACCTGGCGCCGGCCATCTTCATCCTTCCGTATTTCCTGTTCTCCGCACTGGCCGGGCAGATCGCCGACAAGCTGGAGAAATCGCGGCTGATCGTGATCACCACCACCATGGAGATCGTGATCATGACGCTGGCCGCGGCCGGCTTCCTCACCCAGAACATGACGCTGCTGCTGATCGCGCTGTTCTGCACCGGACTGCAATCCACCCTGTTCGGCCCGGTGAAGTACTCGGTGCTGCCTTCGGTGCTCAAGCCGGAAGAGCTGACCGGCGGCAACGGGCTGGTGGAGATGGGCACCTCGATGTCCATCCTGACCGGCATGATCGTCGGTGGCCTGATCTTCACCCTGGCCGGCAGCCAGGGACCCACCGTCGCGGCCACCGCGGTGATCGCGCTGGCCGTGCTCGGCAATGTCTGCGCGCGGATGATCCCCAAGGTCGACGCCGGCGCGCCGGACCTGAAGATCAACTGGAATCCCCTGCCCGAATCGCTGGCCGTGCTGCGCATGGCGAAGAAACAGAAGGCGGTGCGCAACGCGATTCTCGGCGTCTCCTGGTTTTGGTTCGTCGGCACCATCCTGACGTCGCAGCTGCCGACCTATGCCATCACCAACCTGGGCGGCGAGCCCACGCTGTACATCTTCGCGCTGGCCCTGTTTTCGATCGGCACCGGCGTGGGTTCGCTGCTGTGCGAAAAGCTGTCCGGCCGCACGGTGGAAATCGGCCTGGTGCCGCTGGGTGCCTTCGGCATGACCGCCTTCCTGCTCGACCTGTACTTCGCCCGCGCCGGTGAAGCCACCGCGCAGGGGTTGTCCGTGACGGCCTTCGTGCAGCAGGCCGGCAGCCTGCGCATCATCCTCGACCTGCTCGGCATCGGCCTGTTCACCGGCTTCTTCGTGGTACCCCTGTTCGCCTTGATACAGAGCCGCACGCCGAAGTCGGAGATGTCGCGCGTGTTCGCCGCATTGAACATCCAGAACTCCGGCTTCATCGTGGCCGCCGCAGGGATCGGTCTGGCTGCGCATGCAGCCGGGGTGACCATCCCGCAGCTGTTCCTGGGCCTGGCCATCGCCAACGCGCTCGTGGCGATCTACATCTTCACCATCGTGCCCGAGTTCCTGATGCGCTTCCTCAGCTGGCTGATGGTGCGCATGCTGTACCGCCTGCGCCCGCACGGCATCGAGGCCAACGTGCCCGATGAAGGCGCAGCGCTGATCGTCTGCAACCACGTCAGTTACCTGGACGCGCTGATCCTGTCGGCCAGCATCCCGCGTCCGGTGCGCTTCGTCATGTACTACCGCATCTTCAACATCCCGGTGATGAGCTGGATCTTCCGCACCGCCAAGACCATCCCGATCGCCGGTGCCAAGGAGGACCGTGCGTTGATGCTGCGCGCCTTCGATGAGATCGACGCGGCGCTGGCCGAGGGCGAGCTGGTATGCATCTTCCCGGAGGGCGCGCTGACCCGCGACGGGCAGATGGGCGCCTTCAAGAGCGGCGTGGAAAAGATCCTGGAACGGCGCCCGGTACCGGTGGTGCCGATGGCCCTGCGCGGCATGTGGAGCAGCATGTGGAGCCGGCGCGACAGCCGCCTCGGCCGCATGCGCGTGCCGCGCCGTTTCCGCGCCACCATCGACGTGGTGGCCGCGCCGCCGGTGGAGGGCAGCACCGCTACCGCCGAGTTGCTGGAAGCACGGGTGCGCACCTTGCGCGGCGAGCACGCCTGAGCTGACGAGTCCGTTTGGCGAGCCTGTAAGCGTTTCCAGCATTCGTGCCGAAACCGCATACAGATGACGCATGTTGCTGTAGATTACCCAGCCACAGGGGGGCGCACCGGCACGCCACGCAATCGCCGGCCACCAAGGAATGGAGTCTCGTACTTGAATCACCCACCGCCAATCGGCACCTCGTCGGTCTACATCCCCAACCATCTGGTCTGGGCGATCCTGTCGACGTTGTTCTGCTGCCTGCCGCTGGGTGTGGTGTCGATCGTCTATGCCGCCCAGGTTGATGGCCGCCGCGCTGCCGGTGACCTGGTGGGTGCGCACGAGGCATCGCGCAAGGCGGGGTGGTGGGCAGTGGCTTCGGCTGCTGCGCTGCCGGTCCTGTTGCTGTTGTGGTTCGGGCTGTTCGGCGGCATTGCCGCGCTGGGCGCGCTCTCCGGTAACTGAGTCACCACCATCCACCCGCAAGGAGCTTATGCAATGAATGCCACCACCCCGCAGATCCCGAACCACCTCGTGTGGGCCATCCTGAGCACGCTGTTCTGCTGCCTGCCGCTGGGCATCGTGTCGATCGTCTTCGCCGCGCAGGTCAACGGCAAGGTCGCTGCCGGCGATATCGCCGGCGCCCGCGAGGCCTCGGACAAAGCCAAGAAGTTCGCCATGTGGGCGGCAATCGCCGGCGTCGTGGTCATCGTGCTGTACGCGATCTTCGTCGTTGCCCTGGGTGGCATGGGCGCGCTGAGCAACAGCGGCTACTGAGTTGCCTGACGGGACCCGGCATCGCGCCGGGTCCCGTTTTTCCGCCATGCCCGTGCCCACCCTCCCGCCTTCGCTGCAACGCTGGTTGCCCTTGGCAACCGTGGCCACGCTCGCCGTGGGCGCCACGCTGGTCCTGCACAACGTCGATCCCTACGCCGCGGGCAATCCGCTGCCCTCCTGCCCGTTGTATGCGCTGACCGGGCTCTATTGCCCTGGCTGCGGCAGTACGCGCTGCCTTTATTCCCTCGTGCATTTCGACCTGCCCGGCGCGATGGCGATGAACCCGTTGCTGGTGCTCAGCCTTCCGTTGCTGCTGCTGATGCTGCTCAATGGCGCCGGCGTCCGTCCGCGCCTGTTCGACCCGCTGATGCGCGTATTGGCCAAGCCGATGTTCTGGTTGATCGTGCTGGTGGGCTATGCAGTGCTGCGCAACCTGCCGTGGGCGCCGTTCACCGGGTTGGCACCGGGCTGATTCCCCCGGTGGGTGACGACCGTTGGTCGTCACGCCTTTGCCGCCGCGCTACGTCACCCAGCCGGCAATCACCAGCAGCGCCAGCACCGCCAGCCACAGCAGCAGCATGCGCCAGACCAGGCTCATCGCATCGCGCAGTTCCGGCAGGCGCTGCCATACCGGCAGCAGGCCGGCTTCGGTGTAGTCGTGTGCTTCTTCGCGCAGTTCGGCATTCACGCTGGCCCGCGCCACCGCACCGAGGAAGCCGATGTCATGCCGCCAGCGTTCGCCATGGGCCTGCCGCCATGCCTTCCATGCGGCATCGAAATTGCCCACCAGCGCCATCGACAACGCCATCAACTGGGCCACTGGCCATTCCAGCCACCCCAGTACCCGCTGCGAAGCGAGCAGCGTTTCCGGCGCCACCCGCGCGCGCATCGGACTGATCGACATCAGGGCCAGCAGGCGGTAACCCAGCGCACCGGCCGGCCCCAGCAGCAGGAACCAGAACAGCACCGCGAACCAGCGCCGCAGCGCGTTGTAGACGGTGGCATCGACCAGCGAAGGCAGGTCATCACGCAGGCTGCCACCGGCCGCCTGCAGGGTGTGCAGGGCAGCGTGGCGCAGCGCCGGTTCGTCGGCGTCGATGACCGCTTCGACATCGCGGTCCAGGTCACGCGGACCCCAGCACCACGCCAGCACGGCAATGCCCAGCAACAGCGATGGCAGGCCGAACAGCGTGCCGCGCAGCAACCACGCCAGCAGCCCGAGCAGCAGCACCGGCGGCAGCACCGCCAGGACGACCCCGAGCGGACCGCGCCCGGACGGGCCGGCGTGCAGGTCCAGCCATCCCAGCCAGCGTCGGAAGCCATCGAATCGGCGCAGCGTTGCGGCAGCCGCTGGCGCAACATGGCCAAGGGCCAGGGCGACCAGCACGGCGACCAGCGTGGTGAACATCAGGCGCTCCCAGGCTGCTGCCGGTACCAGTGTTCGATCAGGCTGCGGGAGATGGAGATCGGCGGCGACAGGCGGATGCCTTCGCCGTCGTCGTGCACGTCGCGCGCGATCGCCGCGCCCACTTCTTCGGCGGTGAACCAGCGCGCGTCTTCCAGCTCACCGTCCACTTCCGGTTCGCCATCGTCGGCCTGGGCGCTGAAACCGACCATCAGGGCACCGGGGAACGGCCACGGCTGGGTGCCGAGGTACTGGCAGGCGCGGACGCGTACCTTGCTCTCCTCGAACACTTCGCGCACCACGGTCTGCTCGAGCATTTCGCCAGGTTCGACAAAGCCGGCCAGCACCGAATAACGCCGCGGGGCCCAGCTGGCCTGGCGGCCCAGCAGCAGGCGCCCGCGGTTTTCCACCGCCACGATCACCGCCGGATCCACGCGCGGGTAATGTTCCACCGCGCACTGCTGGCAGCGGCCGACGAAGCCGCCGCGTTCGAAGCGCACATCGCCGCCGCACACCCCGCAGAAACGGTTGCGCGAATGCCAGTACGACATTCCACGTGCGTAGCTGAAGGCGCTGGCATCGGCCACCGACCAGGACAGCGCGGCCTGGCGCAGGTCCATGCGCCCGGGCGCGGCCACGTCAAGCACGGAGGCTTCGACGGAGAACCACGCCTGATCGCCGCGCAGGCCGAGGAACACCGCGGTGCCGGGACCTCCACCGATATCGGCGCCGGTCAACGGCAATGGCTGGTCATCGGCGCCGGTGAACGCGGTGCCGTCGCGGTCCAGCACCAGCAGGCGGGCATCCGGCCACAGACGCGCAAGGGCATCGGCGTCGGCACGCAGGGCATCGGCGCGCTCGAGCGGCTCACCAACGAAGGAAAAACCGGACAGCGGCGAAAGAGGGGTAGACATGCGGCAAGCCTGCCCGGATGGACGGTTGCTGGCAAGCCTCGGCAGCACGCGAAGTGCTGCCGGAAGCCGTTTACATGCTGAAACTGCTACCGCAGCCGCAGGTCGTCTTGGCGTTCGGATTGCGGATCACGAACTGCGCACCGGTCAGGCTCTCGGTGTAATCCACCTCAGCGCCCATCAGATACTGCAGGCTCAACGGATCCACCAGCAGGGTGACCCCGCTGGTCTGCACGGCCAGATCGTCCTCGGCGCGGTTCTCGTCGAATTCGAAGCCGTACTGGAAGCCGGAACAGCCACCGCCCTCGATGTAGACGCGCAGCGCCAGTTCGGCATTGCCTTCATCCTGGATCAGCTCGCGCACCTTCGCCGCAGCGGACTCGGTGAAGTTCAACGGGCGGTCAAGGGACTGGTAGCCCGGCGCCGCTTCGGCGGTACCGGGTAGTGAAATCAGCGTGCTCATGCGGTCAGCATGGGGCCGCTCGCGCCGGCTTTCAAGCCATGGCCTCGGCCAGCTTGCGGCGCGCGGCGGTATCGCCCTTGCCGGTGCCCGCCTCGTCGGCAGCGCCCTTCGGCGGCGGAAGCGCGGCCATCGGAGCGCTGGCGTGGATCAACCGCCCATTCAGCTGCGCGCCGGCGGCCATTTCGACCACCTGGTAATGAACATTGCCGTTCACCCGCGCGCTAGGGGTCAGTTCAACCCGCTCGCTGGCGTGCACGTCGCCGTCCATGCGGCCACTGATGACCACCACCTGGGCGCGGATCTCGCCTTCCACCACGCCATTGTCGGCCAGGGTGATGTTGGCGTTGCTTGCACCTTCCTGGGCAATGACCTTGCCGTGGATGCGGCCTTCGACGTACAGGCCACCGCTGAATTCGACGTCGCCGCGGATCACCACCTGGCTGCCGATCAATGCATCGACCACCAGCTGTCCGTCACGGCTGGACTTGCTGCTTCCAAACATCTGCCTACTCCCCGTTCGCGGCCGGTGCCCCGGCCTGTTTCCAGTCAAATACCTGCGTGGAACCCCCCGTCCCACTTCCCAGTGTCACCTTAACCCGCTGCGGGGTGAAGTCCGCCGGCAGGATCACGCTGCCGCCCAGCTGCTGGAAGTACCGGAAAGAATACTCCTGCCCCGGCACGTTGCTGCGCTGGTGCAGCTCATCCCAGCTGACCGTGGCCAGCCGGCCGTTCTTCACCCCTTCCACGGTGAAGCGCATCTGCCCTTGGCTGATGGCGCCGCGGTTGAGGTTCTGGGTCAGCACCACGCTGTACTGCCAGGTACCCGCCGTTTCAGGGCGGAACTCAATGGAATGGGTGTTGAGGCCCTTGCGCTGGCTGGTGGCGCCGACCAGCCGTTCATAGAACGCGACATCGGCACGCAGACCGGCGATCTCCTCATCACGCTCGGCCAGCGAGGCCTGCACCTCGTTGTTGGCTGCCCGGCTGATGCGGTCGGAGGCTTCCAGCGTGGCCTGCTTCTGGCGCAGTTCGACCAGCTGCTGCTGCAGGCTTTCGGCGCGCTGCTGCGCGCCTTCCAGGGTATCGCCTACTTCACCGCCCGGACGACCCAGCCAGAAGCCGAGCAGGCCGGCCAGCAGCAGCGCGACGAGGGCGCCGGCAGCCAGCACCCAGAGACGGCGACGGTCATGCGGCCCGGCGGCCTGGCCGGGCATGCGGATCTGGACGCGCGAAGGCGGACGGTTGTTCATGGCAGGTCTCCGGAGCATCGGTCAGTGCGATGCAGGCTCGGCCTCGGCGGATCAGTCAGGCCATTGTAATTCAGGACGCAGGTGACACCGGCGGCTGTCCAGGAGCGCAGCTGTGGCGTTCAGCCTCTCCATCGCCGATAGTGCAGCCTTCGAACGTGCCGTTCGTGCTGGCCGGCTACCCGCGGCAGGCATGTCCACCTCGCTGACCGGAGCCTTCGCCATGACCGACGCCCACCTGTTCGTGATCGGCATCCTGCTGGCCTGGCTGGCCGGCATCCGTGTCTACCTCACCGTGTTCGGCGTGGGTCTGGCCGGGCTGCTGGGCTGGGTCGACCTGCCACCGGCCCTGCAGGCCACCGAATCGTGGTGGGTGCTGGGCACCTCGGCGGTGCTGGCCGTCGCCGAATTCTTCGCCGACAAGATCCCCGGCGTGGATTCGGCATGGGACCTGCTGCAGACCCTGGCCCGCGTGCCGGCCGGCGCGTTCCTCGCCGCCGCTACCTTGTCGCCTGACGGGGACCTCGGCACCGGCACGCTGCTGGCCGGTGCGGGCGTCGCGCTGGCCAGCCACGGACTGAAATCCGGCACCCGCGCACTGCTCAATACCTCGCCCGAACCGGCCAGCAACTGGGTTGCCTCGGCGGCCGAAGATACCGTGGTGGTCGGCGGCCTTGCGTTGGCACTGGCCCATCCTTGGCTTGCGCTGGGCGTGGTGCTGGCCTGCAGCCTGGCCGGCGCGTTGACTGTCTGGCTGGTATGGCGCGCGCTCTGGAGAGGAATGCGCTGGCTGGCCGGTAACGATCGCGACGCGCCCCGCACCGGGCCTGCCGCATAATCCCCCTACTCCCCCTGCCGGCGACTCCGTGAACGATACCCACCCGCCACGCAACGCGCGTGCAGAAACCCCGCCCGCCGATCATTGGCAGCGTTGGGCCAGCGTGCCTTCGCAGGCGCCGTCCAGCGCTGCGACGACGGCTGCGGCAGACGACAATGTCATCGCGCTGCCCGGTGCGACCCCACCGCCGCTGCACACCGCCGCGGATGCACAGGACGATCTACCAACCGGCTTCCTCCCCAGCGACGCGCCGTATCGCATCCTGGTGGTGGAAGACGACCGGGCGCAGGCCCTGTTCGCACAGAGCGTGCTGCATGGCGCCGGCATGGAAGCGATCGTGGTGGGCGATGCGGAGAGCGTGCAGCCGGCCCTGAAGGAGCATGCGCCGGACCTGATCCTGATGGACCTGCACCTGCCCGGCCTGGATGGCATGCGGCTCACTGCGATGATCCGCCAGTTGCCCGGCCTGCAGATGCTGCCGATCGTCTTCCTCAGCGGTGATCCCGATCCGGAACGCCAGTTCGAAGTCCTCGACAGCGGCGCCGATGATTACCTGAGCAAGCCGATCCGCCCGCGCCACCTGATCGCGGCGGTCTCCAACCGCATCCGTCGCGCACGTGCGCAGGCGGCAGCGCAGACCGGTGACCGCGGCGGTCCGCTGCTCAACAACCCGGAAACCGGGCTGCCGACCCGCCACCACCTGCTGCAGCAGCTGTCTGCCGCGCTCGGCCACCGCGACCGCGGCGGTCTGTTCTTCATTGAAATCGCCAGCGCGCTGGGCCTGCGCGAGCGCTATGGCTATGCCGCCTTCGAGCGCCTGATGGTGCAGGCTGGGCAACGGTTGGCCGAAGCCGCGCAGCCGCACCTGCTGGCGCGCCTGAACGACAACAGTTTCCTTGCCCTGGCACGCGGCGTCGACGAAGAGCAGCTGGACGCCACCGCGCAGTCGCTGCGCGAACAGTTGTCCAGCCGTGCCTTCGTGATCCGCGACGATGAATCGGTGCACCTGCGCGGGGTGATCGGTTTCGCGGCGCTGTCGCCGGGCTTCCCGGACGTCGGCAGCGCGCTGGAGGCGATCGAGCGCACCACGCTGCAGGCACGCCTGCTGACCGCCGGTGTAGCCGGGTTCGTGCCGCACGAAGAAACCAGCAGCGATGAACACCTGGCGATGCTGGACGGCCAGCTGGAACTGGCTTACCAGCCGATCGTCGCCGTGGCCGGTGGCGGCAACGCGCAGTACCAGGTCCTGCTGCGGCTGCGCCAAGCCGATGGCAGCGTGCTGACCGCCGGCCAGGTCATACCTGCCGCCGAGGCGGCTGGCCGCATCGCCGACCTCGACCAGCAGGTGATCGACCATGCGCTGGGCCTGCTCGACCATTACCGCCATGCCACTCCGCCACTGCATCTGTTCGTATCGCAGTCGCTGCGCACGCTGGCGCGCGATGCGTTCGCCGACTGGCTGATCGAATCGCTGCAGCAGCGGCAATTGGACGGCAGTGCACTGGTGGTCGACGTGCGCCTGCCCGATGCGCTGATCCACACCGTCACCCTGCAGCAGTTCTGCACGCGGGTCAGTGCCTTGGGCGTGCGCTTCTGCCTGAGCCAGTTCGAACCCGGGCCGGAGGCCAATGCCCTGCTGACCCAGCTGCCGCTGTCGTTCGTGCGCATGGCAGGACGTTTCTCCAGCAGCCACGCCAACCCGCAGACGCGCGATGAAATGCGCGCTGCGATCGACGTGGCGCACCGCGCCAACCTGCTCATCATCGGCCAGCAGATCGAAGATCCCCAAGCCGCGGCGGCGATGTGGGTAGGCGGCGTGGATTTCATCCAGGGCAACATGGTGCAGTCGGCCGGCAGCGACCTGGATTTCGATTTCCTCAACGCGGTGCTCTGACCCGGTGACCCACGGACGGGGCCGATGGATCTACCGGGCCGGGCTGGCAGCGGCGGCCATCAGCGTTGGCTGCCTGCTGGCCGTAACCCTGCGCTGGAACGGCCCCTGGCCGTGGCTGGGGCTGGTAGCGGCCTGCGTGGCGCTGCTGCTGTGGCCGCTGGCGGCGCAGCAGCACGGGGCGCACGGGGCAGCCCCGCCCGAAGCCGAGCAGCGCCTGCGCCAGCTGCAGCAGGAACTGGAGCGCCTGCAACGGCTGCACGAGCAGCAGGGACAGCTGGAGCAGCAGTTGCTGCTGGCCAAGCAGGCGGCCGAAGCAGCGGTGCTGGCCAAGGGTGAGTTCCTGGCCACGATGAGCCATGAAATCCGCACGCCGCTCAACGGCATCATCCCGGTGCTCGACCTGATCGGGCGCGGCAGCCTGGAGCCGGAGCAGCGGCAGATGCTGGGCACCGCGGTCACCAGCTCGCAGCAGTTGCTGCGCATCGTCGATGACATCCTCGATCACTCGCGGTTGGAAGCCAATGCACTGGTGTTGGAGACCACCACCTTCAACCTGCGCGAACTGCTGGAAGGCGTGGTGCAGCTGATGCAGCGTGCGGCAGAGGCCAAGGGCCTGCGCATCGTGCTGGAGCTGGACCCTGCCGTGCGCTTGTCGGTTCGCGGCGATCCGGTGCGGCTGCGCCAGGTACTCGGCAACCTGCTGGCCAACGCGATCAAGTTCACCGCCCGCGGCCAGGTCACGCTGAAGGTGCGCCGGCTGGGCGAGACCGCGTTCCGGCACGAACTGCGTCTGGAGGTCGTCGACACCGGCATCGGCATCGACCAGGAACAGCAGTCGCGCCTGTTCCAGTCCTTCAGCCAGGCCGACGCGTCCACCACGCGCATGTACGGTGGCACCGGCCTGGGGCTGGCGATCTGCCGCCGCATCATCGAGCTGATGCAGGGCCAGATCGGCGTGCATTCGGCGCCCGGCCAAGGCGCCACGTTCTGGTTCGAGATCCCGCTGTTGAAGGCGCTGGGAGACACCCGCAGCGGGCACGGCCCGGAACTGGGCAACCTGCTGCTGCTCAGCGACGACCCCTTGCTGCAGCAGCGCGTGCAGCGCGTCGGCGCGCAGCATGGCCTGCAGGTGCAGGCCGTGCAGACGCTGGCGCTGGCACTGGAGGCCGTCCGCGCGACGACCCGTGCACTGGCCTGGCTGGTGGTCGATGGACGCCTGCTGCGCAACGGCGATGCGTCCGTGCAGCGGGCGCTCGCAGAACGCGGTACGGAAGCACCCCAGGTGCTGTGGCTGCACCTGGGCAACGCACCCGCACGCAACGGCCAGCACTGGGTGGACGAACTGCAGGCCGACGCGGCACTGCACGCGGTGCTGGTGCCGGCTGCCACGCGCTCAGCGCGGCCTGCGGCGCTGCTTGGCGATGCAACGCTGCCTCCCTCCATTGCCACTACGCCGGACCGCCTGGACCTGCGGGTGCTGCTGGTGGAAGACAACATGGTCAACCTGATGGTGGCCGAGCGCGTGCTGGAAGTGATGGGCTGCACGGTGCGCACCGCGCACGATGGCGAACAGGCGCTGGGTGAACTGCACGCAGGGGGTATCGACGTGGTGCTGATGGACTGCCAGATGCCGGTGCTGGATGGCTACGCCGCCACCCGCCAATGGCGCGCGCAGGAAGCAATATCCACCCGCCCCCGGATGCCGATCATCGCCATGACCGCCAATGCCATGGCCGGTGACCGTGAGCGCTGCCTGCAGGCCGGCATGGATGACTATCTGTCCAAACCGGTTGAACTTTCGGCGTTGCGAAGCATGCTGAAGCGCTGGACCCTGGGCGCGCAGGACATCGGCAGCACCGAAGCGCAGCACCAGTTGGTGGCAGCGGACGAGGATGCGGAAGCTTCGCAGGCCGCACTGGACCCGACCGTGCTGGATGAACTGCACGAGGTGATCGGGGCGAGCACGCAGGCGATCATCGACGCGTTCCTGCATGACACACCGATCGCGGTGCAGCAACTGCAGGCGGCGGCGCAGGAAGACGATCAGGAAAAGCTGCGCGCACTGGCGCACAGCCTGAAGTCATCCAGTGCGAATGTCGGCGCGATGGCCTTGTCCTCTGCTGCGCGGCGCATCGAACTGGAAGCGCGCAACGGCACGCTGCAGATGCCGGTAGTCGCCGCCGCGCGCGTGGTCGCCGAGTTCGCGCGTGCACGCATGGCACTGGCCGGCTGGCAGCGGCGGTAGTGCCGACCGTAGTGCCGACCTTGGTCGGCACCCATCACGGCCCGCTCAGTCTTCCAGCTTGCTGAGCAGGTATTTCGGCTCGCCAAGGCGACCGATCAGTTCCAGCTGGGTTTCCAGCCAGTCAATGTGCTCTTCTTCGGAATCCAGGATCTTGGTGAACAGCTGGCGGCTGACGTAGTCGCCAACCGAATCGGCATGGGCCACCGCTTCGCGCAACACCTCGACCGCCTCGCTTTCCAGCGCCAGATCGCACTGCAGGATTTCCGACGGATTCTCGCCGATGCGCAGCTTGCCCAGCGCCTGGAAGTTCGGCAGCCCTTCAAGGAACAGGATGCGATCAGACAGCATGTCGGCATGCTTCATCTCTTCGATCGATTCCTTGTACTCGTGCTCGGCGAGTTCCTTGATGCCCCAGTTCTTCAGCATCTTGGCGTGCAGGAAGTACTGGTTGATCGCAGTCAGTTCGTTGTACAGCACCTTGTTGAGGTACTGGATGACTTTGGCGTCGCCTTTCATGAGGGGTGCTCCTGCACGCTGAAAACGCAGGCACTGTAGCGGCTTTGCGCCGGCGATGAAGGAACGCGAATCGTGCTCAGTTGCGCGTTGCGGCGCAGGCGCTCAGGCGGCCTGCAGGCCGCCGAGAACCGGCAGCGGCAGGTCGTGGGTGTTGCGTGCCTTGGCCAGCAGGTCGCCGGCCATGTCCAGGCAGGACCCGCAGGTAGCGCCGCAGCCGGTCCGCATCGTCAGTTCGGCCACCGTCATGCAGCCATCCACCGCAGCTTCGCGGATCTGGTGGTCGGTGACTCCGTTGCAGATGCAGACGTACACGAGGGCGGCCGGGGCTGGCAGGCCGATGCTGGCCTGCCGATATTCCACTTCAAACGCGAATGGTTGTCAATTGACAAGCTGAATCATTCTCGATGGAGTTCAGCCTGGGACGATCATCAGGTGGGATCGCCCAGCACCTTCTTGGGCCAGTAACCGCGCTTGGTCGGACGCTTGCGCGGCCGATCGTGGCCTGCCGCATGCCCCGGCATCCAGGCTTCCTGCGCACCCGTCGGCATCTGCGTCACCCCTGCGCCGGCAACGCCCCGCGCCATCGGTGCGAGGTGGCGCAACGCACGCGCGTACACACCGCGCTTGAACATCACCACGTGCTCGACCGGATACCAGAAATCGACCCAGCGCCAGTTGTCGAACTCGGGCGTCTCGGTCAGGTCCAGCTGCACGTGCGACTCGTCACCGGTCAGGCGCAGCAGGAACCAGACCTGCTTCTGGCCGATGCACACCTGTCGCTCATTGCGGCGGATCGCGCGCGCAGGGAGCTTGTAACGCAGCCAACCGGGGGTAGCACCGAGCACTTCAACGTGTTCGGGCAGCAGGCCGGTCTCTTCCTGCAGTTCACGATACATGGCCTCGACGGGCGTCTCATCGGTGTTCATGCCGCCCTGTGGGAACTGCCAGCCATCCCGGCGCACTCTACGTGCCCAGAACACCTGACCGTCCTGGCGCATCAACACGATGCCGACGTTCGGTCGATAGCCGTCCGGATCGATCACGATGCGGACTCCTAGAAATCTACTGACAGGGACTATCCCATGCCGTCTGTCGGCCCACAAGCAGCACACAAAACTATTGACATGTTTCGTACACATGCCCAGAATAGCCGGCTCACACAAGGCTATGTAGCTCAGCCGGTTAGAGCACAGCACTCATAATGCTGGGGTCGGTGGTTCGAGTCCACCCATAGCCACCATGTCGAGGTTGGTTTTCGACTTGGAAAGTGAGACAATTGCTTCACCTATTTTGCCCCGTCGCCAAGCGGTAAGGCACCTGACTCTGACTCAGGCATTCGGTGGTTCGAATCCATCCGGGGCAGCCAAATACTAAAAAAGGCCTGATCTTTGATCAGGCCTTTTTTAGTATTTGGGCGCGCATTTCACCTTATCCCCGCGCCGTTGGCGCGCCCCCTTGAGCATTTTCGCCGCGCCTGCGGCGCCGCGGAAATGTCCGCGCATTCCACCTTATCCCCGCGCCGTTGGCGCGCCCCCTTGAACAACAAGGGGGCTCTACTCCGGATGGGGTCCCGTAGTGTCGAGCTTGCTCGACACGCAGGGTCAAAACCCAAACAACGCGCAAACAAAAACCCGGCCGAAGCCGGGTTTTTGTTTTCCTCCCAGCAGGGCCCCGAAGGCCCCACGCCAGGCGCGGCAAATCAGCGCTTGGAGAACTGGGTGGCGCGACGTGCCTTGTGCAGGCCGACCTTCTTACGCTCGACTTCACGGGCGTCACGGGTCATGAAGCCAGCCTTGCGCAGCTCGGACTTCAGGGTTTCGTCGTACTCGACCAGCGCGCGGGCGATGCCCAGGCGGATCGCACCGGCCTGGCCGGTGGTGCCGCCGCCAGCGGCGGTGACCAGGATGTCGAAGCTTTCGGTGTTCTTGGTCAGCTCGAGCGGCTGGCGCACGATCATGCGCGCAGTCTCACGACCGAAGAACTCGTCCAGCGGACGACCATTGACGGTGATCTTGCCAGAGCCCTTGCGCAGGAACACGCGGGCAGTGGAGGACTTGCGGCGGCCAGTGCCGTAGTTTTGAGTGATAGCCATGATTAGATATCCAGAACCTGCGGCTGCTGTGCGGCGTGCGGATGCTCAGTGCCTGCGTAGACCTTGAGCTTGCGGTACATCTGGCGACCCAGCGGACCCTTCGGCAGCATGCCCTTCACGGCGATCTCGATCACGCGCTCCGGGTGACGCTCAAGCGCCTGGGCCAGGGATTCGGTCTTCAGGTTGCCGATGTAACCGGTGAAACGGTGATACATCTTGTCCTGCAGCTTCTTGCCGGTGACGACAATCTTTTCTGCATTGATGACGACCAGGTAGTCGCCGGTATCAACGTGCGGGGTGTAGACCGGCTTGTGCTTGCCACGCAGACGGCGGGCCAGCTCGGTGCAGAGACGGCCCAGGGTCTTGCCCTCGGCGTCAACGAGGTACCAGTCGCGCTGGACGGTCTCGTTCTTAGCGGTGAAAGTGCTCATGAAGAACTCTATGTAGGTCGTCGGGCTCATTGCGGCCAGGAGGGCCGGAACTCTGCCACGCGTTGTGAAGGTGAAACGCAAGAGGCGGGATTTTACCCAGCTTCGTCCCGCCGCGCAAGTTCGCCCATGCCCATGGGTTGGCAGGGGCGCGCCGGGCGGCGAGAATCAGGGATCCCCTGACGTCACCGGCCCCACCATGAGCGCGCTCCGCCAGACCACCCCGCTGGATCACCTGCTGACCGAGGCACAGCGTGCGTTGGACACGGTGTTCGGCAATCCGCCGGCAGAACGCCCCTACCCGGCCACCGACGCGGCCGAGCCCGGCATGAGCCCGGGCGAGCGACGGCATGCGGCCGGCCTGATGCGGATCAACCATGTCGGCGAGGTCTGTGCGCAGGGGCTGTACTTCGGCCAGGCGGCTGTCGCCCGGGATCCGGCAACCCGCGCCCACCTGCTGGAGGCGGCGCAGGAAGAAACCGACCACCTGGCCTGGTGCGCGATCCGCCTGGGGGAACTGGACAGCCGCCCCAGCCGGTTCAATCCGGTCTGGTACGCCGGCAGCTATGCGATCGGCACGCTGGCCGGGCTGCGCGGTGACGGCTGGAACCTCGGCTTCGTGGTGGAGACCGAACGCCAGGTGGAAGCCCACCTGGACGAGCACCTTGAGACGCTGCCGCCAGCCGACCTGCGCAGCCGCGAAGTGATCAAGGTGATGAAGGAAGACGAAGCCCGGCATGCCGAGCACGCTGAGCAGGCCGGTGCGCGCCGACTGCCGTTCCCGATTCCCGGCGCGATGGCGCTGGCATCGAAGGTGATGAAGACGATCGCGTACCGGTTGTGAGGCGGCGCCGAGCGTGGCTCCAATAAACCGGGGTCAGGGCGTGGAAACCAGCTTCAGCCCGATCACACCGGCCACGATCAGCGCCACGCAGCCCAGCCGGGCCGGCGAGGCACTGTCGTTGAACAGGAAGATGCCCAGCACCGCAACGCCCAGCGCGCCGATGCCGGTCCAGATGGCGTAGGCGGTACCGACCGGGATGGTTTTCATCGCCTGGCTCATCAGGAACAGGCTGATCAACGCGGCCACCACGGTGGCAACGGTCGGCAACGGCTTGCTGAAACCATCGGAATATTTCATGCCGATGGCGAAGCCGATTTCAAAGATGCCGGCCAGCAGCAGATAGATCCAAGGCATGGGGTGCTCCTCAACTTTCTAAACGAAAACAAAACGGCCCGGTGTCTTCACACCGGGCCGTGGGTCGGTCAACTGCCGTGAAACGCCGATCTGCGCAGATCGCGGTTCCACGGGGCGGGACGTCCCGCCTTCATAAGCACGGCCCCGGAGGACCCTGCCGGTCTCACTCGGACAGGTTGCGCCCGTGGAACAGCTCTTCGATTTCACGGCGCAGCAGCGCCTCGATCTTCATGCGTTCCTTGAAGGACAGGTTCTTGGCCTTCTCTTCGAACAGGTACTGGTCCAGGTCGAAGTCCTTCAGGTGCATCTTCGTGTGGAAGATGTTTTCCTGGTAGACGTTGACGTCGAACATCTCGTAACGCGACTTGATGTTCTTGGCCAGGAAGTTCTGGATCGAGTTGATCTTGTGATCGATGTAGTGCTTCTTGCCCTTCACATCACGGGTGAAGCCACGCACGCGGTAATCCATGATCACGATGTCCGATTCCAGACTCTCGATCAGGTAGTTCAGCGCCTTCAACGGCGAAATCACGCCGCAGGTGGCCACGTCGATGTCGGCGCGGAAGGTGGCGATGCCTTCCTGCGGGTGCGTTTCCGGATAGGTGTGCACGGTGATGTGCGACTTGTCCATGTGCGCGACCACGGCGTCGGAAATCAACTCCTTGCCGGCCTGCTTCTTGTCGATCACCGGCTCTTCGGAGATCAGGATCGTCACCGAGGCACCCTGCGGATCGTAATCCTGGCGCGCGATGTTGAGGATGTTCGCGCCGATGATCTCGGCGACGTCCGTGAGAATCTGAGTCAGCCTGTCGGCGTTGTACTCTTCATCGATGTAGTCGATGTAACGCTGACGCTCCTCTTCGGTGCGGGCGTAACAGACGTCATAGATGTTGAAGCTCAGCGCCTTGGTGAGGTTGTTGAAACCTTGCAACCTCAGGCGAGGCAACGGCTTGACCACGGGCGGCGATCCTGTAAGAGCGGGGAAAGGATCAATTATGAGGCAATTGTTCCCCGAGGGGGGACCTGAACGGGCTGCCGTGAACAGCTAATTGTTTGCTCTTAACATTTGCGCTCCGCTAAGCTGCTCTCCACCCCGTGAATCCGTTCATGCGCAGAGGGAGCGCCACCATCGTGTCAACCGTGCGCCTTGCTACCAGTCCTTTGGCTTTGGACATCGCTACCATCGACCGCTTCCTGGCCCACAGCCACCGGCGTCGCTACCCTGCCCGAACCGATGTGTTCCGCCCCGGTGATCCGGCCGGGACCCTGTACTACGTGATCAGTGGGTCGGTTTCAATAATTGCTGAAGAGGACGAGGAGCGCGAGCTGGTGCTCGGCTACTTCGGCACCGGCGAGTTCGTTGGTGAAATGGGCCTGTTCGTGGAATCGGACCGCCGCGAGGTCATCCTGCGCACCCGGACCGCCTGCGAGCTGGCCGAGATCAGCTACGAACGCCTGCACCAGCTGTTCCTGGGCCCGCTGTCCAACGATGCCCCGCGCCTGCTGTACGCGCTGGGCCAGCAGATATCCAAGCGATTGCTCGATACCAGCCGCAAGGCCAGCCGCCTGGCCTTCCTGGACGTGACCGACCGGATCGTGCGCACCCTGCATGACCTGGCCGAAGAACCGGAGGCCATGACCCACCCGCAGGGCAGCCAGCTGCGGGTATCCCGGCAGGAACTGGCGCGCCTGGTCGGCTGCTCGCGCGAGATGGCCGGCCGGGTGCTGAAGAAGCTGCAGGTGGACGGCCTGCTGCATGCCCGCGGCAAGACCGTGGTGCTGTACGGCACGCGCTGAAGGTCTCCTGACGGGTGACGCCGCCCCTGGTGGGTGACCCTGCCCCTGGTGGGTGACGACCGTTGGCCGTCACTGCGTCACCCCCGCCGTCACCTGCCGGTGCACGGCAGTCCTGCAGGATGATGTGATGGAGCTGAGCAGCGAATTCTGGTGGTTCATCCTGATCGGCCTCGGCGCGCAGCTGGTCGACGGCGCGCTGGGCATGGCGTTCGGGCTGGTGTCGTCTTCGGTGCTGCTCAGCATGGGCCTGCCACCGGCACAGGTCAGCGCCAGCGTCCACACCGCCGAAGTCTTCACCACCGGCGCGTCGGGGGTTTCCCACCTGATGGCCGGCAACGTGGACCGCCGATTGTTCGTGCGCCTGGCCATACCCGGCGCGATCGGCGGGGCAGTCGGCGCATACGGACTCACCCAGCTGCCTGGCGACATCATCCGGCCATTGATTTATCTGTACCTGCTGGTGCTCGCCATCGTCATCCTGTTGCGCGCGGCCGGTCGGCTGATGCCCAAGGGCGACATCAAGCGCGTGCCGCTGTTGGGTGCCGTCGCAGGCTTCCTGGATGCCAGCGGCGGCGGCGGCTGGGGCCCGGTGGCCACCTCCACGCTGTTGGCGCGGGGCGGTGAGGCGCGGACCACCATCGGCACCGTCAATGCAGCCGAGTTCGTAGTGACGCTGACGGTCTCCGCGACCTTCCTGCTGTCGATGGGGCTGCACCACCTGCAGATCGTCGCCGGCCTGCTGATCGGCGGCATGATGGCCGCCCCGTTGGCCGCGGTGCTGGTGAAGCGGGTCAAGGAACGCTGGGTGCTGGTCGCCGTAGGCGTGCTGGTGCTGGCGATCAGCCTGTATCAGATCGGCCATACGGTGTTCGGCCTGCTGGAGCGGTAGCGCCGAAGGCAAGGGCTGACGGCCAGCGGCCGTCACTACCGGATGCAGCGGCCTCAGGCCTTTTCGCCGCCGCGGTCTTCGCAACCCCAGTTGAGGATGCGCGTACCTTCGGGCAACACGCGACGGAAGAAGTCCACGCTGCCACGCTTGGGATTGACCACCACCGGTGCCCTGGCCGCCACCAGCAGCGGCAGGTCGGCGGTGCTGTCGGAGTAGGCCACATCGATGTTGCCGTAGCCGCGCTCGCGCAGCATGCGCATCTTCTCTTCGTTGTGGCAGTGCCGGGTGGCGCCGACGGCACCGAAGCGCGGCCCGACTTCACTGCCGATCACCGGCACGTCCACGTGCGCGACGAAGGCCAGGATCGCCCGCGCCAGCTCCGGCGGCGCGCCGGTGGCCACCACCACGCGGTCGCCCCTGGCACGGTGCGCGGCGAACACCTCCAGCGCCTGCGGCAGCAGTTTCGCGCGCAGTGTCGGTTCGTGCTTCAGCACATAGGCATCGATGACGCGGTTGAACTCGCGTGCGCGGTGCATGCCGAAGGTGGCGATCCAAACGTAGATCGAAATGCCGGCGCGGCGCGTGGGCAGCATCGCCACCAGCGGGCCGGCGACCGGCGTCACCAGCAGCGCAGCCAGCAACCGCAAGGGATTGCGCTTGATCAGGGTGGCAAACAGATGGCTGCCGGAATCGCCGTCATACAGGGTGTGGTCGAAATCGAACACCACCAGCGGCGCATCGTCCTGCGGGGTTGGATAGATCGTGCTCATGCCGCGAAGAATAGCTGACGCAGGCCCTCGCCTGGTTCCTCCACCCGCATGAACGCTTCGCCCACCAGGAACGCGTTGATCCCGGCATCACGCATCAGGCCGACATCCTGCGGACCCAGGATGCCGCTTTCGGTCACCAGCAGGCGATCCTTCGGCACCGCGTTGCGCATGTCCAGCGTGGTCTGCAGCGACACCTCGAAGGTGCGCAGGTTGCGGTTGTTGATGCCGATCATCGGCGCCGGCACCTGCAGCGCGCGCTCAAGTTCATCGATGTCGTGCACTTCCACCAGCACGTCCATGCCCAGGCTGATCGCCAGCTCGGACAGCTCCGCCAACTGGGTGTCTTCCAGCGCGGCGACGATCAACAGGATGCAGTCGGCGCCGAGCACGCGCGCTTCGACCACCTGGTACGGGTCGACCACGAAGTCCTTGCGCAGCACCGGCAGCGTGCAGGCTTCGCGTGCCTGCTGCAGGTAGGCATCGCTGCCCTGGAAGAAGTCCATGTCGGTCAGTACGGACAAGCAGCTGGCCCCGCCGAATTCGTAGCTGACCGCAATATCGGCCGGATGGAAATCCGGACGGATCACGCCCTTGGAGGGACTGGCCTTCTTGACCTCGGCGATGACCGCCGGGTCGCCGTTGGCGATCGCTGCCTGCAATGCACGCACGAACCCGCGCACCGGCGGCGCATCGGCCAGCCGTTCCTGCAGCTGTTCCAGCGGCACGGCGGCGCGGCGCTGGGCCACTTCTTCGGCCTTGCGGGCCAGGATCGTCTGCAGGATGTCGCTCATGGTGTTCACACGAAAAAGGGGACGGAGGGAGTTAAGTCGTTTCCGGCGTTGCCGCCTCAGCCTGCCAGCACGCGGGTGATGTCGACGTACTGTTGCAGGCGCGCGCGGGCGCTGCCATCGGCGATCGCGGCGCGGGCACGTGCGAGGCCATCAGCGATGTCGCTGGCCACGTCGGCCACGTACAGGGCCGCACCCGCGTTCAGCGCCACGATGTCCAGCGCCGGGCCCGGCTCGTTGTCCAGCACCGCACGCAGCATCGCGATGGACTGTTCCGGGCCATCCACGCGCAGGTTGCGGCTGGCCGACATGGCGATGCCGAAGTCCTCCGGGTGGATCTCGTACTCGCGGACCTTGCCGTCGCGCAGCTCACCCACCAGGGTGCCGGCGCCAAGCGAGATCTCGTCCATGTTGTCGCGGCCCCACACCACCATGGCACGCGCGGTGTCCAGCTCGCGCAGCACGCGCGCCTGGATGCCGACCAGGTCCGGATGGAACACGCCCATCAGCACCGACGGTGCGCTGGCCGGGTTGGTCAGCGGGCCCAGGATGTTGAAGATGGTGCGCACGCCCATCTCCCGCCGGACCGGCGCCACGACCTTCATCGCCGGGTGGTGGATGGGCGCGAACATGAAGCCCACGCCGGTCTGTTCGATGGCCTGCGCCACCTGCGCCGGCTGCAGTTCGATCACCGCGCCCAGTGCTTCCACCGCATCGGCGCTTCCGGATTTGGACGACACGCTGCGGTTGCCATGCTTGGCCACGCGCGCACCGGCAGCGGCGGCCACGAACATCGAACAGGTGGAGATGTTGAAGGTGTGCGAGCCATCGCCGCCGGTGCCGACGATATCGACCATGTGGCGGGTATCGGTGACCGGTACCGGCAGCGCGAACTCGCGCATCACGGTCGCAGCGGCGGCGATCTCATCCACCGTTTCCTTCTTGACCCGCAGCCCGGTCAGGATCGCGGCGGTCATCATCGGCGACACATCGCCGCGCATGATCTGCCGCATCAGGTCGACCATCTCTTCGAAGAAGATCTCGCGGTGTTCGATGGTGCGTTGCAGGGCTTCCTGGGGGGAGAAGCGCATCGATGGACTCCTGGGGTCGGCGTGCAGCTCAGCGCTGCAGGAAGTTTCGCAGCAGCGCGTGGCCGTGCTCGGTAAGGATGGATTCGGGATGGAACTGCACGCCTTCCACCGGATGTTCACGATGGCGCAGGCCCATGATTTCCTCCACCGTACCGTCCTCGTTCTCGGTCCAGGCGGTGACCTCCAGGCACGCCGGCAGCCGCGCCTTGTCCACCACCAACGAGTGATAACGCGTGGCATGGTAGCGATCCGGCAGACCGGCGAACACGCCCTTGCCTTCATGGCGGATCGGCGAGGTCTTGCCGTGCATGATGTTGCCCGCACGGATCACCGTGCCGCCATACACCTGTCCGATGCCCTGGTGGCCCAGGCAGACGCCGAGGATCGGCGTGGTCGGGCCCAGCCGCTGGATCAGTTCCAGCGAAATGCCGGCCTCGTTGGGCGTGCATGGGCCGGGCGAAATCACGATGCGTTCGGGCTTGTGCGCGGCGATCTCATCGACCGTCATCGCATCGTTGCGCACCACCTTGACCTCGGCACCCAGCGTCTGCAGGTACTGCACGAGGTTGTAGGTGAAGCTGTCGTAGTTGTCGATCATCCACAACATGGATCAGGTTCCAGACTTCGTAGGGGAGACGGGCGCGCAGGACGCGCGCCAGGAAAATGAAGCGCGTTACAGGCCCTTGGCCGCCTGGGCGACCGCGCGGAACAGCGCGCGGCCCTTGTTCATCGTCTCGTCCCATTCCTTCTGCGGGTCCGAGTCGTAGACGATGCCGGCGCCGGCCTGTACGTGCAGGCGGCCGTCCTTGATCACCGCAGTGCGGATCGCAATGGCGGTGTCCGCATCGCCATGCCAGCCGATGTAGCCGATGCTGCCGGCATACACGTTGCGCTTGATCGGCTCCAGTTCGCGGATCACTTCCAGCGCGCGGATCTTCGGCGCGCCACTGACCGTGCCGGCCGGGAACGTGGCGCGCAGCACGTCGGCATAGCTCAGGCCCGGCTGCAGTTGCCCGGTCACCTCGCTGACGATGTGCATCACATGGCTGTAGCGCTCGATCACGAACTGCTCGCCGACCTCCACCGTGCCAGCGCTGGAAACGCGGCCGGCATCGTTGCGGCCCAGGTCGATCAGCATCAGGTGTTCGGCCCGCTCCTTCGGATCAGCCAGCAGTTCGGCTTCCAGTGCGTTGTCCTCTTCCACCGTGGCGCCACGCGGCCGCGTGCCGGCGATCGGCCGCACGGTGACATGACCCACGCCGTCGGCGTCGTGCTGCAGGCGCACCAGGATCTCCGGCGACGAGCCCACCACCTGCATGTCACCGACATCCAGGAAATACATGTATGGCGAAGGATTGAGCGCCCGCAGCGCGCGGTAGACATCCACCGGCCGCGCCTTGAACGGCACGCTCAGGCGCTGGCTCAGCACCACCTGGAAGATGTCGCCGGAGCGGATGTAATCCTTGCTGCGTTCCACCGCGTCGATGAAACCCTCGCGGGTGAAGCCGGAGATGAAGTCACCCTCGTCCAGTACGTCGCTGTGCAGCGGCGCGGGATAGCCGGCGCCGGGCGCACGCAGCTTGCCGGCCAGCGCGTCCAGCCGCGCCTGCGCCTCGTCCCAGGCACCGGGCTGGCGCGGGTCGGCATGCACGATCAGGTACAGCCGTCCCTTGAGGTTGTCGAACACCGCCAGCTCTTCGGAATGCATCAGCAGGATGTCCGGCGTGCCCAGTTCATCGCGCCCGGCCGGCGGCGCCAGGCGGGGTTCGATGTAGCCGATGCATTCGAAGCCGAACCAGCCGACCAGCCCGCCGGTGAAGCCGGGCAACCCGTCCAGCTTGGGCACCGAATGCGCGCTGCGCAGCGCCTCGACTTCGGCGAAGGGGTCGGCCACTTCCCGGGTTTCCACGACCTGGCCGTGTTCGGCGATGGTCAGGGTGCGGCCGCGGAAGGTGTACACGCGGCGCGCCGGCAGGCCGATGATGGAATAGCGCCCGAAGCGCTCGCCGCCTTCGACCGATTCGAACAGATAGGTGTGCGGGCCGTCGGCCAGCTTCAGGTAGACCGAGAGCGGCGTGTCCAGGTCGGACAGCACTTCACGGACGACGGGGATGCGGGTGTGGCCTTCAGCGGCCTGCTGCTGGAACTGGGCGGGGGTGTTCAACACGACTTTCCTTCCGGGATACGGCGTTTTCTGGGCGGACGACGGCTACGGGCCACCATCGCCAGTTACGGCGTGCGGAAGAAACGGATCGCGGGGTCGTCAGGATGGACACCCGGTCACTGTACCGCATGGGCCGCCCCAGGCGGAAGCCGTCCGCCGCGCGCGTGACTGCCCCTCCCCCGGGGCCTGGACCATGCGCAGGGCGGCTCGCTGGTAGTGACGGCCGCTGGCCGTCAGCCTCTGCTCGGGTGGGTGACGACACTGGCCGTCATGGGCCCTGCCGCTGTGCTCGCCGAGCACGGCTCGGCGCTACCGTTCGCGTGCCCTGCTGCTCCTGTTCCCGCTGCTTTGGGGCGGCGACCCCCTCAACCTGCCGCAATCCGCGCTACAGATTGCGCCATGGCAGCGCCGCCCTTTCCGGGACGGCGCCGCCACTACGCCGATCGAGGTGCGTTGATCAGCGCTGGAACGGGCTGGCCTTGATCGGCTCACCCTTCTTATTGCAGGCGGGTGGATTGGTCATGCCCATCGAGAGCAGGTTGCCCCCATTGATGATGCAGACGAACTCCTTGCCGTCCGATGCCTTCAGATTGGCGTAGGTGTTAGTGCCTTCGGTGCGACGGCTGACAAGGGTCAACTGCGACGGCTCGTAGCCCAGGGCGCCGGCCGACTGCGATTTGATCTTGTCGTCATCCAAAACGTTCGTCTTCGCGGCGATCGTGCTGCAACCGGTCAATGCAACCAACAGGGTGATCGAAGCCAATGAGATGACAGCTGATTTCACGGCATGTACTCCTTGTGAGTGAGTTATGAAGCTGACCGCAGGGACGTGCTGCGCGGGTCAAATCCAGTATGCCAGACCTATCGGCTTGTCGACCGGGACAGCAGCGGGCAATCCGCAGGCAGATGCATGCGCACGCGGCGCGGCACGCATTCGATGCGGAAATGCCGTGCTTCCACGGGCTCACCGTCCAGGTTGAGGGTCAGCGGCTTTTCGGCGCGGATCTCCACCCGGGTCAAACGGGTGCGGGTTGCGACATGCTCCAGCGCCGCCTCTTTGCCGCCGGTCACCAGTTGGCCCAGCATCGCGCCGACTTCGCCGGTCAGTTCCGGAATGATGGTGACGTCCAGCTGGCCATCATCGATGACCGCCTGCGGGCACAGCGCCTGGCCACCACCGGCCTGGCGGCCGTTGCCGATGCCCAGCGCGATGAAGCCGCCTTCCCAGTCGAAGCCGGGGCCGTGCACGCGCGCCAGGATCGGCTCGATGCGGCCCAGCTTGGAGATGCCGGTCAGCACATAGGCCAGGCCGCCCAGCACCTTCTTCAGGCCCTCATCGGTTTCCACCGTCACCTGCGTGCCGAAGCCACCGCTGGCGACATTGGCGCACCACCAGACCTTGCCATCGGCTTCGATGCGCAGCAGGTCGATCGCGCGCGGGTCCTGTGCGGTGATCAGCGCCAGCACATCGGCGGGGGTCTCAGGGAAGCCCGCCGCGGTGGCGAAATCATTGGCGGTGCCCAGCGGCAAGAGCGCCAGGGAAGGCAGCGCATCGGCGGGCTCATCGCGGTGCGCCAGCGTTTCCGCCACCGCGCTCAGGGTGCCATCCCCGCCGCCGGCGATGATCACCTCCACCCCGTTGTCGATGGCTTCGGCCACGTAGCGCTCGGCATCGCCCGCCTCCCAGGTGACCCGCACTTCAAGGTTAATCCCGCGTTCGCGCCAAGCCGTGACCGCCTCGCGCACATCGACGTCCCCGGCGGATTTTCCGTTCAGGATCAAGCGCCAGCGCGAAAGGCTCATGGGGGGTTCCGGGGGTGGGGGCGGCACAGGCTAGCAGCCGTGCGTTCTTTGCTGGTGAATGTCATCAGCGTGTCACCGACAGCCCGGAACATGGGAGGCCATAGCAGGGAAGACGGATGGAGGCAGGATCAGCCTCCCACTATTCCAGCAGGGCCACGCCGGCAGCGGCGTGGTCTTTTTTTCAGGCGGCGGCGAAGGCGCGCAATGCATCGCCTTCCAGCCGGTACACCGTCCATTCGTCCTGTGGCCGCGCGCCGGCGGCGACGTAGAAATCGATCGCAGGCTGGTTCCAGTCCAGCACCGACCATTCGAAACGCCCGCAACCCTCGGCCACCGCCTGCCGCGCGATGTGCTTCAGCAACGCCTTGCCGGCGCCGGATCCCCGCTTTTCCGGGCTGATGTACAGGTCTTCCAGGTAGATGCCCTTGCGGCCCAGCCACGTGGAATAGTTATGGAAATAGACCGCATAGCCGATCGCTTCGCCGTCGGCTTCGCAGACCAGCGCCTGGGCACTGGCATCGGGCCCGAACAGGCTGGCGGCGATCCCCGCTTCGTCGGTCTGCACCGATGATTCGGCCTTCTCGTAGATCGCCAGTTCGCGGATGAAGCGCAGGATCAGTCCTGCATCGGCGACGGTGGCCGGACGGATGTTCATGGGCAGAAAAAGGGGACGGAGGGAATTAAACGAGTTTAATTCCCTCCGTCCCCTTTTATCTCATCGCGCCGCGGCGACGTTGGCGCGCATCGCGCTGATCACCTGCTGGTAATCCGGGGCGTTGAAGATCGCCGAGCCGGCCACGAAGGCATCGGCGCCGGCCGCGGCGATCGCCCCGATGTTCTCGGCCTTCACCCCGCCGTCGATCTCCAGGCGGATGTCCTTGCCACTGGCATCGATCTTCTGCCGCACCACGCGCAGTTTGTCCAGCGCGGACGGAATGAAGGCCTGCCCACCGAAGCCCGGGTTCACCGACATCAGCAGCACCAGGTCCAGGTCGTCCAGCACCCAGTCCAGGATGTCCACCGGCGTGCCGGGGTTGAGCACCAGGCCCGGCTTGCAGCCCAGCGAGCGGATCAGCTGGATGGTGCGGTGGGGGTGGCGGCTGGCCTCCGGATGGAAGCTGATATAGGTGGCACCGGCCTCGGCGAAATCCGGGATGATCCGGTCCACCGGCTCCACCATCAGGTGCACGTCGATCGGCGCGGTGACGCCGTGCTTGCGCAGCGCCTGGCAGACCAGCGGGCCGATGGTCAGGTTGGGCACGTAATGGTTGTCCATCACATCGAAATGGACCCAGTCCGCGCCGGCAGCGAGAACGTTGTCGACTTCTTCGCCGAGACGGGCGAAGTTGGCCGACAGGATGGACGGGGCGATGATGCAGTTGGACATGGCCAGGCCTTCGAAGCAGGAAGAAAGAGGGGCAGGACTCAGCGCTTGCGCAGGGTCTTGATGCGGTCGTAGGCGGCATTCACGCGGCGGCTCTTGGCCTCGGCCTGCTTGAGCAGTTCCGGCGCGGCGCCGACCAGCTTGTCAGGATGGTATTGCGACATCAGGCGGCGGTAGGCCAGGTCGATTTCCGACTCGGTCGCCGACGAGGTCAGTCCCAGCTCACGGTAGGGGTTTTCCTTGTTCAGGCGGAACCAGTCGGCGTCGAACGCATGGCCGATCAGCAGGCCCAGCACCGCGCCAAACAAGGGATTGGGCCGGAACAGCAGGGCCCCGGCGATGAAACCCAGCAGTTTTCCGTACCAGCGCATGGCGCTCCGGGCAGATTTGGCCAATTGGCTTTCCATTTTACGTCACAGCCGCCCCGGACGGCTTTACACTAGGCCGCCCGCTGGCCGGCGGGCCCTCCGGGTCCCTGGGCAGCTCGTATCGACGAAGCCCCCAGGAGTGCCCGTGCCGACCACGTTGTTGCAATCCGATCTTCCCGGCCTGCCCTTGCGCCATCGCGGCAAGGTGCGTGACGTTTTCGATATTCCGCGCGAGCGCCTGCCCGAAGGCACGCCGCCGGGGGACTACCTGCTGATGGTAGCCACCGATCGCCTGTCGGCCTTCGACGTGGTGCTGCCCGACCCGATCCCCGGCAAGGGCGAAATGCTCTGCCAGGTGTCCAACTTCTGGTTCGCCAAGACCGCGCACCTGATGCCCAACCACCTGACCGGCATCGACGTGGCCAGCGTGCTGCCCGACGGCGTGGACGCGGCGCTGTACGCCAAGCGCGCGGTGGTTACCCGGAAGCTGAAGCCGGTGCCGGTGGAAGCGATCGCCCGCGGTTACCTGATCGGCAGCGGCTGGAAGGATTACCAGCGCACCGGCAAGGTCAGCGGCATTGAACTGCCCGACGGCCTGCGCCAGGCCGAAAAGCTGCCCGAGCCGATCTTCACCCCGTCCACCAAGGCCGCCGTCGGCGACCACGACGAGAACATCGATTTCGATGCGATGGTCAAGGCGGTCGGCGTGGACCTGGCCGAGCGCGTGCGCGATGCGACCCTGCGCATCTATGCCTTCGCCGCCGATTACGCGCGTGAGCGCGGCATCATCCTGGCCGACACCAAGTTCGAGTTCGGCACCGATGAAGACGGCCGCCTGTACATCATGGACGAGATGCTGACCCCGGATTCTTCGCGCTACTGGCCGGCCGACGAGTACGAAGTGGGCACCAGCCCGCCGAGCTACGACAAGCAGTTCGTGCGCGATTACCTGGAGACGCTGGACTGGGGCAAGACCGCACCGGGCCCGTCCATTCCGGCAGAAGTGATCGAGCGCACGCGTGCCAAGTACGCCGAAGCCCTGCAGCGACTGGCCGGCATCAGCGTCGATTGAGGCGGCGGCGGGCGCTGCCCGCCCTCCTCTGGAAAGCTCGCCGGCCACGTGCCGGCACGATCGGAGGCACCATGTCCAGCACCTCGCTTGCCCGCCCCGTAGACCGCTACTTCGCCAGCTATTCCGACGACCACCGCAACCTCACCAACCAGCGCATCCACGTGGTCGCGGTGCCGGCCATCCTGTGGTCGGTGGTGGCCCTGCTGTGGTGCCTGCCGCCGCTGATCACCTGGTTCCAGAACGGCATCTGGGCGGGCCTGGCGATGTTCGGCGCGTGGTGCTTCTACAACCGCCTGTCGCGCCCGTTGGGGCTGGGCATGCTGGCCGTGCTGTTCGTGATCGGCTGCACCTGCCGCCTGCTGGAAGCGGAAATAGGGTTGGGCAACCTGGCCCGCCTGGCCGGCGCGGTGTTCGTGCTGGCGTGGATCGCGCAGTTCCTCGGCCACAAGCTCGAAGGCCGCAAGCCCAGCTTCCTGACCGACCTCACCTACCTGCTGATCGGCCCGGCCTGGGTGCTGGCCAAGGTCTATCGCCGCCTCGATTGGCGTTACTGACCTCTTTTCCCTGAACGAGCGGACGAGCCGTTTTCGACGCCCGTCGTGGCGACGCGAGATCCCCATCCACGCGCCATCGGGGCCCACAACACACCGCACCATCCCTTTGCAGCCCCTGCCGTACGGGCACCTTGGAGCTGCACGCGCCATTCGCGACAGATCCGGCAAAGTGGTTGCGCCGGTGAGGTCAACCCCTTCCGGCCCGGCATCGACAGGGCAAAAAAATGAATCAGCACACGTTCGGTGCAATTGGTGGCCTATTCGTGGGTATCGGCAGCAAATGTCGGCCTGTTAGACTGCATGACCTGCTCGTGAATCGCGTATTCCCTGCATGATCCCAAGCCTGATCCTGCTGCTCGCCCTGCCCTTCATCCTGGCCGTGGCGGTTGCCGCATTCTCCCGAAGTTCCCGCCGCACGGCCGCCTGGTTGGCCGCGGCCGCGCCGTTGGCTGGCCTGGCCATCCTCGCCACGCTCACCCCCGCCGTACTGGACGGAGAGGTGCTGCGCAGCAGTGGCCAATGGCTGCCGCAGATCGGCCTGGATTTCACCCTGCGCCTGGATGGCCTGGCGTGGATGTTCGCCGGCATGGTGCTGGGCATAGGCGCATTGGTGGTGCTGTACGCCCATTACTACCTGAGCCCGCAGGACAACGCGCACCGCTTCTTCTGCTACCTGCTGCTGTTCATGGGCGCCATGCTGGGCATGGTGCTGTCCGGTAACCTGCTGCTGCTGATGATCTTCTGGGAGCTGACCAGCATCAGTTCGTTCCTGTTGATCGGCTTCTGGTCGCACCGCCAGGACGCCCGCGAAGGTGCCCGCATGGCGCTGGTCATCACCGGCGGCGGCGGCCTGGCGCTGCTCGGCGGCGTGCTGCTGATCGGGCGCATCGTCGGCAGCTTCGACCTGGACGTGGTGCTGGCCGCCGGCGACCAGATCCGCGCCAGCGCGCTGTACCCATATGCGCTGTTCCTCGTGCTGGCCGGCATCTTCACCAAGAGCGCGCAGTTCCCGTTCCACTTCTGGCTGCCACAGGCCATGGCCGCGCCCACGCCGGTGTCGGCCTATCTGCATTCGGCCACCATGGTGAAGGCCGGTGTGTTCCTGCTGGCCCGCCTGCACCCGGCCCTGGCCGGCACCGACCTGTTCTTCTACACCGTCAGCGGCATCGGTGCACTGACCCTGCTGATCGGGGCCTGGAACGCAATCTTCCAGCACGACCTGAAGGGCCTGCTGGCGTACTCCACGATCTCCCACCTGGGCCTGATCACCATGCTGTTCGGCCTGTCCAAGCCGATGGCGGTGGTGGCCGGTGTGTTCCATATCCTCAACCACGCCACGTTCAAGGCGTCGTTGTTCATGGCCGCCGGCATCATCGACCATGAAACCGGCACGCGTGACATGCGCAAGCTGGGCGGCCTGCGGCGGCTGATGCCGTTCACCAGTGCGCTGGCGATCATCGCCTCGCTGGCGATGGCCGGCATTCCGCTGCTCAACGGCTTCCTGTCCAAGGAAATGCTGTTCGCCGAGGCACTCGATGCAGGCGGTCCGGCGCTGATGCAGATGGCCATGTCGATCGCCGCGTTGCTGGCGGGTGTCTTCGGCGTGGCCTACAGCCTGCGCTTCGTACACGACACCTTCTTCGGCAAGGGCCCGCATGACCTGGACCGCGTGCCGCATGAGCCGCCACGCTGGATGAAGGTGCCGGTGGAGATCCTGGTGGTGATCTGCGTGGCCGTGGGTATCGCCCCGGCGCTGACCATCGCCCCGGTGCTGCATGCCGGTGCGGCGTCCATCCTCGGCGCGCAGATGCCCGAGTACAGCCTGTCCATCTGGCATGGCTTCAACCTGCCGCTGGCGATGAGCGCGGCCGGCGTGCTGGGCGGCGTGGTGCTGTATTTCGGCCTGCGCCGGCTGATCGACCTGTATGCGGTGCGCAACACCACGCCGGGCCGCGATGCCTTCCATCTGCAGCTGGACCTGCTTTCCGCGCTGGCGCAGAAACTGACCGGGGCCATCGCCAACGGCAGCCTGCAGCGCATGCTGCTCGGCCTGGTGGTGGTGGCGGTGGTGGCTGCCGCAGCGCCCTGGCTGGCCGCCCCGGCGTGGCCGAACTGGCCCTCTCCGCAGCCGATGCCGCTGCTCGGCTGGGCGTTGTGGGCGGTGATGATGGCCTGCGCCATGGCCACCCTGCGCATGTACAAGCAGCGCCTGCTGGCGGTGCTGCTGGTGGGCGGGGTGGGCCTGATGGTGGCGATGACCTTCGTGTTCCTGTCCGCACCGGACCTGGCGCTGACCCAGCTGCTGGTGGAAATGGTCACCCTGGTGCTGATGCTGCTGGGCATGAATTACCTGCCCGCCCAGTCGGTGACCGAGCGCTCCAGGCTGCGCAAATACCGCGATGCCGCGATCGCGCTGGTCGCCGGCGTCGGCCTGGCCGCGCTGGCCTACACCGCGATGACCCTGCCCCCGAACACGATGGCCGGCGAGATGCTTGCCCGTTCCCTGCCGGAGGCCTACGGCAGCAACGTGGTCAATGTCATCCTGGTCGACTTCCGCGGCTTCGATACCTTCGGCGAGATCACCGTGTTCGGCATCGCCGCGCTGGTGGTGCATGCCATGCTGCGGCGTTCGCGCATGGCGCCGGAGCAGATCATGCCCGGCCCGCCGATCAAACTGCCGGTGCCGGCCGACCTGGCGCAGATCATGTTCCCACTGACCCTGACCGTGTCGATCTTCATGTTCCTGCGCGGCCACAACTCGCCGGGCGGCGGCTTCATCGCCGGCCTCATCCTGGCCGTACCGCTGTTGATCCAGTACGTCATCCAGGGCACCGCCTCGGTCGAGTCGCGCTTCGGCTTCGATTACGTCCGCTGCATCGGCATCGGCCTGCTGATCGCCGTGGCCAGTGGCTCGGCTTCGATGCTGTTCGGCGTGCCGTTCCTGACCAGCGGCCACCTGGACCTGCACCTGCCGATCATCGGCGAAGTGCCGCTGGCCAGTGCGATTGGTTTCGATACCGGCGTCTACCTGGTGGTGTTTGGCGGGGCGATGTTGATGCTGTCGATGATGGGCACGATCAAGCCGTCGCGGACACGGACCGCGCGTCGCGGCGAGATCGATCCACAGAAGCGTTCGGCACTGACCGGGGAGATGCACTGATGGAACTGGCCATTGCAAGCGCCATCGGCGTGCTGACCATGCTCGGCGTGTACCTGCTGCTGCGCGCGCGCAGCTTCGATGTGATCCTGGGCATGACCTTCCTGTCCTATGCCACCAACCTGCTGATCTTTGCCGGCGGACGACTGGTCGCCGGCAGGCCGCCGGTGCTGAAGGAAGGCCTGGACGCGAACCTGGGCAACTACACCGATCCACTGCCGCAGGCGCTGGTGCTCACCGCCATCGTGATCGCCTTCGCGATGACCGCGGTCACCATCGTGCTGGCCATCCGCAGCCGCAGCGACAACCACAGCGACCACGTCGACGCGCACGAGCCTGACGACGATGCTCCGCCGCGCCGTGACGAGGACCACGCATGAACCATCTGGTGATCCTGCCGATCCTGGTCCCGCTGCTAGGCGCATCGCTGTCGCTGTTCGTTGAACACCGCCGCTACGGTCCGCGCGTACAGCGCGCGGTGTCGTGGACGGCGATGGCCGCGCTGTTCGCTTCGGTGCTGCTGCTGTTCGCGCGCACTGCCGATGGCGCGGCGATGGTCTACCTGCTCGGCGACTGGCCGGCGCGGCTGGGCATCGCGCTGGTGGCCGACCGCCTTTCAGCATGGATGCTGCTGACCACCGTGCTGCTGGCGATCGGCTGCCTGATGCATGCCTGTTCCGGCTGGGACCGGCGGGCCCCGCATTTCCATGCACTGTTCCAGTTCCAGCTGGTCGGCCTGAACGGTGCGTTCCTGACCGGCGACATCTTCAACCTGTTCGTGTTCTTCGAAGTGATGCTGATCGCTTCGTATGGCCTGCTGCTCAGCGGCGGGCGTGGCCTGCGCATGCGCATCGGCCTGCATTACGTCGTGTTCAACGTGACCGCCTCCACCCTGTTCCTGATCGCGCTGGGGCTGCTGTACGCCTCGCTGGGATCGTTGAACATGGCTGAACTGTCCCAGCGCATCGCCGAAGTACCGCCCTCGCACCTGGTACTGGTCAAGGCGACCATGGGCCTGCTGCTGCTTGTCTTCTGCGCGAAGGCGGCGCTGATGCCGCTGTACCTGTGGCTGCCCGAATCCTACGCGCGTGCACCGGCGGCAGTGGCTGCGCTGTTCGCGATCATGACCAAGGTCGGCCTGTACGCCGTGCTGCGCATCCAGAGCCTGTGGTTCGGTGATGAGGCCGGTGCCATGGCCGGGTATGGCCGCGACTGGCTGTTGTGGGCCGGTATCGCCACGCTGGTGCTGGGCGGGCTGGGCGTGCTCGCCGCCGTGCGCCTGCGGGTGCTGATCTCGTACCTGGTCGTGGTGTCGGCCGCCACCTTGTTCATCGCCTTCTCGGTCGGCAACCAGCAGGTGCTGGCAGCCGGCCTGTACTACCTGCCGCACAGCACCTTCGTGGCGGCCGCCCTGTTCCTGATCGCCGACCTGATCCGCCGTCGTCGCGGCGGTGCCAGCGACCGCAAGGAAGTCATCGCGCCGATGCCGGGCAAGCAGACACCGGCGGTGCTGTTCCTGATCGCCGCCATTTCGATCGCCGGCCTGCCGCCGCTGTCCGGTTTCCTGGCCAAGGCCGCGCTGTTGCAGGGCATGCCGCCGCAGCTGACCGCACCGGTGTGGACGGCGGTCCTGGGCAGCAGCCTGCTGGTCATCATGGGGCTGGCGCGGGGTGGCATCCGGCTGTTCTGGCGCGTGCCGCATGCCGAACCCGATGGTCCCCGGCCGCGCAAGGCGCCCACGCGCCGGGTGGAACTGCTGGCCGCCTGCCTGCTCCTCCTGTACGGCATCGGCATGACCGTCTTCGCGGCCCCGCTGCTGCGCCACGCCGATGCCATCGCCAGTGACCTGCTGCAGCCCTCCGGTTATGTGGACCAGGTGCGTGGCGAACAGCCGGAGATCCGTCACCCATGAACCAGAAACGCCCCCTGCTGCGCCGGATCTTTCCCTCGCTGCCGCTCACCGTCATGGTCATCGTGTTCTGGCTGCTGATGTCGGACAGCTTCAGCGTCGGCCTGCTCGCACTGGGCCTGCTGCTGGGCCTGGTCGTGCCGCTGTTTGCCGCGCGCCTGGACCGTGAGTTCGCCCGCATCGGGACGCTGCGGCCCGTGCCGAAATTGCTGATGACCACCCTGTGGGACATCCTGGTATCCAACATCGAAGTGGCCGGCCAGGTGCTGGGCAAGGAAAGCAGGATCCATCCAGGCTTCGTCTGGATTCCGCTGGACATCGCCAATGTGCACGGCATCGCTGCGCTGACCAGCATGATCACACTGACACCGGGCACCGTGTCGGCTGCACTGAGCGATGACCGCAAATACCTGCTGGTCCACGTACTGAACCTGGACGACGAGCAGCACCTGATCACCGAAATCAAACGCCGCTACGAGGCCCCGCTGATGGAGATCTTCCCATGACCGGTTTCGATGTCATCCAGAACACCCTGGTGGTGTGCATGCACGTGGTCGGGCTGGCCATGCTGCTGTCGACCTGGCGCCTGCTGCGCGGCCCCACCGTACCTGATCGCATCCTGGCGCTGGACACCCTGTCGGTGACCGCCATCGCGCAGTTGATGCTGTTCGGCATGTACCTCAATTCGGCGATCTACTTCGAGGCCGCGCTGATCATCGCCATGCTCGGCTTTGGCAGCACCGTGGTGCTGAGCAAGTTCGTGCTGCGCCGGGATATCGTCGAATGATCACCGCCATCCAGATCGTGCTGTCGGTGGTGCTGCTGTTCGGCTGCTTCTTCATCCTGGTGGGCGCGCTCGGCCTGGTGAAGCTGTCCACTTTCTTCAAGCGCCTGCACGCCCCGACCAAGGCCAGCACGCTGGGCGTTGGCTGCGTACTGGTGTCCTCGGTGGCTTACCACATCTTCCTCGGCCAGGACCCGCAGCCGCGCGAACTGCTGATCACCATCTTCCTGTTCATCACCGCACCGATCAGTGCGCACCTGATGGCCAAGGCGGCGCTGTCGCTGCTGATGGAAACGCGCCCCACGCTGCCGGGCAACGAGCGCGCCGAAGAAGAACAGTTGCCGCCGCCTGAGCCGGTACGCGAGAAGGTCGTGGAAGCGACCGACGATGTGTATACCTCCAACGAGAGCAAGACGGACGAGCGCGAGCGCTGATTCCGCCGGCCGGGCGATGCGCCCGCCGATGCAGCGCCACGCGTCCCGGGGCGCCTGGATGTCGAGCACGCTCGACACTGCCCCGCTCAGGCCACCAGCAGTCCCAGCTCCAACCCCACCCACGCCACGAACGCGCCCAGCAGCACACCGCCTTCGGCGCGGCTGATGCGCAGGTCACCGCGCAGCATCGGGTACAGCACCAGCGCGAAGGCCAGCACGGCCGGCAGTTCAAGCCGTACGAACGACGCCGGCAGTGCCAGCGGCTGCACCAGCGCCATCACGCCGATCACCAGCAGCAGGTTGACCACGCTGGAACCCAGCACGTGGCCCACCACCATGTCGCCCTGTCCGCGCCGCGCGGCCATCACCGCAGCGGCGACTTCAGGCAGCGCGGTGCCGATCGCCACCGGCAACAGGCCCACCAGCAATGGCGTCCAGCCGAGCGCAGCGCCGAAGTCCGCCGCGGCCCCCACAACCAGCCGGGCGCCCCAGTACAACGTCAATGCGGCGATCGCCATGCGCACCAGGTTCAAGGCCAGTCCCGGGCGTGACACCGCCGCGTCGGCGATCAGCGCCTGTACCTGCGGCACCTCATGCCGGCCACGGCGCAGCAGCAGCACGAAGAACAGGACGAAGGCCGCCAACAGCACGCCGCCTTCCCAGCGCAGCAGTTGTCCGTCCAGACCGAATACGATCAGCAGCAGCGCGGCCGCCAGCACGCCGAACCAGCTCGCCACGGTCACCCGCGCGCGCATCAGCAGAGGCACGGCGAGTGCGGCCAGCGCGAGGGTCAAGCCCAGGTTGGCCAGCGTGCTGCCCACCGCATTGCCGAGCGCAAGCTCGGGCTGGCCAACGGCCAGCGCGCGCGCATTGACTGCCAGCTCCGGCACGGACGTCGCGATGCCCAGCAGCAACAGGCCGGCGGTGAAGGGCGATGCGCCGAAGCGCTGGGCCAGCCCGGAAGCGGCCTTGACGACGGTGTCGCCGCCGAGACCCAGCAGGATGATGCCGAGCACGAACCAGGCGATGGCGAGGGCGATCATCAGGCAGTCCTTGAGCGGGAGTCACGGCGATTCTACGGTGGATCCCCGTGTCCCGGTGGCTGACGCCCCGCCCCTGGTGGGTGAGGCCCCGCTTCTGGTGGGTGACGACCGTTGGTCGTCACAGGGCCACCTCACCCCTCACCCCTCAACCACACCCTTCCACATAGTCCACCTGCGGCGGCAGGCCCACCCGCCACGCGCTGACCTTGCCATCGGCGCCAAGCGCGAAATCGATGATGCCGTGCCCTTCCTGCTCCGGACGCACGCGCAGATGCTGGGCCTGCGGATCGTACTTGTCCGGGCCCAGGTCGGCGCGTTCGGGATACAGCTGCTGCAGCTCGCCCAGGCTCATCCCCACGCGACCGCCGCCGGGGGCGACGATGCCCGGACCGCGCACGTCGTAGCGCACCAGCCGGTTGCCTTCGATCATCAGGAACGGGCCTTCGGCCGACTCCTTCTGCGGGCGGATGTAGTGGCATTCATCGTTCGGTACGTCGCCCTGCAGCGGCGCACCGAATCGACCGCGGACATCGTCCAGGCTCGCTCCCAGGTCCACCGCACCGAAGCCGTCCAGGCGCGCCGGGCTGTCACGCCGCGGATCGATCGGCGAGGCGTTGTTCAGGTCGGGATCGGCGGCGAGGTCGGCGTCCTTGGCAGGGTTGGTGGCTGCTTCGTTCATCGGAGAGGTCACCTCCGGGCTCGCTTCCGGGCCCTGGCTGCAGGCAGCAAGGGACAGGGCCAGCAGACCGGCTACGGGGAAGGCTTTCATTGGACATCTCCTGGAAGGCTGTGCGCGAACGCTACCGCGCCGGATGTGCACGCGCCGCATTGTCATCATGGTTTCACGGCAGGCATTCAGGCTCGGCCTGCACCGCCTTCTCTGCAGCCGCCCATGCTCCCGCGCAAGACCGACCAAGCCCGAACCGCGCTGCAGGCCCACCGCGCCCCGCTGGACATGCGCCAGCGCCGCCTGCTGATCCTCTGCGATGGCCAACGCGACCTCGTCGCGCTGACCACGATGATCGGTGCGGATGCCCCGGCGATGGTGATCCAGCTGGTCCAGGCCGGCTATCTGGTGACCACACCGGACGTGCTGGAAACGCCAGCTCCCACGCCGATGTCGCCTGCCCGCCCGGCCTCACCGATGGCGGCGCCCTCGGCGGCAGCTGCCCCGACCGCGCCATCCACTGAGCGTCGGCGTTCGATGGCCGCCGCCCGCATCTACCTGCTGGGCATCCTGGAAATGCAGCGTCATCCGCAGGCGGCCGCGGTGTTCCGCGAACTGCAGCAGGCCCGCCAGGAAGGCGACGTGGTGGACGCCATGCAGGGCGCCCTCGACGCCCTCACCGGCCTGACCTCGGCCGGCTACGCAGAACGCGTCCACGCCCGGCTGCTGGAAGTCATCCCGCATGAACACCTCAGCACGTTCAAAAAGGGGACGGAGGGAGTTAAGTCACTTCCGGCGGTGCCGGAAACGACTTAACTCCCTCCGTCCCCTTTTTGTCAGCGGAAGTTGTTGCGCAGGCCGTTCCAGCATTGCTGGTAGTCGCCCTGGCGATGGGCGGCCGACAGGGCCTGCGCGGTCGGGCGGATCACCCCGCGCGTTTCGAACATGAAAGCCATGGTGTCCTTGATCACGTCCGGCCGGGACAGGTCGGCCGCCGATGCCTTGTCGAAGGTCGGCGCATCCGGGCCGTGGCCACTCATGCAGTTGTGCAGCGACGCGCCGCCGGGCACGAAACCTTCGGCCTTCGCATCGTAGGCACCGTGCACCAGGCCCATGAACTCGCTGGCGATGTTGCGGTGGAACCATGGCGGCCGGAACGTGTGCTGGGCCACCAGCCAACGCGGCGGGAAGATCGCGAAATCCATGTTGCTGGTGCCGGCGGTATCGCTCGGCGAATGCAGCACCAGGAAGATCGACGGGTCCGGGTGGTCGAAGCTGATCGAACCGATCGTGTTGAAACGGCGCAGGTCGTAGCGGTACGGCGCGTAGTTGCCGTGCCAGGCCACCACGTCCAGCGGCGAATGGTCGATGCGCGCGCTCCACAACTGGCCGTCGAATTTCGCCACCAGTTCGAACTCGCCGTCGAGGTCTTCGAACGCCGCATGCGGGGTTTCGAAATCGCGCGGATTGGCCAGGCCATTGGAGCCGATCGGCCCCAGGTCGGGCAGCTTCAGCAACGCACCGAAGTTCTCGCAGACATACCCGCGCGCCTGCCCGTCCGGCAGCTCCACGCGGAAACGCACGCCGCGCGGGATCACCGCGATCTGCTGCGGCTCGATCTCGACCACGCCCATTTCGGTGAGCAGGCGCAGGCGTCCCAGCTGCGGGACGATCAGCAGCTCGCCATCGGCGTTGTAGAAGTAACGCCCCTGCATGTCACGGTTGGCGGCGTACAGGTGGATGGCCACGCCGGCATGCGCATCCGGGCCGCCGTTGCCGCCCATCGTGTACAGGCCTTCGACGAAATCAGTCGGTGCCTCGGGCAGCGGCAGCGGGCTCCAGCGCAGCTGGTTCGGCGCCGCCGGCAACCCGTGGAAGCTGCCCTGCAGGCGATCCTGCGCGAACGCGGTGAACTCGCCATGGGTTACCGCCGGGCGGATCCGATACAGCCAGCTGCGGCGGTTGCTGCCACGCGGGGCGGTGAACGCGGTCCCGGACAACTGCTCGGCATACAGCCCGTGGGCCACGGTCTGGGGCGCGTTCTGCCCGATCGGCAGCGCACCGGCCCGCGCCTCGCTGGCGAACTCGTTGCCGAACCCGGTCTGGTAGCCGCGTGCTTCGATGGTGCTGGTCATGTCTGGCATCCCGTCATGTGCCGGCGCGTGGCCGGCACCTACCTTACCCGAGCGATCTACCGCTTACAGTACGCCGCGGCGCATCTGGTCGCGCTCGATGCTCTCGAACAGCGCGGTGAAGTTGCCTTCGCCGAAGCCCTCGTTGCCCTTGCGCTGGATGATCTCGAAGAAAATCGGACCGATGCAGTTCAGGGTGAAGATCTGCAGCAGCTTGCGCTGGTGGGTTTCCGGATCGGCATCGATCAGGATCTTGTTACGGGCCAGCCGCGCCACGTCCTCGCCATGCCCCGGAACGCGCTGGTCGATCACGTCGAAGTAGGTTTCCGGCGTGTCGAGGAACTGCACGCCCTGCTCGCGCATGGCTTCCACGGTCTCGTAGATGTTCTCGGTGAAGCAGGCGATGTGCTGGATGCCTTCGCCCTTGTAGGCGTCCAGGTATTCGTTGATCTGGCTCTTCGGATCGGACGATTCATTGAGCGGGATGCGCACGATGCCGTCCGGGGCGGTCATCGCCTTGGACACCAGGCCGGTCTTCAGGCCCTTGATGTCGAAGTAGCGGATCTCGCGGAAGTTGAACAGCCGCTCGTAGTAGTCCGACCACTGCTGCATGTTGCCGAAGTACAGGTTGTGGGTCAGGTGGTCGATGAAGGTCAGACCGAAGCCCTTCGGTGCCTGGTCTGCGCCCTCGATGGCTTCGTAGTCATCGCCGTAGATGCTGCCGGCGTCGCCGTAGCGGTCCACCAGGTACAGCATGCAGTCGCCGATGCCCTTGATCACTGGCGCATCCACCGCCTTGGAGTCCGGCTTGAAGTCGACCGGCTCGGCCCCATTGCCCAGCGCGGTCTGGTAGACCTCGGCACCGGGCTTCTGAAAGCGGATGGCGAACCCACAGGCGCACGGCCCGTGCTTTTCAGCGAAGTCGGCGGCGAACGAATCCGGGTCTTCGTTGACCAGGAAGTTGACGCCACCCTGCCGATATACGGTGATCGGGCGGGTGCTGTGCTTCAGCACGGCGGTAAAGCCCATGCTGCGGAAGTAGGCATGCAGCTCCTGGCCGCGCCCGGCAGGGGCGGCGAATTCGACGAACTCGAAGCCGTCGATGCCCATCGGGTTTTCAAACGTGGTCACCTGCATGCCCGGATTGGGATGCGAGGCGGTCTGGACGGTGGTATTCATGGCATAAGGCTCCGAATCTTTTCCGCATCAAACCAGGTGCGGGCGACAGAGGGACCCGCGACAATGCAGGGCTAGTACATCCCCTTTATAGTTACACCTGAAACCACCAGCAAGGTGCACCGCAGCATGAGCCCACCCGATCCCGCTTCCACCAGCGTGCGTGCCTCGCACGTCCTGCTCGACCTGGAACAGTTCCTGCCCTACCGGCTGAGCGTGCTCTCCAACCGGGTCAGTGGCAACATCGCCAAACTGTACGGCGACCGCTACGGCCTGGCGATTCCGGAGTGGCGGGTGATCACCATCCTGGCGTTGTACCCGGGCTCGTCGGCCAGCGAAGTGTCCGAACGCACGGCGATGGACAAGGTCGCGGTCAGCCGCGCGGTGGCGCGCCTGCTCGAACGCGGTTTCATCAAGCGGGAAACCCATGGCGATGACCGCCGCCGCTCGGTGCTGGCGCTGTCGGCGGCCGGCTTCGAGGTGTACGAGACCATCGCCCCGCTGGTCATCGAGACCACCCGCAAGCTGATGTCCGTGCTCAGCGAAGACGAAGAACAGCTGCTGGAAAAGCTGATCCTGCGCCTGGCCGGTGAAGGCCTGCAGCGGATGGCCGAATAACCAAGGGAGCGCCCCGTAGAGCCGACTTCAGTCGGCTTCTCCTGGACGCCCGGTAGAGCCGACCCTCAGCTCAGGTGCTTGCGGCGGGCGTAGACCCAGGGCGCGGCCAGCGCGCCGATGGCACCGGCGGCGAAGCCCAGCGAGGCCGCCACCGTGGCCGCTTCGATCGCCCCCGGCAGCGCCAGGGCCGCGGTGACCAGCAGCAGCGAGGGCAAGCCGACGAAGATGGCCAGGAAGAACGGCCATCGCGGCACCCAGGTGCCCAGCTGCAGCAGGCTGACCGGCTGCCAGATGTCCCCGTTGGCGTCCTCCGCGATCTTCCGCACCACCATCGGCAGGCTGATCTCCGGCAGCGCGCGGCCCTGCCGTGCGGTGGCCAGCTCGCGCGCCACCGCCTCTATGGCGGGATAGCTGGACGGCCACGGCTGCGGCGGCTTCACTCCGTAGGCGACCAGCAGCGGCACGCTCAGCCAGGGCGCCGGCAGCGGTCGCAGGCGCCGCCGTCCGTGTACGCACCACACCTCGCGCTGGCCATGCGCGGTCACTTCGTACAGGGCCAGTTCTTCGGGCGGCGGATAGCCGAGCATGGTGGTGCGCGCGGCCAGCGTATCCACGCCCATCGCGCGCAGGAAGCCCGGACGGCTGCGTCCTTCCTGCATCCACGCCAGCCCCAGCGCGCCGATCAGCAAGGCGTCGGCATGATCGCGGCTGCCGACCGTTGCGCGATCATCGCTGGCCAGCAACCAGGCCAGCGACTGCGGCTCGGCGACATCGGCCACCGACCAGCGCCCGCTGTCGCCCAGCACATGCCGCAGCGGCAGGCGCATCGGTGCGGTTTCGCCCCGTTCGGCGACCTGCAGGAACGGCAGGACGCCCTGCACGAAGGCCGCCACATCCACCGCCCGCCCCCCCTGCCCCAGCCATTCCGGCGGCAGCAGGCCGGCCAGCTTCGGGTCACGGGCGAGCAGGTCCAGGCGTTCTTTCTGTTCGACCAGCTTCTGCACCGCAGCCGCCAACGCGGGGTTGTCCGGCAGCGCCACCACGGGCAGCTTGTGCGTGCCGGGCGGTATCGCCACCGCAGCCACCGCAGCCACCGCAGCGCCATCGTCCATCAGCACATCCACCGCGGGCAGTGCCACGGTGTCGGCAGGGGGACGGTCGATCAGCTCGCTGTGCATTGGACGCTCCAGGTCGTGCGCCACGGTCAGCGTGGCGTCGGTACCTTGGCGTTAGCGGCCGCAGCGCGGCGGAATTGAGCGCCGCCTCCCGGCATCGCGCCTCAGCGCGGCGCCCATTCCTTCATGAAGGCGAGGAACTTCGCGCGGTCGTAGGACTTGCCCTGTTCCAGCTCACCGGTGAACTGCGAATGCAGCAATCCCCCCTCGGCATCCAGCACGAACAGGTGCGGGTAGCCCTTCACTTCCGGGAACTGCGACAGGAACGCCTTGTTCTCGTTGTCTTCGCTGTAGTTGACCTTCATCCACACGTAGTTCGCATCGCGCAGGCGGCGCACTTCGGCATCGCCTTCGACGAATTTGTCCAGGATGTGGCACCACGGGCACCACTCACCGCCCACGTCCAGGATGATGCGCTTGTTGCCACGCTGCGCCTCCACTTTGGCCGTTTCCAAGTCTGCGGCTGGGTCGCGGGCCGGATCGAACGAGGCGTTGAGTGCCGCGATGGCCGCGATGTCCGCGGCCGCCGGGGTATTGCCGGAGGCCACCGGCACGCTGGGATCAGCGGCCGGTGCCTCGGTGGGACGCGTATCAAGCGGTTGCGCAGGCGCCTTGGCGGTATCGGGACCGGGTTGCGAGCACGCTGCCAGTGCAGCGGCCAGAACCCCCATGGACATCCAACCTGCGGTCTTGCGCATTCGCTCTTCCTCTTACTTGACGCCGTGCATCAGCTTGTTGATCAGCGGCGCCAGCAGGAACAGGATCACACCCGAACCGATCAACGCCCAGAAGCCGAAGGTATACCCTTTCAGCGCCGATTCCACGGTCATGCCGCCTTCACCGCTGACCACCCCGGCGAAGATGCCCGACAGGTTGTTGCCGATGCCGGTGGACAGGAACCAGCCACCCATGCCGAAGCCGACCAGGCGGACCGGGGCCAGCTTGGTGACCATTGACAGGCCGATCGGCGACAGGCACAGCTCACCGATGGACTGGATCACGTAGACCATGAACAGCGTCCAGAACGGGATCTTGCCGTCCACGACCAGCTGCGACAACGCGAACATCAGCAGGGCGAAGGCCGCGCCGTTGAACAGCAGGCCCAGGCCGAACTTGCGCGGAATGGACGGGTTGGCACGGCCCATCGCCACCCAGATCCACGCGATGATCGGGGCCAGGGTGATGATGGCCACCGAGTTCACCGACTGGAACCAGGCGGTCGGGAATTCCCAGCCGCCGAGGTTGCGGTTGACGATGTTGTCGGCGAGGAAGGTGAACGAGCTGCCGGCCTGTTCGAAGAACATCCAGAACATCACGTTGAAGGCGAAGATGATCAGCATGGCGATCACGCGGTCGCGCGCGACCTTGCCGTTGCGGATGCCTTCCACCAGCAGCAGGACGGCCAGCGCGATGAACAGCACCAGCAGGATCCAGGCCAGCGCGGTGGCGCCGGTGGAGAGTAGGAAGAACGCCACCGGAATGGCCACCAGCGACCCCACCGCGACCATCACGATGCGGCCGTAGCCTTCGGCGCCGACCGGCGGTGCGCCGATGCCGTTCAGGCCCTTGCGGCCGATGTAGAACCACACCAGGCTGATCAGCATGCCCACGCCGGAGGCGATGAACACCACCTTGTAGGACGGCATGGCGCTGGTGCCGAACACCTTGCGTGCGAGGTATTCGGTCAGCACCGGGGCGATCATCGCGCCGATGTTGATACCCATGTAGAAGATGGTGAAACCGGAGTCGCGACGCGGATCGTTCAGGCCGTACAACTTGCCGACCATGGTCGAGATGTTCGGCTTGAACAGGCCGTTGCCCACGATGATCGTGGCCAGGCCCAGTTCGAACACCTGGTGGTTGGGCAGGGAGATCATGAACAGGCCCGCCGCCATGATCACCGCGCCGGTGAGGATCGAGCGCTGGTAGCCCAGCACGCGGTCGGCGATGTAGCCGCCGAAGATGGCTGCTGCGTACACCAGCGCCAGATAGGCGCCGTAGGTGCGGCTGGCCGCGGCTTCACCGCCGGCATCGCCGTTGAAGAACTGCGACACGATGTACAGCACCAGTGCCCAGCGGATGCCGTAGAACGCAAAACGTTCCCAGAACTCGGTCATGAACAACATCCACAGCGGACGTGGGTGGCCCAATGTGGTCTTGAATTCCGGCACGGCCGGTTCGGGGGTATTCGCAGTGGCGTTCAGGCTCATGCGGGATTCCTGGTTCGGTGGATGACAGGCACGTCCGCTGTGCCGAGCTAACGCGCGAGGATCACCGACTTCTGGCGTTCACGTCAAATACACACTGATCGCAGCAGGTGACCGCCCGGTCGCGGAACTTGCATCTGCAACAATCTGAATGGGGGACATCGGCCACTCAACCTTCCAGCGTGGTCCGCACCTGGAACAGTTCGGGGAAGAAGGTCAGCTCCAGCGCCTTGGCCAGGAAGCCCACCCCGGACGAGCCGCCGGTGCCGCGCTTGAAGCCGATCACCCGCATCACCGTGCGCATGTGTCGGAATCGCCACAGCTGGAAGGCGGTCTCCAGATCAACCAGGTCCTCGCACAGGGCGTACTCGCGCCAGTAGCGGTCGGTGTCCTGGTAGATGCGCTCGAACACCGGGTGCAGCGCATCGTCGGCCACGTGCGGCTGCGACCAGTCGCGGTCCAGGTACTGCGCCGGGATGTCGTGGCCGAAGCGCGACAGGTACTGCAGGAATTCCTCGTACAGGCTCGGCGCCTGGAGTGCCTGGCGCAGCCGCTGCTGGCCTGCCTCATCGTGCTCGAACACCTTGAGCATCTGCGCGTTCTTGTTGCCCAGCAGGAACTCGATGTAGCGGTACTGCAGCGACTGGAAGCCCGAGGAAGGGCCCAGCACATCGCGGAAACCCATGTATTCGGACGGGGTCAACGTCTCCAGCACCGACCATTGCTCGGTCAGCTGGCGCAGCACCAGCTTGCTGCGCGCCAGCACCTTCTGGCACTGCCAGACCTGGTCACGCTGCAGGAAGCCGATCGCCGCGCCCAGCTCGTGCGCCAGCAGCTTGAGCCACAGCTCGGAGGTCTGGTGCTGGATGATGAACAGCATCTCGTCGTGGTGCGGCGGGCTGGAAAGCGGCTGCTGCGCGGCGAGCAACTGGTCCAGCCGCAGGTAGCCGCCATAGGTCAGCCGGTCCTGCAGGTCGGTCAGGATGCCGGCTTCGAGATCACGTTGGTTGTTGTCGACGGACATGGGGCGGGACCGGCTGAAAAGAGAAAGCGTAGCAGGCCGACCGCGGATCGCCGGTGCGGCGGGTGAGGACCGTGGGCCGCCGGCTTCGGTGGGTGACGACCGTTGTCGCTGGCTTCGGTGGGTGACGACCGTTGGTCGTCACAGGGACCTCGTGGAACGCACAAACCCGCATCCCGGCGCGTGGAACCGCTTCCGAAGGGTCCCATCCCCATCCTCACGGGCGTATTCTGGTGCTCTGCAGCAACGGCTGAATACGTTGCTGTCACGGGCCGCCAACCTGCCGGCAGGGGCCCCGCCGGTGAAACCCTTGCTGCGCCGCAGGACGGCTTTTTCATACGCCGTCCTTAACATGGCGATTCATATCATTTGTAACTTCCTGTCGAAGGTGCAGTCCGCAATGACAGTTGCCGCTGAGTTCAAGATCGAATACCTCCAGTACCTCAACGCAGACGGCAAGCTCGTCCGCGATGACCTGCCCGCTTCGCTGCGGGATCCCAAGGTGCTGGTCCCGCTGTTCAAGCAGATGCTCTACGTGCGCGTCTTCGACAGCAAGTCCATCGCCCTGCAGCGCACCGGCAAGCTGGGCACCTATGCCGCCTGCCTGGGGCACGAAGCCGCGCACGTCGGCATCGGTGCAGCCATGCATCCCGGCGACGTGTTCGCGCCGAGCTACCGTGAGTACGGCGCCATGTTCATGCGCGGCGTGCGCCCCTACGACGTGCTGATGTACTGGGGCGGCGACGAGCGCGGCAACGACTACGGCGGCAATGCCGCCAAGGACTTCCCGTTCTGCGTGCCGATTTCCACCCAGTGCCTGCACGCGGCCGGTGCGGCGCTGAAGTTCAAGCTCAACGAGGAGAAGCAGATCGCCGTGGCGGTGTGCGGTGACGGTGGCAGTTCCAAGACCGACTTCTACGCGGCACTGAATTCGGCCGGCGCCTACAAGCTGCCGCTGATCCTGTGCATCGTCAACAACGGGTGGGCCATTTCGGTGCCCCGTTCGGCCCAGACCGGTGCCGAAACGCTGGCGCAGAAGGGCCTGGCCGGTGGCCTGCATTGCCTGCAGGTGGATGGCAACGACCTGATCGCAGTGCTGGCGGCGATGGAACAGGCTCGCGAGCGCGGCCTGTCCGGCAACGGCGGCACGGTGCTGGAACTGATGACCTATCGCCTGTCCGACCACACCACCGCCGACGACGCGCGCCGCTATCGCGACGACGCCGAAGTGAAGGATGCCTGGCTGCTGGAGCCGATGCTGCGCCTGCGCAAGTACCTGACCGACCAGGGCGTGTGGAGCGAAGCCGAGGAAAAGGCCTGGATCGAGCAGTGCGGCGCGCGCGTGGACGAGGACGTGAACCAGTACCTCAACACCCCGGTGCAGCCGGTCGAAGCGATGTTTGATTTCCTGTATGCCGATCCGCCACCGGACCTGCTGGCCCAGCGCGCTGCCGCCATTGCCCTGGAGCAGCGTCATGGATGACATCAAGCACGGCGTTCCTGCTTCCCGCACCAATGCCGCCGACAGCGCCGCTGTCGCCGGTGGAGACACGGTCATGACCAGCACCCCCATCACCCTGATCGAAGCCATCACCCAGGCGCTGGCCTGGGAGCTTGAGCACGACAAATCCGTACTGGTGCTGGGCGAGGACGTGGGCGTCAACGGCGGCGTGTTCCGCGCCACCGCCGGCCTGCAGCAGCGCTTCGGCGCCAACCGCATCCTCGATACTCCGCTGGATGAAACCACCATCGCCGGCCTGACCATCGGCCTGGCCGCGCAGGGCATGAAGCCGATCGCCGAAGCCCAGTTCGACGGCTTCATGTACCCGATGGTCGACCACATCATCTGCCATGCCGCGCGCCTGCGTACCCGTACGCGCGGTCGCCTGCACTGCCCGATGGTGCTGCGCGTGCCGTGGGGCGGTGGCATCCGTGCCCCGGAACATCACAGCGAAGCCAACGAATCGATCTTCACCAACGTGCCTGGCCTGCGCGTGGTGCTGCCGTCCTCACCGCAGCGCGCCTACGGCCTGCTGCTGGCGGCGATCCGTGAACCGGATCCGGTCATCTACATGGAGCCCAAGCGCATCTACCGGCAGTACAAGGAAGTGGTGGCCAACGATGGCGAAGCGCTGCCGCTGGACGTCTGCTTCGTGCTGCGCGACGGCACCGACGTGACCCTGGTGACCTGGGGCGCACAGGTGAAGGAAGCGCTGGAAGCGGCCGACAAGCTGGCCGGCGAAGGCATCAGTGCCGAAGTCATCGACGTGGCCACGCTGCGCCCGCTGGACTTCGCCACCATCGCCGAATCGGTGGCCAAGACCGGCCGCTGCGTGATCGTGCAGGAGGCCCCGAAGACCGCGGGCTTCGGCGCGGAGATCGCCGCGCGGCTGGCCGAGGAATCGCTGTACGACCTGCTGGCACCGGTCGAGCGGGTCACCGGCTATGACACCCACATTCCGTTGTTCCGCCTGGAGATGAAGTACCTGCCCAGCGTGGAGCGGATCGTGGCGGCGGCCAAGCGCGCCGTTGCGGCAGGCTGACATGCGGGCCCGTCTTCTCGGCCCGTACCGCAGCCAGTACCCCAACCCGCTCCGGTTGCGCACCGGCCAGATCGTCGAGGTCGGTGTGCGCGACGAGGAATGGCCGGCGTTTGCCTGGGTGCGCACCCGCGAAGGTGGCGCAGGCTGGGCGCCGGTCGCCTGGCTGCAGCTGCTGGACGATGGCCACGCAGAAGCGCTGCGTGACTACGACGCCCGCGAGCTGGACGTGGAAAACGGCGAGATGGTACGGCTGCATCATGAACATGGGGGCTGGTGGTGGTCCGAGCGCGCGAATGGCGCGACGGGCTGGCTGCCGGCCCACGAACTGGAACTGCTGGAAGAGAACTGCACATGAGCCAGACCAAGAATTTCAACCTGCCCGACCTGGGCGAAGGCCTGCCGGACGCCACCATCGTGGAATGGTTCGTCAAGGAAGGCGACACCATCCGCCTGGATGAGCCGCTGGTATCGATGGAGACGGCCAAGGCCGTGGTGGAAGTGCCTTCGCCGGTGTCCGGCAAGATACTGAAGCTGTCCGGCGCGGCCGGTGACATCATCCCGACCGGCGCGGTGCTGGCCAGTTTCGAACTGGACCCGAACCTGCCGCAGCGTGCGGACGGCCAGGACACCGGCCACAGCCACGGCCACGCCGCACCGGCCGCGACGCCGAGCACCGGCCAGCCGGCGCCGGCGCAGGCCGATGCCGTGGTGGCCTCCGATGAAGGCGGCGAGATCAAGGAAGCCGGTGAGCGCGATGACGCCGGCACCGTGGTCGGCGCGATGCAGAGCTCCAACACCGTGCACGCCGAACAGGCGGTCGCTGTGGGCGGCGTCAAGGCCGTGCCGGCGGTGCGTGCGATGGCGCGCAAGCTGGGCGTGGACCTGTCGCGCGTGCGCGCCAGCGGTACCGATGGCGCGGTGACCATGGCCGACGTCAAGCAGGCTGCCGCCGATGGCAGCGCCAAGGTCGGCGCTGCGCCGGCTGGAGCGCAGGCCGCGCAGGTGTCCGCACCGGCGCCGGCACGTGTTGAAAGCCAGCGCGCGCCGATGTCGGCCGCCGGCAAGCCGATACGCACCCAGCCGCCGGGCGTGTCCGCCAAGGGCCAGCCGGAACAGCTGAAGGGCGTGCGTCGCAACATGGCACGGGTGATGGCCGATGCGCACAGCAAGGTCGTGCCGACCACGCTGAACGATGATGCGGACCTGCATGCCTGGCTGCCGGGCAACGATGTCACCGCCCGCCTGGTACGCGCGATCGTGGTCGCCTGCCAGAAGGTCCCGGCGATGAACGCCTGGTTCGACGGCGAAGCGCTGACCCGCACCCTGCACGCGCACGTGGACGTGGGCATCGCGGTGGACACCGAGGAAGGCCTGTTCGTGCCGGCCCTGCGCAACGCCGACATGCTGGATGCGCGTGGGATCCGCGAAGGCGTCAACCGCCTGCGTGAGCAGGTCGAAGCGCGTTCGATCGCCGCCTCGGAACTGAGTGGCTACACGATATCGCTGTCCAACTTCGGCATGTTCGCCGGACGCTACGCCACCCCGGTGGTGGTGCCGCCGTGCGTGGCCATCGTCGGTGCCGGGCGTGCCCGCTACCAGATGACCCCGGTGATGGGCGGCGTGGAATCGCACAAGGTGATCCCGCTGTCGGTCACCTTCGACCACCGCGTGGCCACCGGCGGCGAAGCCGCCCGCTTCCTGCGCGCGATGATGGACGACCTGGCCCTGGCCAACTGACGCGGTAGTGACGGCCGCTGGCCGTCAGAGAGTAGTGACGGCCGCTGGCCGTCAACCAAGGGTCGGATCGCCGGGCTGCCGCCAGGCGATCCGACCCTTTTCAATTCATGCCTCTCGCGGCGGCAGGTCCTCGGCGCGGCTGTGCACGCGCAGCCGGTGTCCATCCGGATCCAGGCCAACGAAGGTATGGCCGAAGGCCAGGGTCACCGGCGCCTGCGCGATCTCCACGCCGAGCGCCGTCCACTCCGCATGCATGCGTTCCACGGCGGCGGGACTGTCCACGACCATGGTCAGTTCGCACGCACCGGGCGCGCCCAGCGCCTCCGGCTGTACCCCGTCGCGCTCCCACAGACCGAGTGCAGGCGCTCCGGGTACCACGAACAAGGCGAATCCGGGCGCGAGCTGGCTTGCCGGCCGGCCCATGATGCCGGCATAGAAAGCGGCGCTGAGGCGGACATCACGTACGTACTGCATGACGGCGTCGGGCTTGAACATGGGTATCTCTCGCTGGGAAGAGCATCCATCCTGCTGCCACCCTGCTGACAGTTCCGGTCAGCAGGGTGGCAGCCAGTCGGGGGTAATGCCCTGCTCGCGCTGCCAGCGCCTGAGCAGCGTGCTGCGTGCGGTGGGATAGCGCTTGTCCTGCGACTGCGCCGAATCGATGCGGTCCAGCCGGAAATGGCGGAAGCCGCCGCGCAGTTCGCACCATGCCGCCAGCATCGGCACCTCGTCGAAGTAGGCCAGCGCGAACGGCCACACCGTCCGCTGGCTGCGATGCCCGGCCAGGTCGCGGTAGTCGATGTCCACGCGCCGCTGCGAGCCGATGGCTTCGCGGACCACCTGCAGCGATGCGGCAACGGCCGCCTCCAGGGGTCGCGCGGGACCAACCCGCAGGCCGCTGGTCTGCAGCTGCAGCCGGCGGTCGGCAGGCAGGGCGTGGCCGATACGGGCCAGCGCATCGCGCGCCGCTTCGGCCAGTGCGGGATCGGTACGCGAGGCCACCCAGCGCAGGCCAAGCACCAGTGCATCAATCTCTTCCGGCGGCAGGGTCAGCGGCGGCAACGTATCGCCGGGCTGCAGCACGTAGCCGATGCCCGCCTCCCCACGCAGGTCCGCGCCCTGCTGCTGCAGGGTGGCGATGTCGCGGTACAGCGTGCGCAGGCTGATACCCAGCGTATCGGCCAGCAGCTGGCCGCGCACCGGCCGTCGGTGGCGGCGCAACAGTTGCAGCAGCCGGTTCAAGCGCAGCGAGCGGGACATCAGGCCGTGCTCAGGCCAACTGCGCCGCGCTGACCACGTGTTCGCCGGGCAGTGGCTCCAACGCAGCATCCACCAGCGCGGCGGCGATGTTCTCCGCCGGATTGATCCGCCAGCCGCGCGGCAACAGCGGACCCAGCACGCCCAGCACCTGCAGCGCCAGGTGTTCGCCAGTGCGTTTGTGCGCACGCTGGCCACCAATCAGCCCCGGCCGCACCAGCGTCAACGAATCGAAATCCAGTCCGCGCAGGTCCTGTTCGAGCGCGCCCTTGACCCGGTTGTAGAAGATCCGCGATCCCGCATCCGCGCCCGCTGCGGAGTTCAGCACGAAGGTGCCCGCGCCGTGGGCATGGGCCTGCCCGGCGAAGGTCAACGGGTAGTCGTGGTCGATGCGCTTGAAGGCTTCGCGGCTGCCGGCCTGGGCCATCGTGCTGCCCAGCGCGCAGATCACCGCATCCACCGCCCACCACGGCGCGGTGCCTGGCAGGTGCTCGAAATCGAGCACCGGGTTGTCCAGCTTGGGCGCGGTCACCGGCAGCGGCCGCCGGCTTGGTGCGACCAACTCCGTGCAGCGCATATCCTCCAGCATTAACGCCAGTACCTGGCCCCCTACAAGTCCGGTCGCGCCCAGCAACATCACCCGCATCGCCTTCTCCCCTGGCTGATTTTCCCCATCGTGAACGCTGGGCAGGTATAAAGCCAACGTCGGCCGCGCCGATATGCTGTCACCAGCCTTTGCCTCTCCCCGGACACCCCGCATGACGGACCGCCGCGATTCCCGCCCCGCCCCCGGCACCCAGCCTGGACCGCTGGCGCTGGTCCGTGCGGGCGGCGACGGTCCCCGCGCGGTGACCCGCGGTGGCAACGGGCTCAGCCTGCAGCAGCTGTTCGCGCACGCCGCACACCCGGAATCCCTGCTGGCGGCCTTCGCCGATGGCATGGCGACCCTGCCCGGCGAGCTCGGCGACATGGGCGACCGCCTGCAGTCGGCGCAGGCCGATGCGGACTGGCCGCGCTACGGCCGCGCGATGCGCCAGCTGATCGACAAGTACATCCGCACCATCGAACTGCATGCCCCGGATGCGCCGCCCGACGGCGATCGCCTGCGCGAACAGCTGCGCCAGGTGCTGGGCATCACCGTGGCCGGCCTGCTGCAGCACGATCCGCAGCTGCGTGAGCAGGCCGTGGCGCAGGCAGCCGCCTGGAAGCAATGGCAGCCCGGCCAGCCGCTGGATGCGCTGGAACAGGGCCAGCGCGAACTGGGTCACCAGATCGGCGTGCGCAGCGAGGCCTGGCAGGAACGGGACGAGCTGTTGCTGGGCCTGTTCGACCTGCTGCTGGAAAACATCAGCGAGCTGCTCGACGACGGTGCCTGGCTGCACGGGCAGATCGATGCCGTGCGTCAGTTGTTGTCCGGTCCGTTGGATACCGCGGCGGTCGAACGGACCCGCAGTGAACTGCGCCAGGTGATCTACAAGCAAGGCCTGCTCAAGCAGGGCATCAGCGAATCCAAGGCTGCCATGCGCGGGCTGATGGGCGACTTCGTGCAGCAGCTGGACGGCATGGCCAACAGCACCGGCGAGTACCACGACCGCATCAGCAGCTATGCCCTGGCGCTGCGCGAAGCACGCAGCATCGCCGACCTCAACCAGCTGCTGCAGGGCGTGCTGCAGGACACCGGCCGGGTGCAGCAGCAGGCTGCGCAGGCACGTGACCACCTGGCCAACGCGCGGCTGGAAGTGGAAGTGGCCGAACAGCGCATCGCCCAGCTGGAACAGGACCTGCGCGAGGTGACCGACCTGGTCCGTACCGACCCGCTGACCGGCGCGCTCAACCGCCGCGGACTGGACGAGCTGCTGCAGTCCGAACTGGCACGTTCGGGCCGGGCAGGCAGTGCGCTGGCGGTCGCGGTGATCGATCTGGACGAGTTCAGCCAGACCAACTCGCAGTTCGGGCACGCCGGTGGCGACGCCGTGCTCAAGCATTTCGTCAGTGTCTGCCAGTTGCTGCTGCGCGCCAGCGACAGCGTGGCACGGCTCGGCGGCGACGAGTTCGTGCTGGTCATGCCGGATACCCCGGGTGCGGACAGCATGTCGACCCTGCACCGCCTGCAGCGTTCATTCGCCCAGCGCGTATTGAACGTGCAGGACCAGCGCGTTCCGGTGCATTTCAGCGCCGGGTTGGCGCAGTGGAGCGCCGGCGATACCGCAGAGTCGCTGCTGCGACGTGCCGACGAAGCGTTGTACGCGGCCAAGCGGCTGGGCCGCAACCGCGTGCAGGCCGGCTGACGGTACTGCCGCCGCTGGCCCGGTAGTGACGGCCGGTGGCCGTCAGGCTTTCCGTGTTGACGGCCAGCGGCCGTCAACACCCGTCAGTGCGCCGGCTTGCCGCGCAGCTTCTGCACCAGCATCACCGCGCCCAGCACCAGCGCACCGATCGCCAGGCCCACGCCCACGTTCACCAGCGCATTCACCAGCCACGCCCATTGCCCTTCACCGCCGTGCTCCAGCACCCAGTGGTGCAGCGCCGGCACGTTGTGCACCAGGATGCCACCACCGACCAGGAACATCGCGGCAGTGCCGGCAATGGACAGGAACTTCATCAACCATGGCGCACTGGCGACCATGCCGCGCCCGAAGGCCGCTACCGCGCCGCCCTTCCTGGTCAGGTACAGCCCGGCGTCATCGATCTTGACGATGCCGGCCACCAGCCCGTAGACGAAGACGGTCATCGCCACGGCCACCACGCTCAGGGTCAGCAGCTGCTGGGTGAATGCCGCGCCGGAGGTGACCACCACGCCCAGGGTCAGCACGATCACCTCGGCCGAAAGGATGAAATCGGTCCGGATCGCGCCTTTGATCTTGTCCTTCTCGAAAGCGACCATGTCCACCTGCTCATCGGCCAATGCCTGGCGCCGCTCGGCCTGCTTGGCCTCATCTTCTTCGGCCGGATGCAGGAACCGATGGGCCAGCTTCTCCACGCCTTCGTAGCAAAGGAAAGCACCGCCCAGCATCATCAGCGGCACGATCAGCGGCACGTTGTAGCCGCGCGACTTCAGCCAGGCTTCCAGCGCGCTGATCGCCAGCGCCGCCGGCACCAGGATCACCTTGTTCACCAGCGACCCCTTGGCCACCGCCCAGATCACCGGCAGTTCGCGGTTGGCGCTCATGCCGGTGACCTGCTGCGCGTTGAGCGCCAGGTCATCGCCCAGCACGCCGGCGGTCTTCTTTGCCGCGACCTTGGTCAGGACCGCCACATCGTCCAGCAGGGTGGCGATGTCGTCGAGCAGGGTGAACAGGCTGGCGCCGGCCATGAAAGGTCCATGTTGGGAGGAAGGGTCGAGGCTGGATTCTGACCGAAAAGACGTGAATCCTGAAAGACGGCTTCCGGATTCACCACTCCACCACCTGGGCGCGGCCACACTGGGCCTCCCGTACCGTCGCGGAGTCCTGCTTGAACAACCCGTCTTCCGCGCCCGCCAACCCGCCCCTGATCACCGGCATGAACCGTCGCAGCCAGATCCTCCGCCTGCTGATGCGCTATCGCAATTCCGGCGTTTTCTCCGGGATGAACCTCGAAGCTGCCGGCGCCCCCGACGTGCCGCCGGACGGCAACCCGGAGCAGTTCGTCACCGATCTGGAATCGCTCGGCCCGACCTTCGTCAAGCTTGGCCAGATGCTGTCCACCCGTCCGGACATGGTGCCGGTGGAGTTCGCCACGGCGCTGGAACGGATGCAGGAGAACGTCGCGCCGATCCCGGTCGAACGCATCCACACCATCATCGAAAAGGAGCTGGGCGCCCCGGTATCCACCCTGTTCGCCAGCTTCGATCCGGTGCCGCTGGGCTGTGCATCGATCGCCCAGGTCCACCGTGCCACCCTGCGCGACGGCCGCCAAGTGGCGGTGAAGGTACAGAAGCCGGAGGTTGCCGCGCAGCTGCGTTCGGACCTGGAAGCACTGCGCAGCTTCGCGCTGGCCGCCGACCACCTGACCCAGGTCGGCCGCCGGGTGCGCCTGCGCGACTGGCTCAACGAGTTCGCCAAGACGCTGATGCAGGAGCTGGACTACCAGGCCGAAGCGGAGAACCTGCAGCGCTTCGGCCGGCACCTGCGTCCGTTCAAGCCACTGTGGGTGCCGCAGCCGGTGTGGGACTACTGCAGCCATCGCGTGCTGACCATGCAGCTGGCCGATGGTGTGCGCGTGGACATGATCCCGGACATCCGCCGCACCGAACAATCGATGGATCCTCTGGCGGCCGCGTTGATCCGCGGTTACCTGGACCAGATCTTCGTGCATGGCGAAATCCATGCCGATCCACACCCCGGCAACCTGCGCGTCACCGATGACGGACGCCTGGCGATCTTCGATCTGGGCATGGTCGCGCACATGCCACCGCGGCTGCGCGAGCGCCTGCTGAAGGTGCTGTTCGCTGCCGTGGATGGACGGGGTGAGGAGGTGGCCGATGAGATCATCGCCATCAGCACGCGGCTGGAATCCTTCGAAGAAGAGCGTTACCTGCGCGAGACCGGCCAGATGATCGCGCGCTACGCCGCCAGCAACCATTACTCCGAAGGTCGCGTGGTGTTGGACATGGTGCGCATCGCCACCGCCAGCGGCCTGCGCACGCCGCCGGAGCTGAGCCTGATCGGCAAGGCGCTGTTGAACCTGGAGACCGTGTGCCGGCTGTTGTCGCCGACGCTGGATACGCGGCGCACCGTGGAAAAGCAGTTGCAACACGTGATGCGTGCGCGCCTGAAGAAATCGCTGTCGGCGGCCAACCTGGCCAGCGAAGCGATGGAAGTGCAGGAACTGCTGCGGGTCGGTCCGCGCAAGATGACCGACATCCTGGCGCTGTTGGCAGAGAACCGCCTGCAGATGAAGGTGACCGGGCTGGAAGAATCGCGGCTGATGGAGAACCTGCAGAAGATCGCCAACCGCGTGTCTGCCGGCATCGTCACTGCCGCGCTGATCCTGGCGTCGGCGCTGATGATGAAGGTGGACAACGGCGTGCACCTGTTCGGTTATCCCGCCATTGCGATGATATTGATGCTCATCGGCGTATTCCTCGGCCTCGGCATCATCACCAGCGCGCTGTTGTTCGACCGCCGCGCACGCGCCCGCGAAGAGCGCGGCCACCGGTAAGCGTCGTGTCGAGCCTGCTCGACACACGCCGTGCTCGACACTACGCATTCACGCACGCTGCACAAAGCTGACGGCATCGCAGCGGTCGTCGTTTTCAACAAACATTTCAGTCAGGTTCGTGCAGGCATGATCCGGTCATCGGGCTGTCATGCAGATGTGCTTGGCAGTTCCGGTCGGATGGACACGCGTCGGTACGACGTCCATCAACACCTCCGTCACTGCCGAATACGCCCATGCTCTGGATTCTGTTGCTTACGCTGTTCGTGCTTGCCTGGCTGTTGCTGGTTTCCAGCAAATGGTTGTGGTGGAAGGCCGGGCTGCTTTCGATGCTGCTGGTCGCATTGAGCAGCTGGTGGGTGATCGACCAGCTGTCCGGCGACGGCCTGAATGCGGCCACGTTGTACCACCTCGGCGCCGACATGGAAGGCGCGGGTGTTTCGGATTTCAAGCGTGTCATCGCCGGCTATGTCGCACTGCTGCTGGTGTCACTGCTTCCGTTGGCGCTGGTGCGCATCAAGCGCTGGCAGCGCCCAGGCAATGGCCGGGCACTGTTTGTTGGCTTTGCCGGCGTGTGGCTGCTGGCGGTATTCATCAGCCCGCTGTTCGCCGATGGCCAGCGCCTGTATTACCAGCTGCGCCCCGTGGATTTTGCCAGGATCGCGCCCGAGTACCAGGTGCCCACGCAGCCGTTGCAACGTCCGCGCAACATCGTGTGGATCTACGGCGAAAGCCTGGAACGTACTTATCTGGACGAGAAGGTCTTCCCCGGCCTGATGCCCAACCTCAGCAAGTTGGCGGCGCGCTCGCTCGACGTGCGTGGGCTGGATTCACCGGAAGGCAGCGGCTGGACCATCGCCGGACTGGTCTCCTCGATGTGCGGCGTGCCGCTGACCACCGCCCAGGGCGATGAAAACAGCATGGACCGCATGGGCAGCTTCCTCCCCAAGGCGGTGTGCCTGGGGGATTACCTGAAGCAGCAGGGTTACACCAATCATTATCTCGGCGGCGCCAACGGGCAGTTCGCCGGCAAAGGCCAGTTCCTGGCCAGCCACGGTTTCGATGAAGTGCATGATCTGGCGTGGTTCAAGCAGCAGAAGAAGGTCGGCCGTATCCACTACTCGGCCTGGGGCGTGCACGACGACGTGCTGCTGGACACCGCGTATCGCCGCTTCGAGCAGCTCTCGCGTGGCAAAGAGCCGTTCATGCTGACCACGCTGACCATGGACACCCATCATCCTGCGGGCCACCTGCCGGTGTCGTGCCGCAATGAGCGCTATGAGAGCGAGCACGGCAACATCGGCCTGCTGAATGCCCTCAAGTGCACCGACCGCCTGATCTCCCAGTTGGTCGCGCGCATCCAGGCCAGCCCGTATGGCAAGGACACGTTGATCGTGGTGTCGTCCGATCACCTGGCCATGCCCAACGACCTCAGCCACGTGCTGGCCAAGCAGGAGCGCGAGAACCTGCTGCTGTTCGTGGGCAATGGCATCGAACCGCGCCAGCTGCAGGTGGACGATGCGACCACGCTGGACAGCGGGGCGACGCTGCTGAGCCTGCTGGACCCTTCGATCCAGCGGATCGGTTTCGGCCGCTCGCTGCTGGATCCACAGCGTCCCGCCAGCGCCAGCGTTGCCGCGCGCAAGGACAACGGCCGCGAGTATCCGAAGTATCTCGCCTTCGCCCGTTCGCTGTGGTTGGGTGAGCCCACCCGTGAACTGCGCATCGATGACGGCAACCAGGTGATCGTCGGCGTGCAGCACGTGCAGCCGCCGGTACTGCTGGAGTACGACAAGGACTGGGCCCTGAAGACGGTCTATCTGGAAAACACCTCGCGTCAGTTCGACGAGGCCGACAAGGACAGCACGCTGGCTTACGTGGACCGTTGTACCGCCTTTGAAGACGGTTCCGCCGATGGTGACTGGTGCGCGCTGCTGGTCAACCGCGAGAACGGCATCAAGCTGTACCGCGATGACGAACTGCGCGGCGGCGTGCAGGTGGATGCCGCGCTGGACGCCTTCGCTGGCCCACGCCCGAGCGTGCGCCAGGCGCACATGATCACCGACAAGGGCCGCCGCACGCGCGCGGGCCAGTACATGTTGGAACTGGTGGCAAGCACACAGCCGCAGCGCGGTTTCTGGATCGAAGCGGTGTCCTCGCAACGGCAGGTGGTGCTGGCCCAGCAGTGGGTGCAGCCCGATGCCAGCGGGCGCATCAATCTGAGCTTCGGTTTGGATCACGAGGTGGATGACCTGGAGATCCGGGCGTGGTTGAACCATGCCGAGAAGCTGGCGGTGGATACGTTTGCGCTGGTGCCTTCGCGGCGTCCGCGTGGGTAGTGGGTCGAACGGGTGAGACCCCCTCGCGGGTGGCTTGAAAGCAGCAGCCTTGGTCTGGGCCGGGCGGTGGGGCTGGTCGGGGGACGGCAAAAACCGCATCCATGCGGGCCTCGTTTCGCGCAAACCGTGGGCCCCGTCTCACCAGCGCCCACACCCCACCGCTTCGCGGCTGCCCCTGACTCAGGGGCTCCCTCCACCCGACACTTCACGATGCTCTGGTAGCGCCGACCCATGGTCGGCGGAATGTTCCCGCCAGCGGCCCGCTGCGCTCGCCGACCATGGGTCGGCGCTACCGATGCCCGCAGGTCCCAACGCCACCGGGATTTGTCGGGGGGCGGGGTAGGGGGCGTTGGCAGGACCGTCTTTTCGCATGGATGCGAAAAGCGAGCCCCCATGGACGGGTTCACGGCGTGTCCTGCCAATGCCCCCTATCCCGCCCAACACACTGAACCCAGCGGCCAAAGCCCGCTCTCAGCGACCCACCCTCAACGTTCGAGAATGAACGCCGCAGCGACCTTGCGGCCTTCGCCAGCCAGGATGTTGAAGGTGCGTGCCGCAGCAGGATTGTTCATCACTTCCAGCCCGATGCCGCGTGACAGGCACGCCGCCATCAGCTGCTGCGACGGGAACACCTGGGTGGCGCCGGTGCCGAGAATGATCAACACCGGTTCCAGCGCCAGGATCGCCTCCAGATGGGCCGGCTGCAGCTCGGCAACCGAACCCACCGGCCAGTCTTCCACCAGCACCTGCGGGGTGACGATGAAACTGGCCGCCAGCTCGCGGTCGTTGATCCGCGCCGAGCGACCATCCGCACCGCGCAGGGTGTAGGCGTAATCAGGGGCTTCGTGGCTCAGTTGCATGAAAGGCCCGTTCGATCAGCCGCGCGGCAGCACGATCTGGCGGTTTTCCTTGCTCGGCCGGTACAGCACGGCCACGTGGCCGATGCGCTGGACCAGCGCCGCCCCGGTGGTACCGACCAGCTCGGCGACCATGGCGTCGCGGGCTTCGCGATCCTCTGCCGCCACCTTCACCTTGATCAGTTCATGGCGCTCCAGCACCTCTTCCAGCTCGGCCAGGAAGGCCGGGGTCACGCCCTTGCCGCCAATCTGGAGCAGGGCTTTGAGGTCGTGGGCTTGGCCGCGAAGGAAACGGGTCTGGGATGCGGTCAGGGCAGTGGACATGCAGGAAAGCGCTGTGACTTGGGGGGTTCAGGGTATCATGGCCACCCCATCCGGCTGTATTTACCATGGTTTCCCGCAGCAAGAGCAGCCAGCGCTGGCTGAAAGAACACTTTTCCGACCCCTACGTGAAGAAAGCGCAGGCTGAAGGCATGCGCTCGCGCGCGGCCTACAAGCTGGAAGAGCTGCTCGAACGTGACCGGCTGCTGAAGCCGCACATGCTGGTGGTCGACCTCGGCGCTGCCCCAGGGGGCTGGTCGCAGCAGGTCAGGCGGCAGATGGGCGACACCGGGCGGGTGTTCGCGCTGGACATCCTGGAGATGCCTGCGCTGGCCGGTGTGGACTTCCTTCACGGAGACTTCAGGGAGGAAGCCGTCCTATCGCAGTTCGAGGCCATGGTCGGGGACCAGCCGGTAGACCTTGTACTGTCCGATATGGCCCCCAATAAGAGTGGAATGGACGCGGTGGACCAGCCGCGGATGATGCACCTGGCAGAGCTGGCCATGGATTTCGCCGACAACCACCTGAAGACCGGTGGGGCGTTCCTGATCAAGCTGTTCCAGGGTGTGGGTTTTGACGACTACGTGCGTGAAATGCGCAGGCGGTACGACAAGGTCTCCATCCGCAAGCCGGACGCCTCGCGCAAGCGCTCCCCCGAGGTCTATGCCCTCGGACAGGGCAAGCGCGCCGTGATGAAGTAAGCTCGTCAAGCAAGCCCGACCCATGCACCAGCCCGCACAAGAGGAATACCGGAGCCAATGAGGATGAACGACTTGACCAAGAACCTCCTGCTATGGGTGGTCGTCGCCGTCGTGCTGATGGTGGTATTCCAGAGCTTCTCGCCAAAAACGAGCGGCGCCGGTGCGCCGGGCGCGACCTATTCGCAGTTCCTGGACCAGGTGGACAGCGGCGCGGTGCAGAAGGTGACCTTCGCCGGCGACATGCGCGGCGGCACCAACGAAATCACCTACACCACGCGTGGCGGCCAGACCTCCACCATCACCGCACCGTTCGATCGCGACCTGATCAACGTGCTGCGCACCAAGAACGTGGAAATCGTCCAGCAGGAGCCGTCCAGCGGCATCTCGCTGGGCGCGATCCTGATGAACTTCCTGCCGGTGATCCTGATCATCGGCTTCTGGCTGTTCATCATGCGCCAGATGCAGGGTGGCGGTGGCGGCGCCAAGGGCGCGATGTCCTTCGGCAAGTCGCGCGCCAAGCTGCAGGGCGAAGACCAGGTCAAGGTGACCTTCGCCGACGTGGCCGGCTGTGACGAGGCCAAGGAAGAAGTCGGCGAGCTGGTCGATTTCCTGCGCGACCCCTCCAAGTTCACCAAGCTCGGCGGCAAGATTCCGCGCGGCGTGCTGATGGTCGGCCCGCCCGGTACCGGCAAGACCCTGCTGGCCAAGGCCATCGCCGGCGAAGCCAAGGTGCCGTTCTTCTCGATCTCCGGTTCGGACTTCGTGGAAATGTTCGTCGGCGTCGGCGCCAGCCGCGTGCGCGACATGTTCGAGCAGGCCAAGAAGCACGCGCCGTGCATCATCTTCATCGACGAAATCGACGCCGTCGGTCGTCACCGTGGTGCCGGTCTGGGTGGCGGACACGACGAACGCGAGCAGACCCTCAACCAGCTGCTGGTGGAGATGGACGGCTTCGAAGGCGGCGAAGGCGTGATCGTCATCGCCGCGACCAACCGTCCGGACGTGCTGGATCCGGCGCTGCTGCGTCCGGGCCGTTTCGACCGCCAGGTGGTGGTCGGCCTGCCGGACGTGAAGGGTCGCGAGCACATCCTCAAGGTGCACATGCGCAAGCTGCCGCTGGCCGATGATGTCGAGCCGATGGTGATCGCGCGCGGTACCCCGGGCTTCTCCGGTGCCGACCTGGCCAACCTGTGCAACGAAGCGGCACTGTTCGCCGCGCGCAGCAACGAGAAGGAAGTCCGCATGGACCACTTCGATCGGGCGCGCGACAAGATCCTGATGGGTGCCGAGCGCCGCTCGATGGCCATGAGCGAAGAAGAGAAGACCCTGACGGCGTACCACGAAGCCGGCCATGCCATCGTCGGCCGCCTGGTGCCCGAGCATGACCCGGTTTACAAGGTCACCATCATTCCGCGCGGTCGTGCGCTGGGTGTGACCATGTACCTGCCGGAAGGTGACAAGTACTCGATCAACCGCGTGGCGATCAATTCGCAGCTGTGCTCGCTGTACGGTGGCCGCGTCGCCGAAGAGCTGATCTTCGGCGCCGACAAGGTCACCACCGGTGCCTCCAACGACATCGAGCGTGCGACCAAGATGGCGCGCAACATGGTCACCAAGTGGGGTCTGTCCGAAACCCTCGGCCCGATCGCCTATGGTGAAGAGGACGACGAGGTCTTCCTGGGCCGTTCGGTGACCCAGCACAAGAGCGTGTCCAACGACACCGCGCGCCGTATCGACGAAGAAGTCCGCAGCATCCTGGACAAGGCCTATGCCCGTACCACCGAGCTGCTGACCGCCAACGTCGACAAGCTGCACGCGATGACCCAGCTGCTGCTGCAGTACGAAACCATCGATGCGCCGCAGATCGACGCGATCATGGAAGGCCGCGATCCGCCGCCGCCGATGGGCTGGGGCAGGTCGAACAACAACGATGGCAAGAATGGCGGTGGCAACGACAAGGGCGGCGACGCCCGTCCGGTGCCGCCGATCAGCGGCCCGGCCGAGCAGATCTGATCGCTGCTGCGCGTTGAGGGAAAAGGCCGGGGAAACCCGGCTTTTTCCGTTCAGCCAGCCCGTGCACGCAGGAGGCGGCTGCGGGACAATAGGACTACGTTTGGTTACTGACCGGAAACTGCATGTCCACGCCCCCGCCCGAGCCGATTTCCCATACCGCTGAAATGGTCATTGCCACGGTGGTCGGCGTGGCCGTCGGCCTGGGCCTGGACAACCTGCTGCTCGGATGCGTGGTCGGCATCGCGCTGGGCGTGGTGCTCAGCATCGGCAAGACGCTGTATCTGGATCGCAAGCGTCGCAGACGCTGACCATCACGGCGGGTCGCGCCGCGGCATGCCCGGCGGATCGGTTGAATTTCCTGTTGACGGCCAGCGGCCGTCACTACGTTCGAGGGACCGCCATGTTCGACATTTCTCCCCAGCTCGATTGCGCCGGTCGCGTACTGCGCCTTGATCGTGCGCGGGTCATGGGCATCGTCAACGTCACCCCGGATTCGTTTTCCGATGGCGGCCAGCACGACAGCACCGAGGCGGCCGTAGCGCACGGCCTGAAGCTGGTGGAAGAGGGCGCCGACCTGCTGGACATCGGCGGTGAATCAACCCGCCCGGGCAGCGCGCCGGTGCCGCTGGACGAAGAGCTGCGCCGCGTCCTGCCGGTCATCGAGCAGCTCGCCGCGCACACTACGGTGCCGATCAGCATCGATACCTTCAAGCCGGAGGTGATGAGGGCGGCAGTGGCGGCCGGCGCCGGCATGATCAATGACATCCACGCGCTGCGGCAGCCCGGCGCACTGGACGCCGCGGCCGACGCCGGCGTGCCGGTGGTGCTGATGCACATGCAGGGCGAGCCCGGCAGCATGCAGGCCGACCCGCAGTACGACGACGTGGTGGCCGAAGTGCATCGCTTCCTGGTCCAGCGTCTTTTCGCCGCTGAAATGGCCGGCATCGCGAAGAAGAACCTGGTGGTCGACCTGGGCTTCGGTTTCGGCAAGCGCGTGGACCACAACATGACCCTGCTCGCCCGTTCGGACCGCTTCCTGGAACTGGGCGTGCCGATGCTGGCCGGCCTGTCGCGCAAGCGCACGCTGGGTGAGTTGACCGGCCGCCAGCTGCCTGTCGACCGCGTGGCGGCATCGGTCGCCGCGCACCTGGTGGCCGTTCAGCGCGGCGCGCGGATCGTGCGCGTGCACGACGTGGCCGCCACCGTGGATGCCTTGAAGGTGTGGGCGGCCGTTGATGCCGTGCCGGCGCCGCGGAAAGACGCCGCGCCTGCGATCCGCTGGCCGGACGAAGGCTGATGGCAGAGGACCGTCGGCCGTTGGCGATCGCGGTCATGGGACCGACCGCCAGCGGCAAGACCGCGCTGGCGATCGACCTGGCCCGGCGGCTGGACGGTGAGATCGTCAGTGTCGACTCGGCGTTGGTCTATCGCCATCTGGATATCGGATCGGCCAAGCCGGATGCCGCCGAACGCGCGCAGGCGCCGCACCACCTGCTGGACCTGTGCGATCCATGGCAGTCGTTTTCCGCCGCCGAATTCGCACGCGCCGCACGCGCTGCCGTGGATGACATCATCGCGCGCGGCAAGCTGCCGATCCTGGCCGGCGGAACCGGCCTGTACTTCCGCGCATTGCTGGAAGGGCTGTCGCCGATGCCACCGGCCGATGAGGCCACCCGCCTGCAGCTGTCGGCCGAGGCCGCCGAGCGCGGCTGGCCGGCACTGCATGCCGAACTGGCGGCGGTGGATCCTGCAGCGGGCGCGCGCATCCACGCCACTGACCCGCAGCGGATCCAGCGTGCGCTGGAGGTCTACCGGCTGACTGGCCGGCCGATCAGCCAATGGCAACGGCTGCCCGGCGATGGGCGGCTGCCGGTGCGGACCCTGAAGCTGGTGATCGCCCCGCGCGACCGCACCGTGCTGCACCAGCGCATCCAACAGCGCTTCGATGCGATGCTGGGGAAGGGCTTCCTGGACGAAGTACGTGCCCTGCGAGCGCTGCCCAACATGGCCGCGGTGATCGCGCCGCTGGACCTGCCTGCAGTGCGCGCGGTCGGCTACCGCCAGGCCTGGGAGTTCCTTGACGGCCGCGATGATGCCGCCACGTTCCGTGACAAAGCGATCTTCGCCACCCGGCAGTTGGCCAAACGGCAACTGACCTGGCTGCGCGGCGAGCTTGATGCGCGCTGGTTCGACCCCCATGTAGACCAGCAGCGGTTGATGGCGGCGGTTTCCGCCTTCGTCGCGTCCTGAAAGCGTGCCGGGCGCCTGCCGTGTACCATCGACCAGTCGGTGGGCGGCTGGGGGGCCGTGGCATCTGCCGACACCCATAAAAACAATAATCAGGAGTTAGCAATGTCCAAGGGGCAATCGCTGCAGGACCCGTTTCTGAATGCACTTCGGCGCGAGCGCGTGCCGGTTTCGGTGTATCTGGTCAACGGCATCAAGCTGCAGGGCACGATCGAGTCGTTCGACCAGTTCGTGGTGCTGCTGCGCAATACCGTCAGCCAGATGGTCTACAAGCACGCCATCTCCACCGTGGTCCCGGCTCGCAACGTCAAGCTCGGTCCGGGCGGTGGTTTCGTGCAGGCCAATGAAGATGGCCAACCGGCGGGTGATGAATCCATTGAATAATCCTGGAGTGGTACGTGTTTGATCGCTCGAAAAAGGGTGAGAACGCCCTGTTGATCCAGCCCCATTTCGGCAAGCTGGAAGAGGACGTGCTCGAAGAGTTCGGCGACCTGGCACGCTCGGCCGGTGCCAGCATCGCGGCCACCATCACCGCGCGGATCGACCGCCCCAATCCCTCCACCCTGATCGGCAGCGGCAAGCTGGACGAGGTGAAGGCGGCTGCCGACGCAACCGGTGCGGACCTGATCCTGGTCAACCACGCGTTGTCGCCGGGCCAGGAGCGCAACCTGGAAAAGTTCCTGGAGCGGCGCGTGATCGACCGCACCGGGCTGATCCTGGACATCTTCGCCCAGCGTGCGCGCAGCCACGATGGCAAGCTGCAGGTCGAGCTGGCGCAGCTGCGCCACATGTCGACCCGGCTGATCCGCGGCTGGACCCACCTGGAGCGCCAGCGTGGTGGCTCCATCGGCCTGCGCGGCCCGGGTGAGACCCAGCTGGAAACCGATCGCCGGTTGCTGCAGAAGCGCGTGGAGCAGCTGCAGAAGCGGCTGGAAAAAGTGGAGGTGCAGCGCACCCAGATGCGCCGCGCCCGCCTGCGCAGCGAGCTGCCGCGCGTGGCGCTGGTCGGCTATACCAACGCCGGCAAGTCGACGCTGTTCAATTCGTTGACCGGCGCGGAGGCCTATGCCGCCGACCAGCTGTTCGCGACCCTGGACCCGACCGTGCGGCGCATCGCGCTGCCCGGTGGCAACGTGGTGCTGGCCGATACGGTGGGCTTCGTGCGCGACCTGCCGCATGACCTGGTGGCTGCGTTCCGGTCCACCCTGTCCGAAGCGCGCGAGGCTGATTTCCTGCTGCATATCGTCGACGCCGCCGATCCCCACCGCGAAGAGCGCATCGCCCAGGTGGACGAAGTACTGGCCGCCATCGGGGCGGGCGACCTGCCCCAGCTGCTGGTGTTCAACAAGATCGACCGCATTGAAGGGGCCGAGGTGCGTCACGATGGCCACGACGGCGTGCCCGATGAATCGCGCCGCGAGCGGGTCTGGATTTCCGCGCGCGACGGCCGCGGGCTGGACGTGCTGGAAGCGGCACTGGGCAAGCGCCTGGGACTGCAGCATGTGACCGGCGAGCTGCGCCTGCCCGCTTCGCAGGGGCGCCTGCGCGCGCGCTTGCACCAGCTGGAAGTGGTCCGCGCCGAAACCGTGGACGAAGAAGGCTGGCTGCTGCAGGTGGAAATCCCGATCGCGGAGGCGGAGAAGCTGGCCGCCGGCGAAGACGGGGCCGCGATCCAGGCATTGCTGCCGGAAAAGCTGCCGGAGTGGTGATTTCACCTGCGGTTGGGGTCAGCGTGCCTTTTCGTAGTAAAAGGACGCTGACCCCGCGTTCCAGGAATGCCCCATGACCCTCCCCACCGACGACATGCTGGCCGGCCTGGCCAGCGAACTGGGCCGCACGCTGCAGGCAGCGAACCTGCAGCTGGTTACCGCTGAAAGCTGCAGTGGCGGCTGGATCGCCAAGGTGATGACCGATATCGCCGGCTCGTCGGCGTTCTTTGACTGCGGCATGGTGGTGTACAGCTACGAAGCCAAGCAGCGGCTGTTGGGCGTACGCGCGCAGACGCTGGAAGCGTTCGGTGCGGTCAGCCGCGAAACCGTGTTGGAGATGGTGTCCGGCGCATTGGTCAACTCCGGTGCGGGTATTGCCGTTGCAGTCACCGGCATCGCCGGCCCCGGCGGCGGGAGCGATGACAAGCCGGTCGGCAGTGTCTGGATCGGCTGGAAACGCCGTGGCGGGTATGCGCAGGCCCAGCTGTTCCACTTCCACGGTGATCGCGATGCGATCCGCCGCCAGACCGTTTCGGCGGCATTGAACGGACTGCTCGCCCAGCTGTGAGATGCTGCGCGCTCGCACAGCCTGGAGCATGCATCGATGTGGGAAACGCTCGGCACTGTCCGTGATCTCGGCCGCCTGCAGGAAATCGCATCGGTATTGATCCGCAACGGCTTCGGCGACCTGGTGCGGCGGATCGGCCTGGCCGACGTGCTGGAGCGGGCGGGGCGCCTGCTGCACTGGGGCGACGACACCCAGCGCACGCCGCTGACCGCCCCGATGCGCGTGCGCCGGGCGATGGAAGAACTGGGACCCACCTTCGTCAAGCTGGGCCAGGTGTTGGCCACCCGCGTGGACCTGTTTCCGCCCGACTGGATCGCCGAATTCTCCGAGCTGCAGAACGCGGTTCCGGCGCTGCCGTATGCGCAGATCCGCGAACAGCTGGAACGGGATGTCGGCGGCGATCCGGCGCAGGTATTCGCTTGGCTGGATGAGGTGCCGATGGCGGCCGCCTCGTTGGCGCAGGCGCATCGTGCGCGCCTGCACGACGGCCGCGAGGTGGTGTTGAAGGTGCGCCGTCCCGGTATCCGCGACGTGGTGGAAGCGGACCTGCGGCTGCTGGCGCGGCTGGCGGAGATCATCGAGGCGCGGCTGCCCGACCTGCGCCGTTACCGGCCAGCAGAGGTCGTTCAACAGTTCACCGGCTCACTGCGACGTGAGTTGGATTTTGCCGCCGAATGCCGCAACGCCGAGCGCATCGCGCGCGACTTCGGCGGCCGCACCGACATCCTGATTCCTTCCGTGCACTGGCAGTGGACGTGCGAAAGCCTGAACGTGCAGGACTTCGTCGATGGCATCGCCGGGCGGGACCTGGCGGCGGTTGACGCGGCCGGACTGGATCGCCGCCAACTGGCGGCGCGGGGTGCCGACATCGTGCTGAAGATGGTGCTGCAGGACGGCTGTTTCCACGCCGATCCGCACCCGGGCAACATCATCTACCTGCGCGATGGCCGGATCGGCGTGATCGATTTCGGCATGATCGGCACGCTGTCCGAGTCGCGTCGCTTCCAGGTGGCGCAGCTGCTGCACGGGCTGGTGGAGCAGGAACCCGAAGCGGTTGCCGACATCCTGCTGGACTGGGCAGGCGGGGTGGCGGTGGACGAAGGGCGGCTGCAGCAGGACATCAGCCAGTTCGTCGACCGCTATCGCGGCGTGCCACTCAAGGACCTGCGCATCGGCCTGATGCTGAGCGACATCACCCTGTTGCTGCGCAGCTACAACCTGATGCTGCCGGCCGACCTCGCCTTGATGATCAAGGCGTTCCTGACGCTGGAGGGCATGGGCCGCCAGCTCGATCCCGAGTTCGACATGGCCAGCGCGGCACGCCCGTTCCTGGAGCAGGTGGTGCTGCAGCGCTATGCCCCGCGAGCGCTGCTCAAGCGCGGCCGGCGTAGTCTGCTGGGGATGATCGAGCTGGCCGGCGAACTGCCGCGCGACCTGCGCCGACTGGTGCAGGCCGCACGCCGCGGACGCCTGCAGATCAAGGTCGAAACCAATGCGCTGAAAGGCTTCGGCGACCAGGTGAACCAGGCGGCCAACCGCATGGTGGTGGGTATCGTGACGGCTGCGCTGATCATCGGCTCATCGATCGTGATGCACAGCGTAGGCGGGCTCTCCAGCCGCTGGCTGCTGGTGTTGGGCGTGGGCGGTTTCATCGGGGCCGGGTTGTGCGGGGTGTGGATCCTGTTCTCGATATGGCGCAGCGGCCACAGGCGCTGAGGCGGCGAGCGGCAAGGCCCCTCGTGGTGGGTCGCGCTACAGCCGGGTCTCTGGGTTTGGCCGGGCGGGAGGGGTTGGTGGGGGACGGGAACACGTCATCGCATTCGCGCTGCCGCTCCCACGCTTTGCTGCGCAAACCGTGGGCCCCTCCTCACCAACACCCACACCCCGCCGCTTCGCGGCCGCCCCTGACTCAGGGGCTCCCTCCACCCGACACGTCCCGGCGCTACCGTTTTTCTTTTTTTTTCTACGTGGCGGGACGCGCGCGCGGACTGTCAGGGCCGGGCGGGAGGGGTTGGTGGGGGCGTTGAGCGCCATGGATGGCGCGAAACGAGGCCCGCATGGATGCGGTCTTTGCCGTCCCCCACCAACCCCTCCCGCCCGGCCCTGCCCAACACACTGGCTCCAGCGACCACCACGAGGGGCGCCGCCGTTCGCTGTAATCCAGCACGGCACTTGCGACACGAAAGAGTTAGTAGTATTACTACTAACCATGGACACGACGAACCTGACCGAAACCCAGCAGGCCATCCTGCAGCTGATCGCCGAGCGCATCGAATCGGAAGGCGCACCGCCTTCGCAGACCGAAATCGCCCGTGCCTTCGGCTTCAAGGGCGTGCGCGCGGCGCAGTATCACCTTGAAGCGCTGGAAGCGGCCGGCGCCATTCGCCGCGTTCCCGGCCAGGCCCGTGGCATCCGCCTGGTGCAGGCACCGCCGGTGAAGCAGATCGCCGAACCGACGCGGGATGACAGCGTGCTGCGCCTGCCGGTGCTGGGCCGTGTCGCGGCCGGACTGCCGATCGGCGCGGACATCGGCTCGGACGATTTCGTCGTGCTCGACCGCGTGTTCTTCTCCCCAGCACCGGACTACCTGCTCAAAGTGCAGGGCGATTCGATGATCGACGAAGGCATCTTCGATGGTGACCTGATCGGCGTGCACCGTACCCGCGACGCCCGTACCGGGCAGATCGTGGTGGCGCGTATCGACGAAGAGATCACCGTCAAGCTGCTGAAGATCGGCAAGGATCGTATCCGCCTGCTGCCGCGCAATCCGGATTACGCCCCCATTGAAGTGCTGCCGGACCAGGATTTCGCCATTGAGGGCCTGTACTGCGGCCTGCTGCGACCCAACCGTTGAATGCCCGGGGGCGGCTGCCGCTGACGTCTGCGGCGATAATGTTCGACTTGCCCGGCGCGCGTCTCATCCTGTGCGATGCGCTGCCGCTACAGTCACCCCCGAACCCGAGTTGACCACGATTAAAAAGATGACCACTTCCCCAAGGACCAAGACGATGGACGAGAACAAGAAGCGTGCCCTGGCCGCCGCCCTGAGCCAGATCGAAAAGCAGTTCGGTAAAGGCTCGGTGATGCGGATGGGCGATCGCGTTGTCGAGCCCGTCGAGATCATCCCGACCGGTTCGCTGATGCTGGATATCGCATTGGGCATCGGCGGCCTGCCCAAGGGCCGGGTCGTGGAGATCTATGGTCCGGAGTCCTCGGGCAAGACCACCCTGACGCTGCAGGCCATCGCCGAGTGCCAGAAGAAGGGCGGCACGGCAGCCTTCATCGATGCCGAGCACGCCCTGGACCCGATCTACGCGGCCAAGCTGGGCGTCAATGTCGACGACCTGCTGCTGTCGCAGCCGGATACCGGTGAGCAGGCGCTGGAAATCGCCGACATGCTGGTGCGCTCCAACTCGGTGGACATCGTGGTGGTCGACTCGGTCGCCGCGTTGACCCCGAAGGCCGAAATCGAAGGCGAGATGGGCGACCAGCTGCCGGGCCTGCAGGCCCGCCTGATGAGCCAGGCGCTGCGCAAGCTGACCGGCAACATCAAGCGCTCCAACACCCTGGTGGTGTTCATCAACCAGCTGCGCCACAAGATCGGCGTGATGATGCCGGGCCAGAGCCCGGAAGTGACCACCGGCGGCAATGCACTGAAGTTCTACGCCTCGGTGCGCCTGGACATCCGCCGCATCGGCGCGATCAAAAAGGGTGATGAGATCATCGGCAACCAGACCAAGATCAAGGTCGTCAAGAACAAGCTGGCGCCGCCGTTCAAGCAGGTCATCACCGAGATCCTGTACGGCGAAGGCATCAGCCGCGAGGGCGAGCTGATCGACATGGGCGTGGAAGCCAAGCTGGTCGAGAAGGCCGGTGCCTGGTACAGCTACGGCGAAGAGCGCATCGGCCAAGGCAAGGACAACGCCCGCGGCTACCTGCGCGACAACCCTGCCGTGGCCCAGCGCCTGGAAGCGGAGCTGCGCGAGAAGTTCCAGCCGGCTGAAGCACCGAAGGAAGCCGGCGACGAAGACGACGCCGACGAAGCGTAAGACATGCTGTGGGGCAGGGCGGCGCCGTCAGTGACGTCGTCCCGCCCCGCAGGATTTTCACGCTGATGAAGGCGTGGCGTCAGGGACGGCGCTGAGTGAAGGATGAGCATGCACGACGAATCCGATGCCCCGCCGGGCGCACGTAAACGCCGCCGGCCCGAATTGACGCCCCTGCAGCGGGCGCTTGGCCTGCTGGTGCGGCGCGATCATTCGCGCAAGGAACTGGGACGCAAACTGGTTGCGCGCGGCGTCGAGCCGGAGCTGGCGCAGGCCGCGGTGGACAAGCTGACCAGCGAGGGCTGGCAGGACGATGAGCGCTTCGCCGAGTTCCTGGTGCGCAACCGCGCCAATGGCGGGTATGGACCGCGCCACATCCAGGCCGAACTGGGCACCCATGGGCTGGACAGTGATGCCATAAGCGCCGCGATGGACAGCTACGAGGGCGATTTCCTCGACAACGCCCGTGACCTGGTACGCCGCCGGTTTGGCGAGGAAGGACCGCAGGACCTGCCGCAGCGGCGGAAGGCCGCCGACCTGCTGGCCCGTCGCGGGTTCGATGGCGACACGATCCGCCGCGCCACCCGCTTCGATGCAGAGGACTGAGCGGCGCTGGCCTGTTACCCTTCAACGTTTCGGAGGTCCGAAACCCGACCCTGGCCAGTGTGGCTGGAGGCGGTGGCGCCTCCGGCACGCAGACTGCCAGCCCCCATGACCGCATCCGCCAAATTCACTACCTCACAGATCCGCAGCGACTTCCTTGAGTTCTTCAAGGGCAAGGGCCACACCATCGTGCCGTCGGCACCGCTGGTGCCGGGCAACGACCCGACCCTGCTGTTCACCAATTCGGGCATGGTCCAGTTCAAGGACGTGTTCCTGGGCGCGGAGAAGCGCAGCTACGTGCGCGCTGCCGACGTCCAGCGTTGCCTGCGCGCAGGCGGCAAGCACAACGATCTGGACCAGGTGGGTTACACCGCCCGTCACCACACCTTCTTTGAAATGCTGGGCAACTGGTCCTTCGGCGACTACTTCAAGAAGGACGCCATTGCCTGGGCCTGGGAACTGCTGACCCAGGTCTGGAAGCTGCCGGCCGAGCGCCTGCTGGTCACCGTCTACCAGACCGATGACGAGGCCTACGCGCTGTGGCGCGACATGGTCGGCATCCCGGAAGAGCGCATCGTGCGCATCGGCGACAACAAGGGCGCCCCGTACGCCTCGGACAACTTCTGGCAGATGGCCGACACCGGCCCGTGCGGTCCGTGCACGGAGATCTTCTATGACCATGGCGACCACATCGCCGGTGGTCCGCCGGGCTCGCCGGATGAAGATGGCGACCGTTTCATCGAGATCTGGAACCTGGTGTTCATGCAGTTTGATCGCCAGCCCGATGGCAGCCTGGTGCCGCTGCCGGCCCCCTGCGTGGACACCGGCATGGGCCTGGAGCGCCTGGCGGCGATCCTGCAGCATGTACACACCAACTACGAAATCGACCTGTTCCGGGCGCTGATCCGCAAGGCCAGCGAACTGACCGGCATGGCCGACCTGGAGAACAAGTCGCTGCGGGTGATTGCCGACCATATCCGGGCGTGTTCGTTCCTGATCGTCGACGGCGTGCTGCCGTCCAACGAAGGCCGTGGCTACGTGCTGCGCCGGATCATCCGTCGCGCGCTGCGCCACGGCTGGATGCTGGGCGTGCGCCAGCCGTTCTTCAGCAAGCTGGTGCCGACCCTGGTCGAGCAGATGGGCGCGGCCTATCCGGAACTGCCGGCCACCGCCGACACCGTCACCCGCGCCCTGCAGGCCGAAGAAGAGCGCTTTGCCGAAACGCTGGACGCCGGCATGAAGATCTTCGAAGACATCGCGGGCAAGGCCAGCAACAACATCATTCCCGGCGTCGACGCGTTCCGTCTGTACGACACCTACGGTTTCCCGCTGGACCTCACCGCGGACATCGCGCGCGAGCGTGACATGACCGTGGACACCGCTGGCTTCGACGTGGCGATGGAGCAGCAGCGCGAAACCGCGCGTGCGGCGGGCAAGTTCGGCGGCGGCGTCAGCCTGCCGGCCGACCTGGTCGCCACCCTGAAGCCGACCGTGTTCCTCGGTTACGACGCGCTGCAGGCCGATGGCCTGCGCGTGGTGGCGCTGCTGAAGGACGGCCGTCCGGTGCAGGCCGCCGCCGCCGGTGATGCGGTGATCGTGCTGACCGAACAGACCCCGTTCTACGCCGAATCCGGTGGCCAGGTCGGTGATACCGGCGTGCTGTCGGCCGCTGGCGTGCGCGTGGACGTAACCGAGACGCAGAAGTTCGCCGGCCAGTTCCATGGCCATGTCGGCACCCTGGCCGAGGGCAGCCTGAAGATCGGTGACGTGCTGGCCGGCCAGGTCGATGCCCAGCGCCGTGGCGCAACCATCCTCAACCACTCCGCCACCCACCTGCTGCATGCGGCCCTGCGCGAAGTACTGGGCACCCACGTGCAGCAGAAGGGTTCGCTGGTCGCGCCGGACCGCCTGCGTTTCGATTTCTCGCATTTCCAGCCGATCAGCGCCGAGGAACTGGCGATCATCGAGCGCAAGGTCAACCAGCAGGTGCGCATCAACAACGCCGTGGAAGTGCACAACATGGCCATGCAGGAAGCGCTCGATTTCGGCGCGATGGCTCTGTTTGGCGAAAAGTACGGCGAAAACGTGCGCGTGCTGAAAATGGGCGATTACTCCACCGAACTGTGCGGCGGCACGCATGTCAGCCGCACCGGTGACATCGGCCTGTTCAAGATCACCTCCGAAGGCGGTGTGTCCGCTGGCGTGCGCCGCATCGAGGCGGTCACCGGCCAGGGTGCGCTGGATTTCGTCGCGGACGAAGAAGCACGCCTGTCCGAAGCGGCCAGCCTGCTCGGCGGCAGTGCGGGCGACGTGGTGGAGAAGATCCGCACCCAGATCCTGCGCCAGAAGCAGCTCGAACGTGAACTGGAATCGCTGAAGGCCAAGCTCGCCGCCGGCGCCACCGCAGACCTGTCCAGCCAGGCCGTGGACGTGTCCGGGGTGAAGGTGCTGGTCGCGCGGTTGGAGGGCTTTGACGCAAAAGCCCTGCGCGATGCGGTGGATCGCCTCAAACAGCAACTGGGTGATGCGGTGATCCTGCTGGCCGGTGCGCAGGACGGGAAGGTCGCCTTGGTTGCTGGCGTGAACGGCAGTGCAATGGGCCGGGTCAAGGCCGGGGAACTGTTGTCCCACATTGCCAGTCAGATCGGGGGCAAGGGCGGTGGTCGTCCCGATCTCGCCCAGGGTGGTGGCGAGGACGGGCCCGCCCTTGCGACTGCCCTGGCTGCGGCGATCGACTGGGTCCGTCCGCGTCTGGGATGAACCGCAGCCCTTCCGCGCCTTGAAGCTGCGGGAGGGCTGACGGTACCATTGGCAATCTTTTTCCCTTCGTAGTGGGGCGGGCCTTGACGGCGCGTCAGGCCGGTGGGGGATACCCTTCCACACGGTTTCATGGAGAATTACCACAATGTTGATCTTGACCCGCCGCGTTGGCGAAACCCTGATGATTGGCGACTCGGTCAGCGTGACTGTCCTGGGCGTCAAGGGAAACCAGGTTCGTATCGGCATCACGGCGCCGAAGGACGTGGCCGTGCATCGCGAGGAAATCTACCAGCGCATCCAGCGCGGTGATGAAGCTGCGACCAGCAGTGAAGATTCTGCTGAATAAGGCTTTACCTCCGGCCGCGAAAAAAGCTATTATTCGCGTCCCCGCTGCGGAGTACTCCTCCACCAGCGGTAGCAACACCCCGGAGCGATGCCCGAGCGGCTGAAGGGGCTCCCCTGCTAAGGGAGTATAGGGTCAAAAGCTCTATCGAGGGTTCGAATCCCTCTCGCTCCGCCATATATGAAAACGCCCGCAGATACTGTCTGCGGGCGTTTTTTTTGTGCTCTTGATGCCGCGTCGTCCAATGCGGGGCATTACAGCGCCAGATCGAACACCAGCACCTCGGCATCATTTCCGTTTTCCAGTGTCAGCTGGGATTCGTCGCGCACCTGCAGCGCATCGCCCGCTTCCAAGGTGATGCCGTTGACCTGCAACTGGCCACGCGCCACCTGCACATAGGCGCCGCGACCGCTCGCCAGAGTGTGGTTGAGGCGTTGTGCGCCATCCAGGATGGTGGCGTAGATGCGTGCATCCTGGTGGATCAGCAGCGACCCTTCGGTGCCGTCCGGCGAGGCGATCAAGCGCAGCTGGCCGCGCTTGTCCTCGGGGCTGAAGTTGGTTTCCTGATAGGACGGCTCGATGTTCTCCTGGTCCGGGAACAGCCAGATCTGCAGGAAGTGCACCGTCTCATCGGCTGAATGGTTGAACTCGCTGTGGCTGACGCCGCTGCCGGCGCTCATGCGCTGCACATCGCCGTAGCGCAGCACCGAACCGGTGCCCATCGAATCCTTGTGTTCCAGCGCGCCGCCGAGCACGTAGGAAATGATTTCCATGTTGCTGTGGCTGTGCGTGCCGAAGCCTTGCCCGCCGATCACCTTGTCTTCGTTGATCACCCGCAGCGGGCCGAAGCTGGTGTAGCGCGGGTCGTAGTAATTGGCGAAGGAGAAGGTGTGCATGGAGTTCAGCCAGCCATGGTCGGCTTTGCCGCGGGTGGCGCTCTTACGGATCTGGATCATGGTGGTGCTCCTTGTTCGATGGTTTCGACGTGGGACCTCGCGGCCGTGCAGGCCTGTGGTTTCCCGTTGCGGAGAAGTATCCGCTTGCCCTCGCGCTTTGAAAAACGGATAGTTTCGCAAGCCATCATCGAAATTTTCGAATGCTCAAGCTCAGCCTCGACGCCCTGCAGATCCTGGATGCCATCGACCGCCGCGGCTCGTTCGCTGCGGCCGGCAAGGCGCTGCACAAGGTGCCCTCGACCATTTCCTACACAGTGGCCAAGCTGGAAGAGGATCTGGGCGTGCAGTTGTTCGACCGGGTCGGGCCGCGTGCAGAGATGACACCGGCCGGCCGGGCGCTGCTGGATGAGGGCAGGCACCTGTTGCGGGCGGCGCGCGAGCTGGAGCTGCGGGTACGCCGGGTAGCCTCTGGCTGGGAGGCCGAACTGACCCTGGCGGTGGATTCGATGTTCCCGACCTGGTTGCTGGGCCCGGATATCCGGGCTTTCCGTGACGTCGCGGCGCAGACCCGCCTGCGGCTGATCGGCGAGGCCCTGTCGGGCACCTGGGAAGCGCTGCTGGATCGTCGCGCGGACCTGCTGGTGGGCGCGGCGGGCGAGGGCCCCAGCGGCGGGGGCTACGTGGTGGAACCGCTGGGCAGCGTCGAATTCGTGTTCGCGATCGCGCCGGGCCATCCGCTGGCCGCGGTGCCTGGGGTGCTGCGTCGCGAGCAGCTGGTGGAGCATTGTGCGATCGCCGTTTCTGATTCGGCGCGTCGGCTGTTGCCGCGCACCGTTGGCCTGCTGATGGGGCAGGAAACCCTCAGCGTGCCGGACATGGCCAGCAAGCTGCGGCTGCAGCGCGAGGGCATCGGCTTTGGTTTCCTGCCGGCGCCGTGCGCGCGTGCAGCGGTGGACCGGGGTGAACTGGTGATCCGTGAGGTCGAAGAGCACAAGCCGGAGGAAACGTTCTGGCTGGCATGGCGCACGGGCGAAGATGGCGCGGCCCTGCGCTGGTGGCGCGAACGGCTACGCACGCCGGGCACGCTGGAGGCCTGGTGGCACGCGATGCAGTGACCCCGGTAGCGCCGACCCATGGTCGGCGAGCGCAGCGGTAGGTGGCGCATGCAAAAAAAAACAGCAGGCCGAGGCCTGCTGTTTCTTCGAATAGTGGTGCGCCCGGAGAGATTCGAACTCCCGACCGCCTGGTTCGTAGCCAGGTACTCTATCCAACTGAGCTACGGGCGCACGGTGTACTGCCTTCTACTGCTGCATCAACGGCGGCGTTGATGATCGCGTCACTGGTGCGCCCGGAGAGATTCGAACTCCCGACCGCCTGGTTCGTAGCCAGGTACTCTATCCAACTGAGCTACGGGCGCATGTGACAGCGATTTTCCTGTTACTCACACCAACGGCGGGTTGGTGTTCCTGTTGATGGTGCGCCCGGAGAGATTCGAACTCCCGACCGCCTGGTTCGTAGCCAGGTACTCTATCCAACTGAGCTACGGGCGCCCTGCAACAGGAGCGGAATTATGCGGATTACCGCTGCATCCGTCAACGCCTTTGTGAAGAATTTCAGTCAAATGAACGCAACAGCGCCTGTGCAACCGCCTGCGGCGCCTTCATCCAGTGGAAGTGGTCGGCACGCGTACGCAGCATGGCGGCATCCAGCACGGAGGTCGTCACCTGCACGTTGGGCAGCTTGGCCAGCAGGGCCTTCATCGATCCCATGGGCGCCAGCCAGTCATCGACCATCAGCACGGCGCGCGCCTGTCCCTGCACGAGCCGCAGCTGGCTTTCGAGGTCCTCGGCCATGCCTGCGGCGGCATAGCGGTTGCACAGCCCCACGCGCGACCAGTCATGGATCAGGCCGCGTGCTTCATTGCCGCCAAAGCCGAGTCGGCGGCCTGGCAGCACGCCGTTGCGTCGCGCCAGCCACGGCAGGAAGCGGTAGGCCAGTGGCAGCAACCAGCCGCGCGGGGCAGGGAAGCTGCGCCACCACGGCGTTCCGCTGGCCACCAGCCACAGATGCTGGAAATCGGCGGGGAAACGCCCGGCATGCAGGCACGCCAACTGCCCGCCCAGGCTGTGGCCGCCTACGATCCACGGCAGCACGCGGTCTTGCTGGTCATGCTGGAACAGCAGCTGTTGGCTGGCCGGCAGGTCCTGTTCGAGGATTTCCCGGTAGCCCCAATCCTGCATGCGCGAAGGCCGCAGCGAACTGCTGCCGTTGCCGCGCCACTCATGCAGGTATACCGCGATGCCCTGCGCAGCCAGCGCCTGGGCCAACGGCAGGTAGTGGCGCGCGGCCACGCCCAGCGCAGGCAGCCACAGCAGGCGCGCTGCCGGCTGCGCGGGCAGACAGTGCAGCAGGGCGAAGGCGTGTCCGTCGGCGGCCTGCAGCGGCGTGCTGTGCGCGTCCAGGGTCATGCGTGGGACGCAGCGCCGAAGTGGTCCAGCACCAGCACCGTGCTGCGGCCGGGCGTATAGCCCTGCTGCATGCCGCGCGCCACGTAATCGATGGCGGCCTCGCAGGCGTTGGCCAGGCTCAGCCCGTTGCACAGCTGGGCGGCGATCGCCGATGCCAGCGTACAGCCGGTGCCGTGCGCGTCCACCGGCAGCCGGGCATGGATGAAGGTCTCGCTGCTCACGCCGTCGAAGAAGCGGTCGATGACCCGGTTTCCCTCGTGCAGGTGGCCGCCCTTGAGCAGCACCGCGCCCGCACCGAAGTCCAGCAGCATGGCCGCGGCGTGTTCGGCATCATCGCCGTCGAGGATGCGCCGGCCGGCCAGCAGCTCGGCTTCCGGGGTGTTCGGGGTGACCAGCGTGGCCAGCGGCAGCAGGCGCGTACGCAGCGCATCCAGCGCGCTGTCTTCCAGCAGGCGCGCGCCGCTGGTGGCGATCATCACCGGGTCCAGCACGATGTGCGGCGGGCGGTGTTTCTCCAGTGCATCGGCCACGCAGTGGATCACCTCGGCGTTGGCCAGCATGCCCAGTTTGACTGCATGCACGTCGAAATCGTCGAAGCAGGCGGCGATCTGCGCCTGCAGGAAATCGATCGGTGGCACATGCACGGCGGTAACGCCGCGGGTGTTCTGCGCGGTCAGCGCGGCGATCGCCGAAAGGCCATGCACGCGATGCGCGGCGAAGGCTTTCAGGTCGGCCTGGATGCCGGCACCACCGCCGGAATCGGATCCGGCGATGGTGAGGGCGGAAGCGGGCGTGTTCGGGCTCATGGGCCGATTGTAGGGCCCCGCCATGCCCGCCTGCTCGATAGCATCTGCCGCTAGCCCTGTTTGCCGCCGTTGGCATGGAACTCGGAGAACGTGCCGAGTTCCGGATCGAACACCGCGCCCCAGAACATCGACCCGCCATCGCAGGCGCGCATCGCCTCGCGTGCCGGGTTGAGGCCGCTGCCATCAGGCAGCTTGAAGGCATTGACGTAGATCAGCTCGCGGCCGTCGGCCTCGATCCCCACGTACTGCCGGTCGAAGTCCTGCGGTGCGCTGACCTGGCCTGCAAGCTGCGGCAGCTGCGCCTCCAGCTGTTCGATCTGCACGCGGCTGGGCGCCCAGTAACCGGTCACCCGGCCGGCATCGCGGCCCGGGCTGGGGCGCGAGCAGGTATCCAGCACCTGCGCGGCGACCACCGGGCGGGTCACCACCCAGGACTGTCCGGTCTTGACCGCCGTGGGAATGCTGGGCGGACCCTGCACGGTGCTGCAGGCGCCCAGCAGGGCACCGGCAGCCAGTGGCAACAACACATGCGTCAATCGGTTCACAACACCTCCGAGGCGTAGTCGGCCAGGCGCGAACGTTCGCCCCGGCGCAGCGTGATGTGCGCGCTGTGCGGCCAGTTCTTGAAGCGGTCCACCGCGTAGGTCAGGCCGGACGTGGTTTCGGTCAGGTAGGGCGTATCGATCTGTTCCACGTTGCCCAGGCAGACGATCTTGGTACCGGGGCCGGCGCGGGTGATCAGGGTCTTCATCTGCTTCGGGGTGAGGTTCTGTGCTTCGTCCAGGATCAAGTAGCGCGACAGGAACGTGCGCCCGCGCATGAAGTTCATCGAACGGATCTTGATCCGGCTGGCCAGCAGGTCGTTGGTCGCGGCACGGCCCCACGAGCCTCCTTCCTGCGGCTGGGTCAGCACTTCCAGGTTGTCGGTCAGCGCGCCCATCCACGGCGTCATCTTTTCTTCTTCGGTACCGGGCAGGAAGCCGATGTCCTCGCCGACGCTGACCGTGGCACGGGTCATGATGATTTCGCGGTAGCGCTGCTGGTCCAGGGTCTGCGCCAGGCCGGCAGCCAGTGCCAGCAGGGTCTTGCCGGTGCCGGCGGTACCGAGCAGGGTGACGAAATCGATGTCCGGATCCATCAGGGCATTGAGCGCGAAGTTCTGTTCGCGGTTGCGCGCGCTGATGCCCCACACCGCATGGCTGCCATGGCGGAAATCATCGACCAGCGCCAGGTTGACCGTGTCGCCGGTGACCTTGCTGACGCGCAGCTCCACCTCGTCCTCGCCGGGCAGGTAGACGTACTGGTTGGGATACCAGTCCTCGTCTTCGTGCGCTTCCACTTCGTAATGCGAACGTCCCTTGTCGCTCCAGCTGCGCAGGTCGTTTGCGTGGCGCTTCCAGAAGTCTTCCGGCAGTTCGGTGGCGCCGGTATACAGCAGGCTGAAATCATCCAGCGCGCGGTCGTTCTCGTAGTCTTCGGACACGATCCCGGCGATGGCCGCCTTGATCCGCAGGTTGATGTCCTTGGAAACGAACACCACCGGCACGTCCGGTGATTCCTCCTGCAGGGCGAGGATCGCGCCGAGGATGGCGTTGTCCGGGATGACCTTGCCGAAGCTCTTGCCGGCGTCGAAGTGGCTGGTCTGGAAGCGCAGCTTGCCGGCGCTGTGGATGCCGCGCAGCTGCAGGCCGTTCGGTCGCTGCAGCGGGATCCCTTCGGCCAGGTTGTCCAGCCCGGACGCCTGTACCAGTTCATTGAGGAAACGGCTTACCTGGCGGGCGTTGCGGCTCGCTTCGGAGGTGCCCTTCTTGCCATTGTCCAGTTCTTCGATCACCTGCATCGGCAGGTAGACATCGTGCTCCTCGAATTTGAACAGCGCGGTGGGATCGTGCATCAGCACGTTGGTATCCAGCACGTAGATGCGCTTGCCTCGGGTCATCATCGGTTCCTGGTGGACGGGCAGGGGAAAACCACCCCGGCCTGCACGTGGGCAGGGAGGTGGCGGACGAAGTAGGCGATGGGAGTCACTGTGCCTGGGCGGCCTTCAGTGCGTGGAGCACCGCATCGGCATGGCCGGCGACCTTGAGCTTGCGCCAGGACTGCACGATGCGGCTTTCCGGTGAGACCAGGAAGGTGCTGCGTTCAATGCCGCGCACCTGCTTGCCGTACATGCTCTTCAGCTTGATCACGTCGAAGGCGCTGCACAGCGCCTCATCGCTGTCACTGACAAGCGGGAAGCGGAAACCCTGCTTGGCGCAGAAATTGTCGTGCGATTTCACTGAGTCGCGCGAAACACCGAGGACCACCGCGCCGGCCTGCTCGAACTGAGGCAGCAGGGCATTGAAATCGAGGCCTTCGGTGGTGCAGCCCGGGGTGCTGTCCTTCGGGTAGAAATACAGCACCAGCCATTGGCCGGCGAAGTCGCCGAGAGTGGCGTGGGCACCGCCGGACAGTGCCAGCGGGAGGGACAGGGTGGTGCGGTCCAGGGTGTCGCCGTTGTTCATGGGGTCCTTGCAGAGCCTGGGTGGAGCGTACATCGAGCACGCTCGACGCTACCGCTTCATGAAACATCGCACGCCCGTGACGGACGTGCGAAAAACCGTCAGAATTTCATCGGATCCATGATCGCGTCCAGGTTCAGGTGGTCGCAGAACTCAAGGAAATCATCGCGCAGCGCGGCGATGTGCATGTTCGCCGGTACGCCGATGGTGACCTGCGCGCTGAACATTTCCGCGCCGGTCTGCATCGCGCGGTAGCGGGTGCTCTGCAGGCTCTCGATGGTGATGCCCTGGCGGTCGAAGAAATCGGCCAGCTGGAACAGGATCCCCGGCTTGTCGGCGGCGATCACTTCCACGATGTAGGGCAGCAGGTTGGACTGCGCCTGCTTGGCTTCGGTGCGGTACCAGACCAGCTTGAGGCCTTCTTCGCGCTCCAGACGGGTCAGCATGGCCTCCAGTTTGGCCACCGAATCCCAGGAGCCGGTCGCCAGCGCGGTGACCGAAACATCGCGGCCCACCGTGGACAGGCGTGCGTCCACCAGATTGCAGCCGCTGTCAGCGATGCGGCGGGTGACGGGCAGCAGGGGGGACTCCGGATGCGTCGTATAGGCGTTGATCAGGAGATGGTTTTCGCTGGGCGAAGGGCGCGGAGTGGTGTCGGTCAAGGCGATTCCGGGTAATGCGTGCGTGAGTCTGAATGCCCCCAACGGGCGGGGATTCACCGGCGTCCAGCATACTTGCCCGCGCTTTCGCGCCGCAAGTAACATGCAGGGCGGCCGGTGCTCCCTGCCGTCCGGTTTCTCCCCCCTACAGCCACGAGCAGCACGCCTTGTCCCTTTCCGGCCTCATCACCGCGCTGGCGACCCCCTTCCGGGCCGACGGCTCCCTCGACACCGATGGTTGGCAGCGCCTGCTGCACCTGCAGCTGGAAGGAGGCGTGCACGGCGTGGTCGTGGCGGGCTCCACCGGCGAAGCGGCCACCCTGTCCGATACGGAGTACGACCAGCTGCTGGCCAGTGCGGTCGAGCGCATCGCCGGCCGCGTGCCGGTACTGGCCGGTACCGGCTTGTCCGGCACCGCCAAGACCATCGAACAGACCCGCCGCGCCGCCGCGGCCGGGGCGACCCACGCGCTGGTGGTGACCCCGCCCTACGTGCGTCCGACCCAGGCCGGGCTGATCGCGCATTACCGCGCCGTGGCCGACAACGGCGGCCTGCCGGTGGTGCTGTACAACGTGCCCGGCCGCACCGGCTGCGACATGCTGCCGGAAACCGTGGCCGAACTGGCGGGCCATCCGAACATCGTCGGCATCAAGGAAGCGGTGGGCGACAACGGCCGGGTAAAGGCCCTGCTGGCGCTGCGCAGCGACGGCTTCGTGGTACTCAGCGGCGACGACGGCAGCGCCGCGCGCTCGATCCAGGCCGGCATGGATGGCCTGATCTCGGTAGGCTCCAACGCGCTGCCAGGTGCTTACCGCCGCATGTGCGAGCTTGCCGCCGCCCACGATCATGATGCGACCGAAAGCTGGGACGCGCGCCTGCAGCCGTTCCATGATTTCTGTGGTGTCGAACCCAATCCGATCCCGGTCAAGGCGTTGTTGCGCCGGATCGGCATCGGCCATGACCTGCGCCTGCCGTTGCTGCCGCTGTCGGCAGCACACCAGCCCGCGGCCGAGCATCTGGCCGGCGACATCGCCGCGCTCGAAGCCCTTTCCAGCCACTGACCCCCTCGTGGCTTTCCAGGAGATTCCCATGCGTCAATCCGTTTCCACCTTCCGCGTGCTGTCCATCGCGATCCTTGCCCTGGGCACCGTCGTGGCCACCACCGGCTGCTTCAAGAAGGGTGCGCGCGGCGATTACGCGCTGGCCCCGGAAATGCGCCCGCTGGAAGTGCCGCCGGACCTGACCGCACCGGCGGGTGCCGGCAAGGCCGCCACCACCGGTGAGACCGGCTCGGTGCTGGCCTCGCAGGCGTCGCGTCCGGCCCCGGCCCCGGCCGCTGCCGCGGGCCAGGCCCCGGCCGCGCCGGCCAACAATGCGTCCGGCTTCAACGTCACCGCTGGCAAGGACCAGGCCTTCACCGACGTCGGTACCGCACTGGAGGCCATCGACGGGCTGACCATCGCCACCCGCGCCCAGTTGCTGGGTTCCTACGACGTGGCCTTCGAAGGCAGCAACTTCCTGGTCCGCGTGGTTGCCGTCAACGGCGGCTCGTACGTGTCGGCGGTCGATCCGCGCGGCCTCCCGGCTACCGCCGATGCGCCGGTCAAGCTGATCGCTGCGCTGAAGGCCAAGCTGGCTCCGTAACCCGCGCCCGCCTTGGCGGGCCTGGTGGCAGCAACGAAAAAGGGCGCCCTCAGGCGCCCTTTTTCGTTGCCGTGCGCGGGGTTCAGCGCTCCAGCAGCGGCAGTTTGTCCGGCTTGCCATCCCAGTCGCCGGCATCGGCAGGCGGGTCCTTGCGCACGGTCAGCACCGGCCATTCCTTCGCCAGTTCGGCGTTCAACCCCACGAATACTTCCTGTCCAGCCGGGACGTCGTCTTCGGGGAAGATCGCGTTGACCGGGCATTCGGGTTCACACAGGGTGCAGTCGATGCACTCATCCGGATCGATCACCAGGAAGTTGGGGCCTTCGTGGAAGCAGTCCACGGGGCACACTTCCACGCAATCGGTGTGTTTGCACTTGATGCAGTTTTCAGTGACGACAAAGGGCATGGGGGGAGGCGGATCCGTCTTTCAAGCCGCTAATTCTAGAACAGGTTGGGGTGGGGGTGGTCGAACCGGTGGTTCCGCCCCTCGCGGCTGGCTGGAACGATGCCGGTGCATGGGTCGGGCGGCGGGGCTGGGCGGGGGACGGCAGAAGCCGCTCCTGCGGGCCTCGTTTCGCGCCATCCATGGCGCTCAACGCCCCCGCCCAGCCCCACCGCCCGACCCCCTGACAGTTCCGTGCGCTGCAATTACGCGGTAGCGCCGAAGGCAGCGGCAGGAGCCGCTGCCAACGTCGCCTGCGACGGCCCGCAAGGGTGCCGGTCAGGACGACCGGCATACCCATGGTCGGCGGGAGGCGGCCGGGACCGTGGCATTTGATGCACTGCACATTGCCAAGGCAGGGAGCGGCGGCAACACTCGATGTCCATCGGTAGACAATGCGACACGGGAGTGGCGGGTGCGGCAGGAAAACAGCGGGGAAGGGGCGGTCTATCTGGGAATCGACGCGGGGACGCAGAGCCTGAAGGTGCTGGCTTACGATCCGGCAGCGCGGCAGATGGTGGGGCAGCAGTCGCGTTCGCTGGCGCTGGACAGCGCCGATGATGGCAGTCGCGAACAGGACGCGGCCAGCTGGACCCGGGCGCTGCAGGAATGCGTGCTGGCGCTGCCGGACGCGGTGCGTGCGCGGGTCAGGGGGCTGGCGGTGTCGGGCCAGCAGCACGGCCTGGTGGCGCTGGCGGCCGATGATTCGGTGCTGGCACCGGTCAAGCTGTGGTGCGATACCAGCAGTACCACCGAGTGCGATGCGATCACGGCCGCCGTCGGTGGCGAAGGCGCCTGCATCGCCGCGGCCGGCAATCCGCTGCGGGTGGGCTATACCGCCTCCAAACTGCCCTGGACGAAGCAGCACCGACCGCAGGCGTATACGGCGCTGGATGGCATCGCGTTGCCGCACGACTACCTCAATCTGTGGCTGACCGGCGCGCGCTTCATGGAGTGCGGGGATGCGTCGGGCACGGGGTGGCTGGATATCCGCACGCGGCAGTGGTCGCCGACGATGCTGGCCGCGACTGATCCGGATCGCGATCTCGCCGCGCTGCTGCCGCCGCTGGTCGCCGCGGATGCCACGTTCGCTTTGCTGCCTGCCCTGGCCGATGCACTCGGATTGCCGGCCGGGGTGCGGGTGGCGGTCGGCGGCGGGGACAACATGATGGCGGCGATCGGCACCGGTGCGGTGCGCGAAGGGCGCCTGAGCATGAGCCTGGGAACCTCGGGCACGCTGTTTGCCTGGAGCGCCAGCCCGAAGATCGATCCGCAGGGGCGCTGGGCCGCGTTCTGTGCCTCCGATGGCGGCTGGCTGCCGTTGATCTGCACGATGAACTGCACGGTTGCCACCAACCAGGCGGCCACCCTGCTCGGCCTGCACCACGGCCAGGCCGAGACGCTGCTGCAGGCCAGCGCGCCCGGCGCGGCAGGGCTGGTGCTGCTGCCGTTCTTCAACGGCGAGCGCAGCCCGGACCTGCCGCTGGCCAAGGGCGCCCTGCACGGCGTGGACCTGCACAACCTGTCCCCGGCCAATCTGTATCGCGCCGCGATGGAGGGTGCCAGCTACAGCCTGAAGCTGGGCTATGACGCGATGCGCGAGGCGGGCCTGCAGGGTGCGCGGGTGGTGCTCACCGGTGGCGGCGCCAACAGCGCCGCCTGGCGCCAGCTGATCGCCGATCTGTTCCAGTTGCCGGTCGAAGTGCCCGTGCAGGCCGAAGGCGCGGCCTTCGGTGCGGCACTGCAGGCGGCTTGGGCCTGCGCTGGCGCCAGCATGCCGCTGGCCGATCTGGTCGATGCGCACGTGGTGTTCGACCCGGCCCTGTCAGCGCAGCCCGACCCCGTCCGCGGTGCCGCATATGCGCGTGGCTACCAGCGCTTCAACCATTACCTGCAGGCCTCGCTGCCGTTGTACCGCCAGCGCCTGCCCTGGATTTCCCCCAGAGGATGTTGCCCATGAGTTCTTCGTTCTATGTTGGCCAGCGCGAGTTCTTCCCCGGTGTCGGTCGTATTCCCTTCGAGGGCCGCGACTCGGACAATCCGCTGGCCTACAAGGTGTACGACGCCGACAAGCAGATCGGCGGACGCAGCATGGCCGAGCACCTGCGCTTCGCGGTGGCGTACTGGCACAGTTTCTGTGGGGCAGGGCACGACCCGTTCGGGCCTGGTACGCGCGCCTATCCGTGGGACCAGGGCGCCACGCCGCTGGCGCGTGCGCAGGCCAAGGCCGATGCCGCCTTTGAGTTCGTCACCAAGCTGGGCGTGCCGTACTACTGCTTCCATGACGTCGACCTGGCGCCGGATGCGGACGACATCGGCGAGTACCGTGACAACCTCCGCCACATGGTGGAGATCGCCGGCGAGCGCCAGCGCCAGACCGGGGTCAAGCTGCTGTGGGGGACCGCCAACCTGTTCTCGCACCCGCGCTACATGAACGGCGCGGCGACCAATCCTGACTTCGCCGTGGTCGCGCGCGCTGCGGTGCAGGTGCAGGCGGCGCTGGATGCCACGGTGGCGCTGGGCGGCAGCAACTATGTGTTCTGGGGTGGTCGCGAAGGCTATGCCTGCCTGCTCAACACCGACATGAAACGCGAGCAGGCCCATCTTGCGCGGTTCCTCGCGGCGGCACGCGATTACGGGCGCAGCATCGGCTTCCAGGGCACGTTCCTGATCGAACCCAAGCCGATGGAGCCGATGCACCACCAGTATGATTTCGACAGCGCCACGGTGGTGGGCTTCCTGCGTGCGCATGGCCTGGACCAGGATTTCAAGCTCAACATCGAAGCCAACCACGCGACCTTGTCCGGGCATACCTTCGCCCATGACCTGCAGGTAGCCTCCGATGCCGGCCTGCTGGGCAGCATCGATGCCAACCGCGGCAACCCGCAGAACGGCTGGGATACCGACCAGTTCCCGACCGATCTGTACGATGCGGTGGGCGCGATGCTGGTGGTGCTGCGGCAGGGCGGTTTCGGTGATGGCGGGCTCAACTTCGATGCCAAGGTCCGTCGCGAATCCACCGATCCCCAGGACCTGTTCATCGCCCACATCGGCGGCATGGACACCTTTGCCCGCGGACTGGAAGTCGCCCATGCCCTGCTCACCGCGTCGCCGTTGGAGCGGTGGCGCGGCGAGCGCTACGCCAGCTTCGACAGTGGCGCTGGTGCGGCTTTTGCCAATGGCCAGCTGACCCTGCAGGATCTGTGTGCACACGCGCAGCAGGCCGGCGAGCCTGGCCAGCGTAGCGGACGGCAGGAAGCGTATGAGAACCTGCTCAACCAGTACCTGCTGCGCTGAGCGGCAGGCGTCCATCGCAACCGGGTAAACCCATGTCCACAGCGATATCTGCTTCCTCCGGCACGCAGGGCGAGAACACCGCCTTCATCGTGCTGATCAGCTGCGTGGCCACCATTGGTGGCTTCCTGTTCGGCTTCGACAGTGGCGTCATCAACGGCACCGTCGACGGCCTTCGAAGTGCGTTCAATTCCAGCGAAGCCGCGCTCGGCTTCGAGGTGGCTTCCATGCTGCTGGGGTGTGCCATCGGTGCGTTCCTGGCCGGGCGGCTCGGTGACCTGCTGGGACGGCGCAGCGTGCTGATCATCTCGGCGGTGTTGTTCCTGCTGTCGGCGCTGGGGGCCGGTGCCGCACACGCGTCATGGCTGTTTGTCACGGCGCGCGTGATCGGCGGGTTCGCGGTCGGCGCGGCCAGCGTGATGGCCCCGGCGTACATCGCCGAAGTGGCCTCGGCGCGCTATCGCGGCAAGCTCGCCACGGTGCAGCAGATCGCCATCATCAGCGGCCTGTTCGCAGCCTTCCTGAGCAACTTCCTGCTGGCGCGCGCGGCCGGCGCGTCCACTGAAGTGCTGTGGCTGGGACAGGAGGCATGGCGCTGGATGTTCTGGATGCAGGCCATACCTTCGCTGCTGTTCCTGGCGTTGCTGCTGGTGATCCCGGAAAGCCCGCGCTTCCTGGTGGCCAAGGGCCGCAGATCGGACGCCTTGTCGGTGCTGACGCGCTTGTACGGCGCGGTGGAGGCGCAGGCCAAGCTCGGTGAAATCGAGTCCAGCCTGGCCCAGGACCAGCACCGGCCTTCGTTTGCCGATCTCAAGGACAAGGCCACCGGCAAGCTGCGCGGCATCGTCTGGGTGGGCATCGGGCTGGCCGTGCTGCAGCAGCTGGTCGGCATCAACGTGGTGTTCTACTACGGCGCGGTGCTGTGGCAGGCGGTGGGCTTCTCCGAAAACGATGCATTGCTGATCAACGTGCTGTCCGGTGCGCTCAGCATCGGCGCGTGCCTGGTGACGGTGGTGCTGATCGACCGCATCGGCCGCAAGCCGCTGCTGTGGGTGGGCTCGGTCGGCATGGCGCTGTCGCTGGCGTTGATGGTGGTGGCGTTCTCCAGCGGCAGCCTGGTCGATGGCAAGCTGCAGTTGTCCGATGGCATGGGACGGCTGGCGCTGGTCGCAGCCAACGTCTACGTGGTGTTCTTCAACATGTCCTGGGGCCCGGTGATGTGGGTGATGCTGGGCGAAATGTTCCCCAACCAGATCCGCGGTTCGGCGCTGGCCGTGGCCGGCGCGGCGCAGTGGACCTCGAACTTCGCCATCACCGTGACCTTCCCGATCCTGTTGGCCGGCATCGGCCTGGCCGGTGCGTACAGCATCTATGCGGTGGCCGCGTTCCTGTCGATCTTCTTCGTCTTCCGTTATGTGCGCGAGACCAAGGGCAAGGAACTGGAACAGATGGAAGGCTGACCTGTGCCGCAGGTCCGGCGCTTCGGCGCCGGGCCTTCGGCGGCCGGCCTCGACCCGCAGCGCACAGGCACAAAAAAACCCGCTCATGGCGGGTTTCTTGCTTCCTGCTGCAGTGACTGGTGCTCCCTAGGGGACTCGAACCCCTGTTTTAGCCTTGAGAGGGCCACGTCCTAACCTCTAGACGAAGGGAGCGTTTGAAGTGTCACTGCCGGGGCAGGCGCGCTAGTATATGCATCTCGATGCCATTGGGCAATCCCGAAACTTCAACCGGAAGCGCCAACATCATTCCCTCCGTGACAACCCCGATAAGCCTGCGCGTGATCCCGCGCGACCAGCACACCATCTCGCGCAAGGACATCAGCCCCAACGCCGTGCGCGTGCTGTACCGCCTGCGCGATGCCGGCTTCGGCGCCTACCTGGTGGGTGGCGCCGTGCGCGACCTGCTGGTCAATGGCCACCCCAAGGACTTCGACGTGGCCACCGACGCCACGCCCGAACAGGTCAAGCAGCTGTTCCGCAACTGCCGCCTGATCGGGCGACGCTTCCGCCTGGCGCATGTGGTGTTCGGCCGCGAGATCATCGAAGTGGCCACCTTCCGCGCCAACATCGATGACGGCAGCGGCGACCGCGAGATGGAAAACGGCATGCTGGTACGCGACAACGTGTACGGCTCCATCGAAGACGATGCCATCCGCCGTGACTTCACCTGCAATGCGTTGTACTACGCGATCGAGGATTTCTCGGTGCGTGATTACACCGGCGGATTCGAGGACGTGCAGGCCCGCCTGATGAAGCTCATCGGCGATCCGGAACAGCGCTACCGCGAAGACCCCGTGCGCATGCTGCGTGCCGTGCGACTGGCCGGCAAGCTCGGTTTCCAGATCGAGGAAAAGACCGCCGCGCCGATCCCGCAGCTTGCCAACCTGCTCAACGAAGCCGCCCCGGCGCGCCTGTTCGAAGAAGTGCTCAAGCTCTTCCTGGGCGGACATGGCGTGGCCAGCTTCGAAGGCCTGGAGCGTTACGGCCTGTTCGATGTGATGTTCCCGGAAAGTGGCAAGGCGCTGCGTTCCAACCGCAGTGGCGCGCTGCGCCGCATGCTCATCGAAGGGCTGGCCAACACCGACCAGCGCGTGGCCAACGACGAGCCGGTGTCGCCGTCGTTCCTGTTCGCGCTGCTGCTGTGGCCAGCGTTCTGCCGCACCCAGGCCACGCTGCTCAAGCAGGGTGTGGCCGAAGAAGAAGCGCAGCGTCGCGCCGCTGACCGGGTGACCCTGCACCAGCTGACCACCATCGCACTGCCGCGGCGCTTCTCGCTGCCGATGCAGGAGATCTGGCTGTTGCAGGCGCGCTTTGGCTCACGCCAGCGCAAGCGCGTGTTCCGCACGTTGACCCACCCGCGTTTCCGCGCGGCGTTCGACTTCCTGATCCTGCGCCAGGTGGCTTCCAGCGAACACGCCGGCGACGTGGCGTTCTGGCGCGAAGCCCAGCAGCAGTCCGGCCGTGAGCTGGAAAGTGCGCTGGACGATCTGCATACGCATGACGCTGAAGAGGTGGGCGACGAGCCGCGCAAGCGCCGTCGTCGCCGTCGTCGCCCGGGTGCCCCCGGCGCACCGGCTGCCGAGTAAGCGGCGTGGTCAGGGCATGGATCGGCCTGGGCGCCAACCTCGGTGACGCCGCCAGCACGGTCAGTGCGGCGATCGAGGCGCTGGACGGCCTGGCCGGTACCGAACTGACCCGCGCTTCGCTGCTGTATGCCAGCCCCGCCTGGGGCAACCCGGACCAGCCGCCGTTCGTCAATGCGGTGGCCTGCGTCCAGACCGACCTGCCGCCGCTGGCCTTGCTCGACGCCCTGCTGGCGCTGGAAACCGGCTTCGGTCGGGTGCGTGATCCGGCCGTGCACTGGGGCCCGCGCCTGCTGGACCTGGACCTGCTGCTGTATGGCGACCAGGTGATCGACCTGCCGCGCCTGCAGGTGCCGCATCCGTACCTGCACCAGCGCGCGTTCGTGCTGGTGCCGCTGGCTGAAGTAGCGCCGGACCTGGTGATTCCCGGGCAGGGTCGCGTGCGGGATGCAGTGATGCAGGTAACGGCCAGCGGGATCGTGCCGATAAGGAGATAATGGGGCGGTTATCACCCCCGGTTATTTCCTGATGAGCACCCACGCAGACAGCAAGCCCTGGACCGTCCCGGCGCTGGCCGAGGCCAAGCGCAATGGCCAGAAGCTGGTCATGTTGACCGCCTACGACGCCGGTTTCGCCCGTACCTTCGACGCCAACGGGGTCGATCTGATCCTGGTCGGCGATTCGCTGGGCATGGTCGTGCAGGGGCACGATTCGACCCTGCCGGTGACCGTGGCCGAGATGGTCTACCACACCGGCGCGGTGGCCCGCGTGGTGCAGCGCGCGCTGCTGATCGCCGACCTGCCGTTTGGCGCCGACGCCACCCCGGAACGTGCCTTCGATGCGTCGCTGCAGCTGCTGCAGGCGGGCGCGGAGATGGTCAAGATCGAAGGCGCCGGCTTCAAGCTGGATATCATCCGCCACCTGGTGGAGCGCGAAATCCCGGTATGCTCGCATCTTGGACTGACTCCGCAGTCGGTGCTGCGCCTGGGCGGCTACCGCGTGCAGGGCCGCGGCGATGCCGCCCGCCAGCTGGTGAACGACGCAAAGGCCGTGGTCGCCGCCGGTGCCAGCATGGTGGTGCTTGAATGCCTGCCCACGCCGGTTGCCGCCGAGGTCACCGCCGCCGTTGCGGCGCCGACCATCGGCATCGGGGCAGGCCCGCAGTGCGACGGACAAGTGCTGGTGATGCATGACATGCTGGGCCTGGACAGCGGCCATCGCCGGCCGAAATTCGTCAAGGATTTCCTTGCCGAAGGCGGTTCGGTAGCCGGCGCCACCCGCGCCTACGCCGATGCCGTGCGCAACGGCACCTTCCCCGACACCGAGCACGCCTACGCCTCATGATCCAGACCATTACCGAACTTGCCCAGCTGCGCGCGACCGTCAGCGGCTGGAAGCGCGAAGGCCTGCGCGTGGCGCTGGTGCCTACCATGGGCAACTTGCATGCAGGCCACTATTCGCTGGTCGCGCTGGCGCGGCAGTACGCTGATCGCGTGGTGTCCAGCGTGTTCGTCAACCCGACCCAGTTCGGGCCGAACGAGGACTTCACCCGCTACCCGCGCACGCCCGAGGCCGATACCAGTGGCCTGGAAGCGGCCGGCTGCGACGTGCTGTGGCTGCCGACGGTGGAATCGATGTATCCGTTCGGCGTGGAACTGGCGGCCAACGTCAGCGTGCCCGGCATCAGTGGGCTGCTCGAAGGCGCGCATCGTCCTGGTCACTTCGATGGTGTGTGCACGGTAGTGTCGCGCCTGTTCAACCAGGTGCAGCCGGACGTGGCCGCTTTCGGCAAGAAGGACTACCAGCAGCTTGCGGTGATCCGCCAGATGGTGGCCGACCTGGCTTTCCCGATCCAGATCGTCGGCGGGGACATCGTGCGCGAGGACGACGGCCTGGCGATGAGTTCGCGCAACCAGTACCTGGACGGCGTGCAGCGCCCGGCTTCGACCACCATCCATCGTGTGCTGCAGGGCATGCGCGAGGGCTACATCACCGGGCTGTCGCGTGAGCGCATCGAAGCCGATGCGGCCGCTGCCCTGCAGGCCGCGGGGTTCCAGGTGGACTACGCCGCGCTGCGTACGCCGGACCTGATCGAGCCACCTCACGAGGGCGGGCCGCGGGTGGCGCTGATCGCCGCGCGGCTGGGCAGCACCCGGCTGATCGACAACCTTGAGTTCTGACACCCAGGCTACGAAACGGGGTCCTGACCGCTCTTCTCTACAGCTGTTCGAGCGCCCGTCGGACCAGGCCCTCGCGGTACCAGGTCCTATCAGGGTAGACCGGCTGCCCGCAGGCTATCCGTGCTTCATGGATCTGCACTGCGATCTCCATCGCCCTGGTTGATTCCAGATCGAGCCTGGTCGGCTCGGGCGGCGCATCGGCCTGCCCGCTGCCGGTCGCCGCAACGGGAGCAGCACCGCACACGCAGTAGCGGAAGCCGCTGGCCACTGACCTCGCCTTGTCCGCCTGTTCGGCTTCGGCCCAGGCCGCCTGCGCCAGCTTTGCCTCCAGGTTCGCGATCCTGCGCAACATCGGGTGCGCGGCGTAGATCCCGGTGGCTGGAAACTGCAGCGCATCCTTTGCCTTGGCCGTGGCCGTGGCCTTGGCCTTCGCCATGGCCTTGCCCTCCACCGGCGCAGCGGCCGGCGCCTCGGCGCAGCGCTGCAGCGGCGCGGCCGTCGGTCGGTGCCGGTTGCGTACGGCAACCGAGCGCAGCGGTCTCCGCCGGGGTTCTGCGGGGGCATCGCCGATCCGGCTGGGGCCGGAGAAGCGGCGGACAAGCTGGTCGAAATTATTGGCACGGCTCAGGGTGGCGAACATGGAAACTCCTCGATGGAAGGCCCAGTTCACCGTACGGGGCGCCATCGCGCTTGCGGGAATCGTGCGTGGCGGACGGGAGCTGAACCGCTGCCTGACCGGCGCGGGATGGCCCTGTCGCCAATCCGCCCGGTGGTAGAATTGCGGCTTTCCTCACCCGTACCACCTGCTGCCATGCACCTGTCCCTGCTGAAGACCAAGATCCACCGCGCCACCGTCACCCATTCGGAGCTGAACTACGAAGGGTCGATCGCGATCGACGACAACCTGCTGGCGGCCACGGGCATCCGTGAGTTCGAGCAGGTGCACATCTGGGACGTCACCAATGGCGCCCGGTTCAGCACCTATGCCATCCGTGCCGAAGCCGGCAGCGGCGTGGTCTCGCTCAATGGCGGCGCCGCCCGTCACGTGCAGGTCGGCGACATCATCATCATCGCTGCCTTTGCCACGATGAGTGAGCAGGAAGCAGACAGCTTCCGGCCGAAGCTGGTATATGTGGACGGCAACAACCAGATCTCCCATACCAACGACAGCATTCCGACCCAGGCCGCATGACAACGAACAACGGACTCGACACGCTTCACTCCCATGCCCAGCGCCTGCGTGGCGCGCGCATCCCCGACCTGTTCGCGGCCGAACCCGGCCGGGTAAAGGATCTGGCACTGCGGGTCGGTCCGTTGTACGTCAATTTCGCACGGCAGAAATACGATGCCGCGGCGCTGCAGGCGCTGTTGTCGCTGGCTGCCGAACGCGATGTCGGCGGCGCCATCGCGCGCCTGTTCCGCGGCGAGCAGGTCAACCTCACCGAAGGCCGCGCCGCGCTGCACACCGCGCTGCGCGGTGATGTGGTCGATGCGCCGGTGGCTGCCGATGCCTATGCCACCGCGCGCGAGGTCCGCCAGCGGATGGGCGAGCTGGTGCGCGCGCTGGAAAACAGCGGCGTCACCGATGTGGTGAGCGTGGGTATCGGCGGCTCGGACCTGGGTCCGCGGCTGGTTGCCGACGCCCTGCGTCCGGTGGATGGCAGCTGCCTGCGCGTGCATTTCGTGTCCAACGTGGATGGCGCCGCCATGCAGCGCACGCTGGCCACGCTGGATCCGGCACGCACTGCCGGCATCCTTATTTCCAAGACCTTCGGTACCCAGGAGACGCTGCTCAACGGGCAGATCCTGCATGACTGGCTGGGCGGCAGCGAACGCCTGTACGCGGTCAGCGCCAACCCCGAGCGTGCGGCCAAGGCCTTCGACATCGCCTCCAGCCGCGTGCTGCCGATGTGGGACTGGGTCGGTGGCCGCTATTCGCTGTGGTCGGCGGTCGGTTTTCCGATCGCGCTGGCAATCGGCTTCGAGCGTTTCGAAGCCTTGCTGGAAGGCGCCTCGCAGATGGACGCGCACGCACTGGATGCGCCGCTGGAGCGCAACCTGCCGGTGCTGCACGCCCTGACCGATATCTGGAACCGCAACGTGCTGGGCCATGCCACGCACGCGGTGATGACCTATGACCAGCGCCTGGCGCTGCTGCCGGCCTACCTGCAGCAGCTGGTGATGGAAAGCCTGGGCAAGCGCGTGCAGCGCGATGGCCAGCCGGTCGCCAGCGATACCGTGCCGGTGTGGTGGGGCGGGGCGGGCACCGATGTACAGCACAGCTTCTTCCAGGCGCTGCATCAGGGCACCAGCGTGATCCCGGCCGATTTCATCGGTTGCGTGCGCAGTGACAATCCCTACACGGTCAACCACCAGGCGCTGCTGGCCAACCTGCTGGCGCAGACCGAAGCGCTGGCCAATGGCCAGTCCAGCGACGATCCGCACCGCGATTATCCCGGCGGCCGGCCGAGCACGTTGATCCTGCTCGATGCGCTGACCCCGCAGGCGCTGGGTGCGCTGATCGCGATGTACGAACACGCGGTGTACGTGCAGTCGGTGATCTGGAACATCAACGCCTTCGACCAGTTCGGCGTGGAGCTGGGCAAGCAGCTCGCCGGGCAGCTGCTGCCGGCGCTGCAGGGCGAGGCGGTGGACATCACCGATCCGATGACCCGCGAAGTGTTGGGCCTGCTGAAGTAAAACCCGGGCGCGGTCGCCATCCCGGCCGCTGCGCTCGCCGAGCATGGCTCGGCGCTACAGAATGGGCGCCCCCGCGGTACCGGTAGTGACGGCCGCTGGCCGTCAGGATCCTGGTGGGTGACGGCCGCTGGCCGTCAGGTCCTTGGTGGGTGACGACCGTTGGTCGTCACGCCGTCCCCCGGCCGCTGCGCTCGCCGAGCATGGCTCGGCGCTACCGTGCCTACCGCGAAGGCTCCGGGCTCGGCCGCTTGGCCAGCTTGCGCTGCAGTGAACGCCGGTGCATGCCCAGCAGGCGCGCGGCGGCTGACACGTTGCCACCGGTCTCATGCATCGCCTGCTGGATGTGCTCCCACTGCAGCCGGCTGATCGGTGTCATCGCATCGGGCAGCTCCAGCTCGCCGTCGTCGTCCGGGCCGTCATCTTCTTCGCCCAGTGCGCGCAGGATCATCGGCACCGTGGCCGGCTTGGGCAGGTAATCGTCCGCGCCCAGCTTGATCGCCTCCACCGCGGTAGCAATGCTGGCATAGCCGGTCACCAGCAGGATGCGCATGTCCGCGCGCAGCGCGCGCAGCGGCTGGATCAGCGCCAGTCCGGACTCACTGCCAAGCTTCAGGTCGATCAGGGCGAACGCCGGCGGCTGCTGCCGGGCCAGCAGCAATGCGCTTGCCGAATCCTGCGCCGTACGCGTTTCCAGCCCTTTGCGCGCGAGGCTGCGCTGCAGGGTGCGCAGGTAGAGCTCGTCATCATCAACCAGCAGGCCATCACCGTGCAGCGAGGCCGGGGTGGGGAAGGGCGTGTTCATGGGGTTTCCTCGCGGGGGACCAGGGGGATGCGGAAGCCGACGCGGCTGCCGGCGCCCTGCGCCGGACGCATCCACATTTCACCGTGCAGGCGTTCGATGGTGGCGTGGGAAAGGGCCAGTCCCACCCCCATGCCTTCGCTCTTGCTGGAGCTGAACAAGGTGCCGGGCAGTACGGCCTTGCGGGTGTCGAAGCCGGGGCCGAAGTCGCGCACCTCGCCGACCAGATCTTCGCCCTCGATGCGCAGCGACAGCTCCACTTCCGCGCGCCCGACCTGTTCGCCGGCTTCGGCGGCGTTGTTCAACAGGACCATCAGCAGATGGCCCACGCCGGCGTCCAGCGGCCGGGTCAGCGGGGCGTCGGGGTTGCGGGTGAGGGTGATGGTCGGGCGCACCAGCCGCCACTGTTCCAGCACCTGCAGGGCGGTGGACGGTCCGCGGCCCGGGGCATCCGGCGACGCGGGCGCGGCCAGCGCCAACACCCGTTCGCGGCACTGCACCAGCAGCTCGCGCAGGGTTTCCACGTCGTCGCGCACGTCGGTGCTTTGGTTCTGTTCGGCGATGTCGTCGGCCAGCAGGGTCATGGTCGCCAGGGGCGTATTGAGTTCGTGGGCGACCGAGGCCGCATGGGTGGCCAGTGCGACGATGCCTTCGTTGCGTGCGAAGCGCTCGCGCAGCAGCGACAGTTCGTGTTCGCGCTGGCGCAGGGCGATCGCCAGCCGGGTGGAGAACGCCAGCACCACCGTCACCGAGATCAGGAAGTTGGCCACCACGCCCCATTGCTGCAGGACTTCCGGCGCAAAGTAGCCGCCTGCGGGCAGCGGCAGGCCGAACGCTGCGCTCACGCAGTAGCCGATCAGGCAGGCAGCGGCCACCGCCAGCGTCCAGCGTGCCGGCAGAGCGAGCGCCGCCAGGGCGATCAGGATCAGGAACAGCGAGCCGAACGGGTTGGTGATGCCGCCACTCCAGCCGACCATCCAGGTCAGCACGGTCACATCCACCAGAATGTGCCCGAATGCGGTCACCGGGGCGGTATCGGTGCCATGGACGCGCAGCTGGGCGTAGGTGTTGAACAGCGCCAGCACGGCCACGCCGGCCCACAGCGGAACCTGCGGCAGCGGCAGCCCAAGCACCCAGGTGGCGACCAGGATGGTGGCCGCCTGGCCAGCGGTGGCCAGCCAGCGCAGGCTGCACAGGGTCTGCAGGAAGGGGGCATCGGGGGAGGTCATGATGGCCATCGTATGCGTTGCCCGCGTGTACCGCCTGCGACAATCGGCCGCACATGCCACCGCGGCTGAATGGGAGTCACCCGACGGTCGCGCAGCAGCGCTAGAATATTGCGATGCATGACGCCGTTTCCCGACCGACACCGCCCGCCGAGCCCACCTCCTGGCCGCGCCGACTGACCCAGCCTGTCCGCATCGGCGGCGTGGTGGTGGGCGGTGGCAAGCCGGTGGTGGTGCAGTCGATGACCAACACCGATACCGCCGACGTGGCGTCCAGCGTCAAGCAGGTCGCCGAGCTGTGGCGGGCCGGTTCGGAAATGGTGCGCCTGACCGTCAACAACCCCGAGTCCGCCGCGGCCATTCCGCGCATCGTCGACAAGCTGGCGATGATGGGCATCGAGGTGCCGCTGATCGGTGACTTCCATTACAACGGCCACCAGCTGCTGAGCGCTGAGCCGGCGTGTGCCGAGGCACTGGCCAAGTACCGTATCAATCCGGGCAACGTCGGCTTCGGCAAGAAGAAGGACCTGCAGTTCGCGCAGCTGATCGAGTTCGCGATCCGCTACGACAAGCCGGTGCGCATCGGTGCCAACTGGGGCTCGCTGGACCAGTCGCTGGCGGCCCGGCTTATGGATGAGAACACCCAGCGCGAACAGCCGTGGGATGCCGGCCGCGTGCTGCGCGAAGCACTGATCCGGTCGGCGCTGGATTCAGCCGAAACCGCGGTCGAACTCGGCCTGCCACGCGACCGCATCGTGCTCTCGGCGAAGGTCAGCGGGGTGCAGGAGCTGATCGCGGTGTACCGCGATCTTGCCCAGCGTTCGGACTTCGCCCTGCATCTGGGCCTGACCGAAGCCGGCATCGGCAGCAAGGGCATCGTCGCTTCGGCGGCGGCGCTGGCGGTGCTGATGCAGGAAGGCATCGGTGACACCATCCGGATCTCGCTGACGCCCGAACCGGGCCAGTCGCGGACCCAGGAAGTGATCGTCGCCCAGGAGCTGCTGCAGACCACCGGGCAGCGTGCGTTCACCCCGCTGGTCACCGCCTGCCCGGGCTGTGGCCGCACTACCTCCGAGTTCTTCCAGGAGCTGGCGAAAGTGGTTCAGAACCACGTGCGCGAACGCATGCCGCTGTGGAAGATCGAACATCCCGGGGCGGAGAACATGACGCTGGCCGTGATGGGCTGCATCGTCAATGGGCCGGGTGAGTCGCGTCACGCCAACATCGGCATTTCGCTGCCGGGTACCGGTGAGGCGCCCGCCGCGCCGGTGTTCGTCGATGGTGAAAAGAAGATCACCCTGCGCGGCGAGAACATCGCCCAGGATTTCGTCAAGCTGATCGACGACTACGTCGAACAGAACTATGTCCGAAACGCCGGATAAGCCCGGGATGCTGGCCGGGTCGGAGGAAGAGGCTGCCGGCGTCCGGCACTGGCTGTCGCGCAACGCCTGGCGGTTCGTGCTGCTGTTTGCCGGCGTGCTGTTGCCGCTGGCGGTGTTCGTCGAGCTCGCCGAAGAGGTGCATGAGTTCGAGGCCTTCCATTTCGACGCGCCGTTGTTGTGGCGCCTGCACGGCTGGCACGGGCCGGTACTGGACCAGGTGGTGGTGATCATCACCCGGCTCGGCTACGAGTGGTTCCTGATCCCGGCCGACGTGGTCATCGTGGCAGCGCTGTTGTGGTTCAAACGATGGCGCGAAGCCGCCTTTGCCGCCATCGGCTTCGTCGGCTCGGCGCTGCTGAACATGGGCAGCAAGCAGTTCTTCCAGCGTGACCGGCCGAGCCTGTGGGAATCGATCGCACCAGAATCGACCTACAGCTTCCCCAGTGGCCACGCGATGGGGTCGATGACCTTCGCCTGCGTGGCCGTGCTGCTGGCCTGGAACACCCGCTGGCGCTGGCCGGTTGCCGTGCTGGCGCCGCTGTTCGCGGTGCTGGTCAGCGTGTCCCGGGTCTACCTGGGCGTGCATTACCCTTCCGACATCCTGGCCGGCTGGTGCGCTGCGCTGGTCTGGGTGGTGGGGTGTTACCTGGTGATGTTCCGCCAGCGCCGACCGTGGCGCCGGGGTGCAGATGTTCCGGTGGCGTGAATGAATCATAAAGATCGGATCGTTAGTAGGCTATATTGATCCCGAACGTGGATTCACGGCGGACCTTCGAACGCGGAGCCGGGGCAGTGTGATTCCGGCCGCATTTCGGAACCTGCTGTCGGGTATTGCGCTTGTGGGACCTCTTCCCGGTACCTACCGTGGAAGTCGGAAGCGGTAGTGAAAGGGGAAGATGCATGACGATTCGTGTCTATCTGGTGGATGACCACGCGCTGGTCCGCACCGGCATGAAGATGATCCTGTCCGGCGAAACCGATATGGAGGTCATCGGCGAGGCGGAGTGCGGCGAAGACGCGCTGCGCGAAATCCGGCAACTGAAGCCGGATGTGGTGCTGTGCGATCTCCACCTGCCGGGCGTCAGTGGGCTGGAAGTGACCGAACGGATCGTGCGCGGCCAGGAAGCCACGCGGGTCGTCATCGTGTCGGTGCTGGAAGACGGGCCGATGCCCAAGCGCCTGCTGGAAGCCGGTGCATCGGGCTACATCAGCAAAGGCTGCAACGCGCAGGAACTGCTGCGCGCGGTCCGCGATGCGTCACTGGGACGGCGTTACCTGGGCAGCAACATCGCGCAGAACCTGGCCCTGTCCACGGTGGAAGGCAGCGCCTCGCCGTTCGACAGCCTCTCGCCGCGCGAACTGGAAGTGGCCCTGCTGCTGACCCAGGGGCTGCGCCAGGAAGACATCGCGCGCCGGCTGAGCCTGAGCGCCAAGACCATCAACACGCACAAGGCGCGCCTGTTCGAAAAGATGGGAATCCACGACAACATCGCACTGGCCCGCATGGCCAGCCAGTACGGCCTGGTGGACCCGGCACGACCGATGTAATCGCGATGGGTGGTGGGTGATGGGTGGTGGGTGACGACCGTTGGTCGTGGTGGGTGACGACCGTTGGTCGTCACGCTCTTGCCCCCGCCGAGCATGGCTCGGCGCTACCACTCGCCGGACCCGGGAGCTATCGCTCAGCGACCGCGCACCCGCGCCACGATCTTCGCCGCGCCGGCGGCCGCATCGCGCACCTTGTCCCACGCCCCGTCGGCGATCCAGTTGCCCGGCACCATCCACGAACCGCCGATGCAGACCACGTTCTTCTGCTCCAGATACTCCGCGGCGCTGTCTTCGGTAATGCCACCGGTCGGGCACAGCTTCAGGTCCGGCACCGGTCCGGCCAGGCCCTTGATCATCGCCAGCCCACCCACGGCGGTCGCCGGGAACAGCTTGCAGACCCGGAAACCGCGCGCGTAGAGCGCCAGCAGTTCGGTCGGCGACGCCGCACCGGGCACCACCGGCAGCGGCGCAGCAGCCAGTGCATCGGCCATGTGCGACGGCGTGCCCGGGGTGACCAGGAAGTCCGCACCGGCATCGATGGACTGCTGCATCTGCTCCACCGTCAGCACCGTGCCGGCACCGACGACCACGCCCGGCAGCTCGCGCTTCAACATCGCCAGCGCTTCCATCGCCACCGGCGTACGCAGGGTCAGCTCGATGGCCGGCAAGCCGCCTTCCAGCAGCGCCGCACTGACCGCCCGCGCCTGATCCAGCGTATGCACCGTGACCACCGGCAGGATCCCCGCCGCCGTCAACATTTCCGCCGCCCGCACCTGATGCTGCTGAATGCTCATGCCCTGCTTTTCCTTTTTATTTATCTGCGACGCGTGGATGCGCCGACGTGTGTCCGAGGTGGCGGTGGGAATGCCGCCGCCGGGACCGCTCTCGCGCACGACGCGCGAGTGCGAGCCCCCATGGATGGGTTCACGGCGTGTCCTGGCGGCGGCATTCCCACCGCCACCGCCAGCCGACCAACCCGCCGCGCAACGCGCTCAGGCGTCCTTCGACTCGTGCGGTGCATCCGCCGCCGCGGCGTCATGCCCCAGCTCATATTCCGCATCGTAATCCCACGCACTGCCATCGGCCGCCGCCGGCCCGCACGAAATGGAGATCGCGCCCTGGTCGGCCGGCCCCACCACCAGGCGGTTCACCGCGAACAGATTACGTCCCAGATCGTTGGCCGCTGGCGCGGTGTTCGGCGCATGCGTGCGTGCCGTCCATTCGGCCTCGTCGACCAGCACCTCCAGCGTGCCCGCCTCACCATCCAGGCGGATGATGTCGCCCTCGCGCAGCTTGCCCAGCGGGCCGCCGCGGGCGGCTTCCGGGGTCATGTGGATCGCCGCCGGAATCTTGCCCGACGCACCCGACAGGCGACCATCGGTCACCAGCGCCACGCGCCGGCCCTGATTCTGCAGCAGGCCCAGCAGCGGTGCCAGCGAATGCAGTTCCGGCATGCCGTTGGCACGCGGCCCCTGGTAGCGCACCACGGCCACGAAGTCCTGCGGCAGCAGGCCGGCGGCATGCAGCTTGTTCAGCACCTGCGGCGCATCCACGACCACCGCAGGGGCCTCGATGCTGCGGTACTGCGGCTTCACCGCCGAAAGTTTGATCAGCGAACGACCGAGGTTGCCGCGCAGCAGGCGCAGGCCGCCCTGGCTTTCGAAGGGATTGTCCACGCCGCGCGCGACGTCTTCATCAGCACTGCGGATGATGCCGTCCACCCAGACCACCTGGCCGTCCTGCAGGCGTGGCTCGCGCGCGTAGTCGGCCATGCCACCGCGTGCCACGGTGACGATGTCACCGTGCATCAGCCCGGCGCGGATCAGCTCGCCGAACACGAAGGCGGGGCCGCCTGCGGCCGCGAAGCGGTTCACGTCGGCCTCGCCATTGGGGTACACCCGGGTCAGCAGCGGGATCAGCTGGGACAGCTGGTCCATGTCGTCCCAGGTCACCACGATGCCGGCGGCGCGGGCCACCGCGATCCAGTGGATGGTGTGGTTGGTCGAACCGCCGGTGGCCATCAAGGCGACGATCGCGTTGATGATCGCGCGCTCGTCGATGATCCGTCCGATCGGCCGGTAGTCATCGCCCAGCGCGGTCATTTCCAGTGCACGCACGGTCGCTTCGCGGGTCAGCGCGCCGCGCAGGGTCTGTTCCGGGTTGACGAACGAGGCGCCCGGCAGCTGCACGCCCATCGCTTCCAGCAGCACCTGGTTGGAGTTGGCCGTGCCGTAGAACGTGCAGGTGCCCGCGCCATGGTAGGAGGCCGCTTCGGCTTCCAGCAGTTCCTCGCGGGTGGCTTCGCCGGCGGCATAGCGCTCGCGCACTTCGGCCTTCTGCTTGTTCGGAATGCCCGGAGTCATCGGCCCGGCCGGCACGAACACCGAAGGCAGGTGGCCGAAGGCCAGCGCGCCGATCAGCAGCCCCGGCACGATCTTGTCGCACACGCCGAGGTAGATCGCCGCATCGAACATGTCGTGGCTGAGCCCGATCGCGGTGGACTGGGCGATGACATCGCGCGAGAACAGCGACAGCTCCATGCCGCCGCGGCCCTGGGTCACGCCGTCGCACATCGCCGGCACGCCGCCGGCCACCTGCGCGGTCGCGCCCCATTCGCGGGCGATCTCACGGATCTGCTCGGGATAGGTCTCGAACGGTTGGTGCGCCGACAACATGTCGTTGTAGGAGGTGATGATGCCGAGGTTCGGCGTCACCCCGCCACGCAGGCGGCCCTTGTCGGTGCCACCGCAGGCGGCAAAGCCGTGGGCAAGGTTGCCGCAGCTCAGGCGGCTGCGGAACGGGCCATCGCGCAGGGCGGCGTCGATGCCGGCCAGGTAAGCGGCGCGCGAAGCGGCGCTGCGGCGCACGATGCGCTCGGTGATGGCGTGCAGTTGCGGATGCAGACTCATTGGCTACCAGCGTGGAAGAGGTGGCGAGAGGGAACGTCGGATCAGTCGGCCCAGTGCACGCGCAGGCGCGGGCCGGGCTGGTCGATGGCGGCGAGGATCGGGTACTGCTGGACATCGTTGCTGTCCAGTGCGTGCTGCAGGACTTCCAGTTTCTGCTTGCCGCGCAGCAGCAGCAGGCGCTGGCGGCAGGCGCGCAGGCCGTGCGGGGTCAGCGTGATGCGCAGCGGCCACTGGTTCGAGCCGGGGCAACCGGTCGCGTCCAGTGCGGCATAGGGCAGGGTGCTTTCCAGCGCGCGTTGCAGATCGCGCGATCCCGGGAACAGCGAGCAGGTATGCCCGTCATTGCCCATGCCCAGTGCGACCACGCTCGGTGGCAGGCTGTACTGCGCCTGCAGGTTGGCGGTATAGACGCACTCCGGCAACGGCTTGCCGATGCGCACCAGCGGATCGAAATGAGCCCCTTCGGCGCGCTGCAGGAAGCTTTCGCGGACCAGGTGGGCGTTGCTGTCGCGATCCTGCGGCGACAGCCAGCGCTCATCGGCCAGGCTCACTTCCACCCGGTCCCAATGCACGTCCAGTTCGGCCAGTGCCTGGTACACCGGGGCCGGCGTGGTGCCGCCGGACAGCAGCATGCGCGCGCGGCCGTGTTCGGCGATGTCGGTGTTGAGGATCTTCGCCATGTCGGCGGCGACCGCTTCGATCCAGCCGTCGGCCTCGCGGTGGGCGATGAACTCGACGCGATCAGAAGAGAACGGGGTAGGCATCAGGCAGCAGCTCCAGCGACGGCGCACTCGGCATCGACGGCGTACGCCGCCGCACCCAGCAGGCCCGGATTGGGATGGATCACCGCCAGCGACGGCACCCGGCCCATGATCGAAGAGAAGCGCCCCTTGTGTTCGAAGCGCTGGCGGAAACCGGAATGCTGCAGTGATTCCAGCATGCGCGGCACCAGTCCGCCGGTCAGGAATACGCCGTCCCATGCGCCCTGTATCAGCACCAGGTCGCCGGCGATGGCGCCGAAGATCGCGCAGAACAGGTCCACCGCGCGCATCGCCTGCGGATCACCCGCGCCGGCGCGTGCGGTGACGTCGGCCGGCTTCAGGTGGCCCGGGTCGAAACCGGCCATCTCGCATACGGCGCGATGGATGTTGACCAGGCCGGGGCCGCAGATCAGGCGTTCGTTGGAGACACGGCCGAAGGTTTCCGAGAGGATTTCCAGGATGCGGATTTCTTCCGGCGTGCCCGGCGGGAAACTGACATGGCCGCCCTCGGTTTCCAACGGGAAGCAGCGGTCGTGGCGGATCACCAGGCCACCGACGCCCAGCCCGGTGCCCGGGCCGATGACGCCGTAGTTGGCCGGCGCACCGCTGCGTCGTGGGCTCCAGCTGGCGCCACCGATCTGCACCACGTCCTTGGGTTGCAGCAGCGAAATGGCCATCGCCTGGGCAGCGAAATCGTTGATCAGGTGCAGCTCGGTAAAACCGAGCATGGCGGCGGTGCGGCTGCGCGAAATCACCCAGGGGTGATTGGTGATGCGGGCTTCATCGCCGTCCACGCGGCCGGCCACCGCGAACACACCGCGGCTGGCTTCGGCACCCACTTCCTGCAGGTAGTGGCGGGCGGCATCGCCGAGCGAAGGGAAGTCCACCACCGGGAATTCGCGGATGCTGTCTTCCAGCAGCGGCGTGTCATGCGCGGTGTCCGCCAGCGCGAAGCGCGCGTTGGTGCCGCCGATGTCGGCGACCAGGATCGGCTGCGCCAGCACCGTCATGCCTTGTCCCCGGCCGTGCCGCCATCGACATCGCCGGGCAGGAAGCCGGCTGCGGCGTCCGGTCCCCACGAACCGGCGGGGTAGGGCTGCAGCGGCAGCGCGGCGTCCTTCCAGGCATCGGCCACACTGTCGATCCACTGCCAGGCTGCGCGCACTTCGTCATCGCGTACGAACAGCGCATGGTTGCCGTTGAAGGCATCCAGGAACAGGCGTTCATAGGCGATGCGGCGGTGCAGGCCGGTCGGCACGGACAGCTCCAGTTCCAGCGGCTGCAGTTCCAGCGCGCCCCATTCCGGGCCGGCCAGGCTGCTCATCAGGCCCAGTTCGATGTTCTCCTGCGGCTGCAGCTGGAACACCAGTCGGTTTGGCGTGGCCTGGCCGCGGTGCGGACGTTCGAACAGCCAGTGGGTGACCGGCTTGAGGGTCACCACCACGCGGCTGGTGCGCTCGGGCAGGCGCTTGCCGGTGACCAGGTGGAACGGCACGCCGCTCCAGCGCCAGTTGTCGATGTGCGCGGTGACGCCGGCGAAGGTTTCCACGTCGCTGCCTTCCGGCGGCTGGTAGGCCTGTGCGGGTTGGCCGTCGATGGTGCCGGCGGTATAGCGGCCACGGACGCTGTCACGCGCGGCGTGCTTGGCATCCAGCGGACGCAGCGAGCGCAGCACCTTGACCTTTTCATCGCGGATGCGGTCGGCTTCCAGCGATGCCGGCGGCTCCATCGCCACCAGGCACAGCAGCTGCAGGATATGGCTCTGCACCATGTCACGCAGCGCGCCGGAGCGTGCGTAGTAGGCATCGCGGCCGTCCACGCCTTCGCTCTCGGACACCAGGATGTGCACCGATTCGATGTAGTTGCGGTTCCAGACCGCTTCCAGCAGCGTATTGCCGAAGCGCAGTGCGATCAGGTTCTGCACCGCTGCCTTGCCCAGGTAATGGTCCAGGCGGAATACGCGGTCTTCGTCGATCCACTGGCCGATGGTGCCGATGATCTGTTCGGCACTTTCGCTGTCGCTGCCGATCGGCTTCTCCAGCATCAACCTGTGCGGTGCCGCCAGCGCGCCCCCCTTGGCCAGCCCTTCGCAGGTGGAGATGTACAGGCCCGGCGGGATGGCCAGGTAGCTGACGCAGCGGCGGTCGACCAGGTCGGACACCGCTTCGGCCACCGAATCGGCGTTGCGCAGGTCCACCGAGCGGTAGTCGATGCGCTGCAGCAGCGAGGCGATGTCCTCGCCGGTGGCCAGGGGCATGGCCTGCTGCAGGCGCGGGCGCAGGATGTCCCGGAACGCCGCGGTGTCATGCGGTGAGAGCGCCAGGGCGCGGACCTTGAAGTCTTCCGGCAACAGGCCGTCGCCAAGCAGGCGCAGCAATGAAGGGAAGAGGTAGCGCTGGGCCAGATCGCCGGTGGCGCCGAACAGGAAGAGGGTATCGTGCATCGCTCGAGTTTCAGATCCGGGTGACATCGTTGTCAATCGCTGCCTGGCTGGGTTCCGGGGAAGGTTTGGCACTGCTTTGTCCGCCTGCTGCAACGGGCCATCCGGCGTCTGCCGATACGACCCGCCACGGGCGGGCGGGGTACTGTCCGTACATCGTGACGCAGATGATGCGTTCCGACCTAGGGATACTGCCACGTGAAAACGTTTACATGGCAGAATGTGCAACTGTATTCGATTGCATTGGCGCCGTCATGCGGCACTGAGGCAAAAACACTGCCGTCGGGAGGGCCGAAGGCAGTCCACGTGCAACAGCCCCGGTGACGGGCGGACTGGAAGAGTGATATGGCAAAAGTGCAGTTGCAGGGTGTGCGCAAGGTCTACGACAACGGCCAGGTCGCGGTGAAGGACGCTACCTTCGAGGTCGCCGATGGCGAGCTGATGGTATTGGTCGGCCCGTCGGGCTGCGGCAAGTCGACCCTGCTGCGGATGATCGCCGGGCTGGAAGAAATCAGTGGCGGTACGCTGACCATCGGCGAGCGCGTGGTCAACGACGTGGCGCCGAAAGACCGCGACATCGCCATGGTGTTCCAGAGCTACGCGCTGTATCCGCACATGACCGTGGCGGAGAACCTGGCCTTCGGGCTGAAGCTGCGCGGCCACGACAAGGCCACCATCGACAAGCGCATCAGCGAAGCGGCGCAGACGCTGGGCCTGACCGACATGATGGACAAGCTGCCCAAGGCGATGTCCGGTGGGCAGCGCCAGCGCGTGGCGCTGGGCCGTGCTCTGGTGCGCGAGCCGGCGGTGTTCCTGCTGGACGAGCCGCTGTCCAACCTGGATGCCAAGCTGCGCCACAGCGTGCGCACCGAAATCGCGCAGCTGCACCGCAAGCTGGGTACCACGATGATCTACGTCACCCATGACCAGGTCGAAGCGATGACCCTGGGCCAGCGCATCGTGGTGCTGAAGGACGGCGTGATCCAGCAGATCGACACGCCGATGGAACTGTACGACCGTCCGGCCAATCTGTTCGTGGCGGGCTTCCTCGGCAGCCCGGCGATGAACGTGCTGCGTGGCACCCTTCAGGGTAGTGCGGCCGGTGTGGTGGTGCGCGATGGCGACTGGACGGCGCCGCTGGGCCAGGCGACCATCGATCCGCGCTGGCTGGACAAGGCGATCGCGGTGGGCGTGCGCCCGGAGCACCTGCAGCCGGCCGACGCCGGTGCCGAATGGACGTTCGATGCGCGCATCGAAGGCATCGAGCCGGTAGGCAACGAAATCTTCGTGAACCTGGTCAGCGGCCAGCATGCGCTGACCATGCGGGTGGCGCCGCGTGCGCTGCCGGCAGTGGGCGAGACGCTGAAGCTGGCCGTGCAGCCCAATGCGCTGCATTTCTTCGATGCGGAAACCGGCGAACGCCTGGGCGCCTGATCGGGGTAGCGACGGCCGCTGGCCGTCAGCCACATCGGTAGTGACGGCCGCTGGCCGTCAGCAGGCTGCATGACGACCAGCGGTCGTCACTACCCAAGCGCGGTCAGCGCGCCAGGCCATCGCGCAGCGGCAACCGCTGCGCCGGTTCTCCGCCCACGCTGAGCGTCCCATCGCTGGTTTCCAGCGGCAACACCGCCAGTGCCAGCCCATCGGCCACGCTGGCAATGCTGCCCAGCACGCTGCCGTCCTGCTCGACGCTGGTGCCGGGCTCTGCGGGCGCCGACAGCTGCAGCAGCTGCAATGCACGCTTGGCCTTGCCAAGGAAATGCGTGCGCGCGACGATTTCCTGGCCGGGGTAGCAGCCCTTGCGGACGCTGTAACCGTGCAGCCGATCCAGTCCCAGCTGCTGCGGGGTCCAGTGTTCGCGCTGGCTCGGCACCAGGCGGGGCAGGCCCAGCCGCAGGTCGGCCTGGCGCCACGCGGCGGTCAATGCCGCATCGGCGTCCGCCGTCTTGATGTCGGCCTCCGTCGGGGTGATGCGCATCACCCGCAACAGATCCGTTCCGCCAAGGTCCAGTTCCAGCAGTTTTTCCAGCGAACCGGCCACGGCTGCGCCGACCGCGGCCTGCGGTGCAGCGAAAGCAGCCCGCACCTGAAGGTCGTCGCGGCGCGTGATTTTCACCTTCCGACGGAACACAAAACGCTGCAACTGCGAAGCAATCGCATCTGCATCGCCGTCAGCGAAGACCAGCAGGAGCGCGTCGGAGCTCAGCCGGATGAGCTGAAACACCGCGATCGTGCGGCCTTTGGCGGTCAACCACGCACTCCAGTGCCAATGCGAATCGCTCAGCGCGGCCACATCGCTGGAGAACTGCGCCTGCGCAAACGTCGCCGCATCGGGGCCGGAAAGGGAGACCAGCTGGCGGTCTTCCAGCAGGGCATATGCAACTAAATCAGGGGAAAGGTTGTCAGGCACGTGAACGAGGTCTAGAATTTGTGCGTTGCGAGAATCCTGATGATAGGCCAAACAACCCCCACTCCCGACACCGAAACTGAAGCCCCGCTGGATCCGACGGCGCCCGCGCCCGAAGGCATGCCTGCCGAGCAGAAGGAATACGGTGGCCGCGGCGGACTTGATCCGGTGCGCTACGGTGATTGGGAGAAAAACGGACGCTGCATCGATTTCTGATCCAGCATTGAGCCAACGCGGCATTGTGCCGCCCAGCCGAGACAACGAGCCCAGCGAATGGCGAGCAGAGAACGTCCCCTATCCCCGCACCTGCAGGTGTACCGCTGGCAGATCCAGATGGTTGCCTCGATCCTGCATCGAGCCACCGGCATCATCCTGTCGGTGGGCGCCCTGATCATTGCCGGCGGCCTGCTCGCCCTGATGATGGGTCCCGCGTCCTGGACCTGTTTCACCGACCACGCCGGTGCCTGGTACGGCCAGCTCATCCTGTTCGGATGGACCTGGGCCTTCGCCTACCACCTGCTCAACGGCATCCGCCACATGTGCCAGGACTTCGCCATCGGCATGAGCATTCCTTCGTTCGTGCGCAGCGCGTGGATTTCGGTGATCGGCTCGCTGCTGATCACCGCCTTGGTGTTCGGCTACGTGCTGCTTGCCGGAGGTGCTGCATGAGCCGTTTCCGCACCCCGCTGAAGAACGTGCGTGGCCTGGGTGCCGCCAAGACCGGCACCGAACACTTCGTCAACCAGCGCCTGACCGCCACCGCGCTGGTCGTGCTGTCGATCTGGTTCCTGGTGTTCGTGGTCGGCCTGATGGGCGACGACCATGCGACCGCCATGGCCGCCGTCGCCAAGCCGTGGAATGCGATCCTGGTGGTCGGCTTCCTGGTGGCCATGTTCTGGCATGCCCAGATCGGCCTGCAGGTGGTCCTTGAGGACTACATCCATAATTCGCTGCTGGCCGTCGCGCTGCAGACCACGGTGAAGTTCATCGCCGTGCTCGGCGCCATCGTCAGTGTGTTCGCTGTGGTCCGCATCGCGCTCGGCGCGGCCTGAACCCAGGCACCAAGACAGGAATACAGAGTAGATGTCCGCTTACAAGATCACCGAACACAAGTACGACATGGTCGTGGTGGGCGCCGGCGGTGCCGGTCTGCGCGCGACCTTCGGACTGGCTGCCAAGGGCCTGCAGACCGTGTGCCTGACCAAGGTCTTCCCGACCCGTTCGCACACCGTTGCCGCCCAGGGCGGCATCTCCGCCGCGCTCGGCAACATGGGCGAGGACGACTGGCGTTACCACTTCTACGACACGATCAAGGGCTCGGATTGGCTGGGTGACCAGGACGCCATCGAGTACATGTGCCGCGAGGCCATCCCGGCGATCATCGAGCTGGAACACTACGGCGTGCCGTTCAGTCGTACCGAAGAGGGCAAGATCTACCAGCGCCCGTTCGGTGGCATGACCACCAAGTACGGCGAAGGCCCGGCGGCGCAGCGCACCTGCGCGGCGGCCGACCGTACCGGCCACGCCATGCTGCACACGCTGTACCAGCAGTCGTTGAAGCACGATGCGCGCTTCATGATCGAGTACTTCGCGCTGGACCTGATCTTCGACGAAGACGGGACCTGCCGCGGCGTGCTGGCCATCGACATGGCCGAAGGTTCGCTGCACCTGTTCCGCGCCCAGGGCGTGGTGCTGGCCACCGGCGGCTACGGCCGTGCGTACTTCAGCGCCACCTCGGCCCACACCTGCACCGGCGACGGCGGCGGCCTGGCCATGCGCGCGGGCATCGCGATGCAGGACATGGAGTTCGTGCAGTTCCACCCGACCGGTATCTACGGCGCGGGCTGCCTGATCACCGAAGGCGTGCGCGGCGAAGGCGGCATCCTGCGCAACAGCAGCGGCGAGCGCTTCATGGAGCGCTACGCACCGCACTACAAGGACCTGGCATCGCGCGACGTGGTCGCACGTTCGATGACCGTGGAAATCCGCGAAGGCCGCGGCGTCGGCGAGCACAAGGACCACATCCTTCTCGACCTGACCCATCTCGGCCCGGGCGTGATCGACGACAAGCTGCCGGGTATCGCAGAAAGCGCGCGCATCTTCGCCGGCGTGGACGTGCACAAGCAGCCGATCCCGGTCATCCCGACCGTGCACTACAACATGGGCGGCATCCCGACCAACTTCCACGGTGAAGTGGTGCGCATCGACGGCGACAACCCCGATGCGGTGATCCCGGGCCTGTACGCCATCGGCGAAGCGGCCTGCGTGTCGGTGCATGGCGCCAACCGCCTGGGTTCCAATTCGCTGCTGGACCTGGTGGTGTTCGGTCGTGCGGTGGCCAACCGCTGCGCCGAGACGATCAAGCCGGGCGCTACGCACAAGCCGCTGCCGGCCGATGCCTGCGACAAGGCACTGGGCCTGCTGGACAAGCTGCGCTACGCCAAGGGCGATACGCCGACCTCGGTGATCCGCGACAACATGCAGCGGACCATGCAGGCCGATGCCGCGGTGTTCCGCACCAGCCAGACGCTGAAGGAAGGCTGCGAGAAGATGGCCGGCATCTTCGATTCGTTCCAGGACGTCAAGGTCAGCGATCGCTCGCTGGTCTGGAACTCGGACCTGATCGAAACCTACGAGCTGAACAACCTGCTGCTCAACGCAGTGGCGACGATCAACTCGGCCGAGCAGCGCAAGGAAAGCCGTGGTGCGCATGCGCACGAAGACTTCCCGGACCGCGACGACGTCAACTGGCACAAGCACACGCTGGTCAAGGTCGATGACAAGGGCAAGTGCAGCTTTGATTACCGTCCGGTGCACATGTACACGCTGACCGATGAGGTTGACGTGGTGCCGCCGAAGCCGCGCGTGTACTGATCGCGACCCCCGCCTACCATGCAATCCGCGCCTTGACGGCGCGGGCCGCCTGAGCCAACGAGAGCAGCCATGGCCGAGTTTTCCCTGCCGAAGAATTCAAAGATCACGAAGGGCAAGCACTTCGCCGCCGCCAGCGGTGCGAAGAACCTGCGTACCTTCAAGGTCTACCGCTGGAGTCCGGACGACGACAGCAACCCGCGTACCGATACGTATGAGATCGACCTCGACGCGTGCGGCCCGATGGTCCTGGACGCGCTGATCAAGATCAAGAACGAGATTGATCCGACGCTGACCTTCCGTCGTTCGTGCCGCGAGGGCATCTGCGGTTCGTGCGCGATGAACATCGACGGCACCAATACGCTGGCCTGCACCCGCGCCATCGCCGACTGCGGCAAGGCCGAAGTGCCGATCTACCCGCTGCCGCACATGAGCGTGGTCAAGGACCTGGTGCCGGACCTGACCCACTTCTACGCGCAGTACGCTTCGATCAAGCCGTGGATCCGCACGCAGACCCCGGCACCGCCGGACCGCGAGCGCCTGCAGTCGCCGGAAGACCGCAAGAAGCTGGACGGTCTGTATGAGTGCATCCTGTGCGCCTGCTGCTCCACCAGCTGCCCGAGCTACTGGTGGAATGGTGAGCGTTACCTGGGCCCGGCGATCCTGCTGCAGGCCTATCGCTGGATCATCGATTCGCGTGATGAGGACACTGGTGCGCGCCTGGACGATCTGGAAGATCCGTTCAAGCTGTACCGCTGCCACACCATCATGAACTGCGCACGAACCTGCCCGAAGGGCCTGAACCCGGCGCTGGCGATTGCCGAGATCAAGAAGCTGATGATGGCGCGTCGCGCCTGAGTGGTGCGGTTGCCGTGAAGTACCCCGCGACGCCGAGCCCTGCTCGGCGTTGCGCTATCCGGGAATGACGATGGACGAAGCGATCCTGTTGAAGAAGCTGCGCTGGCGTTGCCGCCGCGGCATGCGTGAGCTGGACCAGCTGTTCGAGCATTACCTCGACCGCGAGTGGGCCACGGCCCCGGCCGAAGAACGCGAGGTTTTCCTGTTCCTGCTCGATTGCGAGGACGATAAGTTGTGGCGGTGGTTCATGGGTTACGAGGCCTGCCCGCATGCACACGCCGTCCCCTTGCTCGACCGGATCCGTACCCTCAAGGCTTGAATGGCGTCCATCGCGGCTGCAGGCCGTGGCCGAGGCGGTGGTGCTGCTGGCCGCACCGTGGTTGATCAGCGCCAGTGGGATGCCGGTGCGGCTGCAGCCGCCGGCCGTGCTGCTGTGCTGGTTTGTGCAGGCAGTGCTGCTGTGGCGGCGGCTGGGTGCGCCGCGTCGCGTGCTGTGGTTGCAGGACGCGACGCGCCCCCTGCTGCTGGACGGACTGGAGCTGGAAGATCCTGCGCTGCACGTGCGCGGCCCGTGGCTGCAGCTGCGCTGGCAGGGTCCGGGGAAAACGCGCGGCGTGCTGCTTTTCTGGCCGGATGTGCTGTCTCCCGGGCAACGACGTGAACTGCGTCTGGCCGTCCGTGCACGCCAGGTTTCCCGTAAGCCGCCGTAGGTGGCACCATACGCTGAATCTATTGGCGCACCTGCATGTTCAAACCCATTCCCGTGTCCATCGGCCTGCGCTACCTGCGGGCCAAGCGCCGCAACGGCTTCATCTCCTTCATTTCGATGGCATCGATCCTCGGCATCGCGCTGGGCGTGACGGTGCTGATCACCACGCTGGCGGTGATGAGTGGTTTCCAGAAGGAAATCCGCGACCGCCTGCTGCAGATGTCCGCGCATACCACCATCAGCCGCGACGGCGAGCCGATGAGCGACTGGCAGCGCGCCGTGGACGTGGCTTACCAGGATCCGCGCGTGGCCGGTGCCGCGCCGTACATCGAGATCCAGGCGATGATCAGCGGCCCCCGCGTGCAGGGCGCGCTGGTGCAGGGCGTGGACCCGGCGATGGAGCCGAAGGTCTCGGTGGTTGCCGAGAAGATGAAGAAAGGCCGCTTCGACAGCCTCACGCAGGGCAGCTACAACATCATCCTCGGCCAGGAGCTGGCGACCTGGCTGGGCGTGGACGTCGGTGACCAGGTGGTGGCGACGCTGGCCGAAGTGCAGGGCACGCCGATGGGCGCGATCCCACGCATGAAGCGGTTCACCGTCAGCGGCATCTTCGAAGCCGGCTACAACGAGATCGACCGCGGCGTGGCGTTCGCCAACATGAAGGACCTCGAGCGCGTGCTGCGCATCGATGGCGCCACCGGCGTGCGCCTGAAGCTGCATGACATGGACCAGGCGCTCACCGTCGGGGTGGACCTGGCGCAGCGCCTGGGCGGTGCCTACCGGGTCAGTGACTGGACCCAGCAGAACGCCAACCTGTACCACTCGCTGCGCATGGAGAAGGTGGTGATGGGCATCCTGCTGTCGCTGATCATCGCGATGGGCGCCTTCAACCTGGTGTCCTCGCAGGTGATGCTGGTGACCGACAAGCAGGCCGACATCGCCATCCTGCGCACGCTGGGGCTGACCCCGCGCGGGGTGATGGGAGTGTTCATGGTGCAGGGTTCGCTGATCGGCATCATCGGCACGGTGGCCGGCGTGATCGGCGGCATCACCCTGACCCTCAACCTGGAACGCATCCTCGGCGCCATCGAGGCGGTGTTCAACGTCAAGCTGCTGCCGGAAGATGTGTATTACATCACCGGCCTGCCAACCGACATGCAGACCGCCGACATCGTGGTGATCACCGTGGTGGCGCTGCTGATGAGCTTCCTGGCCACCCTGTACCCGGCGTGGCGCGCCGCTCGCACCCAGCCCGCGGAGGCGCTGCGTTATGAATGAGGTTTTCTCCCCCGGCCAGGAAGTGATCCGCGCGCAGGCGCTGGGCAAGACCTACGCCGAAGGCCGGATGCATACCCCGGTGTTCGATGGCCTGGACCTGCAGGTCAGCGCCGGCGAGACCGTGGCGATCATCGGTGCCTCCGGTGCCGGCAAGAGCACGCTGCTGCACCTGCTGGGCGGGCTGGACACGCCGAGTGCGGGCGAGGTGTTCGTCACCGGCCAGCAGATGTCCACGCTGTCCGACGGCGCCCGTGGCCTGCTGCGCAATCGGGCGCTGGGCTTCGTGTACCAGTTCCACCACCTGCTGCCGGAGTTCACCGCGCTGGAAAACGTGATGATGCCGGTGCTGCTGGGCGGCGGCGAAGTGGCGGCGGCCAATGACCGCGCCAGGCAGTTGCTGGAGTCGGTCGGCCTCGGCCATCGCCTGCAGCACAAGCCCGGTGAGCTGTCCGGTGGTGAGCGCCAACGGGCCGCCGTGGCCCGCGCACTGGTCAACCAGCCGGCCTGCGTGCTCGGCGACGAACCCACCGGCAACCTGGATGACCGCACCGCCGGCACCGTGTTCGAGCTGATGCTGGAACTCAACCGCGCCCGGCATACCTCGCTGGTGCTGGTCACCCATGACCGCAGCCTGGCGCGCAAGCTGGACCGCGTGCTGGAACTGCGCGAAGGCAAGCTGCACGCATTGGCCCACGCCGACGTTTGACGGGTAGTGACGGCCGCTGGCCGTCAATGCTTTTACGGCCGGCGGCCGTCACTACCGGGTTCACGGGCGTGCTGCATCATCAGCTTCATCTCCATGGAATCCCGCCATGAAACGCCTGATCCTTGTCTTCCTGTGCGTCAGCCTTGCGGCCTGTGCCAGCAGCGGGCGATTGAGCAGCGTTGAGCGGCTGGCGCTGTACCGCGCCCACGCCGGTGCGCCGCAGAACGACATGCCCTTCCAGGGCAGCCTGAACGGCTGGAACGAACTGGGCGACAGCGCACTGGCGGTCTGGACGCGGCCGGGCCAGGCGTTCCTGCTGGAGCTCACCGGGCCGTGCCCGGACCTGCCGTACGCGCAGGCGATCGGGCTGACCAGCCGGGTCGGGCGGGTATCGGCGCGGCTGGACAAAGTGCTGGTGCGCGGGCCGGGCCCGGGGCCGCAGATGCCGTGTTACATCGGCAGTATCCGCCCGCTGGACGTCAAGGCGCTGCGCGCTTCAGAGCAGCAGCTTCGGCACGCGCAGGCCGAAGCGCGCCAGGAATGATCAGGCTTCGGGCACGAAGCCCGGCGGCTTTTCCGCATTGCCGGCGAACAGGTACTTGACCAGTTCTTCTTCCAGGAACGCGCGGTGCTTGGGATCGCGCGGTGACAGCCGGTTTTCGTTGATCAGCATGGTCTGGTGGGCCAGCCAGGCGCTCCAGGCCGGCTTGCCGATGTTGGCGAAGATGCGCTGGCCGAGCTCGCCGGGGTAGGGCACGAAATCGAGGCCTTCGGCGTCGGCTTGCTGGTACTGGCAGAAAATGGTGCGGGGCATGGGCAGGTACTCGTGTTCGAAGCAATAGTGTAGCGCCGAGCCACGCTCGGCGGCCTTCAGCGCGCCTGCAGCAGCTTGCGGATGGGCGCGGGCAGGCCCAGCGCGGGCAGGTCCTTGGCCGCCACCCAGCGCAGCATCGGATGCTCGTGTTTCAGGCCTTCCACGCGGGTGCGTAGTACTTGCAGGTGCAGGCGGTAATGACTGAAGGTGTGCTGCAGCACGGGCAGTTCCTCGGCATCTTCCAGGGCCCCATCAACGTTCCCATCGAACCACGCCTGCAGCGCCATGCCGCTGTCGGCCTGCGGCAGGGTCCATAGCGATGCCCAGATGCCGGTCTCCGGTCGCTTCTGCAGCAGCACGCGGCCGTGTCTGTCGTGCAGCCACAGGGCCATCGCTTCCCGCTCCGGCAGCACTTTGCCCGGCTTGGCCGTCGGCAGCTCGGCGGTGCGCCCGTCGCGGCGCGCCACGCAGTGGTCCTGCAGCGGGCAGATCACGCAGGCCGGTCGGCTGCGCGTGCACAGCGTTGCACCCAGGTCCATCTGCGCCTGGGTGTAATCGGCCATCCGTCCGGCCGGCACGTGTGCCACGTGCGCTTCGGCCAACGTCCACAGCGGCCGCTCGACAGCCGGCAGGCCGGGGAATCCTTCGATGCCGTGGTAGCGGGTCAGCACGCGTTTGACGTTGCCATCCAGGATGGCGAACGGATCATTCCAGGCCTGGCTGAGGATCGCCCCGGCGGTGCTGCGGCCGATCCCCGGCAGTGCGTGCAGCGCATCGAAATCACGCGGCAGCTCGCCGCCGTGGGCGTCCACGCAGCGCGTGGCGGCGGCATGCAGGTTGCGTGCGCGGGCGTAATAGCCGAGCCCGGCCCACTGCGCCATCACCGCATCGTTGTCGGCCGCGGCGAGGTCGGGCAGGGTGGGGAAGTGCTGCAGGAATTTCAGGAAGTACGGGATGACCGTCGCCACCTGGGTCTGCTGCAGCATGATCTCCGACAGCCACACCCGGTACGGCGTGCGCGGATGCTGCCAAGGCAGGTCGTGGCGACCGTGCTGTTCAAACCAGTGCAGCAGCCGAGCGACGAACCGGTCATCACCGCCGGCGGCCGACGCCTGCGGTGGCGTGGCCGCAACCGCGGTGGCGGCCTCAGGCACTGCCGAGTGCTTCAGGCAGCAATGCGTCGACGAAGGCTTCCGGATCGAACACGCGCAGGTCTTCCGGCCGCTCGCCGATGCCGGCGAAGCGGATCGGGATGCCGAACTCCTGGGCCAGTGCGAACACCACCCCGCCCTTGGCGGTGCCGTCCAGCTTGGTCACCACCAGGCCGGTGACATTCACCGCCGCGTTGAACTGGCGCAGCTGCGAGAGTGCGTTCTGGCCGGTGGTGCCATCGATCACCATCAGCACTTCATGCGGCGCGCCGGGATCGATCTTGCCGAGCACGCGGCGGATCTTGCCCAGCTCGTTCATCAGGCCGGACTGGGTGTGCAGGCGCCCGGCGGTATCGGCGATCAACACCGAGGTGCCACGTGCCTTGCCGGCCTGCAGCGCATCGAATGCCACCGATGCGGCATCGGCGTTCTGGCCTTGGGCAATCACGGTGACGCCGTTGCGGTCACCCCAGGCCTGCAGCTGCGCCACGGCGGCAGCGCGGAAGGTATCGCCGGCGGCCAGCATCAGGCTGTGGCCTTCGTCCTTGAAGCGCTTGGCGAGCTTGCCGATGGTGGTGGTCTTGCCGACGCCGTTGACGCCCACGGTGAGTACCACGAACGGCTTTGCGTTGCGGTCGATCAGCAACGGCTTGGCGACCGGTTTCAGGATGGCGATCAGGTCTGCACGCAGGGCGGCCAGCAGCGCATTGGCATCGGCGAACTCGCGCGACTTCATGCGCCTGCGCAGGCTTTCCACCAGGGTCGTGCTGGCGGTGACGCCCACGTCCGCGGTGATCAAAGCAGTCTCGATTTCATCCAGCAGGTCATCGTCGAGCTTGGGATTGCGTGAGAACAGGCCACCGAAGCTGCGTGCGAAGGTGCTGTTGCGCAGGCGCTCGCGCCAACCGGTCTTACCGGCCGGGGCGGGCTCGGCATCGACCAGCACGGGCAGGTCGGCGGCGGGGGCGGCCGGTGCCGGTGCCGGGGTAACCGGGGCCAGCGGCGCAAGTACCGCGGCGGCGGCAAGGGCTTCGGCTTCGAAATCTTCTGGCGCCAGCACGCGCTCCGGCGCGGGCGTGGCCACGGGTGCGGCAGGTGCAGCGGCAGGTGCCGGGGTAACGACAGGCGCTGCTGCAGGCGGTTGGGCAACCGGCTGCGGTGCTGCTTCCGCTACGGGTGCAGGGGCCTCCGTTACCGGCGCGGCGACCGGCTCCGGCGGCGGCGCCGGCCTGGCCGAAGGAAACGCAGCGGCGAGCTCTTCAGCCGAATAGTGCTGGGTCTTGGGCGCATCGACCTGCGAGGCGTCCTGGGCTTTTTTGCGGCGGAAGAAACTGAGCATTGGCAGGTAACGGCTTTAGATCAGGGGGTAGATTACCACCGGGCCCGTCAGGGCCCGTGTGGATGGGGGATCAATGCAGGGGTAGCGCCGAGCCATGCTCGGCGAGCGTAGCGGCCGCCAGATCAGGCAGACAGTTCCAGCAACAGCTTGTTCAGGCGCGCCACGTAGGCACCCGGATCCTTGAGGCTGTCACCCGCGGCCAGCGCGGCCTGGTCGAACAGCACCCGGCCGAGGTCATCGAAGCGCTCGCCATCGGCTTCAGCATCGAGCTTGGCGATCAGCGGATGGCCGGGGTTGATCTCCAGCACCGGCTTGCTCTCGGGCACCTTCTGCCCGCTCGCTTCCAGGATCTGGCGCATCTGCAGGCCCAGGTCCTGCTCGCCGATGGCCAGCACCGCCGGCGAATCGGTCAGGCGGTGCGACACGCGCACTTCGGCCACGTCATCGCCGAGCGCGGTCTTCAGCCGCTCCACCAGCGCCTGCTTGTCCTTGGCCGCCGATTCCTGCGCCTGCTTGTCTTCCTCGCTTTCCAGCGCGCCCAGGTCCAGGTCGCCGCGTGCGATATCCACGAAGCGCTTGCCGTCGAAGTCGGTCAGATAGCCCATCAACCACTCGTCGATGCGGTCGGTCAGCAGCAGCACTTCGATGCCCTTCTTGCGGAACACTTCCAGGTGCGGGCTGTTGCGCACCTGGGTGTAGCTCTCGCCGGTCAGGTAATAGATCTTGTCGTGGCCCTCGGCCATGCGGCCCAGGTAATCGGCCAGTGACACCGTCTGCGCATCGCCTTCGCCGCGGGTGGAGGCGAAACGCAGCAGGCCGGCGACCTTTTCGCGGTTGCTGTAATCCTCGGCCGGGCCTTCCTTCAGCACCTGGCCGAACTCCTTCCAGAACGTGGCGTACTGCTCCGGCTTGTCCTTGGACAGCTTCTCCAGCATGTCCAGCGAGCGCTTGGTCAGCGCGGACTTCATCGAATCGATGACCGGGCCGGACTGCAGGATTTCGCGCGAAACGTTCAGCGACAGGTCGTTGGAATCGACGACGCCCTTGATGAAGCGCAGGTACAGCGGCAGGAACTGCTCGGCCTGGTCCATCACGAACACGCGCTGCACGTACAGCTTCAGGCCCTTCGGGGCCTCACGGTGGTACAGGTCGAACGGCGCGCTGCCGGGCACGTACAGTAGCGAGGTGTATTCCAGCTTGCCTTCGACCTTGTTATGGCTCCAGGCCAGCGGGTCGCTGTGGTCATGCGCCACGTGCTTGTAGAACTCGGTGTACTCGGCGTCGGTGACCTCGGTGCGCGGGCGCGTCCACAGCGCGCTGGCGCGGTTGACGGTCTCCCATTCCACCGCCGGTGCGTCGGTCTCGCCTTCGACCGGGGCAGCTTCCTTCGGCATCTGGATCGGCAGGCCGATGTGGTCCGAATACTTCTTCAGGATGCTGCGCAGGCGCCAGCCATCGGCGAAATCATGCTCGCCATCCTTCAGGTGCAGCACGATGCGGGTACCGCGCTCGGTCTTTTCCACCGCAGCGATGTCGAACTCGCCTTCGCCGCGCGAGGACCAGCGCACGCCTTCGGCGGCCGGCGCGCCAGCACGGCGCGAGAACACATCGACCTGGTCGGCGACGATGAAGGCGCTGTAGAAGCCCACGCCGAACTGCCCGATGAGCTGCGAATCCTTCTTCTGGTCGCCGGACAGCTGGCGCAGGAACTCGCCGGTACCGGACTTGGCGATGGTGCCCAGGTGGGCGATGGCTTCCTCGCGGCTCATGCCGATGCCGTTGTCTTCGATGGTCACCGTGTGGGCGTCGGCATCGAAGCTGACCCGCACGCGCAGCTCGTTGTCACCTTCCAGCAGCGCCGGCTGGGTCAATGCCTCGAAGCGCAGCTTGTCGGCAGCGTCGGCGGCATTGGAAACCAGTTCGCGCAGGAAGATTTCCTTGTTCGAGTACAGCGAATGGATCATCAGCTGCAGCAGCTGCTTGACCTCGGTCTGGAAGCCAAGGGTTTCGGTCTGGGTCGTTTCAGTCATTGCGTGGGGCTCCGTGTCATCGCCGCGCCAGCATGTGCGGCCTGGGCAAGGGGTGAGGGTGATTGTCCCGTTATCAAGGCCTCCGGTTGGCCAGCGAACGGCGCAGCCCCTCGTGGTGGGTCGCTGGGAGCGGTTTACTGTGATTGGCCGGGCGGTGGGGCTGGTCGGGGGACGGCAAGAGCCGCTCCTGCGGGCCTCGTTTCGCGGCATCCTTGCCGCTCAACGCCCCCGCCCAGCCCCACCGCCCGGCCCTGAGACATGTCCGGTGCGCCCACCACGGCAAAGAAAAAGAAGAGCGGGATGGCCGGCCGCGCCCCGCTGAGGGCCACGGATACAGTCCGCCGACCATGGGTCGGCGCTACCGCTTTTTCTTTTCTTTTTTTTCTTACGTGGCGGCGCGCGCGCGGACTGTCAGGGCCGGGCGGGAGGGGTTGGTGGGGGCGTGGAGCGCCAGGGATGGCGCGACACGAGGCCCGCATGGATGCAGTTTCTGCCGTCCCCCACCAACCCCTCCCGCCCGGCCCAATCTCAGGACACCCAAGCTCTACGCGGACCACCACGAGGGGCTCCGCCGTTCGCTGCAGACGGCGCTGCCGCTACAATCCCACCATGCTGAATTCCATGAACCAGACCCGTGCACGGGTCAATCCCGGCCGCGCGCCGTGAGCGGCCGCAACGGAAACGAAGGCCAGGTCCGCATCATTGGCGGGCAGTGGCGCAATACCCGGCTGCCGGTGCCGATCCTGCCCGGCCTGCGCCCCAGCAGCGACCGCGTGCGCGAAACCCTGTTCAACTGGCTGATGCCCCGGCTGGGCGGCGCGCGCGTGCTGGACGTGTTCGCCGGCAGCGGCGCGCTGGGGCTGGAGGCGGTGTCGCGTGGCGCGGCCCATGCCACCCTGGTCGAACGCGATCCGCAGCTGGTCGCCAACCTGACCGCCGTGGTCACCAAGCTGAAGGCCGAGGCCCGCGTGCAGGTGGTGCAGGCCGATGCGCTGCGCTGGCTGCAGTCCGCCGCACCGGCACAGGCCAGCATCGCCTTCGTCGATCCGCCGTTCGCCGCTGGGCTGTGGGACAGCACGCTGGCGCTGCTGCCACGGCACCTGGCCGCCGATGCCTGGCTGTACCTGGAATCGCCGGACGGGCAGGCTCCGGCCTTGCCGGCGGAGTGGCTGCTGCACCGCGAAGGCGGCACCCGCGAGGTGCGCTTTGCGCTGTACCGGCGCGCCGCTGCTACACTTTGACCCAATCTGAACGTTCACGACCGCACATGACCGTCGCCAATCGTCGCATCGCTGTCTATCCGGGCACCTTCGACCCCATCACCAACGGTCACATCGACCTGGTGAACCGGGCAGCGCCGCTGTTCGAAAAGGTGGTGGTGGGCGTCGCACAGAGTCCGTCCAAGGGCCCGACGCTGCCGCTGGAGCTGCGCGTGCAGCTGGCTCGCGGGGCGCTGTCGCACCATGACAACGTGGAAGTGATCGGCTTCGACACCCTGCTGGCGCACTTCGTGCGCTCGGTCCAGGGCGGCATCCTGCTGCGCGGCCTGCGCGCGGTCTCCGATTTCGAGTACGAGTTCCAGATGGCCAGCATGAACCGCCACCTGATCCCGGAAGTCGAAACCCTGTTCCTGACGCCAGCCGAGCAGCACAGCTTCATCTCGTCCTCGCTGGTACGTGAAATCGCACGCCTGGGTGGCGACGTGTCGGGCTTCGTGCCGGCGTCGGTGCTCGATGCGCTGCGCAAGGCCCGCGAAGCCAAGGCGGCGCAGGCCTGATCCACCCGCCCGTGGCGGATGACCGCCGTCGGCACCTTTTTGTATCCACCGCAATCCACAGAACCACCACGGGAGATCATCCATGAACACCACCATGCGCGCGATGCTGCTGGCCTCGCTGGCCCTGGCCTTCACTGCCTGCAAGAAGGAAGAAGCCCCGGCCGCCGCTGCCGATGCACAGCAGGCGCTGGTCGCCCCGGCCAAGGACGACGATGCCGGCTGGAAGAAGTACCTGCAGACCGTCGCCGTGCAGAACATGGGCACCGTGACCAACAGCCCGTTCCTGTATTACCTCGCACCGGAATCGGATCCGGAGTTCGCTGCCAAGTTCGAGCGCCAGACCGAGAGCGCCACCCAGGCCGTCGCCCGTGGCGTACAGCCGGGCAACATGCTGGCCTTCGGTTCTTCGGCATCGGGCAAGATGGCCGACATGATCCAGGTCGTGTTCAAGGACGTGTCGCCGGATTCGATGAAGAACGTGCGCGTGCTGTTCATCGGCGACGCCGCTGACAATGCCCGCGTGCAGTCGGTCGTGCAGCCCACCGGTGCCGACTACGTTTTCGTCGAAGCCAAGTAATTCCCGTGCGGTAGCGGCCACGCCAACCGGCGTGGTCGTGGGCGGCGCCTTCGTGGCGGCGCCCCTGACCGGCCCGCGCGCCCGCGCAGGCCGGTGCCAGTCCAGCATCCCGGCCCCCTGCGGCAGGATGCGGTGCGCGGGCGAGGAGTCATCGCCGTGTCGCTGAAAATCAACGAGCTCTGCGTCAACTGTGACGTCTGTGAGCCAGCCTGCCCCAACCAGGCCATCTCGATGGGTGAAACCATCTACGTGATCGACCCTGCGCGCTGTACCGAGTGCGTGGGCCATTTCGACGAAGCCCAGTGCGTGGTCGTCTGTCCGGTCGAGTGCATCGACCCGGATCCGGACATCGTCGAGACACATGACCAGCTGATGGCCAAGCTGCGTGGCCTGCAGCACGATCACCCCGAACTCTACGCGGAGCCCCCATCCGAATGAACCCGATTCTGCGCCCTCTGTTGCTGCTGGGCCTGCTGCTGTCCGCGCCGCTGGCCCACGCTGATGCCCCGGCACGTGCCGCCCATCCCGATGGTGCCGCCATCGCCAGTGGCCACCAGCTTGCGACGCAGGCCGGCATGCAGATCCTGGCGCAGGGCGGCAATGCCTTCGACGCGGCCGTGGCGGTGTCGTCCACGCTGGCCGTGGTCGAGCCGATCAGCTCCGGGCTGGGCGGTGGTGGGTTCTTCCTGCTGCACGATGCGGCCTCCGGCAAGGACCTGATGCTGGACGCGCGCGAGACCGCGCCGGCCGCCGCCACCGAGTCGGCGTTCCTGGACAAGGACGGCAAGCTGGATCGTGACCGCTCGGTCAACGGCGCCTGGTCGGCCGGCATCCCCGGGCTGCCCGCCGCGCTGGTGGAGTTGTCGTCCAAGCACGGCAAGCTGCCGCTGAAGACCTCGCTGCAGCCGGCCATCCGCATTGCCCGCGAAGGCTTCCCGGTATATGCGCGGATGGCCAGGGGCTACCAGTCGCGGCGTGAAGTGATGGAGCGTTATGCCGGTACGCGCGAGGTGTACCTGCGCAACGGCAAGCCGATCGCCGAGGGAGACACCTTCCAGCAACCGGAACTGGCGCGCACCCTGGAACGTTTGGCGGAAGGGGGCTTCGATGGGTTCTACCGCGGCCAGACCGGCACGCTGCTGCTGGCGGGCGTGAAGCAGGCCGGTGGCCGCTGGACCGCCGAAGAACTGGCCGGTTACACGGTGAAGGCGCGCGAGCCCATTGTGTTCGACTACAACGGCTGGAAGATCACCACCGCACCGCCGCCGTCGTCCGGTGGCATCGCGCTGGCGGGCATGCTGCAGATCCTGGAAGGCTGGGACATCAAGTCGATGGATGAGGCGCACCGCGCCCACCTGGTGGTGGAAGCGATGCGGCGCGCTTACCGCGACCGCACCTTCTTCCTGGGCGATCCGGATTTCGTCGACATCCCGCAGAAGGTGCTGACCAGCAAGGATTACGCACAGGGCCTGCGTGCCACCATCCATCCGGAGAAGGCGACCCCCAGCGACCTGCTGTCGGGCAATCCGACCCCGCTGGAAGACGACGAAACGACGCATTTCTCGATCATCGACCGCGATGGCAACCGCGTCGGCGCGACCCAGACAGTGAACCTGCTTTACGGCTCGGGCCTGATTCCGAAGGGCACCGGGGTGCTGTTGAACAACGAGATGGACGACTTCGCGCTTAAGCCGGGCACCCCCAACGCGTTCGGCGTGATGGGTTACGCCGCCAACGCACCGAAGGCGGGCAAGCGCATGCTCAGCTCGATGACCCCGACCTTCATGGAAAACGCTGACAAGGTGGTGGTACTGGGCACGCCCGGTGGCAGCCGCATCATCACCATGGTGCTGCTGGGCATCCTGGGGTACGACCAGGGGCTGACCGCACAGCAGGTCGCCGCGCTGCCGCGCTACCACCACCAGTGGCTGCCCGATGCGATCGAAGCGGAAACCAACGCCTTCGATGCCGGCACCATCAAGCAGCTGCAGGCGATGGGCCACAAGATCGACCTGCCGGGTGACAGCGCCGCTGGCGGTCGCGGATCCAGCCACGTCTGGGGCAACCTGCAGACCGTCGAATGGGATCGCCGCAGCAACACGCTGTACGGCGGCAGCGACCCGCGCAACCCGGTCGGCAGCGCCGAGGTGAAGTGATCCGGTCACGGTCGTGCCGAGCCCTGCCCGGCGGGGCGGGGCTAGCGATTATTTAACGCTGGCTGACCGATACTTGCCGCATGAAACTATGGTCGATCCGCGGCAACACGCAGCGCCTGGACGGCGGTGCGATGTTCGGCAACGCACCGCGCGCGGTGTGGGAAAAATGGGCAGTGCCCGACGAGCTCAACCGTATCGAACTGGCCTGCCGTGCGCTGCTGGCCAGCCCGCTGGAAGGCAAGACAGTGCTGTTCGAAACCGGCATCGGTGCGTTCTTCGAGCCGCGCCTGCGCGAACGTTACGGCGTGCAGGAAAACCAGCACGTGCTGATTGATTCGCTGCGGGAAGCCGGCTTCGAGCACGAAGACATCGACGTGGTGGTCCTGAGCCATCTGCATTTCGACCACGCTGGCGGCCTGCTGGCGCCGTGGGTGGAAGGGCGTGCGCCGGAACTGCTGTTCCCCAATGCCACTTTCGTGGTGGGCGCCGAACACTGGCAGCGTGCACTGCAGCCGCATCCGCGCGACCGTGCCAGCTTCATCCCCGAATTGCCTGCACTGCTCGAGCAGAGCGGCCGGCTGGAGGTGGTGCAGGGCGAATATTCCAGGGTGCTGGGCCGCAGCGTGCGTTTCAGCTTCAGCGACGGCCATACCCCGGGGCTGATGCTGGCGGAGATCGTCGGCCAGCCGGGCAGGGACGGGCAGGCACATGGCGGGGTGGTGTTCTGCGCCGACCTGGTGCCGGGTCGTTCCTGGGTGCACGTGCCGATCACCATGGGCTACGACCGCAATGCCGAACTGCTGATCGACGAGAAAAAACAGTTCCTCGAAGACAAGCTGGCGCGCAACGTCCACCTGTTTTTCACCCACGACCCGCAGGTGGCGCTTGCGCAGCTGCAGCGCGACGACAAGGGCCGTTTCGTGACCGTGCACGAGCACAGCGAACTCAAGGCCCGCGCCCTCGCCTGAAAAAGGGGACGGAGGGAATTAAGGCGCAATCGGCCGGATCACCGCCAATTGCGACTTAATTCCCTCCGTCCCCTTTTTTTGTCAGCCGATCACGCGGGTGCCGAATATGCGATCGCCGGCATCGCCGAGGCCCGGCAGGATGTAGCCCTTTTCGTTCAGATGGTCGTCGATGGCGGCGGTGTAGATCTGCACGTCCGGATGGACGGCCTGCACCGCGGCGATGCCTTCCGGTGCGGCGACCAGGAAGATGCCCTTGATGCGGCGGGCGCCGGCACGCTTGAGCATGTCGATGGTGGCGATCAGGGTGCCGCCGGTGGCCAGCATCGGGTCGAGGATCAGCGCATCGCGCTCTTCCAGGCGGCCGGTCAGGCGCTCGAAGTAGGGCACCGGCTGCAGCGTCTCTTCGTCGCGCTGCAGGCCGACCACGCTGACCCGGGCCGCCGGGATCAGCGACAGCACGCCGCTGAGCATGCCCAGGCCGGCGCGCAGGATCGGCACCACCGTGATCTTGGCGCCCGCGATGCGCTGCACCGTCACCGGGCCGGACCAGCCGTCCATGGTGTGCGATTCGGTGTCCAGGTCGGCGGTGGCCTCATAGGCCAGCAGCGTGCCCAGCTCGTTGGCCAGTTCGCGGAAATCCTTGGTGCTGAGCGCAGCGTTGCGCATCAGGCCGATCTTGTGCTGCACCAGCGGATGGCGCACTTCGACGATGTTCATGGGGGGCGGGAAAGGGGAAAGGCAGAGGCCTGTATTCTGCCGCAGCGCGCAGGTCGCGGCCAGCGCGGGGACGCGTCCATGACCGATCCGGTGCCCCGGTGTCATGCCCGTGAAACCTCGCCGACATACCTTGCCCTCCCATTCTTCACACCGAATGGGGACACCCGTGCAGACCAAGACACCGTTGGCGATCGCCATCACCCTGACCCTGGCGATGGGGGCTGCCGCACCGCTGCATGCCGCCGGGCAGGACGTGGCCGCCACCAGTGCCCTCGCCGCTGATGCCACCGACCTGGACCGCATCGAAGTGCGCGCCCAGCTGGAATCGCAGCTGCGCGCGGTGGACCTCAAGCGCAGCAGTGATGCCATCGAAGACGCCGTGTCCTCCGATGCGCTGGGCCAGTATCCGGACAAAAACGTGGCCGAATCGCTGCAGCGCCTGCCCGGCGTCAGCGTCACCCGCGACCAGGGCGAAGGGCGCTTCGTGGTGGTGCGCGGCCTGGATGCCAACCTCAACAGCGTCAGCATCGACGGCATCGCGGTGGGCACCCCGGAGGATTCCAGCCGCGCCGCACCGCTGGATGTGATCCCGTCCGATTCCACCGAGCGCCTGCGCGTGGTCAAATCGCCGACCCCGGACATGCCGGGCGATGCCATCGGTGGCGCGATCCTGGTCGAGTCCGCATCGGCCTTCGACCGCGACGGCCGCAGCCTGCGCGGCAAGATCGAAGGCAGCCACCAGCAGCTGTCCGGCCACACCAGCCCGAAGGCGGCGATCAACTACAGCGAAGTCTTCGCCGATACGTTCGGCGTGGCACTGGGCGTGAATTACCAGAACCGCAAGTTCGAATCGGACAACACCGAAGTGGAGTACGACGGCGAAGACGATGCCACGCCGGGGGATGTCACCGCGATCAACCTGCAGCACCGCAAGTACGAAATCGAGCGCAAGCGGATCGGCGCCAACCTCAACCTGGACTGGCGTCCCAGCGAAGACAGCAGCTATTACCTGCGCGCGCTGTACAGCCGCTTCGACGATGCGGAGACGCGCCAGCGCACCATCTTCAACTTCGAAGATGCGGACATGGCGGCCACCGGTACCGACCAGTTCCGGCTGGACGACCTGCCGTCCGATGCGATCCAGAAGCGCATGCGCTACCGCACCAAGGAAGAGAACACCTTCGCGGCCAGCCTGGGTGGCGAGAACCGCTTGAGCTCGGCCGTGGTCGACTACAAGGTGGGCTATACCAAGACCGAAGAGCGCGTGGACGATGAGATGGAAGCGCGCTTCGAACTGGATGCCGACGACCTGTCCGGCACCCTGGACCAGCGCAGCCGGTTGCCGCGCTACACACTGTCCAACAACGAGTGGATGGACAACGCCAACTTCGCCTACGATCGCATGATCCTGTCGCCCAAGCGGGTGGACGACAAGGAACACAGCGCGCAGGTCAACGTACGTTTCGACGCAGACAACGCCAGCTACAAGATCGGCCTGCTCGGGCGCTGGCGCGAGCGCGACGTGGACGTCAACGAAGTGGAGCTGCGCCGCGGGCCGGCGATCGACCTGGACAGCTGGACCACCGGTGCGCCCGAGCACCGGCATGGGTCGCTGGGGCAGGGCATGAGCTCGGCGCTGATGCGCCGCTACTGGGCGGCCAACAGCGGCCTGTACAGTGCACGGCCGCAGGAAACCGGGGCCAATGCGGTGAGCTCGCTGGAAGAGGATTACACCGCCAGCGAAGACATCTTCGCCACCTATGCGATGGGCACCTGGGACATCGGCGCACTGCGCATCATCGGCGGCGTGCGCGTGGAAAACACCCAGTTCAGCGCCGTCGGCAACCAGGTCGACGTGGCCGAAGACGAGCGTAGCTTCACCGTCACCCCGCGCCTGGCCAACAGCAGCTACACCAACGTGCTGCCCGGCCTGCACCTGCGTTACGACGCGGCTGATGACTGGGTGCTGCGTGCATCGGCCAACAAGACCGTCTCGCGTCCGTCCTTCGGCGACATCTCCCCGCGCGTGGGCTACAGCCGCGGCGATGAGGAAGTGCGGCTGGGCAACCCGGAACTGGATCCGTACGAGTCGACCAACATCGACCTGTCGGTGGAGAAATACCTGGGCAGCACCGGCATCGTCTCGCTGGGTTTGTTCCACAAGTCCATCGACGGCTACATCGTGGAGACCGTGCGCCAGAATGATCCGGCCTACGCAGGCTTCGACGTGACCCAGGCGATCAACGGCGACAAGGCGAAGGTGCGTGGCGCCGAGTTCAATTACCAGCAGCAGCTCGCCTTCCTGCCGCCGGGACTGGATGGCCTGCTGGTGGGCGCCAGCGGCACCTGGCTGGACACCCAATTCGATCCGGGCCTGGACGACCGCGCCGGCGATGACTTCATGCTGCCGCGTGCCTCCAAGCATGTGTACAGCGCGCATGTCGGCTATGAAAAGTACGGCCTGAGCACGCGCATTGCCGCGGTGTACCGCAGCGAATACCTGGACAGCATCGGTGCCGGCCGCGCGTTCGATGTGTTCGTCGCACCGCACACCCAACTGGATTTCTCGCTGGACTACAAGTTCAGCCCCCGCGTCAGCATGTACTTCGAGGCACAGAATCTGTTGGACAAGCCGCTTGAGCTCTACCAGGGCACGCGCTCGCGCACCCTGCAGCTGGAAGAATACGGCCGCACGTATGCCGTTGGCCTGAAGGTGTCGCTGTGATGGCGCGCCGCATGCTGCTGGCCAGCGCGATGACGCTGGTGCTGGCGACCGCTTGCACGCCCGCCGTGCCGCCGGCGAACGATACCGCCACCAAGGCGCCTGCCGCCGTAGACGCCAGCGCGGCGCGCCAGGTCGCCACGCTGGCCGAAGCCTTCCTGACCCCGATGACCCCGGACGACAACATCGATTCCCCGGCGGCCTGGAAGGCACCGGACGGCAAGACCTGGCTGATCGCAACGGCCAAGGCCACCGACAAGCTGGTGGTGTATGACGGCAGCACCGGTTCGCCGCTGCGTGGGGTCGGCAGTACGGGCGCCGCGCTCGGCCAGTTCGACCGCCCCAACGGCATATCGGTGACCGATGACCTGCTGTGGATCGTCGAGCGTGACAACCACCGCGTGCAGGTGTTCTCGTTGCCGGATTTCACTCCGCTGGCAGTGTTCGGTGCGGACGATCTGCGCAAGCCGTACGGCCTGTGGGTGGACAAGCGCGCCGATGGCTACGCCGTCTACGTGACCGATTCCTGGGACAACGGCGAGGACGCACAGGGCAATGACATCCTGCCGCCACTGGCAGAGCTGGACAAACGCGTGCGCCAGTACCACGTGCGCCGCGATGGCGCGGAGCTGACCGCAACGCTGGCCGCGAGCATCGGCGACACCAGCGAAGCCGGCGCGCTGCGCGTGGTGGAATCGATCTGGGGTGACCCGGCCAATGATCGCCTGCTGGTGGCAGAAGAAGACGAAACCTACGCCAGCGAGTTCAAGGTGTACACGATGGCGGGCCGCTTCACCGGCACCACCTTCGGCCGTGATGTATTCAAGGCACAGGCCGAAGGCGTGATGCTGCGTACCTGCGGCAAGGACGGCTGGTGGATCACCACCGAACAGGGCAAGGAGCGCAGTGTGTTCCACCTGTTCGACCGCCACAGCCTGAAGCCGGTGGGATCCTTCCAGGGCAACAAGGTGGCCAATACGGATGGCATCTGGATGATGCAGCAGGGAACGCCGCGCTTCCCGCATGGCGCGCTGTACGCCGTGCATGACGACCAGGGCGTGGTGGCTTTCGACTGGGAACAGATCGCCAAGGCGCTGGCGCTGCCGCTGGAGTGTGCATCGTGATCGCGCGCCTGGCGTCCCTGGCCTTGGGTGTCGCGCTGGCGCTGTCTGCCGTGCCGGCGCTGGCCGATGAGCCGGCCTCGCGCGTGGAGCCCAACAGCCAGGTGCCGGCGGGCAACCGGCACTATGCCGCCACCGGCTTCCCGGACCGCATCGTCGCCTCGCCGGCGGCCGATGCCGCGCAGGGCTTCGCCGTGCGCTGGCGCACCGATGGCAGCGTGCAGGCACCGCTGCTGGAGATCGCCCCGGCCGACGACACCCCCGGGTTCGGACCGATCACCCGTATCACCGCCAGCAGCCAGCCGCTGCAGACCGAGAACGGCCTGTCGCACCACCACCGTGCCGATGTCAGCGGCCTGACGCCCGGTACGCTGTATGTGTACCGCGTGCAGGGCAAGGACACCTGGAGTGCCTGGAACCAGCTGCGTACCGCTGGCAGTGCCGATCAGCCGATGACCTTCCTGTATTTCGGCGATACCCAGAACAAGAACCTCAGCCATGTCACGCGGGTAGTGCGGGCCGCGCAGAAAGCCGCGCCGGACGCCAACCTGAGCCTGTTCGCCGGCGATCTGGTCAGTGGCGGTTACGACGCCGATGACAGCGAGTGGGGCGAGTGGTTCGCCGCCACCGGCTGGCTGGCGCAGGAAACGATGCTGGCCCCGGCGATCGGCAACCACGAGTATTTCGAAGAGTTCGAAGACACCCCGCAGGAGCGCCGGGTGATGGCGCGGCACTGGCCTGCTACGTTCGCGCTGCCGGACAACGGGGCGAAGGGCGCAGAAAAGAGTACGTACTGGTTCGACTACCAGGGCGTCCGCTTCGCCGTGCTCGATGGCACCTCGGCAATGGACCTGGGCACCGCGCAGGCGCAGGCGCAGTGGCTGGACGGCGTGCTGGCGGCCAACACCCAGCCGTGGACGATCGTGGTGGTGCACCAGCCGTTCTATTCGCCGGCGCGAGGCCGCCACAACCCGGTGCTGCAGGAAGCGCTGCTGCCGGTGGTGCGCCGCCACGACGTGGACCTGGTGCTGCAGGGCCATGACCACACCTATGGCCGCCGCGGCGAAGACGGCATGGCGACCCCGCAGTTCGTGGTCAGCAACGCCAGTCCGAAGCAGTACCGGCTGTCGAAGGAAGCCCTGCAGACGATGTCACCGGTGGCCGAGGACACCCAGCTGTTCCAGGTGCTGCGCATCGACCCGCAACGCCTGCACTACGAAGCGCGCACGGTGACCGGCAAGCTCTACGATGCCTTCGAGCTGGTGCGCCAGGCCGATGGCAGCACCCGGAAAGTGGAGCTGGAAGAAGGCCGCATCGAACCGCGCCGCTGCCTGCGCCCGCATGCGCCGACCGGGCGCAAGGACCGGTGCTGGGAATGAAGGCCCCCGTGCGCAACGCGCTGCCAATGCTGGCACTGGCCGCCGGCCTGGTCCTGATCACCGGCGCGGCGATCGGCGCCGACACGGTGCTGCATCCGTTCCTGGCCGCACAGCCCAGGCAGGCTCCTGAGGAGGTGCACCTGGCCGTGGAGATTCCGGCCGGGAGCTTCACCAAGTACGAGATCAAGGAAGACGGACTGGTGCATGTGGACCGCTTCCAGTCGATGCCGGTGGCGTACCCGGCCAACTACGGTTCGATGCCGCGCACCTTGGCCGGTGACAACGATCCGCTCGATGCACTGGTCCTGACGCGTGAACCGCTGCATCCGGGGGTAATCGTGCGTTTCCGGCCGATCGGCTATCTGAAGATGGTCGACGATGGCGAGCAGGACGAGAAGGTGATCGGCGTGCCGACCGACAAGGTCGATCCCAGCTACGCGCACATCCGCGACCTGGACGACCTGGCGCCGATCGAGCGCCAGCGCATCGAAGCGTTCTTCCGCGTGTACAAGGACCTGCCCGAAGGCCGCAATCCGGTGCAGTTGAGCGGCTGGGGCAACGCCGCCGAAGCGAAGGTGTTGATCCAGCAGTCGATGCAGCGTTTCGACCGCGCAGGAAAGGGCAGGTAGCGCCGAGCCATGCTCGGCGAGCGCGCAGCGCGGCCTGTATCAGACGTGGCATCGCCTGCCCGGAAAGCCGCCGAGCGTGGCTCGGCGCTACCCAAGTCGGCTCTACAGCCAGGTCACGCGCCATCGTTATGATGGCGCTTCCTGTTTTTGCCTTGGATGCAGCGCGTGTCATCAGCCCTGGTGTGGTTTCGCCGTGATCTCCGCCTTGCCGACAACCCGGCCCTGCAGGCTGCGCTGGAGGCAGGGCATGACGTCGTCCCGGTCTACATCCACGCTCCGCACGAGGAGGGCAACTGGGCACCCGGCGCGGCATCCAATGCCTGGCGGCACCGTTCGCTGGCTGCGCTGGATGCGGACCTGCGCGCACGCGGCTCGCACCTGGTCCTGCGGCAAGGCGACAGCCTGGACGTGCTGCAGCAGCTGATCAGGGAGACCGGCGCGCAAGCGGTGTTCTGGAACCGCAGATACGAACCGGCGACGCAACCGCGTGATGCGAAGATCAAGCGCGCGCTGCGCGAGCAGGGCCTGCAGGCAGACAGCTGCAACGGCAGCCTGCTGTTTGAACCGTGGGAGCTGGAAACCAAGCAGGGCGGTCCGTACAAGGTGTTCACCCCGTTCTGGCGTAACGCACTGAGTAACTGGAGGCTGCAGCCGGGCAGCCAGGCGCCGGCGAGCTTGCCCGCGCATGCCGTACAGGGGCTCGCGCTGGACGCGCTGGGCCTGGCCCCCACGCTGGGCTGGGATGCCGGCTTCTGGGAGCATTGGCAGCCCGGCGAGGCCGGCGCGCGCGAGGCGCTGACGGTGTTCGTCGACGGCGCGCTGCATGGTTATCGCGAGCAGCGCGACCTGCCGGACCGGGTCGGTACCTCGTTGCTGTCACCGCACCTGCATTTCGGCGAGATCGCGCCGTGGCGCATCGTGCATGCGCTGGAAGCAGAGCGCAGCGCCGGCCGCAGCGCCGACATCGATGCCTACATCCGCCAGTTGGGCTGGCGCGATTTCGCCCATCACCTGCTGCACCATTTTCCGAAGACCAGCGACGAGAACCTCAACCCGCGTTTCAACGGCTTTGCCTGGGCCACGCCCGGTGCCGCCGACCTGCAGGCGTGGCAGCAGGGCCGCACCGGCGTGCCCATCGTCGATGCCGGCCTGCGCCAGCTCTGGCATACCGGGACGATGCACAACCGGGTGCGGATGATCGTGGCCAGTTACCTGTGCAAGCACATGCGGACGCATTGGATCGTCGGCGCGCGCTGGTTCTGGGACACCCTGGTCGATGCCGACCTCGCCAACAATTCCATGGGCTGGCAGTGGGTCGGTGGCACAGGGGCCGATGCCGCGCCGTATTTCCGGGTGTTCAACCCGGTGACCCAGGCCGAGAAATTCGATCCGCAGGCGCGTTACATCACGCGCTGGGTGCCTGAATTGGCCGCTCTGCCCGTCAAGGCACGTTTTGCCCCCTGGCAGCACGCCGCGCTGCTGGCAGCTAAGGCCCCCGGCTATCCGCGCGCACCGTTGATCGACCTGACGGAAGGCCGCGAGGCGGCGTTGGCGGCGTATCGCCGCACCGGCGCGGAGTAGGGCGCTTTTGCACGCCTTGGGGAACAAGCTGAACGGGGCGCTGTCCCCACGCGGCGCCCTCATCCCCGCATCGCGTCAGGCTGTATATGCTCACCCCGACGCACGCCGGACCAGCCGGCTTCCAAGGAGAACTCCATGATCCGTTCCGCTCCCCGCAATGTGGCCCTTGCCCTGATGACCGCCGCAGCGCTCAGCGCCTGCGCCACTGGCGGTTCCTACGTGCAGAGTGACCAGTACGGCAATGAAACCCAGCAGCAGAACCGCACCGGCCGCAACGCGCTGATCGGCACCGCAGTAGGTGTCGCAGCTGGCCTGTTGACCGGTGGCAGCGCGACCGAGCGCCGCCAGCACGCCATGATCGGCGCTGGCATCGGTGCGCTCAGTGGCGCGGCCGTTGGCCAGTACCAGGACCGCCAGGAACGCGCGCTGCGCGAACGTACCGCCAATACCGGTATCGACGTGGTGCGCCAGGGCGACAACATCAGCCTGAACCTGCCGGACGGCATCACCTTCGATTTCGGCAAGTCGGCGCTGAAGCCGCAGTTCTACGGCTCGCTCAACGGCGTGGCCAGCACGCTGTCCGAATACAACCAGACGATGATCGAAGTGGTCGGCCATACCGACAGCATCGGCAGCGACGCGGTCAACAACCGCTTGTCCAAGGAACGCGCCGATGCCGTGGCGTCCTACCTGACGGCGCAGGGCGTGCAGCGTGCGCGTATCGAAACGCTGGGCGCGGGCAAGGCCTATCCGATTGCCGATAACAGCACCGACGCGGGCCGCGCACAGAACCGCCGCGTCGAGATCCGCGTGATTCCTTTGCAGCAATAACGCGCAGCGTTAGTGCTGAAAAATGCCGCCCTTGCAGGCGGCATTTTTTGTGGGTGACGGCCAGTGGCCGTCATCACCCGATCAGGCAGCGACCACTTCCAGGATCCGCTTTCCTTCGGCGGCCGCTTCTGCTTCGGCTTTCTCGGTCTGCTGCTGCGCGTACTTCGCCGCCGGGCACTGCGCCATCATGTAGTTGGCGTCGAAGTTCAGCTTCTCCACCAGGAAATCCACGAACGCGCGCACCTTCGGCGACACCAGCTTGCCGCCGGCGAACACCGCGTTGAAGTCCACTTCCGGGCCGGTCCAGCCGGCCAGCACGCGGCGCACCATGCCGGTCTCGATGAACGGCTTGGCCATCACGTCACCGGTCAGCAACAGGCCTTCGCCGCACACCAGTGCGCCATTGAGCGCGGACACATCGTTGGCCACCATCAGGGGCGTGACCGGGAAATCACGCAGTTCGCCGCCGTTCTCGCCGAGCTGCCAGGTAATCCGGTTGGGATGGCTGTGGTACGCCTTGCGCATCGCCAGGATCCGATGGAACTGCAGCTCGTCCGGGTGCAGCGGCTCACCATGCCGCTCGATGTACGCCGGGCTGGCGAACACCTGCGTGCGCAGCGTGCCGAGCTTGCGCGCCACCAGGTTGGAATCGGGCAGCGACCCCACGCGCAGGGCCAGGTCGGCCTCGCCGGCGATCAGGTCCAGCTTCTCGTTGCCCAGATGCATGTCCAGGCGGATTTCCGGATACATCGCATGGAACTGGCCCATCAGCGGCGCGATCCAGGTGATGCCCAGCGAATAGGGCACGGTGAAGCGCAACCAGCCACGCGGGCCGGACTGCAGCTGGCTCACCGCACTCTCCGCTTCTTCCAGTTCGCGTGCGATGCGCTGGCAGTGCTCGTGGTAGATCGAGCCGGCCTCGGTAAGGCCCAGCCGACGCGTGGTCCGGTGCAGCAGGCGCGCGCCGAGGCGCGTTTCCAGTTCCTGCACCTTGCGGCTGACAGTGGTCTTGGGAAGGCCGAGCGATTTGGCTGCAGCAATGAAACTGCCTTGCTCGACCACTTTGACGAAGATCAGCGTTTCGTTGAGATCGTGGGACATGGTCGAATTCCTGGACGTCGGGGACGGGATTATCGTGACAAAAAGATTGGACCGGGTGCGGGATGATTATTCCCCTAAAAGAGGACTAATCAAGTAGGAGTTAGAAGCGCACCATGGCGCCATTCCCGAACCGGAGGCCATCAGCCATGAGCCTGCGCAACATTCTCAACCTTTTCCGCTCCGCCGACCAGCACGACCTGGACCAGGCGATGACGGTCGAAAATCGTCCCAGCTCCTTGGTTAACAAGGATTTTCGCGAGTTCACCGCCGTCCCGCGGCAGCAGCGTGGCGGTGCCCTGCGTATCCGCCCGCGTGGCATGGATCGCCTGGGCCGTATCGGTATTGTCCCGCAGATGGGAGGAAATATCCCGTGAACGGGACGCTGGCGCCGGAGGTCCTCGTCCTCGGCGGCACCGGTGCCGTGGGCCAGGGCGTGGTCGGTGCATTGCTGGAAGCCGGCAGCCCGGTGCTGGTGGTCGGCCGCGATCCGGGCCGGCTGGCCGCACTGCGGTTGCAGTTCGACGACGAGCCGGGCCTGGAGACCATGCTCGGCTCGCTGGCCGATGACGAATCGGCCAAGGTGGTCGCCGACCGCGTCGCCGCACGCCAGCGCCCGTTGGGCGCGGTGGTCGCAGCGCTCGGGGGGCCGTATGCACGTGGCCGGGTCATCGACCGTCCCGGCGATGCGCTGATGCAGACCCTGCAGCTGGACCTGATGCCGCACGTACACGCCGTCCGCCACCTGCTGCCGCTGCTGCAGGACCACCACCACCCGCGCCGCTTCGTGATCATCGGCAGCCCCGCCGGCCTCAAGCCGTGGGCCGCGCATGGTGATTCCTCGATCACTGCCGCGGCACTGCGCATGTACGCGCAGGTGGTGCACCAGGAGGCGCAGGCGATGGGCGTGCGCGCGCAGCTGCTGGAAGTCGGTGCGCCGGTGTGCACGCCCAGCAACGCCGCCAACGCCTGCATCGAGTGGCCGAGCGCGTTGCTGGTCGGCCGCCGCCTGGTCTCGCTGCTGGACCAGTGCCACGACAACCGCGCGATCGTGCGTTGCGATACGCGCGATGCGCAGCTGCCTCGCGGGCTGCTGCGGCTGGACGCGCCGCCGCGATGGCGCGAATCGGCCGGGAGTGCTTGACCTCAACCTTTGTTGAGGTCGCACCATCCCCCGGCCGCCGGCCCGACCGGCACCACGAACGACAGAACACCCGTATCACCACCCCCTACGGATACATGCCATGAACACCATGATGCCCCTCCACCGCACCACCCGCCGCCTGGCCTTCGCCACGGTTTCGGCGTTGGCCCTGGCCATCCTTACTGCCTGCAGTGGCAGTCATGCCGAAGAAGCCGGCGCACCGCCTGCCCCGGAAGTCAGCGCCGCGCCGGTGCTGGTCAAGCAGGTCAGCCAGTGGGATGAGTTCAGTGGGCGCGTCGAAGCGGTCGAGAATGTCGACCTGCGTCCACGCGTCTCCGGCTACATCGACAAGGTCAACTACATCGAAGGCCAGGAAGTGAAGAAGGGCGATGTGCTGTTCACCATCGATGCCCGCAGCTACCAGGCCGAGTACGACCGCGCCCGCGCCGAGGTCGCCCGCGCCCGCACCCAGTCCACGCTGGCCCGCGGCGAGTCCGAGCGCGCCAAGCGCCTGTCCGAACAGCAGGCCATCTCCACCGAAACCTGGGAACAGCGCCGTGCGGCGTCCGACCAGGCTGGCGCCCAGCTGCAGGCGGCGCAGGCGGCCCTGGATGCGGCGGCGCTCAACCTGGAGTTCACCAAGGTGCGCGCGCCGATCAACGGCCGTGCGGGCCGCGCGATGGTTACCGCCGGCAACCTGGTCAGCGCCGGTGATGCAGCCAGCGTGCTGACCACGCTGGTGTCGCTGGAGAAGGTGCACGTGTACTTCGATGCCGACGAAGCCACCTTCCTGCGCTATGCGCAGATGGCACGCAAGGGTGAGCGCCCCAGCGAGCGCGACGAATCGCTGCCGGTGCGCATCGGCCTGAGCGGCGAGCAGGGCTTCCCGCACGAAGGCAAGGTCGACTTCCTGGACAACCAGGTGACCCGCAGCACCGGCACCATCCGCGTCCGCGCGCTGCTGGACAATGCCGACCGCCAGTTCACCCCGGGCCTGTTCGCCCGCGTGCAGCTGCTCGGCAGCGGCCAGTTCCAGGCCATGCTGATCGACGACCGCGCGGTGCTGACCGACCAGGACCGCAAGTACGTCTACGTGGTCGACAAGGACGGCAAGGCGCAGCGTCGCGACATCGCGCTGGGTCGCAGTGCCGAAGGCCTGCGCATCGTGGAGAATGGACTGGCGGCCGGCGACAAGGTGATCGTCGACGGCGTGCAGAAGGTCTTCATGCCGGGCATGCCGGTACAGGCCAAGCCGGTGGCCATGCAGTCAGGCACCGCGCCCGCCGCCACCCCTGCAAAGGCCCCCGTCCCGGCACCCGCACCGGCACGCGTTGGTAGTGAAACCGCCGCACTGAACTGATCCATCCGGCCAGCGTCACCGCGAACCCCGATCCCCTGCCAGCACGGCAGGGGCAGGGTGGCTGCACCCCCGCGCCGGCCAAACCCAAGGACATTCCCATGGATTTCTCCCGCTTTTTCATCGACAGGCCGATCTTCGCGGCGGTGTTGTCGATCATCATCTTCGCCGCCGGCCTGATCAGCATCCCGCTGCTGCCGACCGGTGAGTATCCCGACGTCGTCCCGCCTTCGGTGGTGGTGCGCACCGTGTACCCGGGCGCCAACCCGAAAGTGATCGCAGAAACGGTGGCCACGCCGCTGGAAGAAGCGATCAACGGCGTGGAGGACATGATGTACATGAAGTCCGTCGCCGGCTCCGACGGCGTGCTGCAGATGACCATCACCTTCCGCCCGGGCACCGACCCGGACGCGGCGGCGGTGAAGGTGCAGAACCGCGTGGCGCAGGCCCAGGCCCGTCTTCCCGAAGACGTGCGGCGGCAGGGCGTGACCACCCAGAAGCAGTCGCCGACCTTCCTGATGGTGGTGCACCTGACCTCGCCGAACGGAAAGTACGACACGCTGTACCTGCGCAACTACGCCCGCCTGCACGTCAAGGACGCGCTGTCGCGCATCCAGGGCGTGGGTGATGCACAGATCTTCGGTGGCGGTGACTACGCCATGCGTGCCTGGCTGGACCCGGACAAGATCGCCGCGCGCGGGCTGACCGCCAGCGACGTGGTCGGGGCGATGCGCGAGCAGAACGTGCAGGTCTCGGCCGGCCAGCTGGGTGCCGAGCCGATGCCCAACAGCCAGTTCCTGACCCTGATCAATGCGCAGGGCCGGCTGAAGAGCGAGCAGGAATTCAACGACATCGTGCTCAAGAGCGGCGTCGACGGTGAAGTGGTGCGTCTGTCCGATGTCGCCCGGCTGGAACTGGGCGCCGGTGACTACACCCTGCGTTCGCAGCTGGATGGCAAGAACGCGGTGGGTATCGGCATCTTCCAGGCTCCCGGCGCCAACGCGCTGGAAATCCGCGATGCCGTCATGAACACCATGGACGAGATGCAGAAGACCTTCCCGGACGACGTCAAGTACGAGGCGGTGTATGACACCACCATCTTCGTGCGCGACTCGATCAAGGCGGTGGTGTCCACCCTGCTGGAAGCCATCGCGCTGGTGGTGCTGGTGGTGATCCTGTTCCTGCAGACCTGGCGCGCCTCGATCATTCCGCTGATCGCCGTGCCGGTGTCCATCGTGGGTACCTTCGCTGCGCTGTACCTGCTGGGCTTCTCGATCAACACGCTGAGCCTGTTCGGCCTGGTGCTGGCGATCGGCATCGTGGTCGATGATGCGATCGTGGTGGTGGAGAACGTCGAGCGCAACATCGAAGAAGGCCTGTCACCCACCGCCGCCGCCCACCAGGCGATGAAGGAAGTGTCCGGCCCGATCGTCGCCATCGCGCTGGTGCTGTGTGCGGTGTTCGTGCCGATGGCCTTCCTGTCCGGTGTCACCGGCCAGTTCTACAAGCAGTTCGCGGTCACCATCGCCATTTCCACGGTGATCTCGGCGATCAACTCGCTGACCCTTTCGCCGGCCCTGGCCGCGCGCCTGCTCAAGCCGCATGACGCCGCCAAGGATGCGCCGACACGCATCATCGATCGCCTGTTCGGCTGGATCTTCCGTCCGTTCAATCGCTTCTTCAAGTCCAGCTCGGAGAAGTACGAGCGCAGCGTGTCCAACATCCTCGGCAAGCGTGGCGCGGTGTTCGTGGTGTACGCGCTGCTGCTGGTCGGCACCGGTGTGATGTTCAAGCTGGTCCCGCCGGGCTTCATCCCCACCCAGGACAAGCTGTACCTGATCGCCGGCGTGAAGCTGCCGGAAGGCTCTTCCATCGCCCGGACCGACGCGATGCTGAAGAAGGTCGCGCAGATCGCCATGGAAACCGATGGCGTGGCACACACCATTTCCTTCCCCGGCCTCAATGCACTGCAGTTCACCAACACGCCCAACACCGGCGTGGCCTTCGTACCGCTGAAGCCCTTCAGCGAGCGTAATGGCCGCACCGCAGCGCAGATCAACGCGGAGATCAACCAGAAGATCGCCGCGCTGCAGGAGGGCTTTGCGTTCTCGATGATGCCGCCACCGATCCTCGGCCTGGGCAACGGCAACGGCTACCAGATGTTCATCGAAGACCGCGGCAACCTGGGTTACGGTGCGCTGCAGACGGCCGTGCAGACCATGCAGGGCGCTGTCTCGCAGACCCCGGGCATGGCCTTCCCGATCACCAGCTACCAGGCCAACGTGCCGCAGCTGGATGCCGAAGTGGACCGCGTCAAGGCCAAGGCCCAGGGCGTGCAGCTGACCGAACTGTTCGACACGCTGCAGACCTACCTCGGTTCGTCCTACGTCAACGACTTCAACCAGTTCGGCCGCACCTGGCAGGTGATCGCCCAGGCCGATGGCCAGTTCCGTGACAGCGTGGAAGACATCGGCCGCCTGCGTACCCGCAACGACCGTGGCGAAATGGTGCCGATCGGTTCGATGGTCACCGTCAAGCAGACCTTCGGCCCCGACCCGGTGCTGCGCTTCAACGGTTACCCGGCCGCCGACCTGGCCGGTGAAACCGATCCACGCCTGCTGTCGTCCACCGAAGGCATGGCCAAGCTGACCGAGATCGCCGCGCAGGTGCTGCCGCCGGGCATGGTCACCGAATGGACCGACCTGAGCTACCAGCAGGCCACCCAGGGCAATGCCGCGCTGATCGTGTTCCCGGTGGCGGTGATGCTGGCCTTCCTGGTGCTGGCCGCGCTGTATGAAAGCTGGTCGCTGCCGCTGGCGGTGATCCTGATCGTGCCGATGACCCTGCTGTCGGCCCTGTTCGGCGTGTGGCTGACCGGCGGTGACAACAACGTGTTCGTGCAGGTCGGCCTGGTGGTGCTGATGGGCCTGGCGTGCAAGAACGCGATCCTGATCGTCGAGTTCGCCCGGGAGCTGGAAATGGGCGGCAAGGGCATCGTCGAAGCGGCGCTGGAAGCCTGCCGACTGCGTCTGCGCCCGATCGTGATGACCTCCATCGCCTTCATCGCCGGCACCGTGCCGCTGGTGCTGTCGCATGGTGCAGGTGCCGAGGTCCGTTCGGTCACCGGCATCACGGTGTTCGCCGGCATGCTGGGCGTAACGTTGTTCGGCCTGTTCCTGACCCCGGTGTTCTATGTGGCCCTGCGCAAGTTCGTCACCCGCAATGGCGGTGGCCAACTGGTGGCCCACGGCGAATCCACGCTGCATCACTGACCTGTTCCTCCCCCGGTAGCCGCCGAGCATGGCCCGGCGCTACCCCCTGACCCAACCTGGAACCCCACAATGAACGCGAATACCCCCAAGATTGCACTGGTCACCGGCGCCACCCGTGGCATCGGCACCGAGACCGTGCGCCAGTTGGCGCAGGCCGGCGTGCACACCCTGCTGGCCGGTCGCAAGCGCGACACCGCCGTGGAAGTCGTCCTGAAGCTGCAGGCCGAAGGGCTGCCGGTGGAAGCCATCGAGCTGGATGTCACCGACGAAGCCAGCATCGCCGCTGCCGTCGAGCAGGTCCGCGCGCGCCATGGCCACCTGGACATCCTGGTCAACAACGCTGGCATCCTGCTTGATGACATCAGCAAGGCGCCGTCGCAGCAGTCGCTGGATGCCTGGCGCCGCACCTTCGACACCAACGTGTTCGCGCTGGTGGCGGTGACCCAGGCGTTCCTGCCGCTGCTGCGCGAATCGGCCGCTGCGCGCATCGTCAACGTGTCCAGCCTGCTCGGTTCGGTCACCCTGCACAGCCAGCCGGGTTCGCCTATCTATGACTTCAAGGTGCCGGCCTACAACGTGTCCAAGAGTGCAGTGAATGCCTGGACCGCACAGCTGGCCTACGAACTGCGCGACACCGCGCACAAGGTCAACACCGTGCATCCGGGCTACGTGAAGACCGACATGAACGGTGGCGAGGGCGAAGTGGAAGTGTCCGTGGGCGCGCAGTCCAGCGTGCAGATGGCGCTGCTGGATGCGGATGGCCCGAACGGCAGCTTCACCTACCTGGGTGAGGTGCTGCCGTGGTGATCAAAACCCTGGTGGTTGCCCTGGCCAGCGTGCTGCTGGCCGGCTGCGTGACCGTCGGACCCAACTACAAGGCGCCGGTGGAAGCACCGGTGACCCTGCAGGGATCGGCGGCGCCGGTGTACAGCACCGAGTCGCCGGTGGCGACCTGGTGGGCACAGTTCGATGATCCGGTGCTGGAGGAACTGGTGCACCGCGCGTTGGCCGACAACCTGGATCTGCGTGTCTCGGTATCGCGCGTGCAGCAGGCGCGTGCGGTGTTCGTTGAAAGCCGCCTGGACCAGGCCCCGCATGTCACCGCAGGCGGTTCGTACGACCGCCGCAAGCAGCCAGATGCGTTGGCCGGTGGCGAACGGGTGTTCAGTGAGACCTACCAGCTCGGCTTCGACGCCGGCTGGGAGCTGGATCTGTTCGGTCGCCAGCGTCGTGCCGCCGAAGCCGCGCGCGCGGACCTGGATGCGGAGTGGGCCAACCTCGCCGATGCCCAGGTGCTGGTCGCCGCCGAAGTGGCACGCAATTACTTCGAGCTGCGCGGCACGCAGAAGCGCATCGCAGTAGCCGAACAGACCTTGGGCAACCTGCGTGACACCCAGAAGCTGACCGAAACCCGCTGGGACCTGGGCGCTGGCAGCGAGCTGGACGTGCAGAGCAGCCGCGCCCGGTTGAAGGCCATCGAAGCGGACATTCCGCTGCTGGAAGTGGCACAGACCCAGTCGCGGCATCGCTTGGCCGTATTGCTGGGCCTGCGTCCGGATGCGTTGGACGGCCTGCTCGCCCCGCGCGATGTACCGGCCTTCGCCAAGGCATTGCCGCTTGGCGACACGCGCGAGCTGCTGCGCCAGCGAGCGGACGTACGCGTGGCCGAACGCCGGCTTGCCGCGGCCACGGCACGGGTCGGCGTTGCCACCGCGGATCTGTTCCCGCGGTTGTCACTGAGCGGCTTCGTCGGCTTTCTTGGTGGCGATGCCAGCGGCCTGGTCAACGGCAACAACAAAGCGTGGTCGCTGACCCCGTCGTTGAGCTGGGCCGCGTTTGATTTCGGCACCGTGCGTGCGCGCCTGAAGGCCAGCAAGGCTGAAGCCGATGGCGTGGCGGCGCAGTACGAACAGGCCGTGCTGCTGGCGCTGGAAGACACGGAGAACGCGCTGACCCGCTACGCCAAGCAGCAGGCCCGGCTGGCGATCGTCGCCGAGCAGGCGCAGGCCGCACGGCGTGCGGAAACGCTGGCGCAGATCCGCTATCGCGAAGGGTCGGAAGACTTCCTGACCCTGCTCGATGCACAGCGCACGCAGCTGTCGGCCGACGATGCACTGGCCGCCGCCGAAGCGGAGGTCAACGTCAGCGTGGTCGGTGTGTACAAGGCACTCGGCGGCTGGGGCCAGGCCGCACAGCCAACCGTCGCGCTGGCCAACTGACGCAGCACCGGTAATGACAGCCGCTGGCCGTCACGCTCCCGCGTTGGTGGGTGACGACCGTTGGTCGTCACGCTCCCGCGCTTGCCGCTGCGCTCGCCGAGCATGGCTCGGCGCTACCGAGCGCAGGCGACACCCCGGTAGTGACGGCCGCTGGCCGTCACACTCCTGCCGTTGGTGGGTGACGACCGTTGGTCGTCACGCTCCCGCGCTTGCCGCTGCGCTCGCCGAGCATGGCTCGGCGCTACCCAGCGCAGGCGACACCCCGGTAGTGACGGCCGCTGGCCGTCACGCTGTTACCGCGCATCCCATTCCAGCTCCACCAGCAACGGGAAATGATCGGACGGCAGGATGCCGTCCACCCGCCCGTCAAGGGTGGCGAAGCTGCGCGCCTTGAAGCCGCGCACCAGTACCCAGTCCAGTTCCGTGGTCGCCTTTCCGGTGAAATCATGGAAGGTCTTCTTCGGTCCACGCGGCGCAGCCACCTGCGTGCGTGCATCCTGCAACGCGGTGGTGAACGCTGCGTAGGTCGGCCCACCCGGTTCGCTGTTGAAGTCGCCGGTCACCACCACCGGGATATCCGGCGACAGCGTCTTCAGGTGCGCCACGATCGCCTGTGCACCGCGGACGCGCTGCGGCTCGTCTTCTTCGCGGTAGGGCAGGTGGGTGTTGAACAGGTAGAAGCGCCGGCCGTCCGTCACACGACGGAACAAGCCCCAGGTCACCAAGCGCGGGAACAGGTTGCCCCAGCTGATGCTGCCTGGCACATCCGGCGTATCGGACAGCCAGAAGTTGCCGGAGTGCTCCAGCGCCAGCGCCTTGCTGTCGTAGAACACGCCCATGTGCTCATCGCCATCACCGCCACGCCGCCCTTCACCGAACCACTGATAGTCCGGCAACTGCGCGGCGAGGTAATCGGCCTGTTCCTTGACCAGTTCCTGCGTACCCATCACGTCCGGGTGCGCAGTGCGGATGGTGGCCACCAGCGCCTCACGACGATCCGGCCAGCGCTTCTGCGGCGCGGTATCGGCGGGCGTGCGTACGTTGAAAGACATCACCTTCAGCGGTGCGGGCGCGGTGGCCGCCGCAGCAGGCAGCGCAAGCGCAAGCAGAAGCAAAGCGGCAGGGCGCCGCAGACGATGCAACATGAGAATCCCTCCATTCCAAGGAAACACGGTCGTGGCAAGGGTCGCACGGAAGGGAGGGGAGGGGATGTGCCGTTCCGGCTGGTTGGCCGGATCAACTGGGCAGCGCGTCCCATCGCTGTACCAGCCCGACCAGGTAGACCAGCCCGTACAGCAGGCAGATGGCCGAGCTGACCCAGACGAACCGCGCGCTGCGCCCGTTGCCAACCAGTACGAACGGGCCCAGCAGCGCGCGCAGCAGGAAGACGCTGGAAATGCCAACCAGCACCGGCCGCAACAGGGGCAGGGGACCGATCAGCCCCGCCCCGGACAGCGCATAGGCCGCCCACGCCAGCAGCACGACGCAGATCACGCTGGTCAGCGCCGCCGGAACGCGGCTGCCGTTGCGGGCTGCCGCCACGATACGGTCGCCCGCACCGCACCACTGGTAGCCACGCGGGCCCTGCAGGATCACCACCAGGTGCAGCAGCGCGGCCAGTGCGGTCAGTGCTGCGGCGGTGATCAGCAGGGGCGTACCGGAAGAGGGCATCACCGGGCCTGCTTCATGCACGGGCCTCGGCGTCTTCAAGCAGCGCCAGGCGGTCACTGCGACCGCTCCATAGAGCATGGTCCGGCAGCGGTTGCATGCGCTCCAGCAACACCGGCCAGCGCTGCGCCAGCCGGGCGTTCAGGTGCAGGAAGTGCTGGTTGCCTGCATCCAGCGCGTTGTCGGCGAGGATGGCATCTTCCGGACATTCCGGGACGCAAAGGCCACAGTCCACGCACTCCTGCGGATTGATGGCGATGAAATTGGGACCCACGTGGAAGGCGTCGGTCGGGCAGATGTCCACACAAAGGGTGTGCCGGCACTGGATGCAGTTCTCGGTCACGACATAGGTCATGGAAAACCTCCTGCAGTTGAGGGAGTGATGAAGCTCAAGCGGTCAGGCCACCGTCGATCACGAAGGTCTGGCCGGTCAGGTAGCCGGCACTGGACGACAGCAGGAAGTTGGCCAATGCAGCGACCTCGCTGACCTCACCCAGGCGTTTGAGCGGGATGTCGGCGGTGATCGATCTACGGATGGCAGGATCGATCTGCTCGACCATTTCCGTTGCGATGAAGCCCGGCGCGATCGCGTTGACGGTGATCCTGAAGCGCGCCAGTTCCACTGCAAGGGTCCGCGTGATGCCGATCATCGCGGCCTTGGTGGCGGCGTAGCCGACCTGGCCCTTGTTGCCTCTCAGGCCGGTCACCGAGGACATCTGGATGATGCGGCCCCGGCGCGCCGGAACCATCGCCGAGGACATGAACCGGCTGAAATAGATCGCCGAATCCAGATTGGTGGCCACCACATCGCGGTAGCGCTCCACATCCAGGTTGAACATCAACTGGTCGCCGGTGATGCCCATGTTGTTGATCAGGCCATACGGCTCGCCGAAGCGTGCGATGAGCTGTTCGCAGGCCTGCTCCACTGCAGCAGCGTCGCGGCCATCGCACTGGATGCCGTGCGCTTGCCCGCCCGCAGCGGCGACGTCCTGTTCAAGCAGTCCGGCCGCTTCGGCGGAGGACTGGTAGGTGAAGGCCACGGTATAGCCTTCGGTGGCAAGTGCCTTCACCAGGCCCTTGCCGATGCCGCGGCTGCCCCCGGTCACCAGCACCCAGCGGGTGTTGGATGAAGTGGTTGTGTGCATGTCGGTCTCCCGTTCGACTCGTTGTGAGGTGCGTTGCGCGTTGCTCGATGCTGCGGCGGTCATGCGCGGGCGGCCACCCTGGTCCACTGCCTGGCTGTCATTTCGGCATAGCCGAATGCCGCTTCGTAGCTGGGTCCGGCAACCCACGCGCTGAGGAAATGGACGCCGCGTACGGGGAACCCGTTGTGGAATGTGTGGCCCTTCAGGCTGGTGCCGACCATGGCGCCGTAGCCCGAGCCCTCGGTGTTGTTGGTGAACCGGGCATAGGTATGCGGGGTCGCCACCTCGGTGTGCAGCATGTGCCCGCACAGCGCGGGTGCATGGCGTACCAGCCGCTCCACCAGCGTCGCCGCAGCGCGGGCCTTCTTCTCGCGATAGGCGGGCGTGCGCCGTTGCGGCCAGTGCGCGGCCGAGTCAAGCACGTTCAGGCACAGCACGTTGCCGCCCCGCGCATCCAGCGCCCGGTAATTGGTGACCTCCATGGGCGAGCACTGCCAGTACGCATGTTCGCTGGCGGCCTCGCCGGCACCGGCCTGCATCGCGGTCCTGCGCGCGCTGAACGCCGCAGACGGGTCGTCGGCGAACAGCATCGATTCGGTGTGGGGCAGTCCCAGCGTGGACGGGTCCACGTCGGTGACCAGGTAGACCGTGGTGGTCGAACGCGCAGGCTTGAGTGCGGCCAGCCTGCTGACCGTGTCCTCCAGCGCGACGTCCTCGCCGAACAGGTTGCCCGCAGCGTAGTGGGGGGATGCGTTGATGTAGACCTGGTCGGCGTGAAACACGCCACGGCGGGTGCGCACCCCGGTCACATGCCCGCCCCCCTCGGTGAGCACCTGCTCGACCGCCGTGCCGAGCAGCACCTGACCACCGGCGTCGATCACCTGCTGCGCCAGCAGGTTGGACAGGTGCTGCGAGGAGCCGGTGACGTACGCGTTGCCCCGACACAAGGTGGCATATACCACGTGCAGGTAGTACAGATAGCCGAGATCCTCTGGATAACCGCCCACGTAGATGCCCGGGGCGGCCAGCAGTTCGACCAGGAAAGGATCGTCGACCAGCTCGGCCAGGCCTTCGTACACGGTTCTGGACTTCAGGTGGCGGTGGGCATGTCGCAGCTGTGCCATGTCCGGTTCGAAGCTGCCGTCCTGCATCTGGAACTGGTAATAGCCATTGCGGCCATGTGTCAGCACGTGCTCGAAGAAGGCGGCGATGCCCGCCTCCTGGTGGGGGAAGCGTGCCGTCAGCAAGGCTTGTACGCCGGCCGCATCATTGGGCAGTACCAGCGTCTGCTCGGCACGGCGGGCGCAGAAGTAGTCAGCGGGCCGAACCAGCCCAAGCGCCGCTTCCAGGCCCAGGCTTCGCAGGATCCGCAGCAGGTTGCCTTCCTCGTCCATGCCGCTGAGCTTGTGCAGGCTGCAGTCGAACGTGGCCTCCAGGCGAGGGCGTGAGAACGTGGACGCATAGCCGCCGACGGCGATGTGCTTGTCGATCAGCAGCAGGCGCGCGGAGGGATCCCGCTTCACCAGCAAGGCCGCACAGGCCAGGCTGGTGATGCCGGCGCCCACGAAGATGGCGTCCCAGCGTTGCTGTGTCATCAGCGCAGGCCCAGTTTGTCCATCCACGCATACAGCGCGGAGAAACGTTCGGCGTTCAAGCGGACGTTGTGCTCCGACCGCCACACCGCTTCGATCGCCTCGGGATTGTCCGGCTGGACCGGGAAGTCGAACGAGGTGTGCAGCGCGATCTCCGGATTGTAGGTGTACATGTCGACCAGCCGCGGGAAGATCTGCCGGGCCATCGCGCGCACCTGTTCGACCTCCTCCGCGCTGGTGGTCTCGAAGTAGGATTCGGCGATCCAGCGACCAAAGGCGATATGCCGTGCTTCGTCATGGTGGTGCGCGCGGAACAGTGTGCGGGTCATCGGCTCCACGTCCATACCCTGGGTCGTATGCATCGCGCCCATCTCCGCTACCCATTCCAGCAACAGGGTGAACAGCACCCCCACCGGTGGTGCCATGGCCGGCAGCGTATCGGTGAGCAGCGTGTACAGTCCCTGCGGCGGCTGGAACAAGGGCAGGCCGGCCTTGGCCATGAATCGCTTGAAGGTCAGCGTATGGACGATTTCCTCCTTGGAGAACACCATCAGGTATTCCTGCAGCTCCGGCGCGATGCGTGCGTGGTCGCGGGTGATGTAGCCCATGTACAACGGTGGCAGGGTCTGTTCCAGCCAGATGAACATGGAGATGTCGCGCGCTGTTTCCAGCCATGCCAGTTCGAGCCGGTTGGCCTTGGTCAATGCCTCGGCGAAGGGAGTGCCGGTGATCCACAGGTGGTCCAGGTTCTTCGGCGCGATGCCTTTGTCGATCGGCTCATTCCACGGCAGTACCGTGGCGTGGTCCATCGTATCCAGGTGCGAGGCTTCGCTCAGGCGTAGCACTTTCTCCATACGGGACGGGGCGATGGTGAGCGTGGTTTCTGTCTGCATGGTGGTTCCTTTGCGGCGCGTTGGTGAGGCGGCAAGCAACGCCCGGTCAAGCCGTCCCCTGCGCTGCCTGGGTGAGTTCCAGGATGTAGTCGCAGAGCGCCTGGAGCGTGTTGATGTTGCGGCTGGCAAATGCCTTGGGATCCATCGCCACGCCCAGCTTCTTCCTCACCACGACCTGCATTTCCACAAAATCCAGGCTGTCCAGGTCCAGGGCTTCGATGGTGCTCTCCAGGGTGATGTTCTCGATCTCCTCATCCTTCAGTTCCAGGATCAGCTCACGGATGATGTTGAATACGGATTCAGTGGTGTTCATGGGTATCGTTCTCCTGTGGGTAGGCCAGTTTCCGGATCATCAGACCCAGCGTGATGGTCATGACGTGGCGCTGCTGCAGGTGCACGCCGAGATCCAGCGTGCCCACTGCTTCATCGTCACGTTCGACCAGGTCGATGTTGTCGATCTGGTAATCAACGACGGGGGGAAGCGCACCGGCGCAGCAGAGTCCGCCAGCGAATACGGTCTGGTGCGTGGTCTGCACCAGCAGGTGCGAGCTCAGGTACTGGATGTGGTCGAGCGGCTCGTCCAGCCGCAAGGCCGGTCCAAGCCGATCGAATACGGCGCAGAGGCGGTACCGGACGAAGTCACCGAATACCAGCGCATCCAGCGCGACCCATTGATCCAGTTGCTTGCCGAGGCCGTCTTCGAAATGGCGCAGCCAGGCTTCGGTTTCGCCCACCGGAAGGGTGATGCGACGCGCGTCGGAGTCCCAGACAGGCGCTTCGATGCGGCGTGCCCCGCCGATGAAATGTTCCGCAGCGCCCGTGCACGGACGCAGTTTGAATCCGGTCCGGTCCACGCGATGGACCAGTGCCAGGCTGACGTCGCGGTCGCGCAGGACAGGCGCCTTCAACAGCGTTTTGAAGTGGATCCAAGGGGCGGTGTCCTGCCCCGGCTCCGCTGCCGCCGCGCGGCCCAGCGCTTGCTTGATCGGCAGCATCGCCAGCATGCCGTGGACCACCACGTCGGCGGCATTCATGCGCAGGGCGGCTTCACGGTTGAAGTGGATGGGGTTGCGGTCGCCTGAGAGCCGCGCCCAGGCCTCGATGTCCTGGCTGTCGAAACGAAGGTCCATGCTTACTCCGCCCGGGCGATCATCACGCCCGCGTTGGCGCCGCCGAAGCCGAAACTCAGGTTCAAGGCGTTGTGGATGTCACGGTCGTGCAGGTGTTGGTTGGCCACGTAATCCAGATCGCACTCCGGGTCGGGGCGGTCCAGATGGATCGTTGCGGGGATGGTGCGATGCTCGATGGCCTTCAGGCACAGGACCGCCTCCAGCGCGCCGGCTGCACCGATCAGGTGGCCGGTATAGGACTTGGTGCTGGACATCGGGATCGCATGCGCGGCCTGGCCCAGTGCTTCCTTCAGCGCGTTGGTTTCGTTGACATCATTGAGCGGCGTGGAGGTGCCATGCAGGTTCACGTAGCCGATGTCTTCGGGCGCCACGCCAGCCTGCACGCACACCCGGCGGATCACCTGCACGCGTGCCTGCATGTCCTCGGCCGGTGCGGTCATGTCGTAGGCGTCGGAGAAATTCGCGTAGCCGGTGATCTCGCCGAGGATGCGGGCGCCACGCTGCCGTGCCAGTTCGTAGTCCTCCAGGCACAGCACGGCTGCGCCTTCGGAAAGCACGAAGCCGCTGCGGTCCTGGCTGAAGGGACAGCAGGCGCGCCGGATGTCGTCCTGCTCCTTGCTCAGGGCCTGGATCACATCGACCGACCAGACGTTGAACTGTTCTTTCAATGACTCGCTGCCGCCGGCCAGCATGACCTTGGCACGCCCGCTGCGGATGGCCTCGTAGGCTTCGCCGACGGCGATGGTGCCCGTCGCGCAGGCGGCTACCGGACTGTTCTGCACGCCGCGGAAGTTCCAGTGCATGGTGACGCCGGCGGTTGCCGCGTTGCACATCGACATGACCGTGGCGAACGACGTTGCCACGCCGGTCTGGCGGTAGTCATTGTTGTTGGCATTGGCGGTATCCAGACCTCCCCAGCCGGTGCCGAGCATCACGCCACGCTCGAACGGCGTGCAGATCTCGTCGAGCCCGGTGTCACCGAATGCCATGCCGATGGCCTCCTCGGCCGCGACAAGGCAGTACTTGGCGAACAGCGGCAGCATCTTTGAGGTCTTCTTCGGAAACGGCCGCATCTGCTCGCGTCCGAAGTCATCGATGAAGCCGAAATAGCGCGCGGTGATGGCTGGATCGTCGTGGGTATACCGCTTGTAGCCCACGCGGTAGGCCATGATCGCTTGCCATATCGCGTCGGCGGTGGCGCCCATCGAACTGATGGCGCCGTATCCGGTGATGGCGACGCGGCGCGGGGGAGGGGTAACGGGCATATCCATGGTGCTGGTCTCCTGCAGCAAGGGGCATGGGATGTCGCCGCGTGATGGCGGCAATCGGGTATCAGGCATCTGCAAAGGCGCGTTCCACGACGTAGTCGCCGGGGTGACCGCGTCCCGGGGAAACGGCGAAGCCACGGGCATCGAGCAGGGCGCGTGTTTCTGCCAGCATGGCCGGCCCGCCGCAGATCATTACCCGGTCGCTTCCGGGCGATAGCGCAGGCAGGCCAAGGTCGTCGCAGAGCCGGTTGTCGGCGATCAGGTCGGTGATGCGGCCCTGGTGCAGGAATGGCTCGCGGGTGACGGTCGGGTAATACACAAGTTTCGAACGGACCGCCTCGCCGAGATAATCATGGCGAGGCAACTCCTGCTGGAGATATTCGCGATAGGCGAGGTCGGCCGCCGTTCGCACGCCGTGCACGAGCACCACTTTTTCGAAGGCGGCGTAAGTTTCCGGATCGCCTGCCAGGCCGAGGAATGGAGCCAGTCCGGTGCCCGTGCAGAGCAGGTAAAGCACCCGGCCTGGCCGCAGGTCGGAAAGAATCAACGTGCCGGTCGGTTTGTTACCCACCAGCACCCCATCGCCGGGCCGCAGATGCTGGAGTTCAGTGGTGAGCGGGCCCCCGGGCACCTTGATGCTGAAGAACTCCAGATAGTCTTCATGGCTGGGACTGGCCAGGCTGTAGGCGCGCATCAGTGGGCGCCCTTCGCGTAGCAGTCCCACCATCACGAACTGGCCACTTTCAAACCGGAACGATGGTGAGCGGGTGGTGGTGAAACTGAAAAGGCTGTCGTTCCAATGACGAACGGCGAGGACGCTTTCTACCCTGTTTGATCTTCCTGCAGCCGGTGTCGCTGTAGTTTCCGGCGCCGGAAGGGCGGGGGTCGCATGCTGCACAACGTCGGGGGCATTCATTCAAACTGTGACCGCGTGAATGTAGGAAGTGCGACCTTAGTTGTGGAGTCGCGCGTCGGGTGTGCGGTCGGTCACAGTGTTAATCGTCAAGGTATATACATAATGTTCAAGACGTCATCGCTGTGTTTTTGATTTCATAAAGTGTCGCAACGCGCGCGCCATTTAGTTCGGAAAGTCCTGATGACCGAGCCCGGTTTGTACCGAATCCGACATCGTGCGGGGCAGGCAGTAGCGGTTTCCGTGCAACGTCGTCGGCAATGGCTGTCGAGCCTCTTCACCCGACGCAATCGACAGGATCACCAGTGCACGACATCTCTCCCGCTACGCTTGGGCCAACACGTAACTCCCTGTCGGAAAGGACTGTCATGATCAAGTGGGCCATCATCTTCGCCATCATCGGCCTCATCGCCGGTGCCCTCGGCTTCGGCGGCATCGCCGGCGCGTCGGTCGGCATCGCCAAGTTCCTGTTCTGGGCGGGCATCATCATTGCCGTGGTGCTGTTCCTGCTCGGCATGACGATTGCCAAGAAAGTGACCTGACCGGTTCTTTCGCGCACGTGCAATCAAAAAGCCGCATCGGTGACGATGCGGCTTTTTTGCTGTGTGGGATCAGCCGATGCCGGGTCTGTTGATCAACGCTTCCACGCGGTGCCCGTCGGGATCGATGAGGAAAGCCGCGTAGTAGTGGGGGCCGTAATCGGGGCGGGCGCCGGGCGCCCCATTGTCCTGGCCGCCGGCGGCGACACCGTCACGATGGAAGGCATCAACCGCCTCCTGCGATGTCGCGGCAAACGCGATGTGGAAGCCGTCGCGCGGCGGGGCGGCATCGTCGGTGAGGTTGAGCAGCAACAGGTCCTGATCGTCGACCAGGCCATAGCCGATGGATTGCTCGCCCTCAAAGACGCGGCGATAACCCAGTGCACCGAGGGCGGCGTCGTAGAAGCAGCCGGCGCGGGCGAGGTCGCCTACGCCCAGAGAAAGATGGTGGAACATCGGACATCGCAGTGGGGATCGGACACCGAGCATAGCGGTGGCTCGGCTGCGCCGCTGCGATGGGTGCAGCGCTGGCTGCTTCTCTTTCTGCAGATCCGTCCGCGTCATGGGGAAACCGCGCGGGCGGGGTAGGGCGCGCAAGGCATGCCTGCACGCGCTGGCGGGGGCGAAAGCCTGTCGCCACCTGCGGACCCGACTGCGCGGGTGGCCCGTCTCAGGCGGCCGGCACGAACGGGGGCGGCGGCTGGTTGGTCATTCCCCAGAACATGCCGAGCTCCTGCACGGCAGACAGGAACTCATCGAAGTCGAGGGGCTTCACCACGAAGGCATTCACGCCCACCTCGTAGCTTTTCACCAGATCGCGGTCCTGGCGGGAGGCGGTCAGCATCACCACCGGGGTATGTCGCAGGGTTTCGTCGCGGCGGATCTCGGCGAGCACTTCCAGGCCGGTCAGCTTGGGCAGTTTCAGGTCCAGCAGCACGACGACCGGGCCACCGTGGTGCTGCCCGCTGTAGCGGCCGGTGCTGCGCAGGTAATCCAGTGCTTCTTCGCCATCGCGTACATGGATGACCGGATTGAGCAACTGGCAGCGTGCCAGTGCAGCGATGGTCAGCTCTGCGTCCTGCAGGCTGTCTTCTACGAGCAGTATCGGTCGCAGGTCTCTCATGCAGCGTCCTTCAGGATCGGTTTGCCAGCGTCACTGGTCTGGCGTGGGGGCGCATAGATTTGCATGAGGCTGCCCCGCTGTCAGCACTTTGATGAATGGTTAATATTAATGCTTCAGGATCCGCGTTCAGACTGTTCTGTGACCTAGCTCCCACCCTGAACTTCCCGGTAAGGCAAATGCGCCAGAATCACGCGGGTTTAACCGCCGCGTCGACAAATTGACGGTGCGCGAAGGGTCGGCAGGGGGACTCTACACGTAGGTGAAAACCTGCGTAGGCGTGAAAGCCCCCCACACACAGGACTCACTCATGGAGCTCATGATTGCGCTGCTCGGCATCGCCGCAGCCTTTGCCGCGACGCTGGTCGCGCTGCAGGCGGCCACACTGGTATGGAAAAAGCTCCGCGTGCGGCGTGATGCCATCAGGAGATCGATGGCCTGATGCGTGCGGTCCGTTATGCATATGAAAAAGCCCGACGTTGGCGTGCGTCTCCGCTGGTGTCGGCCTGGGCGGCAGTCCGTTACGCCCTGACCGGCGACACGGGGTATTTCCGCTCCCATGCGGGCTGGAGGCTGTCGCGCATCCATCGAGGTTCGCTGGAAGAGGAGGAGTGAGGCGGTAAACGAAAAAGCCCGGAAACCCTTGAATTACGGGGGTTTCCGGGCTCTCGCGGACCTTCTCGGTCCCATCAATGGTGGAGGTGGGCGGAATTGAACCGCCGTCCGAAGGCACTCCATCCCCAGCTCTACATGCTTAGCTCACCGTTGAGTCTCGTCCCGGAACAGCACGGTGTGCGAAGCACATCCCGGAACAAGCCTGTTGTGTTCTAGTGCCGGACTGACAGGCAGCCGCCCAGCTCGATCCCATGATAATGACTCTACGCTGCGAGCATGGACACAAGCAGTTTCGAGGCTCCGCCTAAGTCGGCAGAAGGTCTAACTCAACAGCTTTTAGGCTGCGAGTGCGACCGGAGCGTAGTTGTCGTCGTTGGCAACTAGAGTTTTGCAGCTGGATTTACGAGGAAAGCTACCCCCTCGGCATGCGCCAAGCGACTTCACAACCCCCGTCGAAACCAATGCACCCCCGGTTTCTAACAAGTGCTTGCAAGTACTGGCCCAGTTCCGATGACGCTGGAGCAGGGCTGCCCAACGAGGGTGATGCTACGCCAATCCGGCTGAACAGTCACGCAAATGCGCGACTTCCGGTAGCGGGTGTGCATCTCGAACTGTTAACTTCTTGCCGACCTATTTGCGACGCCCGCCGGGTGACCATTGGGACTGGCTCTGCAGGCGAGGTAACAGGTGGACGTAAGCAACAAGCGCAGCCTCCGGCAATTGGTCGGCCCGGTGGGAATGGGCTACCTGCGCAGGGCCGTGCCGCCGCCGTGGGTGTGGACGGCGCTGGTTGCCCTGGTGGCGGCCGGGTGCCTGATCGAACTGCCGGTGACGGCGGCTGCGGCCTTGGTGGCCAGTGCGGTGGTGGTGCACTGGCCACGCCGCAAGCGACCCTCGCTGGGCTATTGGCGCCTGCTGGGCCTGCTGTTGCTGGCGGTGCTGGCGTGGGCGCCGGAGCCGGACGTTCTGTCCCAATGGTTCGAGCATGGCTTGGCGATCGCGCTGCTGGCGTTGGCCATGGTGAGCGCACTGATCCACGTGCTGCAGGCGCGTCGGTTGTCGCGCCGTCTACAGCAGGCGGCCGATGCGATGGATGACTCGCGGCTGTTGGCGTTGCTGCCGGGCGAAGCGGCGACGCTGGCGAATCGCTGGCGCGCGGGTGATGACAGCCATGCCGACGAGCTGGCCGTGGTGATGCACCTGGCCGTGATGCACGCGGCGTTGTCGCCGCGGATGAAGGGCGGGGCGGTGGACGTCTGAGCGGGCGGGGAGGGCGTGACGACCAACGGTCGTCACCCACCAGAGCGAAGCATTGACGGCCAAGGGCCGTCACTACCGGACTATCTGGGTGGTAGCGCCGAGCCATGCTCGGCGAGCGTAGCGGCCCGGGCGACAGCAACCGCGTGACGACCAACGGTCGTCACGCACCGGAGCGAAGAATCGACGACCAACGGTCGTCACCCACCCCAATAGCACGGGGCGGTCAGGCGTCGCGGTTGCCGCGGCGCATGACCCGCGACTTTTCAATCGCCCATTCGCGGTCCTTGGCGGCGTCACGCTTGTCGTGGTCCTGCTTGCCCTTTGCCAGCGCCACTTCCAGCTTGATCTTGTTCTTGCTCCAGTACATCGCGGTGGGGACGATGGTGTAGCCATCGCGCTCCACCTTGCCGACCAGCTTGTCGATCTCGCTCCGATGCAGCAGCAGTTTGCGCTCGCGGCGGTCTTCGGCCACCACGTGGGTGGACGCCTGGATCAACGGGGTGATCTGCGCGCCGATCAGGAAGATCTCACCCTGCTTCACATAGGCATATGCGTCAACGATGTTGCCGCGGCCTGCACGGATCGATTTCACTTCCCAGCCCTGCAGGGCGAGGCCCGCCTCGAAGCGCTCCTCGATGTGGTATTCGTGCCGGGCACGCTTGTTCAACGCGATGGTTTTGTTGGCCGTCGCGTTCTTTGCTTTATCCTTGCTGCTGTTCTTGCTCATTCCCCTATTGTCTCCGATTCGGGCCCGCCCGGTCGATCACCTGCAGCCGAACCTGAAATGCCTACCATCCGTCGAAGCGCCCTGGTTGAACACTCCGCGGCGCGCATGTTTGATCTGGTCAACGATATCGCCGCCTATCCGCGTCGCTTCCGTTGGTGTTCGGCCGCGCAGATCCTGGAAGAGGGCGAACAGCGCCTGGTCGCCCGGCTGGACCTTGGACTGGGCTCGTTCTCGACCTGGTTCATGACCGAAAACACCCTGGTACGCCCTGCATCCATCGACATGAAGCTGCGTGATGGTCCGTTCAAGCGCCTGCACGGGCGTTGGGAGTTCCATTCGCTGGCCGAAGACGCCTGCAAGGTCAGCCTGGAACTGGAATTCGAACCGAAGTCACGGCTGCTGGCGCCGGCGCTGGCGCTGGGCTTCCAAGGGCTGGCCGACCGCATGGTCAACGATTTCGTGCGTGTGGCTGACGAGCAGGAGTGAGCTGGTGATCCGGGTGCAGGTAGTGCTGGCCTGGCCGGAGCGGGTGCTTGATCGCACGCTGGAGCTGGCCGAAGGCGCCACGGTGGCCGAAGCCGTCGTGGCTGCGGCGCTGGAAGGCGGCGACGCATGCCCTGCGGTGGCGGTTCACGGAGTCATGGCGCGTACCGACCAGGTGCTGCAGGACGGCGACCGAGTAGAGCTGTTGCGCCCGCTGCTGGCCGACCCGAAGGACAACCGTCGGCGGCGGGCGAAGGCGCAGCCCAGGTAGGTGGGGCGGTGAGGCTGTGACCACCAACGGTCGTCACCCACCAGGCTGGGAATCACCCACCAGGTTGTGCATCATCCGCCAGGTTCAGGTTGGCGCGGTTGACGGCCAGCGGCCGTCACTACCGGGTCAGCCGCCGCCCTTCTTCTTTTCTTTCGGCAGGTTGCGGCCGAACTGCCGCACCGTCTGCGTGGCCAGCTTGGAATCCTGGGCCGGGAAGTAATCGCCTTCCCAGCGGGTGACCACATCGTTTTCGAAGTACACGGTGAAGTTCTTCGTTTCGGTACGGCCCACGCGGTCGATGCGCTGGCTGGCCATGTAGTCCCAGCGCTGGGCATGGAACGGGTCGGCCACCGAGGGGGTGCCCAGCAGGGCGTTGACCTGCTGCTTGCTCTGCCCGACCTGCAGCTTGGACACGGCATCTTCCCGGACCAGGTTGCCCTGATAGATGGGTTGCTTATAGATGATGCCGCAGCCCGTGGTGGACAGGGCAACGGCGGCGACCAGCAGGAGATTGCGCATCGGGAATCGCGTTTGGGGAAATCGATCCGATGATACACTCCCGGCGTGCCACCGCGACCCAATCCGAGGCAGCTGGCGCTAAATCGCCAATGAACGGAGACATATGGAAACCCACGACCTGCGCAAAGTCGGCCTGAAGGTGACCCATCCGCGGATGCGGATCCTGGCGTTGCTCGAACAGCGCAATGCCCAGAACCACCAGCACCACATGACCGCCGAAGACATCTACCGCCAGTTGCTGGAGCACGGTGATGAGATCGGCCTGGCCACGGTTTACCGTGTCCTGACCCAGTTCGAGGCCGCCGGCCTGGTGCTGAAGCATAATTTCGAAGGCGGCCAGGCCGTCTATGAACTGGACCGCGGCGGCCATCACGACCATATGGTGGACGTGGATTCGGGCAACGTGATCGAGTTCGAAAGTGCTGAAATCGAGGAGCTGCAGCGCAAGATCGCAGCCGATCACGGGTATGAGCTGGAGGAGCACTCGCTGGTTCTCTACGTGCGCAAGAAGCGCCGCTGAGTCCTGGCATGAGCGTTGACGAAAAACCCCGGGCGTGCCCGGGGTTTTTCGTTCAGGCATTCCGCCGAGCATGGTTCGGCGCTACCAGAGTGAGCGGTAGCGCCGACCCATGGTCGGCGAGCGCAGCGGACCGTGGCGCCAGCGGGCCGTCAGGCGGCCCGCCCGCAGGTCAGCCCGCCAGCAGCTTCCTGGCCGCCGCGCGTGCTTCCTTGCTGACTTCCACCCCGCCCAGCATGCGCGCCAGTTCTTCTTCGCGGGCCTTGGTGTCCAGCTTTTCCACCGCGCTCTGGGTCATGCCCTCCACCGGCGCCTTGCTGACGCGGTAATGCGCGTGGCCCTTCGACGCGACCTGCGGCAGGTGGGTAACGCACAGCACCTGACGCTTTTCGCCGAGCGCGCGCAGCTTCTGCCCGACGATGTCGGCCACCGCGCCGCCGATGCCCGAATCGACTTCGTCAAACACCATGGTCGGCACCGCATCCAGGTCCAGCGCGGCCACTTCGATGGCCAGCGAGATACGTGACAGCTCGCCACCGGAAGCCACCTTGCGCAGGGGGCGCGGCGGCTGGCCGGCATTGGCGGCCACCAGGAACTCCACCCGTTCGGCGCCCTGCGGATCCGGCTTGGCCAGGTCCTGCGGTTCCAGCTGGATCAGGAACTGGCCGCCGCCCATGCCCAGTTCGGCGATCAGCCCGGTGGTGGTGGTGGACAGTTCGGCCGCTGCGCGCTGGCGCCCGGCGCTGAGCACCGCCGCCTGTTCACGCCAGGCGGCCGCAGCCTTTTCGATTTCCCCGGCCAGCTTCTGCAGGCGCACGTCAGCCCCCCGCAGCTGCTCGACTTCGGCCTGCATGCGGTCGCGCTGGGCGGCCAGCTCTTCCATCGGCACGCGGTGCTTGCGGGCCAGGTCATGCAGGCGGCCCAGCCGGCGCTCGTTGTCTTCGAACTGCTCCGGGTCGGCGTCCAGGTCGTCGTGCACACGGTCCAGCAGGCTCAGCGCTTCCTGCAACTGGATGCTGGCGCTGTCGATCAGCGCATCCACCTCGCCCAGCCGGGCATCGTGTTCAATCATCCGCCCCAGATCGCCGCGCACCTGCGCCAGCAGCCCCAGCGCGGAGGCGTCGTCGTCTCCGTTGATGCGGGTGGTGGCGGTATCGCAGGTGGTCAGCAGGGCGCTGGCGTGGGCCTGGCGGCGATGGCTGGCGCCCAGCGCGATGATCGATTCGGGTTCCAGCTCTTCGCGTTCCAGTTCGCGCAGTTGGTGTTCCAGGAAGCCGATGCGGTCGCTGACATCGCCCTGCCGTGACAGCGCCGCGGCTTCGTCGACCAGCGTCTGCCAGCCGGCTGCAGCCACCCGCACGGCGCGGCGCTGCTCGGCGTTGCTGGCATAGGCATCGAGCAGGGCCAGCTGCGAAGGCCGGGTCAGCAGCGCCTGCTGTTCGTGCTGGCCGTGGATTTCCACCAGCAGGCCGGCCAGTTCAGTGAGCTGCGAAATGGTCACCGGGCGGCCGTTGATCCAGGCCCGCGAGCCGCCGTCGGCGCGGATGACCCGGCGCAGCTGGCATTGTTCGTCGTCGTCCAGTTCGTTGTCGGCCAGCCAGCGGCGGGCGCCGGCGAGCTGTTCCAGCGCGAACTCGGCCGACAACTCGGCGCGCGGGGCGCCGTGGCGCACCACGCCGCTGTCGGCGCGCAGGCCGGACAGGAAGCCCAGCGCGTCCACCATCAGCGATTTGCCCGCGCCGGTTTCGCCCGATACCACGGTCATGCCGGGGCCGAACTCCAGTTCAGTGGCGCGGACAACAGCGAAATCCTTGATTGATAAGTGTCTGAGCATGGTCCAGTAGGTCTCTCAAGCCGCGCAACGCTAGCACGCACGATGGCATGTACCAATGACTTGCCAAGCGTCCTTCCCGGCATTATCTAGGAGGGGAGTCTCACAGGCTGATCCAATGCCGCCGTCTTTCGACCAACTTGCCCCACGTTCGCGGCACCTGCTGCGTACCCTGATCGCCCGCCACATCCAGGATGGCGAGCCGGTAGGGTCGGCAACGCTTGCGCGCACGGCGGGGCTGGATGTCAGCGCGGCGACCATCCGCAACATCCTGGGCGACCTGGAAGACCTGGGGCTGCTCAGTTCGCCGCATACTTCGGCCGGGCGCATTCCCACCGCGCACGGCTACCGGGTGTTCGTGGACAGCCTGGTGCAGATGCATCCGCCGGGCGAGCAGGACCTGAGCCGCCTGCGCAGCGAGCTGGCCAGTGGCGCCGGCACCCAGGCGCTGCTCGGCAGTGCCTCCGAGCTGCTGTCGGCGATGAGCCATTTCGTCGGCGTGGTCAGTGCGCCCACGCGGGAGCAGTTCGCCTTCCGCCAGATCGATTTCGTGGCGCTGGACGCCTATCGCGTGCTGGCAATCGTGGTGTTCGCCGACAGCGAGGTGCAGAACCGGGTGATCGAGGCCCGCAGGCCTTGGGAGCCGGGCGAGCTGGAGCAGGTCGCCAACTACCTGAATACCCACTTCGCCGGGCTTCCGGTGGCGCAGATACGCCGCCGCCTTCTGCACGAGCTGCGCGATACCCGCAGCGAGATGGAACAGCTGCTGGCGCACAGCATCGAGCTGGCCGAGCAGGCGCTGCAGCCGCCGGCCAACGACATGCTGGTAGCCGGCCAGACCCGCCTGATGGGCGTGCAGGACCTGTCCGACCTGGAACGGCTGCGCGAGTTGTTCGAGCTGTTTTCGAGCAAGCGCGAGATCCTGCAATTGCTGGAGCGCACCATCCAGGCGCCGGGCGTGCGCATCTTCATTGGCGAAGAAACCGGGGTGGTGCCGCTGGAAGGCGTCTCGCTGGTCACTGCGCCGTATATCGCCGATGGCCAGGTGCTGGGCGTGCTGGGGGTGATCGGGCCGAAGCGGATGGCCTACGACCGGATGATCCCGCTGGTGCAGGCCACCGCCGAGGTGCTCGGGGCGGCCTTTTCGCCGGGAACGGGCAACGCGATGACCCGCGGCGCTTGAAACGCAGTTTCCCGCCCACACTAGGTGGGATGGAGGCGGGGAGTCACCGCCAGGGAAACGCACATGAACCAAAATCATCACGATATCGAATCCAACCCGGCCGCCGACGAGGCCGCTGCGGCCCACCACGACCAGCTGGAGCAGCTGCGCGGTGAGCTGGAGCAGGTCAAGGCCGATGCGCTGCGTGAGCGCGCCGACCTGGACAACCAGCGCAAGCGCATGACCCGGGACGTGGAACAGGCCCGCCGTTTCGCCAACGAGAAGCTGCTCGGCGAGCTGTTGCCGGTGTTCGACAGCCTGGACGCCGGCCTGAAGGCCGCAGGCGAGGACGCCAGCCCGCTGCGCGACGGCCTTGAAATGACCTACAGGCAGCTGCTGAAGGTGGCCGCAGACAACGGACTGGCACTGCTCGACCCGACCGGACAGCCCTTCAACCCGGAGCACCACCAGGCGATCAGCCAGGTCGATGCCAACGGCGCCGCCCCGGGCAGCGTGGTGCAGGTGTTCCAGAAGGGGTACCTGCTCAACGACCGCCTGCTGCGCCCGGCGCTGGTGGTGGTCGCGCGCGACTGACCGCGAATCGGGAATGCCGGTGCGCCGGGCATGGCCCGGCGTGGCCTGGATCCTGAATCATGGAATACAGCGTCCCGGGATGGCTTGAATGTTCCACGAGCCTCCCCCACATCCCATTCATACACCGGCTGCGGCCGGATTAACCGAATAATCTTCAGGAGTCCCCCATGGGCAAGATCATTGGTATCGACCTCGGCACCACCAACTCGTGCGTGGCGATCATGGACGGCGGCAAGGCCCGCGTCATCGAAAACTCGGAAGGCGATCGCACCACCCCGTCGATCGTGGCCTACACCAAGGACGGCGAAGTCCTGGTGGGTGCCTCGGCCAAGCGCCAGGCGGTCACCAATCCGAAGAACACTTTCTACGCGGTGAAGCGCCTGATCGGCCGCAAGTTCACCGACGCCGAAGTGCAGAAGGACATCGCCCACGTGCCGTACGGCATCCTGGCCCACGACAATGGCGATGCCTGGGTGTCCACCAGCGATGCGCGCAAGATGGCGCCGCAGGAAATCTCCGCCAAGGTGCTGGAGAAGATGAAGAAGACCGCCGAGGATTATCTCGGTGAGAAGGTCACCGAAGCGGTCATCACCGTGCCGGCGTACTTCAACGACAGCCAGCGCCAGGCCACCAAGGACGCAGGTCGCATCGCCGGCCTGGACGTCAAGCGCATCATCAACGAGCCGACTGCGGCCGCGCTGGCCTATGGCCTGGACAAGGGTGACAACAAGGACCGCAAGATCGTGGTCTACGATCTGGGCGGCGGCACCTTCGACGTGTCGGTGATCGAGATCGCCAACGTCGACGGTGAAAAGCAGTTCGAAGTGCTGGCCACCAACGGTGACACCTTCCTCGGCGGCGAAGATTTCGACAACCGCGTCATCGAGTACCTGGTTGAAGAGTTCAACAAGGACCAGGGCATCGACCTGCGCAAGGATCCGCTGGCCCTGCAGCGTCTGAAGGACGCCGCCGAGCGCGCCAAGATCGAGCTCTCCAGCGCCCAGCAGACCGAAGTCAACCTGCCGTACGTGACCGCCGATGCGTCCGGCCCGAAGCACCTGAACATCAAGCTGACCCGCGCCAAGCTGGAGTCGCTGGTGGACGAGCTGATCCGCAAGTCGATCGAGCCGTGCCGCGTTGCGTTGAATGACGCCGGCCTGCGCTCGAGCGACATCAGCGAGGTCATCCTGGTCGGTGGCCAGACCCGCATGCCGAAGGTGCAGCAGGCGGTGACCGAGTTCTTCGGCAAGGAGCCGCGCAAGGACGTCAACCCGGACGAAGCCGTGGCACTGGGTGCGGCCATCCAGGGCGGCGTGCTTGGCGGCGACGTCAAGGACGTGCTGCTGCTGGACGTGACCCCGCTGTCGCTGGGTATCGAAACCATGGGCGGTGTGTTCACCAAGATCATCGAGAAGAACACCACCATCCCGACCAAGGCCTCGCAGGTGTTCTCCACCGCCGAGGACAATCAGTCGGCGGTGACGGTGCACGTGCTGCAGGGTGAGCGTGAGCAGGCCCGCTTCAACAAGTCGCTGGCCAAGTTCGACCTGTCCGGCATCGAGCCGGCACCGCGCGGCCTGCCGCAGGTGGAAGTGTCCTTCGACATCGACGCCAACGGCATCCTGCACGTGTCGGCCAAGGACAAGAAGACCAACAAGGAACAGAAGGTCGAGATCAAGGCCGGTTCGGGCCTGTCCGAGGACGAGATCGCACGCATGGTGGCGGACGCCGAAGCCAACCGCGAAGAAGACAAGAAGTTCCAGGAACTGGTGCAGGCCCGCAACCAGGCCGATGCCCTGATCCACGGCACCCGTTCGGCGATCACCGAGCACGGCAGCAAGGTCGGCGGTGATGTGATCGGCAAGGTCGAAGCGGCACTGGCCGACCTGGAAACGGCGATGAAGGGTGACGACAAGGCGCAGATCGAATCGCGCTCGAAGGCACTGGAAGAAGCCGGCCAGGCGCTGTTCGCCGCCGCTTCGGCCGGTGACCAGGGCGGCGCCCCGGGGGCCGACGCCGGCGCCGGTGCCAAGCACGACGACGTCGTCGATGCCGAGTTCACCGAAGTAAAGGACGACAAGAAGTCCTGATCCAGACCGACGCGGGACGTTGCCTCGCGCAGCGTCCCGTCGTCGCATCAGGGTCCTGGCCGCCGCGAGGCGAGTCGGGGCGCCCGACGCAGGAGCGGACCTTGTCCGCTTTTCTGCTTTGACGAATCCCGACGTACCGGAAAGCGATCCACTCCATGAGCAAGCGCGATTATTACGAAGTCCTGGGCGTTGCCCGCACTGCCACTGACGAAGAGCTGAAGAAGGCCTACCGCCGCTGTGCGATGAAGCACCATCCCGATCGCAACCCGGGTGATGCGGCCGCCGAAGCGGCGTTCAAGGAGTGCAAGGAAGCCTACGAAATCCTGTCCGACGGCAACAAGCGACGGATGTACGACGCCCACGGGCATGCCGCGTTCGAACACGGCATGGGCGGTGGCGGCGGCGGTCCGGGTGGTCCGGACATGAATGATATTTTCGGCGACATCTTCGGCAACATTTTCGGAGGTGGCGCCGGTGGCCAGCGCCAGGCCCGTCGCGGGGCCGACATCGGTTACGTGATGGAACTGGACCTGGAAGAAGCCGTGCGCGGCATCGAGCGCCGCATCGAGATCCCGACCCTGGCCGAGTGCGGCGATTGCGATGGCAGCGGTTCGGAAGACGGCAAGGTGGAAACCTGCAGCGTCTGCCACGGCCGTGGCCAGGTGCGCATCCAGCGCGGCATCTTCGCCATGCAGCAGGCGTGCCACCACTGCAACGGGCGCGGGCAGACCATCGCCCAGCCGTGCAAGACCTGCCACGGCAATGGCCGCGTGGAAGAAGACAAGGTGCTGTCGGTCAAGGTGCCTGCCGGCGTGGATACCGGCGACCGCATCCGCCTGGCCGGTGAAGGCGAAGCCGGTCCGGCCGGTACCCAGCCGGGCGATCTGTACGTGGAAGTGCGGGTGCGCGAGCACGCCATCTTCCAGCGCGACGGCGACGACCTGCATTGCGAAGTGCCGATCCGTATTTCGCAGGCCTCGTTGGGCGACAGCATCCGCGTGGCCACGCTGGGCGGCGAAGCGGAGATCCGCATTCCGGCTGAAACCCAGACCGGCAAGCTGTTCCGCCTGCGCGGCAAGGGCGTGCGTTCGGTGCGCAGCCGCACCGAGGGTGACCTGTACTGCCGCGTGGTGGTGGAAACCCCGGTCAACCTGACGCCGGACCAGCGCAAGCTGATGGAACAGTTCGAAGCCACCTTTGTCGGCGAAGACGCCCGTAAGCACTCGCCGAAGTCGGCGACGTTCATCGATGGCGTCAAGGGCTTCTGGGACCGGATGACCTCCTGACGCCCGGTAGTGACGGCCGCTGGCCGTCCCGCCCGACGCCACCGCTCTGGTAGCGACGGCCGCTGGCCGTCCTGCCCTTGCGCTTCCGGTGGGTGACGACCGTTGGTCGTCACGGGCGTAAAATGGGCTGATGAGCGAATCCCTCGAAAACCACCTGGTCCACGGCCGTCGCCAGCGCCCGGACGGCCCGTCGCCGGTCGATGTCATTTCGGTCCAGTCCCAGCTTGTCTACGGCCACGCCGGCAACAGCGCCGCAGCACCTCCGCTGCGGGCACTGGGCCTGCGTGTGGCCGAAGTGCCGACCACGCTGCTTAGCAACGCGCCCTTTTACGAAACCACCCGCGGGCGCGTCTTGCCGGCGGACTGGTTTGCCGACCTGCTGCGCGGTGCCAGCGAACGCGGCCTGCCGCAGCGGGCGCGGATGCTGGTATCCGGCTATTTCGGCAGCGTCGACAACGGCGCGGCGTTCGCGGATTGGCTGGATCAGACCCTGCCGGCGTGCCCGCAACTGCGTTACTGCCTGGATCCGGTGATCGGCGATACCCACACCGGCCCCTACGTCGAACCGGGTCTGGAGAAAGTCTTCGCCGAGCGCCTGCTGCCGCATGCGTGGCTGGTCACGCCCAATGCCTTCGAGCTGGGCCGCCTGACCGGCATGCCCGCGCTGGCGCAGGACGACGCCATTGCCGCCGCCCGCGTGCTGCTGGGCCGTGGGCCGACGTGGGTGTTGGCGCACAGTGTTTCCGGCGACGGTGGCGAACTGGTGACGCTGGCGGTGAGCGCGTCCGGCGTCTGGCGCTGGACCTCGCCGCTGCTGCCGGTGGACGTGGCTGGCACCGGCGATGTGCTGATGGCCTTGATCGTGGCGTTCCTGCTGCGCGGCGAGGACATGCAGCAGGCGATAGGCCGCGCCGTGTCGGGCACCCATGCGGCACTGGAAGCCACGCTGGCCAACGGCCACGAAGAGTTCGACGTGCATGCCGCTGCACCGGCTGCGTTGGCGCAGCCGCATCGATTTGCCGTGGAGCAGCTGGAATGAGCGCATCGCCGCAGGTGATCGGTATCGTCGGCAGCGCCGGCGCGTATGGCCGCTGGCTGACCCGCTTCTTCGAACAGCGCCTGCAGCTGCAGGTGATCGGCCATGATCCTGCCGATGCCACCTCGCACACACCAGAGCAGTTGCTGGAACGGGCCGACGTGCTGTTGTTCTCAGCGCCGATCCGGCATACGCCCGCGCTGATGGCCGAGTACGTGCAGGCATCGGCAGGCCGCGAGGCGGGTCGATTGTGGCTGGACGTCACCTCGGTGAAAGAGGCCCCGGTGCAGGCGATGCTGGCCTCGCAGGCGGACGTCGTGGGCCTGCATCCGATGACCGCGCCGCCCAAGTCTCCGACGCTGAAGGGCAGGGTGATGGTGGTCTGCGAAGCCCGCGTGCAGCGCTGGCAGCCGTGGCTCAACGAGCTGTACGCGGCCCTGCAGGCCGAGTGCGTGCGTGCCACGCCTGCCCACCACGACAAGGTGATGGCGCTGGTGCAGGCGATGGTGCATGCGGGGCACCTGGCGCAGGCCGGCGTGTTGCGCGGCTATGCGGCCGAACTCGGCGAACTTTCCGCGCTGCTGCCGTATCGATCGGCGTCCTTCGAGCTGGATACGGCGATCATCTCGCGGATCCTGTCGTTGAACCCGGCGATCTACGAGGATATCCAGTTCGGCAATCCGCACGTGGCGCCGATGCTGGAGCGCTTGATCGGCCAGCTGCAGCAGTTGCAGCTGCAGGTGCAGCAGGGCGACGACGCGGCACGCGCGGGGTTCCGCCAGCAGATGTTGCAGGCCAATCGTGATGCGTTCGGCGAACAGGTGCTTGCCGATGGCAACTACACCTTCGAGCGTATGGGTTACCTGCTGGCCGACCTGACCGAACGCCAAGCATTGTCGGTACACCTGCCGGAAGATCGTCCCGGTTCCCTGCGCGCGCTGTTGCATGTGTTCGAGCAGCACCAGGTGAGCCTGGCCTCGATCCATTCCTCGCGCACGCCGGGTGGCGACGTGCATTTCCGCATCGGTTTCGTGCCCGGCAGCAGCGACATGGCGATCGCCGCGGCGGCGGCAGAAGTGGACGACAGCGGGATTGGTCGGGTACTGACACGCTGACGGTTTCATCCACAGGCGGTGTGGATGGTTATCGCACAAACATGTGGATAACAGGCCGCAGCCCTTGCGGCCAAACGCTGTCAAGATGGGTGGCGAAAATTACGCCACAGGTTGTCGAGGTCTGCCGGGCCTGCGGCCCGGCGACACGTCCACGGTGCCCGTGTCGGCATTGGTAGCGCCGACCCATGGTCGGCGGAATGTTCCCGCCAACGGCCCGCTGCGCTCGCCGACCATGGGTCGGCGCTACCGCTTTTCTTTTTTTCATTACGCGGCGTGCAGCCACCGGAACCTGTCAGGGCGACGGGCGGGTGGCTCATGCAGGACCGTCTGTTGCCATGGATGGCAACAGCGAGCCCCCATGGAAGGGTTTACGGCGTGTCCTGCATGGGCCACCCGCCCGGCGCCACACACGTAAACCGCTATACGCAGCACCCCGCGAGGGGGCGCACCCGTTCGACCGCTCAGATGCTCAACCGGACATCACCGCCGGGCGTCACGAACTCTCGCCCGCTGCGCACCAGCACACGCCCATCCTCCAGTTCGTAACGTGGCTCGGCGCGCTGGTCCTGCGCAGATGCATCTTCCGGCTTGAACTCGAGAATGATGCGGCTTTCGCCATTGGAATCGGTCGCGGGAAACTGACGGAACGACATCGTCTACCTCCTTCACTCCACGGGTCTGCGGGGCAAGCGTGCGCCGCCGCTTGTTATCCGCGCGTGGTCAGTCGATGAACTGCAGGCGAGCCAGTTCCGCGTACAGGCCGCCTTCGGCCAGCAGCTGTTCGTGGGTGCCCTGGGCAATGATGCGGCCGTGGTCCATCACCACGATGCGGTCGGCCTTGAGGATGGTTGCGAGGCGATGCGCGATCACCAGCGTGGTGCGGCCTGCCATCAGGCGTTCAAGCGCCTGCTGCACGGCGCGTTCGCTCTGCGCGTCCAGCGCGCTGGTCGCTTCGTCCAGCAACAGGATAGGGGCATCCTTCAACAGGGCGCGGGCGATGGCGATGCGCTGCTGCTGACCACCGGAAAGGCGTGCGCCGCGCTCGCCCAGCTCGCTGTCATACCCTTCCGGCAGCGCACGCAGGAACTCATCGGCTTCGGCGGCGCGGGCAGCGGCTTCCACCTCGGCATCGCTGGCTTCCAGTCGTCCATAGCGGATGTTGTCGCGTGCGCTGGCGGCGAACAGGGTGGGCTGCTGCGGCACCAGCGCCAGCTGGGCGCGCAGCGCCGCTGGGTCCATCGCGCGCAGGTCGATGCCGTCCACGCTCAACGCACCGGAGCGCGGATCGTGGAAACGCAGCAGCAGCTGCAGCACGGTGCTCTTGCCGGCACCGGAGGGGCCCACCAGCGCGACCGTTTCGCCGTGCCGCACGTGCAGGCTGAAATGCTCCAGCGCGGCAGTGTCCGGGCGCTGCGGGTAGTGGAACACCACGTCGTCGAAACGGATCTCGCCGCGCAACGGAACCGGCAATACCGCCGGCGAGGCCGGCGCGCGGATCTCAACGTCTTCCTGCAGCAGTTCACTGATGCGCCCCATGCCGCCGGACGCGCGCTGTAGTTCGTTCCACACTTCGGCCAGCGCCCCCACCGACCCGCCACCGATCAGCGCGTACAGCACGAACTGTCCGAGCGTACCGGCAGACAGGCGACCGGCGATCACGTCATGCGCGCCCAGCCAGAGCACGCCGACGATGGCGCCGAACACCAGCAGGATGGCACTGGCGGTGACCAGCGACTGCGCGCGGATGCGCCGCCGGGCAGCACGGATCGAGTCTTTCAGCGCATGGTCGAAGCGGCCGCGTTCGTAGGGCTCGCGTGCGTGTGACTGTACGGTGCGGACCGCGCCCAGGGTTTCAGCGGCCAGGCTGTTGGCGTCGGCGATGCGGTCCTGGCTGTCGCGCGAAATCCCGCGCAGACGGCGCGCACCCAGCACGATCGGCAATACCGCCAGGGGAATCCCGAGCAGGGCCCAGGCGGCCAGCCGCGGGCTGGTCACGAACAGCATCACCAGGCTGCCGACCACGGTGACGCTGCTGCGCAGTGCCACCGACATGGTGGAGCCGATCACGCTGCGCAGCAGTTCGCTGTCGGCGGTCAGGCGCGAGACCAGTTCACCACTGCGATTGCGGTCATGGAAGCCGGCGCCGAGCGTGATCAGGTGGCCGTACAGCTGCGCGCGCAGGTCGGCGACGACCTTTTCGCCGAGCAGCGAGACGAAGAAGAAACGCGCGGCGGTTGCCAGCGCCATCACCACCGCCACCACCATCAGCAAGGCGAAGGCGCGGTTGATCTGGCCGCCGCCGGTGAAGCCATGGTCGATCATCTGCTTGACCGCCGGTGGCAGGCTGAGCGTGGCCGCCGAGGACACCGCCAGCGCCACCAGCCAGGCACTGAACAACCCCGCGTGGCGGCGCACGAAAGGCCACAGCGTACCCAGGCTGCCAAGGCGCTTGAGGGCGGGGCGGGACGCGTCGGTGTCAGTCATCAGGGTGGGACTCGGAAGGAGAGTGCAGGCGTACCCGGTTACGGGTGGCGTCGCGCAGGCGTGTTTTCAATGCATCGCACTGGTCGGCCGGCAGTTCGACCCGCATGCTGGCGCCATCGGCGGTGAAGGTTTCTTCCTGCTTGACCGCCAGGTGAGCGGCGAGGGCAGCGTGCAGTGCGCCGAGGTCCTCGAAAGGCGCGTGGATCTGCAGCCGTGCCAGCGCCACCAGCGGCTCACGCGGCGCGGTCCGCAGGCACTCGGCGGCAGTACCGCCGTAGGCGCGCACCAGCCCGCCGGCACCCAGCTTGATGCCGCCATACCAGCGGGTGACCACCACCATGACCCTGTCGAACCCCTGGCCGTCGATGGCCGCGAGGATCGGGCGGCCGGCGGTGCCTGATGGCTCGCCGTCATCGCTGGAACGGTACTCATTGCCATGCCGGTAGGCCCAGCAGTTGTGCGTGGCATCGGCCACGGCGACCTGCTGCAGGAACTCCAGGGCGTGGCCGGCATCACGGATCGGCGCGGCGTGGGCCAGGAAACGACTGTGCTTGATCTCCAGGCAGTGGTCGACGGCAGCGGCGAGGGTATCGAGCATCCCTGCGATCTTACCGTGCGCACGCCAGGCACGTGCCGACCAGGGCGCGGAGTCAGTCGGCGAGCAGCGGCTGCAGGTCACGCGGGAGGCGGGTTTCCGGGTACTGCGCCAGGTAACGCTCCAGGCTGGCCCGCGCCAGATCCACGTCACCGGCATCACGCCGATGGCGGATCTTCTGCAACCACTGCCGCCGCGTAAGTCGTGCATCGGCCTCCACTTCCTGCTGCACCGCCGCTGCACTCAGTGGTGCCGATGCCGTCGCAGCAGCCACCTCGGCGGTATCCTGCGCGACCATGTCCTGCGGCGTGCGTGCAGGCTTGGCGAACGCCTCCGCGGCAGGCGCCGGTGCGGCCATCACCGCTGCGGCAGGCGACGGTGCGGCTGGCGGCGCCGGCCGTGATGGGGCGATGCGCGCCGATTCCGCTGCGCGTGCGCGGAATGCCTGCGGCACGGGCGCGGCGTCCACTTGGGCGGGCGCGGTTGCCTGCTCCGGTGCCTCCGGTACCTGCCCCTGCAGGGGCGGCCTCGGCGCTGGCTTTGGTTGCACGCGCTGCATGGCGGCACTGGCGGGCGTTGCAGGTGCTGTATCTGCGATGGGTTCTGGCGCAGGTGGATCAGCTTCCGGTCGGGGAGCGGGCGTGGCCATTTCCTGCAGCGATGGGGCCGGCGGCGGCTCCCGCTGCGGCTGCATTTGCCAGGCCAGCCCGACGGCGAAAACCACCGACGCGGCGATGCCCGCCACCGTCGGCCAACGCGCACGACGACGCTGCCGACGCGGAGCCTGCGTCGGTGCCTCGTCCGCGCCCATGGGCCCGGCATCCTGCCCGGCGGGCGCGGACTGCACCGAGGCCTGCGCGGCGGCCAGCACGGCGGCATCCACGGCGGGCGGCGGTGCCTTGTCCAGCCGGCCACCCAGCAGCCGGGCCAGTTCGCGCTCTTCGGGGGTGAGGGGATCGCGGCTGTTCATGGGGCCAATCCTGCACGCAGTTTGTCCATCGCATAGCGCAGGCGCGACTTGACGGTTTCCCGGCCGACGCCGGTGACCTCGGCGATCTCCTCCAGGCTGAGTTCCTGCTCCAGTCGAAGCAGCAGCACCTCGCGTTGCTCCGCCGGCAAGGCATCCATCGCCTGCTGCACCCGGCGCCGTTGTTCGAAGCCGCTCAGTTCGGTTTCCGGGGTGTGGCCGTCGACCACCCCTTCCACCCGCGCTTCGGCGTCAGCCGGTGCGGGTGGGCGGTGGCGCGCCGCGCGCCAATGATCGTTCAGGCGGTTATGCGCGATACGGAACAGCCAGGTGCTGAAGGCGGCGTCCGGTTGCCAGCCGGCGCGGGCGGCGATCACCCGCTGCCACACATCCTGGAACATTTCCTCGGCCAAGCCGGGGTCGCGCAGCTGGCGCACCAGGAACCCGTGCAGGCGCCGGCGGTGGCGCTCGTACAGCGCCTGGAAGGCGGGCAGGTCGCCGCCGGCCCAGGCCAGCATCAAGGCTTCATCGGTTGGCAGGGCGGCGGTATCCACGGGGGACAGGGTAAGGCCTGCCCGCGGCGGCGCATAGCCGCTCATCAGGGGGCGCAGGGAGGTGGCCGAGGGAGCAGGAATGGGCATGTCCGGAGCGTCAACGCGCGCAGGGGCGGAACGGGGTTGCGGCACGACAAATTCAGGTCGCGGAAAGCGCTATGCTCCGCGCACAGGGGAGGTGTCGGGAGTTCCCGCGCCATGGGGTCGTCATGTTGTCCAGTCAGATCGTTGCATCCACGATGGAAACACCGGGCAATGCGGTGGTGACCAGCGGCTTGCTGGAGGCCCTGTGTGGCCTGTTGCCGGGCCACGCCTGTCTGTGGGTGGACTGGGACGATCCGCTGCTGGGGCAGGGGAGCCAATGCCATCCGCCGCAGGCGATGCCGTCATTGCGCGCGGCCGGGACGCAGCAGGCGCAGCACGAGCAATGGCAGCACGACGGTGCGCGCATCGGCCTGCGTGTCGAAGGCGCAGCGGTGCCCGCGGGCTGGTGGTCGGTCGCCCGCGAAGCCCTTCAACTGGGGCTGCAGCAGGCCCGCCAGGCCGGCCAGATCCACGCCCTTGAAGATGCCAAGCGGCTGCAGCAGGCGCTGTATGAGATCGCCGATCTGTCCGGGGCCGAACTGGAAATGGCCGAGATGCTGCGGCATGTCCATCGCGTCCTCAACACGCTGATGTACGCGCACAACTGCTTCATCGTCGAATATGACGATATCCGGCAGACCATCCGCTTCCTGTACTTCGCCGACCAGATCGATGATTTCATCGCCGATCCTTCGCGCGCCTATGCGGAAAGTGAGCTGCCCGGGAGCCTGACCTTCGCGCTGCTGCAGCATGGGCACCCGCTCAGTGGCCCCTCGCGCCAGTTGCTGGCCAGCGTGGGCCAGGACGGGCAGCACTGGCGTGGGCCGGAAAGCCTGGATTGGCTGGGCGTGCCGATGCTGCGCGAAGGGCGCGTGTGCGGGGCGATCGTGGTGCAGAGCTATGACCAGCATGACCGCTACGGCGAGGCGGACCGCGCGCTGCTCGGCTTCGTCGCCCAGCACGTGCGCACGGCGATGGACCGGCGCCAGGCGCAGGTGCAGCTGGAGCGGCAGGTGGAACGACGCACGCTGGAACTGCAGCGCGCCAACCGCAGCCTGCAGGATGAGGTCTTCGAACGTCGCCGTGCCGAAAAGCTGCAGGCCGCGCTGTATGGCATCGCCGAACTGGCGATGCAGGCCGAAAGCCTGTCGCAGTTCCATGCGCAGGTCCATGGCATCGTCGGCACCTTGCTGGATGCGCGCAACTTCTACATCGCCCTGGTCAACGAGGCGGGTGATGGGCTCGAGTTCGTCTACTCGGTCGACGAATACACGGTCACGCGCGCGCCGCGCGCCTTCAGCCAGGGGCTGACCGAACACGTAGTGCGCGAGCGGCGACCGCTGCTGGCCGCACGCGCCGACATCGACGCGATGATCGAAGCCGGCAAGGTGCGAGAGTCGGGCGTGCGCTCGCAGTGCTGGCTCGGCGTGCCCCTGCTGCGCGATGACGAAGTGGTCGGGGTTATCGTGGTGCAGAGCTACAGCCCGGACGTGGCCTTCACCGCGCACGACCAGCGCCTGTTGACCTTCGTGGCGCAGAACATCGGCGCAGGACTGGCGCGGCAACGTGACCAGGAGCGGCTGCGGCTGGCCCATGCCGGACTGGAACAACGCGTGGAGGAACGCACCCGCGAACTGGGCGAAGTGAATGAGAAGCTGCTCGGACAGATCGCCGAGCGGTTGCGCGCCGAGCAGCGGTTGACCCACCAGGCCATGCACGATGGCCTGACCGGCCTGCCCAACCGCATCCACCTGCTGGATCGCCTGGAAGATGCGCTGCTGCGCGCGCGCAAAGGTGAGGGCGGCGAATTCGCGGTGCTGTTCCTTGACCTGGATCGCTTCAAGCTGGTCAACGACAGCATCGGCCATGCGGCTGGCGATCAGATGCTGGTCGAGGTGGCCAAGCGCATCGTCTCGATGCTGGGCCCGGACAACGTGGTGGCACGGCTGGGCGGGGATGAGTTCGCCATCCTGCTGCAGTGCCCGCACGGCTTGGCGCAGGCGTTGGAGTTCTCCCAGCGCATGCTGCTGGCGTTGCAGGAGTCGATGTGGGTGGCCGGGCGCGAGCTGTTCCCGTCCGGCAGCCTGGGCATCGCGCTGTGGAATGCGCGCTACCAGCGCGGCGAAGAGCTGCTGCGGGATGCCGATGCGGCGATGTACCGCGCCAAGGCGCAGGGCCACGACCGCTGTGCGATCTTCGACGAGGACATGCGCGAGCAGGCGATGCGCAGCCTGGACCTGGAATCGGACCTGCGGCGGGCGATCATCAACCAGGACTTCCTGCCGTACTACCAGCCCATCGTGCGGCTCACCGATGGCGTGGTGGTAGGCCATGAGGCGCTGTTGCGCTGGCAGCACGAAACCCGCGGGATGCTGCTGCCGGGCGCGTTCCTGGACCTCGGCGAGGGCAGTGGCCTGATCGAGCAGGTGGACTGGCTGATCTACGAACAGGTGATCGCCGGCCTCTCACGCGGCGGTACCGGCTATGTATCGGTCAACGTATCACCGCGGCATTTCCGCTCGGCCGAGTTCAGCAACCGGTTGTTCGGTTTGATCGAAGCCTTCGACGCCGACCCGCACCGGTTGCGCCTGGAGATCACCGAAGTCGCCCTGCTCGATGAAGGTCCACGCACCCTGCGCGTGCTGCAGGCGCTGCGCGAGCGCGGCATCCTGGTGCAGCTGGATGATTTCGGCACGGGCTTCTCGGCGCTGTCCTACCTGCATCGATTCCCGATTTCCACGTTGAAGATCGACCAGAGCTTCATCGCCGGCCTCAACGGCCCGGAAGCGCAGAGCACGCTGGCGCTGGTGGAAGGCGTGGTGTCACTGGCGCGCACGCTCGGCATCAATACCATTGCCGAAGGCATAGAAACCGAAAGCCAGCGCCAGATCCTGCTGGACCTGGGCTGCGACTACGGCCAGGGCTACCTGCTCGGCCGCCCGGCACCGCGTTAGACCAGGGCGTTGCGGCGCTTCTCGTCGATCCACTTGGAGGCCTGCGCGGGCTCGTAGCTGCGCATCCAGTCCAGCATCGCGTCGATGTCCGAGCCGTACCAGAGATCGGCGCGCTGGGCCGGGTGCAGGAAGCGCTCTTCGACCATGCGGTCGATCATCCCGATCAGCGGGGCGTAGAAGCCGTCCACGTCCAGGAAGGCGCACGGTTTGTTGCCGATGCCGAGCTGGCGCCAGGTCAGCATCTCGAAGATTTCCTCCATGGTGCCGAAGCCACCGGGCAGCGCCACGAAAGCGTCGGAGAGCTCGAACATGCGCGACTTGCGCTCGTGCATGGAACCGACCACTTCCAGCGTGGTCAGGCCGCGGTGCGCGACTTCCCAGTCCGCCAGCTGCTGCGGGATCACGCCGGTGACTTCGCCGCCGGCTTCCAGCGCGGCATTGGCCACCGTGCCCATCAGGCCGACGTTGCCGCCGCCGTAGACCAGACGTAGGCCGTCACGGGCGATGCGGTCACCCAGCGCGATCGCGCGTTCGGTATAGATCGGCTTGCTGCCCGCGTTGGAGCCGCAGTAAACACAGAGGGACTTCATCGGGTATTCCTTGGAACGAAAGCGCCCCGCCGGGGGCGGGGTGCGGGATCAGTGTGCGGCGTATTTTACCTGCTGGCACCGGAGGCTGCCCGGTGCCAGCAGAGGCGGGGTTCAGGCGGCCTGGGCCTGCTCGCGGCGCGGACCTTCGCGCAGGGCGCGGCCGACCATGCCGACCAGCAGTTCCAGTTCGCTGCTGTCCATGCCGAAGTGCGGGGTGAAGCGCAGCGAGCGCTCACCGCCGTGGATTACATTGACGCCCTGGCGGCGGAGCCATTCTTCGGTGGAACCGGCGCCGTAGCACTTGAACTGCGGAGCCAGTTCGCAGGAGAACAGCAGGCCGGTGCCCTGCACCTTGGTGATCAGTCCGCCCAGTTCGTCCTTGAGCTTTTCCAGCCGGCGCAGTGCCTCCCGGCCACGCTCGGCGATGTTGCCGCGCACCTCCGGGGTGAGCTGGGCCAGCGTGGCGCAGGCAACGTCCAGCGCACGCGGATTGCTGGTCATGGTGTTGCCGTAGATGCCCTTGCGGTACAGCTGTGCGGCGCGTTCGTTCACTGCAAGCACCGACAGCGGGTACTGGGCGGCATTGAGCGCCTTCGAATAGGTTTCCATGTCCGGCGCATCCAGGCCTTCGAAGCCGGGGTAATCCACCACTGACAGCACGCCGTGGGCGCGCAGCCCGGCCTGGATGGAGTCGATCAGCAGCAGGCTGCCGTGGGCCCGGGTCAGTTCGCGGGCCAGCGCATAGAACGCCGGCGGTACCGAGCGTCCCGGATCGCCTTCGCCCATCACCGGCTCCAGGAACACCGCTTCGATGAACCAGTTGCTGCGCGCTGCCTCGTCGAACACCGCGCGCAGGGCGGCTTCGTCATACGGGGCGATGGCGATCACCGAGTCTTCGTTGCGATAGCTGGCCAGGTGCTGCTGGTAGGTGCGCCGGCTGGAATCGGAGTACAGGGCCGGGCGGTCGGTACGGCCGTGGAAGCTGCCCTTGATCACCACGCGCTTGACCGCGGCACCGGCATGCGGGGCGCCCGGATCGGTCTGCAGTTTGCTGTTCACATCGGCGATGCGCGCGGCCAGGCCGACCGCTTCCGAACCGGAATTGAGGCACATGAAACGGGTGAACGGACAACCGCCACGGCGATGGCCGATTTCCGCCCGCAGCGCCTTGACGAAGCGCTGCTGGGAAAGGCTCGGGGTCATGATGTTGGCCATCACCTGTGGCTGCGACATCGCCTCCAGCACCGCATCGGGGGTGTGGCCGAAGCCGAGCATGCCGTAGCCACCGGCGTCGTACAGCACCGCGCCCTTGAGCGTGACCACCCACGGGCCGCGTGCGGTCAAGGCGACATACGGGGTCACCGCATCGTCGGCGTAGAAGTTGATGAAGCCGTCCTGCATGGCGTCGATCTGGGCCTGTTCGTCCAGCGCCAGCACCTCGCCCAGCTCACCCTGGAGGCGGGAAAATTCGGCCGCGGCGGCATCGGCCGCAGCCACCAGCGCGGGGTGGGAGGCGGCAAGACGCTCCAGCGTGGCGTCATCCAGGCCGGTGGTCAGGCGGGTGCCGGGCTGGGCGCGGAGGGGGGCGAGGCGTTCGATGAAGCTCATTGCAGATCTCCTGAAACGATAGGTCGCACGGCCCGTAAAAGCACAACGCGCGGCAAGCGCGCGCGTCGGGTCATGGCTCGTGCATTCGGACTTCCGTTTCGATGCTAGCACGCGGTTTTTTGCGCGATAACCCCGTCCGTTCGCTGCTGCATGGCAGCATTTTCGTGGGCGTTTGCCGCCAACTGCGCTGTCCATCGGTGGCCGGTCGTACAATGCGCGCCATTGCCGACCTGTTGCTGCGTGTTCCCTTGAAGAAGTCCGATTTCCACTACGACCTTCCCGCTGAACTGATTGCCCAGGCGCCGCTGCCGGAGCGTTCGGCGAGCCGCCTGCTGCTGGTGCCGCCGGCGCCGGGCGCGCTGCAGGATGCGCATGTGCGCGACCTGTCCGCGCTGCTGCGCGAAGGTGATCTGCTGGTGTTCAACGATACCCGGGTGATCCCGGCGCGGCTGTTCGGCCAGAAAGCGACCGGCGGCCGCGTGGAGATCCTGATCGAACGCCTGCTGGGCGCGCAGCAGGCAAGGGCGCAGGTCGGGGCCAGCAAGACCCCCAAGCCGGGCAGCAGGATCGCGCTGGACGCCGGTGGCGAGGTGGAAGTGCTGGGCCGCGATGGCGAGTTCTACGTGCTGCGGTTCCATGTGCCCGAGCCGCTGGAGCAGTGGCTGCTGCATGCCGGGCGGCTGCCGTTGCCGCCGTACATCCAGCGCGAGCCGGGGCTGGACGACCGCGAGCGCTACCAGACCGTGTTTGCGCGCGAGATCGGTGCAGTCGCCGCGCCGACCGCCGGGCTGCACTTCGATGATGCGCTGCTGGCGGCCCTGCAGGCCAAGGGCGTGGGCTTTGGCCACGTCACCCTGCATGTGGGCGCGGGTACCTTCCAGCCGGTCCGCGCGGACGATCTGAAAGACCATGTGATGCACCGCGAATGGCTGAACGTCGGCGCCGAGCTGGTGCAACAGGTGCGGCGCACGCGCGAGGCCGGTGGCCGGGTGATCGGGGTGGGGACCACGGTAGTGCGGGCGCTGGAAAGCGCGATGCGCGACGGTGAGCTGCTGCCGTTTGCCGGGGAGACCCAGATCTTCATCACGCCGGGGTACCGGATCCGCAGCGTGGACGCGATGGTGACCAACTTCCATCTGCCGGAGAGCACGCTGTTGATGATGATTTCCGCGTTTGCCGGCAAAGAGCGGGTGTTCGAGGCGTACCGGCATGCGATCGAGCAGCGCTACCGCTTCTTCAGCTACGGCGATGCGATGTTGTTGTTCCCGCAGGGCTGATCGGGTGTCTGTTGGTCTGCGCGTTTCTGTCTCCCCGTGTTGCGAGCCGGGAACAGGCCCCACGGGACACGCCGTGAATCCATCCATGGAGTCTCGTTTCCGCCCGTCCGGGGCTCCAACGGTCCCGTGGGGCCTGTTCCCGGCTCGCCGGACAGGTGGCTGCGCGCGGCCGGCGAAGAGCGCCCGTGCGGTGGGGTGGGGGATGAAAAGCGGCCGGCCTGCGGCCGGCCACCGCGGCGGGCGCGGAATGCGGAAGGTGCGGGTGGGGCAGGTTGCACGGGACCCTGTGAGGCAGGAGCCGAACTGGAGCCCCCATGGACGGGTTCACGGCGTGTCCCGTGCAGCCTGCCCCCCCCCCCGCGCCCCTCGCAAGTACCCGAGGCGCCACGCCTTTCGCGGGAACCCCAAAAGTACGAGACAATAGAAAACTATCTGTCCCGAACAACCGCACCATGTCCCGACTGCAGTTCCAGCTCCAGACCACTGATGGCCGTGCCCGCCGTGGCCGCTTGACCTTCCCGCGCGGAACCGTGGAAACCCCTGCGTTCATGCCGGTCGGCACCTATGGCTCGGTCAAGGGCATCTTTCCCGACCAGGTGCGTGCCCTGGGCGCGGAAATCATCCTCGGCAATACCTTCCACCTGTACCTGCGCCCCGGCCTGGATGTCATCGCCGACCACGGCGGCCTGCACGGCTTCGCGCGCTGGGATGGCCCGATCCTGACCGACTCCGGCGGCTTCCAGGTGTTCTCGCTGGCACATCGCCGCAAGATCACCGAACAGGGCGTGACCTTCGCCTCGCCTACCGACGGCGCCCGGGTTTTCCTCGGTCCGGAGGAAAGCATGAAGATCCAGAAGGTGCTGGATTCGGACGTGGTGATGATCTTCGACGAATGCACGCCGTACCCGGCCACCGAGGACGTCGCGCGCCGCTCGATGGAGCTCAGCCTGCGCTGGGCCCAGCGTTCGCGCGATGCCCACGATGCCCTGGGCAACGACGCCGCGCTGTTCGGCATCGTCCAGGGCGGGGTGCATACCGACCTGCGCAGCCGCTCGGCCGAGGCCCTGCAGCAGATCGGTTTCGACGGCTACGCCATCGGCGGGCTGGCCGTGGGCGAACCCGAGCATGAACGCAACGCCATGCTGGATCACCTCAATCCAGTGCTGCCGGCAGACCGCCCGCGCTACCTGATGGGCGTGGGCCGGCCGGAAGACCTGGTGGAAGGCGTGGCCCGCGGCGTGGACATGTTCGACTGCGTGATGCCCACCCGCAACGCGCGCAACGGCCACTATTTCACCTCTTTCGGCACGGTCCGCATCCGCAACGCCCGCTACGAGCGCGACATGGACCCGATCGAACCGGGCTGCGGCTGCTTCGCCTGCAGTGGCGGCTATACCCGCTCCTACCTGCGCCACCTGGACCGCTGCAACGAAATGCTGGCGCCGATGCTGGGCACGATCCACAACCTCTTCTACTACGAGAAGTTGATGGCCGATATGCGCGCCGCCATCGCCGCGGGAACCTTCGAGGCCTTCCGCGGGTCTTTCTACGCAGCCCGGGGGGCTGCCGTCCCGCCGCTTTGAGCGGCCGCCCCCTGCCGAAGGGCCCAAGGACGAATCCCTGGGCCCGTGGCATACTTCACGGCTGACACCGATCTGCGGTCGCGCCCGGCCACTCGTGGCACCGCAGCGCCGCCCAACCAAAGGACTCCACGATGAACCTGCTTGCTTTCCTGATTCCCGCCGCCCACGCCCAGGCTGCCGGCGGCCAACCGCAGGGCTTCACCATGACCACCCTGCTGTTCCCGGTCATCCTGATCGCCATCATGTACTTCCTGATGATCCGCCCGCAGATGAAGCGGCAGAAGGAGCACAAGGCCATGCTGGAGAAGATCAAGCGCGGCGACGAAGTGCTGACCAACGGTGGCATCGCCGGCGTGGTCACCGACATCGGCGACAACTTCGTCACCCTGGAAGTGGCTGACAACGTGCGCATCCGCGTGCAGAAGGGCGCTGTCGGCAACGTGCTGCCGGCCGGCACCCTGAAGTCGGCTGTCTGATCCACTCCCTTTTCTGAAGCACAACCGCGGCGCCGGGGATGGCGCCGCGCGGGAACCTCGCAATGCTCGAATTTCCACGCTGGAAGTACGTCGTCATCCTGATCGTCCTGGCGATCAGCACGTTGTATGCGCTGCCCAACATCTACCAGAAGGATCCGGCCATCCAGATCACCGCCAACCGCGGCGGCCTGGTGGATTCAGCGCTGCGCGACCGCGTGCTGGCCGACCTCAAGCAGGCCGGCGTCACCCCGATGGCGGCCGAAGTGGAAGGCGACAGCCTGATCGTCCGCCTGCCCGACATCCAGGCGCAGACCGCCGCCAATGACGTGCTCAAGCAGAGCGTCGGCGAGGATTACGTGGTGGCGCTGAACCTGGCCTCCACCGTGCCGGACTGGCTGTCCAACCTGGGCGCGCGCCCGATGACGCTGGGCCTGGATCTGCAGGGCGGCGTGCATTTCGTGCTGCAGGTGGACCAGAAGGCCGCGCTGGACAAGCGCATGGACAGCTACACCGAAGACGTGCGTACCACCCTGCGTGATGCGCGTATTCCGTACCAGTCGGTCGAGCGCCGCGCGGACAACACCATCGTCGCCAACCTGAGCCCGAGTGCAGGCGAGGGCGCTGGACTGCGTGCCCGTGATGCGCTGTTCAAGTCGCAGCCGACGCTGGGCTTCGAAGTCACCGGCAACCGCGTTACCGTCAGCCTGCCCGATGCCGAACTGGCCGCCATCGCCAACGGCGCCATCGAGCAGAACGTCAACACGCTGCGCAACCGCGTCAACCAGCTCGGCGTGGCCGAGCCGATCATCCAGCGCCAGGGCGCCGACCGCGTGGTCGTGCAGCTGCCGGGCGTGCAGGACACCGCCGAAGCCAAGCGCATGATCGGTGCCACCGCCACCCTGGAATACCGCGCCGTCATCGAAGGCAACGCGCAGGACGCCGTCGCCAGCGGCCGTATTCCGCCCGAAGCCAAGGTCTACCAGCTGCGCGACAACCGCGGCCCGGTGCTGCTGGCCAAGCGGGTGATCGTCACCGGTGACCAGATGGTCGCCGCGCAGGCCACCACCGACCAGAACGGTTCGGCGGCGGTCAGCGTGACGCTGAACAACGTCGGCGGGCAGCGCATGTTCGACTTCACCAGCGCCAACGTGAACAAGCCGATGGCGGTGGTCTACACCGAGCGCATCCCCACCGTGGAAACGGTGGACGGCAAGGAAGTGCGCAGCTTCCGGGTCAAGGAAGAGGTCATCTCGGTGGCCAACATCAACGGCGTGTTCGGCAAGAATTTCCAGACCACCGGCCTGGAGAAGCGTGAATCCGAAGACCTCGCCAAGCTGCTGAAATCCGGCTCGCTCGCCGCGCCGATGGACTTCGTGGAAGAAAAGATCGTCGGCCCAAGCCTGGGTGCGGAGAACGTGCAGCGCGGTGTCACCGCGGTGGGCTTCGCCTTCCTGTTCACGCTGGTGTTCTTCACCGTCTACTACCGCATGTTCGGTGTCATCACCTCGGTGGCGATGCTGTTCAACCTGCTGATCGTGGTCGCGGTGATGTCGCTGTTCGGTGCCACCATGACCCTGCCGGGCTTTGCCGGCCTGGCGTTGTCGATCGGCCTGTCGGTGGATGCGAACGTGCTGATCAACGAGCGTATCCGCGAAGAGCTGCGTGCGGGCATGCCCGCCAAGGCTGCCATCGTGGCCGGTTATGAAAAAGCATCGGGCACCATCCTCGACGCGAACCTGACCGGCATGCTGGCCGGCGTGGCGCTGTATGCGTTCGGTACCGGTCCGTTGAAGGGCTTCGCCGTGACCATGATCGTCGGCATCCTCGCCTCGATGTTCACCGCCATTACCGTTTCCCGCGCCCTTGCGGTGCTGTTGTACGGCAGCCGCAAGAAGCTCAAGACCCTGGCCATCTGACGGGAAAAGGATCGATACCATGAAATTGTTTCCGCTCCACCTGATCCCGAACGACACCAAGTTCGACTTCATGCGCACCCGATGGATCGCCGTCGGCATCGCCGCGCTGGTGTTCATCGCCGCGCTCGGCAGCATCATCGGCAAGGGCTTCAACTACGCATTGGATTTCACCGGCGGGACCGTGGTGGAAGTGCGCTTCGACCGCCCGGCCGATGTCGACGCGGTGCGCGAGCACCTGGAGACCGCCGGTTATGGTGGCGCCCAGGTACAGAGCTTCGGCAGCGGCAGCGACCTGCTGATCCGCCTGCAGCCGCAGGCCCAGGCCGAAGGCGAGAGCGTCGGCGAAGCCAACAACCGCACGGCCGAGGCGGTACGCTCGGCGGTGTCGCTGGAAGGCAATGCGGCGACCGTGCTGTCCTCGGAGTTCGTCGGTCCGCAGGTCGGCAAGGAGCTGGCCCTGAACGGCCTGTACGCCGCGCTGTTCGTGCTGGTCGGCTTCCTGATCTACATCGGTTTCCGCTTCGAGTGGAAGTTCGCGGTGGTGGCCATCATCACCACCCTGTTCGACGTACTGGTGGTTGCCGGCTACTTCTCCTTCAGCGGCCGCGAGTTCGACCTGACCGTGCTGGCCGGCCTGCTGTCGGTGATGGGCTTCTCCATCAACGACACCATCGTGGTGTTCGACCGTGTCCGTGAAAACTTCCGCAGCCTGCGTGTAGAGCCGCTGGAAGTGATGAACCGCTCGATCAACCAGACCCTGTCGCGCACCATCATCACCTCGCTGGTGTTCTTCCTGTCGGTGCTGGCGCTGTACCTCTACGGTGGCGGTTCGCTGGAAGGGCTGGCCCTGAGCCAGATGATCGGCGCGGTGATCGGCACCCTGTCCTCGATCTTCATCGCCTGCCCACTGCTGACCATGGGCATGCTGGCGGTGACCAAGCAGGACCTGCTGCCCAAGGCCAAGGACGAAGAAGCCCTGGCCCGCCGCCCATAAAAAGCAGCCGGAAAGACACAGAAAAAGCCGCACGAAAGTGCGGCTTTTTTTGCCTTTTTGCTCCCCCGCACACGCCACGGGCGCCGAATTGTCAGCAGAGGCAGCGGGTGGGCCTGGGCGGGACGCTGAGCCGCATGGATGCGGCGACGCAGCCTACAAGGACGTACTTGCGGCGTGTCCCGCCCAGGCCCACCCGCTGCCTCAAGCGTGAAGCCACGATACGCCCCCGTCGGTTGTGCATATTCCCCCCGCACACTACGATTCCAGCGTTTCGTGCACGCGCGCCTGCGCGCCGCACCTGTCCCACACCGAGGTATCCATGGTCATCAAACCGCGCGTCCGCGGCTTCATCTGCGTCACCACCCATCCCACCGGCTGCGATGCGGCGGTCAAGCAGCAGATCGACTACATCAGCGCCCGGCCGAAGATCGTCAACGGTCCCAAGCGCGTGCTGGTGATCGGCGCCTCCACCGGCTACGGCCTGGCGGCGCGCATCACCGCCGCCTTCGGCAGCGACGCCGCCACCCTGGGCGTGTTCTTCGAAAAACCCGGCAGCGAGACCAAGCCCGGCAGCGCCGGCTGGTACAACTCGGCCGCGTTCCACAAGTACGCCAGCCAGGCCGGACTGTATGCGAAGAGCGTGAACGGCGATGCCTTCTCCGATGAAGTGAAGGACCAGGTCATCGCGCTGATCAAGGCCGACCTCGGCCAGGTCGATCAGGTGGTCTACAGCCTGGCGTCGCCGCGCCGCAAGCACCCCAGGACCGGCGAAGTGATCAACTCCACGCTCAAGCCGATCGGCGCGCCGATCACCCTGCGCGGCCTGGACACCGACAAGATCAAGCTGACCGAAACCCACCTGGAGCCTGCCACCGAGGAAGAGATCGCCGGCACCGTGGCGGTGATGGGTGGCGAAGACTGGCAGATGTGGATCGACGCGCTGGCTGCGGCCGGCGTGCTGGCCGAAGGCTGCACCACCACCGCGTTCACCTACGTCGGTGAGGAAATCACCCAGGCGATCTACTGGAACGGCAGCATCGGTGCGGCCAAGAAGGACCTGGACCAGAAGGTGCTCGGCCTGCGCGAAAAGCTGGCGGCGATCGGCGGCGATGCCCGCGTATCGGTGTTGAAGGCAGTGGTCACCCAGGCCAGTTCGGCAATCCCCACCATGCCGCTGTACCTGTCGCTGCTGTTCAAGGTGATGAAGGAGAAGGGCACCCATGAGGGCTGCATCGAGCAGCTCGACGTGCTGTATGACATCCTCTACGGCGGCAAGGCCGAAGGCACGGCGGTGGAGCGCCTGCGCCATGAGCTGACCGATGCCGATGGCCGCCACGTCGAGCTGATCGACGATGCCGGCCGACTGCGCGCGGACTACAAGGAAATGGCGCCGGGCGTGCAGGCCGAAGTGCTGGAATTGTGGCCGCAGGTGACCGATGAGAACCTGTATGAGATCAGCGACCTGGAAGGCTACAAGGCCGATTTCCTGCGCCTGTTCGGCTTCGGCGTGGAGGGCGTGGACTATGACGCCGACGTGGATCCGGACGTGAAGATCGATAATCTGGTCGACATGACCTGAAGTCGGGCGGGTGACGACCACCGGTCGTCACCCGCTGCGGGCCGGTGCCTCAGCCGAAGTCGAAGTCCATCCGCGGCGTAGCCTCGCCGACGAACTCACCCTGCACGTAATCCACCCCTGCGCTGAACAGCAGGGTCATTGAATTGGCATCGGTGATGAACTCGGCGACGGTGGCGATGTTGGCCGCCTGCGCACGTTCGGTGATTTCCTTGATCTTGTCGAAGTTCTCGCGCGTGCTCGCCGCGTCGCGGGTGAAGCCGCGATCCAGCTTCAGGAACTGCGGCTGGAAATGCGCCAGCAGCTGGAACGAATCCAGTCCTGAACCAAACTGCTCCAGCCCGATCCGACAGCCCAGCGGGGCGACCGCCTGCAGGAACTGCTGGGCGTTGCGCAGGTGGGTGAAGACCTTGGACTCCGGGGCATGCAGCCACAGCCTGTCGCCGGGCACGCCATGCGCCTGCAGTTCTTCCTGCAGGGTGGTGATCAGCAGCGGATCGGCGAATGATTCCGGAGTGATCTTGACCAGCATGTGGGTGGCATGGCCGGCGCGCTGGCGTTCGCCCAGGATGGCGATCGCACGTCGTACCACCCAGCGGTTGATGTCGGCCAGCAGGCCGTGTTCCTCGGCGATGCCGAGGAAGGCGACCGGGCTCATCAGTTCGCCGTTGTTGTCCAGCCGCAGGTAGGCCTCGTACAGTTCGCGTGCTTCGCCCTGCAGGTTCAGCACCGGCTGGTAATGCAGCTGGAAGCCATCGCCTTCCACCGCTTCGCGGATGCGCGCGACCCAGCGGGCGATGCGCTCTTCTTCCACCCGATCGGTGGCGGCCGGATCGAAGATGCGCACGCTGTTGCCCAGTTCGGCCGCGGCCTGCACGCAGGTGGTGGCACGCGCCAGCACCTGGCCGATGCTGGCGATCTTCTCGCCGACCTGCACGCCGCCGATGCTCACGGTAACCGTGGCAGAGCGCTCGCCGATGCTGAACACATGCGCGGCGTAAGCACTGCGGATGCGTTCGGCCAAGGCCGCAGTATCGGCGAAGGCGCCGTCGAGCAGCACCGCGAAGCTGTGCTCGCCGAAGCGGGCCAGCTGCGCCTGGCTGCCCACCGTATCGTTGAGCAACGCGGCCATGGAGGCGATCAGCGCATCGGCTGAATCCAGCCCGATGTCCGGCAGCAGGCGGGCGTAATGGTCCGGCTCGACCAGCAGCAGGCCGGAACGGCCTTCGCCGCGGCTGGCCTGGGCCACCGCGTTTTCCACCTGCACCATGAAGGTGGGGCGGTTGAGCAGGCCGGTGACCTGGTCGCGCTGGCGCAGTTCCTCCACTTCGCGGGCCAGCTCCGGGTCCAGTTCCAGCCGGCGGCGGAACACCACCTGCAGGCACGATTCGCCTTCGTAGCTGGCACTGGTGAACTCCATGGTGGCTGCGAACGCATTGCCATCCTGGTGGCGGGCATCGATCTGGTACTGCGGCGGCGGCGCCTCGCCCTTGCTCAGGCCCTTGAGCAGCTGCTTGAAGCCTTCCACGTGCTGGGCGGCCACCATGTCCAGCAGCGAAATGCCTTCCACGTCGTCGAAGCTTTCAAACCCGAACATCTCCAGGTAGGCATCGTTGGCACGGATGTGCATGCCCTCGTGGATATAGGCGATGGGGTCGCGCGAAGAAGCGATAAGCGCGTCACAGCGGCGTTCGGTCTCGCGCATCTGCGCCTCGATCCGGCGCAGTCCGCGACGTGCCTGCAGGTCGATCCACTGGTCGCGCACCACCGCCAGCAGGTGTTCCGGCCGCGGCCGCAGCGCGAGTGCGCGCAGGCCGTGCGCGCTGGCTTCGACCAGCGCGTCCTCTTCGATATGGTCCACCAGCAGGATCAGCGGCACGTCCTTGCCGCTGGCGGCAATCTGCTGCGAAACCTGCGGCAGGCTGATCGACTGCTGCGGCGCGGCCAGTACCAGGTCGATCGGCTGCGTCGCCAGTACCTGTCCCAGTTCGCCCACGTCCTGCGGCCGCGAAGGCCGCACCGCGATGCCACTGTTGCGCAGCGCGCTGACGATCGCTTCAGCGTTCTCGCCGCTGTCATCCACGATCACCAGGCGCAGCGTGATGTCATTCGAGTTCTGCATTCAAAGGCTCCCCAAGCTGCCCATTAGATACACGATGCGCGCCCGCAGGTCCATGCGCAGGCCCCTACACCACGCTGCCGGCGGCATGGCCGCTGGCCCACGCCCACTGGAAGTTGTAACCGCCCAGCCAACCGCTGACATCGAGTACCTCGCCGATGAAATACAGGCCGGCCACCTTGCGCGATTCGAAGGTGGAGGAGGACACCTGCGCGGTGTCCACCCCGCCCAGGGTGACTTCGGCGGTGCGGTAGCCCTCGGTGCCACTGGCCACCAGCGGAAAGCCGGCGAGCAGGGCGGCGGCCTGGCGCAGCTGCGGCTCATCGATCTGCTTGACCGGCCGGTCCGGCAGCCAGTGCTCGCACAGGCGCTGCGCCAGGCGCTTGGGCAGCACCTCGGCCAGCACGGTGCGCAGGGCCGCGTCCGGGCGCTCGCGTTTCATCGCGCGCAGCCACTGCTCGGCGCACTGGCCCGGCAGCAGGTCCAGTTCCAACGCATCACCAGGTTGCCAGAACGAGGAAATCTGCAGGATCGCCGGGCCGCTGATGCCGCGGTGGGTGATCAGCAGCGAGTTGCGGAAGGCCATGCCATTGCTGCGCGCTTCCACCGGCAGCGCCACCCCGGACAGGTCCGCCAGGCGTTGCTGGTGGGTACCGCTGAGGGTCAGCGGCACCAGTCCAGCGCGCGTCGGCAGTACATCGTGGCCAAACTGCCTGGCGACCTCATAGCCGAAGCCGGTGGCGCCCAGGCTGGGGATGGACAGCCCGCCGGTGGCCACCACCAGCGAGGCGGCGAAGAACGTCCCGTGGGTTGTCTGCACGTGGAAGCCGTCGCTGCCGCGTTCGATCCGCTGCACCGCGCAGTCGGTGCGGACCTGCACGCCGGCCTCCACGCATTCATCCACCAGCATCTTGACGATCTGCTTGGACGACACGTCGCAGAACAGCTGGCCGAGTTCCTTTTCGTGGTAAGCGATGCGGTGCCGCTCGACCATCTCGATGAAGTCCGCAGGCGTGTAGCGGGCCAGGGCGGATTTGCAGAAATGCGGGTTGGCCGACACGAAGTTGGCCGGGGTGGTGCCGGTATTGGTGAAGTTGCAGCGGCCGCCGCCGGACATCAGGATCTTCTTGCCGACCTTGTTGGCATGGTCGATCACCTGTACCACGCGGCCGCGCTGGCCGGCGGTGAGCGCACACATCAGGCCGGCCGCGCCCGCGCCGATCACCAGCACATCGCACCGCGTTGCCGCCACGCCGCTCACTCCTTGGCGCGCTTGCGCCAGACGGGGATGACATCCAACTGCATCTGGTCGTTGATCAGCTGCACTTCGGCGTCCTGGATCAGCACGCTCCAGCGCATGGCACGCTGGATCTGCTGGCTCCACTGCTCCACGAAGGTGCCAGGAAGGTCGAGCACGGACAGGTTGCTGAAGCGCTCCAGCGCCTTGCCCTGCTTCTGCCACCACACGTCCGAAGCATGCCCGGCGTAGGTCACCACCTGTACCTGGCGGCTGCGGTTGCTGGCCTTGCGCACGCGCGATTCGTCCGGGTGGCCCAGGTCGATCCAGCGCAGGATGTCACCGGTGTAGTCCTGTTCCCAAAGATCTGGTTCGTCGTCGGTGCTCAGCCCGCGGCCGAACTCCAGCCGGTCCTCGGCATTGAGCGCGAAAGCCAGCAGACGCACCATCAAGCGCTCGTCGGTCTCCGACGGGTGCTGGGCGAGGGTGAGGTTGTGGGTCGCGTAGTAGCCGCGGTCCATGTCGCTGATCTGCAACTCGGCCTTGCGGATGGTGGCGGTGAGGGCCATGAGGCTTCCGTGGACAAAGAGCACCATGATAATGGGTGCGCCATGACCCCGTCCGATCCGATCCTTCCCATCGTTGCCGCCAGCCGTCTGCAATTGCCCCCCGGCGACTGGGACAGCCTGCTGGACGGGCTTTGCGCCCGCTTTCCGCGCATCAGCCGCGCCCAGTGGCAGGATCGCTTCGCGCGCGGGCGGGTGCAGGATGCGCAGGGCAGGGCACTGCTCCCCGGCCAACGGTGGCAGGTGGGATTGGAGATCCGCTACTTCCGTGAAGTCGAAGATGAACCGGTCATCCCCTTCGCCGAGCGCATCGTGCACCACGACGCCCACCTGCTGGTGGCGGACAAGCCGCATTTCCTGCCGGTGGTGCCGGCCGGCGGCCACGTCCAGCAGACCCTGCTTGCGCGGCTGGTGGCTGCCACCGGCAATGCGGACCTGGTGCCGCTGCACCGGCTGGACCGCCTCACCGCCGGGCTGGTGCTGTTCTCCACCCGCCCTGAAAGCCGGGATGCGTACCAGCGGCTGTTCCGTGAGCGGCGGATCGCCAAGGTCTACGATGCGCTGGCCCCTGCGCTGCCGCGGCGGTCCTTCCCGCTGCAGCACCGCAGCCGGCTGCAGAAGGGCGAGCCTTTCCATTGCATGCGCGAAGAGGAGGGCGATCCCAACAGCGAGACCCTCATCGACGTGCTTGATCGCCAGGGCCCGGTCTGGCGCTACCGGCTGCAGCCGGTGACCGGGCGCAAGCACCAACTGCGCGTGCACATGGCGGCCCTGGGGGCGCCGATCCTTGGCGATGACCTGTATCCGGGCTACGCGCCTCAGCCGCCGGGTGACTATCGCCGCCCCCTGCAACTGCTGGCCTGCGGTCTGTCGTTCAGCGATCCCCTCGACGGCGAGCCGCGCCGGTTCACCAGCAGCTTCACGCTGCGTGGGCCGGGCAGAGAGTAGGCGGAAAGCTGAATTGGGAGCTTGCCTGGACCCCGATCCGGCCTCGCGCCTTGGCACAGCTGCGCCGGGGCGGTAGACCATGAACGCACTGCCTATCGCTTTTTGGAGCAAACACGCGTATCGTCCGTCTCACTGTGTTTGCTAGGGTCACCGTAAATCGTGGCCTGGTGCAGTTGATCTCACGATCTGCTCCATCGATCCGCTTTGCCAACGCCTGCAACTCAGTCTCGGCCCCGATATCCGGTGGCTGCGATTTATTTCACATTGTTTCAGGAGTTTCAAAGATGTCTGATCGTCAGAGCGGTACCGTCAAGTGGTTCAACGATGCCAAGGGCTTCGGCTTCATCACCCCGGAAAGCGGCCCGGACCTGTTCGTGCATTTCCGTGCCATCCAGGGCAACGGCTTCAAGTCGCTGCAGGAAGGCCAGAAGGTGACCTTCGTCGCCGTGCAGGGCCAGAAGGGCATGCAGGCTGACCAGGTGCAGGCGGTCTGATCCGCTTGCTGCCGTAAGGTAGCCAAAGACGCCGGAAGCGAAAGCTTCCGGCGTTTTTTTTTGCCCGCGTTGCGGCGGTGGACGCCGCCTGCTGGTCGTGGTGGGTGACGACCGTTGGTCGTCACGCTTTCCCCAATCCCCCCTCTCTACCCTGTACCCACCTGACTACACGGATCGCCCGCATGCTCACCGTCCACCACCTCGACAACTCCCGTTCGCTGCGCGTGCTGTGGATGCTGGAAGAACTCGGGCTGGCCTACGAGCTGAAGCAGTACGCGCGCGACGCGAAGACCATGCTGGCGCCGCCGGAACTGCGCCAAGTGCACGGGCTGGGCAAGGCCCCGGTGCTGCAGGACGGCACGCGGATACTGGCCGAATCCGGTGCCATCCTGGATTACCTGGCCGACAGCTACGACAGTGAGCGCGTGTTGTCGCCTGCGCCGCTGCCGGCTGGTTCGGACGAGCGCATGGCCTACCGTTACTGGCTGCATTACGCCGAAGGCTCGGCGATGCCGCCGATGTTGCTGACCCTGGTGATGTCGAGGATCCGCAACGCGCCGATGCCGTTCTTCGCAAAACCCATCGCGCGCGCCATCGCCGACAAGGCCGAGAAAGGCTTCGTCGGGCCGCAGCGCGGCCTGCACCTGGACTGGATGGAACAGCGCCTGGTGGAAACCCCGTGGTTTGCCGGCAAGCGCTTCACCGCCGCCGATATCCAGATGAGCTTCCCGATCCAGGCCGCCGCCAGCCGCGGCGATGGGTTGGCCGACAAGCCGGCACTGCGCGGCTTTCTGCAGCGCATCGAACAGCGCCCGGGCTACCAGCGCGCGGTGGCCCGCGGGGGCAGCCTGCAGGCGCTCAGCGGGCGTTGAGTGCGTCTTGCCGCTGCGTCCGGCCGCCCCCATGTCGGGGGCATGGATACTGCTGACACCCTTCGTTTCGACAACCGCCTGATCCAGCGCCTGCCCGGCGACCCGGAGCCGTCCAACCAACGCCGTGAGGTGCGCGGTGCCGCCTGGTCGGCGGTCATGCCGACGCCGGTTTCGGCACCGTCCACCCTGGCGGTGTGGCCTGAAGTGGCCGACCTGCTGGGACTGCCGGCCGACTTCGTCGGCAGCACGGATTTCGCCGAGGTGTTCGCCGGCAACGCGCTGCTGCAGGGCATGCAGCCGTGGGCCGCCAACTATGGCGGACACCAGTTCGGCCGCTGGGCCGGCCAGCTGGGCGATGGACGGGCGATCTCGCTGGGTGAACTGGTTGCTGCCGACGGTCGCCACTGGGAGCTGCAGCTGAAGGGCGCCGGACCGACGCCCTATTCACGTGGCGCCGATGGGCGCGCGGTGCTGCGTTCGTCGATCCGCGAATTCCTGTGCAGCGAGGCAATGCACCATCTGGGCGTGCCGTCCACGCGCGCGCTGTCGCTGGTCGGCAGCGGCGAGGGCGTGCTGCGCGACATGTTCTACGACGGTCATCCCGAGATCGAACCCGGCGCCATCGTGTGCCGCGTGGCACCGTCGTTCCTGCGCTTCGGCAGCTTCGAGCTGCCCGCATTGCGCGGCGAGCAGGCGCTGCTGCAGCAGATGGCTGAAACCTGCATCGCGCGCGATTTCCCCGAGCTGCAGGGCAGTGGCGAATCGCTGCTGGGCGACTGGTTCGCCCAGATCGCCGTGCGCAGTGCGGAAATGGTGGCGCACTGGATGCGCGTGGGCTTCGTCCACGGCGTGATGAACACCGACAACATGTCCGTGCTCGGTCTCACCATCGACTATGGCCCGTACGGTTGGGTGGAAGACTACGATCCGGACTGGACGCCCAACACCACCGATGCGCAGGGACGCCGTTACCGTTTCGGTACCCAGCCGCAGGTGGTGTTCTGGAACCTGACCCGGCTGGCGCAGGCGCTGGCACCGCTGTTTGCCGACGTGCAGCCGCTGCAGGCCGGACTGGATGCCTTCCAGGCCACGCTGGCCGCCTGCACGCGGCGCGACGTGGCGGCAAAGCTGGGCCTGTCCGCAGCCGATGAGGCCGACCTGCAGCTGCACCAGCGCTGGCAGCAGCTGATGCAGGACGGGGCGATGGACATGACCCTGGCCTACCGCGCGCTGATCCGGCTGGACGTGGCTGCGCCGGATGCGGCGGTGCTCGATGGCGTGTTCTACGACCCCGCACGCCAGGCGGCCGTGCGCGAGCCGCTGCTGCAATGGCTGCACGACTACGCCGCGCGCCTGCATGCGGATCCGCTCGAGGCATCCGAACGCATCGCGCGGATGACCCTCGCCAACCCGCTGTACGTGCTGCGCAACTGGCTGGCCCAGGAGGCGATCGAGCGCGCCAGCCAGGGCGACATGGGGGGCGTGCAGGCGCTGCAGGAGGTGTTGCGTGATCCGTACACCGAACGTGCCGGGCTGGAGCATTACGCCGGCAGACGTCCGGCGTGGGCAGATCACAAGGCAGGCTGTTCGATGCTGTCCTGCAGTTCCTGAGCGGCCGGCCATCGAGTTCACCAACAGCGGCCCGCCGACCGGCCTGTTACCCTATGCCGCCCTACAACGCTGGCCTTGCAATGACCGACGCACACGTCGAACCGCAGTGGGCATCGCGCCTGCGCGACATCGCTGATTTCCCCAAGCCGGGCATCCTGTTCAAGGACATCATGCCGCTGCTCGCCGATGGCGATGATTTCCGCGCGGCGATCCAGGCCATGAGCGCGCGCTGGCGCGACCTGCAGCTGGATGCCGTGGTCGGCATCGAGTCGCGTGGCTTCATCTTGGGCGCGGCGATGGCGCTGGAGCTCGGTGTGGGCTTCGTGCCGGTGCGCAAGCCGGGCAAGCTGCCGGGCAAGGTGCTGCGCGAGGAATACACGCTGGAATATCGCAGCGACTGCATCGAAGTGCATGCCGACGCGCTGCCGGCCGGTGCCCGCGTGGCGATCATCGATGACGTGCTGGCGACCGGCGGCACGCTGGTGGCGGCGCTGTCGCTGGTGCGCCGACTGGGCGTGGACGTGGTCGGCGCCGGCGTGCTGGTGGAGCTGGACGGACTGGGCGGCCGTGGTCGCTGGGAAGCCGGGCTGCCGCTGCACACTGAACTGGTTTATTGAGGTCCATGGCCGCCGAGCATGGCTCGGCGCTACCGTCCCGGCTTCGGTAGTGACGACCGCTGGTCGTCACCGCTGCTGGCTTACATCACGCGGGTACGGAACCTGCGGCCCTTGATCTTGCCTTCTTCCAGCTTGGCCACGGCCCGGTTGGCGTGCTCGCGGGCGATGGCCACGTACGAGCGCGTCGGGTAGATCGCGATCTTGCCGATGTGCTTGCCGGCCAGGCCGGCATCGCCGGTCAGCGCACCCAGGATGTCACCGGGACGCAGCTTGTCGGTCTTGCCGCCGTCGATGCGCAGGGTGCGCATGGCGGCCTGCGGCAGTTCGGCCGGGCGCGAGGTCGCCAGCGGCGTCTTCTGCCAGTCCAGCGGCTGGCCACGCTGCGCCTCCAGCGCCTCGGCGCGGGACTTCTCACGGCCGGCCACCAGGCTGATCGCCATGCCACTGGCGCCGGCGCGACCGGTACGGCCAACGCGGTGCTGGTAGGTTTCCATATCGGTTGGCAATTCGTAGTTGATCACCATCGCCAGGTCTTCCACGTCCAGCCCGCGCGCGGCCACGTCGCTGGCCACCAGCACGTTGCAGCTGCGGTTGGCGAAGCGCACCAGCACTTCTTCGCGGTCGCGCTGTTCCATGTCGCCGTGCAGGGCGAGCGAGGAGAAGCCGAACTGCTGCAGCGAATTGGCGACTTCGTCGACATCCTTGCGGGTGTTGCAGAACACCACCGCCGATTCCGGTGTGTACTTCAGCAGCAGTCCGGCCAGTGCCTTCTGCCGGTGCGCCGGTTCCACTTCGCAGAACAGGTGGCGGATGGAGGGAGCATCGTCGGCGCCGTCCACGGTTACTTCCACCGGGTCGCGCAGCACGTCGCGGCCGATCGCGCGGATCGCATCGGGGAAGGTGGCCGAGAACAGCAGCGTCTGGCGATCCTTGTGGGTGCGCCCGGCGATCTCGCGGATAGGCTCTTCAAAGCCCATGTCCAGCATACGGTCGCCTTCGTCCAGCACCAGGGTGCGCACCGCGCCCAGGTTCAGCGCGCGCTTGCGGGCCAGCTCCTGCACGCGGCCGGGGGTGCCGACCACCACGTGAGGATGGTGAGCTTCCAGCGAGGCCAACTGCGGCGCCAGCGGCGAACCGCCGGTCAGCACCAGCAGCTTCATGTTCGGGATGCCGGTGGCCAGCTTGCGGATCTGCTTGCCGACCTGGTCGGCCAGTTCGCGCGTAGGACACAGCACCAACGCCTGCACCCGCTGGGTGGCCGGATCCAGCGCCTGCAGCAGACCCAGTCCGAAGGCGGCGGTCTTGCCGCTGCCGGTGGGGGCCTGGGCGATGACATCGCGGCGGTCGAGGATGGCCGGCAGGCTGCGCGCCTGGATGGCGGTGAGGGTGGTGTAGCCGAGCGCTTCCAGGCCAGGCTGAAGGGCCGGGCTCAGCGGCAGGGTCGAGAATTCATTCATGGCGCATTGTACGGGGTTAACCCCTTACAATACCCGCATGCCTCTGATTACCTTGCAGAACGTCGACTTCAGCGTCGGCGGCCCGTTGTTGCTGGAAAAAGCCGAACTGTCGATCGAGCCGGGCGAGCGTATCGCCCTGATCGGCCGCAACGGCGCCGGCAAATCCACTTTGCTCAAGCTGCTGTCCGGCGACCACAAGCCCGACGATGGCGAAGTCCGCGTGCAGCAGGGCGTCCGCGTGACCCGGCTGGAACAGGAGGTGCCCCACGGCGCCGCCGGCAGCGTGTTCGACGTGGTCGCCGAAGGCCTGGGCGAACTGGGCCAGTGGTTGGCCGAATTCCACCACCTCAGCGTGGCCGAAGAGTTCGACGGCGATGCGCTGGGCGCGGTGCAGGCCAAGATCGACGCCGCCAACGGCTGGGGCCTGGACCAGCGTGTCAGCGAAACCCTGACCAAGCTCGACCTGGACGGCGATGCCGAATTCGCCCGCCTTTCCGGCGGCATGAAGCGCCGGGTACTGCTGGGCCGCGCGCTGGTGTCCAGCCCGGACCTGTTGCTGCTGGACGAACCGACCAACCACCTGGACATCGAAGCCATCGACTGGCTGGAAATGTTCCTGAAGAACTGGAACGGCAGCGTGGTGTTCGTCACCCATGACCGTCGCTTCCTGCGCGCGCTGGCCACCCGTATCGTGGAAATCGATCGCGGGCAGGTCACCAGCTGGCCGGGCGACTGGGCCAACTACGAGCGCCGCCGCGAGGAGCGCCTCAACGCACAGGCACAGGAAAACGCTCGTTTCGACAAGATGCTGGCGCAGGAAGAAGTGTGGATCCGCCAGGGCATCAAGGCCCGCCGGACCCGCGACGAAGGCCGCGTGCGCCGCCTGGAAGCGATGCGCAACGAGCGCTCGTCGCGCCGCGAGATCAGTGGCAACGTCAGGATGGAAGCGGCCCAGGCTGCCAATTCCGGCAAGAAGGTCATCGACATCAAGGACGTGTCGTTCTCCTTCGGCGAGCGCTGCATGGTGCGCGATTTCTCCGCCACCATCCTGCGTGGTGACCGCATCGGCCTGATCGGTCCCAACGGCAGCGGCAAGACCACGCTGCTGAAGCTGCTGCTGGGCGACCTGGCACCGGACCGCGGTGAAGTGCGCGCCGGTACCAATCTGGAAATCGCCTATTTCGACCAGTACCGCTCGGTGCTGCGCGAAGACTGGACCGCCATCGAAAACGTGGCCGAAGGCCGCGATTTCATCGAGTTCAACGGCAAGCGCAAGCATGTGCACGCCTACCTGCAGGATTTCCTGTTCACCCCCGAACGCGCGCGCGCGCCGATCACCCGTCTTTCCGGTGGCGAGCGCAACCGCCTGCTGCTGGCCAAGCTGTTCGCGCAGCCGTCCAACCTGCTGGTGATGGACGAACCGACCAACGACCTGGACGTGGAAACGCTGGAGCTGTTGGAAGAGCTGCTCGGCGATTACACCGGCACGCTGCTGCTGGTCAGCCATGACCGTGATTTCCTCGACAACGTGGTGACCTCCACGCTGGTGATGGAAGGCGAGGGCGTGGTCGGTGACTACGTGGGCGGCTACAGCGACTGGCAGCGCCATGCGGCCTTCGTGGCCGCGCAGCAGGCCAATGCGCCGGTGGTGGCGAGTCGTCCGGCCGCCGCGGCCGCCCCTGCCGCGGCAGCGGCCGCAGTCCCGGCGCCCGCCAAGCGCAAGCTCAGCTACAAGGACGCGCGCGAACTGGACCAGCTGCCGCTGAAGATCGAAACGCTGGAAAAGGACGTCGAAGGGCTGACTGCCGCGATGAACGATCCGGCGTTCTATCAGCGCAGCGCGCCGGACATGGCCGCGCACAACCAGAAACTGGCCAAGGTGCAGGCCGAGCTGGATGCCGCCTACGCGCGCTGGCAGGAACTGGACGCCTGAACCGCTCGACGGGGTCAGAGTCCTTTTCCGGAGGAAAAGGACTCTGACCCCTTCTGTCAGATTGCCGCTGCGCTCGCCGACCATGGGTCGGCGCTAGCCGGGTCACCCCGCGGTAGTGACGGCCGCCGGCCGTCACGCGTTGCCAGGGGGGCTTATTTCACTCCGTGCAGGTCACGCAGCTGGGTCGGGCGTGAAGCGAAATAGGCGGCCAGGTCGGCGATCTCCTGATCGCTGATGCCGGTCGCCTGCGGGGTCATCAACGCGTGCTGGCGATCGCCGGAGCGATACGCCTGCAGCGCGTGCGCCAGGTAATCACTGTATTGCCCCCCCAGCTTGGGGTAGGTCGGGTCGATCGGCGCATTGCCATCGGCACCGTGGCAGTCGATGCAGCTCTGCCCGGTGGCCTTGCCCTTGACCTGCGCACGAGCCTCACCGGCGGCGGGGCGACCGGCCGGCAGTCCGGCAGATGATGAAGGAGCGGGAAGATCGCCACTGGCCTGGCCCGGCTGGTCGGGCGACTGCGTGCTGCTGTCTTCGTGCGACGGCGAGCAGGCGGCCATCAGGACGGCGACGGACAAGGCGATGGCATGACGCGTTAACTGCGCGGCTTTCGACATGTAGGCGTGCCTTACTTGACGGTGGACAGGTAAACAGCGAGATCGGCGATCTCCTGTTCGCTGAAACTCATCGACTGCGCCTGCATGGTCGGATGACGACGCTTGCCATGGCGGTACTCGGTGAGGGCCTGCAGCAGGTACTGCTCGCTCTGCCCGCCGATCTTCGGCACGCGGTAGCTGGGATAGGCGTTCTTGTAACCGGTGATGCCGTGGCAGCCCTGGCAGGTGTATGCCAGGACCCGGCCGTTGTCGAAATTGCCGGTGAGGGCGGCGGCCGGCGCCGGTGCCTGCGGCGCCGGAAGCGGCGCTGGAGCGGCAGGGGCGGACGGAGGTGAAGCAGGAGCAGGAGCGGCCACGGCGGCCCCGAAGGGCAGGAGGACGGCCAGAGCAAGACAAGCGGCGAGCGGCTGCGGGCGCATGATGTCGTTTCCGGGCTACGGGTCTGGTCGTTCCGGCGTGGGGTACGGAACGGCTCGAGTATAGCGGCTCGTTTCATGTTGCTGAAATGGGGTCGGCCCGACCGGCGGCGTGAAGTCACCGTGACCTTTGGGATATGGTGTACCCGTGAGGTGGTGCATTACTTTGCTACCACACCTGTTCACGCATCCCCAGGGACCCGACGATGTCACGCCATGCCTTCCTGCCCGCCGGCCGCAGCGGAATCTGCGCCGCCGCGCTGCTCATCTCCACCACCCTGCTGATGTCCGGCTGCGCGGGTGGCCCCAACAACGAAGCCAAGGCAGCGGACGGCAAGGACGGCAAGTCCGAAGAAAAGAAGGTTGATGCCGTGCCGGTGGAAGTGGCGGTGGCCAGCCATCGCGGCGTGGCTGCCAGCTACACCGGCACCGCCGCACTGGAGCCGCGCGCCGAATCGCAGGTGGTGGCCAAGACCTCCGGCGTGGCGCTGGCGGTACTGGTGGAAGAAGGCCAGCAGGTGCGTGCGGGGCAGCCGTTGGTGCGCTTGGACCCGGACCGCGCGCGGCTGGCGGTGGCGCAGAGCGAAGCGGTGATGCGCAAGCTGGAAAACAACTACCAGCGCGCCAACCGTTTGGTGGGCCAGCAGATGGTCAGCGCCGCAGACGTGGACCAGTTGCGTTATGACGTGGAAAACGCCCGCGCGCAGTACCGGTTGGCCACGCTGGAACTGTCCTACACCACGGTTACCGCTCCGATCTCCGGGGTGATCGCTTCGCGTTCGATCAAGACCGGCAACTTCGTGCAGATCAACACCCCGATCTTCCGCATCGTCGACAACGCGCGGCTGGAAGCCACGCTCAACGTGCCCGAGCGCGAGCTGGCCACGCTGCGTGCCGGCCAGCCGGTCACCCTGCTGGCCGATGCACTGCCGGGCAAGAGCTTCACCGGTCAGGTCGACCGCATCTCGCCGGTCGTCGATTCCGGCAGCGGCACGTTCCGTGTGGTGAGCACTTTCGACGGCGGCGCGCAGTCGCTGCAGCCGGGCATGTTCGGCCGCATCCGCATCGATTACGACCAGCGCGCCGATGCGCTGGTGGTGCCGCGCCTGGCGCTGCTGGACGACGGTGACCCAGCCGTGTTCCGCGTGCGCGCCGGCAAGGTCGCGCGCGTACCGGTGACGCTGGGCTACGCCGAGGGCGCCTGGGTGGAAGTGCGCGAGGGCCTGGCCGCAGGCGACCAGGTGGTCACCGCCGGCAAGGTCGCGCTGCGCGATGGCACCGCGGTACAGGTGATCGTGCCTACCGATCCCAAGCAGGTGACCAGGGCCACGCCGGCTGCCAAGGCAGGGAGCGCCCCATGACACCGGCCGGTAACGACCACGGTCGCGACCCGCACCCGGGTCACGGCCCCGGCAGCATGGGCGGAGGCCTGGTGGAGTTCGCCACGCGCCGCCGCGTGACCATCGCCATGTGCACGGTCACCCTCATCCTGTTCGGGCTGATCGCCTTGAACAGCCTGAAGGTCAACTTGCTGCCGGACCTGAGCTATCCCACCCTGACCGTGCGCACCGAGTACACCGGCGCGGCACCGTCTGAAATCGAAACCCTGATCTCCGAGCCGGTGGAAGAGGCGGTCGGGGTGGTCAAGAACCTGCGCAAGCTGAAGTCTATCTCGCGCACCGGCCAGAGCGATGTGGTGCTGGAGTTCGCCTGGGGCACCAACATGGACCAGGCCAGCCTGGAGGTGCGCGACAAGATGGAAGCGCTGAACCTGCCACTGGAAGCCAAGGCCCCGGTGCTGCTTCGCTTCAATCCGTCCACCGAACCGATCATGCGGCTGGTGATTTCCAGCAAGGACGCACCGGCCAGCGACGCCGAGGCGATCCGCGAGCTCACCGGCCTGCGCCGCTATGCCGACGAAGACCTGAAGAAGAAGCTGGAACCGGTCACCGGCGTGGCCGCAGTGAAGGTCGGCGGTGGCCTGGAGGATGAGATCCAGGTCGACATCGACCAGCAGAAGCTGGCGCAGCTGAACCTGCCGATCGACACCGTCATCCAGCGCCTGAAAGAGGAAAACATCAACATCTCCGGCGGGCGCCTGGAAGAGGGTTCGCAGCGTTTCCTGGTGCGTACCGTCAACCAGTTCGTCGATCTGGAAGAGATCCGCAACCTGCTGATCACCACCCAGTCCTCCAACGGCAGCGCAGCCGATTCGGCGATGGCGCAGATGTTCGCCATTGCTGCGGCAACCGGCTCGGACGCGGCGATGTCGGCGGCATCGGCGGCGCAGAGTGCATCGGGCGGAAACTCCAGCGTGGTGGCCAATGGCGTGCCGGTGCGGCTGAAGGATGTCGCCACGGTGCGCCAGGGCTACAAGGAACGCGAGGCGATCATCCGGTTGGGCGGCAAGGAAGCGGTGGAGCTGGCGATCTACAAGGAGGGCGACGCGAATACCGTAGCCACCGCCGAGGCCCTGCGCGCGCGGCTGGAGCAGATCAAGACCACCTTCCCGTCCGATGCCGAGCTCACCACCGTCGAGGACCAGTCGCGCTTCATCGAGCATGCGATCAGCGACGTCAAGAAGGATGCGGTGATCGGTGGCCTGCTGGCCATCCTGATCATCTTCCTGTTCCTGCGCGATGGCTGGAGCACCTTCGTCATCAGCCTGTCGTTGCCGGTGTCGATCATCGCCACGTTCTTCTTCATGGGCCAGCTGGGCCTGAGCTTGAACGTGATGTCGCTGGGCGGCCTGGCACTGGCCACCGGCCTTGTGGTGGATGATTCCATCGTGGTGCTGGAAAGCATCGCCAAGGCGCGCGAACGCGGGCTGGGCGTGTTGCAGGCAGCCATCGCGGGTACGCGGGAAGTGAGCATGGCGGTGGTGGCGTCCACCCTGACCACCATCGCGGTGTTCCTGCCGCTGGTGTTCGTCGATGGCATCGCCGGCCAGCTGTTCCGCGACCAGGCACTCACCGTGGCGATCGCCATCGCGATCTCGCTGCTGGTGTCGATGACCCTGATTCCGATGCTGAGTTCGTTGAAGGGCCGCCCGCCGCTGGCGTTCCCGGAAGAACCGGCTGGCGAAGCCAGGCGTCCGCAGAACCGCTGGTTGAAACCGGTGGCCGGTGGCCGTCGCGGCTTCGTGGCGGGCATCCGCTGGAGCTTCTTCGGCGCGGCCTGGCTGGTGGTGCGGGTGTGGCGCGGCATCGTGGCGGTGGTCGGCCCGGTGATGCGCAAGGCCAGCGACGTGGCGATGAAGCCCTACGGCGGCGCCGAACGCGGCTACCTGCGCCTGCTGCCCAGCGCACTGGCTCATCCGGGCAAGGTGCTGGGACTGGCGGCACTGGCCTTCGTGGCGACCATGGCACTGGTGCCGATGCTCGGCGCGGACCTGATCCCGCAGCTGGCACAGGACCGCTTCGAGATGACGGTGAAGCTGCCGGCCGGCACGCCGCTGAAGCAGACCGATGCGCTGGTGCGCGAACTGCAGCTGGAGCACGGCGACGGCAAGCAGGCGGCCGGCGAAGGCATTGCTTCGCTGTACGGTGTCAGTGGCGCCGGCACCCGGCTGGATGCCAGCCCGACCGAAAGCGGGGAGAACATCGGCAAGCTGACCGTGGTGATGGAAGGGGGCGGTGATGCACGCAGCGAAGCGGCCATCACCGAACGCCTGCGCGGCACCATGGCCTCGCATCCGGGCGTACAGGTGGACTTCGCACGACCGGCACTGTTCAGCTTCTCCACGCCGCTGGAAATCGAGCTGCGCGGGCAGGACATGGCCTCGCTGGAGCAGGCCGGGCAGCGGCTGGCGGCGATGCTGCGCAACAACGCGCACTACGCCGACGTCAAATCCACGGTGGAAGAAGGCTTCCCGGAAATCCAGATCCGCTTCGACCAGGAGCGCGCCGGTGCGCTGGGCCTCACCACCCGCCAGATCGCCGATGTGGTGGTCAAGAAAGTGCGCGGCGACGTCGCCACCCGCTACAGCTTCCGCGACCGCAAGATCGACGTGCTGGTGCGTGCGCAGCAGGGCGACCGGGCCAGCGTGGACAGCATCCGCCGGCTGATCGTCAACCCGGGCAGCACCCGCCCGGTGACCCTGGACGCGGTGGCCGAAGTGGTCGCCACCACCGGCCCCAGCGAGATCCATCGTGCCGACCAGACGCGGGTGGCAGTGGTATCGGCCAACCTGCGCGACATCGACCTGGGCGGTGCCATGCGCGAAGTGCAGGCGATGGTGGCCGAACAACCCTTGGGCGCTGCGGTGGGCATGCACATCGGCGGGCAGGGCGAAGAACTCGCCGAGTCGGCGCGATCGCTGATCTTCGCCTTCGGGCTGGCGATCTTCCTGGTCTACCTGGTGATGGCCTCGCAGTTCGAATCGCTGCTGCATCCGTTCGTGATCCTCTTCACCATCCCGCTGGCCCTGGTCGGGGCGGTGCTGGCGCTGCTGCTGAGCGGCAAGCCGATCTCGGTGGTGGTGTTCATCGGCTTGATCCTGCTGGTGGGGCTGGTGACCAAGAACGCGATCATCCTGATCGACAAGGTCAACCAGCTGCGCGAGGCCGGCGTGGCCAAGCACGAGGCGCTGGTGGAAGGCGCACGCTCGCGCTTGAGGCCGATCATCATGACCACGCTGTGCACGTTGTTCGGCTTCCTGCCGCTGGCGGTGGCGATGGGCGAGGGCGCCGAAGTGCGCGCGCCGATGGCGATCACCGTGATCGGCGGCCTGCTGGTGTCCACCCTGCTGACGCTGCTGGTGATCCCGGTGGTGTATGACCTGATGGACCGCAAGGGCGATGCCTATTACCGCGAGCGCGGGCGCAAGCTGGACCACGACGCGGGCTTTGACGCGCCCAAGGCCGGGCAGGGCCAAGGGGAGCCGGCATGAGCATCGCAGAGTTCTCCATTCGTCGCCCGGTCACCACCATCATGTGTTTCGTGTCACTGGTGGTGGTGGGCCTGATCGCCTCGTTCCGGCTGCCGCTGGAGGCGCTTCCGGACATCACTGCACCCTTCCTGTTCGTGCAGATTCCATACACCGGTTCCACCCCGGAAGAGGTGGAACGCACCCTGATCCGCCCGGTGGAAGAAAGCCTGGCGACGATGACCGGGATCAAGCGGATGCGCTCGTCGGCCACCTCCGAAGGGGCCAACATCTTCATCGAGTTCAGTGATTGGGACCGCGACATCGCCATCGCCGCATCCGATGCACGCGAGCGCATCGATGCCATCCGCACCGACCTGCCCGATGACCTGCAGCGCTACAACGTGTTCAAGTGGTCCAGCAGTGACGAGCCGGTGCTGAAGGTACGCCTGGCCAGCGATACCGACCTGACCGGCGCGTATGACATGCTGGACCGCGAGTTCAAGCGGCGCATCGAACGCATCCCCGGCGTGGCCCGGGTGAACATCTCCGGCGCACCGCCGAACGAAGTCGAGATCGCCATCGACCCGAACCGGCTGAACGCGCATGGGCTGAGCATCAACGAACTCAGCGAACGCCTGCGCACGTTGAACTTCTCGCTGTCGGCCGGGCAGATCGACGACAACGGCCAGCGCGTACGTGTGCAGCCGGTGGGCGAGATCACCGACCTGCAGGAGATGCGCGACCTGGTGATCAACGCCAAGGGACTGCGTCTGGGCGACATCGCCGAGGTGCGCCTGAAACCGACCCGGATGAGCTACGGTCGTCGCCTGGATGGCAACCCGGCGATCGGCCTGGACATCTTCAAGGAGCGCAGCGCCAACCTGGTGGAAGTCTCGCGCGCTGCGCTGGCCGAAGTGGAGGCGATCCGTGCACAGCCGAGCATGCGCGATGTGCAGATCAAGGTCATCGACAACCAGGGCAAGACGGTGACGTCCTCGCTGCTGGAACTGGCCGAAGCCGGTGCGGTCGGCCTGATCCTGTCGGTGACGGTGCTGTTCTTCTTCCTGCGCCACTGGCCCTCCACGCTGATGGTGACCCTGGCCATCCCGATCTGCTTCATCATCACCCTGGGCTTCATGTACTTCGTCGGGGTGACGCTGAACATCCTGACCATGATGGGCCTGCTGCTGGCGGTGGGCATGCTGGTGGACAACGCCGTGGTGGTGGTGGAGAGCATCTACCAGGAACGCGAGCGGATGCCCGACCAACCGCGGCTGGCCTCGATCATCGGCACCCGCAACGTGGCCATCGCGCTCAGCGCCGGCACCCTGTGCCACTGCATCGTGTTCATCCCGAACCTGTTCGGTGAAACCAACAACATCAGCATATTCATGTCGCAGATCGCGATCACCATCTCGGTGTCCCTGTTGGCGTCCTGGCTGGTGGCGGTGAGCCTGATCCCGATGCTGTCCGCGCGCATGGACACCCCGAAGCTGCTGCATTCAAAGACCGGCGTCATCGCGCGCCTGCAGGGCCGCTATGCGGTGCTGCTGGACTGGACCCTGCGCCACCGTGGCTGGAGCCTGCTCGGCATCCTGCTGGTGGTGCTGGTCAGCCTGGTGCCGATGAAGCTGACCAAGGTGGACATGTTCGGCGGCGATGGTGGCAAGGACGTGTTCATCGGCTACATGTGGAAAAGCGCCTACACCTACCGGCAGATGTCCGATGAAGTGAAACGCGTGGAAGACTGGCTCGATGCCAACCGCGAGCGCCTGCACATCGCCCAGGTGTATTCCTGGTACAGCGAAGACGAGGGCAGTTCCACCATCGTGACCTTGGACGAAGCGCACGCCGGGGGCCTGAAGGCGATCCAGGAAGAACTGCGCAAGGGCCTGCCGAAATCCGCGCGTGCCGATTACTTCGTCGGCAACCAGGGCGGCGATTCCGGTGGCAGCAACAGCGGCGTGCAGGTGCAGCTGGTCGGCGATTCCAGTTCGATGCTGCAGGAGATCGGCGAGGAAGTGCTGCCACTGCTGGCGCAGCGCAAGGAACTGCGCGATGTACGCATCGACAACGGCGAGAAGGGCAGCGAGCTGGCGATCAAGGTCGACCGCGAGCGAGCGGCCGCGTTCGGCTTCAATGCCGAACAGGTGGCCAGCTTCGTCGGCCTGGCACTGCGTGGCGCCCCGATGCGCGAGTTCCGCCGCGGCGACAACGAAGTGCCGGTGTGGGTGCGTTTCGCCGGCGCCGAGCAGAGCACGCCGGAGGACCTGGACGGCTTCAGCGTGCGCACCGGCGATGGCCGCACCGTGCCACTGCTGAGCCTGGTATCGGTGGAGATCCTGTCCTCGGCCACGCAGATCGGCCGCACCAACCGGCAGACCACGCTGACCATCAAGGCCAACCTGGCTGACAAGGTCACCGCCCCGGATGGGCGCAAGGCGATCGAGGCGGTGCTCAAGCCGATGAACTTCCCGGCCGGCTACAGCTTCAGCTTCGACGGTGGCGACTTCGGCAACGATGACGAAGCGATGCAGCAGATGCTGTTCAACCTGGTCATCGCGCTGCTGATGATCTACGTGGTGATGGCGGCGGTGTTCGAATCGCTGCTGTTCCCGGCGGCGATCATGAGCGGGGTGCTGTTCTCGATCTTCGGGGTGTTCTGGCTGTTCTGGCTGACCGGCACCTCGTTCGGCATCATGTCCTTCATCGGCATCCTGGTGCTGATGGGCGTTGTGGTGAACAACGGCATCGTGATGATCGAGCACATCAACAACCTGCGCCGGCGCGGCATGGCCCGCACCCAAGCGCTGGTGGAAGGCTCACGCGAACGCCTGCGCCCGATCATGATGACGATGGGTACGGCAATCCTGGCGATGGTGCCGATTTCGTTGACCGACACGCAGATGTTCGGCGACGGCCCGCCGTACTACCCGATGGCGCGCGCGATTGCCGGCGGCCTGGCGTTCTCCACGGTGGTCAGCCTGCTGTTCCTGCCGACCATCTACGCGGTGCTGGATGATGCGCGCAGTGCGGCGACGCGGCTCATCGGCAAGGCCCGCGGCCGGGGTGTGGACGCCCCGGTGGTGGAGGCCTGAACCGCGGAATGGGTAGCGCCGAGCCATGCTCGGCGGGATGTCCGGGCGAGAAGCCCGCCGCGCTCGCCGACCATGGGTCGGCGCTACCAGGTGACGACCTTCGGTCGTCACCCACTGGTTTCATCCGGCGACCTTGCCCCATACCTGGAAGCCGGTCAGCCACAGGCCCAGCATGCTGCCGAGGTTGGTCAGCATGAAGGTCAGCACCACGCGGGTCACGCGGTTGCGGTACCAGCCCTTCAGGCTCTGCGCATCGTCGCGCAGCTTGAGGAAATCCTCGTAGGCGGGCTTTCGCAGGCGCGCTTCCACCAGCGCGGCGAAGGCGCCGGTGGGAATGCTGAGGCGGAACGGCTTGAACGGGGCCACCACGATCGCGGTGAGGATGCTCAGCGGATGGCTGCCGGCCAGCAGGCAGCCCAGGCCGGCCAGGCCGCCGGTGTACATCGCCCAGGTGAGCAGCAGCTCGCCGCCCACCCCCAGCCCGCCGCGGTAGAAGCCCACGCCGATGCCGGTCGCCACGATCGCCAGGATGGCCAGCGTGAACCACGGAATGTTGCGCTTCTTCGCCACTTCTTCCAGCTGCGCGCGCAGCGCTACCGGCGCTTCGTGGTCGGTTTCCAGATATGTTGCCAGGCCGGCCAGATGGCCGGCGCCGACCACCGCCAGCACCTCGCGCTGTGCGGGCTCGGTGCCCTGCAGCGCACGTTCCTCGCGCAGGCGGGTAGCCATGTAGCGGTCGCGCTCGCCGATGATGGCGTCATACAGCGCGGGGCTTTCCTTGGCGAACTCGCCGAAGCTGGACTCCAGCATGTCGCCTTGCTTGAGCTTTTCGATTTCGTCCGTACCGACCTCGTCGGAGGAGAACAGGCCAGCGGCCAGGCCGGTCATCAGCTTGATCCTGCCGAAGAAGCCCAGCTGCGCCGAAGCGCGCTTGAAGGTCAGCCCGACCTCGCGGTCGATCAGGTGCACCGGCAGGCCCTGTTCCCGGGCCAGCAGCACCGCGCGCTTCAGTTCGGCGCCCGGTTCGATGCCCAGCTGTTCGGCCAGGCGACGCTGGTATGCCGACAGCGCAAGGTTGGCGGCGAACAGCGCCACGCGACCCTTGCGGATCACCTCCACCAGGTCCAGCTTGGCCAGCGTGTCCGGCTCGGTCAGCGCCTGCAGGCGCTGCGGATCCAGTTCCACCGCGACCGCGTCGAAGCGGCCGCTGTGGATGGCCTTTTCCACCGCTTCCACGCTGGCGTGCGAGACGTGCGCGGTGCCCAGAAGGGTATAGCGCACGCCATCGCGTTCGACGATGCGCACCGGTTGGCCGGCGAACAGCGCATCGTCTGCAGTCCCGTCGATGGACAGGGGGAGAGTGTCAGTCATGCAATTACTCGTTTGTAGGGGCGCTGTCGGCGCCGTCGCCCAGTGCACGCTGCATCTGCACGGTGTCCAGCCAACGGCCGTGCTTGCGGCCCAGGCCCTGGAACACGCCGACCAGATGGAAACCGAAGCGCTCGTGCAGCTTGATGGAGGCGGTATTGGTGGGTTCGCCGATGACCGCGACCATCTGCCGGTAGCCGCGCGCGGTGCAGGCATCGATCAGCGCCTGCAGCAGCGTGGTCCCGACGCGCTGGCCCTGGAAGCGCGCATCGACGTAGACCGAGTTTTCCACCGTCCACTGGTAGGCCACGCGGGTGCGGTAGGTATTGGCGTAGGCATAGCCGGCCACCTCGCCGTCGACTTCGGCGACAAGGTACGGAAAGCCGCGGGCGACGATGTCCTGCATCCGTCGCAGCATCTCCGCCGCTTCCGGGATGTCGTACTCGTAGGTGTTGACGAAGTCGGTCACTTCCACCGCGTAGATCGCGGTGATCGCGGTGATGTCAGCCTCGCTGACATCACGGATAAGCACGGCCATAGGCGCAGGTTCCGGCAGGGAATCAGTCGATGTAGCGCTTCAGCAGGTCGCCGTAGGCGTCGATGCGGCGGTCGCGCAGGAACGGCCAGATGCGCCGCACGTGTTCACTGCGCTGCAGGTCGACCTCGCAGATAAGCACCGTTTCTTCGCCACCGGCTTCGGCGATGAACTCGCCCTGCGGACCCAGCACGTGGCTGTTGCCCCAGAACTGGATGCCCGAGGCGCCCATCGGGGAGGGTTCATGGCCGACGCGGTTGCAGCTCAGCACCGGCACGCCATTGGCCACGGCATGGCCGCGGTGGCTGAGTATCCAGGCGTCGCGCTGGCGGTTCTTTTCATCCTGCTGGTCGTCCGGATCCCAACCGATGGCGGTGGGGTAGAGCAGCAGTTCGGCGCCGGCCAGCGCCATCAGGCGCGCCGCTTCCGGATACCACTGGTCCCAGCACACCAGCACGCCGAGGCGGCCGACCGAGGTGTCGATCGGGGTGAAACCAAGGTCGCCGGGGGTGAAATAAAATTTCTCGTAGAAACCCGGGTCATCCGGGATATGCATCTTGCGGTACTTGCCGAGCAGGCTGCCGTCCTTTTCGAACACCACGGCGGTGTTGTGGTACAGGCCAGCGGCGCGGCGTTCGAACAGCGAGGCGACGATGACCACGCCATGCTGTTTGGCCAGCTTGCCGATGCGTTCGGTGCTGGGGCCGGGAATCGGCTCGGCCAGGTCGAATTCGTCGACGCTTTCGTGCTGGCAGAAGTACGCGCCGTTATGCAGTTCCTGCAGCAGGATCAGCTTGGCACCCTGTGCGGCCGCTTCAGCGACGCGGGATTCGATCACGGCGAGGTTGGCGGCGGCATCACCGTGGTTGCGCTCCTGGATCAGGGCGACGGTAAGGGGCTGGCGGGGGCTCATCCGGAAGCGTTCCTGCGGGGGAAAACGTGCATGTTAACGCGGATGGGGGAGGGTGGCGTGGCGGCGGCTGAATGACGGGTATGAGGGTGTTCTGGCCTGCGGCCGGCAGAGGCGTGAGCAACGTCAACTGCGTAGAGCAACAGCGCTGCTGCGTTGGCGTGGGCGGGGCGGGAGGGGCTGCTGGGAATCGCCGTGAATACGTCCCTGTAGGCTCGCCATCGCCATCCATGGCGATGAGCGTTCCCAGCACCCCCTCCCGCCCCACCTCCGACAGGTCCATGGCGGCCATGGGGCCTTCGGTAGCGCCGACCCATGGTCGGCGGATGGTAGGGGGAATGAGGTCTGACGGACTCCGCCGACCATGGGTCGGCGCTACCGCTTTTTTTCTTTCGTGGCTGGCGGCCCATGGAACGTGCCCGAGGGTCGGGCGGTGGGGCTGGGCGGGGGCGTTGAGCGCCATGGATGGCGCGAAACGAGGCCCGCATGGATGCAGCCCTTGCCGTCCCCCGACCAGCCCCACCGCCCGGCCCGCCCCAGGATGCGGCTTTCCAGCCAGCCACGAAGGGCTCAGCCGTTTGCGGCCAGCAACCCCGCCGGCAGCTGCATGGTGATGCAATGCAGACTGCCGTTCTGCCAGATCAACGACCGGCACGGCACCTGCACGATCTCCCGGTCCGGGAACGCCGCCGCCAGCACGTCACGCGCCGCGTCGTCGGCCACGGCGCCGTAAGCCGGCATCAGCACCGCGCCATTGATGATCAGGAAGTTCGCGTAGGACGCTGCCAGGCGGCGCCCTTCATCCAGCACCGGCTGCGGCCACGGCAGCGGGAACAGGCGGTACGGCTGGCCATCGGCGGTGCGCAGCGCGGCCAGCTCAGCACCCATCGCCTGCAGCTCTGCATGGTGTGAATCAGACGCATCGTCGCAGGCCTGGTAGACGATGCTGTCGGCCGAGGCGAAGCGCGCCAGCGTGTCGATGTGCGCGTCGGTGTCATCACCTTCCAGGTAGCCGTGGTCCAGCCACAGCACGCGGTCCTGCTGCAGCCAGTCGGCCAGGTCGGCGGACAGGCTGTCGCGGTCGCGGTCCGGGTGACGCTCGTGCAGGCATTTCCAGGTGGTCAGCAGGGTGCCTTGGCCATCGGTTTCGATGCCACCGCCCTCAAGCGCGAAGGCAATGCTGCGCACTGGGGCGTCGTTGAACACGCGCGCGGCATCGAGCACGCCGACCAGCTGATCGTCCAGGGTGGCGTCGAACTTGCCGCCCCAGCCGGTGAAGCGGAAATCCAGCAGCTGGAAGCCGCCGTCCTTGCGCTGCAGGGTGATCGGGCCGGAGTCGCGCAGCCAGGTGTCATCGTAGGCGGCGGTGACGAACAGCACGCGGTCCATGTCGATGCGGTTGGAGCGCAGGCGCATCTCGGCGTAGGTCTCCACGTCATCGTCGGCCACGCAGATCAGCACCGGCTGGAAGCGGGTGATCGCCGCGACCAGGGCGATGTAGGTCTCTTCCACCTGGCCCAGGCGATCGGCCCAGTCGGTGTCGGCGGTCGGCCAGGCAATCAGGATGCCGCTCTGGGCTTCCCATTCGGCAGGAAAACGAAGGGTCTGGTTCATGGTCTCGCTTGGATGCGCCCGCGCAGGCGCGGGCCGGGTTCGTCAGCGGATCGGCGGCTTGGGGCCGATCTCGTTAGGGGCCGCCTTGTTGGCCACCACGTCGATCACCTTCTGCCTTTCGAAGTAGACGGTGAACTGCGGGTAGACCCAGCGGTTGATGGTCGGCCACTGGCGCTTCTGGCCGCCGCGGGCATCGAGCTGTTCAGCGGGTGAGCCGAACTGGCTCTGCACCTGCTGCATGCTCTGTCCGCGGACGGGCAGGGCGCCGGCCGGCTTGTCGGCGGCACGGTCGATCAGCAGGGTATCGGCCAGCGCCGGCGTGGCGGCGGCCAGCATGGCCAGCACGGCCAGGGACATCAGGTAACGCTTCATCTCGAGCTACTCCCCAGTGGTCAAGAACGGCGATTACAGCACAAACAAAGCAGAAAGCCGCCCGGAGGCGGCTTTCTGCATCAAACCGGCCCCGCGAAGGAACCGTGGACGGCCGTCAGGCCGGCCGACTCAGCGCTGGCGCGCCTTGAAACGCGGGTTCGACTTGCAGATGACGAAGATCTTGCCACGACGACGCACGACCTTGCAGTCACGGTGACGGGCCTTCGCCGACTTCAGGGAGGACAGGACTTTCATGGCATACCTCGGCGTACACGTTGAGTGTAAAAGTAAGTGTTCAGATGGAGCGCGGCCGCGATATGCCAGAGACAATACTGCGTTGACGCTCGTTCAAGCCCGCCATTCTACCGGGCTTTTCTCCATCGTTTCAAGTGGTTGCACAGAACAATCGTGGCAGGCGCTCAGGCTGGGGCTAGAATGGGGCCTTCACACCCGCTGGAAACCCCATGTCCGCACTCGTTCCCGTCCTCACCATCGACGGCCCTTCCGGGGCTGGCAAGGGTACCATCAGCCGCATCGTCGCCCGTCGGCTGGGCTGGCATTACCTCGATTCGGGTGCGCTGTACCGGGCCGTGGGCGTGGCGGCAAGCTGGGCCGACATCGATACCTCCGACGCCTCCGCGCTGGTGCGCTGCACCTTTGACACCAAGGTCCAGTTCGTAGAGCAGGGCGAGGCGATGCGGGTGCTGGTCAACGGCACCGACGCCACCGACGAGCTGCGGCTGGAGACCACCGGGGCGCTGGCCTCGGCCATTGCCGCCATTCCGGAGGTGCGCAGCGCACTGAAGGAGCGCCAGCGCGCATTCAGGTCGGCGCCCGGCCTGGTCGCGGACGGTCGCGACATGGGCACGGTCATCTTCGCCGACGCCCCATTCAAGGTTTTCCTGACCGCCAGCGCTGAGGAGCGCGCCGAGCGCCGGCATAAGCAGTTGAATGACAAAGGGGTTTCTGTTAACTTTGATGACCTCCTGCGCGAGATCATGGCCCGCGACGCCCGTGATGCACAGCGCACTGTGGCGCCCCTGAAGCCGGCAGACGATGCCGTCCTCATCGATACCACTGGTATCGGCATCGATGATGTCGTTGCACGAGTGATGGATCTGCTTCCGGTTTCGGCTGCCTGATCCGTTCGTACAGGAGTACCGCCAGCGTTCGTGGCGGTTGTCGCCGCCGCAAGGCGATCCGTACTGCAAGGTAGTAAATGCTCCGTCGCGCAATGATGCGTGGCGGTTTAACCACTTCACACACGGCCTGCTTTTCCGGGGTCGACCAACAGGCGGGCAGATGGACTCCTTGATGGAAGCCGCTGACCCATGTGATCAACAGAGTAAATCTAATGACCGAATCTTTTGCCGAACTGTTTGAAGCCAGCCAGGCCAATCTGGCCAAGCTGAAGCCGGGCTCGATCGTCAGCGGTACCGTCGTGGAAGTCCGCGGCGATGTCGTGGTGATCAACGCCGGGCTGAAGTCCGAAGGCATCGTGCCGATCGAACAGTTCCGTAACGACGCTGGCGAAATCGATGTCGCTGAAGGCGATATCGTCAAGGTCGCCCTCGATTCCATCGAGAACGGCTTCGGTGAAACCGTCCTGTCGCGCGAGAAAGCCAAGCGCGCCATGGTGTGGGACGAGCTGGAAGAAGCGTTGGAAAAGAACGAAACCATCACCGGCCGCATCAGCGGCAAGGTCAAGGGTGGTTTCACCGTGGACATCAAGGATGTCCGCGCGTTCCTGCCGGGTTCCCTGGTCGATGTGCGCCCCGTGCGCGATCCGGCCTACCTGGAAGGCAAGGAGCTGGAGTTCAAGCTCATCAAGCTGGACCGCAAGCGTAACAACGTCGTGGTTTCGCGCCGCGCTGTCGTCGAAAGCGAGCACTCGGAAGAGCGCGAGCAGCTGATGGACAAGCTGCAGGAAGGCGCGATCCTGAAGGGTGTCGTCAAGAACCTGACCGACTACGGCGCATTCGTGGACCTGGGCGGTATCGACGGCCTGCTGCACATCACCGACATGGCATGGAAGCGCGTGCGCCATCCGTCCGAAGTCGTGAATGTCGGCGACGAGCTGGACGTGCGCGTGCTGAAGTTCGACCGCGAGCGCAACCGCGTTTCGCTGGGCCTGAAGCAGCTGGGCGAAGATCCGTGGGATAACATCTCGCGTCGTTACCCGGCCAACAGCCGCGTCTTCGGCAAGGTCTCCAACGTGACCGATTACGGCGCGTTCGTCGAGATCGAGCCGGGCGTGGAAGGCCTGGTGCACGTGTCCGAGATGGATTGGACCAACAAGAACGTCAACCCGTCCAAGGTTGTGCAGGTGGGTGACGAAGTCGAAGTGATGGTGCTGGATTGTGACGAAGAGCGTCGCCGCATCTCGCTGGGCATGAAGCAGGTTGCCGCCAATCCGTGGGAAACCTTCGCTGCCACCCACAAGAAGGGTGACAAGGTGTCGGGCCAGATCAAGTCGATCACCGACTTCGGCATCTTCATCGGCCTGGACGGCGGCATCGACGGCCTGGTCCACCTGTCCGACATCAGCTGGGCGACCACTGGTGAAGACATCGTGCGCAACTTCAAGAAGGGCGACAACCTGGACGCCGTCGTCCTGGCCGTCGATCCGGAACGCGAGCGCATCAGCCTGGGCGTCAAGCAGCTGGAGCAGGACCCGTTCGGCCAGTTCATGGCCGTGAACCCGAAGGGTTCGAAGATCGAAGGTGTGGTCAAGGAAGTTGACGCCAAGGGCGCCATCATCGAACTGGCCGACGGCATCGAGGGCTATGTGGCTGCCCGCGATATCTCCGCCGACCGCGTCGACGATGCAACCCAGCACCTGAAGGTTGGCGACAAGATCGAAGCCAAGTTCGTGGGCATGGACCGCAAGGGCCGTACCCTGCAGCTGTCGATCAAGGCGAAGGACGATGCCGAAATGCGCGAAGTGCTGGAGGACTACCAGTCCGCCGCTTCAGGTGGCATGACCCAGCTTGGCGCGCTGCTGCGTGCACAGCTGGGCGGCAACAAGTCCGAGTAATCGGCCTTACGCTGTCGTAGTTTCCTGGACGGCCCGGACATTTGTCCGGGCCGTTTCAGGGTTGGAGCCCCCCAAGCAGAGCCTGCAATGACCAAATCGGAACTGATCGAAATCCTCGCGCGCCGGCAGGCGCACCTGAAGGCCGATGATGTCGATCTGGCGGTCAAGTCGTTGCTGGAAATGATGGGTGGTTCGTTGTCGGCCGGTGACCGGATCGAGATCCGTGGTTTCGGCAGTTTTTCCCTGCATTACCGCCCGCCGCGACTGGGCCGCAACCCCAAGACGGGGGAGTCGGTCGCCCTGCCGGGCAAGCATGTACCGCATTTCAAGCCGGGCAAGGAGCTGCGCGAACGCGTCAGCGACGTGGTTCCGCAGGATGCTGATCCTGCCTGACGGCAGTGACGTTGCGCGTGCGATCCCCCCGCCGGGTCGGATAAGCTACAGACCGGGCATGACTGGAGCTGTCGCATGAAGGTTTTCCGTTTGCTGGTCCTGCTGGCCGTTCTGGTCCTTGGACTCATCATCGGCGCGGTCAACATGACCGAGATGTCGATCAATCTTGTATTTACCCAATTGCATACCTCGGTTGGCGTGGCGATGATCGCCGCATTGCTGGTCGGGGTCGTGGTCGGTGCCGGTCTGGTGCTGGTGAGCGTGGTCGTTCCGCTCTATGCCCAGCTGCGCCGCGCCAACAAGGCCGCCCTGGTGACCCCGGTGGCGACCCCCAATCCTCCTTTTGCCGGACGCTGATCACGCATGGAATTCGTTTCCCAGTACTTCTGGTTCTTTCTCTGCGTACCGCTGGCCGCCGTCGCCGGCTGGGTGATCGGCCGTCGCGGCGGGCAGCGGCACGGTGACAACCAGGTCAGCCGCTTGTCCAGCACCTATTTCCGTGGCCTGAACTACCTGCTCAACGAGCAGCCGGACAAGGCGATCGAGCTGTTCCTGCACATCGCCGAGCTGGACAAGGAAACCTTCGAGACCCAGGTCGCGCTGGGCCATCTGTTCCGCCGTCGTGGCGAGGTCGACCGTGCCATCCGCCTGCACCAGGGGCTGGTCAACCGTACCGACCTGAGTGATGCCCAGCGTGTACAGGCGCTGCTGGCGCTCGGCGAGGACTACATGAAGTCAGGCCTGCTGGACCGCGCCGAAACGGTGTTCAGCGAGCTGGCGCAGATCGACCAGCGCGCCCCGCAGGCACTCAAGCACCTGATCGGCATCTACCAGGCTGAGCGCGACTGGGAAAAGGCGATCGACAACGCCCTGCGCTTTGAGGAAGTGACCGGCGAGCCGATGGGCAAACTGGTGGGACAGTTTGAATGTGAACTGGCCGAACGCCATCGTGGTGCCGGCAACGTCGAGGAGGCGAGGGCGGCCATTGCGCGCGCCTACCAGGCTGATGCGATGTCGGTGCGTGCCGGCATCATCGAAGGCAGGCTGGAAACCGACGCGGGCAATGCCGAAGCCGCCGTGCGCGCCTTCGAGCGCGCCGCACGCAATGATCCGGAATACCTGCCCGAAGTGCTGCAGCCGCTGATGCAGAACTATCGCAAGGTCGGTGACATGGGCGGCGCCCGCAGCTTCCTGTCGGAAATGACCGAGCATTACCGCGGCATCGCCCCGGTGCTGGCACTGACCCGCCTGATGGAAGAACAAGAGGGCATTTCGCCCGCCCGTGCCTATCTGGGCCGGCAGCTGAAGGACCGCCCGTCGGTACGTGGCGAGTCGGCGCTGATCGACCTCACCCTGGCCGAAGGCGCCGATCCCACCGCGACCCTGCATGACCTCAAACACATCACCGATCAGCTGCTGGTGCGCAACCCGGCCTATCGCTGCACGCGTTGCGGCTTCGGCGCGCGCACCCATCACTGGCAATGCCCCAGCTGCAAGGAATGGGGAACGGTCAAGCCGCTGCTGAACTACGCGGTGCTGTAAGCGATGCGGGAGATCCAACCGTGGCTGGCGCTTGTGGCGCTGGCGCTGGTATCGGGCGTGCTGACCTGGCTGGCGCGTCGCTACGCGTTGCGGCGGCAGCTGCTGGACCACCCGGGCGAGCGCCGCAGCCACCAGGTTGCGACGCCGCGCGGCGGGGGGATCGCCATCGTGGTGACTGCACTGGTCGGCCTCGCTGCGGGCGCGTTGCTCTACCCGACCGCCGCAGCGCAACTGGCGATATTCGCCACTGGCCTGGCGCTGGTGGCGGGCATCGGCTGGTGGGACGATCACCGCCCGTTGCCGGCCATTCGCCGGCTGCTGGTACACATGCTGGCATCGGCCCTGCTGGCTGGCCTGGTCTGGCAGGCGACGGGCAATGCGCTGCAGGCCGTGCTGCTGTTCCTGGTGGCGACCGCGCTGGTGAACCTGTGGAACTTCATGGACGGCATCAACGGCATCGCCAGCGGCTATGCGCTGGTCGGTGCGCTGAGCCTGGCCGCGGTGATGCCGATGCCGTTCGCGCTGATCGCGGTGGTGGTCGCGGCCGGCTGCCTGGGGTTCCTGCCGTTCAACTTCCCGCGCGCACGCATTTTCATGGGTGACGTCGGCAGTGGTGCGCTGGGGTACCTGATGGCGGCCTTGGCGGGGCTGGCCAGCGTGGTCACCAGCATTCACTGGCTGGCGCTGCTGATACCGTTGTCAGCCTTCATCGTGGACGCGGGCTTCACGCTGTCATCCCGCATGCTCTCGGGGCAGCGCTGGATGGAACCGCATACGCAGCATGTCTACCAGCGCGCGGTGAAGGCGGGTTTCAGCCACGCACGGGTGACGGGCGTGTATATTCTGCTCGGCCTCGTCGGCGCAGCAGTGCTGGATGCTTCCGTTCCGCTGCCGCCGCTGCAACAGGCCGGCGTAGCGGTGGCCTGGGGCGCGCTGTTGGCCTGTCTGTGGGCTGTCATGCGTGTTCGCCTGCGCAACTATTGAGGGTTTAACCTGGTCATGTCAGCTCGGTGGAATCGAATAATCGCGTTGGTGCCCCGCGCGGCCATTGTCGTCCATGACCTGTTCATGGTGTGGGCCTGCTGGCAGCTGCTGCATGCCGGCCGCTATTCCATCCTGCCCGAGGCGCCCGCGTTGCCGCTCTGGAATGTCGACACCTCGCTGGTGCTGGGCATCCAGGCGTTGGTGTTCTGGCGCGTCGGGCTGTATCGCGGTCTGTGGCGGTTCGCCAGCGTTGCCGACCTGATCAACATCTTCAAGGCCAGTTTCATCGGCCTGGTGGCCATCGTCCTGACCCTGATGTGGAAGCGCTTCGACGGCGTTCCAATGTCGGTGCTGGTCATCTACCCGTTCGCGCTGTCGGCCCTGCTGGGCGCTCCGCGCCTGCTGTACCGCGCCTGGAAGGATTACCAGGCCGTGCAGTCCGATACCAGCGGGCGGCGCGTGCTGATTCTCGGTGCAGGCCAGGCTGCCGAGGCACTGGTTCGTGACCTGCGGCGTTCAGGCGAGTTCGATCCGGTCGGCCTGCTCGACGACGCCCCGCACCTGCAGGGCGCCAAGTTGCAGGGCCTGCCGATCCTGGGCACGCTGGATGACGCCGCCGCAGTTGCCCGCGAGACGGCCGCCAAGCTGATCGTCATCGCCATTCCCTCCTTGGATGCGGTCGGCATGCAGCGCGTGGTCGGCCTGTGCGAAAGCACCGGGGTGCCGTTCCGCACCGTGCCCAAACTCACTGACATCCTGCAGGGGCAGTCGCTGCCGGGGCAGTTGAAGGAAGTGGCGATCGAAGACCTGCTCGGCCGCAAGCCGATCCAGCCGGACTGGTCGCTGATCCGCAATTGGCTGGGTGGCCGTACGGTGCTGGTCACCGGCGCGGGCGGGTCGATCGGTTCGGAACTGTGCCGGCAGTGCGCCCGCCACGGGGCAGGGCGCATCGTCCTGCTGGAAATGAGCGAGCTGCTGCTGCTGACCATCGAAGCCGAGCTGCGCCGCAGCTTCCCGGATATCGAAGTGGAGGCGGTGCTGGGTGACTGTGGCGATCCGGCGGTGATCCGCCACGCGCTGTCGCTGCATCGCATCGAAGCGGCTTTCCACGCGGCCGCCTACAAGCAGGTGCCGGTGCTGGAGCGTCAGCTGCGCGAAGCGGTGCGCAACAACATCCTGGCTACCGAAAATGTGGCCCGGGCCTGCATGGACGCGAAGGTCGAGCACTTCGTGTTCATCTCCACCGACAAGGCGGTGGACCCGGTCAATTCGCTGGGCGCCAGCAAGCGCTATGCGGAGATGATCTGCCAGAGCCTGGACCAGAAGTCCACGCATACCCGTTTCGTGACCGTCCGCTTCGGCAACGTGCTGGCCTCGGCCGGCAGCGTGGTGCCGGTGTTCCGCGACCAGATCATGAAGGGCGGCCCGGTGACCGTGACCGACCCGGAAGTCACCCGCTATTTCATGACCATTCCCGAGGCCTGCCAGCTGATCCTGCAGGCGGCCGCGTCGGCATCGCACGGCGCGATCTACACGCTGGACATGGGCGAACCGGTGCCGATCCGCGTGCTGGCCGAACAGATGATCCGGCTGGCGGGCAAGCAGCCGTACAAGGACATCGCAATCATCTATACCGGACTGCGCCCCGGTGAAAAGCTGCACGAGACGCTGTTCTATTCCGATGAGGATTACCGGCCCACTTCGCACCCGAAAGTGCTGGAGGCCGGTGTGCGCACGTTCTCGCGCGACCTGGTACTGGGCAACGTGCCCAAGCTGCGCGAGGCCATCGCTACTTACGATATCAACGCGATCCAGGAGATCCTGTTCGCGACGATGCCGGAATTCGATCCGCTTCAACAGGATGCTTACATTCCATCCGCTAACGTAGTGCCTTTCCCGGCACGTGAGGCCAACAGGTAATCGATGAGCAAGCGAATCAGAAAGGCAGTTTTTCCAGTGGCAGGGCTCGGGACGCGCTTTTTGCCGGCAACCAAGACGGTTCCGAAGGAAATGCTGCCGATCATTGATCGTCCGCTTATCCAGTACGCGGTCGATGAGGCCATCGAAGCCGGCTGTGACACCCTGATCTTCATCACCAACCGCTACAAGCACGCCGTCGCCGACTATTTCGACAAGGCTTACGAGCTGGAACAGAAGCTCGAGCGCGCCGGCAAGACCGAACAGCTTGAGCTGGTCCGCCACGTGCTGCCCAACGGGGTGCGCGCGGTGTTCGTGACCCAGGCCGAAGCGCTGGGCCTTGGCCATGCCGTGTTGTGCGCCAAGGAGATCATCGGCGATGAGCCCTTCGCGGTGCTGCTGCCGGATGACCTGATCTACAACCGCGGCGACGGCGCCCTGAAGCAGATGGCCGACCTCAATGCGTCCACCGGGGCCAGTGTGATCGCCGTGGAAGACGTGCCGCACGAGCAGACCGCCAGCTACGGCATCGTCGCCACTGAGACCTTCGATGGCAGCCATGGCCGCATCTCGGCGATCGTGGAAAAGCCCAAGCCGGAAGACGCGCCGAGCGACCTTGCCGTAGTCGGGCGGTATGTGCTGAGCCCGAAGATCTTCGAGCTGCTGGAATCGACCGGTACCGGTGCCGGCGGCGAGATCCAGCTGACCGACGCCATTGCCGAACTGCTGAAGAGCGAGCCGGTGGATGCCTATCGTTTTGAAGGCCGCCGCTTCGATTGCGGCACGCACCTGGGCTTGGTGGAAGCTACCATCCGGTTCGCATTGAACAGCAAGAAGCTGGCCAAGCCGGCACGGCAGAAGCTGCAGGAAATGCTTGCGGAAGAGGATTGATCCGGCGAGCGGCTGGGCCCCTCGTGGCTGGTGGCTAATGCTTTAGCTGCGAGGTGGGCCGGGCGGTGGGGCTGGTCGGGGGACGGCAAACACTGCGTCCATGCGGGCCTCGTTTCGCGCCATCCATGGCGCGGGTCCACGTCATCGCATTCGCGCTGCCGCTCCCACGCTTTGCTGCGCAAACCGCGGGCCCCGTCTCACCAGTACCCACACCCCGCCGCTTCGCGGCCGCCCCTGACTCAGGGGCTCCCTCCACCCGACGATCCGACGAAGCCCGAAAAAGGGGTCAGAGTCCTTTCGCTGCGCGAAAGGACTCTGACCCCTTTTTAGTATTTTCCCAATACGGCCCCCATGAACCTGTCAGAGGGTGGGGCGGGGTGGGTTCGCGGGGGCGTTGAGCGCCATGGATGGCGCGAAACGAGGCCCGCAGGATGCGGCTTCTGCCGTCCCCCGCGAACCCACCCCGCCCCGCCAAACACACAGCCCCACAGCCTCTGCTGTTGCCGTTGCCGTTGCCGTTGCTTCAAAAAGAAGCAGGGTGCCGGGGCGCAGCCCCGGCAACCACACACCCCTTACAGCGATTCGAAGATGCCCGCCGCACCCATGCCGGTGCCGATGCACATCGTCACCATGCCGTACTTCTGCTGGCGACGGCGCAGGCCGTGCAGCAGGGTCGCGGTGCGGATCGCACCGGTCGCGCCCAGCGGGTGGCCCAGCGCGATCGCCCCGCCCAGCGGGTTGACCTTGGACGGATCCAGGCCGCAATCGCGGATCACCGCCAGCGACTGCGCGGCGAAGGCTTCGTTGAGCTCGATCCAGTCCAGCTGGTCTTGGCTCAGGCCGGCCTGCTTGAGGGCCTTGGGAATCGCGGCGATCGGGCCGATGCCCATCACTTCCGGGCGTACACCGGCCACGGAGAAGCTGACGAAACGCGCCAGCGGAGTCAGGCCGTAATCCTTGATCGCCTGCTCTGAGGCCAGCAGTACCGCACCGGCGCCATCGCTCATCTGCGAGGAATTGCCGGCCGTCACCGTGCCACCGAACTGGCCGTTGCGGAACACCGGGCGCAGCTTGGCCAGGCCTTCGGCAGACGAATCCAGGCGCGGGCCTTCATCGGTGTCCACCACCTTGTCGCGGGTGATGATGCGGCGGCCGTCAGCCAGGTCCGGCTGGCGGGTGCGCACGTCATACGGGCTGATCTCGTCCTTGAACTCGCCGTTCTGGATCGCCGCGATCGCCTTCTGGTGCGAGGCCAGGGCAAAGGCGTCCTGCTCCTCGCGCGACACCTTCCATTCCTCGGCGACCTTCTCGGCGGTGATGCCCATGCCGTAGGCGATGGAGACGTGGTCGTTGTCGAACACGCTCGGTGCCATCGCGATCTTGTTGCCCATCATCGGCACCATCGACATCGACTCGGTGCCACCTGCCAGCATCAGGTCCGAATTGCCCAGGCGGATCTGGTCGGCGGCCATCGCCACCGCCTGCAGGCCGGAGGAGCAGAAGCGATTGACGGTCTGCGCAGCGATGGTGTCCGGCAGGCCGGCCAGCAGCACGCCGATGCGGGCCACGTTCATGCCCTGCTCGGCCTCGGGCATGGCGCAGCCGATGATCGCATCGTCGATGCGGTTGACGTCGATGCCCGGCGCCTGCGCGACCACGGAGCGGAGTACGTGGGCCAGCATGTCATCGGGGCGGGTATTGCGGAACACGCCTTTGGGCGCCTTGCCGACCGGGGTGCGGGTGGCGGCGACGATGTAGGCGTCCTGGATTTGCTTGGTCATTGCAGTGATCTCTCGAAATTTTTAGCAGGAGTGCCGACCAACGGTCGGCACCCACCGAAAGCAGGGAGGGGCGATCAGTTGCGCAGCGGCTTGCCGGTCTTCAGCATGTGCGCGATGCGGGCCTGGGTCTTCTCCTGCTGGGCCAGTTCGACGAAGTGCTTGCGCTCCAGGGCCAGCAGCCACTCTTCGTCCACCAGCGTGCCGCGATCCACTTCGCCACCGCACAGCACGGTGGCGATGCGCACGGCGATCTCGTAGTCGTACGGGCTGATGAAGCGGCCTTCCAGCATGTTGACCAGCATCATCTTGAAGGTGGCGATACCCACGTCGCCAGCGACCTGGATGCGGCGCGCCGGCATCGGCGGGCGATAGCCGCCTTCGGCCAGTGCGCGCACTTCGGCCTTGGCGATGTACAGCGCCTCATGGCTGTTGAACACCACCTTGTCGGTGGCGCGCATCAGGCCCAGTTCCTTGGCGTTGACGGCCGAGTTGGATACCTTGGCCATGGCCACGGTTTCGAAGGTCTTCTTCAGTTCGGCGAACACATCACCGCCCGGACCGGCCGCCTGCGAAGCACGCACCGCCAGTTCCTTCAGGCCACCGCCGGCGGGCAGCAGGCCGACTCCGGCCTCGACCAGGCCGATGTAGCTTTCCAGCGAGGCCACGCTCTTGGCGCTGTGCATCTGGAACTCGCAGCCACCACCCAGTGCCAGGCCGCGCACGGCGGTCACCACCGGCACCAGCGAGTACTTGATCGCCTGGCTGGTGCGCTGGAAGTTGTGCACCATTTCTTCGAACTGTTCGACCTTGCCGGCCTGCAGCAGGCCGAGCGCGCCAGCCAGGTCGGCACCGGCGGAGAAGGGTTCCTTCTGCTGCCAGATCACCAGGCCCTGGAAGCCTTGCTCGGCGCGCTTGATCGCCTCCTGCAGGCCATCGAGCACGTGGTCGGAAACGGTGTTCATCTTGGTCTTGAAGCTGACCACCGCGATGCCGTCGCCGTCGTGCCACATGCGCACGCCGTCGTTTTCGAACACGGTTTCGCCCGGAGCGAACTTCTCGCCCAGCAGCGGATCGGGGAAGCGCTGGCGCTGGTACACCGGCAGCGCCGAGCGCGGCAGCTTGGCGTTGCGCGACGGGCTGTAGCTGCCCTCGGCGGCGTGCACGCCATCGCGGCCATCGAACACCCAGTCCGGCAGCGGCGCGCTGCTCATGCTCTTGCCCGCCACGATGTCATCGGCGATCCACTGCGCGACCTGCTTCCAGCCGGCGGCCTGCCAGGTTTCGAACGGGCCCAGCGACCAGCCGTAGCCCCAGCGGATGGCCAGATCAACATCGCGCGCGGTCTCGGCAATATCGGCCAGGTGGTAGGCGCTGTAATGGAACAGGTCACGGAAGCTCGCCCACAGGAACTGCGCCTGCGGGTGCTGGCTCTCGCGCAGCTTGGCGAACTTCTCGGCCGGGTTCTTGATCTTCAGGATCTCCACCACTTCCGGTGCTGCGGCGCGGTCGGCCGGGCGGTAGTCCTGTTTTTCCAGGTCCAGCACCACGATGTCCTTGCCGACCTTGCGGAAGATGCCCGCGCCGGTCTTCTGGCCCAGTGCGCCCTTGGAAATCAGCGCGTCCAGCCACTTCGGCGACTTGAAGAACTCATGCCACGGATCATTCGGCAGGGTATCGCCCATGGTCTTGATCACGTGCGCCATGGTGTCCAGGCCGACCACGTCGGAGGTGCGGTAGGTCGCCGACTTCGGGCGGCCGACCAGCGGTCCGGTCAGGCCATCGACTTCATCGAAGCCCAGCCCGAATTCCTGCGTGTGGTGGATGGTGGACAGGATCGAGAACACGCCGATGCGGTTGCCAATGAAGTTCGGGGTGTCCTTGGCGTACACCACGCCCTTGCCCAGGGTGGTGACCAGGAAGGCTTCCAGGGCTTCCAGCACCGAGGTATCTGTGGTGGTGGCCGGGATCAGTTCGGCCAGGTGCATGTAGCGCGGCGGGTTGAAGAAATGCACGCCGCAGAAGCGGTGGCGCAGCTGCTCGGGCAGCACGTCGGCCAGCTTGTTGATGCCCAGCCCGGAGGTGTTGGAGGCCAGCACGGCGTGGTCGGCCACGAACGGGGCGATCTTCTTGTACAGGTCCTGCTTCCAGTCCATCCGTTCGGCGATGGCCTCGATGATCAGGTCGCAGTCGCGCAGCTGCTCAAGTCCGGTCTCGTAGTTGGCCGGGGTGATCGCTTCGGCGTAGGACTTGCTGGCCAGCGGGGCCGGGCTCAGCTTGGTCAGGTTGGCGATCGCCTTGATCACCACGCCGTCGGCGGGACCTTCCTTGGCGGGCAGGTCGAACAGCACGGTGTCGACACCGGCGTTGGTGAGGTGGGCGGCGATCTGGGCACCCATGACGCCGGCACCCAGCACGGCGGCGCGGCGGACTGGCAGGGAATTGGACATGTCGATAAGCCTTGGTTGGTCAGCAGTTACTGGGTGGAAAGGGAGGGGGCAGGGGTCGAAGGCGTGGGGCTGCCTTCACTGCGTGCCGCGGCGCGGAAACCGGCCTCGGCGAAGTGGATGAGTTCCTGGGCGGCCTGTGCACGATGGGCTTCTTCGGTGACACCGGCGGGACGCTTGATCAGGCCGAAATCGGCCATGGCGTAGGTCAGCGAACCGGCCAGGAAGTCCAGCCGCCAGTACAGCTCCTCCTTGCTCAGGCCCGGTACGCAACCGGCGATGGCACGGCCGAAATCGCGCAGCACGTGCCCGTAGTGGTCGGAAAGGAAGCGGCGCAGGTTGTCGTTCTTTTCGGCGTAGGCGCGGGCGATCACCCTTACGAAGGCACCGCCGCTCTGCCGGTCCTGGGCCATCGCCAGTGCCGGTTCGACGAAGGCAGCCAGCACCGGCCGAAGCGCGCCGGGATGCTCGGCGCGCGCCTTTTCCAGCTGGCCCATGCGCGCGGCGGTCATTTCGTCCATGCGCCGGCGGAACACCTCGTTGACCAGGTTTTCCTTGGAGCCGAAGTGGTAGTTGACCGCGGCGATGTTCACATCGGCTTGGGTGGTCACCTGGCGCAGCGAGGTCCCGGCAAAGCCATGCAGCGCGAACAGCTCCTCGGCAGCGCCGAGAATGCGGTCCTTGGTGGAGAAGTGAGCGGGTTTGGCCATGGGGCGGGACAGGTTCAATCAAACGATTGTTTGATATTAGACCCGCCTACGGGCCAGCGCATTGTGCGCCGCAGCATGTTGTTGGCGGCGTTCAGCCACGTCTCACATGAATGGCCAGGGCTACCGTGGAGGGGAGCGAGGCGTTACAATCCGCGCACGTTTATCAGGCTAAGCCCGCGTTTTGACGCGGGTTTTTTTCATGTTACCCTCGGGCCTTGAGTGGCCCGGACTTTCGGAGATACCACCATGGCGCTGGAGCGCACCCTTTCGATCATCAAGCCGGACGCCGTTGCCAAGAACGTCATCGGTGAAATCTACGCCCGCTTCGAGAAGGCTGGCCTGAAGGTCGTCGCCGCCAAGTACAAGCAGCTGTCGCGCCGCGAAGCCGAAGGCTTCTACGCCGTGCACCGCGAGCGTCCGTTCTTCAACGCACTGGTCGAGTTCATGATCTCCGGCCCGGTGATGATCCAGGCCCTGGAAGGCGAGAACGCCGTGCTGGCCCACCGTGACCTGCTCGGTGCCACCAACCCGAAGGAAGCTGCGCCGGGCACAATCCGCGCCGATTTCGCTGAATCCATCGATGCCAACGCCGCCCACGGCTCGGACTCGGTCGAGAACGCCACCAACGAAATCGCCTATTTCTTTGCCGCTACCGAAGTGGTTTCCCGCTAAGAGGTCGACGTGAACGAGGTCGTACAGACACCCGCCATCCAGCCGCTGCCGAAGTCGGCACCCACGGCTGGCAAGCAGAACCTGCTCGACCTTGATCGCGCGGGCCTGGAGCGCTTTTTCGTCGAGAAACTGGGCGAACAGAAGTTCCGGGCCCACCAGGTGATGAAGTGGATCCACCATCACTACGTCACCGACTTCGATGAGATGACCGACCTCGGCAAGAACCTGCGCGCCAAGCTGCAGGAACATGCCGAGGTCCTCGTCCCGAACATCGTGTTCGAAAAACCGTCCGCCGACGGCACCCACAAGTGGCTGCTGGCGATGGGCACCGATGGCAAGAACGCCATCGAGGCGGTCTACATCCCGGACAAGAACCGCGGCACGCTGTGCGTGTCCTCGCAGGTCGGCTGCGCGCTGAACTGCACCTTCTGTTCGACCGCCACGCAGGGCTTCAACCGCAACCTGTCCACCGCCGAGATCATCGGCCAGGTGTGGGTGGCCGCGCGCCACCTGGGCAACATCCCGCACAAGCAGCGTCGCCTCACCAACGTGGTGATGATGGGCATGGGCGAGCCGCTGATGAATTTCGAAAACGTCGTGCGCGCCATGAGCGTGATGCGCGATGACCTGGGCTACGGCCTGGCCAACAAGCGGGTGACCCTGTCCACCTCCGGCCTGGTGCCGCAGATCGACCGGCTGTCCACCGAAAGCGACGTGTCGCTGGCCGTTTCGCTGCATGCGCCGACCGACGAGCTGCGCGAGACGCTGGTGCCGCTCAACAAGAAATACCCGATCGCCGATCTGATGGCCTCCTGTGCGCGCTACCTGCGCGCCAACAAGCGCCGCGAATCGGTGACTTTCGAATACACCCTGATGAAGGGCATCAACGACCAGCCCGAGCACGCCCGTGCACTGGCCCGGTTGATGCGCCAGTTCGACAACGCGGTGCAGGCCAAGGGCTCGGGCAAGATCAACCTGATTCCGTTCAATCCGTTCCCGGGCACCCGCTACGAGCGCTCCGACGATGTGCAGATCCGCGCGTTCCAGACCATCCTGCTGGACAGCAACGTGCTGACCATGGTGCGTCGCACGCGTGGTGACGACATCGATGCGGCGTGTGGCCAGTTGAAGGGGCAGGTGATGGACCGCACCCGCCGCCAGGCCGAGTTCAACAAGACGCTCGACAAGGCCATCAAGGAAGGCGCCGGGCGCGATGCAGCGGCCTGACCGCGCGTGGATCCTGGCCCTCGCTACGCTGTGTGCGTTGGCGCTGGCCGCCTGCAACAGCGGTTCCAAGGGCGTCAAACTGCCCAAGGCGCAGCTGGCGGTGGCCCCCACCTACGTTGCCCAGGATGATGGTCGTATCCGCAAGCTGCACCAGTACCAGAGCCAGCTGACCCTTGCCGGCTCGGACTTCGGCACCGGCAAGCTGGACGCTGCGGAAAAGCGCGCGCGTGCCGCGCTCAAGCTCATTCCCGATCGTCCCGACGCGCTGCTGCTGCTGGCTGCCATCGCCGACCGTCGTGGCGAGGGTCCGCGTGCCGGTGAGCTGCTGCAGCGCGCCGTGGCACAGGCCCCCGAGCGCGGCGATGTATTGAACAACTACGCGGCCTGGATGTGTGACCACGGCAACGCCGAAGCGTCGCTCGGCATGTTCGAGCGCGCCATCGCAGCGCCCGGTTATTCCAGTCCCGGCGTTGCCTTGTCCAATGCGGGTGCGTGTGCGCTTCGGGCCAAGCAGCCGGTGCCTGCCGAGCGCTACCTGCGCGCGGCGCTCGCACAGGACCCGCGCGATGCCCAGGCATTGGATGCCATGGCCCAGCTTTCCTTCGACAATGGCCGTTACATGGAAGCGCGCGCGTTCTCCGAGCGCCGGCTCGCGGCTGCACCGCCAACGCGTTCCGTGTTACAACTGGCGTCGCAAATAGAGACGCGACTGGGTGATCAGCGAGCCGCTGAGCGCTACCAGCAGCGGATTCGACAGGAATTTCCGCAGGAAGCGGACCTCAATTCCAAGGGTTGAAGCACTGTGACTGACAACCAGACCGTGAACGCTTTCGAGACGGCCGCCGGCTGTGGCCAACGCCTGCGCCAAGCCCGTGAAGCGGCAGGACTGACGCTTGATGATGTGGCCCAGCGCCTGCACATGCCGGCGCAGGTGGTGCGTTCGCTGGAAGAAGAACAATGGCAGCGGCTCGGTGCGCCGGTATTCGTCCGGGGCCAGCTGCGCAGCTATGCGCGCCTGCTGGGCGTGGACGTAGGCGAGGTGCTGGAGCAGGCGCAGGTCGGCCCGATCGTTCCGCCCACCCTGGTCAGCCACACCCATACGCCGCGTGCGCGCCGGATTGCCGAGAGCGTTGGCCGGCGTCTGCTGTACGTGGGCATCACCGCCGCGCTGGCGGTGCCGGTCTGGTTCGCCACCCGCAGCCATCTGGATGCCGACGGGCAGGGGCCGAGCACGGCCTCGCTGGATGTGATTCCGGCCACCGTCACCGTGGCCCCGCCGCGCAACGACGATGCGGCCACCCCCGGCGTTGCAGCCCCGGCCGCCGCACCAGCGCGTCCTGTCACGCAGCCCTACATGGCCTCGCTGACGCCGGTGCCGCGGCCTGCGGCGCCCACCGAACCACCGGCTATGGCCAAGGGCGCACTCGGCCTTCAGTTCAGCGGCGACAGTTGGGTGGAGATCACCGCGCCGGATGGCAGCACGGTGGAAAAGGCGTTGATCCAGGCCGGCCAGTCGCGCAGCTTCACCCCGGGCCAGGTCGGCCGGGTGGTGCTGGGCAATGCCGCGCAGGTGCAGGTTCAGCAGAACGGCGCCATCATCGACCTTGGCCCGTATCGGCGAGCCAACGTCGCACGCTTTACGGTATCCTCTGAGGGCTCCGTGGTCCCGGTTTCAAACTGAGGCCCGGACCGGAATCCACAACCCATTGAACAGTCCTCCCCGGCGAGCTTGTCTCCGGCTCGGGTAGGGCGAGAGTACGCATGGCGATCGACGACCTGCTCGACGAGCACGAACAAAGTGAACGCGTCCGCACCTGGCTGCGGAAGAATGGCCTGAGCATCATCGGCGGTGTAGTGATCGCCGTCGGTGCCATCTGGGGCTGGGGCTACTGGCAGCAGGAGCACGGCAACAAGCTGGCTTCGGCCAACGTCGAATACCAGAAGGTGCTCAAGGGCATCCAGGAAAACAAGCTCGACGACGCCAGCAAGGCGGTCAAGGCGCTCGACGCCGGTCCGTCCAACATCTATTCCGAACTGGCTGCGCTGCAGCTGGCCAAGGCGCAGGTGGAAGCGGGCAAGGATGAAGACGCGCTGGCGACCCTGCGCGCGGTGAAGGTGGAAGGCGACCTCAAGCAGGTCGTGGACCAGCGCATCGCGCGCCTGCTGGTGGCCACCGGCAAGGGCAGCGAAGCGATCACCCTGCTGGGCAACGCCACCGATCCCGGTTCGCTGGAAATCCACGGTGATGCCCTGATGGCCACCGGCAAGCGCGATGAAGCGCGTGGGCAGTATGAGAAAGCGCTGAAGACGCTGGACGTGGCAGCGCCGCAGCGGCGCCTGCTGGAAACCAAGTTGATGGACGCCGGCGGCACCGTCGCGGCGACTGAGGAGTCGGTGTAATGAGTCAGATGGTCATCCTCAAGCGGGTTGCCACGGTTGCCATGCTCGGCATGGCGCTGTCCGGTTGCAGCACGGTCAAGGGCTGGTTCGCCGGCAAGGACGCCGAAGCCAAGAAACTGCAGGAGCCGGTGGAACTGGTGAAGTTCGATGCCACCGTCAAGGTCGACAAGCTGTGGACGGTCAACCTGGGCAAGGGCGAGGATCGCATCGGCGTGCGCCAGGGTCCGGCAGTCGCCGACGGCCGCGTGTATGCCGCTGCCATCACCGGCGGCGTGCATGCCATCGATCTGCAGACCGGCAAGAAGGTCTGGACCTATGAGCCGGCAAAGGAAAAGAAGAAGCCCAAGCTGCGCCTTTCCGGTGGTCCGGGCGTGGGCGAGGGCCTGGTGGTCATCGGCACGCTGGACGGCCAGGTGATCGCGCTGGATGCCGCTGACGGCACCGAAAAGTGGCGCGCCAAGGTGCCGGGCGAAGTGATCTCGGCCCCGGCCGTCGGCCAGGGCATGGTGTTCGTGCGCAGCAATGACGGCCGCATCACCTCCTTCGACGCCACCAACGGCACCCAGCGCTGGTTCAACCCGCGCGAACTGCCGATGCTGACCGTGCGCGGCAACGCGCCGGTGGTGCAGGGCCCGGGCGTGGTCTTCGTCGGCAACGACGACGGCACCTTGGCTGCGCTGGGCGCAGCTGATGGCCGCACCCTGTGGGACCAGGTGGTCGGGAACCCGGAAGGGCGCACCGAACTGGATCGCATGGCCGACGTCGACGGCGCGCCGGTGCTGGAAGGCAACACGCTGTACGCCAGCAGCTTCAAGAACCAGACCATCGCCATCGAAGGTCCGACCGGGCGTCCGTTGTGGACGCGCGATCACGGCGGAGCAGGCGGCGTCACGCTGTCCTCGTCCTACGTGATCGTCACCGACAACCAGGGCGGTGTGTTCGGCCTGGACAAGCAGAGCGGTGCGGCCAGCTGGTCGCAGACCGGACTGGCCCGGCGCCAGCTGACCGGCCCGGCCCTGCAGGGCGATTACGTGGTTGTCGGCGATTTCGACGGCTACGTTCACTGGCTGCAACAGTCCGATGGCGCGATGGCCGCCCGGGCAAAGACCGGCGGGACCGTCAAGGCCCAACCGATAGTCGCCGACGGGGTCCTGCTGGTGCAGAACGTCGAAGGCAAGCTGACCGCTTTCCGGTTGGCCAATTAATCACGGAGTAAACGCGATGCTGCCCCTGGTCGCCCTGGTCGGACGGCCGAATGTCGGCAAGTCCACAATCTTCAATGCGCTCACGCGCACCCGCGACGCGCTGGTCCATGACCAGCCCGGCGTGACCCGTGACCGCAACTATGGTGTCTGTCGCCTGGACGAGGACAATCACTTCCTGATCGTGGACACCGGCGGCATCGCCGAACAAGAAGAAGGCCTGGCCGGCGCCACCGCGCGCCAGGCCCGTGCCGCCGCCGAAGAAGCCGATCTGATCGTCTTTGTGGTCGATGCGCGCGATGGCACCTCTTCGCTGGACGACGACATCCTGGCCTGGCTGCGCAAGCAGCAGCAGCCGAAGGTGCTGCTGATCAACAAGATCGACGGCACCGACGAGCACACCGTGCGTGCGGAGTTCTCGCGCTACGGCTTTGCCGAGATGCTGACCGTCTCGGCGGCGCATCGCCAGGGCCTGGACGATCTGCTGGAGGAAATCGTCGAGCGCCTGCCTGAAGAGGGCAGCGCCGAAGAGATGGACAACGATCCGAACCGCGTGCGCATCGCCTTCGTCGGCCGCCCCAACGTGGGCAAGTCGACGCTGGTCAACCGCATCCTCGGCGAGGAGCGGATGATCGCCTCGGAAGTGCCGGGCACCACCCGCGATTCGATCTCGGTGGACCTGGAACGCGAGGGCCGCGACTACCGTCTGATCGACACCGCCGGCCTGCGCCGTCGTGGCCGCGTGGACGAAGCGGTGGAGAAATTCTCGGTCGTCAAGACCATGCAGGCCATCGAACAGTGCCAGGTCGCGGTGCTGATGCTGGACGCGCATGAAGGCGTGACCGACCAGGACGCCACCGTGCTCGGTGCGGTGCTGGATGCCGGGCGCGCGCTGGTCATCGCGATCAACAAGTGGGACGGACTGACCGACTACCAGCGTGAGCAGGCAGAGACCCAGCTGTCGCTGCGCCTGGGCTTCGTGCCGTGGGCCGAATCGGTGCGCATCTCGGCGATGCACGGCTCCGGGCTGCGTGAGCTGTTCAACGCGATCCACCGCGCGCACGATTCGGCGAATCACCAGTTCAGCACCAGCGAAGTGAACCAGGCGCTGGAAATGGCCTACACCGCCAATCCGCCGCCGACCATCCGTGGGCATGTGTCCAAGCTGCGTTACGTGCATCCGGGCGGCGCCAACCCGCCGACCTTCATCGTGCACGGCACGCGCCTGAAGGAACTGTCGGAGACCTACAAGCGCTACCTGGAAAACTTCTTCCGCAAGCGTTTCAAGCTGGTCGGCACGCCGGTGCAGTTCATCTTCCGCGAGGGTACCAACCCCTATGAAGGCAAGAAGAACCCGCTGACCGAACGCCAGGTCAAGGCCAAGCGCCGCCTGATGAAGCACGTCAAGGGTCGCTGACCCGCTAGCGCCGACCCATGGTCGGCGAGCGCAGCGGGCCGTGTGCGGAGAGATTCCGCCGAGCACGGCTCGGCGCTACCAAGCCAACCCCCGGTAGCGCCGACCCACGGTCGGCGAGCGCAGCGGCAGTGTGCGGAGAGATTCCGCCGAGCATGGCTCGGCGCTACCAAGCCAATCCCGGTAGCGCCGACCCATGGTCGGCGAGCGCAGCGGCAGTGTGCCGACCCGATGTGCATGGCCGATAATGCGGCCATGCGCATCCTCGAAATCTCCCCCGGACTCGTCCTGCAGCGCCTTTCCGAAGGCGCCGTGCTGATCGACGTACGCCAGCCGCTCGAGCGCGCCGGCGGCATGGCCGAAGGCGCACGTGGCATCACCCTGGCTGACCTGCAGGCCGATCCGGCCGCGCACCTGCCGCACCAGGATCAAGACATCCTGCTGATCTGCCAGACCGGCAAACGCTCTGCCGATGCTGCGCTGTTCCTGCACGCGGCGGGTTATGCAAACGTCGCCTCGGTAACCGGCGGCACCGTGGCCTGGCGCGCGCAGCAACTGCCGCTGGTGCAGCCGTCCGGCACCGCCGAAGACCGTGATTTCCATGACCGCTATTCGCGCCACCTGCTGCTGCCGCAGGTCGGTGAGGTGGGCCAGCGCCAGCTGCAGCGTTCACGCGTGCTGGTGCTCGGCGCCGGCGGGCTGGGTTCGCCGGCCGGCTTCTACCTGGCCGCCGCCGGAGTAGGGCAGCTGCGCTTCGTCGACGACGACCGCGTGGAGCGCAGCAACCTGCACCGGCAGATCGTGCATACCGAAGCCGGCGTCGGCCTGTTCAAGGTCGACTCGGCGCGCGAGCGCCTGCTCGCATTGAACCCCTCCATCACCGTGGAGGCCATCGCCGAACGCGCCACCTCGACCAACATCGACGCGCTGATGGAAGGTGTGGACGTGGTGCTGGATGGTTCGGACAACTTCCCGCTGCGCTACCTGCTCAATGATGCGTGCATCAAGCACGCCACGCCGCTTGTCTACGCGGCCATCGAGCGCTTCGACGGCCAGGTGAGCGTGTTCGATGCCGGCCGCCAGCGCGGCGTAGCGCCGTGCTACCGCTGCCTGTTTCCGCAGCCCCCGCCGCCGGAGTTCGCCCCCAACTGCGCCGAAGCAGGCGTGCTGGGTGTTCTGCCAGGCCTGGCCGGCGTGCTGCAGGCCACCGAAGTACTGAAGCTGCTGCTGGGCATCGGCGAGCCGCTGACCGGACGGCTGCTGCGCTTCGATGCACTGGAAATGCGCTTCCGCGAAACCCGGCTGTCGCCGGATCCACACTGCGCGGTCTGCGCCCCCGGCCGGGACTTCCCCGGCTACATCGATTACGCCGCGTTCTGCTCGGGTCGCTGATCCGCCCGCTGCGCTAGCCGAGCGTGGCTCGGCGCTACGGAGGTGCCAATCTGGCACGCAGTGCCGTGCCAGCGGTAGCGCCGACCCATGGTCGGCGAGCGCAGCGGCAGCCGTACGTTCGCAGCACCAGATGGAACGACATGGCGATGAATTAGCCGTCCGTTTCATCTGCGGAACAATGAACCGCAACCCACGTGCTATTGATTGCGTCCTGCATGCCCTATCGTTGACGCACTTCAACGCATCACAGGAATGGCCGCATGGCGGTGGAAGCAGCTGCAAGCAGTGAACTGGTCAAGGTCGTCGCCCTGTTGGGCGCGGCGGTGGTGATGGTGCCGTTGTTCCGGCGTTTCGGCCTCGGGTCGGTGCTGGGGTACTTCACTGCCGGCCTGGCGATCGGGCCGTTCGGGCTGGGCTGGTTCTCCGATCCGCAGGCGATCCTGCACACCGCCGAACTGGGCGTGGTGATGTTTCTTTTCGTGATCGGCCTGGAGATGCGGCCCTCGCATCTGTGGAGCCTGCGCAAGGAAATCTTCGGGCTCGGCACCGCGCAGATCGTTACCTGCGCGATCGTGCTGACCCTGGTGGCCAAGCTGTTCGGGCTGCCCTGGCAGGTCGCCTTCATCGGCGCCACCGGCTTCGTGCTGACCTCCACCGCGGTGGTGATGCAGTTGCTGGCCGAGCGTGGTGACATCGCGCTGCCGCCCGGCCAGAAGATCGTCTCCATCCTGCTGTTCGAAGACCTGCTGATCGTGCCGCTGCTGGCGCTGGTCGCCTTCATGGGGCCCTCGGCCGGCAGTGCCGGTGGCGAAGGGTCGCGCTGGCTCTCGGTGGCCATCGGCGCCGGTGCGGTGGTCGGCCTGGTGCTGGTCGGGCGCTTCCTGCTCAATCCGTTGTTCCGCATCCTCGCCGCCGCCAAGGCACGCGAAGTGATGACCGCCGCCGCGCTGCTCGTGGTGCTGGGCGCGGCATTGCTGATGCAGCTGTCCGGGTTGTCGATGGCGATGGGCGCCTTCCTGGCCGGCGTGCTGCTCAGTGAGTCCACGTTCCGGCACCAGATTGAAGCGGACATCGAACCGTTCCGCGGCATCCTGCTGGGGCTGTTCTTCCTCAGCGTGGGCATGGCGCTGGACCTGGGCGTGGTGGCGCGCAACTGGCCGCTGATCGTCGGGCTGGTGTTGGCGCTGATGGTGGCCAAGGCCCTGTGCATCTATGCAGTGGCGCGCGTGATGGGCAGCAACCATGCGCAGGCACTGGACCGTGGCGTGGTGATGGCGCAGGGCGGTGAGTTCGCCTTCGTGCTGTTTGCCGCGGCCGCCAGTGCCGGTGTCATCGACGTGGACATCAATGCCAACTTCACCGCAGTGGTGGTGCTTTCGATGGCGCTGACGCCGCTGGTGGTGCTGGCGCACAAGCGCTTTGCCGCGCCTGCGGTGGTCAGCATGGAAGGCGTTGAAACCGCCGAAGGCTTGTCCGGCAGCGTGCTGCTGATCGGCTTCGGTCGCTTCGGCCAGGTCGCCAGCCAGTCACTGCTGGCGCGCGACGTGGACGTGACCATCATCGACAACGATGTGGAGATGATCCATAGCGCCGAGCGCTTCGGCTTCAAGATCTATTACGGCGACGGCACCCGGCTGGACGTGCTGCATGCTTCCGGTGCGGCCAGCGCCCGGGCGATCGCGGTGTGCGTCAACGATGCCGCCGAAGCGGACCGTATCGTCGAACTGGTCTCGCATGAGTTCCCGCAGGCCAAGCTGCTGGTGCGCTCGTTCGACCGCGAACATTCGCTACGGCTGATCCATGCCGGCGTCGATTTCCAGATCCGCGAGACCTTCGAATCGGCGGTGATGTTCGGCCAGGCCGCGCTCATGGAGCTCGGTGCGGACGAGGACGACGCCCGCGATATCGCCGAGCAGATCCGCGAGCGCGACGCCGAGCGCCTGCAGCTGGAAATGGCCGGTGGCGACCTCCGCGCCGGCGCCCACATGGCCTTCGGCAGCTCGCTGCCGGGCGTGCCCACGCCGACCCCGTTCACCGTGCCCAAGCGCCAGTCGCGCACGCTGAATGCCGATCAGGTGCCGCCGGACGCCTGAGCAGGGCAGGGATGGGTCGGTAGTGACGGCCGCTGGCCGTCATTGCGCGGCAGACGGCCAGCGGCCGTCACTACCATCGCGGGTTGACGGCCAGCGGCCGTCACTACCATCTGCGGTTGACGGCCAGCGGCCGTCACTACCGGGCCTGAATCAGGGACAATAGCCATCCCCGCCGCTCCACGCCTGCTTCGATGACCTTGCCAACCGACGCCTCCCATTCCGCCCGCATCCTCGACGGCCGCCGCATCTCCGAAGCGCTGCTGGACAGCCTGAAAGTGCGCGTAGACGCCCGTGTCGCCGCCGGTGGCAGCCGCCCCGGGCTGGCCGTGGTGCTGGTGGGCGGCGACCCGGCGTCCACCGTCTACGTGCGCAACAAGCGCCGTGCGGCGGAAAAGGTCGGCATCGAGGCGCATGACTTCGATCTCCCCGCCGGCACCAGCGAAACCGAGCTGCTGGCGCTGATCGATACGTTGAATGCGGACCCGAAGATCCACGGCATCCTGATCCAGCTGCCGCTGCCCGGCATTCCCGACGCGCGTCGGCTGATCCAGCGCATCGACCCGCGCAAGGATGTGGACGGCTTCCACCCGGAAAACGTCGGCCACCTGGCGCTGCGCGAGTTCGGCCTGCGCCCGTGCACCCCGCGTGGCATCACCACGCTGCTGGGCCACACCGACCAGCCCGTGCGCGGCCGCAATGCCACCATCGTCGGCGTCAGCAACCACGTCGGCCGGCCAATGGGGCTGGAGCTGCTGATCGCCGGCTGTACGGTGACCAGTTGCCACAAGTTCACCCCCAAGGACGTGCTGGAACAGGCCGTGCGCAACGCCGACATCCTGGTGGTGGCGGTCGGCCGCCCGGGCATCGTCCCGGGTGAATGGGTCAAGCCCGGTGCGGTGGTGATCGACGTGGGCATCAACCGGCTGGACGACGGCCGGCTGGTCGGCGATGTCGGCTTCGAAGCGGCCGCAGAGCGCGCCAGCTGGATCACCCCGGTGCCCGGCGGCGTCGGCCCGATGACCGTGGCCACCTTGATGCAGAACACCCTGGAAGCGGCCGAAGCGTTCGTCTAAGGCCGCCCGGGCGGTGACGGATGGGTAGCGCCGACCCATGGTCGGCGAGCGCAGCGGCGCCTTTCGTAGGTGACGACCAAGCTCTGGTGGGTGACGACCAAGCTCTGGTGGGTGACGACCAAGCCCCGGTGGGTGACGACCGTTGGTCGTCACGCTTTTCCCTCGGCCGCCGAAAATCGTGACGACCAACGGTCGTCACCCACCAAGTCGTCACCCACCAAGTCGTCACCCACCGAAGCCGTCACCCACCGAAGTGCCCCACACCCACCGCCGCGACACTGCGTCGCATCTACCCCCTGCCGCTCGGCCGACAAACAGGGTAAAATGACGCGCTTCCCCACATCTCGGGTATGCCGATGCTGCGCATCCAGGCTGAAGCTCTCACCTACGACGACGTCTCGCTCGTCCCCGCCCACTCGATCATCCTGCCCAAGGATGTCAGCCTGGAAACCCGGCTGACGCGCGACCTGCGGCTGAAGCTCCCGATCCTGTCCGCTGCGATGGATACCGTCACCGAAGCACGCCTGGCCATCGCCATGGCCCAGCTCGGCGGCATGGGCATCATCCACAAGAACCTGAGCGTGGAACAGCAGGCCGCCGAAGTGGCCAAGGTCAAGAAGTTCGAAGCCGGCGTCATCCGCGATCCGATCACCGTCGGGCCGGAAACCACCATCCGCGACGTGCTGGCGTTGACCCAGGCGCGCAACATCTCCGGCGTGCCGGTGGTGGATGGCGGCCAGCTGGTGGGCATCGTGACCCACCGCGACATGCGCTTTGAAACCGAGCTGGACGATCCGGTCCGCCACATCATGACCAAGAAGGATCGCCTGATCACGGTCAAGGAAGGCGCCGCGTCGGAAGAAGTGCAGCTGCTGCTGCATCGCAACCGCATCGAAAAGATCCTGGTGGTCAACGATGATTTCGCCCTGCGTGGCCTGATCACCGTCAAGGACATCCAGAAGAACACCGATTACCCGAACGCTGCCAAGGACTCCGCCACGCGCCTGCTGGTGGGCGCCGCGGTCGGCGTTGGCGGCGATACCGATCGCCGCGTCGAAGCGCTGGTTGCCGCCGGCGTGGACGTGCTGGTGGTGGACACCGCGCACGGCCATTCGCAGGGCGTGCTGGACCGCGTGCGCTGGGTCAAGAAGCACTTCCCGCAGGTGCAGGTGGTCGGTGGCAACATCTGCACCGGCGAAGCCGCACTGGCGCTGCTGGATTGCGGCGCGGACGCGGTGAAGGTCGGCATTGGTCCGGGCTCGATCTGCACCACGCGCGTGGTTGCCGGTGTCGGTGTGCCGCAGATCACCGCCATCGACCTGGTCGCCGAGGCGCTGCAGGATCGCATCCCGCTGATCGCCGACGGCGGCATCCGCTACTCCGGTGACATCGGCAAGGCGCTGGCCGCCGGTGCGTCCACCATCATGATCGGCGGCCTGCTGGCCGGTACCGAGGAATCGCCCGGCGAAACCGAGCTGTTCCAGGGCCGTTCGTACAAGAGCTACCGCGGCATGGGCTCGCTGGCGGCGATGGAAAAGGGGTCCAAGGACCGCTACTTCCAGGATGCTTCCAGCGCCGACAAGCTGGTGCCCGAAGGCATCGAAGGCCGCGTGCCGTATCGCGGCCCGGTTGGCGGCATCATCCACCAGCTGATGGGCGGCCTGCGCGCCACCATGGGCTACGTAGGCTGCGGCACGGTCGAAGACATGCGCAGCAAGCCGAAGTTCGTCAAGATCAGCGGCGCCGGCCAACGTGAGAGCCACGTCCACGACGTGCAGATCACCAAGGAACCGCCGAACTACCGCGCCTGAGGCCGGACGCAGCAAGAGGAACGAGGAAGCTGATTCCCGTTCCTCTTTCCATATCCGCCGCTGGTTGCGCCTTCGTACTCCGTTATTCCTCCTGCATCGCCCGGGCATCATGACCAACATCCATACCGACAAGATCCTCATCCTCGATTTCGGCGCGCAGTACACCCAGCTGATCGCCCGCCGCATCCGCGAGCTCGGTGTCTACTGCGAAATCTGGGCGTGGGACCACAACCCGGCCGACATCGCCGGCTTCGGGGCCAAGGGCATCATCCTGTCCGGTGGCCCGGAATCGACCACCCTGCCGGGCGCGCCCGCCGCGCCGCAGGAAGTGTTCGACAGCGGCCTGCCGGTGTTCGGCATCTGCTACGGCATGCAGACCCTGGCCGCGCAGCTGGGCGGTGAAACCGAAGCGGCCGACCAGCGCGAATTCGGCCACGCCGAAGTCAACATCGTCGCCCCGGATTCGCTGTTCGCCGGGCTGAGCGACCACCCGGGCGAGGCCCGTTTGAACGTGTGGATGAGCCACGGCGACCACGTGTCCAAGGCGCCGCCGGGCTTCACCATCACCGCCACCACCGACCGCATCCCGGTGGCTGCGATGGCCAACGAAGAAAAGCGCTGGTACGGCGTGCAGTTCCACCCGGAAGTGACCCACACCCTGCAGGGCCAGGCGCTGCTGCGCCGCTTCGTGGTGGACGTGTGCGGCTGCGAGACCCTGTGGACCGCGGCCAACATCATCGAAGACCAGATCGCCCGCGTGCGCGAACAGGTCGGCGATGACGAAGTGATCCTGGGCCTGTCCGGCGGCGTTGATTCGTCGGTCGTGGCGGCGCTGCTGCACAAGGCGATCGGTGACAAGCTGACCTGCGTGTTCGTCGACACCGGCCTGCTGCGCTGGCAGGAAGGCGACCAGGTGATGGCGATGTTCGCCGAGCACATGGGCGTCAAGGTGATCCGCGTGAACGCGGCCGACCGCTACTTCGCCAGGCTGGAAGGCGTGAGTGATCCGGAAGCCAAGCGCAAGATCATCGGCAACCTGTTCGTGGACATCTTCGACGAAGAATCCAACAAGCTGAGCAACGCCAAGTGGCTGGCGCAGGGCACCATCTACCCGGACGTGATCGAGTCGGCCGGCAGCAAGACCGGCAAGGCACACGTGATCAAGAGCCACCACAACGTGGGCGGCCTGCCGGAACACATGAAGCTGGGCCTGGTGGAGCCGCTGCGCGAGCTGTTCAAGGACGAAGTGCGCCGCCTGGGTGTTGAACTCGGCCTGCCGCGCAGCATGGTCTACCGCCATCCGTTCCCGGGCCCGGGCCTGGGCGTGCGCATCCTGGGTGAAGTGAAGCGTGAGTACGCCGAACTGCTGGCCAAGGCCGATGCGATCTTCATCGAAGAGCTGCGCAAGGCGGATCTATACGACAAGACCAGCCAGGCGTTTGCGGTGTTCCTGCCGGTGAAGTCGGTGGGCGTGGTGGGCGACGCGCGGGCTTATGAGTGGGTGATTGCGCTGCGGGCGGTGGAGACGATTGACTTCATGACGGCGCACTGGTCGCACCTGCCGTATGAGTTTTTGGGTACGGTGAGCAACCGGATCATCAATGAGTTGCGGGGGGTTTCACGGGTTGTCTATGACATCTCGGGGAAGCCGCCGGCGACTATTGAGTGGGAGTGAAGTTGCCTGTCCCAGCGTAAGTGCAGCACTTGCAATGGTTTCGCTTGGTGTTGGATTTCGTTGACGGTATTGCCTCGCATTACCGTTGTTTGCTGCAGCGACTCGCATTTATCGCAGTCGCTGCGAGGCGCTTCTCTGACGTTTAGGTTGGAAGGGTCGGCGCAGTGGGCTCGATTTGCGCTTTCATGATCGATTGAATCGTTCCCGAATGCGACCGAGGGGGCGGCGAGCACTTCTAGCTTGAAGTTGGCTCGTATGAAGTGTAGTTTTCTCGCGAAGTCTACATTTTGATTAGGCAGCTAAAGGACTCGCGCCGACAATGTTGATGCTACATATCTCGGACATCCACTTTAGATCGCCGCAATGTTTGGTTCCCGAGCAGGATCCGGACTCCGCGATCCGTACACGTATGATGCGTGATCTCGTCGAACAGGTTAGGGTGCTTGGATCGATCGGCGCGATTCTCATCGGTGGCGACGTTGCTTTCAAAGGAGCACCGGACGAGTATGCAACTGCTTGGAAGTGGATACAGCAGCTTGCTGTGATTGCGAAATGTCCTCTCGAAAGAATATTTGTCGTCCCAGGCAATCACGACGTTGATAGATCGGTAGCGGCGACTAATGTGCCGACTCAGAATGCTCAGCACGTCGTCGCGACGGCCTCGGCAGCCGATAGGGAGTGGCGCCTTTCGCAGCAACTTGGCCACGAGGCGAGCGGGCAGTCTTTGCTATTGCCGCATGCCGCGTACAATCAGTTCGCAGCTCCCCTCATGTGTCAGATTTGGCCGGAAAAACCATTCTGGCATCAAGATATCGAACTTGATGGCGGCGTGAAGCTACGTATTCATGGGCTGACCTCTACGCTGCTGTCGGGCAGAGACGGTAAAGATGATGCGCAGGGCTCTCTTTATGTGGGACCGAGGCAAACAGTTCTCGACCCCGCTCCGAACACTGCAAATATGGTTCTGGTACACCATCCGATCGACTGGCTCGTCGACGGAGAGGCAGTGGATGATGCGCTCACTGGTCGGGCTGCGTTCCATCTGTTTGGTCACAAACATAAGCAGCGAGCCGTTATGACGGATAATTATGTCCGAATTGGCGCTGGAGCGATTAATCCATCGCGAGCTGAGCAGCCCTATCTGCCTGGATATAATTTGATCAATCTGCAGGTGGAGGGTGTCGGGGCGGATAGGCGAATTGAAGTGACCCTCCATCAACGCCGCCTGCAAGATAACCCCGAGATATTTGTTCCAATCTTGACGCAGCATGGGTTAGCCCTCTTCCGCGCGAGCATTTTGGTGCCAGAAGAGGCTCCTCTGCCGGTTATTGGCGCTTGTTCGGCAGTCGAGCCGTCCATGTGTCACGTAACTCCGTCAGAAGAAGAGCCAGAATCAGTTGACGTCCAGGATGCAGAGGCGGCCATGGGGGAGTCTGATAACCGGGACCTGCTCTATCGATTCTGGAGCCTGACCAGTGGGCAGCGACGCAGAATCGCGCTGGATCTTGATCTGCTTGAAAGGGACGAGCTGAGGTTGCCCGAGCCCGAGCGATATGGGCGGGCATTGATCCGCGCGGGTGAACGAAATCTAATCAATGAAGTTGCGGCTGCGGTCGCTAGGTTGGAGAACTGATCATGGCCAAGGTGCCAGGGATGAGCAGTGATTTTGCTGGATGGTATACCGACACATTCATGGATGAAGGTGCCAGACGCGATATGAGGTGGAAGGGCGTAGTGGAGCTAGCTGGGAAGGCTACCCACATCACCGTCGAAGTCTTAGCACGGCTTGCGTTCCGGACAGTCGTTCCGGCTTCTGGGAGGAAGGGCGAAAGCTTGGATGAAGAGTATGCCTCCGTTCTGTCCACGATCTCTGGCGGTGATCCGTACATTGATGGCGTGAGGGATGCGCGCGAATTGCAGGTGCTTGCGGCAGCCACACTTAGTCGACTGTTAGGCACCATGCCTGATGCTGCCCTGGTGGTCACTACGGCGGCAGCCGGCGGATTGCGGAAGGTGAATTTGCCGATGGATCTTGTCGGCTTGGCAGAGAGTGCGATCATCGCATTATCGGCACGCAAGCATATCCGGCAGAACGAAGAAGAACTTCTCCTCGCGGCTCCTAAAGTCGCCTTCGCGGTCGATGGTGACAATCTGGCGACCATGCAGTACGAGCAATTTAGAACTCATTTTGAAAAGCTGCACGGTGCGGCGTCGGCCGCTATCGAGAGGGTTGTGACAGCGCAGAACCGTGTGGTGAAACAGCTACATGGCCGAATTAGGCTTGGGGAAGAGGAGTTGCAGATGCTCTGGTGGTTGACGGGCGGGCATAGCAAATCGGTGAACAAGCCATTTGGTAAGGTGCCAGATGCGGCACGCCCATTGGTTCTTGCCGAAGAGCTTGGTGAATTGACGAATGTCTCACCTGGGCCCGGATCGATCCGGGCGATGCTCGCGCGCGCCGGAGTGGGGTCTGGCAAGGTGAAGCTCTCGGATGCAGTCAACACCGTGGGCGCCGAATGGGCGAAATCAGCGTCCACTTCGGCGCTCATTTCACCTGCGACGACACCAATCCATTTCGCGCTGGAGCAGCGGTCGGAGATGGGCTCTACCGACGCGTGGCAGGCGGGCTGGTCGAGCCTCACGGGCCTTTCTGTGGACGCTCAACTTCCATCAGCCAAGTTGGCAGAGCTTTTCTACCGGGAGCATGTCTTCCTGTACGTGGAGTCTTGAGGAAATGGCTGCCGAGTCCATTCGCTGTGCCAACGCCGACTGCAACTTTGAAGCGGATGGGCGCTGCGTGGAAGGCTTTGCACTGGATGAATGCCCCCATGTCTCGGCGCTGGACATTGAGACTATTGAGGAAGCAGGGGAAACTGACGTTCGGCGCGAAGAGGTGAAAACCCTTCCGCTTTCTCTTGGTGAGGCGCTTGCGCGCTGTGATGCTTCGACTCTTCAGCGGCAGAGATCATCGTGTGCCATCGGTATTGTTGCACCGAACGAAGCCGGGAAAACGAGTCTCATAGCGAGCGTCTACGATCTTCTCCAAGGTGGCGCGATCGACGGCATTGGTTTCGCCGGATCGTCGACGTTAATTGGCTTTGAGAAGGTATGCCACAGCGCTCGAACTTCGTCGCGGAGAGATATGCCGCATATGGAGCGGACTAGCGCAGGCGCGGATGCAACGTTCTTCCATCTTGATCTCTTGTCCACACAGGGTGAATTAGTGTCGCTTTTCATCGCCGATCGGTCGGGCGAGGACTACCTCGCAGTGGCCGACGATCTAGGTCGTTCAGCGAGCCTCTTTGAACTGCGGCGTGCGGACACGCTTACAATGCTGGTGAACGGTGAACATCTCGTTTCCTCCGCGTATCGGCACGAGACCAAGGCGATCACTTCGCAGATCGTAGGTGCGCTCGTCGAGGCTGGAGCGGTTCGGCGTGGATGCCGGCTGGCGGTCGTCCTGACTAAACAGGATGTTGTGTTGAATTCGCCAAATGCGGGACGTGTGGGGGCGGACTTCGGCGAGGTTGTCGATGGGATTGTAGAAGACCATGGAGCCTACTTTGGAGAGATTGAACGCTTTGTCATTGCAGCGTCGCCGCGAAACATCGCGGATGTCCAGAGAGGGCACGGAATGGATAAGCTTCTGCACTTTTGGCTTTGCGCTGGTTTAAGTCCGCTCCCCGCGACGCAGGTTCGGAATTCAAGTACTCGATTGATGGACCTTCTCGAGATAGAGGAGCAGAATCAATGAAGGAGGCGGCCTCTGACGTTGCGATCATCGGCCTTCCCGAATCCGGCAAGACCACGCTGCTAGCGGCTCTATGGCACATGGTTCGGGAGAAGGGAGCTTGTACTCGCCTTACTTTTGCTGGTTTGAGTCAGGGCAACTACGAGCACCTGAATTCGCTCGCCAAGCGATGGCGCTCAGGAAAACGGCAGCAGCGAACTCAACTGGCTGGCACAAAGGCAGTTAGCATGCGCCTGAACGACAGCTTGGGACGTACTGTTGAGGTGTCCTTTCCGGATTCTCCTGGCGAAGAATTCAGCCGCATGTGGGAACGGCGTGAGTTGGACGAGTCGATGCGCGCTACGTTGCTCGCACCGGCGATCGTGCTTGTCGTCAATGGGGACAAGATCCGCTTTCCTGCTTGGATCGCGGAGCGGAATGCAATTCAGCGTGGGCTCGGCATTCCACCAGAAGTGTCAGACGTAGTCGACTGGAGAGCTGAGCTCGCCCCGACACAAGTCCAAGTAGTAGAGCTGCTTCAGTTTCTTATGTCAGGCATTCTGGACGCCGGGCCGCGCCGGCTCGCGGTGCTCATCACGGCGTGGGATGTAGTACAAGAGGACGGCATGAATCCCGAAGAAGTTCTCAGTGTTCATCTACCCCTACTCGATCAGTATCTTCGGAATGGCCGAGATTCCTGGACATGGCGGGTTTGGGGGCTGAGTGCCCAAGGTGGCGCGTACGAGGATGCTGACTCTGGTGAGATACTGCCCGAGACTGAGGCGCTGCGTGAAATCAGTCGGCCTTCTGACAGGATCAAAGTGATTGACGGGGAGGTCTCCAGTACTGACATTACGGCTCCACTGGACTGGCTGATCAGCTGATGCAGCGCAGGATTCACCAAGTTCTGCACGGATATAGCGACGGGCATAGGATGGTCGCGGGCTCGCTCTCGCTCTCTAGTGTTGAAGCCCGCACTATGGTTGTAATGAGCGATCTCTCGGGTGCAGGTGTTCGGCCGGGGCCATCTGGCTATCTCACTGGCTACCCCCTAGAGGGCAGCGGTCGTTACGTTCTCGCCCGGACTTGGGCCGCGCCAGAGATGCCGCGGCCCGGCTGTGTGTGGACTCATTCGCTAATAATCGAGAACGCCGATCTCGCGACGCTGACGTCGAGTGATGACTTGCTGGCTGCTTTTCGACGCCCCTTGGGATTGAGTGCTAGAGCAAATTACGTGGAACCAATTGATGTGCCGGCAGGGCCGCTTCGGCTGCCGCGGGTGCACGGTCGTCGTGCTCGCAGTGTCTTGAACGCAATCTATGCTGCGTCTACGGAGCAAGTCGTGGCGTCCGCAGAAAATTCTGATGAAGATGAGGCGCTTCTCCTCGCAATATGGATGCAGCAGTGGCCAAGACTTCGCCGCGCTTTTAGCTTCTGTACGCTGGCCGGTATGGACCGCTCGAACAAGGGGATTCGGATTGACGTCCAGTTTGTACCAGATATTGACCGCAGTTCGAGGTCTCGTTTTCCGGGGGCGGTTCTCCCCCAAGAGGTCGATAGCGCCGATGCGTTAGATACGTTGGCTCATGATCTCGAAGGCGAAGACAAAACGAAGTTGCGCGAGTTTCTGCGGAAAACCGGCGGTGATGTTGACGGCGGACGCCGGGCAATGGTTCCTCTATGCCATTTGCACACCGCTCTTTTTTCGGGGGGCCAACCTGACCTTGCGGCTGCAATTGGCGCATTAGAGAGCCTCGGTAAGAGCCAAGCGCGATCCGTTCGCTTGATCGTTGTCAAACATGCAATCGAAGAAATTGATGAGATTGATGATGAAGTGTTCGGCTTCGTCATTGAGGCACTAGGGGATGGTGCAGTGTCGGGGTGGTTCCCTCCGTCTCAGCATAGCTTCGTCTCCCTTTGGCGAAAGTCACCTACGAGATTCTTCACTATCATCGATCTAGGGGGCGACTTTGGTGGGCACCTCATGGATGTTCTACGTTCCATGCCCTTGCAGTTTATTGTCCAAGGTGCAGGAGTCAGTCCCGAGCTCAGTTCGCGGGTGGTCACGGTTCGCCCAGACCTACTGGAGAGTGCCGATTTCTGGCGGGGGCCTGGGGCGAGTTTGGATCTACTCGAGCTTCTTGATGATGATCGATGCTTTTCTGTCGCGTCGGCTCTGATTGAGGCCGGGATTGAGGGCTCGGCATCGATGCTTATCCGGCGCTTAGATGGCGTAGCCGTGGCATCCATTCTCGAACGCATGAGCGAAGGTCCTTTGCTTGACGCCTGGCTGAGAGAACTGGCACGAGATCCGAATCGGCTGGCTGCTGCGCTTGCTTCATGCGCGGTTACTGGGCGTAAAACGCTTGTTGCGCTCGCACGTCGTGTGGATCCGGACGCGGTCCCCAATGACTACGGTGACGATCCGTGGGTAGTGGCGGCTTCTGGCGCATCCGGCAAGCTTGAGCAGGCCGACGAGGACTTCTTCGCAGTGTTCCTCATGTCGCGAGCTTTGGGAACTAAGTCCCGCTCCCGTGCCGACCTCATTCGACAATCCTATACGGTTGTTTATCGTGCATTGGAGCACGTAAGGTTGCCGCCACAGGTAGAGGGTCTTGTGACGCGGCGGTTGATTTGGGGGGGGTGGTTCGGCTGGGACGAATGTAGGCGATTGAGAGAGACAGTCGTACAGTTGTTCGTTAGCAGCCACTTGGATCCTGGCACGTTTGGGCGACTTACAAGCGATGGCAAACTTGTGTTCTCGCTGATCGATGAGGCGGCTCGGAGCGAACACGGGCGACGCTATCTAATCGAAGTGCGTAAGACACTTAAGGACTCGGAAGAAAAGGCGATGAAAGCACGGGCGGATTACATCGCAAAGAAGATTAAATAATCTGCCGTGGCGGATCTTCTAGTCGGAGAAGATGCTGAGTTGATTCATTCATCGAAGGACGAAAGTGCACTCTATAGGTAGTTGGTGATGAACTTCAGCGAAAGGTCATCGAATAATTTCACGATCAACTTATCGTCCTTGTCTGCCGGTGGAGCAGTCTGCAGTTCTTCATTTGGGCGCGTTAACGGAAAGTATGGCCGGGCGTCGCTTGACGATTGATCTGCCCAGCGGAAGACGCTGCCATCGCCGGCTGGATGCCAAAAACTCAGGCGCATCCTGACAAGACGTGGCCTGGTATACCAGGTTGAGTATGGTTGAGTGAACGTACGTGGGCGCCGAGAGGCGCCCGTTTGATTTGGCGAGGGATTACGGAAATCGAGAGTGTCCGATTTTTTGTGTTCGGGCGGTGGTGGGCCGCCGTCAGGTGGCCCGGCTTCTCAGTAAGGCGAGCGGATGAACCTGTCTCCGTAGAGGACGGCAAACTGGCTCATCGCCTCTTTCCATCCGTAGCTGGTGCCGGTCCAGTTGGCCGTAATGTTACGTAGACCCAGCCAGATCAGCTGGTGGCCGCCTCATCAGTTGGGAAGTGCCCTGGGGCCTTGATGACCTTGCGCAGTTGCGCATTGACGCTTTCGATGGCGTTGGTGGTGTAGATGACCTTGCGGATTTCCGGGGGGAATACGAAGAAGGGGATGACGCGATCCCAAGCTCGCCGCCAGGCCATCGTCACTGTTGGATACCGCTGGCCAAGCGGACCGGCTTCAAACGCCGCCAGTGCCAGTTCTGCGGCCTCTGCGTTGGCTGCCCGGTAGATCGGCTTGAGAGCCGCCGCGAGCGGCTTGCGGTCCTTCCAGCCTGCAAAATCAAGATTGTTGCGGATCAAATGCACGATGTAGGTCTGCAGGGTGGTTGCCGGATACACCGCCTCCAGCGCCTCGGGCATGCCCTTCAGGCCGTCGGTCACCGCGATCAGGATGTCTTCCACACCCCGTGTTTTAAGGTCGTTGAACACCTTCATCCAGAACTTGGCGCCTTCGGTAGTTTCAATCCAGATGCCCAGGATGTCCCGCGTGCCATCGGGCAGGACACCCAAAGCCAAGTAGATCGCCTTGTTGCGAACCAAGCCTTCGTCGCGGATCTTCACCCGAAGTGCGTCGAAGAAAACTACCGGGTACATGGGCTCCAAAGGCCGCTGCTGCCACAGGGCCACCTCTTCAAGAACCCCATCGGTGACCGAGCTGATGAAGTCCGGCGAGACCTCCGTGCCGTACTGCTCGGCCAGAAACGCACGGATGTCCCGAACGCTCATGCCTCGTGCGTACATGGCGATGATCTTGTCGTCAAAGCCAGTAAAGCGCCGCTCGTGCTTGGGAATCAGGATCGGCTGGAAGCTGCCGTCGCGATCGCGCGGCACATCCAACCGCAACGGCCCATCGCCGGTCAGCACCGTCTTGCTGCTCTTGCCGTTGCGCTGGTTGCCCGCCTCCGGCGGGCGCTCGGCACCAGCGGCGTAACCCAGGTGGTGCCCAAGCTCGGCACCCAGTGCACGCTCAATGAGTGCCTTCTTCAGGGCTGCTGAGATGTCCTCGATCTCCCCGGCGCTCATCATTCCGGTGGCAAGCTGATCAATCAGCTCCTTCGGCAGCGTTGGCAGCTCACGTGGCGCTTGCCGTGGCATCTTCTTCTTGGCTGGCATACATGTTCCTTTTCAACATGTTATGCCCGAACACAAAATTCCTGACACTCCAAATCTAGGTGGCGCCATCGCCCCTGCTGCAAGCGGATAACGCTACGGCGTTCTTTGCAACATTTCTTAGTCCGCATCGGCTGGCAACGCCGCCCGATCAGCCGCACAGCCCGAAATTCGGTTCAAACCCGACATCGCTAGGGAGCATCAGAACCCTCAATCAACGCGATCCTCAACCACCGACGGATTCCCCACCAACAGTTCAATCATCGCCCGCGCCGCCGCCGACTGCCGCCGATGCGGCGCATAGATCACCGAGAACGGCCTTGACCGCCCCCGCAGCTGTGGCAACACCTCCATCAGCTCCCCACGCTGCAACCGCTCGCGCACTATGAACTCATAGCTCTGGCAGATCCCAATCCCCTGTACTGCCAGCGACACCACCCCTAGCACATCGTCGGACGTCTCGATGGACGAACGCGGCAGCCAGTCCACGTCGCGCCCATCATCGCGGAACACCCACGGCGCCAAGCGCCCGGTGCGCGGCATCACGAAGGGCAGGCACAGGTGCTGTTGCAGCTCGTCCAGCGTCTGCGGCGTGCCGTGTTGCTGCAGGTAGTCCGGCGCGGCCACCAGCAGCAATGGGGCGTCTTCCAACTTGCGTGCCACCAGCCCGCTGTCCGGCAGCTGGCCCAGGCGGATGGCCAGGTCGAAACCCTCGGCTACCAGGTCCACGTTGCGGTTGGTGATGTTCAGTTCCACCTGCACCTGCGGGTACTGCTGCGCAAAGCGCGCCAGGACAGGCGGCAGCCGGTAGTGGCCATAGGTGGTCGGCACGCTCAGGCGCACGCGGCCGGCCAGCGCGCCGTCCTGGCCCTGCACGTCGCGCTCGGGGTCGTCCAGCAGGCCGAAGGCGGCGCGCACCTGTTCCAGATACAGCCGCCCGGCGTCGGTCAGCCCCACGCGGCGGGTGGTCCGCTGCAGCAGCTGCCGGCCCAGCCGCGCTTCCAGACGGGTGACCGCGCGGCTCAGTACCGAGGGCGTGGTGGACAGCGCCACCGCGCCGGCTGTGAAAGAGCCGTGCTCGACCACCGCCATGAACACCTCGACATCGCCCAGGTAGTCGAACTTGCGGCTCATTTGGCTCTCCGGGGAACAGATGTTTTGCGGGGAGGCTAATTTATCGCCGCTGAGGCGATGAATAAAGTGGCGGCCATTCCCCGATAGGAGCTCCCCATGAACCTGATGTCCCGGCTGGCCGCAGCGCTGGCCCTGACCCTGGCCGCAACCGGCGCGCATGCCGCCAACGTGCTGGTGGTGCTGTCCGACGAAAACCACCTGGACCTGAAGGACGGCAAGATGCTGTCCACCGGCCTCTATCTCAACGAGTTGATGCAGCCGGTCAAGCTGCTGCTGGACGCGGGCCACGAGGTGACCTTCGCTACGCCGCAGGGGCGGGCGCCGACGGTGGATGCGTCATCGGTGACGCCGGCGTACTTCGGCAACGATGTCGCGCAGCTGACGCTGCACAAGGACCTGCTGGAGAAACTGGCGCTGACCTCGCCGACGGCCTCGCCGGTGGTCAGCCTGGCGCGCGTGGAGCAGCAGGGTTACGCGCGTTTCGATGCGGTCTACATTCCCGGTGGCCACGCGCCCATGCAGGACCTGCTGAAGAGCCCTGCGCTTGGCCGGTTGCTGGCCGACTTCCACCAGCGCAACAAGACCACCGCGCTGGTCTGCCACGGGCCGATCGCGCTGCTGTCCACGCTACCGAATGCTGAGGGTTTCGTGGCGACGCTGGAAGAGGGTGCGATGCCGGCTACGCCGAAGTGGATCTACAGCGGCTACCAGATGACGGTGATCAGCAACCAGGAAGAAGAGCAGGCCAAGCCGTTGCTCGGCGGCGGTGAGATGAAGTTTTACCCGCAGACCGCGCTGCAGAGGGCGGGTGCGCGCTTCAGCAGCAATGCCGCGCCGTGGACTGGCCATGTGGTGGTGGATCGCGAGCTGATTACCGGGCAGAACCCGGCTTCTGCGCTTCAGGTGGGGCAGCGGTTGGTTGAGCGGTTGAAGTGATGGGCCGTTGAAGGAGCACATCCACGCATGGCGTGGGATCGACTGAAGCTACACTGGCGTTCTACACCCGACGGAAGCTCGCCCATGTTCACCGGAAAGGTCGCAGTAGTCACCGGCTCCACCAGCGGTATCGGCCCTGGCATTGCCACCGCGCTTGCGCAGCAAGGCGCGGACATCGTGCTGAATGGACTCGGCGATGCGCAGGAAATCGAAAGAATCCGTTCCAGCCTGGAAGCCGAATTCGGTGTTCGGGTGGCACACGATGGCGCCGACTTGACCCGTGGTGAGGCAGTGCGGGAAATGATCGCCCATGCCGTTTCCAGAATGGGGCGCATCGACATCCTGGTGAGCAATGCGGGCATCCAGCACACCGCGTCCATCGAGGAGTTTCCGGTCGAAAAGTGGGATGCGATCCTCGCGCTGAATCTATCCGCAGTGTTCCATGCAACAGCGGCGGCCTTGCCCCACATGAAGCAGCAGGGATCTGGTCGCATCATCAACATCGCATCGGTGCACGGACTGGTGGCGTCGGTGAACAAGTCCGCTTATGTAGCGGCGAAGCATGGCGTAGTGGGATTTACCAAAGCGACGGCGCTGGAAACCGCTGGCACCGGCATCACCGCCAATGCCCTCTGCCCGGGTTGGGTGCGGACGCCGCTGGTTGAACAACAGATCACCGCGTTGGCGCAGCGCGAGGGAATGGACCAGGAGTCCGCCGCTCGCGCACTGCTGGCCGACAAACAGCCATCGCTGCAGTTCGTGACGCCCGATCAGATCGGCGAAATGGTGGTCTTCCTGGCCTCGGACGCCGCGGCGCAGATGACCGGCACGGCGCTTCCGGTGGATGGTGGCTGGACAGCCCGTTAGCGGGCCGTCCGTGCCCGCCGCTGCAGCGCGCCTGCTTAGCTGGGCTTGGCGAACACATCCAGCCCCTTGCCCGTTTCCAACAACGATTTCAGGCTCGACAATACGATCGGCCAGCCCTGGCGGATACCGGTATCCATCCCGCTGCCCGCTTGCAGATCCTCATGCGTCACCGTCAGCTTGACCATGTCCTCGTACGGCACGATCTCGAACGTCACCCGGCTGTAGGCCTTGGGATCATCTGCCTGCGAGGCGGCCGCCCAGGTGATCACCAGCCGCGAGGGCGGGGTGCTTTCCACTACTTCGCCGACCAGTTCCACCTTGCGTTCTTCGTTGGCGCGCACATGCTGCCAGCGCGAACCGGGCGCCCAGTCCGATACGTTTTCATGCCCCCAGTAAGCGCGGGCAATCTCTGGCCGGGTGATAGCCTCGAACACTTTCTGCGGCGTGGTCGCGATGTAGATCACGTGGATGAAACGGGTGGATTCAGCGGTCATCGTCATTCTCCTTCCAGTTCCTGTTTCAGGTCATGCAGCAGGCTCAGGCGCTGCTGCTCGAACTTGCTTACCCAGCGCGTATAGACATCGTGCAGCGGCACCGGATTGATGAAGTGCAGTTTCTCGCGGCCGCGCCTGACCGTGCTGATCAGGTTGGCTTCTTCCAGCAGGCCCAGGTGCTGGGTCACCGATTGCCGGGCCATCTGCAGGTGCTCGCAGAGCTGCCCCAGCGTTTGCCCGTTGCGCTCGCACAGCAGGTCGAGCAGCGTCCTGCGTGTGGGGTCGGCCAGGGCCTTGAATACTCTGTCTACATCCATCGGCGATCTTCAGTTCCAGTTGTCGATCTTGACGTCGTGCGGGCTCGGCTGGCCACGTCCGGTTTCCAGCAGGGCCTTCAGGCTCATCAGGAAGACGGCCCACTTGGTGCTGCAGTGGTGCATGAACTCCACGCGTTCCTTCCAGCCTTCGTGGCTGAACAGCACGATGCAATAGTCGCCTTCCTGGTGCAGGGCGAAGCGCGCGGTGGTGCCGATCCATTCCGCGGGGCCGTCGATGAACTCCCACAGCACCAGGTCATCGGGCTGCAGTTGCAGCAGCTTCATCTGCATCGCGCCGATTTCCGTGCCATCGGTAGTGAAGCGGGCGGTGACCGTGCCGCCCACGTGGCGGTCGCCGGCGGTGCCTTCTGCCCACCAGGCTGCAATGCCTTCCGGCGTGGCAAGGGCCTGGTAGACCTGGGCCGAGGGGGCCCTGATGCCGACCCTGTGTGCGATATCCACCATGACAACGCCTCCGCGATGGGCGGCAGGGGCCGTCCGTGCGAACACAATAGGCAGGTAAATGCCTGCATGTCAACTGGACCAGGGTTGGCCCAGGTTTGCCGGCCAGCGGCCGGCACTACCGCCGGGTTTCGTGTATCGCTTCAACCCGCAGTTGCAGGCCAAGCGCCTGTGTCACCTGGAACAGGGTGACCAGGTAAAGCGGAAAGGCACCGTTCAACTGCCGCCGCAGTGTCGCCGGGCCCACGCCGCACGCCTTCGCCACCTCGTCCATTCCATCCTGTTCCGCGACAAGCAGCAGCGCGCGGGAAATGCTGGCTTCATCGCACGCCTCCACCCCCAGCAGGTCATCGAGAAACGCGGCAAGCCGGGCGGCGCGTGCCTGCGGGCCGTTCACCATTGGCCCTCCAAGCTCTGCGCCGATCACTGGGTGGACTCCATTCCAGCCGTCACTGATCTGATCATTTCGCGTCCGCAGATGATCAGGCCCTCCACCGTATCGTCGGTGGTTCTGGCCTCGGGATGGTCCTCGGGGCGGGTCGCGTGCACCGCGTGCAGGATCTCCAGCACCACCGCCACTGCCTGCAGTATGCGGAGGTGCGCGGTCGCATCCCGCTGCGGGTACGATTCTACGCCGTCGCCAAGTGAGCGCAGTGGCGCGTCTTTCCTGACAGGGGGTACCAGGCGCAGGTGCACCACCTCCGCGCTGCGCGTCCGGGACTGCTCGGACTCTTCGAGCTTCTGTTCCAGCCGTTCAATGAAGTAGGGCGGGAACTCGCTGATCTTCTCGCCGATGAGGGCGTACAGGCGCTTGGCGCTGAGGGGATAGTCGGTATCCATCGGTCGTCCTTCGCATGGCGTGTGGCCACCTGCGCGGGCGCGAGGTGGCGGGCGATGCGGGTTGGCATACCGGTGACTAGCTGAGCAAAAAACGCCGGCGGATTGGGATCCCCACGCATCGCCCACCATGAAACCGATGGGCAATGCTGTGCATTCTCCGCCGTGCCCAAGGGGCAAAACAGAGCCAATACGCTCAACTAATCAAACAGGATGCCAATCCCGGCTGTTGCTCTTCGGCTTCAGCACGGACAGCTTGCGATGGGGTGGGGGAGGCGTCCATGAGAATAGTTGCGAAGTGGGGAAGGTCCGCCAGTGGATGGTCGGTGGGTGGGCGGAGAAGCGCTCGGTGGGTAACGACCGTTGGTCGTCACGTCTTTGGGGCGGGCAGGGAAGCGTGACGACCAGCGGTCGTCACTACCAGGCAGGTCGTCACGCTTGTGGCTACACCGCGCCTACGTCGATCATCTCGGGAACGAAGGCGAGGCCGGTGGCGGGGCTGCCGGCTCTCTGCATCGGCACCAGCTGCAGCGTCAGTGATCCAGGCCTTGGCAGACCATTCTGTCCAAGTTTCCTCAATGCGCTGGTCAACTCGATGGAATAGCAATGCCCGGGATTGCCCATGCCCTGGTGGGCCTTGTTGCCGAAGAAGTTGATCGAGGTAACGTAGTGCGGGTCGGTGGTCGGCGTGCGCGGCCCGGCAGCTGGCAGGTTGATGAAGACGCGCACGGAGTTCAGGTTGATGCCGACCTGGGTGCCTCGCAGGACGGCGAAGACGCGGTTGCCGCTGGAAGCTGACGCCGACGGGACGCTGAGCACAGTGCTCAGCGGCGCGGACGGTGTCGCAGCGCCGATGTTCCCGGTACGTGCCCGGGGGATGGCGGTGGTCGCGGCCGGATTGAACAGGGCCTTGAAGCGGGTTTCATCCGCATTGGCCTGCGCCTGGCTGCGCGTGGCGCGGGCAGCAGCCCGGCTGTCATCGTATTTGTAACCCAGGTCCGCAGGGCGCAGCACCTTGTCAACCCGGACGCTATAGCGCTGGCCATCCAGGCGCAGGAAATGATTGGGAAACACCATGTCCAGCCAGAGCGGGTCGGTGGTGTTGACATGCCCCTGCAGTATCCAGTTCTCCCAGATCCGGTCTACGTTGGCATGGTGCAGGAAGAACAGCGGGTCACGCGCGGCGGCGGGGAAGCCCATGTAGCCGTTCACCTCATCGTGGACGTAATTGTGCGGACCCGATTCCAGCTCTGAGATGGCGCCGGGGCGACCCAGCCATATCGACGAAACGCTGTTCTGGACCTGCGGTGGCGTGACGGTTTGATCGAACGGGCGGCCTCCGCCGAAATTTTCCAGGATGGTGGCGTTGAGCAATTGGCGTATTTTGTCCGGTCCCGTTTCGGTGGGCGGCAGGCTGGGAACGGGCTTCCTCACCTGGCGCATATCGTCGCCAACGAGAGGCGAAAAGAGGGGGTTGGGCTTGCCTTGATACAGCGGGTCGGTGAATGCGGGCGGGTACGCCCGCTGGGTCGACCAGTCCCAGTACGGCATGGCGAACTGGGTGCGTCCGGTCAGCTCGATGACGGCTTTCTCATACATGTCCAGATAAGCCCGGTGCCAAGGCAGGAAGTACCAGTTGCCGTGCTGGCAGTTGTTGAATTTGTAGGAGCCGCCATGGATGTCCGCGAACTTGATCCAGCTGATCGCATTGGACGGGTTGCGACCGCGCATCTCGTCGACAAACGACCTGAGCGCAACAAGATCAGGATCGTTGAGGGACATGTTCGCGATATTGCGGCGCACCCTGAGGTTCTGTTGCGCCAAGGCACCTTTGGAGCCTGCCAGTCCGCTTGCCAGCGCCAGCGCGGAAGCGGTTCCCACCATCATCGATCTACGGTTCAGCACGTTTTCTCCTTGGAAGGGCCGTGATGGCCCCTGCAAGGTCGATTCAAGGTTACGGCACCGGCGGCATCAAGTCGGGATTTGCGTCGGACCATGCACAGCCGCGCACGGGGGCAGCGCGCGGCTGCACTCGCTGCCCGGCGGCGACAATCTGCAGGCTCGTAAACGTCTGTGCCTACACGGCCAGTAGTTTACCAGCGCGCTTCCAGCTGCTTGAATGCGCGCGGCAGCAACACGCCATCGGCATCGAATGCGTCCACGCGGCGTCCGTCCACGCGCACCTCGCGCGGCCGCATGCGGCTGGGCCACCACACCCGCACGGCGGTTCCTGCATGCAGCCCTTCGCCCAGCGTCACCGTCAGCACGCCGTCGTGCTGCCGCGCGTCCAGCTTCAACGTGCCGTAGGCGGTCGGCAGGCGTTCCACCGACAGGCCATCGCCGGCAAGCCACGAAGCCGGCGTGCCGGGCAGCAGCGACAGCGCATCGTCGTCCTCGCGCATCAGCATCCCGAACAGGGTGCGGCCATATTCGGCACCAATCCACGTGTGCGGCATGTCGCCCAGGTAGCGCGGGAAGCGCAACCGCGAGTGCACCACTTCGGCCAGTATCTGCCATTCCAGCGGACGTCGGTCGTGCAGCAGGCCGATCAGCAGTTCGTTGGCCGCCTCGGGCTGGCCGAGGTGCACATAGCTCAGCACGTTGCGGATTTCGTACGGTGTATAGGCATACAGCGCGCCGGGCTCGGCGCGTTTGCGCACATCATCCAGGTAACGCGCGAAGGTTGTGCGCAGGGCGGCATCGGGCAGCACGTCCTGCGCGCCGGTCGGGTCCAGCGCGATCGAAACACCGGTCGGATCACCGTCGCCCAGGTCGGCCGAAGACGGAATGAAGTCGATGCCTTTCCACGCCATCGTGGCGTGGATCGAGGCGGCCACTGCGTCGTGCAGCAGGCGGCCCTGTTCGCGCGCCCAGGCGGCGGTTTCCGGGTCACCCAGTGACTCGGCCAACCACGCACCGTCGTGCCAGCCCTTGATGCCCCAGTAGTCATCCCAGTAGCTGTGGGTGGGCGCGGGATAGCCTTCGTGGCTGATCGACGGAGCCAGGATGCCGGCAAAACGCTCCGGCGCAGGGTGGCCGGCCATGTAGCCCGGCACCAGCGTGCGCTCGCGCAGTTCCTGCAGGAAACGCATCGCGGCCTTTACCTTGGGCAGGTAGGCACGCACTGATTCGGGGCCGCCATCCAGTCGTGCCACGTCGGCGACCAGGCTGACGTACTGGCCCTGGCTGTCGTATTCGATATCCGAGCCGAAGCCGGTGTTGACGCTGCCGTCGTTGTTGAGGATCGGCGAGACCAGGCCGTTGGCATACACGCCATGCGCGCTGTACCAGGCCAGGTAATCGCGTGCCACCGAGGCTTCGCCCATGCGCAGCAGCACCGCCGAGGTGGCCATGCCATCGCGGATGAAGGAGCGGTTGTAGTTGCGCGGGCCGGGCTGCATGGCTGGGCCGGTCTGGTTGATCAGCATGTAGGCGGCCTGTGCGCGCAGCATGTCCACCAGCGAATTGTCCGGCAGCCGCAGGCCGACCTGGCCGAGCCGCGCCTGCCAGTCAGCGGACGCCCGTGCGGCGAGTGCATCGAAGCGTGCGTCGGGCTCCTTGGAGGCGTCGGCGAACGGCAGCGGCGGCGCCTGCGGCAGGCTGCCATCGGCGGCCGCTGGCGCGGTGCCCAGCGGGAAGGCGACCACCACAGAGCGGGATGCACCGGGCTTCAACGCAACGCGGTAGGCGAGGGCGGCTGCGGCAAGGCCGTCGGCATCCTGCGCGCTCTGCGCGTGGGGCAGCTGGCCGCCGGCAATGGCCGCACTGATTTCGCTGCTGCCATCCGCGCCGAACGGTGCCGCGCCGGCTTCGTCCACTGCGGTGAGCGATTGCAGCAGGCGACGGCCATTCACGCTCACTGTCCGTCCTTCCACGGCGATCTCGCGTATGGGCGACAGGCCGCCGTTCTGCCACGGTGGGTTCATCTGCATCGGGCGCACGGCGAGTGTCAGCGTGCCGTTGATCGTGGTGGTGCCGGTGTTGTGCAGGCGATGACGCACCAGCGTCACCGGCTGCCCGCCGAGTTCAATGGCGAATGCTTCGCTGTGCAGTTCCAGGCCCGGCTGCGGTAGCCAGGACGCCGAGGGCATCGGCTTCCAGCCATCGCGCAGTGCGTGGCGTACCCGTTGCCCCGCGGCGCCCGTGGCGGCGCCGCCGTCAGCGCGCCAGATCGGTTGCACCAACGGAGCCCCCTTGAAAGCCTCGATGTTGCCGTACTCGTCGAAGATTGATTTCTGCACGCCTGCGTGCACACCCACCGCGGTCCAGTAGGTCTGCTGCAGTAGCAGCGAGGCCGGGGCCAGCGCACGCTGGGCGCCGCTGGCGGCGACCTGGTAACGCTTCATCGGGGTCATCACCGCAGCCGGTCCGAGCAGGCGGATACGCTGGACCGATGGCGCGCTGCCCTCCACCCGCAGTCGCAGGCTGTGCGCATCCACCGCGGCGTTGCCAGCCAGCCAGCTTTGCTGTCGGCTGCCCGCCTGCGGGTCGCGTGCCACCAAGGTCCACTTGCCGTCTGCGTTCTGCACTTCCAGCCGCGCAGCGCCGTGCGCGCTGTCGGCCCAGTCCACCACCAGGCCGGCGGTGGCCAGTGCGCGGGGCAGGCCGATGGCCAGCACATGCTGGCCGTGGGCGTCGTCGCTCGGAATCGTCACCGCGCTGCCGCCCTGCCAGAGTGCGGCGGACGACGCGGCCCCCAGCCCCGCCACGCGCGCGCTGTTGCGGGTATCCAGCGGCTCCATTTCAAGAATTGACACGCCCCAGTCCGAGGTGCGCTCAGGGCTCGCCACGCGCAGGTAGCGGGCCCGGCGCGGGGCGAAAAACAGGGTTTCGATGCCGCCCAGCGAGTCGCCCATCGTGTAGGCCAGGTCCCACTGCTTGCCATCCAGCGAGGTCTCCAGGGTATAGCCCTCCGGATTGGAGACATCCCAGGTGATGCGGACGCCGCCAAGCAGTGCCGGCCGGCCCACATCGATCTGGAACCAGTGTCCTGGGCTGAAGGCGCCGCCAGTGACGGTCTTCGGATCGTTGTCGATCAGGTGGCCGATCGCCATCGTCGCCACCTGCTGCGAGGAACTGCTGGCCTGCCATTGGCTGCGCGGCGCCAGTTCCTGCGCGCTGCAGATCCCGGCCCAGGCAAGGGTGGGCAGCAACAGGAGGCGTGCCACGCCCGCCGTCACCGCTCGGATCGTCTTCCTGTTACTGGCATGCAGCATCATGTTTTCACTCCTCGGCGCATTGGAAAGCCCACGGGATGGGCAGACGCTAACAGGCAGTGGAAGCGCTTACACGACGCGCTGCGGTACGCCGCGGTCCCGGCCCAGGGCGGATCAGGCAAGGGGCCGGGAGTGGCAGGCGGTCTGCGGGAACGGCTGTTGAGAGAACGCTCGCGGGCGATCGCGCGGACCGCTGGCTGAACGCGCCAGATTGCGCCGGATGTCCACGCGTGCGTGCAAGCGATTTCTGGTAGCCCGGCTGCCGCCGACACCGCATTCTGCGCGGGCTCGGTCGTGCAGCGTGCGGTTGAAGTCGGGCCATAGCCCGCACCTCGCGACGATCCTGAGCCGTGTATGTCGTAAATGGCTCGTCGGTGAGCCGGTCCATCGGGTCGGGAGCGACCCACGATGTCGCCCGAGGGCTGTTTCTACATCCCGTTTTCCCGCTTCTGGGATAGTGCGGATTCAGACCAGTCCTATGGCGGATTCCTCATGAACCAGGTGCCGATCGTCCACGCAACGGAGATGTTGGCCCGCGCGTTCGGCGTCGTCGCAGCGAGCGTACGGCGACAGTCCAGCGGGAGTGAAGACGTGACGGCGAGGTTCGACGTCGTCGATGTCGCAGGACGACAGTGGCGGCTGGAGGCAGCGCCCGCGCGCCGTCAGGCTGGCCACGCATGGCCCCCGGGCGCGACCCGCTGGGGTCGGCATTGGATGTTGAGGGAAGTGCATGCCGCGCAGGACGGGCCGGGCGGTGCAACGCCACCGCAACCGGATCGGGTTGAACCGGCCCACTCCTGCAGACCGCACGCGTGGGAGTGCGCCGACGGACGCGCGCTGGAACGGGTAGGCAGCTGGCTCGCGCAGCCGGCCGGCCTGCCGACGGCAACGGATATCCCGGGACAGGCGTTCGTCGACATGTGGCTGAGCAACCGCCAGCACATCGCCACCATGCACGCGCGTGCCGAAGCGCTGCACGATGCGCTTGCCCGACATGCGTCGGTATCGGGTCAAGCCCCTGCGGGCGGTGCCGCATCGCGGATATGCAACGAGGCCTACCGCCACCAGCGCGTGCTGCGGCACCTCGTGGAAACCCAGCAGCTGCTGCTGGGGCCGCAGGCGGCGGTGCACCCGGTTGCCGTACGCCGCGACGCGCTGCGGCGCCTGAATGGCCTGTTGGAATCCGAGCGGGCCCGGCTGCTGCAGGAGGATACGTTATGGCAGGCCGGCGCAGGTTGATCCCATCGCTCGCGGCGGGGGCCTATTCGCCCGGTTTGGCTGCCGCGCTGGCGGCCTCGCTTTTTGCGCGGCGCGCCAGTACGGCTTCCCGGTGCGCGATGTAGGCGTTGGAACCGAGGATGATCAGCGCACCGATGACCGTCCAGCGATCCAGGGCTTCGCCGAACAGCAGCCAGGCCATCATGCTGACCAGCGGCAATTGCATGAAGCTGATCGGGGTCAGGGCGGAGACTTCTCCAAGTCGCAACGCGCGGGTCCACAGCAATTGCCCCAGCGTGCCCATGACGCCGGTCAAGGCCAGCCACACCCACGCGATGCCGGTGGGCCACTGCCAGACGAACAGTGCCGGTATCAGCGACAGCGGCACCCAGAACACATAGGTGTAGAACACCACCGTATCGGCGCTGTCCACACGGGTGAGCTGCTTGATCTGGATGGCGACCACCGAGCTCAGCACGGCCGCGGCCACCGCCACCAGGCTGCCGGCGCTGAAGCTGCCGGTGCCCGGCCGCACGATCACCAGCACGCCGATGAAGCCGATGATCACCGCGGCCCAGCGCCGCACGCGCACCGTCTCACCCAGCCACAGCACCGCCGCGATGGTGACGAACAGCGGTGTTGAGTAGGACAGGGAGACGGCCTGCGCCATCGGCAGATGGCCCAGCGCCCAGAAGGCGCACAGCATCGAGGCCAGGCCGATCGCGCTGCGCAGGAAATAGCGCGGCAACTGCTGGGTCTTCAGCGGGGCACGGCCCGGGCGCAGCAACATCGGCAGCAGTGCCACCAGGCCGAACGCATTGCGGAAGAAGGCCACTTCCTGGGTCGGCACGTAGGCGGTGGCGTAGCGGATGGCAAGGGCCATGAAGCCGAATGACAGCGTACTTCCCAGCATCAACCAGGCCGCGCGCATCGGCGGCGCGCCGGTATTTGACAGGGTGGGAGTCACCACTGCGCGCCGATCAGCCGCGGTTCCGGTTCAATCGCTACCGCGAAGGTTTCCAGCACGGAGGCGGAGATGCGCCTGGCCAGTGCCAGAAGCTCGGCGCCGCTGGCGCTGCCGTGGTTCACCAGCACCAGCGCGTGGCTGGGTGCCACACCGGCATCGCCGTCGCGAAAGCCTTTCCAGCCACAGTGTTCGATCATCCAGGCGGCCGATACCTTGCGCTGGTCCTCGCGCTCTGCCGGATACACCGGCAGCTCCGGGAAGGACTGCAGCAGTACCTCGACCTGGTCTACGCCGAGGATCGGATTCTTGAAGAAGCTGCCTGCATTGCCCAGTACCTCCGGATCAGGCAGCTTGCGGCTGCGTATCGCGATCACCGCGTTGGCCACGTCCACCGCGCTTGGCGTTTCAACACCCTGCGCCTGCAGTTCTTCGGCGATGCCGGCGTAGTCCATGCGCAGTTCGTGCAGCAACGGCAGGCGCAGCTCCACGGCCGTGATCAGGTAACGGTCCGGCTGCTGTTTGAACACGCTGTCGCGGTAGCCGAAGGCGCACTGTTCATTGTCCAGCCGCACCCATTCGCCGACCTGGCGATCCCAGGCTTCGACGGCCTGGATGAACTCACCGACCTGCACGCCGTAGGCACCGATGTTCTGTATCGGCGATGCCCCCACGGTGCCGGGAATGAGCGCCAGGTTTTCCAGTCCGGACAGGCCGTGCTGCAGTGACCACAGCACCAGCTTGTGCCAGTTCACCCCGGCCGCGGCGTGCACCACGGTGTAGTCGGCACGGTGTTCCAGGATGTCGATCCCCTGGTTGGCAAACACCAGCACGGTGCCCTCTACGTCGCCGGCCAGCAGCACGTTGCTGCCGCTGCCCAGCACCAGCAACGGGCCTTCGGCCACGGCCGGCAAGGCCAGGGCATCGGGCAGGGTGGCGGAGTCCTGGATTTCCAGCAGCTGCGCGGCCTGCGCCTGCACGTGGAAGGTGTTGAGCGCCAGCAACGAGGCGTTTTCGGTGAGGGTCCAGCCGGTGTTCGCCATCACAGGCCTCCCACCGCGCCGCGACTGGGCGCTTCGCGGCGGCGACGGATCGCCTCCACGCAGTCGGACACCAGCGACGGGCCACGGAACACCAGGCCGCTGTAAAGCTGCACCAGTGCGGCACCAGCGGCCATCTTGGCCACTGCGTCGGCACCGGAGCTGATGCCGCCCACGCCGACCAGCGGCATGCTTTCCGGCAGCCGCGCGCGCAGACGGCGCAGCACCAGCGTGGACTGGTCCAGCAGCGGTGCGCCGGACAGACCGCCGGCTTCGTTGGCCAGCGCGTCGCCTGCAATGGCGCTGCGATCGATGGTGGTGTTGGTGGCGATCACCCCGTCCACCTGCAGCTCGGCGAGCACGCGCGCTGCGGCATCGATATCGCGTTCGTTGAGGTCCGGCGCCACCTTGACCAGCATCGGCACGCGCTTGCCGTGCATGCTGGCCAGTTGTTCCTGGCGCTCGCGCAGGCCGGCGATCAGCTGGCGCAGTGCGTTTTCTTCCTGCAGTTCGCGCAGGCCGGCGGTATTGGGCGAAGAGATGTTGACGGTGATGTAGTCTGCCAGCGGGTACACCTTGTCCAGGCAGGCGAGGTAATCGTCCAGCGCCTGCTCGTTGGGGGTGTCTTTGTTCTTGCCGATGTTGATGCCGAGCAGGCCACGGCGGTCACGCGCTGCTTCGACATTGCGCACCAGCGCATCGACCCCGGCATTGTTGAAGCCCATTCGGTTGATGATGGCGCCGTGGTCCGGCAGCCGGAACAGGCGCGGCTTCGGATTGCCCGCCTGCGGGCGCGGGGTGATGGTGCCGATCTCCACCGAGCCGAAGCCCAGTGCGAACAGGGCATCGATATGCGCGCCGTTCTTGTCCAGTCCCGCGGCCAGGCCGACCGGGTTGGGGAAGGTCAAGCCGAATGCTGGCGTGGGCAACGGCGCGATGCGCGGCGCCACCAGCGGCGTGGTGCCGAAGCGATAGGCCGTATCCAGTGCGGCCAGGCCCAGGCCGTGGGCGCGTTCGGCATCGAGGGAGAACAGGAAGGGGCGTGCAAGCGAGTACATGGGCAGATCAGTCCAGCGTGCCGAGGAAGGCACGGGTTTGGTATTCAAAAGCGACGTTGCCGTTGACGGCATGCTGGTCGAACAGCGTGCGCAGCGCCGCCAGCATGGCGTCATGCTTCGGCTGGCCGGCGGTGGGGGCGTATGAAGAGGACAGCAGGCGGCCCTTCAGGGCATCGAAGTCCAGCATCTGCACGTTGGGGAAATAGCCGATGGCCTGCAGGCCGCCGGCGAACCACTGGCGCATCTGTTCGTCGGTCTGGTAACGCTCGGCCACGGCGCTGTAGTCGGTGCCGAATTCCAGCAGCAGCTGTTCGTAGCCGCGCAGGAACGGAGAGGCGTCCAGCAGGCGCGAATTCCAGAACACCAGCACCCGTCCGCCCGGGGCCAGGATGCGTTTCCACTCGCCGCGCACGGCGTCCGTATCGAACCAGTGGAAGGCCTGCGCGGCGCTGACCAGGCCGATGCTGGCATCGGCCAGGCCGGTCGCCTCGGCGGTGCCGTCGGCGGCGCGGAAGCGGGGGTATTCCGCGCCCAGCCACTGTTCGGCCGCCGCACGCATGGCCGCGTTGGGTTCCACCGCGATCAGCGGATGGCCAGCGGCCAGCAGGATCTGGCTGGAAATGCCGGTGCCGGCACCGATGTCGGCCACCAGCGCCTCGCGCGGCACGCCCTGTTCGTCGTGCAGCCACCGCAGCAGGGCGGGCGGGTAACCGGGGCGGAAGCGCACGTAGTCTTCGACGCGGTTGGAGAAGCGCGAGGCGGATTCCGGAGTGCTCATGCCCACCTCATGATGAAACGTGGGCCAGCCAGGCCAGGCCGCCGAAGAAGGCGAGGAAGGCGCCGATGGCCAGCACCGCGCCCAGCACCATCAGCCAGCCCAGGATCAGGCCGCCTATGGCCAATCCGTCGCCATCGAGCTCGTGCGGGCGGCGGCGGATCTCGGCGCGGGCCATGTGCCCGGTGATGATCGCCCCGAGGCTGGCGACGAAGGGCAGCACGGTCCAGCTGCAGATCCCCAGGACCAGGCTGGCGACGGCCAGTCCACTGGTATGACGGCTAGGCACGCTCATGCGGGTCCTCCCTAAAGACCCGGTCATGATAGAGGTTGTGCCTCCATTAGCCCATCAATACCTGCCCACCATCGACATTGAGCACGTGACCGGTGATCCAACCCGCCAGCGGCGAGCACAGGAAAAGCGCGGCATGGGCGATCTCTTCGGGCCGGCCGAAGCGGCCGAACGGAATCTTCGACAGGGTGCCGTGGTAGAGGTCCGGATCGTCCACGCGGCGGCGATCCCACAGGCCATCTTCGAATTCGATCGAGCCCGGCGCAATGGCGTTGACCCGGATCCGGTGCGGCGCCAGCGCCAGCGCCTGGCTGGTCGTGTAATGCGATAGCGCGGCCTTGGCCGCCGCGTACGGCGCAGCGCCGGGGCGCGGTTGCTGGGCGGCGATCGAGGACAGGTTGAGGATGCAGGCATCAGTGGATGCGCGCAGCCAGGGCAGGGCCAGCCGCGAGGCCCGCACCGCTGCCATCAGGTCGATCTGCAGGCTGGCGGCCCAGCCGTCTTCGTCGTCGGCCATGCCATAGCCGGTCGCGTTGTTGACCAATACGTCGATGCCGCCGAGGGCTTCGGCGGCGTGCTGCAGCCACCCACCGATCTGCTCCAGATTGGAGAGATCGGCGGCGTGGGTGTGCAACGGCGTGCCCTGGTCCAGGGCATCGCGTGCCAGATCATCCAAGCCCCGCTGGCCGCGCGCGCAGACCGACACCGATGCGCCTGCGCCGGCGAAGGCCAGCGCGATGCAGCGTCCGATGCCCTTGCTGCCACCGGCCACCAGTACGCGGCGGCCCGGTAGCGCCGAGCCATGCTCGGCGGGATTGCGTGAGGCGTTCATGGCGGTCCACGCCGAGCGAGGCTCGGCGCTACCAGGACCACGCTGCGCGTATCCATCACAGGTCGAACTTGATGCCCTGGGCCAGCGGCAGCGAATCCGAATAGTTGATGGTGTTGGTCTGGCGGCGCATGTAGACCTTCCAGGCATCCGAACCGGATTCACGACCACCACCGGTGTCCTTCTCGCCACCGAAAGCGCCACCGATTTCCGCGCCCGAGGTGCCGATGTTGACGTTGGCGATGCCGCAGTCACTGCCGGCCGCGGACAGGAAGCGCTCGGCCACCTTCAGGTTGGTGGTGAAGATCGACGAGGACAGGCCCTGCGGCACGCCGTTCTGCATTTCGATGGCTTCGTCCAGGGTGCTGTACTTCATCACGTACAGGATCGGGGCGAAGGTTTCGTGCTGCACGACTTCATCGCTGTTCTTCAGGCCGGTGACGATGGCCGGCAGCACGAAGTTGCCGGCGCGGTCGATGCGGGTACCGCCGGTCTGCACGGTGCCGCCGCTGGCCTTGGCCTTTTCGATGGAGGCCAGGAACTGCTGCACGGCGCCGTCGCTGTTGAGCGGGCCCATCAGGTTGGCCGGGTCGGTCGGATCGCCGATCTTGCCTTCTACCTGCTTGTACGCCTTGACCAGCGTGGCCAGCACGTCGTCATGGATGGATTCGTGCACGATCAGCCGGCGGGTGGTGGTGCAGCGCTGGCCGGCGGTGCCGACCGCACCGAACACGATGCCCGGGATCGCCAGCTTCAGGTCGGCGGTCTCGTCCAGGATGATCGCGTTGTTGCCACCCAGCTCCAGCAGGCAGCGGCCCAGGCGGTGGGCGACCTTCTCAGCGACGGTGCGGCCGACCTGGGTCGAACCGGTGAAGCTGATCAGCGGCACGCGCTTGTCGGCCACCATCTTTTCCGACAGCGCGGTGCCGGCGTCGTTGATCAGGAAGAACAGGTCCGGGAAGCCGGCTTCGCGCAGCGCTTCATTGCAGATGCGCATGGAGGCGATCGCGGTCAGCGGGGTCTTGTTGGACGGCTTCCACAGGCAGATGTCGCCGCAGACGGTGGCCAGGAACGCGTTCCATGCCCATACCGCGACCGGGAAGTTGAACGCGCTGATGATGCCGACCAGGCCCAGCGGCTGGTACTGCTCGTACATCCGGTGGCCCGGGCGCTCAGAATGCATGGTGTAGCCGTACAGCATGCGGCTCTGGCCCACGGCGAAGTCGGCGATGTCGATCATCTCCTGCACTTCGCCGTCGCCTTCCGGCTTGCTCTTGCCCATTTCCAGGGCGACCAGCGAACCCAGCGCATCTTTGTTGGCGCGCAGGGCTTCGCCGCACAGGCGCACTGCTTCGCCACGGCGCGGGGCCGGGGTGGTGCGCCAGATCTTGAAAGCTTCCTGCGCCCGCGCGATCACGGTTTCGTATTCGTCGGCGGTGGTGGCGCGGACCTGGGCGATGGCTTCACCGGTGGTCGGGTTGACCGGGGTGATCAGCTCGCCGCCGGTGGCGGTGGACCACTCGCCGTTGCCCAGGTAGGTACCGGCGTTGATCGCATCCAGGCCCAAGGCCTTGAGCAGCTTGGCAGACATGCAGACTCCCTCTTTTCGCGTTGTATTGGGGTGGCCGCGGGCCCTGCGGGCAGCGGCGCACTGAGCCGGAGATGGTAGCAGAGGGCCCGGCGAGGGCATGGTGCGCTGCGGTGGGGGTGGGGGTCACCGGTAGCGCCGAGCCATGCTCGGCGGGGGCCGTCGGGGCGCAGGACTGGTGGGGGCGGGCGCTGGTGGGGCCCGGGCCCGGTGGGTGACGACCGTTGGTCGTCACGCTGTTGCCGTTGGCGGTCCTTTTTCCGCTGCGCTCGCCGAGCGTGGCTCGGCGCTACCCGGTGTGGTCGTGCTTCGACCAGTCCGGCTGATCGCGGTGCCAGCGCCACGCGCTTTCAATGATCGGCTCCAGCTCGGTCCAGCGCGGTACCCAACCCAGTTGCGCCCGCGCCTTCTCACTGGATGCGACCAGGCTGGCCGGGTCGCCGTCCCGGCGCGGCGCCACTTCGAACGGTACCGGCTTGCCGGATACCTCGGCCGCAGTCGCGATGACTTCGCGCACAGAGAAGCCTCGGCCACTGCCCAGGTTGAAGGCATGCGCCCCGTCATTGGCTTCCATGAACCCGAGGGCCAGCGCATGCGCCTGGGCAAGGTCCTGCACATGCACGTAATCACGCACACAGGTGCCATCGGGTGTCGGGTAATCGTCGCCGAATACTTTCAGCGCCGGCCCATCGCCCAGCGCGGCCTTCAGCACATTCGGTATCAGGTGGGTCTCGCACAGGTGCGCTTCGCCGATGCCCTGATCGGGCAGGGCGCCGGCGGCGTTGAAGTAGCGCAGCGACACCGAGCGCAGGCCGTAGGCGGTGGCAGCATCGGCAAGAATCCGCTCGGCCATCAGCTTGCTGGCGCCGTATGGGTTGATGGGGGCCTTGGGGTGATCTTCGTCGATCACCTCGCTCACCGGGTTGCCGAAAATAGCTGCGGTGGAAGAAAACACGATGCGTTGGACGTCATGCCGCTGCATCGCCTCAAGCAGGTTGATGGTGCCGGTGACATTGTTGCGGTAGTAAGCGTTGGGCTGTCGGACCGACTCGCCGACCAGCGAACGTGCGCAGAAATGCATTACGGCATCGAAACGGCGTCCCTTCAATGCCTGATCCAGTGCGGCGGGGTCGAGCAGATCTGCGTGGATGAACTCGCCCCAATGTACGGCGTGGGCATGGCCGGTCGAGAGATTGTCGAGCACGGTCAGATTGTGGCCGTGGTCGCTGAGCCAGTGGGCCATATGGCTGCCGATGTAGCCTGCGCCGCCGCAGATCAGGACGTTTTTCATGGTTGCCTATCGAAGTTGCGGGCCACGCCAGGGCCTCCACGTGCGAGCCGCCCATGCTAGCAGGGCGCGGTTCGCGAACGACGCGATTCAACAGGCGGCACGTGACGTGCCGCGTCACCTTGTAGTGATGCGTGTCAATTATCTGGCGCCAAGATGGTCGTTTCGATGATAGATGTGACTCAGTTCACCAATCTGCTGCGATCTGGTACACGCCAAGTCTGGTACATTTACGTCACTTATTGACGCCCAAAGCGATCATCAAACGTAACTGTGCTGGCAGGGGAGGCCGGTGCGCTGGAGTAAGTTGTGCGGGCAGACGCCGAAGAAGGAAAGACCGACGTGCTACATGGATCCGTAGAGGGTTTGGCGCCAGCGCATCCGCAGCCGCGCCGGGTCGAGGCGCGCGCTGCACTGGAGCTGGTTCTCCGGCTCGCTGATCTACTGGTCATTCCGGGGGCAGCGGTGGTCTCCCACCTTGTCCGCTTCGGTTTCGCGGCACCTTCCACTTCACAGCGCGTGGTCTTCGGCGCGGTCCTGCTGAGCACGATGGTGTGTTTCTCCGTGGCGCCGATGTATCGCCAGTGGCGTGCCCGCGGCCTGCTGGCCGACCTATGGTTCCTGCTGCTGGCCTGGACCGCGGTCTTCGGTCTTTTCTCCATGTATGCCGTGCTGGTGGACATGACCGACTCGGTGCCCACAACGTGGTTGGTCGGCTGGTACGCGATGGGGCTGGCGGCGATGACCACCACGCGCGTCGGACTGCGGGTGCAGTTGCATCGCCTGCGGGCACGCGGACTGGATCGCGAGCGCGTACTACTCGTAGGCCTGCGCGCGCCGTCGCTGAAGCTGCATCGACTGCTGCGGGGCAAACCGGAAATGGGCAAGGAAGTCATTGGTTACTTCTCCAGCCCCGGCGATATTCCAACCCGCCGCCGCGCCGACGTTCCGCGCTTGCTGGGGGGGATTGAAGACCTGCCGCAGTACATGGACCTGCATCGCGGCGAGTTTGACCAGGTATGGGTGTCGCTGCAGATGGGCAGCGGCCCGCAGATCAAGGACATGCTGAAGAAGATCGAGCGCTTTCCGGTGCCGGTCCGCATCATTCCGGACATCAGTGGCTACGGCACGCTCAACCCGGGTGTCCATCTGGTCGGCAACGTGCCGATGATCGGTGTGCGGCAGGGTTTGCCGGACCAGCATTTCAGGTTGGTGAAGCGGATCGAGGACCTGCTGGTGGCTGGCATCGCGGTGGTGTTGCTGGCCCCGGTGTTCGCCGTGCTGGCGGCCGGCGTGAAGCTGAGTTCGCCGGGCCCGGTCCTGTTCCGCCAGCGCCGGCATGGGCTCGGCGGAAAGGAATTCTGGATGCTGAAATTCCGCTCCATGCGCGTGCATGCCGAAACCCCGGATACCATCACGCAGGCGACCCGTCACGATCCGCGCATTACCCGCTTCGGTTCCTTCCTGCGCCGCAGCAGCCTGGATGAGCTTCCGCAGTTCTTCAACGTGCTCGGCGGCAGCATGTCGGTGGTCGGGCCGCGCCCGCACGCGATCCAGCACAACGACCACTATGAAAAGCTGATCGGGCGATACATGCACCGTCATTACGTCAAGCCGGGCATTACCGGCTGGGCCCAGGTGCATGGGTTGCGTGGCGAAACGCCGGAGCTGCGCTCGATGAAGAAGCGCGTGCAGTACGACATCGACTACATCCGTCGATGGAGTCCGACGCTGGACGTGCGCATCATCGCGTTGACGGCGTTCAAGGTGTTGGGGCAGAAGTCGGCTTACTAGGCCGGCTGGTTGATGCATCCCGGCCTGTCGCTGCGCTACCCTGTGCGCTGATGGCGACAGGAACCGTTTGTGTTCAAGAATATTCTTTTCGTGTGCGTGGGAAACATCTGCCGCAGCCCTTCGGCGGAGGTCATGCTGCGCGACCTGGTGGCTGGCAAGGGCATCGAGGTGTCTTCTGCGGGGCTGGGGGCGCTGCTCGACCACGGCGTCGACCCCACCGCACAGGCATTGCTGCTCGAGCACGGGTTGGATGGCAGCAGCCATCGAGGCCGGCAGATCAGTGGCAGCATCCTCGGGCAGGCCGATCTGGTATTGACGATGGAGCGCAAGCACGTCCGCCGCATCACCGAGATCGCACCGGAAGCCTCGGGAAAGACCTTCCTGCTGGGCAAGTGGCAGCAGGACCGTGAAATTCCCGATCCGTATCGCCAGCAGCGCGCAGCCTTCGAGCATGTGTACAAGCTGATGGCCGAAGGCGTGCAGAGCTGGGTCAAGTACCTGTAGCGCGGGGGCGTGCCGCGGCAGTGCCGACCCTGGTCGGCACGTCGCCGGTCAGTCGGTGATCGACTTCAGGTTGTCATAGAAGAAGCGCTCGTCGCGCTCGCCGGTCACGTTGTACAGCGAGTATTTGCGCGACAGCATCGCGCCACCGTCGCGGATCAGCGGGTTCCAGTTGATCGCCGCACGCGCGCGGGTGGAGCGGGGCAGGATGTTGTCGAACGGGATGCTGAAATAGAGTCCCTTATCGAAGCTGCCTTCGCCGAAGTCCGCGGCCGACACATCGGTCTTGGTCGCGTACGCGCCCATGGTCACGCCGTTGTCGAACACGCGTGCGATGTTCACCGTGGCGCCGTAGTCGCCGGCCAGGTAGCGGCCCACCGACATCGAGCCGACGATGCGTTCGCGCGCATCAAAGGCGTAGTACAGCGTGGCATGGCCGGTGGTCATGCGGTAATCACGCAGGCCCCAATGCTGGTCGAAGTCGCGCTGCTGCACGCGGTTGATGTTGACACCGACGGCCCAGGGCTGGTCCATCGGGCGATACAGCAGTTCACCGCCTACGCCGGCATACATCCATTCCAGGTAGCCGGCGTACGCCATGCCGTAGACATCGCGACCGAAACGATGGGTGACGTTGAGCTGCAGGTTGGGCAGGGTGAGATCATTGTCGACCATGTAACGGCGAAGGTCGGTACGCACGCGCGGCAGCCGGCTGGGCGCGTTGTACTTGAACTTGTCGTAGTTGTTCAACAGGTCCGCGCTCACCGTCCCGGTCAGCCACATGTCCGGGCGGAAGAAGAAGCTGCCCGAGTAGTTGGCCGCGACCTGGTACAGGATGAAGCCGTCCGGGCCGCCGAGATTCTGCCGGTAACCCAGGCTGAAGCCGCCGCCGTACGGGCTGTGCGGGGCGCGGTAGAGCACCTCGCGGTCCACTTCGGCAGGTGCCTGCAGATCGGTACTGCGCCGCAGGACATCGTCCTCGACCGTGCCGTCCAGGTTGCCCAGCAGCGCATCACGCTTGACCGACATGTCCACGATCGGCATGCCCAGTCGGGTGGTGCGCAGGGTGTACCAATCGTAATCGTCGCCCGTCGTACTGGACAGGATCCGGCCTGCCCGACCGAGGCCCTTGGCCGGGCTGAAGTAGCGCACCTGGTAGCCGTCGACGAACAGTTCGCCGCCTCGGCGGGAAATCTGGTCCACGCGGAAGCCGGCGTTGTCGCGGAGCTGCGATGAAACGGTGGCCCAGTCGGGCTCCACCCCACCGGAAGCGCCGGTTTCAGGCCTGTCGGCGCCCAACGCGAGGGCAGGGGCCTGCTGAGCGGCCTCGGCGCGCTGCGCGGCAGCTGCGCTCGGCTTGATCGGCGGTGGATCAAACGGCTTGGGCGCCGGGGAGGCGCCGCCGGGATTGCCGCGCAGCGTAAGCGAGAACATCGCCGCGTCGCCGCGCTCCCACGCCGCCGTCAGTTCCACATTGCGGTTGGGAACGTAGACGAGGCCGACATTGATCGGCGTGCGCTGGGTCAGGTTGTTGTTGCGCGGTTCCCGCTTGTAGTCGTTGCCGTCGTATTCCACTTTCACCAGCAAGGCATCCCAAGGCGTCTGGTAGGTAAGACCACCAAAGATGCCAACCGGGCCGCGGAACATGTTGCTGACGCCGAACTTGCCGGCCTGGGCAATGGCGCTGGTGGCGATCGGACGACGGTCTTTGAACCGGTCATCGATGATGCCCAGCGGGTTGGAGAAGTCGCCACGGTTGCCCAGGTAACCGGTCGCCAGGCCCAGCGAGGCGTCGACGGGGCCGAAGTTCTTGCTGGCCACGAGGTATTCACTGGAGAAGAAGCCGGTGCCGCCGATGTCGCGCACGCCGAACGATACGTCGGGCATCCAGCGCGATTCCTGCCACAGACGCAGCTTGAAATCGATCGACTTGTCCTTGTAGTTCTGGTCGCCGGCAATGTTCGGACCATAACGGATATTGGACACGTTGATGTAGCGGAACGTTCCTTCGAGCCAGCTGAACGGCTGCAACGTGACGTTGTAGCGGCTGTAGGGGGAGTTGTGCGACGCGGTGAAGGCAATGTCGCCCGCGGTGTTCATGCGCGCGGTGGGGGTCTGCAGCAACCCGCTGCCGCCCCATTCGCTTGCGGTGACCGGTGGTGCCTGCTGCGCGTGAAGCGCGGTGGACAGGCACATCGCCAGCAGGCTCACGGCGAGGGTGGCGGGGCCACGGGCGGGCAGGGGTTTTGCGGAAACGGTCATCAAGGATCGACAGGTTGCGTGGCGATGAACGAAGCAAAGTCTTCGTTGAAGGAGGTGTCGATGTGCTTCATCGCCGACTCGCGTACCGGCACGTAGATCGTCCCGCCGGCGGCCACTGGCTGCGGATCGGCACGGTTCCACGCCGCGATGCCCAAGGCCTGCACCAGCCCGTCCGGCTGCACCACGTACAGCGTGTCCGGATCTGCGGCATCGGAAACAGGGCAGTGCGCCAGATACGCCTTTGCGTCCTGCAGCGGCTGGTGGGGCAGCGTGCAGGGCTGGATCACGGCGCCGACGACGTGCACGGTCTGCGGGCGCAGCGGGATGATGATGCTGTCCCCCTGCCCGGCGACGGGATTGTTGTGCGGCTGCACCTGCATCAGGCGACGATCCAGCACCAACCGCACGCGGCCGGTTGCCGGATGTGCTTCCAGCCACTCCTGCAGTAGTTCGCCTGCTGCCCGTACATCAAGGTTTTCATGCTGCGGCAACTGACTCAGCGTATGCAGCAGGCCGGCGCGCTGGCGCAGCTGGTCCTGCCTTTCCTGTTCGCGCTGCAGGCTGCTGCCGAGCAGGTAGGCCGCGGCGCTGGGGCGCACTGCGTTGAGCACATCGGAGATGCGTCCACCCGCCTGCACCTGGACGGCACCGGGCACCTCGACCGCGCCCTGCACGCTGACTTCGGACACACCGGAGTCCGGTAATGCGGCCCACAGCGAGGAAGAGCAGGCCAGGAGTATCAGCGTCGCCGCACTGCGAAACATCATCATTCAGTCCTGCGCCGTGCGGTAGGGTTTGAGCTGGGTGAGTTCCACCGCGTAGCCGGGCGCGAGGTGCTGGCGGCTCTTCCAGATGAAACCGGTCGTTGCATCCGCCCAGTACAGGTTGGTGGCACCAATGCCCCCGCCTTGCAGCTGTTCTTCGAAACGCACCAGTTGCATCTGCCTGCCGAGGATGTCCACTTTGTCCGTGCCGTGGCGGGTCAGCGTCCCGGTGACCGGCACCGACACCGCGTAGGCGGGGATGGCGTCGTACTGGCGCTGCACCTTCACCGGCGTGGTGACCTTCGCCAGGTCGTGGAACGGCGAATCGCCGACGATGCGGTTGCTTATCCGCCTTCCGTTACCCGACGTTCCTGTGACCAGGCCATCGCGATCCAGCTGGAATACCGCTTCCCTTCCTGCGTACCAGACCTGCTGCCCATCATCGACATAGCCGAGCACCATGACCGCGCTCATGTCCGGGGCGCGCAGCTGGATCTGCGGATAGCGGTTGGCGGCGACCTGCGCGGGTGTGGCTTCAACGTCACGGTTGAAAAGCAGCCGGAACGAATCGCTGGTGGAGCGGCTGGCCGATGTACAGGCGGCCAGCCCCAGTGCCAGGATGGATCCAGCCGCAAGCAGCCCGGCCCTGTGCCACTCCATGGAAGAGGTGGCAGCAGGGGTCTCGTCGTGCGCCATGTCAGTTGTTTCCGATTTCGCTTTCCGTACGTGCTGCGTTGTACAGAATGCTGGTGAACGGCAGCAACTGGTTGACGAAGCGGTTCCAGCGCGTCACGCCTGCGGCACCGACGAAGACGACATCACCGGGCTGCAGCATGAACTGGCTGGCCACGGCAAAGGCGGTCGGCGAGCGTGCTTCGAGCTGGTAGACCATCGACGGCTCGGCGATCAGGTCCTTCGCACCACGGATGACGTATACCGAATTGCCGCTGGCGGTGGCCTGCGTGATGCCGCGGGCACGCCCCAGCGCCTGGTTCAGCGATACATCGCCTGTACGGAAACTGTAGGCGCCGGGCAGGTTAACTTCGCCAACGACGAAGATTTCCTTGCGGTCCAGGTACGGCACGAAGATCGAGTCGCCGTCCTTCAGGTACAGCTGGCGCCCGCCGTATTGGTTTGCCAGCGTCTCCAGATTGATCGTATAGGTCACCCCGGCACGACTGAGGCGCACGCCGGACAGGTCGGCCTGGCTGGCATTCAAACCGCCTTGGCTGATCGCGTCGGAGAGTGTCAACGGAGACGTACCCAGCGACAGCGGCGTGGAGCGCTCGGCTGCACCGGTGATCCATACCCGCTGGCTGCCGTAGGTCAGCACGGAGACGTCGACCTGCGGGGATTCAATGTACTTGGCGAGCCTTTGGGTGATCTCTTCACGCAGCTGGACCGGCGTCCTGCCCTGTGCGGTGATCTTGCCGATGTAGGGGTAGAACATCGAACCGTCGCTCTGCACCAGCCGGCCGGCCAGGTTGCCTTGCTGCTGCGAGCCGGCAGGCACCGTCAATTCCGGATGGTCCCACACCGTCACATACAGTACGTCGCCGATGCCGACTTGGTATTCCTGCGGCTGGTAGTCGAAAAGCTCTGCGGGCAGCACCTGCCCGGCCTGCGTTGCCCGGTCCATAGCGATCAGCTTGGGGGTGATCGTGGCCATTTCGAGGCGACCATCGTCGCTCTGCGTGGAGCGCGAGACATCGCCCTGCCGCAGATGCTGGCCAGGCGCCAACAGGCAGCCGGAAAGGGTGGCAGACGCGACAAGGGCGACAGCAAGGCAGGAGAGCTTGGTTTTCATGAATCTATCTGATTTCCAGCAGGCAAAAAAAACCCTCGCCAAGCATTGCCCGGCGAGGGCTGGGATTCAAGCGGGCTGGTGATCAGCCGCCAGTGCCACCGGTACCGCCGGTGCCACCCGTACCGCCGGTGCCACCCGTACCGCCGGTACCGCCGGTACCACCACCGCCGTCGCCGCCACCACCGCCGCCGCCACCGCCTGCGTCATTTTCACCGCTGGAGCTGTCGCCGCCAATGCTGTAGAGAACGGCTGCGGTCGCAACAGCCGCCACAGCGGTGCTGGCGATGGCAACGGTCGAATAACCCGTTGCTTCTGCGCCTGCAACTTCCGCGCTGGTGGTGGTCGAGGACTGCTCAACCTGTGCATCCTGAGCCAGGACGGGGGAAGACAGGCCGACGAGGGCCAGTACTGCAAAGATCTTCTTCATAAAACGGGGTCTCCTACTCCGTCTGGGGGGATTTGAACACCCCTATGGTCAGGGCATGCGGGATGGCTGTCAAGGTAAACACGACATGAAAGGCCTATGGCGTCAGCATTTTACGTTGCAATGTGACGGACTTCTCATGCAACGCGCTTCGTACGTAGGCCTTCTTCGCGCCTGACAGTGCGGTGGCCAGATGCACTACGGCCTCGTGCGTGGTCGCCTGAGGAAAGGCGGCCGGCATGAACGCGCCTGCGATGAGCGCGGCGGCAACCCATCTGGGCGATGCGGGGGCGGTTGCGTCAAGTCGCCGCAAGGTCCATGCCGAGCCGATCGCGCCCAGCAGCCATCCGCTCGCCACTTCCGACCAGGAATGCGCGTTCAACGGCAAGCGCGAGTAAGCAATGGCCGCTGCCAGCAGCAAGCCGGCCACTGCGACCCAGTACGCGCCACGCCTTGGCATGCACAGCGCGAGCAGCACGGGCCAGATGGAAGCAGACACGGCCGCGTGGCCGCTGATGCCGGTGAAGTCCAGGCGCGCCGAGCCGATGCCCCAACCGAGGAAGGCCAGCTTGGAGGCCAATACCATGGCGCCGATCACGCAGAGCGTCACCGCCCATCGAAGGTGCCAGCGGCTGGCGCGATGCCAGCCCATGACAATCAGGACCAGCGCTGCCGGTACGAGTAAACGGCTGTCGCCCAGGATTGAAAGGAGGTGCCACGTGGACGGCATGCAGGGGGAGGCACCGGGTGGGGTGGGACAGAATACGGCGCAGGTGCACCGCCCAGCTGACCGCAGACCTTACGAGGTAGTCCTGCGTGCGCTCAGGCTGTATCCTTCACACCCTCGATCTGGCCCCGTAGCTCAGCTGGATAGAGCGTCCCCCTCCTAAGGGGAAGGTCGCCCGTTCGAATCGGGCCGGGGTCACCAGAATCAAAGCGTTACGCCGAGTGGCGTGGTCGTAAATGCAATGTTTCGCTACGTTTTGGATCGCTTCTGGCACAGTTGCACAGCGGCTTGTGGTCGCCGGCGACACGCATTTTGATGTTGTCGTAAGTCGCACGTTTCTGCTGCGCATCTCCGCCCCTGCACTTACCGTTTCCGATATCGATTCCGATATGGAAGGGGCGGATTCCGTTGACCTGATCAACCTCGGCCTTAGTTGCCTGGCTTTCATGGGCAGCCAGAATGCAGCATCCCCGCCTGCGTAGGCGACGCGATGGCCGACGTTGCCGTCATTCCCCCGTCCCGACAGCCGACACCGGGTGTGCGAACGATCGGGGTTGGTGGAATAACGGGAACGGACCCACGCCAGATGCGGGCGTATCGCAGTGATACGGTCAGGGCATGAGCATCATCGGCGGCATCCTGTCCTTCGGCATCGCGCTGGCTGTCTTCAGTTTGCTGTTCGCTGCCTTGTTGACTTTCACGGCCGTCATCGTCAGAACGGTGAGAGCAGCGGTGCTGGCTGTTGCCGCCCTGTTCCGAGGGGTGGGCGAAGAACCCTGCATGGACAACGTTTGCCCCGATTGCAACGGAGTAGAAGGGTGTACGCCGCATTGCCCCGGCGGCGCGGTCGATGATGCCGCTGCGCCTACAAGGCCGACTGAGCGCACTGGACAAGGCTTCAAGGCCCTTTCGCGGTTTGACCGCAGGACGTAGCCGACGGGAAGTGGCCGACTGACGGGGCGCGGGGCCCGCAGCCCGATATGCAGGCGAATGCCCTCCAGTAGCGCCCGGCCGCCCGCGGTTCCAGCGCCATCCCGCGCCAACGAACGTTTTACACAGCAGGAAGCAGCACTGGATACAGTGCGCGATCATTCAGGGGATTGGCCATGCAGCACCGACGTAACCGGCAGGGGATCAGCTGCGGCATCACCCTTGCCGCGCTGCTGCTGGCACCTCTCGCCGTCGCCGCGCAGGCCGTGACGGCAGAAGGACCGGTGGTCGACATGGCGGCCGTCCAGGTCACCGGCGAGCAGCCCGGCCCGGGGCTGTGGAAGGTGAGCAACGCGCAGGGTCACGTGCTGTGGCTGCTGGGTACGGTGGCGCCGTTGCCGGCCGGCGTGACCTGGCGTTCGGACCAGGTGCAGCAGGTCATTGCCACCTCCGACCACGTGCTCGGTCCGCCTGGCTGGACACCGGACGTCAAGCTCGGCCTGCTGCGCGGCCTTACCCTGCTGCCGCTGGCGATGAAAACCGCCAAGGATCCGCAGGGGCGCACCCTGCAGCAGATCGTGGCGCCGGAAACCTACGCGCGCTGGCTGGGCCTGAAGGCCACCTATCTTGGCCGCGATGGCGGGGTGGAGAAGAAGCGCCCGATGATCGCTTCGGGCGAGTTGTACATGGCCTTCCTCAAGCGCCAGGGCCTGCGCGACAGCGGGCAGGTGACCGAAGCCCTTGAACGTGCCTACAAGGCCAACAAGCTGCAGCCGGAAGAGGCGCGGGTGAAGCTTCCCATTGCCGATGCGCGGGGCGCCCTGAAGGAATTGCAGGGTACCGAGGTGGACGACCGTGCCTGCTTCGAACGCACATTGGATACCGTGGAATTCCAAGCCCCGGTGCTGCGCGAGCGTGCCAACGCATGGGCATCGGGGGATATCCGGGCCCTGCGCCGGCTGGCCGTGATGTCCATGGCGCGCACCTGCCGGGACGTGGTGCAGGATTCGGCTTTCGCGCGCAGCCGCGGTTGGAACGACTTGCCGCAGCAGGCGCGCACGCAGTGGATGGGCCTGGCCGACAAGGCGCTGGCCCAGCACGCCAGCACGTTCTCCACGGTACCGGTCAGCCTGCTGCTGGGCCCGGAGGACTACCTGGGTGCGTTGCGCGCCCGTGGCTACGAGATCGAGCCGCCGCCGGAATGACCTGCCGGCGCTGGCACTGACGCGCGTAGTGCTCAGCGCAGCGGCATGCGCAGGGTGAAGGTGGTCCCGATAGCCTCGCCGGACTGCACCGTCAGTGCGCCGCCATGCGAAACGGCGATCTGCGAAGCGATGTAAAGCCCCAGGCCCAGGCCGGAATCCAGCCGCTGGTCGCCGGTGCGGTGGAAGGGCTCGAACAGGGTCTTCATCGACGCCTCGGCAATCACCCCTTCGTTGCGCACTTCCAGCACCAGCGCGGTGTCGTCGGCGTGGCCGCGCAGTACGATCGGACGGCCCTTGCGACCGTGGATGGCCGCGTTGATCAGCAGGTTGCTGACCAGTTGCGAGAGGCGGTCCGCATCGCAGGTCACCACCTCGGGCAGCGCCAGTTCAACGATCAACGGACAGCCGGGGTAGGGGGCCAGTGCCTGCGCGGCGGCGTTGGCCAGCAGCGCAGACAGATCACGCCAGGGCCGCACACGCAGGGCGATGCCCGAGCCCAGCCGGCCGCGTGCGAAATCCAGCGTCACATCGATCAGTTCCGCCATCCGGTCCGCGCTGTCGTCCAGGTGCCGCAGCAGGCTCTGCTGCGCCTCGCTGGTGGCCGACAAGGACAGCAGGTCGGAGGTGACCCGGATCGCCTGCAGCGGATTGCGCAGGTCATGGGCCAGCACGGCGATGAACTCCTCGCGCTCCTTGCCTTCCTGGCGCAGCGCGCTGTTGAGCACTTCGGAGGCCTGCAGGCGGCTTTCGGGCGACGCGTTCGGTTGCCGCTTGTCGCCGTCGTGCTGGTCATCGGTATCGTGCGCTTCGGCCGCGCCGATCTGCTCGGCCACCACCGCCCCCAGCGCACGCATGGCGTGCACGATTTCATCGGTGATCACGCGCGGCTCGGGATCCAGCGTGCACAGCGTGCCGAACACCCGCCCATCGGCCAGTACCACCGGCACCGAGACGTAGCTGCGGAAGCCGTGCATCGCCGGGATTGGACTGTCGCAGCGCTTCTGGTCCTGGCGGCAATCGCCGAACCAGATCGCTTCCCCGGTCGCGGTCACGTCGCGGCAGAAGGTGTTGATCAGATCCAGCCGAAGGCCGGCGGAGATGCCGAGTCCAGCGCGGTCCAGTGCGTGCACGGCGCGCCATTGCTGCTCACCGACCTCGCCGATCAGCGCCACACGCATGCCGCTTACGGCACAGGCAAGTTCCAGGCAGGAGTGGAACGAGGGCAGGGGACCTTCCTTGGTGGATCTGTCATGCATAGGGCGGGGCATGCCGTTTCAGGAACACTGGGCCGAACGTCGGTCGCGATAGGTCGATTGTGACATTGTCATTCGTATCCCGTTCTGTGGCGTCGCCCTGAATCCTTAATCGTTCATGCGATTGGCCGGGTTTACGTAGCGCTCCAGATGCCGAAGGAAATCAGTCGCGTCTGATGGGCTGGGTGCGTCCAAGGCTGCACGCTTGCGCCGCAACAGCTGACGCCCCGTTGGCATGGAGTTTTGCCATGGAATACATGATCGCGCTGTTGAAAGAAATGGCGCTGGTCCCGGTAACCCTTCTGCCGATCATCAATCCGCTGAGCATCGCCTCGATATTCGTCTCAACCGTTGGCAACAAGCACGCCCTGGCGCGCGTGCTGGCGCGCCAGATCGGGATGAACGTGGCGTGGGTGATCATCGCTTCGATGCTGGTCGGCACCTACGTGCTGACCATCTTCGGCATTTCGCTGGCGGTGGTGCGTTTCGGTGGTGGCCTGCTGGTGGCGGCCAGTGCCTGGCGCATGCTGGCGCCGCGCCCGGATACCTCACCGACGGTGCAGGAGACCGAGGCGGCGGGAATTGCCGACAACCAGTTGATGCAGCGCAGTTTCTATCCGCTCACGTTCCCGCTGACCACCGGCCCGGGTGTGATTTCCGCCTGCATCACCTTGGGCGCGCACGGCGAATCGATGAATCCGCTGCATTTTCTTTCCGGCGCGATCGTCGCGGTCGGCGGGGCACTGATGGTGGCGGTGGTGATCTACCTGATCCTGCGCAACTCGATCGTGGTGGTCACCCGCCTGGGGCCGTCAGGCGCGGTGGTGATGCAGCAACTGGTTGCCTTCGTGCTGTTGTGCATCGGCATCCAGTTGGTGTGGTCGGGCTGGCTGGACCTGAGCGCAGCCCATTGAAAGCAAGCGGCCGCTCAACGTGCGGTGAGCAGCTCCACCAGCTGCCGCAGCCGATACGGCTTGGGCAGGAATTCCACGTGCCCCGGCAATGGCGGCAGCTGCGAACGCGCATAGCCGGAGGACAGGATCATCCGCGCGCCCGGCTGGGTACGGGCGACGTGTTCGCTGAGCTCGATCCCGGACATCCCGTTGGGCATGCTGACATCGCTGAACACCACATCGTATTGATGCTCGCCAGCCATCATTGCCAGCGCTTCGTGGCCATCGGCGGTGGTATCGACGTTGATGCCCATGTCCTGCAGGGCCAGGCCGATCATGTCGCGCAGGTCTTCCTGGTCTTCGACCATGAGTACGCGGATGGAATCAGTCATTGGCAGGAACCTCCAGGGCAGGCAGCAGCAGGCTGACCGTCGTGCCACCACCTTCGGTGCTGGACACATCGACGAAACCGCCGCATTGGGTGATGAAACCGAACACCTGGCTCAGGCCCAGACCGCTGCCCTTGCCGATGTCCTTGGTCGTGAAAAATGGCTCGCTGGCCCGGGCGGCGACGTCTGGCGCCATGCCGTGGCCCTCATCCTGCACGCGGATGGCGACGAAATTCCGGTACGTGGGCGTGTCGGCCTGGGGGTCCAGGCGACGCTCGATGTCCCCGATGATACAGATACGACCGCCCTCCGGCATGGCATCGCAGGCGTTGCCGACCAGGTTGGACAGCGCCGCCTCCAGTTGCCCGGGATCCAGCAGCACGTCCGGCAGGTCGCTGCGCAGCTGCAGGCTGAGCGAATGATGAGCCAGGCAGCGCTGCTGGAGCGCCGCCATCGCCGGCTGCAGCCAGTTCGCGGTGGTGACGCGTTCGCGCACCAGCGTCTGGCCGGCACCGAAGGCAAGCAGCTGCCGGGTCAGCAGCGCGCCGCGGTCGGCGGCGGCCTGCGCATTGCCGATCAGGCGTTCGGTGGTTTCATCTGAAGCGCAACGCAGGGCGATCAGGTCCAGCGCATTGTGGATGGTGGTCAGCAGGTTGTTGAACTCGTGCGCCAGCCCGCGGCTGAGCTGGCTCACTTTTTCGAACTGTTGGGTGCTGGCGAGCGCCCGCTGCGCATCACGCAGCAGCACCTGCGCCTGGTAGCTTTCGGTGATATCGCGGGTCACCTTGACGAAGCCGACGAGGTGCTCGCCTTCATACACCGGTTCGATGACTACGCTGGCGCGGAAACGGCTCCCGTCACTGCGCACCCGCCAGCCCTCACCTGCGTAGCGGCCTTCGCTGACAGCGATGGACAGCGAGCGCTCGGGCTCGCCGGCATCGCGGTCGGCGGGGCAGTGGAAACGGCTGAAATGGGTGCCGATCACTTCCTCGGCGCTGTAGCCCTTGATCCGCTGCGCGCCGGGATTCCAGGTGCACACCACGCCGTCCGGATCCATCAGGTACAGGGCATGGTCAGTGACGCTCTCGATAAGGAGAGTCAACTGTCTGGACGTATCTGTCTGAGCGGTGAGCTTGGAGACGGCGTTTACCACGGGACTGCGCTGAAACCCCTGAGGCCGGTGACGCTAGAAGCGACAGTGTGAAGGAATTGTGTACGCGGTCACGTGCCGAAAGTCGTGCCGGAAACGACGGGCATTCAGTTAACATCGCACTTCTTTGTGTCGGGATCTCCACCCATGACGTCAGCTTCAAGTACGCGTGACCCCTGGATATGGGGCCTGTCCGCCGCCCTGCTAGCGGCAACCGCTGCGCTTGAACTGGTTGTCCCACTTGGGTATGCGGTCTGGCTGGCGTACTTCCTGGCGATTGGCGTGACGGTGTTCCAGCGCCACGCCGGGCTGCCGCTGGTGGTCGCCGTGGCTGCCTGTGTGTTCCTGGCGGTCGGCTACAACATCGCGCCGGCGAGTACCAATTCAGCTTTCTCATACGTCAACCGCAGCATTGGCGGATTCGCCTTCCTGATGATCGGATTGATCGTCAACCGCGCAATCCAGGCGCGCCGCGAAGCGGCCGAGGCGCTGTGGCTGCAGGAGAGCGAAAACGTCGTGGCGATGAGCCTGCGCGGCGACCTGGGGCCGGAAAAAATCGCCGAGGCGGCGATGACCACCCTGGCCGAGCAGCTGAAAGCGCAGACCGCGGTGATGTACCGCATCGAGAACCATCAGCTGTTGCTGACCGGCGGCGTTGCCCTGCCGGCCACCGTCCCGCAGTCGCTGGGCCTGAACGAAGGGCAGCTGGGCGAGGTGATCCGCGAAGGCAAGGTGCGCCACCTGCAGGAAGGCGAAGGCAGCGTGCTGCAGATCAGCAGCAGCCTGGGCAGCACCCCGTTGCGCGAACGCGTGCTGGCGCCGATCTTCAGCGATGACCAGATCGTGGGCGTGGTGGAACTGGGCCGCATCCGCGCGGGCCGTGCGCCGCAGCTGGACCGTGAGCTGCTGCAGCGCTGCGCCGACACCATCGGCATCGCGCTGCGCGCGGCGGTGTTGCGCGCGCGGCTGGCCGAACTGCTGGAAGAATCCCAGCGCCAGAGCGAAGAGCTGCAGGCCCAGCAGGAAGAGCTGCGGGTGGCCAACGAAGAGCTGGAAGAACAGAGCCGCAGCCTGCTGCATTCGCAGACCAACCTGGAGCAGCAGCAGGCCGAGATGGAGCAGACCAACGTGCAGCTGGAAGAGCGCACGCATGAGCTGGAAGGCCAGAAGCAGGCCCTGCTGGTGGCCCAGGCGCAGCTGGTGCGCAATTCCAATGAGCTGTCTGCTGCTTCGCGCTACAAGTCCGAGTTCCTCGCCAACATGTCGCACGAGCTGCGCACCCCGCTCAACAGCTCGCTGATCCTGGCCAAGCTGCTGTCGGACAATCGCGATGGCACGCTCAGCGACGAGCAGGTCAAGTACGCGCAGGCCATCCTGTCGTCTAACAACGACCTGCTGGCACTGATCAACGACATCCTGGACCTGGCCCGCATCGAGGCCGGTCACGTGGAACTGGCCGATGAGATCGTCGTCGTCGAAGGCGCCCTGCAGCGCCTGCGCGAGACCTTCGAGCCGCTGGCGCGGGAGAAAGGCCTCGCGCTGGAGATCGTCGCCGACGCCGGTGCGCCCAGCCAGTTCACCGCCGACAGTCAGCGCCTGCAGCAGATCCTGAAGAACCTGCTGGCCAACGCAGTGAAGTTCACCGAACACGGCACGGTCAGTCTGCAGGTGCAGGCCGCCGGGCGCGATCGCGTGCGTTTCGTGGTGCGCGACAGCGGCATCGGCATTGCCGCCGAACAGCTGGACGCCATCTTCGAGGCCTTCCGCCAGGCAGATGGCAGCACCCGCCGCCGCTACGGTGGCACCGGCCTGGGGCTGTCGATTTCGCGCGACCTGGCCACCCGGATGGGCGGTGACATCCGCGTGGACAGCGAGCCGGGCCGCGGCAGCACCTTCAGCGTGGAACTTCCATTGAGCGGGGCGCCGGAACAGCCCGACGCGCCGGCCACGCTGGGCAGCGCGCATGCGCCGCAGCCGGTGGTCGCCTCGGCAGCGTCACCGTCCCCGGCTCGCGCAGGGTCCAATGCCGGCTCGCCGGCGGTGCGCAGCGAAGCGGTTGCGCCATCGTTGGGCGCCTGGAAGACGGCCGTGGCCCATGGCGCCAGCGCCCAGCGCAGCGAGCGCCTGATCCTGGCAGTGGAAGATGATGCCGCGTTCGCCGAAGCGCTGGTCGCGCTGGCACGCGAACTCGATTTCGACTGCGTGGTGGCCACCACCGCTGAGGAAGCCTTGTCGCTGGCGCGCGAGCTGCGCCCCAGCGGCGTGCTGCTGGACATCGGCCTGCCCGATGTGTCCGGCCTGAGCGTGCTCGAACGCCTGAAGCGTGATCCGCTGACCCGCCACATCCCCGTGCACGTGGTATCGGGCATGGAGCGCAGCCAGCTGGCGATGGAGCTGGGCGCCATCGGTTACGTGATCAAGCCGGCCACCCGTGAGCGATTGGTCGAGGCGATCCAGCACCTGGAAAAAACCAGCCAGCGCGACGTGCGCCGCCTGCTGATCGTCGAAGATGACACCGAACTGCGCGGCAACCTTGAACTGCTGCTGGGCCGGGAACAGCTGGAAATCACTGCCGTGGGCACCCTCGCCGAGGCGGTGCAACAGCTCAGCAGCGCGACCTTCGACTGCATGGTGACCGACCTGGCGCTGCCCGATGGCAGCGGTTACGACCTGCTGGAGTTCATGGCCGGCAGCGAGGACGTCAGCTTCCCGCCGGTGATCGTCTATACCGGCCGCGCGCTGGGCCGCGAAGAAGAACAGCGCCTGCGCCGCTATTCCAAGAGCATCATCATCAAGGGCGCACGGTCGCCCGAGCGCCTGCTCGATGAAGTCACCCTGTTCCTGCACAGCGTGGAAGCCAACCTGCCCAGCGACCAGCAGCGCCTGCTGCGCGAAGCGCGGCGCCGCGATTCGGTGCTGGATGGGCGCACCGTGCTGCTGGCCGAAGACGATGTGCGCAACATCTTCGCCCTGTCCAGCGTGCTCGAGCCGCTGGGGGTGAAACTCGAAATCGCCCGCAACGGTCGCGAAGCCGTCGATCGCCTGGCCAGCATGGAAGTGGACCTGGTGTTGATGGACATCATGATGCCGGAGATGGACGGCCTGACCGCGATGCGCGAGATCCGCAGCCAGCGCCAGCACAAGGACCTGCCGATCATCGCGCTGACCGCCAAGGCCATGCCCGACGACCGCGAGCGTTGCCTGCAGGCCGGCGCCAACGATTACATCGCCAAGCCCATCGATGTCGACAAGCTGGTGTCGCTGTGCCGGGTATGGTGCTCGCGGCAATGAACGAGCAGGAGCTGTTCGACCTGGAGCTGAAGGTCCTGGTGGAGGCGATCTACCAGCGCTACCACTACGATTTCCGCAATTATGCGGTGTCTTCGCTACGGCGTCGGATGCACCAGGCGATGCAGCGTTACGACTGCGCACGCCTGTCGGACCTGCAGCACCGGTTGCTGCACGAGCCCGAACTGTTCACCCAGGCCATGCAGTTCTTCACCGTGCAGGTGTCGGAGATGTTCCGTGACCCGTCCTACTTCCTGGCGCTGCGCGAGCACGCCGTGCCGGTGCTGAAGACCTATCCGTCGATCAAGCTGTGGGTGGCCGGCTGCAGCACCGGCGAGGAAGTCTGGTCGTTGGCGATCCTGCTGCAGGAAGAGGGGCTGCTGGACCGGAGCATCATCTACGCCACCGACATCAATCCGGCCGCGCTGGCCGCGGCCGAATCGGGCACCTACGGCATCGACCGCATCGCCCAGTTCAGCCGCAACTACCTGCAGGCGGGCGGCCAGGGGTCGCTGTCGGACTACTACACCACCGGCTACGACGGGGCGGTGTTCGATCGTCGGCTGCGTCGCAACGTGGTATTCGCCGACCACAGTCTGGCCACCGATACCGTGTTCTCCGAAGTGCACCTGGTGTCCTGCCGCAACGTGCTGATCTACTTCAACCGGCCGCTGCAGGACCGCGCCGTCGGCCTGTTCCGCGAAGCCCTGGTCCATCGTGGCTTCCTGGGCCTGGGCAGCAAGGAATCGCTGCAGTTCGGCGAGCACGGCAATGCCTTTGAAGCCGCTGCGCGCGAACAGCGCCTGTACCGGAAGGCGGCCTGATGGACGGTCCGGTCCCGCGCCTGTTGGTGATCGGTGCCTCGGCAGGCGGCGTTTCGGCGCTGCAGCGCGTGCTGGGTGCGTTGCCGGCGGCGCTGCCGTGCCCGGCGCTGGTAGTGCTGCACATACCGCGTGACCGGCCCAGCCGCATCGCCGAACTGCTCGATCCGGGCTCGGCGCTGCGGGTGCGCGAGGCCGAGGACAAGCAGCCGCTGGAGGTGGGCACGGTGACCTTCGCGCCGCCGGACTACCACATGCTGGTCGAAGACGAGGGCTCCATCGCGCTGTCTCTGGATGAGGCCGTGCTGTTCTCACGCCCGGCCATCGACCCGTTGTTCGAATCGGCCGCGGCGGTGTTTGGCGCTGATGTACTGGCGATCCTGCTGACCGGGGCCAGCAGCGATGGCAGCGAAGGCGTGGCTGCCGTGCGCCAGGCCGGTGGCCAAGCCTGGCTGCAATGTCCCGAAGATGCCGAGGCGCCGATGATGCCTGCCTCGGCCCTGCAGCGTGCGGGTGCCGATGCGGTGCTCACGCTGGATGAACTATGCGAATGCCTGAAGGAATTGAAATGAACCTGCTTGCTCCTGCGCCTGTGGAAGACGCGGCGCCGGTCAACATACTGATCGTCGATGACGTGCCGCAGAACCTGGTGGCGATGGAAGCGCTGTTGCGCCGTGATGGCCTGCGCATCCTCTGCGCGGGCTCCGGCAACGAGGCGCTGGAACTGCTGCTTGAACACGAAGTGGCGCTGGCCCTGCTGGATGTGCAGATGCCGGAGATGGATGGCTTCGCGCTGGCCGAACTGATGCGCGGTTCGGCGCGCAGCCGCGACGTGCCGATCATCTTCCTGACCGCTTCGCCGCAGGATCCGGTGCGCGCCTTCAAGGGCTATGAAAGCGGTGCGGTGGACTTCCTGCACAAGCCGATCGAGCCGCAGATCATCCTCGGCAAGCTCGGCGTGTTCATCGAGCTCTACCAGCAGAAGCGCCTGTTGAAGTCGCGCAACGAAGCGCTGGAGCGCGCGCTGACGCTCAACGAAACCATGATGGCGGTGCTGACCCACGACCTGCGCACGCCGCTGTCGGCGATTCTGCTGTGTGCAGACAAACTGTCGCTGGATATCCCGGCCGATGCCAGCGCGCAGCAGACCCTGCACCACCTGGAAGCCAGCACGCTGCGGATGGCGCGCATGGTCGACCAGCTGCTCGATTTCTCGCGCATCCGCTCCGGCGGGCTGCGCCTGGAGCGCACCCCGTGCAATGCGGCCACCGTGATCGATGCGGTGGTGCAGGAAGTGGAGCAGGGCAACGCGACGGCGGCGATCAAAGTCGTCGCGGTGGGCGATGCGCGCATGCAGGGCGACCCGGACCGGCTGGCCCAGGTGGCCTCCAACCTGATCGGCAACGCATTGCTGCACGGCGGGCAGGCGCCCATCCAGGTGCAGGTGGATGGCGAGGACCCCGCCCAGGTGGTGCTGCGCGTGCGCAACCGCGGGCAGATCGGTGAAAGCCTGCTGCCGCGTCTGTTCGAGCCCTTCAAGGCCAGCTTCCATGCCAGCAAGGGGCTGGGCCTGGGGCTGTTCATCGCCGACCAGTTCGTACGCGCACACGGCGGAAAGCTGCAGGCACGCAATGAAGCGCAGGACGTGGTGTTCGAAGCCCATTTGCCGCGCCGGGCCTGACCCGGCCGGCATTGCGCGGCCGCGATGGCGGCGGCAGACTGCTGGTATGAACGCGCCGCGCTTCCATGTCCGCAGTTATGGCGACGCCTGCGGTGGCGATCGCCACGATTACGCGCAGTGGGTGTTGCCGCTGCATGGCGAACTGCAGTTCGAACTGGACGGACACGGTGCGCGGCTGGATGCCCTGCAGGGCGTCTTCGTGGCACCCGGCGAATCCCATGACCAGGTCGGGCGGGGCGTCAACCAGCACCTGATCATCGACTGCGACGCGTCCTGGTTCGATGGCCCCACCCTGGAACACCTGCGCGGGCAGCGCTGGTTGTCGCTGCCACAGGCACTGCGCGCATCGTTGCAGGCGCTGCCGGCCGGGAGCCGCGGCGAGGACTTGCTGCCGCTGCTGCTGCAGGCGTTCGCGCCCGATGGCAGCGGTGCACGCCTGCAGGCCCTGTGCGCGCGCATGCAGGCCGCCCCCGCCGAAGCCTGGCCGGTGGAGCGCATGGCGCAGTTGGCAGGGCTCAGTACCAGTCATCTGCACGCCCGCTTCCTGCGCGAACTGGGGCTGCCGCCGCAGGCCTGGCTGAGTGCGCTGCGGTTGCGCTGGGCCCGTCATCTACTGCGCAGCACCCAACTGCCGATCAGCACGGTCGCCCAGCTGGCCGGTTACTCTGAGCAGAGCGCGCTGACCCGTGCACTGCGCCGCGAGACCGGGCGGACCCCGGCGATGTGGCGAAGCCAGCCATCGTAGGCCGGGTCAAGACGCGCGTCGCCGGAGCGCACTAGACTTCGCGCCTGTCAGCTGCAGGTGTGTGCGATGAATCGTTCGATGGGCGTGGGGATCGGCAACGGCGTGATGGCCGGTGCGCTGTGGGGTGTGGTGTTCCTGGCGCCTGCGGTGCTGCTGGCGTTTGATGCCCTGCAACTGTCGGCCGGGCGCTACCTCATCTACGGGCTGGTCGCGCTGTTGCTGCTGGCGCCGCGCTGGAAGCGGCTGGCACCGCAGCTCGGCATGGCCGAGTGGCGCGGACTGGTGTGGCTGAGCCTGGCCGGCAACCTGGTGTATTTCCTGCTTTTGGCCACGGCGGTGCAGTGGGCCGGCGGTGCCGCTGCTTCGCTGATCGTCGGGCTCATTCCGGTGGTGGTGACCTTGGTGGCGGTGCGCGAAGAGGGCGCGGTGCAGCTGCGCCAGCTGGCGCCCGCGCTGCTGCTGTGCCTGCTTGGCGTGGCACTGGTGGGCTATGAAGCGCTGGTGTCCGAACATGTGCAGACGCCGTGGCGGCAGCGCGTGCTTGGTCTTGTGTGCGCCTTTGGCGCGCTGCTTTCATGGGCGGCGTATTCGGTGGGCAACAGCCGATGGCTGGCGCGCCGTCCGGATCTGTCCGCCCACGATTGGTCGCTGCTGACCGGCGTGGTCACCGGTGCGCTGGCGCTGCTGCTGGTGCCGTCGGCGTTCGTGTTCAACGGGGCGGTGCACGCGCCCCGCCAATGGGGCCTGTTCTGGGCGGTCAGCGCGGGCGTAGCGGTAGTCGCCTCGCTGCTCGGCAACGCCTGCTGGAACCGCGCCAGCCGCCTGCTGCCGCTGACCCTGACCGGACAGATGATCGTGTTCGAGACCCTTTTCGCGCTGCTGTATGGCTTCGTTTGGCAACGCCGCTGGCCGACCGTGCTGGAAACCGTTGCCATCGGCTGCCTGGTGGCAGGCGTGTTGTGGTGCGCGCACGCACACCGTGCACCACCGGCGATTGCTGAACATGCGGGTTGAACCCTAGAGCGGCCTGCTTCGTCTCCGATGCAACCTTTTTCGCCGGCGTTGGCGGCTGATAAAGGCGCGTGATCTTTTGCACTGCAGCACTTGACAGCCGCTTGCCCGGCGGTGTTTTCTAGCGTCATGGTCCTTGCCTACGCCACCTTCGCCTCGCTCCTTGCCGCTTCCGCGGCAGGCCTGCGCGCGAGCTCCACGGCCGGCACCACCACCATTACCACCATTACCACCACCCGCAGGGTGCGGTCCGTCGTCTTCGCGTAACTCACGAAAACCACGGCCCCGCACCGAACCAGGTGGCGGGGAAACCTTCCACTGGCGCGATGCGGGGCCTCCCACCGAGGTCACCATGTCCATTGCCGCTGCTGCACCGTCCGCCGATTCCGCTCCGCCACGTTCCGCCGCGCAACCGCGCGTGGTGGTGCACAAGTTCGGCGGCACCTCCGTCGCCGATGCCGACTGCTACCGCCACGTCGCGCGACTGCTGCAGGCGCGTCCGGAAGCGTTGCAGGTTACCGTGGTGTCGGCGATGAAGGGCGTGACCGATGCGCTGATCGCGCTGGCGCGGTTGGCCGCGGCCGGCGATGCACAGTGGCGCGAACACTGGCATGACCTGCGCGCCCGCCATCGCGGCGCGGCGGCGTCGCTGCTCGGCGAACACGCCGGCGCCAGCGTGGAATGGCTCGATGCCCGTTTCGATGAACTCGCCGAACTGCTGGCCGCGCTGGCGGTGATCGGCGGCCTGCCCGAGGAAGTGCTTGATCGCGTGCAGGGCTTGGGTGAAGTCTGTTCGGCGCACCTGCTGGGCCAGCATTTCCTGGCCAGCGGCGAGCCGTGCGCAGTGTTGGATGCACGCGAGGTGCTGGTGGTCGAGCACGGCGAGCTGGGCGTCAACGTCGATTGGGAAACCAGCGCACAGCGCCTGCACGTGTGGCGACAGGCGAACTTGCAGCAGCGCGTCGTGGCCACCGGCTTCATCGCACGCGACCGCCACGATCGCATCACCACCCTCGGCCGCAACGGCAGTGATTACTCCGGGGCTATCTTTGCAGCGCTGTTCAATGCCGACGAGCTGCAGATCTGGACCGACGTCGATGGTGTGCTGTCGGCTGATCCGCGGCTGGTGCCCGAAGCGGTGCAGCTCGAGGCGCTGAGCTATGACGAGGCCTGCGAGCTGGCCTATTTCGGGGCCAAGGTGGTGCACCCACAGACCATGTCCCCGGCCATCCTGCGCGGCCTGCCGATCCTGATCCGCAATACCTTCCAACCCGAGCATCCCGGTACCCGCATCAGTGCGGAGCGCTCGGTGCGTGGACCGATCAAGGGCCTGACCCTGAGCGCGGAACTGGCCGTGCTGAACCTGGAAGGCACCGGCCTGATCGGCGTGCCGGGCACGGCCGAGCGGGTGTTCTCCGCGCTGCGCCAGGCGCATGTGTCGGTGGTGATGATCTCGCAGGGGTCTTCTGAACATTCCATCTGCTGCGTGGTCCGCGGCAACGAATCCGAACGCGGTCGTGACGCGTTGCTGCAGGCCTTCGCGCATGAGCTGGCGGTCGGCCAGGTCCAGCGCGTGCAGTTGCGCGGCGGGGTCAGCGTACTGGCGGCGGTGGGTGACGGCATGGCCGGCCAGCCCGGCGTGGCCGCGCGCCTGTTCGAATCGCTGGGCAGGGCGCAGGTGAACATCCTGGCCATCGCGCAGGGCTCGAGCGAGCGCAATATTTCAGTGGCCGTGGACAGCGGTGACGCCACGCGCGCGCTGCGCGCGGCGCATGCTGGATTCTGGCTGTCACCGCAGACCTTCGCTGTCGGGGTGATCGGGCCGGGCAATGTCGGCGCGGCGCTGCTGGACCAGCTGCAGGCCGCGCAGCCGCAGCTGCTGGGCAAGGCCAACATCGACCTGCGCCTACGCGCGGTGGCGTCCCGGCGCGGCATGCACCTGGCCCCGCGCGCGTTGCAGGGGCCTTGGCGCGCCGCCCTCGCCGATGCAGCGTCGGCCAGTGACCTGGATGCCTTCACCGCGCACCTGTTGTCAGCGCACCTGCCGCACGCGGTGGTCATCGACTGCAGCGGCAGTGCCGAGGTTGCCGGGCGCTACGAAGGCTGGCTGGCGGCCGGCATCCATGTGGTGACGCCGAACAAACAGGCCGGCTCCGGTCCACTGGCGCGCTACCAGTCGATCCGCGCCGCCGCCGCTGCCAGTGGCGCGCGCTTCCGCTACGAGGCTACCGTGGGCGCCGGCCTGCCGGTGATCACCACGCTGCGCGACCTGGTCGATACCGGCGATGAAGTGCTGTCCATCGAAGGCATCTTCTCCGGCACCCTGGCGTGGCTGTTCAACCGCTTCGATGGCAGCCAGCCGTTTTCCGCATTGGTAGAGCAGGCGCGCGGCATGGGTTATACCGAACCAGACCCGCGCGATGACCTGTCCGGCATCGACGTAGCACGCAAGCTGGTGATCCTGGCGCGCGAAGCCGGCCGCGAGCTGAGCCTGGAACAGGTGCAGGTGGAAAGCCTGGTGCCCGAGGCGCTGCGTGCCGGCAGCGTGGAGGAGTTCATGCAGCGTCTGGGCGATAACGATGAGGCGCTGCTGCAACGCCTGCAGCAGGCGCGCGAAAGCGGCGCCGTGCTGCGTTACGTCGCCGCGTTGTCAGCGCAGGGCGCATCGGTCGGGCTGGTCGGAGTGCCGGTGGACCATGCCTTTGCCAACCTCAAACTGACCGACAACGTGGTGCAGTTCCGCACCCGGCGCTACTGCGACAACCCGCTGGTGGTGCAAGGGCCGGGCGCGGGTCCGGAAGTCACCGCGGCCGGCGTGTTCGCCGATCTGCTGCGGGTGGCCGCGGGCGAGGGAGCGCGCCTGTGATCGCACGTGCCTTCGCACCGGCCTCGGTGGGCAATGTCGGGGTAGGCTTCGACATCCTTGGCCATGCCATCGCCGGTATCGGTGACACGGTGACGGTGCGCCGCATCGCCGAGCGCGAGGTGTGCATCGAGGCCATCCGCGGGGCCGACGTGCCGTTGCCACGGGAGGCTGCGTTGAACACGGCCGGTGCATCGCTGCTGGCGTTGCAACAAGGGCTGCACCTGCCGTTCGGCTTCGCCGTGGAGATCGACAAGGGCATTCCGCTGGGGTCCGGCATGGGGGGCTCGGCGGCCTCGTGCGTGGCCGCGCTGGTAGCCGCCAATGCACTGTTGGACAGTCCGCTGGACCGGCACGCGCTGTATCGCTTCGCGTTGGAAGGCGAACTGGTAGCCAGCGGCGGCCGCCACGGCGACAACCTGGGACCGATGCTGCTGGGTGGGCTGGTGCTGAGCACCGCCGACCGGCTGGTGCCGATCCCGGTGCCGGCGCAGTGGCACAGCCTGCTGGTGCACCCGGACGCGGTGCTGGAAACGCGCCGCGCGCGCGCCGCGCTGCAGGGCAGTTACGCGCTGGGCGATTTCGTGGCGCAGAGCGCCAACCTGGCGCTGGTGCTGGCCGGCTGCCACCAGGGCGATGCTGCGCTGGTGCGTGCCGGCCTGCGTGACGTGCTGGTCGAGCCGCGCCGCGCGCCGTTGATCATCGGCTTTGATGCCGCGCGTGATGCCGCGCTGGCGGCCGGTGCGATGGGTGCCAGCATTTCCGGCGCCGGCCCCAGCGTATTCGCCTGGTTCGAAGACCAGGCCAGTGCCGAAGCCGCTGCAGCGCCGGTGCAGGCGGCCTTCTCTGCGGCCGGCTTCGACAGCCAGGCCTGGGTGTCTTCGCTGGCGGCGCCGGCGGCGGTGCTGCTGTGAACTCTTCTTCCTTACAGGATCGTGCGATGCGCTTTGTCTCTACCCGCGGCCAGTCCCCGGCCGTTTCGTTGAGTGCGGCGATCGCCGCCGGGCTGGCTCCGGATGGCGGCCTGTACGTGCCCGAACAGCTGCCCGCGCCGCGCGAATGGATCGCCACGCCGAGCCTGGCGCAGACCGCCGCGCAGGTGCTGGCACCGTTCTTCGAAGGCGATCCGCTGGCCGACGCGCTGCCGGCGATCTGCGCCGAAGCCTTTGATTTCCCGGTACCGCTACGAGCCTTGCCGCGTCGCGGCGACCACGTGTTGGAGCTGTTTCATGGACCGACCGCCGCGTTCAAGGATGTCGGTGCGCGCTTCCTCGCCGCCACCCTGGCACGCTTGCGCAATGGCGAGCCGAAGCCGCTGACGATCGTGGTAGCCACCTCCGGTGATACCGGTGCGGCGGTGGCGGCGGCCTTCCACGGCCAGCCGGGTCTGCGCGTGGTGGTGCTGTATCCCGATGGCCGGGTGTCGCCGCGCCAGGCGCACCAGCTGGGCTGCTTCGGCGACAACATCCAGGCCTTCCGCGTTGCCGGTTCGTTCGATGACTGCCAGGCGCTGGTCAAGCAGGCACTCGGCGATGGCGAGCTGCAGGCTATGGTTCCGCTCAGCTCGGCCAACAGCATCAGCCTGGGCCGGTTGCTGCCGCAGATGAGTTACTACGCCCACGCCGCACTCCAGCACCAGCAGGCGGGCAGGGCAGCGCTGAACCTGGTGATCCCGACCGGCAACCTGGGCAACGCGATGGCCGCGATCCTGGCCCGGGGCATCGGCCTGCCGATCGGGAGCATCGCGCTGGCAACCAATGCCAACGACGTGCTGCCGCGCTACTTCGCCGGCGCTGACTACCAGCCCGCCCACAGCGTGGCCACCACCGCCAACGCCATGGATGTGGGCACGCCGAGCAACTTCGAACGGCTGCGCTGGCTGTTCAACGGCGATGACGTGGCGTTGCGCCAGGCCTTCACTGCGGAGGCGGTGGATGACGTGGCGATCCGCGCGACCATCGCCAGCGCGCATGCCGGTAGTGGCGAAGTGTTCTGCCCGCATACCGCCACTGCGGTCACGGTGCTCAACGCGCTGCGCGCCAAGGGAGCCAAGGGGGACTGGGCGGTGGTGGCCACCGCACACCCGGCCAAGTTCGAATCAGTGGTGGAGCCGTTGATCGGCGAGGCGCTGCCCGTGCCGCCGACGCTGGGCGCGCTGCTGCGCAGGCCAGCACATGCCGAGCCGCTGGCAGCCGACTATGCAGCATTCCGTACGGTGCTGCAGGCCGGCTTCCCGATGCCGGAACGAGAAGCCGCCGAGCATGGCTCGGCGCTACCAGAACATGGTGCCGGTGCACGGTAGCGCCGACCCACGGTCGGCCAGCGCCCAGACCACCACATGGCGCCGGAGTGCGGTAGCGCCGACCCATGGTCGGCGAGCGCGCAGCGCGGCCGGTGTCCGGCTGCACCCCAGCTGCCGCCCGCGTGGAGCCCCTTACCCGGTTGCCAGCGTCCGCAGCGCCGGTTCGTCCAGCAGCTCCACCACGTTCAGGTGGGGCAGGGCGATCAACGCCTGCTGGCGCAAGCGGGTGAAGGTGCGGCTGACCGTTTCCATGGTCAGCCCGAGATGGTCGGCAATGTCACCGCGGCCCATCGGCAGGGTAACCCGCAGGGGGTCACCGCCCAGCCGCGCTTCGCGCTCGGCCAGCCGCAGCAGGAAGTCGGCCACTTTTTCGGTGGGTTGCAGGCGGGCCAGCGACAATGCGGCATCCTGCGCGTCATCCAGCGCCTGGCAGGCACGCTGCAGGAGCTTGCGTTCCAGGTGCGGGTAGCGGCTGCGCAGCACGCGCATGTGCGCCACCGATACCCGGCAGACCCGGCTGTCGGCGATGGCTTCCACGTCGTGGCGATGATGGTCGCTGCTGCTCAAGCCCAGGTAATCGCCGGGCAGCACGAAGCCGGTGATCTGGCGGCGGCCATCGGACAGCGTGCGCACCAGCCGCAATGCGCCGTGGGTCAAGGTGTAGACATGCTGGCGCGGCTCACCACTGCGCGCCAGGGTCGCGCCCATGGCGACCTGTTGGGACGCGGTCACCGCTTCCAGTGCCTGCCCTTCTTCGGGCGACAGCGCCGAACACACGGCAAGGTGGCGCACCGAACAGTGGGTGCAGTCCAGCGTGGTACAGCCGGCGGGGGCGGGATCAGGACGCGACATGGCGTGGGGACGAGGCGCGCAGCAGGGAAGTGCTCATGATACGCCATGCGCCCCCGTTGGCCTGGCGCGGGCGCGGCAGGCGGCGCAACCGCTACAATAACCGCCCTTGTCCTTCCCCCCGTTTTTCGCAGGAGCCCCACGTGATCAAGCCCCGTACCCCGCCCGGCATCATGGAACTGCTGCCGCGCGAGCAGATTGCGTTCCAGCGCATGCTGGACGTCATCCGCCGCAACTACGAGCGGTTCGGGTTCCTGCCGGTGGAAACCCCGGTGTTCGAGCTGTCCGATGTGCTGCTGACCAAATCCGGCGGCGAGACCGAGCGCCAGGTGTATTTCGTGCAGTCCACCGGTGCGTTGGCCAATGCCGCGCAGACCGGTGATACCTCCCTGCCGGAACTGGCGCTGCGCTTCGACCTGACCGTGCCGCTGGCGCGTTACGTGGCCGAACACGAGCACGAGCTGACCTTCCCGTTCCGCCGTTACCAGATGCAGCGCGTCTACCGTGGCGAGCGCGCCCAGCGCGGCCGCTTCCGTGAGTTCTACCAGTGCGATATCGATGTGATCGGCAAGGATGCACTGAGCATCCGCTACGACGCTGAAGTACTGGCGGTGATCCACGCGGTGTTCTCGGAGCTGCGCATCGGCGATTTCGCTGTCCAGCTGAACAACCGCAAGCTGCTGCGTGGTTTCTTCGAAACCCTCGGCGTGGCCGAAGGCGAACGCCAGTTGGCGGTGCTGCGCGAAGTGGACAAGCTGGACAAGCGCGGCCCCGACTACGTGCGCGAAACGCTGGTGGGCGAAGGCTTTGGGATCCCGGCCGAGCAGGTCGAGCGGATCCTGGCCTTCGTCGCGGTCCGCTCCAGCAGCCATGCCGACGCGTTGGCGCAGCTGGATGCGCTGTTGGCTGATCCGGCCGCCAGCGAGACGCTGAGGGTGGGCGTGGCCGAGCTGCGCGAAGTGTTGCAGCTGGTCAAGGCGCTGGGCGTGCCGGAAACCGCGTACTGCCTGAATTTCTCCATCGCGCGCGGCCTGGATTACTACACCGGCACCGTGTACGAAACCACGCTGACCGACCACCCGCAGATCGGTTCGATCTGCTCCGGTGGCCGTTACGAAGACCTGGCCAGCCACTACAGCAAGTCCAAGCTGCCGGGCGTGGGCATTTCCATCGGCCTGACCCGTCTGTTCTGGCAGCTGCGCGAAGCCGGCCTGATCGCCGGGATCGAAGACAGCAGCGTGCACGCGCTGGTCGCGCTGATGGACGAGGCCAGCCTGCCGCAGTCGCTGGACATCGCCCGCCGCCTGCGCGCCGGTGGCATCAACGCCGAAGTGCAGATGGAGCCGAAGAAGATCGGCAAGCAGTTCCAGTACGCGGCCAAGGCCGGGATCCGCTTCGTTGTGCTGGCGGGCGAGGATGAGCTGGCCCGTGGCGTGGTGGCGGTGAAGGACCTGTTGCGGGAGCAGCAGTTCGAGGTCTCCCGCGAGGACCTGGCCAGCACCCTGCAGGTGGAACTGGAGCAGGCCAAGGTCATGCCGTGAGGCGGTTGGGGGCGGCGGCAACGTTGCTGCTCCTGCTGACCGCGTGCCGGACCGATCCTGCGCTGCATGGCCAGCGCATCGGGCCGGGCCAGTACCAGCTGACGGCCGACCGCTGCCACGTGTTCGACCCGGAGCAGCTGCAGCGTGACCTGCGCGGGTTGGCCGCGCAGAAGTGCCCGGACGGGGCAGGGGAGCTGGAGGCCGTCCAGTCCGTCCCGAGCCGCCAGGGCAGCCTGTTCGGCGAATGCCTGCGCAGCGGCGCCCTCCGCGCCGAGGTAAGGTGCCGTTAGATAGGTAACGACCGTTCGTCGGTACGCACTTGACCACCCGATACCAATACAAACGCCCGCTCAGCGGGCGTTTTTCGTTTCCGTCCCCGACCAACCGGCCCCAGCAGCAACCCGGTTTGACCCTGCACCGCGGTTTGCGCTAATGTAATAGCACGCTATTACATTGGTACGATGAAACTACGCCCTGCTCCCCGAGAAAAAGACGCCCAGGCCGATCTGGCCTGCTTGGCTGCGGCCCTCGCCGCGCTGTCCAGCGCCGAACAGGTCACCGCGTTCCTGCGCGACCTGTGCACGCCGGCCGAGCTGGAGGCGCTGTCGGACCGCTGGAAGGTGGTGCCGCTGCTGCAGCAGGGCGTGCCGTATCGCGAAATCCATGAACTGACCGGCGTCAGTGTTACCACCACCGGGCGCGTGGCGCGTTCGCTGGAGCATGGCCACGGCGGCTATGCCGCCGCCATTGCTGTCATTGCCACGCCTTCGTTCCCCGAATCCAAGTAAGAGAGCCTCCCCCATGAGTGCAACCCAGAACGCCCCGGCCCGTGACCGGCTGCGGATCGCCATCCAGAAGAACGGGCGGCTGGCCGAGCCGGCGCGCAGCCTGCTCACGGCCTGCGGGCTGAGCTGGCGGCAGAGCCGCGACAAGCTGTTCTGCTACGGCGAATCGCTGCCGGTGGACCTGCTGCTGGTCCGCGACGACGACATCCCGGGGCTGATCGCCGATGGTGTCTGCGACTTCGGCATCGTCGGCCGCAACGAGCTGGACGAGCAGGGTGCTGCCCGCCGCCGGATCGGCTTGCCGGACGCCTACCAGGCGCTGCGTGGCCTGAATTTCGGGCAGTGCCGGTTGATGCTGGCGGTGCCCGAGGAATGGCAATGGACCGGCGTTGAGCAGCTGGCCGGCAAGCGCATCGCCACCAGCTACCCGGCGATCCTGGCCGACTGGCTGGCCGCGCGCGGCGTGGATGCGCAGGTAGTGGAGCTGTCCGGCTCGGTGGAAATCGCGCCGCGTCTGGGCACCGCCGACCTGATCTGCGATCTGGTATCCAGCGGCGCCACGCTGGCCGCCAACCAGCTCAAGCCGGTGGAAACGCTGCTGGAAAGCGAAGCGGTGCTGGCCGGCCCGGTAAGAACCCCCGACGACGCCCGCGCCGGCCTGATGGCGATGCTGCTGCGGCGGCTGGATGGCGTGGTCAAGGTGCGCGACAGCAAGCTGCTGATGTTCCGCGCCGCGCTGGACCGCGTGTCCGAACTGACCCGCCTGCTGCCCGATGCCGACCCGCTGGTGCAGCTTCCCGACGACGGCGGGCACCTGCGTCTGCAGACCATGTGCCACGGCGCTTTGACCTGGCAGCGGTTGGAAGATCTGGAGCGCGCAGGCGCCCAGGGCCTGATGGTATTGAGCGTGGAGCGGTCGCTGGCATGAACCGTCTGAACTGGTCGGAACTCACTGAACTGGCCCGCGCCGAGGCCTTGCAGCGCCCCGTGCATGCCGTCGCCGCGCAGACCCGCGAAGCGGTAGCCGCGTTGATCGCGCAGGTACGTGCCGACGGCGACGAGGCCCTGCGTGGGATCACCGCCCGCTTTGATCGGGTGCAGCTGGATGACATCGAAGTGACCGCCGCCGAGTTCGACGCAGCCGAGCAGGCCGTGGCCGCCGAGCTGCGCGCGGCGATGGAAGAAGCCGCCGCGCGCATCCGGCGTTTCCACGAAGCCGGCATGAGCCAGGGCTATGCGGTGGAAACCGCGCCGGGCGTGCACTGCGAGCGGATGATCCGGCCGATTGGCCGGGTCGGTCTATATGTGCCGGCGGGCAGCGCGCCGCTGCCGTCCACCGCACTGATGCTGGGCGTGCCAGCGGCGTTGGCTGGCTGCCCGCAGGTGGTGCTGTGCACGCCGCCGCGCGCCGATGGCAGTGCCGACCCCGCTGTCCTGGTGGCCGCGCGCCTGACCGGCGTGCAGCGCGTGTTCAAGCTGGGCGGCGCGCAGGCCATTGCCGCGATGGCCTATGGCACGGCCAGCGTACCGGCCTGCGACAAGCTGTTCGGCCCGGGCAACTCCTTCGTGACCGAAGCCAAACAGCAAGTGGCGCAGGACGGCATGGTGGCCATCGACATGCCGGCCGGTCCGTCTGAGGTGCTGGTGATCGCCGATGCCGGCGCCAACCCCGCCTTCGTTGCCGCCGATCTGCTGTCCCAGGCCGAACACGGCCCGGATTCGCAGGTGCTGATGCTGACCGACGATGCCGCGATGTTGCAGGCGGTGGAAGCCGAAGTGGAGCGCCAGGTGGCGCTGTTGCCGCGCGAAACCATCGCACGCCAGGCACTGGGCGCGTCCCGGCTGATCCAGGTGGATCGCCTGCAGGACGCCTTCGATATCAGCAACCGCTATGCACCGGAACACCTGATCCTGGCGCTGCGCGAACCGCGCGCCTGGCTGAGCCAGGTGCAGGCGGCCGGTTCGGTGTTCCTCGGCGATTACACCCCCGAAGCGCTCGGTGACTACTGCAGCGGCACCAACCACGTGCTGCCCACCGCCGGCGCAGCGCGGGCCTGGAGCGGGGTCAGCGTGGCCAGCTTCCAGAACACCATCAGCGTGCAGAGCGCCAGCGCCGAGGGCATCGCCGCCATCGGCGGATGTGCGCGCATCCTGGCCAGCGCCGAAGGCCTGGACGCGCACGAACGTGCGGTTGCGCTGCGCATGGAGGTGGTGGCATGAGCGCGAGCGTGCAGGACGTGCTGGCGCTGCTGCGACCGGACCTGCAGTCCTTCGCCGGCTACAGCTCGGCGCGCAGCACGGCGCTGCAGGGGGATGTGTGGCTGAACGCCAACGAATCGGCATGGGCCAATCCGGCCGATGCCACTGGCAGCAGCCGGCGCTATCCGGATCCGCAGCCGCCGGCTTTGCTGCAGGCCCTGGCCGGGTTGTACGGCGTGACGCCGCAACAGGTGCTGGTCGGGCGCGGCAGCGATGAAGCCATCGATCTGCTGGTGCGCGCTTTCTGCCGCCCTGGCGTGGATGCGGTGCTGGCCACGCCGCCGGTGTTCGGCATGTACGCGGTCTGCGCGCGGCTGCAGGGCGCACCGCTGCTGGAGGTCCCGCTGGTGGAGGGCCCCGCCGGCCTGCAGGTCGACATCGATGCGGTGATCGCCGCCGCATGCGGGCAGGGTGCGCGGCTGGTGTTCCTGTGTTCGCCATCCAACCCGGCAGGCAGTGAGATCAGCAGCGCGGACATCATCCGCACCGCGCAGGCGCTGCAGGGCCGGGCCATCGTAGTGGTGGATGAGGCCTACATCGAATACAGCAGCCAGCGCTCGGCAACAACGCTGTTGGCCGAACATCCCAATCTTGCCGTGCTGCGCACGCTGTCCAAGGCGCACGCGCTGGCCGCCGCGCGCGTGGGAAGCCTGATCGCCGCGCCGGAAATCATCGCCGCGCTGCGCCGTTGCCAGGCGCCGTATCCGGTGCCGCAGCCGTGTGCCGAACTGGCACTGGCGGCACTGCAGCCGGCCGCGCTGGCCGCCACCCGCGCCCGCATCGACGAGGTGGTGCAGGAGCGTGCGCGGCTGTCCACCGCACTGGCGGCCGTGGCCGGGGTGCGCCAGGTGTATCCCTCGGCCGGCAACTATCTGCTGGTCCGCTTCGACGACGCGCAGGGTGCGTTCGACGCGCTGCTGGCCGCAGGCGTGGTGGTGCGTGACCAGCGCGCCGCGCCGCAGCTCGGCGATGCGTTGCGCATCAGCATCGGCAGCACCGAAGAAAACCAACGCGTGCTTGCCGCGCTCTCGGCCTGGAGGGCCGCTGCATGACCCCCATCCTGTTCATCGACCGCGACGGCACCCTGATCGAAGAGCCCGCCGACCACCAGATCGACGCGTATGAAAAACTGCGCTTCGTGCGCGATGTCATTCCCGCGCTGATCAAGCTGCGTGACGCGGGCTGGCAGTTCGTCATCGTCAGCAACCAGGACGGCCTGGGCAGCGAGAGCTACCCGCAGGCGATCTTCGATGCACCGCACGCGCTGATGATGCATGTGTTCGAAAGCCAGGGCATCGTGTTCCGTGACGTGCTGATCGACGCCAGCTGGCCGCACGAGAACCTGCCCACGCGCAAGCCGGGTATCGGGCTGATGACCGCCTACCTGCAGGACCGCAGCATCGACTGGGCGCGTTCGGCGATGGTGGGCGACCGCCTGACCGACATCCAGTTCGCGCAGAACCTCAACATCCGCGGCTTCCAGCTGCGTACCGAAGAGTTCGGCGGTGAGTGGGACTGGCCGGCCATCGCCCACGCGCTGGCCGATGCGCCGCGCACCGCGGTGGTACAGCGCAACACCAAGGAAACCCGCATCCGTGTCGAACTGGACCTTGATGCCCAGGCCGAACCACGGATCCACACCGGCCTGCCGTTCTTCGACCACATGCTGGAGCAGATCGGCAAGCACGGTGGCATCTCCGTGCGCATCCAGGCCGAGGGTGACCTGCACATCGACGAACACCACACCATCGAAGACACCGGGCTGGCGCTGGGCCAGGCGCTGCGTGAAGCGCTGGGTGACAAGCGCGGCATCGGCCGCTACGGCTTCACGCTGCCGATGGATGAGACGCTGGCCAGCGCCGCGCTGGATTTCAGCGGACGTCCGTACTTCGTGTTCGATGGCGAATTCAAGCGCGAGCGCGTCGGCGACCTGCCCACTGAGCTGGTGCCGCACTTCTTCCGCTCGCTGTGCGACGCGGCCGGGTTGAACCTGAACCTGCAGGTGCGCGGTGACAACGACCACCACAAGGTGGAAGCCTGCTTCAAGGCGCTGGCGCGCGCGCTGCGCACTGCCGTGGCGCGGCAGGGCACCGAGCTGCCCAGCACCAAGGGGGCGCTGTGACCGAAGTTGCCTTGATCGATGCCGGCGGTGCCAACCTCGGTTCGGTGCGCTACGCGCTGGAGCGGCTGGGCGCGCAGGTCCGGCTGGTGCGCGATGCCGACGGACTGCGCGACGCGCGGCGGGTGATCCTGCCCGGCGTCGGTGCGGCGGTGCCGGCCATGCAGCGCCTGCATGCGCAGGGCCTGTTCGAGCCGCTGCGCCAGCTGGAAGTACCGCTGCTCGGTATCTGCCTGGGCATGCAGCTGCTGTTCGAGCGATCCGAAGAAGGCGGTGGCGTGCAGACGCTGGGGCTGATCCCCGGCACCGTGCGCAAGCTCGTACCGGCCACCGGCATCCGCGTGCCGCACATGGGCTGGAACCGCCTGTTGCCGCTGCGCGGGTCGCCGCTGCTGCGCGATATCCCCGAACGCGCCAGCGCCTATTTCGTGCACAGCTATGCCGCCCCGTTGAACGCGCACACCGTGGCCGCCTGCGACCATGGCGGGCTGTTCAGTGCGGTGGTCGAACATGGCCGCTACTTCGGTGCGCAGTACCACCCCGAACGCTCCGGTGACACCGGCGCCTTGCTGTTGCGCAACTTCCTGCAGGACACCGCCGAATGAGTTTCATCGTCTATCCCGCCCTTGATATCCGCGAAGGCCGCGTGGTGCGCCTGCGCCAGGGCGACTACGCCCAGGAAACCCGCTACGGCGACGATCCGCTGCCGCGCGCGCAGGCCTTCGCCGGGCAGGGCGCACAGTGGATGCACCTGGTCGACCTGGATGCCGCCCGTGCCGGCGGCTATACGCTGGCGCCGCTGCTGGCGCAGATCCGCCAGCAGGCGGGCCTGCACGTGCAGACCGGCGGCGGCGTGCGCGGTCGCGCGGACGTCGAGCGCATCCTGCAGGCCGGTGCCAGCCGGGTCGTGGTCGGATCGCTGGCCGTGCGCGAGCCGGAGGCGGTGATCGGCTGGCTGGCCGAGTTCGGGCCGGAGCGCATCACCATCGCACTGGACGCGCGCCAGGATGACGACGGCCAGTGGCAGTTGCCGATCCACGGCTGGACCGAGAACGCCGGCGTCACCCTGGATGTCCTGGCCCAGCGCTACGCCGCCGCCGGCATGCGCCACCTGCTGTGCACTGATATTGCCCGCGACGGCATGCTGGCCGGTCCCAATCTTGACCTGTACCGCCATCTGGCCGGGCTGCTGCCGGGCGTGGCGATCCAGGCCTCCGGCGGCATCCGCGACGTGGCCGACGTGGCTGCCTCGCGCGCTGCCGGCTGCAGCGGCGCAGTGCTTGGCAAGGCGCTGCTGGAGCAGCGGATGGACCTGGCCGAGGCACTGGCATGTTGAGCCGCCGCATCATTCCCTGCCTGGACGTACGCGATGGCCGCGTGGTCAAGGGCGTGCGCTTCCGCGACCACGTGGACATGGGCGATATCGCCGAACTGGCGCTGCGCTACCGCGACCAGGGGGCCGATGAGCTGGTGTTCTATGACATCGGCGCCAGCCCGGATGGCCGCAGCGTGGACGTGGGATGGATCGAGCGCATCGCGCGGCTGATCGACATCCCGTTCTGCGTGGCCGGTGGCATCAGTGACGTGGAAACCGCGCGGCGCGTGCTGCATGCCGGGGCCGACAAGATTTCGATCAACTCGCCCGCGCTGGGCCGCCCGGAGCTGATCACCGAACTGGCCGAAGCGTTCGGCGTGCAGTGCGTCGTGGTGGGCATCGACTCGGTGCGCGAAGCCGATGGCCAGTGGCGCGTGCGCCGCTTCACCGGTGACCCGTCCAAGACCCAGGCCGTCGCCGTGCGTACGCTGGACTGGGTGCGCGAAGTGCAGCAACGCGGCGCGGGTGAGATCGTACTGAACTGCATGGACAGCGATGGCGTGCGCCGCGGCTACGACGTAGAGCAGCTGCGCCATGCGCGTGCGGCCTGCCACGTGCCGTTGATCGCCTCCGGTGGGGCGGGCACCCCCGATCACTTCGCCCAGGTCTTCGACCAGGCCGATGTCGATGGTGCCCTGGCTGCCAGCGTGTTCCACAGCGGCGCCATCGCCATTCCAGAACTGAAGCGCTATCTGCGCGAGCACCAGATCGAGGTACGTGATGTCTATTGAAGTATTGCCGGGATCGGCGGCGCTGGAAGGCCTGGACTGGAGCAAGGGGGATGGCCTGCTGCCGGCCGTGCTGCAGGATGCTGACAGCCTGCAGGTGCTGATGCTGGGCTATGTCAGTGCGGAGTCGCTGCAGGTCACGTTGCAGACCGGACACATGACCTTCTTCAGCCGCAGCAAGCAGCGCCTGTGGACCAAGGGCGAGCAGTCCGGCAACGTGCTGGCGGTGCAGTCGATCGCGGTGGATTGCGATGCCGATACGTTGCTGGTGCGGGCACGCCCGGCCGGGCCGACCTGCCACACCGGGGCGGAGAGCTGCTTCCCGCAGGCGCCGAAGGATTTCATCGGCCAGCTCGACCAGCTGGTGGCCACGCGCGAGGCGCAGCGCCCGGCCGGCAGTTACACCACCTCGCTGTTCGACGGTGGCATCCGCCGTATCGCGCAGAAGGTCGGCGAGGAAGGCGTGGAGACTGCGCTGGCCGCGGTGGTGCAGGGCGACGACGACCTGCTGGGCGAAGCCTCCGACCTGGTGTTCCACCTGCTGGTGCTGCTGCGCGCGCGCGGGCTGGGCCTGCAGGATGTGCGCACGCTGCTGGAATCACGCCACCGCTGAACCGGGCGGTGACGCGGTTTATTTGGCGGGCAGGTAGCGTGGGCGTTGTTCGTACCACTCGCGTGCACCGGCCAGGTGCCACTGCCGCTGTTTGCCGTCCAGCTCCACTGCGGCACCCAGCACGCCCCAGCGCAGGTACAGGTCGCCGCGCTTGCCGGCCTTGCCCAGGTCCAGCCGGCCGCGCAGCGAAAGCCGCGCGTTTTCTGCCTGCAGGTCATCCACCACCCACTGGCCATGGCGAAGCCGCAGTTGGCCGCTGGCCTGCACCTGCCCGGAATCGACCAGCCCCAGCACCCAGCGCGGGTAGCTGCTGCGCTCACCGAAGGCATCCAGCAGCGGGCCGGCATCGCGCAGGGTGATGTCGGCCACCGCATCGGCGCTCAGCGGCGCCGCCGCGGCCAGGTGCCCACTGCGCACTGCCACCTCGCCCCACCAGCCGGCATCCTTGGAATCGGCCACGCGCACCTCCTGCAGGCGTACCGTGGTGCCGCCGAGGTCGAATTGTTTCTGGCTGAAATCGGCGCGCCGAACGCGGGCTTTCAACAGCGCATTGCCACGCATCGCCACGCCTGCCACCTGCATGCGCGCATTCTGGCCGCTCAGGTCGGCCCGGCCGGTGCCGATGCGGCCGGTGGCGTCCAGCTCCACGTCCCCACTGATCAGCCCGGTGCCGCCCAGCAGCTTCACTTGTTCGTTGCCCAGGTAGCGGTTGTAGCGCGTCAGGTCCGGCACCTGCGCGTTGTTGAAGCGCAGCCGCGCACGCACGCCTTCCTTCAGTTCCTGCAGGCGCGCATCGCCGCTGAGTTCCAACACCAGCGCGCGCCCGTCGAACAGCACCTGCGACGGCGCATCGGACGGCGCGGCGCGGAACTGGTCCACGTCCACCTGCATATGCACCTGCGGGGTGCGACCTTCGACAATCCGGCCCTGCGCCCGCGCATCGCCCTGCATCCGTACCCCTGCCACCTCGGCGATGGCGGCCACGTTGGGAATCTCCGCGGTGCTGCCCGGTGCCAGCTGCCCATCGGCCAGCTTCACGTCGGCCCGCAACAGGCCGCCGCCATCCAGCCGGAACCATGGCTTGCGCACGATCAAGTCGGAGATCCAGTTCAGCGAATCAAAGGTCCACGCCGCCTTCAGCTGCCCGGACGTGCGCGGCAGCAGCCCGGACATCGCGTGGAAGGGGATCTCGCGCCCGGCGATGTGCAGGTCGGCATCCAGTTCGCTGCCGCTGGCCTCATCGCGGGGCAGGCGCGCCTGCAGCCGGATGTCATCGGCCACGTCCAGTTGCAGTGCCAGCAGGCCACGATCCTTGGCGTGCTCGCCGGCGTGCACCGGCAGGCGCCACACTACATGTCCGCCCGGGCGCAACGTGCCATTGTCCATCGCCAGCTGGCCCTGCAGGCGGGCCGTGGAGGGCACCGTGCCCACCGTGGCACGGGCACCGGCGGTGTCGATGCGTACCGCTTGGCTGCGGCCATCGATGGCCAGCTCAGCGGTCAGGATGCCGAGCTTGCGCAGCCCCGGCGCGTCGTCGCGGTAGTGGCGCGGGAAGCTGGCCCGCGCCTCGATGTGCGCCTGGTCCAGCAGGGTGGTGCCATCCCAGCTGATCCGCGCATCGTCGAAGGTGGCGTTCGAATCGAACAGTTCGGACGGGCCGCCCTTCATCTGCTTCAGGAAGCCCACCGTGGCGCTGGCCTTGCCGGAGATCAGCAGCTTGCCGAACTGGCCGCTGCGGATGCTGTCGCTGTGGATCGCATCCATCCGCACCGTCCAGCCACGGTTACCGCGCGGCGGCGGCGGAATCGCTTTTTCCACGCGCTCAACCACCGCGCGTACGCCGGCCGCATCCACGCGCGGGATGTGGATCTCACGGCGCACCAGCGCCGGCAGCGAGATGAAGGCACTGGCCCGTTCGGCGCTGAAGACGTAGACCGTGCGATTGGCCTGGCCGCGCACGTGCACGTTCCACAACACCGCATGGCCCGGTACCAGGGTCAGCGCCGGCCCGTTGCGCAGCTGGAATTTCTCCGGCTTGCGGTTGGTCACCATGTCGAACAACGGCGTGTTGAGAAACACATTACCAGCGATCAGGTACAGCAGGTAAAGCGCCAGCAGTATGGCCAACAGGATGCGCACCGGGCGCGGCCAGCGCCGCAAACGCTGCAGGCGCTCGGGAATCAGGGACATGGCGGGGCGCAGTTGGAAAGAATGCCGCCACTATCGGCAGTGGCGGCGCGCCGTGGCGTGAAGGCGCGGCGGTCGCAGGGCGCAGCGGCGGCGGTAATACGCCCGCGCCGGGCCGTGTTCGACGCTCCTGCGCGGCGCGGCGGCGTGTCAACCATGTAATTGGTAATGGGGCGGGTGGTACCTTCGCCGTACCGTGTTTTCCGTGATGCCCGATGATCAAGCTGTCGCACCCTCTGTCGATCCTTGTTGCCGCTGCGTCGCTGCTGGGTACGGTCCACGCGCAGCCCGCCGCGACCGATCCGCTGTTCACCGCCGCGCCGGAATCGCTGCAGCCGCAGCAGGTTCGCTCGCTGCAGCAGCGCCTGTCGGACTGGCCGCAGCTGGCTTACTACCGCGAACAGAACGCCACATTGCCGGCGCCCCGCAAGGGCGAAGCGCGCGTGGTGTTCTACGGTGATTCGATCACCGAAGGCTGGGGCCCGACCGGCAGTGAGCGCTTCTTCCCGGGCAAGGGCTATGTCAACCGCGGCATCTCCGGGCAGACCACCGCGCAGATGCTGCTGCGCTTCCGGCAGGATGTCATCGCGCTGCATCCTGCGGTGGTGGTGATCCTGGCCGGCACCAATGACATCGCCGGCAACACCGGCCCGGCCAGCCAGGCGATGATCGAAGACAACCTGCATTCAATGGTTGAGCTGGCGCAGGCGCACGGCATCAAGGTGGTGCTGTCTTCGGTGCTGCCGGTCAGCGCCTATCCCTGGCGTCCCGGCCTGCAGCCGGCCGCCAGCGTGCGCGCGCTGAATGCCGCGCTTAAGCGCTACGCGGAGCAACAACGGCTGGTATACCTGGATTACCACGCAGCGCTGGGTAATGCGGACGGCGGACTGGACACAGCGCTGGCCGAAGATGGCGTGCATCCGACGCCGGCGGGCTATGCAAAGATGGCCCCCTTGGCCGAAGCCGCAGTGGCGGCGGCATTGGCGCACTGAGCGATTCCATACAGGGGGCTGGCATGGTGGGGATGCAGGCGTGGGGCGCGGTGGAAAGCGGGGTGGTGGGCGGTGCGCTGGCCAGCATGCTGGTGGCCTGGTGGACGCGGCGGCTGCCCCGCCATTACAAAGGCTGGTCGCGCGGTGCGTTGTCGCGTCGCCATCGCACGGAAATACGCATTGCCAATACGCTGTTCTTCGCCGGATTGCTGTTCGGGGTGGCGCTGTATCCGCTGGGCGGCTTTGCGCGGAATGATCCGCGGCCGTTGTTGCTGGCCTTCGGCTTGGCCTCGCTGCTGCCGTTGCTGGCGCTGATGGTGGTGCCATGGCTCAGCGGGCGTAGTGTGCGGGCGGCATTCGTCGCCTTCAGCCATGGCCAGGGCACGCCGGTCTGGGCCACCTATCCGCTGCTGGTCGCTGGTCTGGTGGGGCTGGGCTTTGCCATCGTCGGCTTCCTGCGCTGAGTGCCTTGAGGCGCCCTGACAAGCCCGCTACCGTGTGCGCGATGACAATCGTGCTCCGCAAGAAACGGCCCGCCGATGCCGGCCCGATCGCGCCCATCGCGCGGGGAAACATGCCATGACCGGGCGCGGCGTGGTGTCGCTGCTGGTCTGGCTGAGTTGCGTCCCGGGCATGTTCGTGCACGGCACGATGGGGACGGCGTTGTTCGGCATGCAACTGGCCGATCTGGCGTGGCCGCCATCGTGGCAAAGCGTCTGGTTGCTGTGTGCCGTTCTGGCCAGCCTGGCTGCGTGGCCGATGCTGGGAGTGTTGAACCTGCGCTGGCTGGAGAATCGTCCGCTGCACTGGCGATGGCCGTTGATCGGCACGCTGTTGGCCACCTGCTGGATGCTGCCGCACGGCTGGATTTTCGCTCTGTTCGTCGCCCCCGGGGTACTGTTCGCGTCTTACCTGTGCGTATGGCACCTGCTCGGTTGGCGGCGGGTCCAGCGGTCGCCGGCCGCACCTTCCCGCGCTGACCCTGAGCTTCCGGTGGACGCCCCATAGCGACGCCGCCCGGTAGCCCCCTTCACGACGCCAGCGCGACCGCCTGCTCCGAGACCGGCAGCAGGATCGAACAGCGCAGTCCGTCTTCGGCGAAACCGTAATCCACCTTCGCGCCTATCTGGTAGGGCAGGGCGCGTTCGATCAGCTCGCGGCCGGCGCCGCCACCTCGAATGCTCGATGGATCGGCGGGCAGGTCGCGCACGCCATGCTCCTGCCAGTCCACGCGCAGCCGCGGGCTGGCTGCTTCGGATGCTTCCGCATCCACCAGGTTCCAGCGCACGTGCAGGCGGCCGCCCTGCTGGCGCAGCGCCCCGTACTTCACCGCGTTGGTGGCCAGCTCATGCAGGGCCATCGCCAGCGGCTGCACCGTTCCCGAACGCAGCGCCACTTCGGCCGGTCCTTCCAGCACGATCTGGGTGCCATGCATGGCCGGATCCACATGCGCGGAAAGTTCGGCACGCAGCAGTGCGTCGAACTGCACGCGATCCAGTTCACCCAGCCGCGACAGCAGGCTCTGCGCGCGTGCCAGTGCATCCAGGCGGGCATCGAAACGGGTGGCGAAATCGGCCATGTCACGGCTGGTGGCCAGCGTGCGGCTGGCCATCGCGCGCACCACCGACATGATGTTGCGCGTGCGGTGCTGCAGTTCGTCCACCAGCATCCGTAGCAGCGACTCGTTGCGCGCACGTTCCTCTTCGTGTTCGCTGCGTTCGGTGACATCGCGCGTGGTGCCGATGATCGCCTCGACCTCGCCATCCAGCCCCAACTGCGGCACGAAGATGTAGTCGTACATCCGCCGCCCCAACGGACCTTCGAAGGGCACATCGCCGCGGATCGGACGACGCGTGGCGATCACCTGCTCGATCTCGCGGCTGTGCATGGCCGCGTGCCAGTCCGGATAGCCCAGCTCCAGGCAGTTGCGGCCCAGCGCCTCCTCTTCGGTCTTGCCCCACATGCGCAACAGTGCGCGGTTGGCGTAGGTGAAACGGTGTTCCAGGTTGAACACATAGGCCAGATCGGGCGAGCTGTCCAGGAAGGCTTTCAGCCTGCGCCGCTCGCGCTCGGTGTCATGCAGCGCGTTGCCAACCGCATCGGCGGCCTGCTGCAGGGCGATCTGCTGGTCTTCGCGGTCCAGCACCAGCGCGGCGATGCGCGTGGCGAAGCTGGCCACTTCCTGTTCCCATCCGGTAAGCGCGCGCGGCGTGGAAAGGAACAGCAGCAGCCATGCACGTTCGGGGTGGGCTTGCCGAGGGACCGCGATGGGCCTGCAGGCTGGCATGTCGTGCTGGCCGCACGCAGCCTGCCAGTTCCTGCGCCACGGCGTATCGGTGGCGACGTCGCCGCCACCCGGTAGTTCCAGATCCGTCGACTTCGGCGCCGCGCCGGGATGTTCCAGCAGCGCGGTGATCGCCGGGTGCACGTTGCAACTGCTGCCATAACCGGACCGCTGCCGGTCGCCGGGCGTGACGAAGAAAGCACTGCGCAGGCCGGGCTTCAGCCGTTCGATGGCCTCGGTGAGTACGCGCAGGCACTCGCGCGGCGGCGTACCCCGGGCGAGGGTATCCAGCAGCATTGCCTGCTCGCGGACCAGTTGTTCGGCACGCACCCGGCGGGTCATGTCTACGCACATGCCGCGCACCTGCCCCAGCGCGCGATCATGCCGGCCGCGCAGCATCAGCCAGCGGCGGCTGATGCCATCGGTCCAGGGCAGCTCGATTTCAAAGACCGGCTGGTCCCGTTCCTGCCGCAGGATCCGCCGCCACGCACTGCGCAATGCGTGCGTACCGATACCGGCCAATTGTGCGCTGGCCATGTCCGAGCCGCTCAGCTGGCGCGTTGCGATGTCGAACTGCCACACGCCCACGCGGGTGTCGTCGAGGATGGCGTCGATGGCGAGCGCGTCGGTCAGGACAGGGGGCATGGCAGGCGCGGACGTTCAGGGATCGCCTTTTTTGCCAAGCTTGCCGCCAACGTGCCGTGAAGGTGGCAAGGCTCCAGTCAGGTTCAGTCAAAGCGAAGGCGCAGCCCTGCGTACACGCCGAAACCTTCGCCCGGCGTGGAGCGCGCTACATCACGGCCGCCATCGTCATAGCCCGGCGTCACCGTGGCGGCGTAGTGGCGGTCGCCCAGGTTGCGCAGCTCCAACCAGCCCTGCCAGCGCCCACTGGGCGCGTCAAAGCCCACGCGGCTGCCGAAGATGAGGTGGCTGTCGGCGCGGTAGCTGTTGGCATAGTCGACGAACACCTTGGAGGCGTACTCGGTGTTCACTGCGGCATACAGGCCGGAGGCATGGTCATAGCGCAGTTCAGCCTGGTAGAAGTGCATCGGCAGGCCGGGCAGGCGGTTGTCACCGAAGCGGTCGTCGTGGCGGTAGCGGAAGTCACTGAAGGTATACGCCTGGCGCAGCGAGAGGCGTCCGGTTCCTGCCTGCCACAGCGTGCTGTCCAGTCCGGCCTCGATGCCACGGTGCACGGTGGGGCTGGCATTGTTTTCGGCGATGAACAGGTTCGGCACCGGCACGACTTCCACGCTCAGCAGTTCGTGGTTGACGTGCGCGTAGTAGCCGGTGAGCTCCCAGCGGCCGATGCGGCCCTCGCCGCGTGCGCCGAGTTCCAGCGTGGTGGCGGTCTGGTTGTCCAGCTTCACCGGCGCGCGCTGGCGGCCGCTGGACGCGCCGTTGCCGGCGGCGAAGTACTGGTTGGAGCCCCAGATCATCGACCAGGGATGGGCCGGTTCCACCGAGCGGCTGAGATTGCCGAACCACTGCGTGGCCGGCGAGGCCTGCCAGGTGAAGCCCAGACGCGGCGCGTAGTCCCAGTCGCGCTCGTTCAAGCGCTGATCGGTACGCGGCCAGGTCACTTCCACCGCGCGGCGGGTCTGCACCAGCGCCAGCCCTGCCTGCACACGCAGCGCATCGCTCAGCTGCAGTTCGTTGCTCAGGTGCAGCGTGCTGTCGGTGCCGTGGTGGGAGAAGTCACGCGTGTGGGTGCCCACCGCATACCCGTTGCTGGCGGAGCGCAGCGTCTCGCGCACGTCGGCATCCAGGTCATGGGTGACGCGCACGCCGAGCGTGGTCACGCTGTCATGGCCGAACAGGGTGTGTCGGCGGCGGTAATCCAGTGTGGCATTGAGGTTGGCGTAGTCCAGTTGCTGCCGGTACAGGCTCTCGTTCAAGTCCATCGGGTACTTGTGGTACACCAGCCCGGCCTGCAGCGAGGCGTCTTCATCCAACTGCAGCGTGGTCATGTTGCCGATCCAGGTGCTGCCCGGTTGCGGCCGCTTCGCGTCGATCGCCACGTTGGCCGGGTTGGCCGCGCGCGGTTCGTTGCGGATCTGCGCGCGGGTCAGTCGTCCGGGTGTTTCGTGGTTGGTTTCGCGGTAACGCAGGTAGAAGCGCGTCTGCAGGTCCGGGTTGATCTGCCAGCCGATGTTCGCCATCGCGCCCTTGCCATCGCCGCTTGCATGGTCCTGGTAGCCGTCGAATCCGGTTTCGGTGTAGGCGAAGTAATAGTCCAGGGTGTCCTGCACGCCGCCGTAGCCCAGGCTGCGTTTCTGGTAGCCGCGGCTGCCGGCTTCATAGTGCAGTTCAAGGCCCGGTGCATCGCGACCGTTGCGGCTGACGTAGTTGATCGCACCGCCCAGGGCCAGTGCGCCGCGTCCGAAACCGTTGGCACCGCGAAGCACCTCCACGCGCGACAGCCACAGCGGCTCCAGCAGCTCGTACGGCGTGCCGCCGGCGGCGGTCAGCGGCAGGCCATCCAGCGACACCGCGATGCCGGAGGCATGCGCGCCCGGGCCGCGGTTGATGCCCGACCCGCGGATGGACACCTTGGTGCCTTCGTTGCCCGGGGACTGCGCACTGATGCCCGGCTGGTAGGCCAGCACATCGGCGGTGTTGCCGACGCGGCCCTGCGCGACCTTGGCCAGGTCGATCACGTTGCTGGCGCCGGGCACACGCGCCAGCATCTTGCGGACATCGTGGGTGTTCCCGGCGGCGGTGACCTCGACGCGGTCCAAGGTGGTGGGTTGGACAGCCGTTTCAGCGCGCGCGGGGAGGGCAGCGAGGGCGGTCAGCACGGCGACGGTGAGCGCGCAGGTACGTGGGGCAGCAGAGGTCATGAGCAGTAGAGCCAGCAGCGGAGTGGGGTCGCGGCTGGGCATGCACCCTGTAAACCGCTTTGAGGCGGCGAAAGTTAACAGGGTGTTCCGGCGTTGTCGAGCCTCATCGAGACATGAGGTCGGGTGGTGTTGGTGGCGCCGAGCCGCGCTCTGCGAGCGCAGCGGCAGCAGCAGAAGCGTGACGACCAACGGTCGTCACCCACCAGAGCGAAAGCGGACGGCCAGCGGCCGTCACTACCGGGGCGAAGGGCGGACGGGCAGCGGCCGTCACTACCGGGGGGCAGGTAGCGCCGAGCCATGCTCGGCGAGCGCAGCGGCAGCAGCAGAAGCGTGACGACCAACGGTCGTCACCCACCAGAGCGAAAGGCGGACGGCCAGCGGCCGTCACTACCTCGTTAGCGCAGGATGCCGGGCAGGTCCAGGCCCTTTTCCTTCGCACAGTCGATGGCGATCTCATAGCCCGCATCGGCATGCCGCATCACGCCCGTGGCCGGGTCGTTCCACAGTACGCGGGCGATGCGCTTGGCGGCCGCTTCCGTGCCGTCGCAGACGATCACCATGCCGGCATGCTGCGAGAAGCCCATGCCCACGCCGCCGCCATGATGCAGCGACACCCACGTCGCGCCGCTGGCGGTGTTCAACAGCGCGTTGAGCAGCGGCCAGTCCGACACCGCATCGGAGCCGTCGGCCATCGCTTCGGTTTCGCGGTTCGGCGATGCCACGCTGCCCGAATCAAGGTGATCGCGCCCGATCACCACCGGCGCCTTCAGTTCACCGTTGGCCACCATCTCGTTGAACGCCAGGCCGAGCCGGTCACGATCGCCCAGCCCCACCCAGCAGATACGCGCCGGCAGGCCCTGGAACTTGATCTTCTCGGCCGCCATGTCCAGCCAGCGATGCAGGTGCGGGTTGTCCGGAATCAGCTCCTTGACCTTGGCATCGGTCTTGGCGATGTCTTCCGGATCACCGCTCAGCGCGGCCCAGCGGAACGGCCCGATGCCGCGGCAGAACAACGGACGGATGTAGGCCGGCACGAAGCCAGGGAAATCGAACGCATCTTCGGCGCCTTCCTCCAGCGCCATCTGGCGCAGGTTGTTGCCGTAGTCCACGGTCGGCACGCCCAGCGCATGGAAGGCCAGCATCGCGCGGATGTGGTTGGCCATCGATTCGCGCGCGGCTTTCTCCACTGTCTTCGGTGCGGACACGCGCTTTTCGTCCCACTCTTCCACCGTCCAGCCCTGCGGCAGGTAGCCGTTGACCGGGTCATGCGCGGAGGTCTGGTCGGTCAGCAGGTCCGGCTTGATCCCGCGCACCAGCAGTTCGTCCAGCACATCGGCGACATTGCCGAGCAGGCCGACCGACAGCGGCTTCTTCGCCGTGCAGGACTCTTCGATCAGGCGCAGCGCCTCATCCAGGTCGTCGGTCCAGGTGTCCAGGTAGCCGGTGCGCAGGCGCATTTCGATGCTGGTTCTGCGGCATTCCACCGCCAGGCACGAGGCACCGGCCATCACCGCGGCCAGCGGCTGTGCGCCGCCCATGCCACCCAGGCCGCCGGTGAACAGCCACTTGCCGACCAGGCTGCCGTCGTAGTGCTGGCGGCCCATCTCCACGAAGGTTTCAAAGGTGCCCTGCACGATGCCCTGCGCGCCGATGTAGATCCAGCTGCCGGCGGTCATCTGGCCGTACATCGCCAGGCCCTTTTTATCCAGCTCGTTGAAGTGGTCCCAGTTGGCCCAGCGCGGCACCAGGTTGGAATTGGCGATCAGCACGCGCGGCGCATCGGCATGGGTGCGGAACACGCCCACCGGCTTGCCCGACTGCACCAGCAGTGTCTGGTCGTCTTCCAGCCGGGTCAGTGCATCGACGATGCCGTCGAAGCTTTCCCAGTCCCGCGCGGCGCGGCCGATGCCGCCGTAGACCACCAGTTCCTGCGGACGTTCGGCCACGTCCGGGTGCAGGTTGTTCATCAGCATCCGCAACGGCGCTTCGGTCAGCCAACTCTTGGCGGTCAGCGTGGTGCCGGTCGGCGCGATGATGGTGCGGGACGGGTCGTTACGGGTCATGCGGCGCTCCGGTTCGATGCGAATTCAAGGCAGGCGGTGAGTACCTGCGCCAGCGTGTGGCGCAGCGGCGTGGCGTGGTCGTCATCCAGCGGCGTGGGCCAGCTGTGCGCATCCAGCGCCTCGGCGGACGGTTCGGCCATGTAGCCGCGGCAGGCCAGTTCCATCTGCAGGCTGTGCACGCCGCCGGGGATGTCGCTGTAATGGCGGGTGATCCAGCCGCCCTTGAAGCGGCCGTTGCGGACGTGTGGCATCCCGCTCAGGCGGCACAGGTTCTCCACCACGTCGGAAAGCGCGTTGTCACAGGACGTATCGACCTCGCCGGTGGGGCCGGCGGTGCCCAGGTTGAACTGCGGCAACTCGCCGTCGAACAGGTGCGGGATGCGCGAGCGGATCGAGTGTGCGTCATACACCACCACGGTGCCGTGGCGTGCGCGCAGCCGTGCGATCTGTGATGCCAACGCGTCGTGGTAGGGCGCGAAGTACATCTCACGGCGACGCAGGATCTCCGCCTCCTCCGGTTCCTGCCCGGGCTGGTACAGCGGCTGGTTGTCGAAGGTGGTCAGCGGGCACAGGCCGGTGGTGTTCTGGCCTGGGTACAGCGACACCCCGCTGGGATCGCGGTTGAGGTCGATCACCGAACGCGAAATCGACGAACGCACCGTGGTCGCGCCGAGCCCGCGCGCGAACGCGTACAGCTCATGCACCCACCAGTCGGCATCGCGCCGGGCCAACCACGGTGAGACGAAGCGCCCGGCGAGCTCGCCCGGCAGTTCGGTGCCGGTATGCGGGAAGCTGATCAGCAGCGGCGCATCGCCTTCGTGTACTTCCAGCCATGGCGGATGCGTACTCATGCCACCGGCTCCACGTTGGGCAGCACGTCGGCCAAGCCCGCGGCCAGTGCGCCACTGCGCACCAGGTCGGTGGCGGCCAGCATGTCCGGGTGGAAGTAGCGGTCTTCTTCCAGCGTCGGCACCTGCGCGCGCAGTAGCACGCGGACCGCTTCCAGCGGGCCACTGGACTGCAGCGGGGCGTGGAAATCGCAGCCCTGCGCGGCGGCCAGCAGCTCGATGCCGACCACGTTGGCGGCGTTCTCGGCCATCTGCAGCAGGCGGCGCGCGCCGTGCGCGGCCATCGACACATGGTCTTCCTGGTTGGCCGAAGTGGGGATCGAATCCACGCTGGCCGGGTAGGCGCGCTGCTTGTTTTCGGACACCAGCGCGGCGGCGGTGACCTGCGGAATCATGAAGCCGGAGTTCAAGCCCGGACGCGGTGTCAGGAAGGCCGGCAGGCCGGACAGCGCCGGGTCCACCAGCATCGCGGTGCGGCGTTCGCTGATCGAGCCGATCTCGCAGATCGCCATCGCCAACATGTCCGCGGCGAAGGCCACCGGCTCGGCGTGGAAGTTGCCACCGCTCAGCGCTTCGCCGGTATCGGTGAACACCAGCGGATTGTCGGACACGCCGTTGGCCTCGATTTCCAGCGTGGTGGCGGCTTGGCGGATGATGTCCAGCGCTGCGCCCATCACCTGCGGCTGGCAGCGCAGGCAGTACGGATCCTGCACGCGCACGTCGTTGTCGCGGTGCGATTCGCGGATCGCCGAGCCCTGCATCAATGCGCGCAGCGCTGCGGCGGTGAGGATCTGCCCGCGCTGGCCGCGGATGCTGTGGATACGCGGGTCGAACGGCGTGTCCGAGCCCTTGGCCGCTTCCACCGACAGTGCACCGGTGACCAGGGCGGCCTGGAACACGACCTCGATCTCGAACAGGCCGGCCAGCGCATAGGCCGTGGAGAACTGGGTGCCGTTGAGCAGCGCCAGGCCTTCCTTCGCACCCAGCTGCAGCGGCTGCAGGCCGGCACCCGCCAGTGCATCGGCCGCGCTCAGGCGTTCGCCGTCAACGAAGGCTTCGCCCACGCCGATCATCACGCTGGCCAGGTGGGACAGCGGCGCCAGATCGCCGGAAGCACCGACCGAACCCTGCGCCGGAATCACCGGCACCACGTCGTGCTGCAGCAGTGCTTCCAGCAGTTGCAGCGTCTCCACGCGCACGCCGGAGGCGCCCTGTGCCAGGCTGACCAGCTTCAGCGCCATCATCAGCCGCACCACCGGCAACGGCATCGGTTCGCCCACGCCGGCGGCATGTGACAGCACGATGTTCCGCTGCAGGGTAGCCAGGTCTTCCGGTTCGATGCGCACGCTGGCCAGCTTGCCGAAGCCGGTGTTGATTCCATACACCGGCGCGCCCCGGGCCACGATCGCGTCCACGGTGGCAGCACTGGCACGCACCGCGGGCAGGGCGGCGGCATCCAGTGCGATGCGCGCCCCGCGGTAGACCTGCCGCCACTGCGCCAGCGGCACATGGGCGGGGCGAAGCACCAGGGTGTCGGGTGTTTCATGCTGCATTGAAGCGTGCTCCATCAGAGGGGGTCGAGCTGCCCGCGCACCACGCGCGCGTGCAGCGGGTTGAAGCCGATGCGGTAGACCAGGTCGGCCGGGGCGTCGATGTCCCAGATCGCCAGGTCGGCGTCCATGCCCACCGCCAGCTGGCCGATGCGGTCGGCGCGGCCGAGCGCGCGCGCGGCGTTGCGGGTGAAGCCGGCGATGCATTCGTCCACGGTCAGCCGGAACAGCGTGGCGCCCATGTTCATCGCCAGCAGCGGACTGGTGAGTGGCGAGGTACCGGGGTTGCTGTCGGTGGCCAGCGCCAGCGGCACGCCGGCCGCACGCAGCGCCGCGATCGGCGGCAGGGTGGTGTCGCGGGTGAAGTAGAACGCGCCGGGCAGCAGCACGGCGACCGTGCCGGCCGCGGCCATCGCCGCGATGCCGGCCGCGTCCAGGTGCTCGATATGGTCGGCCGACAGCGCCCCGTGGCGCGCGGCCAGTTCAGCACCGTGCTGGTTGCTCAGCTGCTCGGCATGGATCTTCACCGCCAGCCCGTGCTCGCGTGCCGCGTCGAAGACCTGCGCCGCCTGCGCGGTGGAAAACGCGATGTTCTCGCAGAAGATATCGACCGCCTCGGCCAGCCCTTCGGCGGCGATGGCGGGAATCATCAGGTTGCAGACTTCATCGATGTACTCCTGCGCCTGCCGTCCCGGCGGCACCGCATGCGCGCCCAGGAAGGTCGGCACCACGTGCACATTGCCCTCCACGCCCAGCTGGCGTGCGACCTGCAGCTGCTTGCGCTCATCGTCCAGGGTCAGCCCGTAACCGGATTTGATCTCCAGCGTGGTGATGCCTTCGGCGCGCATTGCCAGCAGGCGAGGGCGGCTCTGGCGTGCCAGTTCTTCTTGGCTGGCCGCGCGGGTGGCGCGCACCGTGGAGACAATGCCGCCGCCGGCGCGGGCGATGTCGGCATAGCTGACACCCTGCAGGCGCTGCTCGAATTCGTTGGCACGATTGCCGGCGTAGACCAGGTGGGTATGGCAGTCGATCAGGCCGGGCGAGATCCAGCGGCCTTCGCCGTCGATGCGCGTGGCCGGCTGCAGGTGAGCGCCACTGCCGGCCGCGCCGACATGCACGATGCGCCCATCCAGGCAGGCCAGTTCGGCATCGGCGATCACGGCCAAGCCGTCGCCCTGCAGGGTCATCAGGTGTACGTTGGTCCAGAGGATGTCGCAGTGCATGGGCGGGGCTACACGGATGAGCTTATATGTCTATACAATATAGGCGTCCCTTTCCGGTTGTCCAGCCATGACGGATCCGTTGTCTCCCCCTGCCTTCCACGCTGCCCGCGCACTGTTGCCACAAGGCTGGGCGCGTGATGTCCGGTTGACGGTGGTGGATGGCTGCATAGGGGAGGTGCACACCGGCGTTGCGGCCCGGGCAGGCGACCAGCGCGTGCAGATCTTGGTGCCGGGCGTGCCCAACCTGCACAGTCACGCCTTCCAGCGCGGCATGGCCGGGCTGACCGAAATCGGCGGGGGGGACGGCGATAGTTTCTGGAGCTGGCGCGAGCTGATGTACCTTTTCCTGGCCAAGCTGGTGCCCGATGCGGTCGAAGCGATTGCCGCCCAGGCCTATATGGAAATGCTCGAATCAGGCTTCACCCGGGTCGGTGAGTTCCATTACCTGCACCACGATGCCGACGGCCGGCCGTATGCCGATCCCGCCGAGATGTCCGCGCGCATCGCCGCCGCCGCCGCGCAGACCGGTATCGGCCTGACCCTGTTGCCGGTGTTCTACGCGCATGCCGATTTTGGTGGCGCCGCGCCCAATCCGGCCCAGCGGCGGCTGATCCACGACGTGGACGGCTTCGCGCAGCTGCTGGACGGTGCACGCACGGCCCTGCGGCCGCTGCCCGATGCGGTGCTCGGCATCGCGCCGCACAGCCTGCGCGCGGTGACCGGCGAGGAGCTGTCCGCGCTGCTGCCGCTGAACGATGGGCCGGTGCACATCCACATCGCCGAACAGCTGCGCGAGGTAGACACCTGCATGTCCTGGAGCGGCCTGCGCCCGGTGCGCTGGCTGTATGAAAACGCGGCGGTGGACGCGCGCTGGTGCCTGGTACATGCCACCCATATCGACGACGACGAACGCGCGCGCATCATCGCCAGCCGGGCCGTGGCCGGCCTGTGCCCGATCACCGAAGCGAACCTGGGCGATGGCCTGTTCCCGATGCAGGCCTTCGCCCGCGAGGGCGGCCGCTTCGGCGTCGGTTCGGATTCCAACGTGCTGATCGATGCGGCCGAAGAGCTGCGCCTGCTGGAATACGGCCAGCGCCTGAGCCTGCGCGGGCGCAATGTCATTGCCCCGGATGCGCAGCGCAGCAGCGGCCGTTACCTGTTCGATGGTGCGCAGGAAGGTGGTGCGCAGGCCCTGGGCGTGATGGCCGGACTGCGGCCCGGCGCCAGTGCCGACCTGCTGGAACTGGACGCCGACCACCCGGCGATGATCGCCCGCGAGGGGGATGCCTTGCTTGACAGCTGGGTGTTCGCCGCACGTAATGGCGCGCTGCGTTCGGTATGGCGCCGCGGCCGCCAGTGCGTGGCCAACGGCCGCCACCTGCAGCGCGACGTCATCACCGCCCGTTTCGCCCAGGCCCTGCGCAGCGTGCTGGGCTGATCCTCTTTCCAGATCGAGACCACAGTGAAGGCCAGCAAGTCCGCCACGCTCAACCAGCGCATCCGCAGCGAACTGGAAGGCCGCATCCTCAGTGGCGAATGGGCGCCGGGATTCCGCATCCCGTACGAACACGAACTGATGGAGCAGTACGACTGCTCGCGGATGACGGTGAACAAGGTGCTGACCGCGCTGGCTGAAAGCGGGATGATCGAACGCCGGCGGCGTGCCGGCTCGTTCGTGGCGCGGCAGTCACCGCACCTGGAACAGGTGGCGCTGGCGATACCGGACATCGCCATGCAGGTCACCGCGATGGGCCACCACTACGCGTACCGGCTGCTGCGCCGCGAACTGCGCACCGCGCGCGACGGCGATGCCGGCGAGCAGGAACTGGCCGGTGAGGCGAGGTTGCTGGCGATGGACTGCCTGCACCTGGCCGATGACCGGCCGCTGGCGCTGGAGCACCGGCTGATCAGCCCGGCCGGCGTGCCGGAGGTGCTGGAGGTGGATTTCGAAGTCACCGCGCCCGGCAGCTGGCTGCTGCAGAACGTGTCGTGGACGCGTGCCCAGCACCGCATCAGTGCGTGGGGCGCCGATGCAGCGAGTGCCAGGCTGCTGGATGTCAAAGCCGGCACGGCGTGCCTGGTGATCGAGCGGCATACGTGGCGCGGGGATCAGGCGATCACCCGGGTACGGCAGATATTCCTGGGCGATGCGTGGGATCTGGTGGCGCGGTTCGCACCCGGGAATAATCGCTGATTGCTTGGGTGGGCTTGGCTTGGCTTCGGTGGGTGACGACGGTTGGTCGTCACCCACGCCATCCGTCAGCCTGGTTGACGGCCAGCGGCCGTCACTACCGGGTTAGAGGGTGCTGCACTGGCGCCAGCGGACGGGTTCGTCCACGCCGGGGCGGGCATTGAGCTGGATGCGCACGTTGCTCAGCGCGGGGTAGCGGGTCACCTGGTCGCAGATCATCGGCCACACCTGCTCCAGTTCGCCGGTGCGGTTCACCGCCAGCGTCTGCCGGGTCTGCCAGATGCCGCTGTGCACGCCGGGCAACTTGCTCAGCGCGCGGGAGATCTCCTGCTGGTAGCGATCCAGTGTTTGGGTATCCGGGTTGAGGTCCGGACCGGCCACGGTCGCCTGCGTGGCGCGCGGCGCCGGATCGGCGGCAACTGCAGGCGTGGTTTCGTCAACGGCAGGCGCTGCAGGCGCGGCCCTGGTCACGGCCGGGGCGGGCGCCGGGTCTGGCGTGGCTACGTGTACGGTCTGGTAGCCCATGCCCACCAGCAGGCCCAGCGTGCTGGAGGCAAATGCCGCAATCACGATGCGCCGGATCGCCTCATGGCGGGCGGCATTCTTGACGCCGGATTCGATGTCACCGGGCAGGTAGGGTGACAGCAGCGGCCAAAGCCGGCGGCCATCCAGCACTTCCACGGCCTGCTTCTCCGCAATGGCCTGGCCATCGCCATCCACCAGGCCTTCGGTGATCAGGATGCCGCCGCGGGCACCCGCCAGCCGCGCCGCCGCGCCCAGTTCGTTGATCGCCGCGGTGCCGATGCGGTACGCCAGTCCATGCTTGCAGGTCACCAGGAAGTGGCCGCTGGCATCGGCCATCAGGAAGTCGCTGCGCGGCTCACGGGTGTCATCCTCGTGCCGGCTCATCTCGGTCAGCCCGCGCCGTTCGTGCAGAGCGCGCTTGACCAGCTCGGAGAAGTTGCGCCAGTGCATGCCGGCAAGGGCCTGCAGCCCCAGCTGCATTTCCTTGCGACGCCGTTTGACCAGCCACAAGTAGCCGGTGGCGAGGACGAAACAGGTGACGGCCAACAGCAGGGCCAGTATCCAGGAGAACATGCAGGCAGCAAGGCACAACGCAGGAAGGGGCGGACAGTGTACTGGGGCGCAGTGCTGATCGCGTCAGGGCGCCCCCTACAACTGGGTGCTGCATCTCAAATCGCAGGCACGAAAAACCCGCCATTACCGAATCCGTGAGGGGAGGGACAAACGGGGCAATGACGGGTTGGATGCAGTGTCACCCACCGCCTGTTGCATTGCAACAAAGCGGCGGGTAACACAGTGTTCCGGCAGGATCAGCTACCGGTGGGCGACTGGTGGCTGCCCGGGGTCGGTTCCCCGCTTGCCGCGCTGGCTTGCCGGCTTTCCAGCCGATTCAACCGCGTGGTCAGCGCATCAATGCGCGCATTGAGCGTGGACACGTCCTCGGCATTGGGCACGTGCAGGCGCTTCAGCACCCCGTGCACGCGGTCTTCAAAGGCTTTTTCCACCTTGTCCCACGTGCCGGCGGCCTTTTCACGCGCTTGCCCCAGCTGTTCTTCCACATTGTCCCGCCAGCCCGGGCCGTCTTCGGTGCTCTTCTCGCGGCGGCGGCTCTCAAAGGCCTCGCCTTCCTTCACCAGGCTATCGAAGAAGCGGCTGCCTTCGGCCTGCGCGCGGCCCAGCGCACCCAGGCCGGCCAGCCACACCTGCTGCGCCGAATCGCTGAGCCTGCGCGAAACGCGCTCGGCCTGGTCCTGGAAGGACGCCTTGTCCTGACCGTCGTTGCGGGGGTCGTGCTCGTCATACTGGTTCATGGGGTCTCCTGCATGGGCGGATGCAGGGACCAGACTAGCGCTGCAAATGCGGGGGCGGTGTGATGGCCGCCAGCAGCGCCGGCCAGCAGTTCAGCCGGCGGTGGGATCAGCCGAGCTTTTCCTTCAGCACGCGCTGGATTTCGCTTTCCACCATGCCCTTCATCGCCGACAACAGGAAGCCGAGTTTGGCGGTTACGCGAACCGCAGTGGGCTGCAGTTCGATGGCCCCGTCCACGCCACTGCCGGAGAAATCCAGCACGTCGCCGCGCCAGGTGGACTGCAGGCCGAAACGATCGGCCAGCTTTGCGGCCACTTCCTCGATCGCCTGGCGCGCGGCCGGTGCGGCCAGGGCATGGGCGTGGACGATATCGATGCTGGACATGCGGATTCCTTTGCGGGGTGGAGCGATGACAGGGCGAGCATTGTGCGCATCAGGCGCGCAAACGCCAAGCGAGGGTTCTTCTGCGATTGCCAGCCAACTGCTAGTCTGCGCCGCATGCCTAAACTGCTCGTGCACTACAGCCAACCCTCGCAACCCGACCAGCCGCTGGTGCCGGGCGTGCAGAAGATCGTGCGCCAGGCCAACGGCTGCATCCGCCTGGTCGAAGCCAGCCAAGGCAGCCTGCTGCTGGCCCAGCTCAGCCTGGACCAGCGCGGCCTGTGGCTGCAGGTGGCCGCCGGCGTGCGGGGGGTGCACGTCAACGGACGCCCGGTGAAGCGCATGGCGCTGCTGCGCGCCGGTGATGCGGTGTACGTGGAAGGCGTGGAACTGCTGATCCAGGGCGAAGTGGATACGCCGATGCTGCCGCCCTCGCCACAGGCGGCGGTGCAGTCCGACGAACCGCGCCTGCTGCGCGGCGTGGGCGGGCCACACCACGGCCGCGGCTACCCGTTGCACGGACCGTTGCTGGTGGGCCGAAGCAGTGAAGCGGACATCGAAATCAACGAGCCGGCCTTCGCTGAACAGCACGCACGCATTGAAAGCCATGGTGAGCGGATCCTGCTGCGCGACCTCGGCACCGGCGAAGGCAGCCGGGTCAACGGCGTGGCAGTGCGCCACTGCTGGCTGCAGGGCGGCGACCAGGTGGTGTTCGACGGCCAGCACCGCTTCGTGCTGGAACTGCCCGACGACCCGCGCCAGCGCCCGCTGCCGACCGAAGAATTCGTCTTCAACGACCTCGACGAAGCGGCCGAACCGCACGCCCCGCGGCGCGTGCGTCGCTGGCCCTGGCTGCTGGTCAGCGCCTTGCTGCTGGCCGGCGTATTGAGCCTGCTGCTGTGGTTCGGCGCCCGCTGACGTGGTGGTAGTGACGGCCGCTGCTCGTCAGGTCCTGCGTCGGTAGTGACGGCCGCTGGCCGTCAGATCCCACCTCGGTGGGTGACGACCGTTGGTCGTCACGCTGTTGCTCCCTCACCGCTGCGCTCGCCGAGCATGGCGCGGCGCTACCAGATCGTGTCCCGATGGATACCAATGCAACCAAATTTCCCTTGAACGGCGCGGCCTAAAGCCTGATGCGCTGCGGCATACTAGGGATCTTGCCCCACAGGTGTGACATGACCCGCGCGTACAACTTCAGTGCCGGCCCTGCAGCGTTGCCGGAAGTGGTCCTGCGCCAGGCGCAGGAAGAGATGCTGGACTGGCATGGCGCCGGGGCCTCCATCGTGGAAATGAGCCATCGCGGCCCGGAGTTCATGGCCGTGGCGGCCGCAGCCGAGGCCGACCTGCGCCAGCTGCTCAGCGTGCCCGACGACTACGCGGTGCTGTTCCTGCCCGGTGGTGCCACCACCCAGCAGGCGCTGATCCCGATGAACTTCGCCAGCCACGGCCAGCGCACCGATCACGTGCTCACCGGCCACTGGGGAAAGACCGCGGTCAAGCAGGCCTCGCCGTACGTCAGCGCGCACATCGCCGCCAGCAGCGAAGCCAACGCCTTCCGTGACATCCCCGCGCGCGCCGACTGGCAGCTGTCGCCGGATGCCGCCTACGTGCACATCACCGCCAATGAAACCATCCATGGCGTGGAGTTCCGTCACATTCCCGATACCGGCGATGTCCCGCTGGTGGCCGATTTCAGTTCGTCCATTGCCAGCGAACCGCTGGATATCAGCCGTTTCGGCGTCATCTACGCCGGTGCACAGAAGAACCTCGGCCCGGTCGGCATCGCCGTGGTGATCATCCGCCGCGACCTGCTCGAACGCACCGGCCAACCGCGTGCGGACATCTTCAACTACGCCTCGCACGCCGCCCGCGACTCCATGCTCAACACCCCGCCCACCTGGAACTGGTACCTGGCCGGGCTGGTGTTCAAGTGGATGCTGGCCGAAGGCGGGGTGGTGGAATTCGCTCGTCGCAATGCCGCCAAGGCCGCGCTGGTGTATGCCGCCATCGACGCCTCCGGCGGCTTCTACCGCAACGACGTGGCCGTCTCGGCGCGCTCGCGGATGAACATCCCGTTCTTCCTGCCCAGCACCGACCTGGACGCGCGATTCGTCGCCGATGCCAAGGCCGCCGGACTGCTCGCGCTGAAGGGCCACAAGGCGGTAGGCGGCATCCGTGCCTCGCTGTACAACGCCATTCCGGTAGCGGGCGCCGAAGCGCTCGTTGCCTTCATGGCTGATTTCCAGCAGCGTCACGGTTGAGTCGCTTCACTGTGTCTACCCCCGGCGCGCGTTGACCGCGCGCCCTGCACCAAGGAACACCGATGGCACGCAAACCTGCCAAGCCGGCCAGCCCCAAGGCCCTGGCTGCAACGCCGAAGACCGCCAAGCCGAAGGCAAAGGCGAACAAGCCGGCCAAGCTGGAAACCGCTACCAGCGCACCGCCGGTATTGGCCGATGTGCGCGGCAAGATCGATCAGATCGACCGTGACATCCAGTCGCTGATCGCCGAGCGCGCGCGCTTCGCCCATCAGGTCGGCAAGGCCAAGGGCAAGCTGGCCGCGGCCGTGGACTACTACCGTCCCGAACGCGAAGCGCAGGTGCTGCGGATGGTGGTGGATCGCAACGAAGGCCCGCTCAGCGATGAGCTGTTGGTACATGTCTACCGCGAAATCATGTCCGCCTGCCTGGCCCAGCAGGAGCCGCTGAAGATCGGTTACCTCGGCCCGGAAGGCACCTTCAGCCAGCAGGCCGTGCTCAAGCACTTCGGCCGTTCGGCACTGGGCCTGCCGATGGCCAGCATCGAAGAAGTGTTCCAGGAAGTGGAAGCGGGCAACGCCGATTTCGGCGTGGTGCCGGTGGAAAACTCGGGGCAGGGCACCATCCAGATCACCCTGGACATGTTCCTGACCTCCAACCTGAAGATCTGCGGCGAAGCCGAACTGCGCGTGCAGCAGTACATCATGTCGCGCAGCGGCCACCTGGAAGACATCGAGCGCATCTACGCGCATCCGCAGTCGTTCATGCAGACCTCGGCCTGGTTGCGCGCCAACCTGCCCAATGCCGAGAAGATCCCGGTGTCCAGCAATGCCGAAGGCGCGCGGCGTGCCCGCAATGCCGACGACGCGGCGGCGATCGGCGGTGAGAACGCCGGCCACGTGTACAACCTGAAAAAGGTGGTCACCAAACCCATCCAGAACGATGCCGACAACACCACGCGCTTCCTGGTGATCGGCCGTAGCCTGTTCCCCAGTTCCGGGCACGACCGCACCTCGGTGCTGGTGCTGATCCATGACAAACCCGGCGCGCTGTTCGATGTGCTCAGCCCGTTCGCCCGCCATGGCATCAGCATGAACCGCATCGAATCGCGGCCCTCGCACCACGGCAAGTGGGAATACGGCTTCTTCATCGACCTGTCCGGCCACATCGACGACGCGCCGATGCAGGCCGCGCTGGCCGAACTGGAAGGGCATGCGGCACAGATCAAGGTGCTCGGCTCCTATCCGGTAGCCGTGCCCTGAGTGAGTTCCGCGGGGGCGCCTACGCGTCCCCGCGCCCAGATCCCTCGCCGCACTGCGGCGCTGACGGAAGCAACAGACGATGAGCAACGCGCAACACTGGATCGCCCGCAAGGGCCGGCCCCTGCAGGGCAGCCTGGTCATCCCGGGCGACAAATCGGTTTCCCATCGCGCGGTGATGTTCGCCGCGCTGGCCGATGGCACCTCCACCATCGATGGCTTCCTGGAAGGCGAAGACACCCGTGCTACCGCGCGCATCTTCAGCCAGATGGGCGCGCGCATGGAAACCCCGTCGCCGTCGCGGCGCGTGGTGCACGGCGTGGGCATCGATGGCCTGCAGGCCCCGGAGGGCGAACTGGACTGCGGCAACGCCGGTACCGGCATGCGCCTGATTGCCGGTGTGCTGGCCGGGCAGGCGTTCGACAGCGTGCTGATCGGTGATGAGTCGCTGTCACGCCGCCCGATGCGCCGCGTCACTGGCCCGTTGGCCCAGATGGGCGCTCGCATCGATACCCAGGCCGACGGCACCCCACCGTTGCACGTGCATGGGGGCCAGCCACTGAAGGGCATCGCGTTCGCCTCGCCGGTGGCCAGCGCGCAGGTCAAGTCCGCGGTGCTGCTGGCCGGGCTGTACGCCGATGGCGAGACCTCCGTGGTCGAACCACATCCCACCCGCGACTACACCGAACGCATGCTCGCCGCGTTCGGCGTGGAGATCGACTACTCACCCGGCAAGGCCCGCCTGCGCGGCGGCCAGCGCCTGCGTGCCACCGATATCGTGGTGCCGGCGGACTTCTCCTCGGCCGCGTTCTTCCTGGTGGCGGCCAGCATCATTCCCGGTTCCGAACTGCGCCTGCAGCAGGTCGGCCTGAACCCGCGACGCACCGGCCTGCTGCACGCACTGCGGCTGATGGGCGCGGACATCACCGAAGAAAACCCGGCCGAGCAGGGCGGTGAGCCGGTGGCCGACCTGCTGGTGCGTCATGCCCCGCTGAAGGGCGCACGGATTCCCGAAGCGCTGGTGCCGGACATGATCGACGAGTTCCCGGCGTTGTTCGTGGCGGCCGCTGCGGCCGAAGGCCAGACCGTAGTGACCGGTGCGGCCGAACTGCGGGTCAAGGAATCCGATCGCCTGGCCGCGATGGCCACCGGCCTGCGCACGCTGGGCGTGCAGGTGGACGAAACCGAAGACGGCGCCACCATCCACGGCGGCGCCGTACTGGGCAGCGGCACGATTGAAAGCCACGGCGACCACCGCATCGCGATGGCCTTTGCCATTGCTGGCCAGCTGACCGATGGCGAAGTACGGATCAATGACGTGGCGAACGTAGCGACCTCGTTCCCCGGCTTTGACAGTCTCGCCGGTGGCGCAGGCTTCGGACTGAGCGCCGCGTAGACCAGGTAGTGACGGCCGCTGGCCGTCATGCCCTTGCTCTGGTGGGTGACGACCGTTGGTCGTCACGCTGTTGCTCTGCTGCCGCTGCGCTCGCCGAGCATGGCTCGGCGCTACCAGGTGTCGGTTCTCCTTACGCGCACAAAAAATGCCGGCCCAGAGGGGGCCGGCATTTTTATTTCACACCCTCACCGCACTCAACGCCCGGTACGGAAATCCACCGGCACGTTGACCACGCTGGCAATCGCACGGCCGTTCTGCATCGCCGGCTCGAACTTCCAGTCACGCACGGTGGTCAGCACCGCACGATCAAGCTCGCGGTCGCGCTGGCCGGTACGCGAGACGATGCTCGCCTCGGTCACGCTGCCACTCGGGGCCACCTTCAGGCTGGCCACTACGCTGCCCTGCACGCCATTGCGCAGTGCGCTCGGCGGATACGACGGCTTGGCATTGCTGGTAAGCGGACGCGCCTCACGGTTACGCACGGCCGGGGCTGCACGCTGCTGGGTCGGTGCCGGTGCAGCGCGCGGCGTGGTGGCCGGCGCATTGGCAACCGGTGTGCGGGTGGCCGGCAGCATCCGCTCGCCAATCGGCGCCGGCGCGACTTCGGTGTTGGACGTACGCAGCCACACCAGCGCGGCGGCGAACATCGCCACGATCAGCGCCATCCACAACAACGGAGACGGGCGGCGGCGTTCGTGGGCAAGGTCGGCATCGGCCTGGTGACGCGGCGAGGCCGGCATTTCCGGAGCATGGGTCGCACTCATGTTTGATCTCCTGCACTTGTCGTTTCCGACGACGCCCCGAGTCTTGCCGCTAACGCAGGCGCGGGTGTAAGCGTCACGTCAATGCAGTGCACGGAGTTCAGGTTCGGGTGCGGGGACCGTTCAGCGATGCAGCGCGTGCGTGATCAACGGCCAGGCGTGAAATCGAACGGCACCTCGATGGTGCCCGGCACGGCCTGGCCATTGCTCATCGCCGGGGTGAACTTCCAACGGCGCACGGCCTCGGTGGCCGCACGGTCCAGGTCGCGCGACCCGCTGCGCTGCACCAGCGCCACCCCATACGGGCGGCCGGTGGCATCCACTTCCACGCGCAGCACCACCGAACCGGACTCGCCACGGCGCAGTGCGGCAGGCGGGTAGTTCGGCGGCGGCGACTGACCGGCGATCGGCATCGGCCGGTCGTTGGCCACCTGCCCGGCGGTGCCCGGTGTGGCGCCCGGGGCCGGCATACCTTCGGCCATCGGCGCGGGTGCCGGCGCGGTTTCCACCAAGGTCGGGGTTTCTTCCGGCGTCGGGGCAGGGCGCGCGTCAGGCATGTCGCTGGAGCCGGCCGCGGCGGCCAGCGGCTCGGGCAGCGGCTCGACCTCGGCCACTTCCTGCGGCGTCTTGGCGGCCGGTTCGGCCTGGAAGAAGCCCTTGTCGCGGCTGCTCAACCACACCACCACGAAAAGCAGCAGCCCGACCGCGAACGCGATGCCGGCGATCTTCAAGGCGTTGCGGGGAATCTGCAGGGTGATGGACTTGCCGGATGAGGTGCGGGTAGCAGGCATGACGCAAACCAATACGGGACCGGGCGATTCTGGCACAGCCGCGATGAACCGTCCGGCAGAAATCCGCATAACAGGCGATAATCCGGTTCCTGAACCACAACCACCGACCGCCGCCATGCTCGATCCAGCCCTGCTCCGCAACCAGCCCGCCGACCTCGCCGAACGCCTGCGCACCAGTCGCGGCTTCGAGCTGGACGTGTCCGCGCTGGAGTCGCTGGAAGCAGACCGCAAGCGCATCCAGGTGCGCACCCAGGAACTGCAGAGCCTGCGCAACAGCCGCTCCAAGGCCATCGGCCAGGCCAAGGCCAAGGGCGAAGACGTGGCTGCGATCATGGCCGAAGTGGCTGCGTTCGCCGACGAACTGAAGGCATCGGAAGTCACCCTGGACGGACTGCGCGAGAAGATCGACGCGGTCGCGATGATGATCCCGAACCTGCCGGCCGACGACGTGCCGGCCGGCGCTGACGAAAGTGAAAACGTGGAACAGTCGCGCTGGGGCACCCCGCGCCAGTTCGATTTCAAGGTGCTGGACCACGTGGAGCTGGGCGCCCGCAACAAGTGGCTGGACGGCGAAACCGCAGCCAAGCTGTCCGGCTCGCGCTTCACCGTGCTGCGCGGCCCGATCGCGCGCCTGCACCGCGCCCTGGCCCAGTTCATGCTCGACCTGCACAGCGGCGAGCACGAGTACCAGGAAACCAACGTACCGGTGATCGTCAACGCCGACAGCCTGTATGGCACCGGCCAGCTGCCTAAGTTCGAAGAGGACATGTTCATCACCCACCTGGGTGAGCAGAAGCGTTACCTGATTTCGACCTCGGAAATCTCGCTGACCAACATCGTGCGCGATGAAATCATCGACGCCGAGCGCCTGCCGCTGCGCATGACCGCCCACTCGCTGTGCTTCCGTTCCGAAGCGGGCAGCGGCGGCCGCGACGTGCGCGGCATGATCCGCCAGCACCAGTTCGAGAAAGTGGAGCTGGTCACCGCCTGCCGCCCGGAAGACAGCGATGCCGAGCACCAGCGCATGACCCGTTGCGCCGAAGTGGTGCTGGAAAAGCTGGGCCTGCCGTACCGTAAGGTGCTGCTGTGCACCGGCGACATGGGGTTCTCGGCAGTGAAGACCTACGACCTTGAAGTATGGCTGCCCTCGCAGGAGACCTATCGCGAGATCAGCTCGTGTTCCAACACCGGTGACTTCCAGGCCCGCCGCATGCAGGCCCGCTGGCGCAACCCCACCACGGGCAAGCCCGAGCTGCTGCACACCCTCAACGGCTCCGGCGTAGCGGTGGGTCGCGCGATGATCGCGGTGATGGAGAACTACCAGAACGAAGACGGCAGCATCACCGTCCCGGACGTCCTGCGCCCGTACATGGGTGGCATGGAAACCATCGGCTGAGAGCGGTAGTGACGGCCGCCGGCCGTCAGCTCCTGCCTTGGTAGTGACGGCCGCTGGCCGTCAGCAGCTGCTCTGGTGGGTGACGACTGTCAGTCGTCACGCTTGCGCGCCTGCCGCTTCGCTCGCCGAGCGTGGCTCGGCGCTACCCATCGCGCACACAAAAAAAACGGCCCCGCAAAAGCAGGGCCGCCGGGTCGGGCTGGAATGGGGGAGGGGATCTTCCAGCCCGCGGTTACCGGCCGACGACGAGCCCGCCAGCAACCGTCTTGAACGCTTTACTCAGGCCTCAGCGAATTCCGCTTCCGGCAGGCTCGCCAGCGCGGCCGCAATCGCCTCTTCGCGGTGCTTGGGCGAATACGCGATGCCCTCGGCACGCACGAATTCCACCTCGGTGATGCCCATGAAGGCGAACATCTGGCGCAGGTAGGGCTCCTGGAAGTCCGCCGGCGAATCGACATAGATGCCGCCGCGGCTGCTGGCGATGATCACCCGCTTGCCGCCGGCCAGGCCCACCGGGCCCGCCTCGGTGTACTTGAAGGTCTTGCCAGCCACGGCCACGCGGTCGATCCAGGCCTTCAGCGTGGACGGAATGCTGAAGTTGTACATCGGCGCACCGATGACCACCACATCCGCCGCCAGGAACTGCGCCATGACGTTTTCAGCATCCGCAGTCTCGGCCGCATCCGCACCGGCCAGCGAACTGCCGCGCAGGTGGGGGATCGGATTGGCGTCCAGATCACGGTAGGACACGTCGAGGGATTCGACCGAATCCTTGAAACGGGCGACCACGGCCGCCGACAGCTGGCGGGAGACCGAGTTGTCGCCGAGCGCGCTGGCGTCGATGTGAAGAAGCTTCATGGCAGTCACCTGAGGTTTGTGGGGGTGGGCAGCCGTGCTGCCGACGGAGCAAACGATAGGTTGTTGCCAATCTGGGATAAAGATGGTTGAATGCCACGTATTGTTCTAGATATGGAACTGCAGCATGCAAGACCTCAACGATCTCTACTACTTCGCCATGGTCGTGGACCATGGTGGTTTTGCCGCAGCCGAACGCGCGCTGGGCATCCCCAAGTCCCGCCTGAGCCGCCGCATCAGCCAGCTGGAGACCGATCTGGGCGTCCGCCTGCTGCAGCGCTCCACGCGCCGTTTCGCAGTTACCGACGTGGGAACCAGCGTACACCGACACGCGCAGACCATGCTGGCCGAAGCCCAAGCCGCGCGCGAAGTGGTAGACCGCCTGAGCGCAGAGCCGCGCGGCTTGGTGCGTGCGAGCGTGCCGGTATCACTGGCGCAGATGCAGTTGCCCAAACTGCTGCCGAAGTTCCTGGAGCAGTACCCCAAGGTGCGGCTGCAGTTGAACATCAGCAACCGCCGCGTGGACATCATCAACGAAGGCTACGACGTCGCCCTGCGCGTGCGTTCGCGGCTGGATGACGATGGCAGCCTGGTGATGCGCAGCTTCGGCCAGGTCCAGGAACTGCTGGTGGCCAGCCCCAAATACCTGGACCGCGCCGGCCGCCCCAAGGACCCGGACGAACTGACCAACCATGTCACCCTGAGCATCAGCGAAGACGAAGCCCGCCAGCGCTGGGAACTGCACGGCCCGGAAGGCGCGGTACGCCGCGTGGACCTGCAGCCGCGCGTGGCCGGCTTCGATTTCCCGCTGCTGCAGAGCATGGTCAAGGACGGTTTCGGCATCACCATGCTGCCGGAAACCGTCTGCGCCGATGCCGTACGCAAGGGCGAACTGGAAGTGGTGCTGCCGGACTGGTCGTTGCCGCAGGGCATCTGCCATGCCGTGTTCGCCTCGCGCCGCGGCCTGCTGCCGGCCGTGCGCGTGTTCATCGACTTCCTGGCCGAGCACCTGCCGCCGCAGCTGGAGGCCTCGCGCCTGGATTGCGGTGGCGCCTGCGAGCGGGCCAAGGAGAAGATCAAGGCCACGGCCCTGGGCGCGCTGGCCGTAGACGCCGGCTGACGCAACACGCCGGCAAGCTCTGGTAGCGCCGAGCCACGCTCGGCGTAAACCATCACCGCCCAGCCGACTGGCACGCGCCGGACCATGGGCAAACGCCCCCGACGCATGCGAGAATACGCCTCCCCGGACAGCCTCCGGGACTGCAGCACATCGGAGAGATGGCCGAGCGGTTTAAGGCACCGGTCTTGAAAACCGGCGAAGGGTCAAACCTTCCGTGGGTTCGAATCCCACTCTCTCCGCCAGATACACAAGACGCCCCGAAAGGGGCGTTTTGCGTATCTGGCGGAGAGAGTGGGCTGGCAGAAGCCGCGCGGGTTCGACGGATTCGCCTGGAGCGAATCCGGACAGCCGACTGGCTGGCCCTCGGCCGCTTGCGGACGAGGGTGAGGTGCATGGATGCACCTCACAATCCCACTCGGGAAATCCGAAGATCAGACGCCCCGAAAGGGGCGTTTTGCGTATCTGGCGGAGAGAGTGAGGTGGCAGAAGCTGCGTGGGTTGGACAAATTCGCTTAGAGCGAATCCGGATAGCCGAATGGCCGGCCCTAAAGCGCAGCGCGGAAGGGCTGGGTGCATGGATACACCCAACAATCCCACTCAGGAAATCCAAAGTTCACGAAGCCCCGAAAGGGACGCTCTTCATACGGTGTCATCATTCCTTACACCCCGGCATCAGCTCCAACCCATGCCCCCTGAGCATGGTCTGGATCAACGCCCGCACCTGCTCCTTCTCCGTGTCCCCGCACTGCTCCAGAATCTCCTCCGCCAGCATCTCAAACTGAGGCCAGAACTGCGCCGGATGGCGCACGCGCGCCACCCAGTAGTCCAGCATTTCCGCCAGCGCATCAAGCTGCACCTGCACTTCCGGCCGCAGGCTCATCCAGAGGACGAACCGAGGTCGAGCGCGACGTGGTAGCAATGTCCGTCGTCGCGGAGCCGGACGGTGAGGTCCGGCTGCAGAACGCCATCCACATGCAGCGTAGGCGCACCCTGCGCAGTACGGGTCACCACGAACTCATACAGGCTGCGCCCGAAGCGGTAACTCAATTCGAATGACGGCCAGTGATCGGGCAGGCAAGGTTCAAGCGAAAGACGATCGCCGTCGCGACGGATGCCGAGCAGGGACTCTATCAGCAGGCGATACATCCACCCGGCCGACCCGGTGTACCACGTCCAACCGCCTCGTCCGACATGCGGCGACACGGCGTACACATCGGCCGCCAGCACATAGGGTTCAACGCGGTAGGTCTGGACCGCCGCGGCGTCCAGCGCGTGGTTCAGGGGGTTGATCATGCCGGCCAGCTCCCACGCGCGCACCGCATCGCCCTGCTGTGCGAATGCCATCGCCGCCCACACTGCCGCGTGGGTGTACTGGCCGCCATTCTCGCGAACGCCCGGTACGTAACCCCGAATGTAGCCGGGGTCCTCGGTAGTCTGGTCGAAGGGCGGGTCGAGCAGCTGGATCAGCTTGGCGTCCTTTCGCACCAGATGCGTGTACAGCGAATCCAGGGCCTGGCGGGCACGCTCGGGCGCGGCCACGCCCGACAGCACCGACCAGCTCTGGGAGATCGAATCGATGCGGCATTCCTGGTTCTGTGACGAGCCCAACGGGGCGCCGTTGTCGAACCAGGCGCGGCGATACCACGCGCCGTCCCAGGCATGCTGTTCCAGGTTGTGGCGCAGGCGTTCGGCCTGTTCTTCGCACCATTGCGCACGGGAGGCATCGCCACGGGCGTTGGCCAGCCCGATGAAGCGGCGAAGCGTGTCATGCAGGAAGAAGCCGAGCCACACGCTTTCACCGCGCTGCTGGTCGCCGACGCGGTTCATGCCATCGTTCCAGTCGCCGCTGCCCATCAACGGAAGCCCACGTTCGCCGAGCAACCGGCACCCGCGCTCCAGCGCGACGACGCAGTGCGCATACAGTGTGTCGCGCTGTGCCGAAAGGGTAGGCATGTCGTAGTAGCCTTCCTCTTCGGCTGTCACCGCGCGCCCCTCGATGAAGCCGACCACCTCATCCAGCACGCTGGCGTCGCCGGTGACCTCCAGGTAGCGGCATGCGCCCTGGGGCAGCCACAGGTAATCGTCCGAGCAGCGGGTGCGCACGCCGCGACCCTGCGGCGGGTGCCACCAGTGCATCACATCGCCTTCGGTGAACTGGTGCGCGGCGCAGAGCAGCAGGTGTTCGCGGGTCAGGTCCGGGCGCGCGTGTACCAAAGCGAGCGCGTCCTGCAGCTGGTCACGGAAGCCGAACGCGCCGCCTGACTGGTAGTAGCCGCTGCGTGCCAGGTAGCGGCAGCCCAGGGTCTGGTAGACCAGCCAGCCATTGGCCAGTGCGTCCAACGCCGGGTCCGGGGTGCGTACCTGCACCGTGGCCAGCACGTTGCGCCAGTGGATGCGCACGGCGTCCAGCGCATCGATGGCTTCCTGATTGCCCTGGCGGCTGCGTGCCAACGCCAGCGTTTCCTCGCGGTCGCGCCCCGCGCCAAGCCGGAACGTGGTTTCACTGCGCTCACCCGGCGCCAGCTCCAGCGGCACCTGGATCGCCGCACAGGGATCCAGGCCGGCGCCGGCCCGTGCATCCAGACGTTCGCGACGCAACGCCGCAGGTGCGTGCAATCCGCCGTTGCGGCCGATGAACTCCAGGCGGTCACAGGTCCAGCCACGGCCCTCGGCATCGGTGTCGAAGAAGGCCATCCGGCCGCCGAACTCGGTGCTGTAACTGTTGCGCGCCAGCAGCGCCCCGGTCTGCGGGTCGCGCTCGGTAACCACGTGCATGCGCGACTTCGGGCGCAGGTCACCCATTACCCACTCAACATAGCCGATGGCCGACAGCCGCCGTGGCCGGCCCGAGAGGTTGTGCAACCGCAGGACCGAGAACTTCAGTGGCGCAGTGACATCGACGAAGATCCACAACTCGCTGGCGATGCCGTCTTCGATATGCTCGTACACCGTGTAGCCGAAGCCGTGGCGGGTGCGGTACGCACCGGTGCCGCGGCAGGGCAGCGGCATCGGCGACCAGACACGGCCGCTGTCCTCGTCGCGCACGTAGAAAGCTTCGCCGCCGGTGTCGGACACCGGATCGTTGAGCCAGGGCGTCAAGCGGAATTCGTGTGCATTTTCGAACCACGTGTAGCCCGGCGCGCTCTCGCTGACGACCGTGCCCAGGCGGGCGTTCGCGATCACGTTCGCCCACGGTGCCGGGGTCGGGGCACCTTCGCGCAGCACCACAACGTATTCGCGGCCGTCCTCGCTGAAACTACCGGTGCCGTTGTCGAATTGGCCGGCGCCGCGATACGGAAGGAACGGCCACGGATCGTCCACCTCTTCGTCGTGCTCGACGCCTGGGGGCAGCCCAGGTTCGGGGCCCGGATCGGCGACGACTGGCAGCCCGGGCGTCGCGTCCATCGCCAGTGCCAGCTCCTGCTGCTCCGCCTGCGGCACCAGGGCCGGAATGCGCCGGACAGGCAGCGGCTGGCGTCCGACCTGCGCGGCCAGCGTGCCGTCCTCGTCGCTGATCACCACCCGTGCCACCGCCTGCAGCAGAATGCGGTCCTCATGACTCATGTTCTGCACCGGCCGCACGAAAATGCCGCCGGGGCGATCGAGCAGGCCCGTCTCCGAACTGGCGGCTACCATCCCCAGGATCTGGTCCTGCAGTTCCTGCCGATAGCCGGCCTTGCTGTCGTTCCAGATCACCAGGTCGGTGTTGAGCCCCTTCTGGCGCCAATACGCGTGCGCCTGCACCAGTTGCCTGACCAGTTCCACGTTCTCCGCATCGGTGACCTTGAGCAGGACGATGGGCAAGTCGCCCGAGATGGCATGGCCCCACAGCCCGGATTGTCCTCGCTGGTTCTGCTGCAGGACGGCGTCGCCCACGCGCAGCAGCGGATTGGCATACAGCACGTGGCTGGCCAGGCGCTCGTACAGCGAGGCCTCGGCCTGGCTGGCGTTGATCTGGCGGCGCACCACCTGGCTGTGCGTCCAGGCCAGGTCGAAGACGCGGTCGGCCAGCCGGCGATCACGGTATTTGTCTACCAAGGCCTCGCAACCGGGGCGGTCGGCGCCGATGCCGAACACCATGTCCAGCTGCACGGTCTGCTCGGGCTGAAGCACCACGCGGACGCGGATCGCCACGATCGGGTCGAGCACCGAACCGTCCGTGCCGGAGAGCTCTGCATCGGTGGTCAGCGCCTGCGGCGTGCGCGGCGTGTTGCCACGACCGAGGAAGCGCGCACGGTCGGTTTCATAGGAGATCGCCACCACCGCAGCGTCATGCACCGCGACCAGATGGAACATCCACGGTGGCACCTCGTCATGCGAACGGGGCCGGCGCGTGCACAGCACGGCCTGCTTGGCGGCCAGGATCTCGCTCTGCACGAAGAGGTTGCTGAAGGCCGGGTGCGCGTCGTCGGAGGCGGCGGGCGCCAGCACCACTTCGGCATAGGTGGTGATCTCCACCGTGCGCTGACGACGGCCACGGTTGGTCAGGCGCAGGCGCCGGAGCTCGATGTCGTCCTCGGCGGAGATGGCGACCTGCAGATGGCTCTCGCAGCCGCGGTGGGCACCGCGGAACTCTGCCTTGGCGTCGGAGAAGATCGCTTCGTAGTTGTCCACCGCCACGCAGGTGGGCTGGTAGGCGGCCGACCAGAACTCGCCGCTGTCCACGTCGCGCAGATAGCAGAACGACCCCCAGGCATCGGTGGTGCCGTCTTCGCGCCAGCGGGTGAGCGACAGGTCGCCGTGGCGGCTGTAGCCCCCGCCGGCATGGGTCAGCATGCCGTGGTAGCGCCCGTTGGAGAGCAGCTGCACTTCCGGGCGCGGACCACCCGGGTCACGCAGGACGCGCAGGGAGGTCTCGTGCTCGGCCATGGCGGAGTGCTCGCCCAGGGCTTCGACTTCATGCGGATGGAACAGGCCGATGCGCGGGATGCGTTCCTGCAGCAGCAGCAAGGTGGCCTGGAACTCGGTATCGGCAACGAAACGGCGCTGCATCGGCTGGTCACGCAGCAGGTAATCCAGCGACAGCAGGCCCATGCCCTGGTGGTGGGCCATGAACGAACGCAACAGAACGTGATCCTGCCCCGGCGGCACCCGGGCGGGGGTGAAGTCGATCGCTTCGTACATGCCAAAGCGCCCGGAGAACCCAAGGTCTTCGAGTGCCTGGAGGTTCTGGCACGCCGCCTCCGGCGCCACCATCAGCGCCATCATGCTGGCATAGGGCGCGATGACCCGATCCTGGCCCAGGCCGCGCTTGAGTCCCAATCCGGGCACGCCGAACGCGCGGTACTGGTAGTTCAGGCGGGCATCCACCGCGTTATAGCCGGACTCGGACACGCCCCACGGCAGGTTCAAGGTGCGGCCGTAGACGATCTGCGCCTCCACCGCATGCCGCGCGGTCTGGTCGAGCAGCGTGTCCGGATAGCTGGGCATTACCAGCTGCGGCATGAGGTACTCGAACATGGAGCCACTCCATGACAACAGCGTCGGCGTGCCGTTGACCTCGGTGAGCATCCGGCCGAGCGCGAACCAGCTCTCCTGCGCCAACTGACCCTGGGCAATGGCGACGAAGGCGCACAGCCGCGCTTCGGAGGCCAGCAGGTCGTAGAAGCTGTTGTCGAGGCGGTGGTCGTCGACGTTGTAACCGATCGAGAGCAGGTTGCGGGTACGGTAGAACAGGAACCCGTATTCCATCAGCGAGAACTGCCCGGCGCGGTGCGCCAGCGCCTGCAGCCGCTCGATGCGCGCGCGCGCGTCCGCACCGGCGGAACCGGGCAGGGCGGCCAACTGGCGCAGGCTGGGCACCGGTGCCTCGCCGTCCACGGCGGCATCGGCAGGCAGGTCGGCGAGTGTTGCGTGGGCGGCATGGCATTCGGCAGCGAACAGGGCCGGCCAGTGCAGCGCACCTTCCTCAGGCGCTGGCGGTGCCGGCCACTGCGCCAGCACGGCGTCGGCCAGTGCGGCCAGCTCCTGCAACCGGGCGAGCAGCTGTGCCGTCCCACGGGGTTGGTCGGTACGCGTTGCCGCCAGGCGCTGGCGAAGGTGGTTGAGCGCCTCGCCCAGTAGCGCGTCGGCGGGGCGATGGCGCTGCCGTTCCTCTTCCAGCACACCGAGCGTATCGGCCAGGCCGTCGAACGTGTGTGGCGCCAGTACCGGCGCGTCCACCAGCGCGAGCAGACCCTGCCGCAGGGTAAGCAGGTGGCCGGCCAGGTTGCCGCTGTCCACGGTGGACACGTAGCGCGGCTGCAGCGGCGCCAGGGTTTCGGTGTCGTACCAGTTCAAAAAGTGGCCGCGATGGCGCGGCAGCTGGTCCAGCGTATCGAAGGTGAGCGCGGTACGTTCGGCGACCGCGCCCAGCTGCAGCCAGCCGAAATCCCACGCGGACAGATTAGCCAGCAGGGAGAGGCCGATGTTGGTCGGCGAGGTGCGCCGCGCCACCACCAACGTCGGGTGCTCCTGGATATTGTCCGGTGGCAGCCAGTGATCCTGCTCGCGCACCCATGCCTGGAAGAACGACCAGGTGCGCCGTCCCAGCCGGCCCAGGAACGCACGCTGTGTCACCGAAAGTTCGGCCACGCTTGCAGCCGGTGGCCGGCCGAGCCACGCCATCAACGCAGGGGCGAAGGTCCACGCCAACAGCAGGGGCAGGGCGACGGGCAGCGCGTGCGGAGCCACGTTGGCCACGACCGCCGCCAGCGCAACCGCCAGCACCGACGCCGGCGCCATCACCCGCCATTCCGCGCTGCGGTCACCGCCGAGGCGGCGCTCGACTTCGCTGGAGGGGTTCCATTGCAGCAGGTGGCGGCGGGTGACGGTCATGCGCCAGAGCGTGCGCAGCACTGCGCCACCGGCCAGCAACGCTTCGTAAGGCAGACACGCAACCTGGGTGGCCGCGCGCAGCAACGACTGCAGCGTGCCACGCCCGACCATCATGTAGTGCGCTTCCAGCGGGGTGTCGTCCGGAACGCTCAGCGCATCGCGGAGCATGCCGATCAGCGGCGGCGCGAACCACAGCGCCAGCACCCACGCCGTCCACGCAGCCGGGCTTTCGGCATACAGCCAACCCGCCATCAGCAAGGCCAAGGCAGCGATCGGCACCAGGCTCCGACGCAGGTTGTCCAGCAACTTGCCGCGCGAGAGCAGGCTGAGCCGGTTGCGTTCCCACCCCGATCCCGGGCGCGGTGTCCACGGCATCAACCAGGGCAACAGCTGCCAGTCGCCGCGGATCCAGCGCGCACGGCGCTTGGCATCGGCGGCGTAGCGTTCGGGGTAGTCCTCGTACAGGCGCACATCGCTGACCAGGCCGGCGCGTGCATAGCAGCCTTCCAGCAGATCGTGGCTGAGGATGCGGTTCTCGGGCAGGCGGCCCTCGAGCGCGTGCTCGAACGCTTCGACGTCATAGATGCCTTTGCCCACGAATGAGCCTTCGTCGAACAGGTCCTGGTAGACATCCGAGACCATGCGCGAGTAGGGATCGATGCCGGGCTCGCTGCCGAACATCCGGGCAAACCGCGAGGTGCGGCGCGTGCCCAGACTGGTGCCGACGCTGGGCTGCAGGATGCCGTAGCCCTCCACCACGCGTTGCAGGGCCGGATCGAAGCGCGGGCGGTTGAGCGGGTGCGCCAGGGTGGCGACGAAGGCGCGTGCAGCATCCCGCGGAAGTTGCGTGTCCGAATCCAGGGTGATGACGTAGCGGACACCGATCAGGGCCGCCACATCACCGACAGTGCGCATGAACGCGGTCGCATTCCCCAGGCGGAGCAGGGCATTGAGCGCTGCCAGCTTGCCGCGCTTGCGCTCGTGTCCCATCCATACCCCTTCGCCGGGGTTCCATTGCCTGGGGCGGTGCAGCAGGTAGAAGCGATCGCCGCGCTCTGGAGCGTAGCGTCGGTTCAATTCGTCGATCCGCTCCACGGCGTGTGCAAGCAGGGTGTCATCCATCGGCGCCGTAGCATCGGCGGCGTCGAGAAAGTCCGTCAGCAGCACGAAGCGCAGCTGGGGATCGCGGTTGGCCAGGAAGCGCACTTCCAGCGCTTCGGTGAGGACATCGATGCCGTCGATGCTGGACAGCATCGAGGGGACTGCGACCACGGTAGAATAGGCGGCCGGAATACCTTCACTGAAATCGAGCTTGGGGAGCGGCCTGGGCGTCACCAGCACCGTTGCGGTCCAGTTCACCAGCACGATGCCCAGCTCGCTGAACACCAGCAGCCCGAGCAGCGCGGCCAGCCAGACCGGCGCCGCACCACTGCCGCTGGCCAGCAGGCCACCGGTGGCCAGCACCGCGAGCAGGGTGATCGGCAGCAGGTACAGCGACAGCGGTACGCGATGCGCCAGTCGCGGTGCCTTGCGGTGGCGTGGTGCAACCTCGGCCACCGCGTCGATGGTAGCGTTCACGCCATCGCCGACCAGCCAGTAGCCCACGTGCGTGCGTGGCCCGTCGAGCGGCGCAGCCCGTGCCAGGTCCAGCGCGATGGTCGCCACGCGTTCTTCTGCCACGCGGCTACCGCGGGCGATCTTTTCTACGACATGGCGATAGGCGTCGCGGGTGCCGAAATCCATCTGCGCATAGACGCCCATGGGGTCGTCGCGCAGCCGCTGTTCGACCACGCTCATATCTTCGACAAAGGTGCGCCAATCCATCGTGGAGAGAAAGCGCAGGCTGCCGATGCTGTTGCCGATGGAGACCTGGTCGGCCGCCTGTTGCTGTCCCTCGGCGGCGACCAGTTCCTCGATGCGCTGGCCCGCTGCGGCTGCCCACTGTTCCAGCCAGGCGACGGGCATGGCCCACGCGCCACCGCGCCCCTGCAGCGAGCGGGTGAGTTCGGCGATGAAGGCGCCGGTCAGAGGTGGCTGGGACCGTGCCATGTCGGCCACCACCAGGACCACATCGGTAGGGGTGTCGGAGGCCGCGCGATTGAGGTTGTCCGCCCACTGCGCCGCCAGGCCGCGGTCGGTTCCGTCGCGCATCACCCGCGCCGCCATGCGCCGCAGATTCTCCAGCAGGGCCAGCCGCAGCATGATGGGAACAGCCCACAGTTCGCCCAGGCTCAGCGGAGCGAGCGACTGGTAGGAGGTGATGAAGCGGCCCAGCGTGTCGGCGTCGATGCGGCCATCGCCATGCGCGATGGCCTGCATCGACAGGTCATACACGCGCGGCAGTCCGGCCGAAGGGCCAGCGGCAAGCGAAGGCAACTGCCGGCTGTAACCACGCGGCAGGTGGCGTCGCGCGGTCTGGATCTGTTCTTCGATCAGGTAGTAGTTGTCGAGCAGCCATTCCCCGGCCGGGGTCACCGGCCGCTGTTCGCGCACCACGTTGCTGAGCAGCGTGTTGGCGTCTTCCAATACACGTTCATTGGCCTGCAGGCGGCCGAGCAGGCGCTCTGCACCGGGTCGCATCCGCACGCGATGCTGGCGCGCAAGCGCGCGGCCATACACCTCCATCTGTTCAACGCTGTACAGCGCGGCACGCAGTGGGACCTCGGCGGCTTCGATGGCCGGGACTGAGGCTTGGCGCTCACGCCAGCGCCAACGGACCAGACGACGCAGACGGAGCCAACGACCTAGAAGACGGCGAAAGTGGGGCATAGATTACCCATGAGGCAGGTCGCGATATGCATAGTTGCATTGAGGGTGCCGTGGTGGCTGTGAAGGCCGGTAGCCGGAACGCGTGCATGGCTTACCCGGCAGGCACCATCTGTCCGCTCCAGCGGGGTGCATCAATAGCGGACGACCACGTCGGCTTCGGATGTGGCAACCTCGAACCCGCAGGCTCAGCAACCCCACAGGCGCCCTCACATGGAAACCTTGATGACCCCGGACGGCCGTTACCTCATCGTCCGAGGGCGACTATGGCGAGCCACCAATCCTGGCCTGGATGAGCAACGCAGAAACGAGTTGGTCCATGCGCTGATGGATGCACGGCGGGCCGTCAAGGCGGCCAAGGCCTCGGCAGATGAGAAGGCACTTGCCGCTGCGCGGCAGGCAGTAAACACAGCCAAGGTCGGTCTGGGCGAACGAGGCCCCGTGTGGTGGACCGACGGTTCCCCCGACCTCAACCGGCGGATGATCAGCCACACACCGTACGCCGACTGGTTCAACAGCGTGAGCGTGTGACCGACTACGATGCGGCTCGCATGGTGCCAGTGCGTTCGCTGTCAAAGGACAGGAACGGCATTATTCCGCACCCGTCGATACAGCTGGCAGTCTGAATCTCGCTGGTAACCTTGAAGTCATGCCTTCATCTGCCGCTCAAGCCCGTCGATCAAGCCACGCATCTGAGTATCTGTATCCCGACCACCTGCGGGAGGTCGCCGCAGCGCTACCCCGCCTGCCAGGGGTGTATACGTTTCACGGCGTCGAAGGCGGCTTGCCTCTCTATATCGGCAAGAGCATCAATGTTCGTACCCGTGTGATGGATCACCTGCGCACGCGCGAAGAAGCCTCGCTGCTGCGGCAAAGCCGAAGCATCAGCTGCGTAAGAACGGCGGGCGACCTGGGCGCCCGGCTGCTGGAGGCGCAATTGGTCAAGCGCCAGATGCCGCTCTACAACCGGCTGCTGCGGAAACTCCCTCGGCAGTTCAGCCTGCGGCTTTATCGCGGCGAGGTTTCTGTGGTCAATTCGGCCGACTATGAGCTCGCCAGTGCTCCGATGCTCTATGGCCTGTATTCCAGCGAACGGTCAGCGTTGGAATCGCTGAGGCGCGTCGCCGACGATCAGGCATTGTGCTACTCGCTGCTGGGCCTGGAGCGCTTGCCCAAGGGGCGCCCGTGCTTCCGTTCCATGCTGCGCCAATGCCTTGGCGCCTGCTGCGGAAAGGAGACACCCGCAGAGCATGAGCTGCGCCTGCGTGCTGCGCTTGCGCATCTGGAGGTCACCGCGTGGCCTTACGGCGGCCGCGTCGCGATCGAGGAGGCCGGGGAGGATATGACCCAGTTTCATGTTGTAGACAACTGGGCCTACCACGGTAGTGCGCCGACGCTGGCGAAAGCGCGGGGCATCAAGGCAGCTGCCGAGCAGTTCGACCGTGACTCCTACAAGATTCTCCGGTATGCGCTGGACCGTGGCACAGCGGTTGTCCATCTGCTTTCCTGAAGCTCTCAGGTCGCGCACGCATCATGGCTGTCGGCGCCATCTACAAGGACGCCAAACCTTCCCCTCGCCGAGCCACCCCAGGCGAGCGCCCCATAACCCGCTTGTAAGCGCGACTGAAAGCCGCCTGCGACGCGTACCCAAGACGCTCTGCCACCACCTCTATCGACAGCCTTTGGTCGCTCAACCATTGACTCGCCAACTGCATTCGCAGCTCAGTCACATACCGCAGCGGCGCGGTTCCAATGACGGCCTGGAAACGGTCTGCAAATACAGAACGTGAGATGTTTGATTCTGCAGCCAGCGCTTCGACGGTCCAAGCGCGCCCAGGGTTTCGGTGCAGGGCAAGCAACGACAGCGATAGCCGAGGGTCGCGCATGGCCATGACCAATCCGGATGCACCTTCGCAACCACGTTCCACCCAGTCACGCACGATCATGGCGGCTACTGCATCCGCCAGCCGTGCGAGTATTCCAGCATATCCAATACGTCCTGAGCACACCTCGCGCTTCATCGCATCGACCATCGGCAACAGCCCAGGAAACTGAGCGGCGTTGCCATCGGCCCGCATCACAGCTGGCATCAACTTGCTCAACCCTTGCATGCCGCCGAGATCGAACACCATGCACCCATGGAAGAGCACAGCGCTCGGCACGGCATGCGTGCTCGGGCATGTGTCGATGCCGCTCACCGCGTCACCCAGTGGGGCCGCATCTATCGTTTCCAGACACTGGACCGGAAGGTCCTCGCCAGACAACAGCGAGTGGCCTTCGCCGCAGGGAATGAGCACCACATCCCCGGCGGATAGAAGGTGTTGGCTGCCATCCGCGCCGCGAAGAATCGCATTGCCTACCGCCAGGTAGTGGAAGTAGGCATGCCCTGGCTTCGGGGGAAATCCAAGCCCGAAGGTCGGCCCGGTCTGGATGCGCCGGTATTGGACACCCTGAATCCGCATGCCGATCAGCAGTTTGCTGATCAGATCGGTGGGCGGGGGCGCAGCTTGGTTCATCGGAGTGGCTCGGGGTTTCGATCAAAAAGTCAGGTCATACAATCATAGATCATCCTGATTTCGCTCCCTAGACTCTCGGCTGCACGATTGAACTGGGATCTTTGATGAGTAATGACGTAGTGGATGCCGCAGGCGCGTCTGACGCTGTGGAGTGGGATAGGGCGGAGCCGTCCTCATCGGCATGGGTGGCCGTGGTTTCACTGGCGATGGGCGTCTTTGGGCTGCTCACGGCCGAATATCTGCCTGCCAGCCTGTTGACGCCGATGGCGGCGGATCTGGGTGTGTCCGAGGCACTGGCCGGTCAGGCCGTGACGGTCACTGCCGTGGTCGCCCTGTTCGCCGGCCTGCTGGTGCCTCGGTTGACCCGTTCCATCGACAGGCGCGTGGTGCTGCTGGGTTTCACGGGCTTGATGATCCTCTCCAACGCCTTGGTGGCGCTGTCTTCCAGCATGGGCGTCCTGCTGGTGATGCGTGTCCTGCTAGGCATCGCGTTGGGCGGTTTCTGGAGCATGGCAGCGGCCGTCGCCATGCGCTTGGTGCCGCCACAGCGCGTGCCGCGCGCGCTTTCAATCATCTTCAGCGGCATCGCGGTCGGCACGGTGGTCTCGGTTCCTTTGGGCAGCTATCTGGGAGGGTTGTTGGGCTGGCGCAGCGCCTTCTGGGCGGCGACGGCGGTAGGTGGCCTCACCTTTGCATTCCAGTGGTTCACGTTGCCCCGAATGGCCCCGCGCAAGTCGGCAGTCCCGGAGTCGGTGGTGGGGCTCTTGCGCCGGCCGGGCATTGCCGTAGGAATGCTGGGCTGCGTTCTGGCGCACACCGGTCAGTACTCGCTGTTTACCTATATCCGCCCCACATTGGAAAGCCTCGGGCAGATGAGCGCTGACGGCCTGGCGCTGATCCTGCTTGGATTCGGTGTGGCGAACTTTATCGGCACACTACTGGCCGGCTGGCTGATGGAGCGCAGTCTGAAAGTCACGTTGGTGATCATGCCCGCCTTGGTTGGCGTGGCCGCTCTCGGCATGCTGCTGTTGCCGGTGGGCGTTGGCGGGCTGTCGATCCTTGTCGCGCTCTGGGGGCTGGCTTTCGGTGGCGTGCCCGTTGCCTGGTCGAGCTGGGTCGCGCGCGCGGTGCCCGACCAGGCCGAGAGTGCCGGTGGGATGGTCGTCGCCGCTGTGCAGTCCTCCATCGCGGCGGGGGCGGCGCTGGGCGGCCTGGTGTTCGGGTTGGGCGGCATCGTGGCCGTGCTCATCGTCGCCGCGGCCGTGATGCTGCTCGCCAGCCTGCTCATTGCGTTGCGAGTCAAGGTAAGTTCGCGGACGCTCTCAGCGGGTCCGACGTTTCATATCTAGCCGTTTCGCAGGGGAGCCAGGCGGTGCCGCAGGGCGCCGGCCGCGGCCGCGATAGCCATGGAAGGCACCGCCAGCACCAGCGCGTATATCAGTCCGGCCAGCAACAACGGGCCAAAGCCCGACACCACGGCCACCACCGGCACCTGCAGCGCCATGAGCAACAGCCCCCACAGCCACGCGTGCCGGGGAAAGCAGGCGCCCAGGACTGCGGCAATGCCCAGTGCGATGGGATAGACCACAGTCCAGAACGCGGGCGCGTCCCAAGGCTCGGCGCCCGGAGTTCGCCAGGCCACCAGCACCCAGAACACCACGCCGACTTTCAGCGTTACCGCACTTGCTGCAAGCAAACTACCCGTCATCCGCATCGTTGGTCCCCCGCACGAATGCGCAGCATGCCACTGTCGCCGTTGACGGCGTATGACCAGTGACGCCATCAGGATGCCGGGCGCACCCGCTCCGCAACCACGTGTCGACGCATCGATTTCCGTCTCCATCCCTGAGACCAGCCCAACCTATCCTCCAGCCCCATGGACGCCGCCCACCAGACCCTTACCCCAATGCCAGACGACTTCCGCTGGAAGCCGCGCTGCCACCTCGACACGCTCCCCACCGGGCTCTTCCTCCACGGCGAGATCGTAGCCAGCATGCACCAGCGAATCGACGGCGCATGGTTGGCTCGTCTCCATGCGGACGATGGCCTGGATACCCCGCTGGTAATGCGCCGCTGCACCTCCTTCGATGCCGGCCGCAAAGGCTGCGAACTATGGGCCCTGCGCCACGAACGTGCGCTGCGCCGCAAAGTGGCGATAAAGCTTCAATGGATCCAGGACAACGTGGTGCTGAGAGGCAGGGGCGGGCCGTTGGACCCTCAGGATGTGGCTTCTTCTCATTGATCGACGTCGGTTCCGTTTCAAGCAGCGATCCGTCCGTAGCCAAGTGTAATGTCATAACGTTACAATCGAGCGTCGGCCCGCTGAGGTGACGGGGCACATGCGGCGCCCTTCGACAGGCCGACCGCATTCCACTCTTTGCGAAACGCCCATGCCACGAAGCCCCCTGCCTTTGCCCCCGGAACGCCACGCAGCTGGCCGCCGGACTGACCGCCTTGCCACGACCCTGCTTGCCTTTACCGTTTCGCTCGCCTGCCAGGCACAGGCTGCGAACAGCCCATCCGATGTCAGCGTTTCCGAGTTCGATACGGTCCGGGTGAAAGCCAAGCGGGAGGGGACGACGGAAGGAAGCGGCTCGTATACATCGCCGCTGGTGACCTGGGGCGGCAAATCGCCCGTGCGGATTCTGGACGTGCCCAACTCGGTCAGCGTCATCACGCGCCAGCGTATTGAAGACCAGAACCTGGTCACCGTGGAAAGCGCGCTGCGCGAAGTCACCGGCATCACGGTTACACCGTGGGATGGTGCCACCAGCCAGATCCGCTCCCGTGGATATAACCTGGAAGCTTCTTACGATGGCATCCCCGCCTACGGCGCGTTGTCGGCGTTCCAGCAGTTCGATCTGGCCGTCTATGACAGGGTAGAAGTACTGCGCGGCCCCGGCGGTATCTTCCAGGGTTCAAGCCAGCCGGGCGGGGTGGCGAACTTCGTTCGGAAACGAGGCAGGGACGTGTTCGGTGGTGCTGTGGCACTGTCTGCAGGTTCCTGGTCGAATCATCGAGGCGAGATCGATGTTGGCGGACCCTTGAATGCTGCCGGCACGTTGCGCAGCCGGGCGGTCATTTCCAGCCAGGACCGCGAATACTTTTATAGAAAGGCCGACTCCAGCAAGCAGCTTTTCTACGGAACGCTGGATTTCGACCTCACCCCGGACACGACCGTATCGCTGTCGGCCACGCAACAGTCCGATGACGTCATGCCGTACATGGGACAGCCGGCGTCCACCGATCAACGTTTTCTCGATGTTCCGCGCTCGTTCTATGCCTACCCGAGTTGGGTGATCCAGCGCTGGGACAAGCAGTCGTTCGCGCTTGACCTGGAGCACGCGTTCCAGAACGACTGGGTCCTGAAGGCGCGCGCGAGCCGGCAGCGCCTGGATTGGTTCTACAAGGACAGCTATCCCACCAGCGGAGTCGCTCCCGGTACCGGTACGGTGGCCAGCTACGCGCGCCGCCAGAGCGACAATGATGAAGTCAGGCAGGGCGTGGATGTGTTCGCATCCGGTCCCTTCCTGTTGCTGGGGCGCGAACACCACGCGACGGTGGGGGCGAACGTGGAAGAGTACGAGAGTACCAGTCGATATGGTCAAGGCACTCCGGTCAGGAACGTGCCGGTAGCCACGCCAGACGTCGTAGAAAACCTGCCGATCGCGCCGACCTCCGGGTACAACTCAATCACGCGCCAAAGCGGCCTTTATGCACAACTTCGCTTGTCGTTGACCGATCGGCTGACAGGCGTGGCCGGTGGCCGTTGGAGCAACTTCGACGTCAAAAGCAGGAGTGTTGCTCCGCAACCGCTGAGTGCGTGGGCGGCGGGTGCCGATGCGGACGGTGAGTTCACGCCCTATGCGGGTCTGGTCCTTCATTTCACCAACGATCTGACTGCCTATGCGAGTTACGCAGATACCTTCATACCCCAGACACAGCGAAAGGTGTCGGGTGAAGCCATTGATCCACGCGTAGGCAAGCAGATGGAGATCGGCACCAAAGCGAGTCTGCGCGGTGGGGCGCTGAACGTGGCAGCATCCGCGTTCCGTACCCGCGACGTGAACCGTTCCTACCCCGACACCGCCAACCCCGGCTTCTTCCTGCAGGCCGGAGAGGTGGAGGTCAAGGGCTGGGAAGTGGAGGCCAGCGGCAGTCCGCTGCCCAACCTGGACCTGACGGCGGGCTATACCCGTCTGATGACCCGGTATGTCCGCCATCAGTCACTCCAGGAAGGCTCACCATTTGCATTGTTCGAGCCCGACCACACGGTGAAACTGTTCGCCAACTACCGCATCGAGTCCGGGCTGTTGCGCGGTGTGTCATTCGGCGGCGGGGCGCATGTTTACAGCGGCATCCTTGGATCCGGCGTCGCAGGCGTGCGCGAGCAGAAGGGCTACGCGGTGGCGAGCCTGCAGGCCGGTTACCGCTTCACGGAAGAGCTGCGGATGACCGTTGCGGTGAACAATCTGTTTGATCGCCGCTACTACGAGCGCGTTGGCGCACTGAACACCTACAACACGCCCGGCGAACCCCGGAACGTGATGGTGACACTGCGTTCCCGGTTCTGATCGGGAAGGACGACCAGGCGCCATGAAGCTTTCCACGCGGGACGTGTGGCGTCTGGTCAGCCCCTATTGGGTGTCCGAGGATCGGTGGCGCGCCTATGCGCTGCTTGGCACCATCTTGGGCCTGGGCGTGTTCCTGACCTACATCGGGGTGCGCCAGACATACTGGCAGAAGAACTTTTTCGACGCCTTGGTCGAACGGGATCTCAACGGATTCTGGCGCCAGATGCTGGAGTTGGGCTTCATCATCGCCGGCATCGTCGTGGCCGGCAGGGCAAGGGTTTGGTTCGAGCAGGCACTGCAGATGCGCTGGCGCGGTTGGTTGACCAACACGTACTTGACGCGCTGGCTGGGCGGCCGCGCCTACTGGTGTGGGTGGCCGCCGGGGCGCCCCAGCTAGACAGAGTGCACGCGGAGGGGCAGGTAGATGGTTCGGTGTAGGCGCAATACTGATCCGCCTTGCGACCGCTTTTTGCCTGGATCGTCGTCGACTGGCCGTCAGCGGAATAGCGATGGTGGTCTACGCTGGGATCTTCCTCTGGTTGTAGACGCGAGCGATGTCTATAAGCTGATCCGGGATCTGGCCATGTTTGGCCGCAGGGATATCGAAAGGCCCAGCTCGCGCTCGAGCCTTTCGACTGCAGCCTGTAGCTCCTCCGCTTGCCGCTCATTGCCTTCGATGTAGATGATCAAGCGATCTTCACCTGGACGACCGAGCAAGCCGGTCATGCCCGGTATGGCGCTGTAAAGAAGATCCTTGTGCTTATCAATGCGTGCGTGGAACTCTTCCGCGGTGTGCTTGTGGCCCTCTTCGAAGACCACCCGCGTGCTACCACTGGGGGTAACGAGAAGCCTATTGGCGACAGGCGCTGAGCCTTTCAGTTCAACAAGGATGTGTTGATCCGGCGCTGGTTGGATGGATATCTCCGTCAATCTGCCCGCGAACTCCCGGCGCAGGTCCTGCATTGATTGCAGGATTTCCGTCTGAACTGCGAGCCTGTTGATGGCTTCGTCGATGGATATCCCAGGATGCTCTGCGACGTAGTTCTTCACCAGCGTCTGCATCTCCTGGCCCAACTCAGAGTCTGCCTCAGGCACTTGTGCCCAGGCCGTCGTGGACAGGCTCAGGAGGAGCGTACAAGCGAGAATCTTCCATTCCATATAGGTGCCCGCATCCCGGTGGGTGAACTGGGGGCATCTTCAACGCCCTGAAGCAGGTAGGCTAGCAGTTAAGCTCATCATCAGAATGGTCAACCCGGACGACCCAGGAGCATTCAACCCATGCAAGCGTACTGCTCGGCGCGCCTTCTGCTGATTTTCTGCACTGCACTGTCAGTGGGCTGTTCGCAGGATCGGCCGTATCCCGGGTCCGCTGGAGACCGGGCGGATGGACGGCTGCACGATGATCTTGCATGCGCAGGGTCTTCTATCGAGCGGGATCTGGTGACCGCTGTGATTCCACTTCGCCTCGCGGCCCAGGAACGATATGCAGGCCGGCGGATTGTCTGCGAACCGCTGAAGGTGGTGGTGCTGTTGAAGGGGGAGGCACCCCTTCAGGGCCGAGTGATCCAGACAGCGCGAGGCCCTGCCGAAGTCACCTATGACGCTGGATACCGTTATTCCGTCCGCGATATGCAGGAGTTGGCGGATGGCGAGTTCATGGCCAAATGGTTCCCTGATGCCAGAGGGATTTACACCGACACAACCTATGGCCGTGTGGTTGTCCTCGTGAACGCGCCTTCGACCATGAAGGCCTATCAGGATCGGGCCGCTGAGGCCGAAGCAGAACTGGACTTGCCGATCATCGTCATGGCCATTGGCGAGGCCAGACAAGCGACGCCTGCCGTGGTCGGGCTGGAGGATCTGGAATGACGAAACCCAATCTACTTACCGCCGCCGCACTGGGTGTCCTCGCAATCGCATCGTTCCAAGTTCGCGCAGCATCCCCATGCCCTGACCACGCGCCTTTTATGCGCACCCCTGTCTAATGATTTCATGCCGTCCAATCTGCCTGCCCCGCACCCGCTGACGCTCTGGACCATCGGCCACTCCACCCGGCCTTGGGACACGTTCCTGCAGCTGCTGTCCGCGCACGGAATATCGGCCATTGCGGACGTGCGTCGCTTTCCGGGCTCGCGTCGCCACCCCTGGTTTGCTTCGGAGCAGATGGCAGACACGCTGCCAACCCTCGGCGTCACATATCAATGGATTCCCGAATTGGGCGGGCGTCGCAGGGTGCAGCCGGCATCGCCCAACGGCGCGTGGGATAACGCGGCGTTTCAGGGCTATGCCGACCATATGACGTCTGCCGAATTTGCCAGCGGGCTGGAGAAAGTCCTCGCGCTGGCGGGTACGCACCGGGCGGCGCTGATGTGCGCGGAGGCGCCCTGGTGGCGTTGCCATCGGCGCCTGATCTCGGACCTGCTGACGCACCGCGGCAATCAGGTGCTGCACATCGTGTCCGGCGCGGAACCGAAGCCGCATCCGCTCAATCCGATGGCGCGGGCGGTGGGGCAGGACCTGATTTATCCGCCCGCGCAGGCCTCGCTGTTCTGAGTTCGCCCGCGTCCCGGGGTCATGACCGACCTTACCGCCGTCGCCTCCGTTCGGATCCGGGAGCCTTGCCCTCCGATGTAGGAAATACCCGCGCGGACAGGAAATCGACCAGCGCCCGGATCTTGGGCGAGGGATGCTTGCTTGCCGGCCACAGCACGTGGAAAACCCCGCTGCGCTGTACGTAGTCAGCGAGGACCGGCAGCAGCCGGCCATCATCCAGCGGCTCGCGGATGGCGAAGTCGGGAAGGTAGGCGATGCCCAGGCCCTGGAGCGCGAAACAGACGCGCGTCTCGATGTTGTTGCAGATCATCGAGGTTGGCAGTTGCAGCTCGGGTTCGCCGGGCTTCTGGCGCAGCGCCCAAGCCTCCAGCTTGCCGCTGTTCGGAAAGCGGAAGTGCAGGCAGGCGTGTTGCTGCAGATCGACCGGCAGCGCGGGCGTCCCGCGCCGCGCCAGGTACGCCGGCGAGGCGACCAGTCGCATCTGGAAGGCGCCCAAGCGACGGGCGGACAGCCGTGAATCGGCAGGTTCGCCCGTGCGGACCACGGCGTCGAAACCTTCTTCGATCACATCCACCATGCGGTCGGTGAAATCCAGGTCCAGTTCGATCTCCGGATACGCCTGCATGAACTCGCCGAGCACCGGCAGCACCAGCGAGCTGACCAGCGGCAGGCTGACCCGCAGGCGTCCCCGCGGTGCGGCGGTGGCCTGCGATAGTTCCATTTCAGCCGCTTCGATCTCTGCCAGGATGCGGCGGCTGCGCTCCAGGAACAGGGCGCCCTCGGACGTCAACGTGACGCTGCGCGTGCTGCGGTGGAACAGGCGCACGCCCAGCTTTTCTTCCAGCCGCGCCACGCTCTTGCCGACGGCGGAGGCCGATACGCCGAGCAGCCGCCCGGCGGAGACGAAACTCCGGGTTTCGGCTACCTGCACGAACACGACGAAGCCACCCAGGCTGTCCATGATCCAGTCCCTTCATTGCGGACAGGATGTTCCGCACATCGAGGAACTGTAGCCCACTTTTTCTTTAATCGCCCGGTTCCTATCTTTGTGGCTTGGCAATCACAGCGAGTTGAACAGCATGACGCGTCTCCCAGTTTTCCCGCACATCGGCAGGGTTCACCGATGAGTGCGCCCACGGCACGGGTGGGGGCCGCCGCGGAGGGTCGGCTGCCGCTGGCGTCGCTGCTTGCGCTGGCAATGGCGGCTTTCATCACCATCCTGACCGAGGCGCTGCCGGCCGGCCTGCTGCCGCAGATGGCGCAGAGCCTGGCAGTGTCCGAGGCATGGGTTGGGCAGACCGTCACGATCTATGCCATCGGGTCGCTGATGGCGGCGATCCCGTTGACCGCCGCCACGCAGGGCCTGCGTCGCCGCCCGCTGCTGTTGGCGGCTCTTGCGGGCTTTGTGCTGGCCAACACGGTGACCACGCTCTCCACCAGTTACGCCCTGACCATGACGGCGCGCTTCCTGGCGGGGGTGTCGGCTGGCGTGTTGTGGGCGCTGCTGGCCGGTTATGCGGCGCGCATGGTGCCCGACCACCAGAAGGGCCGTGCCATTGCCGTCGCGATGGTCGGCACACCGCTGGCGCTGTCGTTGGGCGTGCCTGCCGGCACGTTCGTTGGCAACCTGGTGGGTTGGCGGGTGTGCTTTGGCATCATGAGCGGACTGGCGTTGGTACTGATGCTGTGGGCGCGCATCAAGCTGCCGGATTTCGCGGGGCAGGCGACGGGCAGGGCGCTGTCGCTGCGGCAGGTGTTCACCCTGCCCGGCGTGCGCCCGGTGCTGGTCGCAGTGCTCGCCTTCGTGCTGGCACACAACGTGCTCTACACCTATATCGCGCCGTTCCTGTCGGCGGCGGGCATGGCGCAGCGCACCGATGCGGTGCTGCTGGTGTTCGGTGTTGCATCGTTGTTGGGCATCTGGATTGTCGGCGTACTGATTGATCGTCGCCTGCGCGCAATGACACTGGGCAGCATCGGAGTGTTCGCGATGGCCGCGTTGGCACTCGGTGTGGCCCGTGATGTACCTGGCGTGGTGTATGTGGCCGTGGCCGCGTGGGGCGTGGCGTTCGGGGGCTCGGCGACGCTGTTCCAGACCGCGCTGGCCAACGTGGCAGGCAGTGCCGCCGATGTCGCGCAGTCGATGTTGGTCACGGCCTGGAACCTGGCGATTGCCGGGGGGGCCATCGTCGGGGGCGTGCTGCTTGAACGCGTGGGCGCAGGTGCTTTCGCCCCCGCCTTGGTCGCGCTTCTAGCGCTTGCGTTGGGGGTGGTATGGGCGGCCAGGCGGCATGGTTTCCCGGCACCGGCACGCTAGGCCGCTTCACCGGCTTGCGCACCCATGGCGTGGACGCGCGGGCAGCGCCTGCCTCGCCGCTACTTCATGGCTTCCAGTGGCACCAGCGACGCCCATACCAGCAGCAGCACCAGCCACAGCCAGCGCCAACGGCCCATCCGATGCCATGCCGCGCGCCAAGGCCCCGGCAGCTTTTCGTGACTCATGCCGGCCTCCTCTTTGCCGCCGATCGCAGCGAATCCACGGTGCGCAGTCCATACAGATATACGCCGGTAAAGCACAGTCCGGTCAGCAGGGTGCCGGCCAGCAACCAGAGCAGCCGGATGGGCCAGCCACCGAAGCTGCCGAAGTGCAGGGGGTCGGCCATTTCGGCGATGCGCTGATGGACGCTCAGCGTACGGCCGTCATGCCGGCCCATCACTTGCCCGGTACGCAGGTCGACGGCGATGTTGTTCGCCCGCTCGCGTACCAGCCAGGCGTCAGCTTCGCCCATGAAGAGGATGCTGTCGCCATCGCGTGCGGGGACGGCCGCGAGGATATCCAGGGTGGGCCATTGCTGGCGGACGGTCTGCACTGCCGTGTCGACGGCAGCCGGGTCTACGGGGGCAACCCGGTCGCGGCCCTCGGCCAGTTGAAGGGTGGGCGCGGCCGGTGCATCGCCACCGAGCGATTCCACCAGGTACCACGCCCCGGTCAGGCCGATCAGCAGCAGGAACCAGAGCGACCACACACCGGCCAGGCGATGCACATCGCCCCACAACCGGCGCGGTCGCGACGCGTCGGGCCATTTCAGGAATCCGCGCCACCATTTCTTGTAGATGTAGAGACTGCTGAGCAGCGAGAGCAGCAGGGGAATGGACAACGCCGCCACCAGTGGCACGCCCCAGGCTACCGGCAGCATCAGGTGGCGGTGGGTGTTGCGCAGCAGCCGTTGCGTATTGAACCAGCCGGTGTCGCCGGTCACCCGCGCGGTATACGGGTTTATCCAGACGAAGCGGCGCTTGCCGTCGGGCAGGCGCATCTGCGCACGCGCAGCGAACAGGCGGGTGTGGCCGGCGCTGATGCCTTCCAGTTCCCAATCCGGATGTGCCGTCTGTGCGGCATGGAGGACCTCGCCCCAGCCGGCCTGCTCACCCCCATCGGCCACGCGCATGGGGGCGTGCAGCATCCAGTCGATTTCCTGGGAGAACACCGCCAGCGTGCCGGTGAGGCAGACAAAGCCCATGAACAGGCAGAGCTTCAGGCCCAGCCAACTATGCAGGTCGAACCACAGTCGCCGGCCACTGCCGGCGCGTGCCGGGCGGGTGGGGGGCGCTGGCGAAGGCTGGCGCATGGGCGGGCTCAGAACGCGTAGGCGGCTTGCACGTACACCCGGCGCGGCTCACCCGGGAAGTGGCCGGTGCGTCCGGTGAAACCACTGGCAGCGTAGACCTTGTCGAACAGGTTCTTGACGTTGGCCTGGAACTGCCACTGCTGCCACTGCGTCTTCCAGCTCATGTCGAACACGGTGTACGGCTTTACCCGTTGGCCATCCAGGCTGACGCGCTCATCCACGTAATCGGCGCCGAAGCCGATGGCGGAGTTGATCGCCGGCAGCTCGTAGCGGGTCCACAGGCCGAGTTTGTTCTGCGGGGCATTGGCGAATCGGTCGCCGGAGGCATTGGTGATGCCGTCGCTGCCGGCATCCTTCACCCGGGCATCGTTGTAGGCGTAGGTCAGGTTGAGCACCCAGCGTTCGGTCACATCGGCCAGCAGGTCCAGCTCCATGCCGGTGCTGCGCACCAGGCCCAAGGCAGCAAGCTGGTTCACGCCATCGATGATCTCACCGGTGGCCTGCACGATATTGCTGCGGTCGATCCGGTAAGCGGCCAGGTTCAAGGTCACGCGCTCGGCCAGCAGGGATTTCAGGCCCACTTCCCACTGCCTGCTGCGCTCGGCATCGAACGGGCCGCCCGCTTCGGCGCTCTGGTTGGCGGCGTTCTGGGGCATGAACCCGCTGGCGATGTTGGCGTAGACATTGATGCCTTCGCGCACGGTGTAGGTACTGCCCAGCCGCCAGCTGATGTCGTTGCCATCCACGGTGGTGCCGGCGATGCGGTCGTCGTCCTTGAAACCGTCCCAGCGCAGCCCGGCCAGCACGTGCCAGCGCGGGGTCAGCGCCAGTTCGTCCTGCAGGTAGCCGCCATAGCGCTTGCTGCGCGTGCTGGTGCTGCGCCAGGGCAGGGCGGCCAGGTTGTAGTCGCGCCACGAGCTGGCGCCATACACCGGGTTGAACAGGTCGATGCCGGGCACCGGGCCGGCACCCCGCGCCAGGTCGGCGCTGTTGGCCGTCTGTGCGGTGAAGTCGGCATCCTGCTGGTAGACATCGGCGCCGAACAGCAGCTTGTGCCCGATGCTGCCGGTATTGAAGCGCCACACGGCGTTGCCGTTGGCGGTAAACGCGTCGTTGTCGCGGATCTGGTTGCGCAGCTGGCGGGTCATCCATTCGGGCACGCCGTCGCGGTTGCGGTCGATCAGGCCCATCGGCTCGTGGTAGATCTGATGCTCGTTGTTCTCGAACCAGCGTGCGCCAAAATCGACGTCCAGGTTGCTGCCGGGCGAGAAGCGGTACTGCACCAGCGCCACCTTGGCACGCATATCCAGGAAGTCGCTGGCTTCGTTATGGTTCCATCGCCGGTCGGTCAGGAAGCTGCCGTTGTCGTCCACCGGCACGCCGCGCAGGCGGTTGCCGCCCAGGTTCTGGGTGATGTCGGTGAACTGCAGGGTCAACTCGCCGGTGTCGCCCACGTCGAAGGCCAGTGATGCATCGCCGATCACGCTCTCGCTGTCCGCGTTCCAGCGCACGCCCTGTTCGGTGTCGCCATACAGCCCGGCGCGATAGCGCACGCTACCCGCGGCGTTTACTGGCCCGGTGGCGTCGATCGATGCGGCCCTGAAATCGTTGTTGCCGGCCTGCAGTTCGATGCGGCGCTCGGCCGTGGCTTTGGGCTTGCGCGTGACGTAGTTGATGACACCTCCGGCGTCGCCGCCGCCGTACAGCGCGCCGGCCGGGCCCTTCAGGACTTCCACGCGGTCGATGTTGAACAGTTGCGGTACCGAAAATCCGGCATAGGGGTCGCCGCGCATGCCGTCGTACAGCACGTTTTCCTGGCGGAAGCCGCGCAGGGTGACGCCGGCGTAGCTGAAGAAGCTGATGCCGCTGATGCTGCGGTAGAGATCGGTGATCTGGCGCGCAGCCTGGTCTTCAATCAGCTCGCGCGGAACCACCTGGATGGACTGCGGCACCAACGCCAGCGGGGTATCGGTGCGCGTCCCCACCGTCGCATCGTCCACCCGGTAAAGGGTCTGCGCCCGGCCATGCACCTGCACGGCATCCAGCTGTTGCACACCGACGGAAGAGGGCGGCGCTGCGTGGGCCGAGGCACAGGCGAGGGTCAGGGCCAGGCCCAGCAGGGAGAGAGAAGGCGTTGGGCGGGTCATCGCAGGCCGAAAGGCGGTTGAGAATGAGAAAGATTAGCATGTAGAGCGGATGGCTGCTGGTGGCCGAGACTTCGATCTGACCCATGAAGCCGGAATGCCAGCGTTCAAGCAGGCCGGCCAGCCCGGGCAGGCTTTCCGGCATTGCCATCAGCGGACGTGATCCAGGAACTGGCGGTGACGCTCGTACTGGTCCAGCACGTCGTGGATCACCTGGACTTTGGGCCATCCCATGACGTCATAGTCCTGACCGCCTTCGCGCAGGTAGACCTCCGCCCGGTAGTGACGGGTGCCCTCGCTGGCGGGACGGCGGGGATCCTGCAGGGCAAACGTAGGCGCTTCGTAAGGCTGGGGGCGCACGGAATAGAAGAAGTCTATTTCCTCGCCATGGCCTACACGCAGCCATGCCCGGCCATCATCGCCTGCGGTCACCTCGACCGGCAGGTCCTGTTTGCGCAGCTCCACGGCAACTTCCTGCAGTGCGGGCAGCACATGGTCCCTGATGAACCCGACCACCTCGATCTTGACGGGATTGTGCGCCAGCAGCTTCAGCCTGGCCCGCCAGTCTTCGCTGGTGCCCGGAAGCATGCGCGCCTCACGCAGGATCGAACGCTTCGTTGCGTCCAGGTGCATGGCCTTGAGCAGGCCCCAGCACATCAGAATCATGACCACGGTGAAGGGAAGGGCGCTGGCGATGGTGGCGGCCTGGAGTGATTCAAGACCGCCGGCGATCAACAGGGCAACCGCGATGGCGCCGACCAGCAGTGCCCAGAAAATCCGCTGCCAGACCGGAGATTCTTCTTCACCCTTGGATGTCAGCATGTCGATCACCAGCGCGCCGGAATCGGCCGAGGTGACGAAGAACAGCGCCACGAGCACCACGGCGAGCGAGGAGGTGATCATCGTCAATGGCAGGTGGCGCAGGAACTCGAACAGCGCCATCGAGCTGTCGTTGGATACAGCTGAGACGAGCGCTTGGACCCCATCGGACCGCACCATGAACAAAGCCGAGTTTCCGTAGATGGTCATCCACAGGAACGTGAAGCCAAGCGGCACCAGCAGCACGCCGACGACGAATTCGCGCACCGTCCGGCCGCGGGAAATGCGCGCGATAAACATGCCGACGAACGGCGACCAGGCGATCCACCAGCCCCAGTAGAACAGCGTCCAGCCCCCCAGCCAGCCACTCGGCTCATACGCGTACAGGTTGAACGTCATGGAGAAGAGCTGGGATGCATACATGCCCGTGTTCTGGACGAATGCCTGCATCAGATGCACGGTGGGGCCGCAGACCAGCACGAACGCCAGCAGTGCCACGGCCATGATCATGTTGATCTCGGACAGGCGGCGCACGCCGCTGTCCAGGCCCGCAACCACCGATCCGGTCGCCACCAGAGTGATCACGCCGATCAGCGACACCTGCACCAGAGTGCTGATTTCCAGGCCGAAAAGATAATTCAGACCCGAGTTGATCTGCATGACCCCGAGGCCGAGCGAGGTGGCAAGACCGAAGATGGTGCCAAGGGCCGCAAAGGTGTCTACTGCATGGCCGATGGGACCATGGATACGGTCACCGATCAGTGGGTAGAGTGCCGAGCGCACCCGCAGCGGGAGATTGTGCCGATACGCGAAGTAAGCGAGTGCCAACGCAACGACCGCGTAGATGGCCCAGGCGTGCACCCCCCAATGGAAGAAGGTGATGCGCATGGCCTGGCGGGCTGCCTCGGCAGACTCGGCCGTGCCGGTCGGCGGGGTGGCGTAATGCATGATCGGCTCGGCCACGCCGAAGAACATCAGGCCGATGCCCATGCCCGCAGCGAAAAGCATGGCGAACCACGATGCGTAGCTGTAGTCGGGGCGGCTGTGGTCGGGACCCAGCTTGATGCGTCCATAACCGCTGATGGCCACGCCGATGACGAAGACAAGGAAGCCGGCGACGGACAGGATCGTGAACCAGCCTGCGTCGTTGGCGGTCCAGTTCTTGGCCGCGGTAAACCAGGTGGTGGCCTGTTCCGGGACGAAAATCGACAGCGCCACGAGGAGCAGGACGATGGCCGCGGTAGGGATGAACACCTGCGGCAGGATGCGCTGGCGAACAGGAGTGGATGGCGGAGCGGGGCTCTGCATGGAATCCTCCGGTTGATGCGATTGGAGCGAGAGAGCGGAGTGCTCTTAGAAATAGAACCCGATGTTGAGGTTCAGCCGGCTGTGCCAGCGGGAGGGGCCGCCGTCGTCGATGCCGATGCCATCGCCGCCTGCGAACCACATGTTCTTGCCGGCGATCCAGTCCACGTAGGTCAGCATGATTCCCTTCTGCAGGCTGCATCCGGTGACGTTCTGCCAGGACTCCCTGACGCCCGCGCGGCGACCGACCGGCCGCGTCATGCTCAGGTTGTTGTAGCAGGTGATGTCATCGAGCCAGCGCCGGGCGCCGAAGGAATAGGCGACGTTGGCACTGGGCACGTCGGCTTCGGAGGCGATCTCGAAGGGGGCGAGGAAGGCTGACATCGCAATCCGGTCGCCCGGGACGCTGTAACGGTAGCGGGCCCACTGGAGCTGGGTGGTCCAACCCTCCCGCTTCCACTGGGCGTGCAATGCCGCGCCGTGGTGTCCGTGGTGGCGGCCGGTGGTGGTGTCCTGGACGCGGCCGCTGAATGCCGATGCGCCGAGCAGCAGTTCGCCCTCGTTCAACACGCCAGTATGTTCGTACCGGACGTGGACGCGGCCGCGCTCGCGGTAGGGCAGCTCGGGTGTCTGCGCCACATCGAACGAGTAGCGGTCATAGCGCGATCCGGTTCCGTATTCATCGCCTGAGAACCAGCCCGCCGTCCAGTGGTGGTCGCCCTGTTGATGGCTGAATGTCACGCCCGGATCGTAATCGTCCTCGATCCCGAGGTAATAGCCCGAGCCAAACCAGAAGCTCTGCGAAACGGTGGGCAGCAGGCCAAAGGGAACCTGTTGGATACCGGCCTTGAGTTGCGTGGTCTCGCTGAAATTCCATCCCGCGTAGGCGTGGTGGACGGCATCGAACCCGTCATACCAGCGATATTGGGCAGAGAAGAAGAGCGGGCCGGCACCGGCTTCGATATCTGCGCGGAGCAGTTCCAGCTGCAGGCGGCTGGTGGGGCCGTAGTCGAGCCAGCCGTAGTTGAAGCGCACCGCACCGCCGATGTCGACAAACGGATCGACCTGTCCGCCGCGCGCTTCCTGAGCGTGTGCTGCATGCGTGGCCGTTGCCGCCGCACACAGAAAAACGAGAGGAAATACTTTCACGATAGTGTCGGTGGCCTCCATTTTGCGAACGAAAGCGTCCAAGTCTAACGCGGCGGCGCAGGAGACCCAAACGTGCGAGGGGGCGCCGCGATTGCAGGCGACGCGTCGCGGACAGCGCGGACGTCCTCCAGTGCACCCCATCATCGGCCATCGATGCGTAGCTCACCGCCGCCCATCAAATGCGCGTGATTTCCCCATTTCCCCGTGTTCACAGCAAAGCGCGCAGCCTCACGACGCTTGCTGCGCCCGCAGCCATTCAGATGGAGCATCACCAATGAGTACACCCAGTGGATTCCCGGACCGCCGGCCGCTCGGCACCGAATTCGAAACCGTCGTCACCTCCACCCCCGTCATCACCCCCACGCCGGAAAGCGCGGTGTCCTGGGGCGCGATCATTGCCGGCGCCGTGGCGGCCGCTGCGCTGTCGCTGGTGCTGCTGATCCTGGGCGTCGGCCTGGGCCTGTCTTCGGTGTCGCCGTGGTCGTTCGACGGTGTATCCAAGGAAACCTTCGGCTGGACCAGCGTCGCTTGGCTGACCTTCACTGCGCTGGCGGCTTCCGGCCTAGGGGGCTACCTCGCCGGCCGTCTGCGGACCAAGTGGACCAACCTGCACGGTGACGAGACCTACTTCCGCGATACCGCGCACGGTTTCGTGTCGTGGGCGGTTGCCACGCTGCTGACCGCTGGCCTGCTCACCTCCGCCATTGGCGGCGTGCTGGGTGCCGGCGCGAAGGTGGCCGGTGCCACTGCTGGCGCCGCTGCGACCACCGCCGCTGCGGCAGGTGCGGGCGCCGGTGCGGCTGCGATGGGCCCGCAGGAAGGCGACATGAACTATTGGGTCGACTCCCTGTTCCGTAACACCTCCACCAACCCGTCGCCGGCACCGCCGGCTCCGCCGATGGGCGCCGGCGCAGGCGCACCCCCCACTGGTCCGATGGCTGCACCGATGGGTCCGGCTGCCGGCCCGCGTGACGCCGCCATGCTGCCGCCGCCGCGCTCGATGCCGGGCAACGAGCGCGCTGGGGATCGCCGTGAGGTGCGTGCCGAGGTCAACCGTATCGTGGTCTCCAGCCTGCAGAGCGACGGCCTGGATCCGGCGGACAAGCAGTACCTGGCCCAGCTGATCGCCCGCGAAACCGGAATGAGCCAAGCCGAGGCAGAGGCACGCGTGACTGACGTGCAGACCCGCATGCGGGCCGCGCTGGAAGATGCCAAGAACACCGCCAAAACCGCTGCGGATGATGCCCGCAAGGCCACCGCCTACGCCGCGCTTTGGCTGTTCATCACGCTGCTGATCGGCGCGTTCTTCGCCAGCCTGAGCGCCACCTGGGGCGGCCGCCGCCGCGACCTGTAACTTTCGTATCCACCAAGGAGAACCGACATGAAAACCCTGCTGCTCTGGTTCCTGGGCGTTCCGATTCCGCTCTTGATCCTGTACGCGATCTTCTTCTAAGCATCACGCCAGTAAGCAAAAACGCCAGGCCGCAGTGATGCGGCCTGGCGTTTTTCTGGATCAGTCCTGCAGGTCCCACTTGCCTGCGTCGGCGTGCTTCTCTTTGTAGATGGCACCGGAGAAATCGACGTGCAGTTCGGTCCAGTCGCCGCCATCGCGATGGGCCAGCACTTCGAAGTGCTTGGGCTTGCGCTCAGGCGCGCCGTTGACCGTCCAGCCCGCTTTCTTCACCGCAGCCAGCACCGCGCGTGTATCGGCGGGGACGTCTGGATGGTGGTGCTTGGGGCCGTGGTGCGGCTTCTTGTGTTCCACCTCGACAAACCGGCCGCCCTTCTTGGCGATACGGCTGACCTTGATCTCCGACGGGCGCTGCTCGCCTTCCAGGCGGATGGCAAGGCCTTCGGCTAGCGGGAAGGCTTCAGCGCCTTTCGGGCCGAGATCGGCCAGGTAGGCGGCATCGTCGGCGATGAAGGTGAAACGGTGGGCAAAGACGTGTTCGATGACGCCGGTAAGGGCGATCTTTTCGTGGTGCGGCATGCATTTCTCCTGAGAGCGCCCAACCGCGGGCGCATCCCCGTAATGGAGCTGGCGTGCAGGTGTTGCAATGCATGCGGTGCGGCATGAGCCGAAGGCAGATAACAGCCAGTCAGCCACAGCCGCGGGTGACGGCGCAGCGCGGTAGCGCCGACTTCGGTCGGCTGATGATGGTGAAAGCAGCCGACTGAAGTCGGCTCTACCGAGGCTGGAGGGATGCTTCAGCTGGTCCAGGGATCGATGATGTCCAGCCCGGCCGCCTCGAACGGCCCGGCATCGCGCGTGGCGACGGTGAAGCCATTAGCTACCGCAATCGCGGCAATGTAACCATCCGGCGTTCGAAAACCTTTGCCGCCGCTTCGTGCACTCACTGCGAGATCGGCGTAGCAGCGCGCCGCCTCCAGATCGAATGGCAGTACCCGGCCGTCGAACAGCTTGATCAGGCCGTCGACCGTGCTGAGCAGCGTCTGCTTCCTGCGTCCGGCCGGCAACGCGCCGACACCGTACAGCAGCTCCGCGATCGTCACGCTGGACAGATAGAGCGTCTCTGCAGCCTGCCTGTCCATCCAGTCGAGTACAGCGGGGGAGGGCGCAGGCCTCATCGCTTCAGAGACCACATTGGTGTCGAGGACGATCACCCAAACCCCATCGGCTTGGCCGGGGTTTTATCGCGGGTGGCCGCCATCGCATCGACATCGGCGTCGGTGAGGCCATGGTCGGCGCTCAGCGCTGCCAAAGCCGACCCCAACCGCAAACGGCTGGCGGGCCGCACGGCAGATTCCAGGATGTCGCGGATTTCGGCCTCGGTGCTGCGGCCATGCTGTGCCGCGCGCACCTTGAGCGCCCGGTGGGCTTCGTCTGACAGATTTCGAATGGTCACGGCAGGCATGTAAGGGCACCTGTTGGCATTGATGGTGATGATATCACTATGTTTAGCTTGATATCAGTCAGCTAAGATGCCCCTCTTCGGTAGCGCCGAGCCACGCTCGGCGGCTCTGGGTGCGGCCGCAGTCAGACACGGGTGCCTGACCGGAAAGCCGCCGAGCATGGCTCGGCGCTACCGTTTTCCTGCTTAGAACAGGCCTTCGAACGGGTTCCAGCTCACCTTGCCCTTTACGCGTTCGGCGTAATAGCTGTAGTTGGTGCTCATGGCCACCGACAGGCCAAGCGCTGCGACCAGCGCGCGCACCAGCAGGTCCGGTACGAAGAAGGAGACGGTGATGAGCGCCACGTACAGGCCAAACACAACCAGGCCCTTGCGCCACATGCCGAGGATGAAGAGATAGATCCAGCTGAAGAACAGGGCGAACAGGTTGATGTTCACTCTGAGCTTGCCGGCGAAGGGCAGGTCTTTCAGAGCCTGTCGGTACTCCTTGGTCTTCGGCGCGCCATGCTGCGCGAAGAAGTCGAAGCGGTACTGCCATTTCGGACTGTGCGGGACGGTGTTCGGTGTTTCCATTGTTGATCAAAGCTCCATGTAATCGTTTACATGATAGCGAGATCAAATCGCATTCACCACGGGAACGCCTGCGATTTACGCGCTCGTGGGGGCAGGGTAGCGCCGAGCCCCACTCGGCGAGCGCGGGCGCGGCATCTGTCGGACATCGTGTTGTCGGGGTGGAAAGCCGCCGAGCATGGCTCGGCGCTACCCGAAGTCGCTGCACAGATCGAAACTGTGATCCGGTCGCGAAATTTCGGTATCTTTCGATATTGATACATAACGAAACATGGCATAAGGTCGTCTGCGACAACCCTGAGGCAGGTCAACGCCTCCCTGTCGCCGTCTCCCCGTGCAACCGAAGAGGTACGTCCATGTCGTCGTCACGTCCGTGTTCCGGAATGCTGGCTGTCGCAGTCCTCGCCAGTGCCCTGTCCGCCGCCTGTGCCCATGCTGGCACCCTGACCCCCGCGGTATCGACCCAGGAGTTCGACAATCCGCATCGCGGTTTCATGCTGTGGGGCAGTTCGTATGCAGTGGATGGCGGGGTGGATAATTTCCACGGGGCGCACATCTATCACGTGTACCTGCCGTGGCGGATCATCGAAACTGCCGACCAGGCATTCGACTGGAACGCGGTGGAGACGCTGTACCTGCAGCCGATCCTCAACGACGATCCGCTGGCGACCTTCGTGCTGCGTCCCGTCGCTGATTATCCGGAAAGTGCCGCCAGCCAGATCGACGCGCATTACACCGGCGGCGAGAACGAACGTGACTATCCGAAGTTCCTCGAACAGGCGCCACTCAACATTCCGTATGCGGTGCGCGCCAAATGCGATTCGGACGGTCCGATCCGCAGCCTGGATTACAACAATCCGGCGGCGCGCCAGCAGATGCAGCAGTTCGTGCAGGCACTGGCCGCGCGCTTCGATGGCGATCCGCGCATCACCGCCATCCAGGTGGGCCTGCTTGGCTTCTGGGGCGAATGGCATACCAGTGGCTGCGAGGACCTGCAGCCCAACGCGCAGACCCGTTCGCTGATCCGCGATGCCTACACCGCTGCCTTCCTGAAGACGCCGCTGCAGACCCGCTATGCGCGGGCATCCGATGTGGGATCGGCGCTGTTTGGCTTCCACGAGGATTACTTCCCCTCGTTCACCGGCAAGTGCAACGCGTTCAATCCGCAGATGCCCAGCTGCAGCGACGATGGCTGGTGGAACCTGGAATACGGGCTGGCCAACGAGGTGCCAGCGGCGCGACAGAACTGGATGGTCAACCCGGTCAGCGGCGAGAGCCCGAACAGCGACCAGAAGAGTACCTGGACCAATCGCACCGCCGATGTGCGCAAGCTGCTGCGCGATTACCACTTCAGCTTCCTCGGCCCGGCCGGTGCGCACGAAACCAGTGGCAATGCGGCCAAGTTGAAGACGCTGAAGAGCGATCTGGGATACCGGCTGGGCATCAGCACAGTGACCTGGCCCAACACACAGGTGCGTGGCCAGCAGGCGGCGCTGCAGCTGGGTATCAAGAACCACGGCTCGGCCCCGCTGTACAACGCCTACCACGTGGAACTGCACTGGGTGGCGGCTGATGGCAGCACCAAGGCGCGTACCTCGATACCCGCGTTGACCCTGAGCGAGATCATGCCGGGCACGGTGCAGAGCCGCAGCACCACCTTCACCGTGCCCAGCAGCCTGGCGCCAGGAAGCTATGCCCTGCGTCTTGCGCTGGCCGATGACACCCCGGGCCGCCGCAACATCGCCCCGCAGAACGATGGGCAGGATGCGCAGCGTCGATTGCCGCTTGGGCAGGTACAGGTGAACTGAGGGAGTGCGGTTCACTGGGGCATGGCGGTGCGGCGTGGGGCCGCATCGCCGCGCAGGCAGCGGGGCAGGCGCAGCCTTTCCCCGTCGTCACATTTGCGTCATCATGCCGCCCATTCTGTTACCTCCAGCCGCCGCCAGAGGATCACTTCCTGCCTGGAGGCATTGCCGTGTCCGTCGTTCCGTCCCTCGTTGCCCCGACCCGTAGCGGTCGCCTGCATCGCACCCTTGCCCGTTCGCCGCTGACCCAGGCGGTATCCGCCGTGCTCACCGTGGGCCTGCTCACCGCCAGCGCGCACGCGCAACAGAGCGCCGCCGCGCAGACCGATGACGAAGCCGCGCGGACCCTGCAGACCGTGCAGGTGACCGCCAACCAGCTGGGTACCGTGACCGAGAACAGCGGCTCCTACACGCCAGGCACCATCGCCACCGCCACCCGGCTGGTGCTGAGTCCGCGCCAGACGCCGCAGTCGATCAGCGTGATCACCCGGCAGGAGATGAACGACTTCGGCCTCAACGGCATCGACGATGTCATGAAGGTCACCCCGGGCATCAGCATCGTCACCTACGACAGCGAGCGCACCGAGTACTACGCACGTGGTTTTGCCGTGCAGAACTTCCAGTACGACGGTATTCCGATGGCGCGCGATTCGGCTTATTCGGCCGGCAATACGCTCAGTGACATGGCCATCTACGATCGTGTGGAAGTGCTCAAGGGCGCCACCGGCCTGCTGACCGGCATGGGCGATCCCGGTGCCACCATCAACCTGATCCGCAAGAAGCCGACGCACGCGTTCGCCGGTAGCGTGGGCCTGGGTGTCGGCTCGTGGGACAGCTACCGCGCCGAAGTGGATGTCAGCGGCCCGCTGACCGAAAGCGGTCGCGTGCGCGGTCGCGCGGTGGCGGCGCAGCAGGACAAGCACTCCAATGTCGACCACTACCAGCGCACCAACAAGGTGTTCTACGGCATCCTGGAAGCAGACATCGATGACAGTACGCTGCTGACCGTTGGCGCTGATTACCAGGACAGCGATCCGCAGGGTTCCAGCTGGGGCGGCATTCCGCTGCTGGACAGCACCGGCAACTTCAACAAGATGCCGCGTTCGTTCAACAACGGCGCGCGTTGGAGCAGCTGGGCGCAGTACAGCCGCACCGCCTTCGCCACGCTGGAACATACCTTCGGCAATGACTGGGTGGCCAAGCTGCAGCTGAATCACCAGGTCAACGGGTATGACGCCCCGTTGGGCGCGGCGGCCGGCGGCAACCCGGATCCGGTGACCGGCGAAGGCGTGAGCATGTGGGTCGGCAAGTACGTGGGCGAGACCACCAGCAATGCGGCCGATCTGTATGTCAGCGGCAAGTTCGAATGGTTCGGTCGCCAGCACGAATTGGTGGTCGGCGGCAGCGTGTCGCGCAAGCGCTGGATCAACGATGGTTACTCGCCGCAGGAGGGCTATGTCACCAGCGTGGCCGATTACCGCGGCTGGACCGGCGATGTGCCCGAGCCGGACTGGCAGTGGGGCTACGGCAACAATGAAGTGACCCGCGAAAGCGGTGCCTACGTGGTGGGCCGCTTCGACCTGGCCGATCCGCTGAAGCTGATCCTGGGCAGCCGCGTGGCCAACTACAAGGCCATGGATATCGACGAGAGCGGCGTGATCGTGCCATACGCCGGGCTGGTGTACGACCTCAACCAGAACTACTCGGTGTTCGCCAGCTACAGCTCCATCTTCAAGCCGCAGAGCAACCAGGACGAGCAGGGCAGGGTGCTGGATCCGCTGGAAGGCCGCAGCTACGAAGCCGGCGTCAAGGCGGAGTTCCTGGAAGGACGCTTCAACGCCAGCGCGGCGGTGTTCCAGCTGGAGCAGGACAACTATGCCGAGCCCAGTGGCGGGCTGACCCCGAGCGGTGGCATCGCCTACCGCGGACTGATGGGCGTGCGCACCAAGGGCTACGAGTTCGATGTGTCCGGCCAGGTCGCACCGGGCTGGCAAGTGCAGGGTGGCTATGCGCACAAGATTGCGCGGCAGCAGTCCACCAAGGTCTCAACGCTGGAGCCGGAAGACCAGTTCAGCCTGCACACCACCTACCGCGTGCAGGACGGCGCGTTGCGTGGGGTGAGCATCGGCGGCGGCGCACGCTGGCAGGGCAGCACCTTCGGCACCATCAGCAACCCGCAGGACGGGGGCAGCCTGGTGCATCGCACCGATCCGTACTGGCTGCTGGATGCGATGGCACGCTACGAGTTCAATGACAGGCTGTCGGCCACGCTCAACGTCAACAACCTGCTGGACAAGCATTACTACACCATCTTCAACTGGTACAGCACCTACACCTGGGGTGAGCCGCGCAACGTGCGGTTGACGGTGAACTACAGGTTCTGATGGCTGTGGCACAGGTGCCCCGGGACGGATTCCGGGGCGTCTGGCTACGCTGGCTGGCGCCTACGGAATCAGCCGCTGTGCCCGCAGCGTGGCGAACAGGTCGAAGAAGGCGTCATCGCTGGGCTGGTAATCCAGGAAGCCCAGCCGGCGGCTCTTGGACATATCGGTCATGACTTCGACCGGGCGGCCCAGGTCGGCGTCGGTGTGCCACGGCGACACCAGCCGGTGGATGTCCGGCTCGGCCAGGCCCTGTTCGATGGCCAGCTGCACCCACAATGCGGCGTCGTCCGCCATCTGCCGTTCCAACGGGTGCAGCTCACCGGTGAACGGCGCCGCTTCGATGCCGAACCAGTCCGCGATGCGGCCCCACATCCAGCTCCAGCGGAACACATCACCGTTGACGATATTGAACGCCTGGTTGGCTGCTGTCGGGGTCTGGGTGGCCCACACCAGCTGGCGTGCCAACTGGCGCGCGTCGGTCATGTCGGTCAGCCCGTTCCACTGCGCCAGCGAGCCGGGGAAATAGAACGGACGGCCGCTGCGCTTGCACAGCGAGGCATACACCGCCAGCGTGGTGCCCATGTTCATGGCGTTGCCCACCGCTGCACCGATGACCGTGTGCGGACGATGCACACTCCAGCTGAAGCCATCACGCGCAGCTGCGGCGAATACCTCGTCTTCCTGCGCGTAGTAGAAGTTTTCGATCGGCAGGCGGGGCTGTTCCTCGCGGAACGGGGTCTGTGGCAACGCGCCCTGCGCGTAGGCTTCGAACGGCCCGAGGTAATGCTTCAGCCCGGTTACCAGCGCGACGTGCTGCACCGAGCCGGCCGGCTGCAGGGCATCCATCAGGTGGCGCACCATGGCCGCATTCACGCGGATGTTCTCGGCCTCGTTGGCCTGCCGCGACCACGTGGTGATGAATACATGGGTGGGGCGCAGGCCTGCCAGTGCGGCCCGGGTGCCCTGTGCATCGCGCAGATCGGCCGAGACACCGTGGACGCCCGCCGGCAGCGCAGCCGGGTTGCGCGCCAGGCCGTGAACCTCCCAGCCTTCCTGGAGCAGCTGCTGGATCAGGGCACTGCCGGTAATGCCGGTTGCACCGACTACCAACGCTTTCAAGGTCATGGGGTCGCCTCTTTGCATCAAATAACAGGCAGACACCTTAGGATAACGGGGTCAGGCCCGAAAGAAGGCACCAAATGGTAACCACGCGATGAAAGCAGGCACTCCGGAACAGGAATGGCGCGAAGACTGTGCGCCGCGGCGGGTGCTGGAGCTGTTCAGTACCAAGTGGACGTCGATGGTGCTGCACACCCTGGCCGTGCGCCATGACGGGGTGGCGCGCAGCAATGCCCTGCACCGCAGCCTGCCTGCGATCTCGAAGAAGATGCTGATCCAGACCCTGCGCGAGATGGAGCTGGCGGGCATCGTGCTGCGGACCGAACATCCCACCGTGCCGCCTTCGGTGGAATACAGCCTGACCGCGCTCGGCCGGCAGCTGGTGGAGCCGATCGAGCTGATCTACGACTGGGCGCGACGCAATGCCGATGCGCTGGACGCGCTGAAAGCGCGGCCGACGTCGCGGCGGCGTGGTTGATCGGTCCCAAGGCCTTGCGTTGCTCCAGCGCCGCAGAAGGCGGGCCTTAGCGGAATCCAGGCCCCCGACGCAGCCGGACAGGGCCAGGACCCGGGTCATCTGGATCCAGCGTGGCGTTCTTCCGGGTAATCACGATCCGATCTTCCCGCGCCAAGGCAGCGGCCGCTTCCCGCACCGGCTGCATGAGCGGGCGCCAGTCACCTGGCTCCGGGCGCAATGCCCGTGCCACCTCGGACGGGCAGAGGGAGGCCGACGGCGCGCGCTGGCCCAGCAGGTCGATGATGGCAGCAGCGATATCCATCGTTGCACGATGCGTCGGCGCGCGTGATGGGCATGCGGAGGTCTTGTGGTGGTGGGGCGCAGGGGATTGTCCAGAGCGGCTAACCGTCGTGTCCAGCGGCCGATGGATACCGCCGCCGGGCGGGTGAGCGCATTGTCGTTCCCACGAAACGGGAAGGAGAATCATGTGAACCGATCGACTCCGAATAATCGCCTGGCGCTGGTACTCACCTTGGCGATTGCAGCGCTGAGTTCCGCCCACGCCTCAACGCCTGAGCCCGTGCACGCCACCGCCGCACACAACGAGGCCTTGGTCCGGAGGGCGTTCACGAACTGGTCTACGGGAAACGGCACCGTGTTTGCGCTGCTGTCCCCCGATGTCGTCTGGACGGTTCATGGCTCCGGGACGGTGGCGGGTACTTACGAGGGAGTTGAAGCGTTCCTGGAGGGGGCGGCGGCCCCGCTGACACGCCGGCTGGCGCGGCCGTTGGTGCCTAAGTTGCATGCCATCTGGGCGGTGGGCGATACGGTGATCAGCCGGTTTGAAGCCGAATCCACTACCACCGGGGGGCGCCCGTACACGAACCAGTATGTGTGGATTTTCCGGATGGAAGACGGCGTTGTGGTGGAGGCCGAAGCATTCCTGGATTTGGTGGCGTATGACAAGGTGGTGGCGGAGAACACCGCGCGTTAGCGCTGAGCTGTGCTCGGCGGCATTCCGTTCCAGCAGCACGATGTCGGACGCGGTCCGCGCGGTTCGCGCGGTGCGCTCGCCGAGCATGGCTCGGCGCTACCAAAGCGGGGCTATGTGTTCGATTTGTGGACGTTCACGCCGTGCAAATGGGCGCCGGATAGGATGCTGGCCTCATTGCCATCACGGATCGATCCAGTACATGAGCTCATCCACCCGTGTTTTGCCGCTGTCTGCTGTTTCCGTGCTGTTGATTGCGCTTGCTGGGTGTTCCAAGGGGCCCGCTGAGGCAGTTCCGGAGCCTGTAAGCGGCAGCGCCACTGCGGCTTCCAATGAGGAAGCGGACGCGGAACAGGACAGCGATGTCCCCGAATTCCCGGTCATCCCGACGATCGTGGTGCCGGAGATCATCGGCATCACCCCGGCGCAGCGTGCACTGGAACGTTCACTGCAGTCGATCCTCAATCCGGTGGAGGGGATTACCGTTTCCCCGGCACGCTGCAGTACCGATGGCACGCTGATCAACGATGCCGGCATCACCAGCGTGGATGCGCAGGGCAAGCTGACCCGGAACGGCGACGAAGGCATCTTCGTGATAAACCCTGATGGCAGCGGCACCGCCAACTTCGAAGGCGGACTGGTGCGCGTGAACGCCGATGGCAGCGGCACCATCAACGGCAACCCCGGGGGAGGGGGCGACGATGCCATCATCAGCGTGGAAGCGGATGGGTCGGGCACCTACAACGGCGTGGCCGGCCTGATCCGGCTGGACGGCAAAGGCGCGGGCACCTGGAACGGTGACAGTGGCCTGATCACGAATAATGGCGATGGCAGCGGCACCTGGAACGGCCCGATGGGGCTGGTGCGCGTCAATGCAGATGGCTCGGGCACCTGGAATGGCGACGAAGGCCTGATCACCAACAATGGCGATGGCACCGGGACGATCGGTCCGCCGGCGCGACCGGTCAGGATGCCGCCGCTGGCCCGCTTGGCGCCTGCCGGCAAGTTCCCGCCGCTGAAGAAGTTCGCTCCGCCCGGTGCGCCCTGCGGTTATGTGATCACCTTGAACGACCGGGTACTGTTCGACTTCGACAAGTCCGACATCCGTCCCGACGCGGCGAATCTGCTGGATACCCTGGCCGGGGCGCTGGCCGAAGTGAAAACGACCGGCATGGAAGTGCGCGGGCATACCGATTCCAAGGGCGCGGACGACTACAACCAGAGCCTGTCCGAACGCCGCGCGGCATCGGTAGTGGCCGCATTGCGCCAGCGTGGTGCGGGCCAGCAGGCGGCGTCAAAGGGCTACGGCGAAACGCAGCCGGTGGCGCCCAACGAGCTGGAGGGCAAGGACAACCCCAGCGGCCGGCAGTTGAATCGCCGCGTGGAAATCTTCGTGCGTTCGTGAGTTCGGCGGCGCACGTTCAACAGTGACAGGAGAACGGGATGAAGGCAGCGATACTTGCGGCGTTGGGCACGGTGGCCGCATTGGGAATGGCCTCGCCGGCCAAGGCGAATGATTTCAGCCTCGGCTACGATGTGGACCGCTTTCCGGCGGCCAAGTTGAGCATGCAGGCGTGCCGCGCGGCGGTGACGCGTGGGGCCGCAGCGGTGGGCTACACCACGCGCGTGGACCAGGACCAGAAGACGCTGGTGCTGCACGTGTCCGCCCCGCGCGAGGATGGGCGCTCGCTGATTTCGTACTGCATCAGCGCAGGCGACCACACCGTGTTCGTGATCCAGGCGTTCGACTATTCGGGTCCGAACAATCCGGACGTGGATCGCGTCAAGGCGCGCGTCGGTGCGGAAGTCCGCAAGGCCGCGCGCGGCGGCTGAAGCCCTGCGTTACGTGACAGGCTGGCCGAGCTGGTTGATCTCGCGGTTTTCGACGATGGAAGGCGGGCTGGGGGAGCGGGCGAGGGAGATCATCGCCCGGCCGATGGCACCGTTGGTGGTGGCCGCCCCCGGCACATTCTTGACGATCATCCCCTGCAGCGGGCTGGCCAGCGCATGGAACATGCGCATCACACCGTGTGGGCTGTGCGTGCCTTCTTCGGGCAGGATGCCGCCGGGCCGCAGCATCACGGTGGTGATCGGCAGCCGCTGCAGCGCATCCTCGGTTTCGCCCTTGATGCGTAGCGGCATCAGCCGGCTTTCGGGATCGGAATTGGCGCCGGAAATGTAGAAGAAGCGCCCCTGTGGATTGGCCGCGGCATAAGCTCGCGCCACTGCCAAGGTCAGCTCGAAGGTGACACGGCGGTATTCCTTTTCGGCGGTGCCGATGGGCGGAGCGCCGGCGCAGTAGAACGCCGCGTCGATGCCGGACAGCTGTGCCTGGACCCTGGCGGCCTGGCTGAAATCTTCCAGCAGCACGACACCGACCTTCGCGTCGGCGCGGTCCAGCGGCCGGCGCGCCAGCACGGTGATGCGGGTGACGTCAGGCGAGGCGAGGCAGGCGTTGAGGACGCCCTGGCCGAGCAGGCCGGTCGCGCCGGTAAGAAGGATATGCATGGAAGAACCCCCTGGAGGATTGCTGGAACGCTACAAGCAACAGAAGGAACAGGGGGTGACGATCAGCGGGTCATGCATTCGTTGAGCATCACCGGGCAGACGCTTGCGCCGCTCTCGATGCATTGGGTGACCGCGTCTTCTTCGGCCGCTGCCTTGCTGCTGGCCTTCGCGCCGAAGGTGGACCAGCCGCCTCCCGCCGCCTTGCTGCGCACGATGGCGGCGCATTCGCCCATGGTCCATGCCACGGCGGTCTCGCAGCCGCGCTTGCCGCATTTGCTGATGGCGGTGTCCTTGGCGTCCTTCTCGTTCACGCCCAAGTGCAGTGCGAAGGCGTCACCGCCGCGCTCCGCCGCAATGGCGCTCCAGGGCTGGGCGATGTTCATCTTCGGATCCTGGCCTTCCCCGGCCGCCATGCGCGTGGCAGTGCCGCGGGCTTCCGGCGGCTTGGCCACGAATTCGGCCCCGCCCGGGAAGAACTCCAGCTTTGGCTTGGCCACGCGGTTGATTGCGATCAGTTCCATGCGGTAGCTGATGCGGTCCAGCGCCGAATAGGCATACTTCCAGCCGGTGCAGAAGGTCTGTTCTTCCGCGCTGCGGCACTGCGCGCCGCCGCCGGCCTGGCAACTGGCCAGTGCCGATTCGGCCGCCTTCTTCTTGTTCTCGCCCGTGTTGACGTACATGCCGCCCTGCTGGCTGTAAGCCGGCGCCACGCAGGTGTTGGCGAAGGTGGCGACAGGCCAGCAGGTGCCATCGCATTTGCCCATGGCGTTACGGGTTGCGATGCGCGGGTCGTACTCGTTGAGGATCACGTTCCAGCTGCCGTCGGCGGTGTTGACCACCAGCGCGCCCCACCAGTCCCGCTTGGCGTCGTCGCGCACGCGGCGTGCGGCGGCGGCGGCTGCGGCGGATGCCGCCTGCTGCGCGGCGGCTTCTTCGGCGCTGATATAGGTTGCGGCCTGCTGGCTCTGCTGCCAGCCCAGGAAGTTCATCTGCGCGGCGTGGGCCTGCTGCCGCGCCTGCGCACCATTCTGCGCGTGTGCCATACCGGCGCTGGCCAGCATCGTGGCGGCCACCAGCACCGCGCGGATCATCCGGTCAGAGGCAATGTTCAACGGTCACCCCGCACTGCTTGGCGCCTGACGCAACGCACTTATCCATCGAGGACTTGCCCAGCGCTGCCGCTTCCGGGGTGCCGGCCTGCGCGCTGCTGGCGAAGATGGCCCGGACACCAGGCTTGGCACCCTTGTCCACGGCCAACGCCATGCAGTGATTGCGGACAGGGAAGGTGATCAGTTCCACGCAGTCGGTGGCGCCGCTGTCCTGGCAGTCCTTGCGCGCACGCACCTTCGCTTCCGCTGCGCCCATTCCGTTACCGGTCCCTACGACCTGTTTGCTGTCACTGACGGCCAGGCTGGTGTAGAGGTCCATGCCTTCGGGCATGGCCTTGCTGATTTCACCCGGTGCCGGCGCGGTACGCGACGGCGCGTTCGCCGGAGGGACGGCGAAGACAGGGCCAGCAAGGGCGAGGGTGGCCAGCAGCGCACAGCGCGTCCACGAAGAGGATCGTTGCATTCCTTTGCTCCAGGTTTTGTTTTTGGCGCGCGGAGCATACCCGGATAGTGGTCCGGATGGTGTGATGTGGTAGGGCTGGGGAAGAAGAGCGTGGCGACCAACGGTCGTCACCCACCGGAGCCGGTCGTCACCCACCGGGAGGTTTCCAGTGCGGGTGCAGCTACCCGTGTCACGGTCAGTTGTGTAGAGTCCGGCCCATCATGCGCTCACGGAGGATCGGGTTTGTCCACGCAGAAATTGGTTCGTTATTCGGTCGCCATCGTCGCGGCCCTCGTCATCGGCTACCTGCTTTCGGGCTACCTGACCCTGCTTTTCCTTGGCCTGGACACCAGCCACTTCAGCTGGAACACCTACTACCCGTATGTCAACGCACTGGACCAGCCGCAGGTCGCGCCCTTCGTGGGCAAGATCAAGGCCGCCGGTTACGTGGGCTTCGGCATCCCGCTGTTCCTGTTGGTGGTGGTGGCCGGCTTCCTGCTGCTCCGGCGCAAGAAGAAGGGCCTGCACGGTGATGCGCGCTTCGCCACGGGCTCGGACCTGTCTTCACACGGGTTGTTCAAAAAGACCGGCGACAGCATCGTGGTGGGCAGCTACAAGGGCAAGCTGGTGCGCCTGTCCGGCCAGCAGTTCGTGATCCTGGCCGCGCCGACCCGTTCGGGCAAGGGCGTGGGCGTGGTGATTCCCAACCTGCTGGAATACGAAGAGTCCGTGGTGGTGCTGGACATCAAGCAGGAAAACTACGAGCTCACCAGCGGCTGGCGCGCCAAGCAGGGGCAGGAAGTCTTCCTGTTCAACCCCTTCGCCGAAGACCGGCGCAGCCATCGCTGGAATCCGCTCAGCTACGTATCCGATGACCCGGCCTTCCGCGTTTCCGACCTGATGAGCATCGCCGCGATGCTGTATCCGGATGGTTCGGACGACCAGAAATTCTGGGTCAGCCAGGCGCGCAACGCGTTCATGGCCTTCACGCTGTACCTGTTCGACAATCATGATGACGAGCGCCGCAGTGGTTTCCCGGGCGGGCAGGGCGTACCGACCCTGGGCGCGATCTACCGGATCTCCTCCGGCGACGGCACGGACCTGCGCAAGTACCTGCAGACGCTGGCCAGCCGTCCGTTCCTGAGCGCCAATGCCAAGTCGGCCTTTGCCAACCTGCTGTCGCAGGCTGACGAGACCTTCGCCTCGATCATGGGCACCTTCAAGGAGCCGCTGAACGCCTGGATCAATCCGGTGCTGGACGCCGCCACCAGCAGCAACGACTTCCTGCTGACCGACCTGCGCAAGAAGAAGATGACCATCTACATCGGCATCCAGCCCAACAAGCTGGCCGAAAGCCGGATGATCATCAACCTGTTCTTCAGCCAGATCATCAACCTCAACACCAAGGAGCTGCCCAAGTCCAATCCGGAGCTGAAGCACCAGGTGCTGCTGCTGATGGACGAATTCACCTCCATCGGCAAGGTGGACATCATCGCCTCGGCGGTGTCCTACATGGCCGGCTACAACGTGCGCCTGCTGCCGATCATCCAGAGCATGGCCCAGCTGGATGCCACCTATGGCCGCGATGTGTCGCGCACCATCATCACCAACCACGCCCTGCAGATCCTGTTTGCCCCGCGCGAGCAGCAGGACGCCAACGATTATTCGGACATGCTGGGTTACACCACGCTGCGCAAGAAGAACATCACCAAGGGCCGCGAGAAGAGCCACAGCTTCAGTGAAGAGCGGCGGGCGCTGATGCTGCCGCAGGAGCTGAAGGCCATGGGCACAGACAAGGAAGTGTTCCTCTACGAGGGCATTCCGCACCCGGTGATGTGCGACAAGATCCGCTACTACAAGGATCGTCACTTCACTTCGCGCCTGCTAGCAAAGGTTGAGGTTCCCAGCTTGCAGATATGAATCAGCTGGGACGAAGGCGCTGAAAATAAATGCATTCACTCCCGTGAAGTGGTGACGGGTGTCAACAATTTGTCGTGCATGCGTTGAACTTTCATGCGTTCTTGACGCATCCTTGACCTCGTTCTATGCCACTCTTCGCCATCGGTTCAGTTCATCGAGCCGATGGAGTCGATCAGGTGGTGCAGAACATCACCGGAACAGGGATGGCTTCGAACGAGGTGTCAGGCGATGCATCATGCCCATGGGGCGGTGCAGCGCCCGTTGGGCAGGCGGCTTTGGCCGCAGGGGAGACGGTTGCACATGACGGCACAGGCCGCCGCGTAACCGGTTCCAGCGTGCAGATGTAACGCTGGACTGCCGAACCACCCGCATCGAAGCTGCTTATTCGTACGTCAAAGGATGTTCGTATGCGGCAAGCGTTGCTGAAGATTTTCATCGCCGTGGCGGCGGTTGCGATGTCGGGTTGTGCCACCAAGCCTGCGCCGGATTTCGGCGGGCGGTGGAAGCCGGTCAATCGCTTTGACGCCGCGCCCACGGAAATTCCGCTGTACACCAGCTATGCCTTCCAGGCATCGCCGATGGATGGCACCTTGAAGGCCATGCTCGAGCGCTGGGCGGCCGATTCGGGGATGTCGCTGGATTACCGCCTGGGGTCGGATTACACGCTGCACAGCGGCGTTTCCCGCATCTCCACGACCAGTGCGCAGCAAGCCGTGGCCGATGTCACGACTGCTTATGCGGCGCAGGGCGTCTACGTGAGCATCGTGGGCAACAAGATCGTGGCCGGCAGCAGCGCCGCGGTGCCGACGGCGGCCACCACGCCAGCCAGCGCCCCCAGCGCCGCCCCCGCATCCGCACCCGCCGAAATCGCGCCAAGCGGTAGCTGACCGCTGCCGTTTTCCCGTCGTGATGCTCCTGCGCTGGTCGCAGGGGCATGGCGCTCATTGACGATCATGCAGTCCGGAAAACCCCATGTTCCGTAAGAAAGACCCAGGCAATAGTCCCAAGGTGGAGCAGGCCGTCGCCAAGGCGGTGAGCTATGAGCTGACCGTGGCCGACATGGCGCGCAAGAGCGAGCGTCGTGCCTGGTGGGTCGCCGGTGCGTCGCTGGTGATGTCGCTGGCGCTCGCCGGCGGCTATTACTACATGCTGCCGCTGAAGGAGAAGGTGCCGTTCCTGGTGATGGCCGATGCCTACACCGGGACCGCATCGGTGGCGCGCCTGCAGGGTGATTTCGGCAGCAGTTCAGTGACCCACGTCGAGGCGGTGAACCGCAGCAACGTGGCGCAGTACGTGCTGGCCCACGAATCCTATGACCTGGCGCTGATGCAGCTGCGTGACTGGAACCTGGTGTTCACCATGTCCGCCGACAACATCGCCGCGCAGCTGCGGGCACGCTATGCGCGCACCAATCCGCAGAGCCCGGTGGTCCTGTACGGCAACACCAAGGCGATCCGGGTGAAGATCCTCAGCATCACCCCGATCGGCGAGCTGGACAACGGCGGATTCCGTGGCGCATCGGTGCGCGTACAGCGCACCCTGGTGGACAAGAACAGTGGTGCGTCCACCTTCATGGACAACCGCCTGGTGACCCTACGCTTCAACTACGACGCCAAGCTGGCGCTCAACGACCAGGATCGCCTGCTCAATCCGTTGGGCTTCCAGGTTACCGAATACCGCGTGGACAGCGACTACGCCGCCGCGGTTCCGCTGCCTGACCAGGCCGCCACCGACGCGCAGGCGCAGCAGCAGGCCATGCTGCAGGCACAACAGCAGGCTGCCGTGCAGGCCGACCCGGCGATGTTTGACCCGAACCAGCAAATGGGCCAGGGCATGATTGATCCGGTGTCCGGCCAGCCCATGGTGGCGCCGGCTCCGCCGCCCCCGGGCCAGATGCTTCCGGCACAGCAAGGCATTCCTGCCCAGGGCATTCCCGGAGCTGCCGGGCCGGGACAGGCCGTACCTGCGCAGGGCTACCCGGTGCAGAGCGCGCCGGTTCCCGGTGCACCCGCTCAACAAGCGCCAGGCCGCGGCACGCCGGTCCCCGCGCGCAACCTTTCCACCGGAACTGCTGATGGAGCAAGCAACCGATGAGTAGTCGCAGAAACAAGGCCTGTGCCTGGATGCTGGCGGGAATGCTGGCAGGGTATGCCACCACCGTCTCGGCCCAGGCCGTGGACCGTTACGCCTATGTGCCGGACCAGATCTACACGGTCCGCACCGGCCTGGGCCTCACCACCCAGATCGAGTTGAGCCCGCATGAAAAGATCCTCGACTACAGCACCGGCTTCAGCAGTGGCTGGGAGCTGACGCGTCGCGGCAACGTGTTCTACCTGAAGCCGAAGAACGTGGACGTGGACACCAACATGATGGTGCGCACGGAAACCAACTCCTACATCTTCGAACTGAAGGTGGTGGCGACTGATTGGCGCCAGCTGGACCAGGCGCGCAAGGCCGGCGTGCAGTACAAGATCGCCTTCACCTATCCCAGTGACAGTGAGTTCACTGTCGCCCAGGAGTCGGTGGAAGAGAGCAAGCCGCTGCTCAGCACCACCATCGCCAAGGATCGTCGCTACAACTTCGACTACTCCTATTCGACCCGCAAGGCCAAGCGGATGGGCTGGCTGATCCCGGTCAATGCCTACGACGATGGCCGCTTCACCTATGTGCGCCTCCCGTCTTCGCCGGAGTTCAAGACCGGCATCTTCCCGGCTGTGTTCGGCCGCGAGACCGAGAATGGCGAGGACTTCGTCATCAACACGACGGTGGAGGGCAATACCCTGGTGGTGCATGGCACCCACCCGTACCTGGTGATCCGACACGGTGACAACGTGGTCGGCCTGCGGAGGAATACCAAGAAATGAGCCAGAACACGCCTCCAGGGAATGACCCCCGCCAGGACGACGATGCCTACCGCCAGGAAGGCACCGCGCAGGAGCCGGGTAACCCGTATTACAACCGTGTGCAGCCGCAGGACGCGCCGGATCTTGATGCCAGTGCGCCGCAGCTGCGCACAGCGGAAGAACGCCGATTGAATCGCAAGGCGTTGATGTTCATCGGCGGCATTCTCGCCCTGGTGCTGCTGATGGGCTTCCTGCTGCTGCGCAAAGGCAGGGACGACGCGGAGGCCCCCGCGCGCGGCGCCGAAGTTTCGCGTCCGAGCACGCCGGACCTTCCGAGCGTGGCGCCGACGGTGCAGACACCCCCGCCGATGCAGGCCGATCCAATTCCGATGCTGCCGCCGCCGCCGATGCCGGACGACATGCCGATGCCAATGGAGCGCAACAGCCGCACCATCGGCGAGGCGCCGCGCATGCCTTCGCTGCTCGATCGCCGCATTGCGGCCACCGGTAGCGGTGGCGGCGGTGATCCTTCCGAACGCCAGGCGCCGGTCGATCCGACGTTGCTGGCGCTGCAGCAGATGAACGGCCGTCAGGCGCCGGAAGAAACGCGTCGGGGTGCGGATGTGGACGATGTGTCCAACGCCGCTTTCATCCGCAGCCCGGATGCACTTCTGGTTCGCGGCACCTACCTGCGCTGCGTGCTTGAAACGCGCATCATCACCGACGTGGCCGGGTTCACCTCCTGCCTGGTGACCGAACCGGTCTACTCGATCAACGGCCGTACCCTGCTGTTGCCGAAGGGTTCCAAGATCTACGGCAGCTACGGTGGCGGCCCGATCGGCGAACGCGTGGATGTGATCTGGGATCGCATCACGACGCCGAACGGCATTGACGTTGCCATGTCCAGCCCGGGCACGGATGGGCTGGGCGGGGCAGGCATCCCGGGGCAGTACACCGCTCACTGGGGCCAGCGCATCGCCAGCGCCCTGATGATCAGCCTGCTCGCTGATGCCTTCAAATACGCAGCCGCGGAAAATGGCCCGGAGACCACCACGGTCAACAGCAGTGGCTTTGCGATGCAGTCGCCGTATGAAAGTGCAACCGCCCGCACCATGGAAAGCCTCGCACAGCAGGCCGCGAGCCAGCGCCGCGCGCCGACCGTGACGGTCAACCAGGGCACCATCATCAACGTCTACGTCGCAAAGGACGTCGACTTCAGCGCCGTGCTGGCGCGTCGCTGATCCAGGAGCACAGGACCCGTCGTGGACATGGAGACTTCACCCCTCGCGCTGGTTTCCAGCGAATTCCTGCAATACCAGTACGAAGTGCTGGGTATCGCGGGTTACATGGGGTCGTCCGAAGTCACCGAAATCTGCGTCAACCGGCCTGGTGAGATCTACCTGGAAACGCGTGATGGCTGGCAGCAGGTGGCGGTGCCCACGTTGACCTTCGAACGGGCCCGCCAGTTCTGCACCGCAGTGGTGAACGAAAGCAACACCGGGCAGCGCATCACCGATGCCGATCCGATGGTGTCGCTGACCTTCCCCAGCGGCCAGCGTGCGCAGTTCGTGATTCCGCCCGCGTGTGACGCGGGCAAGGTCTCCATCACCATCCGCCTTCCTTCACGCCAGATGCGGACCCTGCAGCAGTATCAGGACGATGGCTTCTTTGATCGCATCGTCGAACACGACGGCAGCCTCAGCGCGCAGGATGAGGAGTTGATGGAGCTGCGCCGCGCGCGCGATTTCGCCGGCTTCTTCCGTCGTGCGGTGCAGTACCGCAAGAACATCGTGGTGTCCGGTGCCACCGGCAGCGGCAAGACGACCTTCATGAAATCGCTGGTCCACCACATTCCCCAAGGGGAACGCCTGGTCACCATTGAAGATGCGCGCGAGCTGTTCATCGAGCAGCCCAACGTCGTGCACCTGCTGTATTCCAAGGGTGGCCAGAGTGGCAGCAATGTCAGTGCCAAAACCTGCATGGAAGCCTGCCTGCGCATGAAGCCGGACCGGATCATCCTGGCCGAGCTGCGCGGCGATGAAGCGTTCTACTTCATCCGCAACTGCGCCTCCGGCCATCCCGGGTCGATCACCAGCTGCCATGCGGGCAGCCCGGAACAGACCTGGGACCAGCTGGCGCTTATGGTGAAGGCATCCAACGAAGGCTCAGGGCTGGAGTTCCCGGTCATCAAGCGCCTGCTGCAGATGACCATCGACGTCGTTGTGCACGTGAAGGCGCACGCTGGCGACCGGCACATCACCGGCATCGATTTCAATCCCGGACGTGCCCAGGGCCAAGGGGGCGCGGTATGAATGCCCGTCGTGGCGGTCACTGCGCGCATGCTGGCCAGGAGGTGCACTGATGCTGCCCGGACTGGAAGCGTTGGCCTGCCCCGAGCTGGCCGTTTCGATGGATGTCATGGCCCACGTGGTGAACGTGGAATCCTCGCGCAACCCGTACGCCATCGGCGTGGTGGGCGGTCGCCTTGCGCGCCAGCCGAAGGCTCTGGACGAGGCGGTGGCTACGGCACGGATGCTGGAAGAGAACGGCTACAACTTCTCGCTGGGGCTGGCCCAGGTCAATCGTTACAACCTGCAGAAATACGGGCTGGAAACCTACGAAAAAGCCTTCCAGCAATGCCCGAACCTGCAGGCAGGATCGCGCATCCTGGCCGAATGCCATTCGCGTTCGAAGGGTGACTGGGGCAAGGCATTCAGTTGCTACTACTCGGGCAATTTTGAAACCGGCTACCGGCACGGCTATGTGCAGAAGGTGTTCAATTCGATGCAGCGCGGCCAGATGGTCGCCTCCGCCAACGGTGCATTGCCGATTCCGGTGGTGGATCGCACGCCGCGCACACCCACTGCGGCAGCCCGCGCGCCGGCCGAATCCGCCGATGCCGCGCGCCTGCGCACCCGTATCGAAGGCCTGCAGACACAGATGCTCGCCCAGGGCGGCGGCGTAGTGATGCCGCTCCCGGAAGACCCCGCGCGCGCTTACGTGGTGTACCCCAACACCGGCGCCATGGTGCGCGGCAGCCTGCTGCGCGCCGCTGACGGTGGGCTGGCGCGTGCGGTGACCAACCTGGTCGACCGTGCGGTGCCTTCCGCAGCGCCGATGGCCGGCTATGCCGATGAAGGCTACCCGCAGGGCCACCCGGTCGTCTCCGCACCGCCCATGGGTCCGCAGCAAGCGCCCGCTGGCAGCCCCGGCGCTCCGGTGCTGCTGCGTCCCTGGAGTGAACGCAACCAACCCGCGGCAACCGGCGCGGTGGCAATGCCCGCGTCTGCCGCGCCTGTCACCGATGCACCTGCCAGGGACGCGGCTTTCGTGTTCTGAGCAGTTCACTGGCCGCCGGGCAGGGGCCGCACATGTTGTTTTTCGTCCATCAATAAGGAAGTCCCCATGAAGCTGAACACCCATGATCTCGCCCAGGCCCAGCGCACCCTGAAGACCCTGGCAATGGCCGTCGCCTTCGTTGGCATGATGTTCGTCCCGCAGGCTTTCGCGCAGGAATTCGGGGGCACCGACAAGAAAGTGTGCGGCTTCTTCGACAGCGTCAAGGGCCTGTTGAACCTGGTGTCGATCGCCGTGGTGACCATCGCGGTGATCTTCGCCGGCTACCAGATCGCCTTCGCCCACAAGCGCATCAGCGACGTGTCGCCGATCCTGATCGGTGGCGTGCTGATCGGCGCGGCTGGCCAGATCGCCCGCATGCTGCTGGGTGATGAGTACGGCGAGTGCTCGGCCGTCGGTATGCTGAGCACCGCTGCCCAGTACTACAGTGCATAAGAACGTCGTCTTCCGCGGCTGCACGCGCCCACCGATGTTCCTGGGCGTGCCCTACGTACCCTTCTTCATGGTATGCGGCGGCCTGTTCCTGCTCGCCATCTACTGGGATTTCTGGGTTCTGCTCAGCATCCCGGTAGCCGTGATGATCATGCGGCAGATGGCGCGTCGGGACGAGATGATCTTCCGGCTGATGGGGCTGCGGTTGCAGTTCAAGTTCCGGGCGCGGAACGTGCGTGACCATGAAGGTATGTGGGTGTTCACCCCGAACCACTACCGCGACAAGCCGGCGCCTGCGAAGGCACCGGGTGGAAACCGCCGCTGAATGTTTCAGCGGCGTAGCAGCAGGCATATGGCAGTTCCTGGAGAGTAGGCATGTTCAGTCCGGATACGTCGATCAGCGAGTTCATTCCCTTGTCCTCGCACGTGGCCCCATCGGTGGTGAAGACCAGCGGTGGCGACTACCTGTTGACGTGGCACCTCGAGGGATTGCCGTTCGTGGGTCGGGAAGAATGGGAGCTTGAGCACAAGCACAACACCTTCAACCGACTGCTGCAGACGCTGCGCGCGCCGGATTTCGTCAACGTGGCGTTCTGGACGCACGACGTCCGCCGCCGCAGGCATTTGAAGGAGCGCAGCAAGTTCTCCCAGCGCTTCAACCAGGACGTGTCCGACACCTACCTGGACATGCTGTCCAGCCAGCGGATCATGCAGAACGAGCTGTACCTGACGATGATCTATCGGCCGGTGGTGGCCGGTAAGCGTTTCGTTGAGAAATCAGCCGACGTGCCACGCCTGCAGGCTGAGCAGGAGCAGGCCGTTGAGAAGCTGATGGAGCTGGCCGGCAACGTCGAAGCGGTGCTGCGCGACTATGCGCCGTACCGCCTGGGCATGTACGAAGCGGCCAACGGCGTGGTGTTTTCCGAGACGCTGGAGTTCTTCGGCTACCTGATCAACCGCATCGATGAGCCGGTGCCGGTGCTGGCTGCGCCGGTGAAGGAATACCTGCCGGTGAGCCGCCACATGTTCTCGGCAAAGACCGGCGATTTCGTGATCAGTACGCCCAACGGCAAGAATCACTTCGGCGCGATCCTCAACATCAAGGAATACGCCGAGGGCACCTACCCCGGCATCCTGAACGGCTTGAAGTACCTGGATTTCGAGTACGTGGTCACCCAGTCCTTCAGCCCGATGGGCCGCCAGGATGCGCTGAAGATCCTGGACCGTACCAAGGGCATGATGATCTCCTCCGGCGACAAGGCGGTGAGCCAGATCATCGAGCTGGACCAGGCGATGGACCATCTGTCCTCGGGCAACTTCGTACTCGGCGAATATCACTTCACCGTCGCGGTGTTTGCAGACAGCCAGGGCCAGCTCTCGGCCAACGTGGCCACCACGCGTGCGGAGTTGTCCAACGCCGGCTTCGTGTCGGCCAAGGAAGACATCGCGATCACGGCATCGTTCTATTCGCAGATTCCGGCGAACTGGCGCTACCGCACGCGACTGGCCAACGTCAGTTCGCTGAACTTCCTGGGGCTGTCGCCGTTGCACAATTTCGCTACCGGCAAGCAGCACAACAATCCATGGGGGGACTGCCTGACCACGCTGCAGACCACCAACGGGCAGCCGTACTACTTCAATTTTCACGCCACCCATCCGGCGGAAAACTCGCTGGGCGAGAAGGCCATCGCCAATACGATGGTCATCGGCAAGTCCGGCACCGGCAAGACCGCGCTGATCAACTTCCTGCTCAGCCAGGTGCAGAAGTATGATCCGGCGCCGACCATCTTCTTCTTCGACAAGGACCGCGGCGCCGAGATCTTCGTGCGTGCCTGTGGTGGCAACTACCTGGCGCTGGAAAACGGGCGGCCGACCGGCTTCAATCCCTTCCAGTGCGAACGCACCGAAGCGAACGTGCAGTTCCTGGCCGATCTGGTCAAGGTGCTGGCCGGTAAGGGCCAGTACAGCGCCCGCGAAGAAGAGGACATCTTCCGCGCGGTGGAAAACATGCTTGATACGCCCATGCACCTGCGCAGCATGACCAACTTCCAGAAGAGCCTGCCGAACCTCGGTGACGATGGGCTGTACGCGCGCATGCGCCGCTGGACTGCCGGCAGCTCGCTGGGTTGGGTGTTCGACAATCCGGTGGACACGATCGACCTGGAGCGGGCGAACATCATCGGCTTCGATTACACCGACGTGATCGACAATCCGGAAGTGCGCGTGCCGGTGATCAACTACCTTCTGCACCGGCTTGAATCGCTCATCGACGGGCGTCGCCTGATCTATGTGATGGACGAATTCTGGAAGATCCTCGATGGCGAGGGTGGACTGAAGGAGTTCGCCAAGAACAAGCAGAAGACCATCCGTAAGCAGAACGGCCTGGGCATCTTCGCCACGCAGAGCCCGGAAGACGCGCTGAAGAGCGATATTTCCGCCGCACTGATCGAACAGACCGCCACGCTGATCCTGCTGCCCAATCCGAATGCGAGCCGCACCGATTACATCGACGGCCTGAAGTTGACCGATGCCGAATTCAAGGTCGTCACCGCGCTGGACGAGCGCTCACGCTGCTTCCTGGTCAAGCAGGGGCATGCCTCCAATGTCTGCCAGCTCAACATGCGCGGCATGGACGATATCCTGTCGGTGATCTCTGCCTCCACCGACAACATCGACGTCATGCACCGTGTGCTGCAGGACGCCGCTGCCCGTGAAAATGTTGTGGAATCGATGCTGACCCCCGAACAGTGGCTGGAGGATTTCTACCGCCGCCGCAAGGGTTCGGGAAAGCCGGCCAGCAACGACCGCGACAAGGCAGCCTGACCCATGACCACCCACCTCATTCCGGAGGCCACCATGAATACCGTTGCCCCCCAACGTCCCGCCCTTCGTCGTCGCCTGATGCCACTGGCGACGGCCACGCTTGCCTTGTGCGCATCGTTTTCACTGATGGCGCCTGCACCGGTGCAGGCACAGTGGATCGTCAATGACCCGCCAGCGCTTATCCAGAGCGTGAAGGCCGATATCGCGACCGGCCTGGAATACATCGAAACGGCCGGGCGCTGGACCCAGACCGCTTCGCACTACACCGCGACCTTGAACAACTGGCTGCAGAAGCTGCAGAACTGGTCGCAGATCATCGCCAACCCGATCATGCCGGCGACACCGACGCTCACCACCATTCCGGATGACTGGAACATTGCCGAGCGCTGCGGCGGCGGTTCGGTGTTCAGCATCACCGGCATCATGGCCATGGCGGGGATCAGCCCTGGTGGCGACATCGGGGCGCAGCAGCGGACGATCTGCTCGTACATCCAGGCGCTGGAGAACCGCAAATACAACGAGACCGTCAAGGTCGTGCAGCAGTCGTTGCCGCTCATGCAGCAGACGCTGGGAACGCTGCGCAACATCCGTCGGCTGTTTGACAACGAAGGCGCGCTGGCGGAAACCACCGCGAACGCAACCGCATCGCAGTTGCAGATCGATGCGAACTTCAAAACCTGGGAAAACCAGATGCGCATCTACGACCAGCAGATCGTGGCACTGCAGAGCCAGCAGCGTGCGCTGGCGCAGCGTGCGCTGAAGGGTGAAACCAATCCGATCGGCTCGGTGATCAAAGCTGCAGCGTTGAAGACGGCACTCGATTGAAAACCGTGCGTAATGCACCCCTGCGAGGCCCCGAAAAGGGGCAGGTGAAGCAATGAGTCTAGGGATGATGGACAGTATGTGGGCACAAGGAGCGCTGCACGGACCGATCGCGACCTCGTCGATCGGCGATTTCGTGTTCTTCAAACTGATCTTCGACTATCTCAGCAGGGAGATATCCGAGTTCGGCCTGGGTTTCCTCAGCCGCATGATGGAGTGGGTGGGCATCATCGCATTGGTGGTGATGACCATCTGGCTGCTGCTGCAGGGCTACCGCATCGTGACCGGCCGCAGCCGGGACTCGATGATGGCGCTGGTGACGGACATGGCGCGTGCCGCCCTGATCGTCATCACTGCCACCACGATGGCCATCTTCGGCCAGAACGTGCATTCCTTCCTGACCCATTACGTGCAGGACGAGATCACCTACGTGGTCACCGGTGAGGAAGACACGGCCAAGGACCTGATCGATGAAAACCTGGCGTACATGCAGGTGGCGCTGTCGGCGGTGGATGTGCTCGATGTCGCCGGTGACGTGACGCTGGACAACGCAAAGACCCGCGCCATGTGGTTCATCGGCCTGGGTACGGGCGGGCCCGCCGTAACCGCAGGTGCGATGCTGCTGCTGTATGAAGTCGCGATGGCGCTGTTCATTGGCTTCGCACCCTTGTTCATATTGTGCCTGCTGTTCGAACAGACCAAATCGCTATTCCAGCGATGGCTGTTCTATGGCATCGGCACGATGTTCTCGATGGCGGTGCTGGCGGCCATGACCGGGATCGCGATGAGCATGGTGTCCAAGGTGGCCTTTGCGTTCTGGGGCACCGCCGCGGCCGGCGCGCTGATGGGTTCCAACTTCACCGAAGGCATGACCAGCATGGCGCTGCAGCAGGGCGGCATGGGGTTGATCCTGACCACGTTGATCCTGACCGCACCGCCCATGGCGGCGATGTTCTTCCAGGGCACGCTGGGTGCGTTCATGGCGTACTCGCAGATCGGCGGTTCGCCGGGTGCTGCTGCACCGGGCCCGCAGGGTCAGCCGCCGGGTTCTTATGCGCCGCAGCAGGGAAGCGCGCAGGAACGTCCGGAGACTTCGGGCACCAACAACGTCAACACTTCGCCGCGTCTTTCGGGACACCCTGCAGAGTCCCCGACGGCACCGGCAGGCAGCCGCGGGAATGCGCCGTTGTAGTGCCACTCAGCGTTGCCTGAGTAAGTTTCGAGCATGAATTCATGAAGAAGGGAATGGCGGGATGAACATCTGTCGAGTCGGCATTCTGGTCAACGTGGCGTTGGCGGCTTCCGTTCTGTGGTTGTCGCTCGCCTTCGAAGCAAGTGCGGAAGGCCGCTGCCCACCGGGTCAATATCCTGTGGGCGGTCAAGGAGTAGGAGGGTGCGCGCCTATTCCGGGTAGGGGAACTGCTCAGCCTGCCCAGCAGCAGGCCCCGCCGCCGCCGCCGGTCTGGCTGCACACGCGCTATGGAGCCATCGCGATGTCGCCCTCCACTTCCGCAGCGGGTGTTGCCGCGGAACAGACAAGCAGCGAAGCCGCGGCGGCGGTGGCGATGAAGGATTGTCAGCGTGAAGGCGCCCGGGACTGCGCCGTGATCTCGCGGTACAGCAATCAATGCATCGCGCTTCTGGTCCCGGGCGCATGGCCTGCAGGAGCCAAGGGCGGAATAGGGACTGGCGTGACGCCTGAACTGGCCCGGCAAGACGCTCAGAAAAATTGCATCGATCCTGCCGGGTCCGGGTGTACAGCCAGTTATGAGGCCTGCAGTTTCCCTGAGCGATGAACCTGTTCGTTCAACCTGTTTCCCAGTGGCCGCGCTGAGCGTCCATCGGGCCGGGTCTTGAGCCGATCCCACCCCGAAAGCAGTGCGTGAGATCGGCTTGAGAGAGCCACGGACGCGTACCGTAGGCCCGGCCCAACCAAGGCGCCGGGGAACGGCTCAGGCATTCATGCTGCGCGCAGCCACCTGGGTCTGCTCGATCTGCAGGTCACGATCCTGCGAGGCCACCTGCTGCGCGGACTGCTGTGATGCCACCCGTTCGCTGGACTGATCCAGTGGCGTGTTCATCGCCTCGGTGGTCGCCACCGACACGCGCAGGTGCGCAGGATCGTTGACTTCACCCTGCACGCCGAACGTGCGCGAGGCATCGTTGCTCATCAGCACATTGTCGATGCGGGTGCCGCCGTTGGCATGCATTTCCGCCGCCAGGCTGCCGGCGAGCTGGCCGCTGTGCTGGTCCGGCGTGCGGCCCACGCGCAGGTCCTGTGCTTCCACGCCGCGCAGTGCGTCCTGGAACAGCAGGTTGCCGGGGTGGCCCGGGCTGTCCATGCGCATCGCGCCGTCGCGCTTGTGGGCGTCTTCCTCCGCTGCCTTGCGCGCGGGCTCGCCCGGATCCAGCGGGCCGCGGATGCGGTCGATGATATCCACCGCGTTTCCGATTCCCCCGCGGGTGGCGGTCGTTACTCCACCGCGCAGGAATTCCAGCTTGTCGCGATACTCGCTGATCATGCCTTCGTTCTGCTTGGCCAACGCCTGCGAGGCCGGGTTGTCCAGCACCGAGCCCGCGCCGAGGAAGTTGCCCATCTTGTGCGAATCCAGCGAGCGGCCGGCGGCCAGCAACGCCGAATCGGGCATCAGGAAGCCAGCAACCGCGCCGTTGCGGAAGCCGGATCCGTACAGGTTTTTGATCTCGGTTTCGTTCGCATAGACCTTCACCTGGCCGTAGTGGCCGGACGCCGCGCTGACCGGATCGGCGGCCATCACATGGTTGACCATCGCATCGCCGCCTTCGCGGATGCGGTAACCCAGACTGGCTGCACCATAGGCATTGAAGGTCTCGCCCTTCAGGCCGTGGTGGTGCGCGCTCACTTGTGCCAGGGCACCGCCCAATGAATGTCCGGTGACGCTGACCTCGGCCGCACGCCCGTTCAACGAGGCGTTGACCTCGGCCTGGGCCACCGCACGCTGCGTCAGCGCGATGGCATCGGGCGCCTGCAGGTTGGCACGTGTGAGGACCATGCCGGCATCCGTCACTACGCCATCCAGCAGTATCTGTTCGGTGCCACGATGGGCAACGATGACTTCGCCGGTGTCGGCACGCTCGTAGATCGTGCCCTGATAGCCGTTGTTCTTGTTGTTTACATGTTCGATGATCTTGTACGAGTGACCATTGAGCGTGACGAGTTCGTCCTTGCCATTGTCACGGCGGCCAACGGCGTAGTCCTTGTACGCATCATCGGAAAGCGCGGCGTAATCCTGGCTGGTCAGGCTCATGGCTGGACCTGCCGCGCGGAGAGCTGGACGGAGAAGATCGAATCCTGCAGTTCAGGCTTGTAGTCGGTGGGCGCGGCTTCACCGCCGGCACGGTAGTCGGGCAGCGCCTCGGCACGCGGGTATACGGCGTTGGCGTAGTAGCGCGTCAGCGGCTCACTCTTTGCAAAGGCCGGGGATTCGAGGAACGAGGTGAAGCGGGTTTCGCCTTCGGCCCCGGTGGCCTTGAGCATCGCACTGGCACCGCTGAACTCCCAGCGGCACACGCCGCGACCGTAGTAGTCCTCGTCGAGCATGCGGTCCAGGTAGACGATGCCGCGGTATTCGCCATCGGCCACCTTTCTCAGCTCGACAGGCTCCTGGCTGGTGATCCGGCCAGCGGTGCCGGTTTCCGGCTGTATGCGGCCGCACTGTTCTTCGTTGGTCACGTCGTACTGCGCCACGGCCTCCACCACCTTGATCGGGCCGGGGGCGTCGTTGATCTTCAGCACGAACTCATATGCGTGACGGGGCGTGGGATTGAGCTTGGCGAGGCCACGGCCGCCCTGTTCGACGTCTTTTTCTGCGGTGGTGATTTCTTGGTTCATGGCAGTCTCGGAATGGCAGGCGGTGATGAGCAGCAGGGCGAGGCAGGGAAGGATCGTTCTACGCATGGGGTGCCTTCTCGGAACGAAGTCAGTGCGATGGTGGAGGTGGGCTGACGAGGGTGACGCTGAACAACGACCCACGCAGCTCCGGTTTGAAGCCCTCGGGTGCGTCTTCGCCGTAATCGGCGTAGTTGTCCATGGCGTCGCGCGGATAACCCATATCGGCGTAATGCTGGGTTTCGGTGTCACCCTTGACGAAACGGTCGGCCTGGATGAAGGACAGGAAACGTGTCTCTCCATCGGCACCCGTGGCTTTCAGCAGGGCGCCAGCGCCGCTGAACTTCCACTGGCAGACGCCGCGTCCGTAATAGTCCTCGTCCTGCATCAGGTCGAGATACACCGTGCCACGGTATTCGTTGTCGCTGACTTTCTGCAGCTTCACCTCTTCCTTGCTGGTGATGCGGCCCGCGCGGCCGGTGGCAGGCACGATGCGCCCGCATTCCTGTTCGTTGATGACGTCGTACTGCGCGCTGCCTTCCACCACCGCGAAAGGGCCGGGTGCATCGACGATCTTCAATACCAGCTCATGGGCCTGCCGCGGGGTGGGATTGAGTTTGGCGAGGCCGCGTTCGTTCTGCCCAGCGTCCTGTTCCGCACCGTGCGGATGGCAGGCTGCAAGCGCAACAATGGCGAGGCAGGGCAGCACGGCCTGCCACCTCGGCCGAAGCCTTTCTGCAGAAGCGTGCGACTCAAGCATGCATCTGCCTGGCGCTGTCTTGCTGCTGCGCAAGCTGCCGCTCCTGCTCCTGTCCGGTGCGCTGGCTGGCTGCCTGCTGCACGCGCTCGCTGCTCTGTTCCAGCGGAATGTTCATCGCCTCGGTGGTCGCCACCGAAACCCGCAGGTGCGCCGGATCGTTGGCCTGGCCCTGCACGCCGAAGGTGCGTGAGGCATCGCTGCTCATCAGCACGCTGTCGATGCGGGTGCCGCCGTTGGCGTGCATCTCCGCTGCCAGGCTGCCGGCCAACTGGCCGGTGTGCTGGTCTGGCGTGCGGCCTACGCGCAGGTCCTGCGCCTCCACGCCGCGCAATGCGTCCTGGAACAGCAGGTTGCCGGGGTGGCCGGGACTGTCCATGCGCATGGCGCCTTCGCGCTTGTGCGCGTCTTCGGCCGCCTTGCGGGCCGGCTCGCCCGGATCCAGCGGGCCGCGGATCCGGTCGTACAGGTCCACGGCCACGCCCGGCATGCCGCGCGCGCCGGTGGTGACCGCCCCACGCAGCAGCTCCATCTTGTCGCGGTATTCGTCGATCATCCGCGCGTTCTGCTTGGCCAGCGCCTGCGTCGCGGGATCATCCAGCACCGAACCGGTATCAGCGAAATTGCCGAGCTTGTGCGCGCCCAGCGAACCGGCGGCGGCGACCAGCGCCGAATCCGGAATCACGCCGTTGTACCACTTGTTGCTGAAGCCGGCGTTGTCCAGCGTACTGATCTCATCGGGCCTGGCGTACAGGCGCACCTCGCCGTAATGGCCGGAGGCGGCGCTGACCGGATCCGATGCCATGGCATGGTTGAGCACGCTGGTGCCACCTTCGGGGATTCGCAGGCCCAGGCTGGCCGCGCCGTAGGCGTTGAAGGTTTCGCCCTTCAGGTCGAAATGGTGGGCGGTGACCTGGGCCAGCGCGCCGCCCAGCGAATGCCCGGTGACACTGACTTCCGGGGCCCGGCCTTCGTTCTCGCCGATGTGCTTGGACAACGCGACCGCACGCTGGGTCAGCGCGATGGCATCGTTGGCTTGCAGGTTGTAGCGCGCAAGCACCATCCCGCCATCGGCAAGCACGGCGTCCTGCAGGATCTCCTCGGTGCCGCGGTGGGAGACGATGATCTCGCCGGTGTCCTCGCGCTGGTAGATCGTGCCCTGGTAGCCATTCTGCCGGTTGTTTACGTGCTCCAGCACCTTGTAGTTGTGCCCGTTGAGCGGCACCACTTCTTCCTGGCCAGGGGCGTGCCGGCCGACCTTGTGGTCTTCATAGGCATCGGCGGCAAGTGCGGCGTAGTCGCGGTGGGTGAGCGGCATCAGCGCACCTCATGGGCGGTGAGGGTGGCGGTGAACAGCGCATCCTGCAGCTCCGGGCGGAACCGGGACGGATCTTCGTGGCCGGCCTGGCCGAAGTCCGGCACCGACGCCACGCGCGGGTAATCGCGGTCCGGGTAATGGCGGGTGAGCGCCTTGCCGGCGATGAACTGATCGGCTTCGATGAACGAGGTAAAGCGCGTTTCGCCGTCAGCGCCGGTGGCCTTCAGCATCGCGCCGGCACCGCTGAAGGTCCACTTGCAGACACCGCGTCCGTAGTAATCCTCATCCAGCATGCGGTCCAGGTAGACCGTGCCACGGTACTCGGTATCGGACACCTTCTTCAGCTGCACCGGCTCCTGGCTGGTGATGCGCGCGGCCATGCCGGTGGCCGGAACGATGCGGCCGCATTCCTGCTCGTTGGTGACGTCGTACTGGGCCACGCCTTCCACCACGGCGAATGTGCCGGGGGCATCGGCGAGGCTCAGCACCAGCTCGAACGCCTGGCGTGGGCTGGGATTGAGCTTGGCCAGGCCGCGGCCGCCATTTTCGACGTCCTGTTCGGCGGTGGTGATTTCCTGGTTCATGGCGTTCTCCGGGTGGCAGGCGGTGAGGAGGAGCAGGGCAGCGCACGGCAGAAACGTTCGGCGCACGGGGGGCCTCCTGGCTGCGGGTGGGAAGGGGGAAGTCGATGCGGTCATTCGGTGGCCACGGAAGCGATCGCGCGCGCCGGTAGCGGGCGCAGGGCAGGGCGCACGCGCGGGAGCCTGGGGCTCGAACCGGTGTGCGGGGCTGCGATGTTGTCTCCGTTCCTTGGCGACATGTGCTCGATTCGTGACGAATAGATCGTCCTTTTTACCAGTTTCATGTTTCGTTTGCGTCAAAACGTTGGCGCACCGGTAACGGGATCGCATCGGTAGCGCCGATCCATGCTCGTCGGATATGCCCGATCCCAGACGTGATTGACCGCGCCGTACACCCCGCCGGGCGTGGCTCGGCGCTACCATGGCGGGGAATTTCGAAAGCCATCATGTGATCAGGGGAACCGTTTGAATCCGCAGGAAGATTCCACCGACTCCGTGCCTGCCGAGCACGCGGCCTACCTGCGCAGCCAGCTGATCACCTATATCGGCAACAAGCGCGCCCTGCTGCCCTTCGTGGATGCCGGCATCGCGCATGCCAAGGACTGCCTGGGCAAGACGCGGATCGATTTCCTGGACCTGTTTTCCGGCTCCGGCGTGGTGGCGCGGTTGGCTCGCCGGCATGCCGCCACCCTGCAGTGCAACGACCTGGAGCGCTACAGCGAGGTCGGCAACCGCTGCTACCAGGCCAACGTGGCGGATGTGGATGCGGCAGCGCTGGAGGAAGAGATTGCCCGCGTTGCGCACAGGGTGCAGCGCCAACTGGCGCCGGGCTTCCTGTGCGACCTGTATGCGCCGTTGGACGACGATGACATCCAGCCCGGCGAGCGGGTTTTCTATACGCGGCGCAACGCGATGTTCCTGGATACCTTCTGCCAGGTGCTGGTGGATACGCCGTCGGCGTTGCGGCCATTCCTGCTGGCGCCGGTGCTGGCGCAGGCGTCCATGTACACCAACACCTCCGGCGTGTTCAAAGGATTCCACAAGAACCGCGAAGGCGTGGGCCAGTTCGGTGGCACGGCACGCAACGCGCTGTCGCGCATCCTGCGCCCGATCGAGGTGCAGGCGCCGGTGTTCAGCCGCTTCGCATGCGAGGTGCAGTTGCACCGCTGCGATGCCAATGCGCTGGTGCGTGAGCTGGATATGGTGGACGTGGCGTACTTCGATCCGCCCTACAACGAGCATCCGTATGGTTCGAATTACTTCATGTTGAACCTGCTGTGTGATTACCAGCGGCCGTCGCAGGTCAGCCGGGTCTCGGGCATTCCGACCGACTGGAACCGGTCGGATTACAACAAGGCCCGGTTGGCCGAGAGCGCGCTGTTCGACGCGGTGGAGCAGGTGCGCGCCCGTTTTGTATTGATCTCGTACAACTCGGAGGGCTTCATCAGCCACGAGCGCTTCGTTGCCGCGCTGGAAGCAATGGGCGCGTTGAGCGTGATGGACACGCGTTACAACACCTTCCGCGGCAGCCGCAACCTGGGCGCCCGGGACACCCATGTGACCGAGTTCCTGTACCTGCTGGACAAGCGATGAACCGCACCCGGTAGTGACGGCCGCTGGCCGTCATGCTGCTGCCGTGGTGGGTGACGACCGTTGGTCGTCACGCTTGTGCCTTCCGCTACGCTCGCCGAGCATGGCTCGGCGCTACCAAGGCGGCAGGGTAGTGACGGCCGCTGGTCGTCATGCTTGCGCCGTGGTGGGTGACGACCGTTGGTCGTCACGATTGTGCCTTCCGCTGCGCTCGCCGAGCATGGCTCGGCGCTACCAGGGCGGCAGCGTAGTGACGGCCGCTGGCCGTCATGCTCGGCGGCCCTGCAGGCGCCCGCGTACAATACCCGCATGCCCGACAGCGCCCGCCCGAAGTCCGTCCTGCCCGCCACCCAGGTCCACGTGGAGGGCTTCGCGCAGGTGCGTGAAGCGCGCCGGTCCGAGCTGGTGGAGGACTACGTGGAGCTTATCGCCGACCTGATCGCCGATGGCCGCGAGGCGCGCCAGGTGGACATCGCCAGCCGCCTCGGGGTGGCCCAGCCGACGGTCGCCAAGGCGCTCAAGCGCCTGGTCAAGGAAGGCTGGGCGATCCAGCGCCCGTACCGCGGCGTGTTCCTGACCCCGGCCGGGGAGCAGCTGGCGCGTGATGTGCGCGTGCGCCACCAGACTGTGGAGCGCTTCCTGCTGGCCCTCGGCGTGGATGCCGATTCCGCGCGGCGCGATGCCGAAGGCATCGAACACCACGTCAGCGAGGCGACCCTGGCTGCCTTCGAGGCTTTCCTGGCCAAGGCGGCGCCGCGTGTCTGACGCGCTGCCGGTCCACGATGCCGACGAACGCTGGATGCGCCATGCGTTGGCGCTGGCAGAGCGCGCGCAGCGCGAATTCAACGAGATTCCGGTCGGCGCGGTGCTGGTCAGTGCCGACGGCGAGGTGCTGGGCGAAGGCTGGAACCTCAACATCGCCGAGCACGACCCCAGCGCGCATGCCGAGATCGTGGCGATGCGACGGGCGGGCAGGGCGCTGCAGAACCACCGGCTGATGGGCAGCACGCTGTACGTCACCCTGGAGCCCTGTGCGATGTGCGCGATGGCGATCGTGCACGCGCGCGTGGGCCGGCTGGTGTATGCGGCGACCGACCCGAAGACCGGCGCCTGTGGCAGCGTGTTCGACCTGCTCGGCGATGCGCGGCACAACCACCGGGTAGAGATCCACGGCGGTGTGCTGGCACGCGAGGCAAGCACCCGGCTGACCAATTATTTCCGCGCCAAGCGCGGCCGCCCGCTGCTGTCGCTGGATGCGCCGGGTGCCGACGAAGGCTGAACGGCGCGCTATCATGGCGCATCCATTCATGGCGAGCCTGCGGCCCGCCCACAGCGAGGCAACACGATGGCCGACACCGGCGCGGGCAATGACCGATTGATCTGGATCGACCTGGAAATGACCGGGTTGGACACCGACAACGATTCCATCATCGAGATCGCCACGGTGGTCACCGATGCCCAGCTCAACGTGCTTGCCGAAGGCCCGGAGTTCGCCATCCACCACGCGGTGGAGCGGCTGGACGCGATGGACGAGTGGAACCGCAACCAGCACCGCCGCTCAGGCCTGTGGCAGCGCGTGGTGGACAGCCAGGTCAGCCTGGGCCAGGCCGAAGCGGCCACGGTGAATTTCCTGGCCGAATGGATCGGCGCGGGCGCCTCGCCGATGTGCGGCAATTCGATCTGCCAGGACCGGCGTTTCCTGCACCGTGAAATGCCGCGGCTGGAGAAGTACTTCCACTATCGCAACCTGGATGTGTCCACCATCAAGGAGCTGGCCAAGCGCTGGGCCCCCGCGGTGGCCGCCGGGGTGGGCAAGAACAGCAACCACACCGCGCTGAGCGACGTGCATGATTCGATCAACGAACTGAAGCACTACCGGCAGTTCATGGGCACGCTGGCTGGCCTGCCGGGCTGATGGGTAGTGACGGCCGCTGGCCGTCATCACTGTCATCGACCGCGACCCACTGACGGCCAGCGGCCGTCACTACCCGATTGTCGTCACCCGGCCGTTCAACTGCGCAGCGCTAAGATCGGCCCATGAACGAGCCGATCCTGCTTCCCCGTGACATCGCCCACCAGCCACAGGACTGGGCCGACCTGCAGCGGGCGGTGAGCCTGCTGGAGGCGCCGACCATCACTGCGCGCATGGCCAACCTGGTCGGCACGCCGCTGGAGTTCGCGGTGAGCCGGCTGCCCAACGCGGTGTCCAGCCGCATCCATGGTGCCGTGCAGGCCGCGCTGTACAAGGCGGTGCAGGGCGCGTTGATGAGCATGGACAACACGCCGGGCAAGTCCGCCTCCACGCGTTGGCACAAGCTGGCAGCGGCGACCTCCGGTGCGGTGGGCGGTGCGTTTGGTTTCGCCGCGCTGCTGATCGAACTGCCGGTGTCCACCACCATCATGATGCGCGCGGTGGCCGATGTCGCCCGCAGCGAAGGCTTTGACCTGGCCGACATGTCCACCCGCCAGGCCTGTCTGGAAGTGTTCGCGCTGGGCGGCAACGCCAAGAGCGATGATGCCAGTGAAACCGGCTACTACCTCGCGCGTGGCTTCACCGCGGACGTGGTGCGGCACCTGTCGGCCGAGCTGGCCGGGCGGGTGGTGACCGGCCGCAACCTGACCCTGGGCGTGGCACCGAAGGAGGCCGGCAAACTGCTGGCCAAGCTGGTGGAAAAGGTGGCCGCGCGGTTCGGCGTGGTGATCACCGAGAAGTTCGCCGCGCAGGCGGTGCCGATTGTCGGCGCGGCCACCGGTGCGGCGTTGAACACCATGTTCACCGACTACTACCAGGACGTGGCGCGCGGCCACTTCATCGTGCGCCGGCTGGAGCGCAAGTATGGCGAGGACGTGGTGCAGGCGTGTTACCAGCGCATCGCCCAAGGCTGACGGGCGGCACTGCTGCGTCCCTGACGCGCTGATCGTTGCGCCACAGGCACAACTGTATTGCCCGGCCGGGTCTGTAAGCGGCGGCGGCCGGCCCCCATCCTTGTTGCATGCTCATTGTGCAAGGACGTTCCATGTTGTTCTCCCCGTATTCCCTTGGGCCGCTGCAGCTGGCCAACCGTATCGTGATGCCGCCGATGACCCGCTCGCGGGCCGCCGCAGGCAACGTGGCCACCGCTGACATGGCGAAGTACTACGCCCAACGCGCCTCGGCCGGGTTGATCGTCAGCGAAGGCACGCAGATCAGTCCGCAGGGGCAGGGCTATGCCTGGACGCCGGGCATCCACAGCTCCGCGCAGATCGAAGGCTGGCGCGTGGTCACTGACGCGGTGCATGCCGCGGGCGGGCGCATCTTCGCCCAGCTGTGGCACGTGGGACGGGTCTCCCACGTGGCCCTGCAGCCGGGTAATGCCGCACCGGTTTCGTCGTCCGCGCTGCAGGCCGAGGGAGTGAAGGTGTTCGTCGATCCCACCGGTGCCGGGCCGGAGTCCGGGGTGGGCGAGATGATCCAGCACTCGATGCCGCGGGCGCTTTCGGAGAAAGAGATCCCGGGCATCGTCGCCGAGTACGCGCAGGCCACGCGAAATGCGCTGGCCGCCGGCTTTGACGGGGTGGAGCTGCACGGGGCCAACGGCTATCTGATCAACCAGTTCATCGATTCGCAGGCCAATACGCGCACCGATGGTTATGGCGGTTCATTACCAAACCGCCTGCGCTTCCTGCGCGAGGTGGTGGAGGCGGTGGTTGGCGTGGCCGGTGGCGAGCGGGTAGGCGTACGCCTGGCGCCGCTGACCACGCTGCAGGGCGCGGTGGATGACACGCCGCAGGCCACGTATCTGGCCGCAGCGCACGTGCTGGACCAGCTGGGCGTGGGCTACCTGCATATTGCCGAGGCCGACTGGGAGGACGCACCGGTGATGCCGGTGGCGTTCAAGGAGGCGCTGCGGATCACCTACCGCGGCACGTTGATCTATGCGGGCAAGTACACCTTGGCGCGTGCCGAAGAGGCGCTGGCGAATGGCTGGGCCGATCTGATCGGTTTCGGCCGCCCGTTCATTGCCAACCCGGACCTGCCGCAGCGGTTGCGGGCCGGTGCGGTGTTGAACGAACCGGACCGGGCGACCTATTTTGGTGGCGGGGTGGAAGGATTCACCGATTACCCGGTGCTGGAAGACGCAGAAGCGTAGGAATCGGTAGCGCCGAGCCATGCTCGGCGAGCGCAGCGGACGGCAGGAGCGTGACGACCAACGGTCGTCACCCACCACGACCAACGGTCGTCACCCACCCGGAGCAGGGCATGACGGCCAGCGGCCGTCACTACCGGGTCTCAGCGCGGATCGCGCACCAGGGCCTCGGCGGGGGTGACGCTGCCATCCTTGCCGTGCAGGTACAGGTGCATGTCCTGCTGCGGATACGGGATGTTGATGCCGGCCTTGTCGTAGCCCAGCTTCAGCTGTTCCAGCAGGGTGACCTTGGTGCCGAAGTGGTCGGCGGCGTTGACGTAGCAGCGTATGCCGAGGTTGATCGAGTGCGCCCCCAGTTCGTAGACCACCACGTCCGGCGCCGGGGTGGCCAGCACGCGCTTGTCGGCCTTCATGATGGACAGCGCGGTGTCACGCGCCAGCTGGATGTCGTCCTCGTAACCAATGCCGATGACCAGCTCAACCCGGCGCGTCGGCTCGGCGGTGAGGTTGATGATCGGGGCGGCGGTGATCAGCGTATTGGGAATGGTGGTGTGCTGGTTGTCGGCGCCGGTGATCACGGTCTGGAAGATGCGCACGTCGCGCACGGTGCCGGTCTGTCCGGCCACGGTGACTACGTCGCCCACGCGGAACGGCCGCAGGGTCACCAGCATCACCCCGGAGGCGATGTTGGACAACGAATCCTTCAATGCCAGGCCGATCGCCAGGCCGGCGGTCCCCAGCACCGCCAGCAGCGGGGAGATCGGCACGCCCAGCGTGGCGATGGCCAACACGGCCACGATCACCAGCGCAGCGGCATACACCACGTTGCGCATGAAGCTGCCGAGCATCGGGTCCATGCCGACCCGCGCCGTGGCGCGTGGCAATACGTTGGAGACACGGCGGGCCAACCAGATGCCGACCAGCAGCACCACGATGGCGGCGATCAGCGGCAGGCCGTAGGTTTCGAAGATGCGTTCCCAGTTGAGGCTGTGCCACCAGGACGACGCGGGCAGGGCGGGCGTGGGATCGGGCGTGGGGGCGGCGGCTGACATGCGGTCTCCTGGGTGGGCGCTGGAAACAACAAGCCCCGCATAGGCGGGGCTTGTAATCACAGGAGTATGCCGGTGAAGCGGTAAAGATCCTGTAGAAGCATGACGGTCAGCGACCGTCACTACCAGGAGCGATCGGTAGCGCCGAGCCATGCTCGGCGAGCGCAGCGGCAAGGCGAAGAGCGTGACGACCAACGGTCGTCACCCAGCGGCCGTCACTACCGTCAGCCGGCCTGCTTCAGCTTGGCCAAGCGCAGCCAGGTATCGACCACGGTATCAGGGTTGAGCGATACCGATTCGATGCCTTCCTGCATCAGCCACTCGGCCAGGTCCGGATGGTCCGACGGACCCTGCCCGCAGATGCCGACGTACTTGCCCTTGGCGCGTGCGGCCTTGATCGCCATCGACAGCAGCTTCTTCACCGCCGGATTCCGCTCGTCGAACAGGTGCGCGACGATCGACGAATCGCGATCCAGGCCCAGGGTCAGCTGGGTCAGGTCGTTGGAGCCGATGGAGAAGCCATCGAAGATCTCAAGGAACTCATCGGCGAGCAGCGCGTTGGATGGCACCTCGCACATCATGATGATCTTCAGGCCGTTCTCGCCCTGCTTCAGGCCATTCTGTTCCAGCACTTCGACGACCTTGCGGCCTTCTTCCAGCGTGCGTACGAACGGAATCATGACCCACAGGTTGTCCAGGCCCATCTCGTTGCGCACGCGCAGCACGGCCTTGCATTCCAGCGCGAAGGCAGCGGAGAAACTCGGGTCGACATAACGGCTGGCGCCGCGGAAGCCGATCATCGGGTTTTCTTCGTGCGGCTCGTAGTTGGTGCCGCCGATCAGGTTGGCGTACTCGTTGGACTTGAAGTCCGACAGGCGCACGATCACCGGGTTCGGGGCCACCGACGCGGTCAGCGTGGCGATGCCTTCGGCCAGGCGATCCACGTAGAAGCTCACCGGATCCTTGTAACCGGCAATGTTCTCGTCGATCTTTTTCTTCGTCGCCATGTCCTGGCGGTCATATTCCAGCAGCGCATTCGGGTGGATGCCGATATGGCTGGCGATGATCATTTCCAGGCGCGCCAGGCCGATGCCCGCGTTCGGCAGCTGTCCGAAGTCGAAGGCACGTTCCGGATTGGCCACGTTCATCATGATCTTCAGCGGCGCCGGCGGCATGTTGCCCAGATCGGTGGTGGTGCGTTCGAAGTCGAGGATGCCTTCGTAGATGAAGCCGGTATCACCCTCGGCGCAGCTGACGGTGACCTGCTGGCCGTCCTGGATCAGCTGGGTGGCGTTGCCCGAGCCGACCACGGCCGGCACGCCGAGTTCACGCGCGATGATCGCGGCATGGCAGGTGCGGCCACCGCGGTTGGTGACGATGGCCGAAGCACGCTTCATCACCGGCTCCCAATCGGGGTCGGTCATGTCGGCGATCAGCACGTCGCCGGGCTGCACGCGGGCCATGTCGTCCAGCGTCTTGACCACGCGGGCGGTACCGGCGCCGATCTTGGCACCCACGGCGCGGCCTTCGGCCAGCACCTTGCCGTCCTTCTGGGTCAACGCGAAACGCTCGATCTGCGTGGCGTGGCTGCGCGACTTCACCGTCTCCGGACGGGCCTGCACGATGAACAGCTTGCCGCTGACACCGTCCTTGGCCCACTCGATATCCATCGGGCGGCCGTAATGCTTTTCGATGACCAGCGCCTGCTTGGACAGTTCCTGCACGTCTTCATCGCTGATCGAGAAAGTGTTGCGCAGGTCGGCCGGGGTGTCTTCGATGCGCACGCGCTCACCGGGGACATCCGAATACACCATTCGGATCGCCTTGCTGCCCAGCGAACGGCGCAGGATCGCCGGCTTTCCGGCACTCAGGGTGGGCTTGTAGACGTAGAACTCGTCCGGGTTGACCGCACCCTGCACGACCATCTCGCCAAGGCCGAACGAGGAGGTCACGAAGACCACGTCGCGGAAGCCGGATTCGGTGTCCAGGGTGAACAGTACGCCGGACGAACCGACGCCCGAACGCACCATCAGCTGTACGCCGGCGGACAGGAACACATCCTCGTGCTTGAAGCCGTGGTGCACGCGGTAGGCGATGGCGCGGTCGTTGTACAGCGAGGCAAATACTTCCTTGACCTTCAGCACGACATCGTCGGCGCCGGTCACGTTGAGGAAGGTTTCCTGCTGGCCGGCGAAGGACGCATCGGGCAGGTCCTCGGCGGTGGCCGAGGAGCGCACGGCCACGGCGATGTCGCCGCCGCCGTTCTCAGCGCTCAGCTGCGCATACGCGGTGCGGATGTCCTGGTCCAGCTGCGGCTGCAGCGGCGCGTCGATGACCCAGCCACGGATCTCCTTGCCGGCAGCGGTCAGCGCGGCAACGTCTTCGACATCCAGCGTGGCCAGCTTGTCGAAAATGCGCTTGGACAGATCGTTATGGGCGATGAAGTCCTTGAAGGCTTCGGAGGTCGTGGCATAGCCCCCGGGCACGGACACCCCGAGACCGGCGAGGTTGCCGATCATTTCGCCCAGCGACGAATTTTTTCCACCTACGCGGGCCAGGTCGGCCAAGCGCAGTTCGTGCAACCACAGGATATTCTCGTTCAAGCGCGATGCTCCGTTTGGCCATCGCCCGAGGCGGGCTGGGAATGGCCGCGTCCGTAGGAAGAAGCCGCTATGATGCCGGTCGGACTGCCGTCGGCACAAGCTTGTGACAGCAGCTGTTTTAAGTTTCGGACTGGGAAAATGCGCATATGACGACCATCCGACCGGTGTTCTATGTCTCCGATGGAACCGGTATCACCGCTGAAACCATTGGGCATAGCCTGCTCACCCAGTTCTCCGGATTCAGCTTCATCACCGACCGGATGTCGTTCATCGACGACCCCGAAAAAGCCGCCGAGGCCTGTGCCCGGATCCAGGCGGCCGGGGAGCGCTACCAGGTCCGGCCGATCGTGGTGAACTCCTGCGTGGACCAGAGCCTGAGCGTGATCCTGGCCAGCAGCGGGGCGCTGATGCTGGACGTTTTCGCGCCTTTCATCGAACGGCTGGAGGCCGAGCTGTCCTCGCCGCGGTTGTCGCGGGTGGGCCAGGCGCACGGCATGGTCGACTTCGAGACCTATCACCGCCGGATCAACGCGATGAACTTCGCGCTGAGCCACGATGACGGGATCGCGGTGAACTACGACGATGCCGACGTGATCCTGGTGGCCGTCTCGCGGGCGGGAAAGACGCCGACCTGCATCTATCTGGCGCTGCATTACGGGGTCAGCGCGGCCAATTACCCGCTGACCGACGAGGACCTGGAAACCGAGCAGCTGCCGCCGCGCCTGCGCAATTACCGCCGCAAGCTGTTCGGGCTGACCATCGATCCGGAGCGGCTGCAGCAGATCCGCCAGGAACGCCGGCCGAACTCGCGCTATGCGGCCGCCGAAACCTGCCGCCGCGAAGTGGCCATCGCCGAGCGGATGTTCCAGCTGGAGCGGGTGCCGACCCTGAGCACCACGCATACCTCGATCGAGGAGATTTCCAGCAAGGTGCTGGCGACGCTGGGACTGCGGCGCGAGTTGTATTGAGGGGAGAAGCGTGACGACCAACGGTCGTCACCCACCGAAGCGGCGCGAACCCTGATCGTGCGCCGAACATGGGCGCCGCACAAGCTGCCGCGCCGCGCTGGCTTTGTGTAGGATCGAGGCATGGCCCAAGCCCGTCCCCTCGCCGAACGCATTCCCCGTCTCAGCCGGCTCAGCTGGTTGATGGGCCTGTACGCTGAAAACCACCGGCATCTGGTGCGCTTGTTCGCGCCCGGTGACCTGGAGGTTGGCAGCTATGTTTCCTCTGTCGGGGATGGGCTGGATGTCCGCCTGGACGTGATCGCCCGCCACGCCTATACGGTGGAGCTGCGGCTGACCTACGACCTGTGCGACCCGGTCACCGGGCAGCCGGACCCTTCGGCTTACATCCGGCTGTACCGCGACGCCCGGCAGGCCGAAACCACGCACTGCTACGTGGGCCGGCGCTGGCAGGACGTGGTGGGCATGTACCCGCCGCCGGCCGAGCTGATCAGCCACCGCATGCGCATGAACACCTTTCTGGGCAAGTGGCTGGATTACCTGGCCGAACGCGGCCACGGCGTGGCCACGCTGGTCCGGGACCACGGTACGGAACCGGCGGCCAGCGCCGAGAAGCGCCTGTCGATCGTGCCCTGATCGGACATAATCAGCGGCTCACCCGTTGCTGGACCCGCGCATGCCGTACACCCCCATCGTCGCCACCCTGGGCTACGTGCTGTCCCCTGATCGTCGCCAGGTGCTGATGATCCACCGCAACACGCGACCGGGTGACCATCACCTGGGCAAGTACAACGGACTGGGTGGCAAGGTGGAGCCGGACGAAGACGTCGCCACCGGCATGCGCCGGGAGATCCAGGAAGAGGCGGGGATCGACTGCACCTCGATGCAGCTGCGCGGGACCATCAGCTGGCCGGGTTTCGGCAAACACGGCGAGGACTGGTTCGGGTTCGTGTTCGTCGTCGATGCCTACGAGGGCACCCCGCACGGCGGCAATCACGAAGGCACGCTGGAGTGGGTGGATGTGGACAAGCTGGACACCCTGCCGATGTGGGAAGGCGATCGCCATTTCCTGCCGCTGGTGTTCGACACCGATCCGCGCGCCTTTCACGGCGTGATGCCCTACCGCGATGGCCGGATGCAGTCCTGGAGCTACAGCCGGATCTGAAGGGCGCGGGCAGCACCGCCGAGCATGGCTCGGCGCTACCGCGTCCAGCGCGCCGAAGGCGGTGGGATGCAGGGCATGCGTGGTCGACCCCGTCATACCGCAATCCGTCAGATGGAAAGCCCCCTTCAAAGGGGGCGCGCCGAAGGCGGGGGGATGTACGGCATGCGCGGACAACCCGCGGCACGCCAGTGCCGCGGGTTGTCCACAGGGGGTGTGGATTGTTGGTGAGCAACTTTGTGGATAACCGCCGTTCGCCCCCGTCGGGCAACGCTGTCAAGATGGGTGGCCAAAAATTCACCGCATGTGATGATCCGTGATGGGCGGGTGAATGTGCCATTCCCGCGCCGCTGTTGCCTTTGCGCGCCCTCGCGTACCCTGTAGCCCACTGCTGCCCGTGAGCCTTCATGAAACGACACTTCTCGATGCTGCGCGAGTTCCAGCTGGCCGACTGGTTCACCCTGGCCAACGCCTTCTGCGGCACCGGCGCGGTGTTCGCGGCGATGCGCTTCCTGCAGGACGGGGCACACGGCTACCTGCTGTTCGGCATGGCGCTGATACCGCTGGCTTTCATCTTCGATGCCCTGGACGGGCGCATCGCACGATGGCGCAAGTCGAGCTCCACCCTTGGCCGTGAGCTGGATTCATTGTCCGATGTCATTTCCTTCGGCGTGGCGCCGGCCGCGCTGGCGTATGCCTGCGGCATGCAGGGCGGTTGGGACTGGCTGGTGCTGAGCTACTTCGTCTGCTGCGGCGTCAGCCGCCTGGCGCGCTACAACGTGACCGCCGAGGCGCTGTCCGATGGCGGTGACAAGGTGCCGTATTTCGAAGGCACGCCGATCCCGAGCAGCCTGCTGCTGGTGATCGTGCTGGCCATTGCCGCGGCCACCGGCGGCATCGGCCCGAACCTGTGGCTGGGCCAGTGGCAGCTGGGTCCGTGGCAGCTGCACCCGCTGGTGCTGTTGTTCGCGCTGTCCGGGTCGCTGATGATCAGCAAGACCCTGCACATCCCCAAGCCATGACGCAGGCATCGGCATGAGCGGATCGACCAAACAGCCCGGCGGGATGGATTTCGAGGCCCTTGCGCGCCAGTACTACGGCGCGTGGGGGGATTCGCTGCGCCAAGGCGGTGCCGGTGGCACCGATCCGGGTGAGTGGAAGCAGGTCCTGGACTGGTGGGCGCAGCTGCTGCCCGAGCGCGGCCCGGGGCCGGCGGACGATGCGCTGCATCGGTTCCGCGAACAGGCCGGCGGCTGGTACGGCACGATGCAGCAGGTGGCCTCGCAGTTTGCCGGCCGCGATGCCAGCAGTGCCGACGTTGCCCAGGCCTGGCGCGATGCGGTGATGGGGCAGGGCAAGGGCGAAAGCCTGCTGAACTGGATGCTGCAGGGCGCGCAGGGGAGCACCGGCGCCGGCGGCGGCATGGACGATGTGGTGGCCGTGCTGGAGCAGTGGCAGGAGCGCCTGGCGCCGTGGCTCCAGAGTCCGGCATTCGGCCCGGCGCGCGAACACCAGGCGCGCTGGCAGAAGCTGCTGCAGGCCCAGCAGGCGTTCCAGGGCCACTCCAAAGAGTATGTCGCGCAGATCCAGCAGGCGCTGGACGCGGCGTTTGCGCTGTTCGAGCAGCGCCTCGCCGAACACGAGTCACCGGGCAGCCAGCTGACCAGCGCACGCGCGATGTTCGACCTGTGGATCGAGGTGGCAGAGGAGGCTTACGCGAAGGTGGCGCTGTCGGAGCGCTTCCAGCAGGTGTTCGCCTCGCTCGGCAATGCGCAGATGCGCCTGCGTTCGGCCGTGCAGCACGAAGTGGAACAGTTGAGCGAGCGGGTAGGGCTGCCGACGCGGACCGAAATGGATGCCGCGCACAAGCGCATCGCCGAGCTGGAGCGTCAGCTGCGCCGCCTGCAGGCCAGCGTGGAGCCGCTGCTGCGTACTCCGGCCTCGCCTGCGGCAAGCGACGACTGGGCCGATGCGGTGCAACCTGCGGTCGCCAAGGTGGTGCCGCGGGCACGCAAGCGCGCTTCGCGTGCAACCAGCGCAGTGGCCCCCACGGCCAAGCCTGCGAAAGCGGCCAAGCCGGCCAAGCCGCGCGTGCGGAAGCCGCGCGCATGAAAGGCCCGCTGGGATTCAACGCCGACGACCTGATGCAGGAAACCCTGGCCATGCAGCGCAAGCTGATGGAGGGCCTGCAGCTGCTGCCATCGGTGGAGGACGTGGATTACGGCGCCACCGCGCGCGAGACGGTCTGGAGCGACGGCAAGGTGGTGCTGTACCGGTTCGTGGGCGACCAGCCGCCGGTGCATGCGCGGCCATTGCTGATCGTCTACGCCCTGGTCAACCGGCCGTACATGGTGGACCTGCAGGCCGACCGTTCGCTGGTGCAGAAGCTGCTGGCGCTGGGCCACGATGTCTACGTGCTGGACTGGGGCTACCCGGACCGGTCCGAGCGCTACCTCACCCTTGAAGACTACCTGCTGCGCTACATCGACGGCGCGGTGGACGCCCTGCACGCGCGCAGCGGCGGGCCGGTGGACATGCTCGGCATCTGCCAGGGCGGTGTGTTCGCGCTGTGCTACGCCGCGCTGCGCCAGGCCAAGCTGGCCAACCTGGTCACCATGGTCACACCGGTGGATTTCCATACCGCCGACAACATGCTGTCGCACTGGGCGCGGCAGGTGGACGTGGACCTTCTGGTGGACACGCTGGGCAACATCCCCGCCGACCTGATGAACAGCAGTTACCTGATGCTCAAGCCGTTCCGGCTCAACGTGCAGAAGTATGTCGGCCTGCTCGACATCCTCGATGACAAGGCCGCGCTGGAAGACTTCCTGCGCATGGAAAAGTGGATTTTCGATTCGCCCGACCTGGCCGGCGAAGCCTTCCGCGAGTTCATCAAGCAGTTCTACCAGGCCAACGGGCTGGTCAAGGGGACCGTGCGCATCGGCGAGCACGCCGTGGACCTGTCGCAGATCACCTTGCCGGTGCTGAACCTCTACGCCGAGCAGGACCACCTGGTGCCGCCGGATGCCTCGCGTGCGCTGCGTGGGCGGCTGGGTACCCCGGATTACACCGAATCGAGTTTCCGCGGCGGGCATATCGGTATCTACGTATCCGGCCGGGCCCAGCGCGAAGTGCCGGCGACGCTGCACGACTGGCTGCTGGCGCGCGCTGGCTGAGCAGCCTGCCACGCCAACGCATGGCGTAGACACCGGCTTGGCTAGGGTAGTATCCAGACCATCGGAGCCCATGCCATGAATACCCCGCGTACCAGCACCTTGTCGCGCTCGCTCAGTGACCGCATGATCGCCGGGGTGATCGGCGGCATCGCGCACCGCTTCGGCTGGAGCCCGACGCTGCTGCGCATCCTGTTCGTGGTGGTTTCCATCGCCTCGGCCGCCTTCCCGGGCATCCTGGTCTACCTGATCCTGTGGCTGCTGATCCCCAACGAAGCCAACTGATCCCCACCCCGTCCTGGCTGCGCCTGCTGCAGCTGATCGGCGCGCTGTGGACCTCGCCCAACACGCTGATCGGCCTGGTCGGCGGCGCGCTTGGCCTGCTGGCCGGCGCCCGGGTGCGCTGGAGCGGCCGCGATTGCGCGCTGGTGTTCCAGCAGTGGCCGTGGGGGCCGGGCGGGGCGATCACCCTGGGTAATGTCATCCTGCATACCGGCGGTGACCTGCAAGTGGCCTGCCATACCTACGCGCACCGTGCCGGGCGCGGGGTGGAGCCGACGATCCGGCTGGATGACCATGAGCGCGCGCATGTGTACCAGTACCTGGTGCTGGGACCGCTGTATCTGCCGGTGTACCTGCTGTGCGGCGGAGTGAGCGTGCGCAATCCGTTTGAGCGCGCCGCCGACCACTACGCGCGCTTCGGCCACGGCTGGTGGCCCTGACGGCAACGCCGCCGGGCGGTCGAGTCAGTGTCGGGCGAACGACGGGATATGTGATCACCAAGTTATCGCGGCGTTAAAAAAACGTCAGGATTTCGCGCGGATCCTCCGTCATTTCCGTGCAACCGGTCGTCATTACCATTGATGACATCCGAGTCAGCTTCGGCGCGCTAAGCTGCACTCAGGCGGTCGTGAAGGCAGTACTGCAGCGGCCACCTGTTTCAAGACGCAGTACGTAACCTGGAGAACACATCACATGGCAATTGTTCTATATGTCGGTGGTAGCAAGGACGGCGACAAGGGCGTGATGCCCTATGGCTTCAGCAAATCCCGCGCCGATACCGCGCTGGGGCCGGAGATCTATACCGAGCGGTTCATGGAACTGCAGGGCGTGGGCAAGGTCCGGTTGATGGCATTGGAGAGCCTGCGCGACGACATCGTCATGCAGCACGCCGCACGCCACTACCGCTGACCGTATCGACAGGCCTGGACACGCATCGAGGACGTGTCCGCGCCGACATCCCAGCCTCACGCAAGGATGTCGGCGCCGGCAGGATTCCTGCCCCGCCTCCCATGCCGCTGTCAACGCCTTCCCGTGCCAGCCGTGCGGGGCCAGAATGGGATCTTTCCGCTTCAAGGCCACGGCCGGACGCAATGTCAGATACCAAGCTTGCCCAGCAGATCGCCCAGACCATCGCCGATGAAATCGGTGCCCAGGCTGCCCAGGCGCGTGCCGCCATCGCCCTGTTGGACGAGGGTGCCAGCGTTCCGTTCATCGCGCGCTACCGCAAGGAAGTCACCGGCGGGCTGGACGACACCCAGCTGCGCAACCTCGAATCGCGCCTGACCTATCTGCGCGAACTGGAAGACCGCCGCGCCGCGGTGCTGTCCAGCATCGACGAGCAGGGCAAGCTGACCGACGAACTGCGCAGTGACATCCTGGCCGCTGATACCAAGAGCCGGCTGGAAGACCTGTACCTGCCGTACAAGACCAAGCGCCGCACGCGTGCGCAGATTGCCCGGGAGGCCGGCCTGGAGCCGCTCGCCGACGGCCTGCTGGCCGACCCGACACGCGATCCCAAGCTGTTCGCTGAAACCTTCGTCGATGCCGAAAAGGGCGTTGCCGATGTCAAGGCGGCGCTGGAAGGCGCACGCGCGATCCTGATGGAGCGCTGGGGCGAAGATGCCGCGCTGGTGGGGGAACTGCGCAGCTGGCTGTCTGAAAACGGCGTGATCCGCGCCCGCGTGGCCGAGGGCAAGGAGAACGAAGGCGCCAAGTACCGCGATTATTTCGAGCATGCCGAAGCGCTGGCGAAGATCCCCTCGCACCGGCTGCTGGCGCTGTTCCGCGCGCGCCGCGAGGAAATCCTGCACCTTGAACTGGATCCGGGCACCGATGCCGAGGCCGGGCATCAGTACGGCGAAGGGCGTGTCGCGTTCAGGGCCGGCATCAGCGACAAGGGCCGTGCGGCTGATCGCTGGCTGCTCGATGCCTGCCGTCTGACCTGGCGCGCCAAACTGCACATGCACCTGCTGCTTGACCTGTTCAACCAGGCCCGCGAAAAGGCCGAAGCCGAAGCGATCACGGTGTTTGGTGACAACCTGAAAGACTTGCTGCTGGCCGCGCCAGCCGGGCCGAAAACAGTGCTCGGGCTGGATCCGGGCATCCGCACCGGCTGCAAGGTGGCGGTGGTGGATGCCACCGGCAAGCTGGTGGCCACCGATACCATCTATCCGCACGAACCGCGCCGGCAGTGGGAGCAGTCGCTGCAGTCGCTCAAGCACCTTTGCCTGAAGCACAACGTGGAACTGATCGCGATCGGAAACGGTACCGCCAGCCGCGAAACCGACAAACTGGCCGGTGAGGTGATCACGGCCGTGGGCAGCACCACGCTGCAGAAGATCGTGGTCAGTGAAGCCGGCGCGTCGGTGTACTCGGCATCGGAATTCGCGGCCAGGGAGTTTCCGGACCTGGACGTGTCGATCCGTGGCGCGGTGTCCATCGCGCGCCGCCTGCAGGACCCGCTGGCCGAGCTGGTGAAGATCGAACCGAAGGCCATCGGCGTCGGACAGTACCAGCATGACGTGGACCAGTACCGCCTGGCGCGCGCACTGGAAGCGCGCGTGGAAGACTGCGTCAACGCGGTCGGCGTGCACGTCAACACCGCCTCTGCCGCACTGCTGGCGCGGGTGTCCGGGCTGTCCCCCACCGTGGCCGAGAACATCGTGCGGCACCGCGACGACAACGGACCGTTCAAGCGCCGCAAGGACCTGCTCAAGGTGCCGCGACTGGGCGAGAAGACCTTTGAACAATGCGCCGGCTTCCTGCGCATCGCCGATGGCGACCAGCCGCTGGATGCTTCCTCGGTGCATCCGGAAGCCTATCCAGTGGTGGAGCGCATCGTGGCCGCCACCGCGCGCCCGATCAAGGCGCTGATCGGCGATGGCAGCTTCCTGCGCGGGCTGAAGGCCGAGCAGTTCACCGACGAAACGTTCGGCGTGCCGACCGTGCGCGACATCCTGAAGGAGCTGGAAAAGCCCGGCCGCGATCCGCGCCCGGAGTTCAAGGCCGCGCGCTTCGCCGACGGCGTGGAGGACATCAAGGACCTGCGCGAAGGGATGATCCTGGAAGGTGTGGTGAGCAACGTGGCAGCGTTCGGCGCGTTCGTCGACATCGGCGTGCACCAGGACGGCCTGGTGCACATCTCGGCGCTGTCGGACACCTTCGTCAAGGATCCGCGCGACGTGGTCAAGGCTGGTGACATCGTCAAGGTGAAGGTGCTGGAGGTGGACGTGGCGCGCAAGCGCATCGCTCTGACCCGCCGCCTGGACGATACGCCGGGGCAATCCACCAGCCGTCCGGGCGCGCGCGAAGAGCGTCCAGGTGCGGGCAACCCGGCGCGCCGCGACGGTGGCGGCCGCGGTCCGGGCCAGGCGCGGGGCAATGGCGGCGGCGGGCGTCCTGGCAGCACGGCGGCCCCGGCCAACAACGCGCTGGCCGACGCGTTCGCCCGCGCCAAGCGCAGCTGAGGCAGGGCCGACAGGCCGGTCCGGAGCGTCCGGCCGAGCCTTTTCCGGCAACCTGAGACGGGGGGGCTTACGCAGCGCCCCGTGATTGCGCACACTGGGGGATGAGGGGGCCGATGAGGCCCGGGCCAGATGCCGGGAGGGCCATGGAGGTCAGTTCTGCAGGCGTATCGACCAGGTCCCCGTGCGCAGGCACGCGGCAGGCCTGCGCGTGGGTGCGCGCGGTGCGCCGGTGAACGACCTGTCCGCCCGTCCTCCCGTTGATCTGCAGGCGCAGCTGGAGCAGGCGCTTGAGCAGGTCCGCCGGCTGCGCATGATCATCGATGGCAGCGCGGCGGGTACCTGGGAGTGGAATCCGCCGACCGGCCACATGCAGGTCAATGCGCGCTGGGCCGAGATCGTCGGTTACACGCTGGAGGAGCTGCAGCCGATCTCCTCCGATACCTTCGAGCGTCTGGTCCATCCCGATGACCTGCAGCGTTCCGATGTCCAGCTGCAGGCGCATTTTGCCGGCAAGACGCCGTTCTACGAGTGCCTGGTGCGGATGCGCCACCGCAATGGCCACTGGGTATGGGTGCAGGACCGCGGCCGGGTCTGCGAATGGGATGCGGACGGCGCGCCGCTGTGGATGGCCGGCGCGCACGCCGATGTGACGGATCTGCAACAGGCACGCCAGGACGTGGCGGCTGCGCGCCAGCGGCTGCAGTCGATCGTCGATTCATCCGATGAAGTTGCGGTGATCGTCACCGATGAGCAGGGCTCGATCACGCTGTTCAATTCCGGTGCCGAACGCCTGCTGGGCTACCGTGCCGATGAAGTGGTGGGCGTCGCCAGCCCGGCGCTGTTCCACCAGGGCGAAGAAGTAGACGCGTTCCTGCTGACCCTGCCGGCCGACGAAGCGAGAGGAGGGGACCTGTTTACGATACTCAGCGCGCGGGCACGCGAGCACACCTTTTCACGGCAGTGGACCTTCCTGCGCAAGGATGGCCAGCCCCGCCAGGTGCGGCTGTCGATCAGTGCGCTGGCCGACGCACGAGGGGAGGTCACCGGCTTCGTCGGCATGGCCACCGACATCACCGAAGTGTTGCAGGCCCGCGCCGAGGCACGCCTGGCGGAAGAGAAATTCGCCGGTGCGTTCACCAGCGCGGCGCTGGGCATGGCACTGGTGTCGCTGGAAGGGCGCTGGCTGGACGTCAACGATGCGCTGTGCCGGATCATGGGCTATTCGCGCAATGAACTGCTGCAGGTCGATTTCCAGCGCCTGACCCACCCCGACGACCTTGGCGCGGATCTGGCGATGGTGGAGGGGCTGCTGCGCGGCGAACGCGCGCATTATCATCTGGAAAAGCGCTACATCGGCCGGGAGGGCAACGTCATCTGGACGCGTCTTTCGGTTTCGCTGGTGCGCAGCGAACAGGGCGATCCGCTGCATTTCGTGTCGCAGATCCAGGATGTCACCGCCCAGCACGCCAGTGAGCAGCGCCTGCTGCAGGCCGAGCAACGCAGCCGGATCACCCTGGATGCGGTGACCGACCTGGTGCTCAGCGTGGACCTGGACGGGCGCATCGAACATGCCAACGCCGCTGCGGTACGAGCGCTGGGCGGGCCGGATGGCGCCCCGCTGCACGGCCGCCACGTGGGGGAGATGATGCAGCTGACCACCGAATATGCACCGCTTTCCCCGTTGGACATCTCCGTGCTGCTGGATCCGGAAAGCAACGCAGTGGACCTGCATTCGGACCTGCTGCTGGTGCAGGACGGGGAGAACATGCCGGTGGATGTCTCCCAGGCCTGGCTGCATGATGATGCCGGCGCGCTGCGCGGTGCGGTGTGGGTGATACGCGATGTGACCCAGCTGCGCGCGCGGCAACGCGAGGCGCGGCAGCTGGCCGAGATGGATCCGCTGACCGACCTGGTCAACCGGCGCGGTTTCGAGGCGCACCTGCAGCAGGCCATCGCCCATGTGGACCGCACCGGGCAGGCCGCCTCGCTGATGTTCATCGACCTGGACCAGTTCAAGCCGGTCAACGATACCTGGGGGCACTTGGCCGGCGACGCCGTGCTGTGGGCGGTGGCCAACGTGCTGCGCCATGGCGTACGTGATTCGGACGTGGTGGCCCGGCTGGGTGGCGACGAATTCGCGGTGATCCTGGCGGGTTGTTCGCTGCGCCGGGCGCGACGGATCGCCGGCGAGCTGCTGCACACCATCGGCGGGCTGTCCATCCCCTGGGAGCAGCACCGCATCAAGGTCGGGGTGAGCATCGGCATCGCCTCGATCAACACCGGGATGAGCGTGGACGAGGCAGTGGCCGCCGCCGATGTGCAGTGCTATCGGGCCAAGGCGGCCGGACGCAACAACGTGCAGTCAGAGCCGATGGGCCTGGCTTCGCCAGCGGAAGGTGACTGATCGGTGCGTGAAGGTCTCAGCCGGTGAGAGCGGGGCAGGGGACACTGCACGCACCTTCACACACACCGGGGAACGGCATGGCAGGTTGGGATCGGGAAGTGCTTCGTGCGTATGGGCCGGCGGCAGCGGCGTGGATGGCCGCGGTGCTGGGTTGGCTGTTGCTTGAGCAGGTGCAGGGCGCGGCGCTGCACGTGGAACTGGCCAGCGTGCTGCGCTGGGCAGTGGTGGCGCTGCTCGGGGCCACGCTGGCACATGGCGGCTGGGTGAGCTGGCGGTTGTGGCGGAGAGCGTGACGAAAAAAAAGCCAGGCACGTGGCCTGGCTTTCTGTATTTCTGGTGCCGGTGAAAGGACTCGAACCTTCATGGGGTCACCCCCGGCTGATTTTGAGTCAGCTGCGTATACCATTCCGCCACACCGGCAGGGTGGCCGCGTAGTGTAAACAAAACCGCGCACCACGGGTAGGCCTCAAGCCGCTTCGCTCCAGGCATATTCGATATCTTCGCGGTCATCCAGGATCCGGTACTGCGCGGCCAGGTCGCTCGGGTCCGGGTTCAGCCACGCATCCAGGTGGGCTTCGCGGATCGGCACGATGCCGCGGTCGTGGCCGGTGGCGGCGACATCGCGCGGCGGCTCGTCGGTGACCGCCGCAAACGACAGCAGGCGGCCTTCGGGACCTTCCCATTCGGCCCACAGGCATGCGATCAGCAGGTCGCGGCGTGGCTGCGGCTGGAACTCCAGCACCACGTCGCTGTCGTCGTCGGCGGCCTGCAGCGGCAGTCCCTTGCGCGGCACGTGTTCGTAGAACGACTGCACCACCACCACGCCGTGGCGATGGCCGAAGGCGCCGCGCCAGTAGCTTTCCAGGCTGTCGCGGCGCGCATTGTAGGTGCCCGGATACAGCACGTCGTTGCGCGCTGGCTTGTCCGGCAGGCGGCACTGGTAGCGCATCGGCTTGATCACCCGCCGGCCGTCTTCGGCCACGATCACCGGGGCGTACGTGCCGGGGAAAATGCGATTGTCGCGCGGCAGCTGCTGGCTGCGCTGCAGGTCATCCAGGCGCGTCTGGGCGCGTTCGATGCGGTTGCCGGCGATACGCAGTTCATTGCGCGCCTTCTGCGTGGGCTTGCTCGCCACGGCGGCCTGGGCGAGGGTGCGACGCTCGTGCTGACGGCGCAGTTCACCTTCCAGTTCGGACTGTTCCTGCGCATGCCATTGCTGGATCATCGCCACGATATCGCGGCCAGCGTCGGTGCGTGCGCCGCGGAATCCGTCGTCCATCGCCTTCGGCGTTTTCGGCCGCTTCTTGGCCGGGTCGAAGGTGTACAGGCGGGAGAATTCCTCCAGCGACATCGTCGCGCCGTAATGGCGGACCAGCTTGGCGTAGTCGGCGCGGATCTGGGCGGAATAGCACATGGGGCCAGCTTAACGCAGGAAAAGAAAAACCCGGCCGAAGCCGGGTTTTTGCAGAATTGGCGTCCCCACGGGGATTCGAACCCCGGTCGCCACCGTGAAAGGGTGATGTCCTAGGCCTCTAGACGATGGGGACGCACGAAAACCTGAGTTGTACTGCTATCCAGACGGCCTAATGCCTGGAGTGGTGGAGCCAAGCGGGATCGAACCGCTGACCTCCTGCATGCCATGCAGGCGCTCTCCCAGCTGAGCTATGGCCCCATTGAAACCCGGTTGCCTGATGGGTCAGGCTTCCGTTTTGATACTGGCGTCCCCACGGGGATTCGAACCCCGGTCGCCACCGTGAAAGGGTGATGTCCTAGGCCTCTAGACGATGGGGACGCACGAAAAACTTCAAGTTGTAGAACCTTCGACGGCCTATTGTCGAAAGTGGTGGAGCCAAGCGGGATCGAACCGCTGACCTCCTGCATGCCATGCAGGCGCTCTCCCAGCTGAGCTATGGCCCCGTGTAACCGAGCCGCCTATCATACCGGCTTATTCACGTTTGTGGAAGCTTTTTTGAAGCTTCCCGGCAATTGAAGGATACACCCACCGAAGTGAAGACCCGACAAGCGCCACGCCCGTGAAGGCCGAAGGCGATGAACAAAAAATACCCGGTTTCGGCCGGGTCCCGGTTGTTCAGATGAGTGGCGTCCCCACGGGGATTCGAACCCCGGTCGCCACCGTGAAAGGGTGATGTCCTAGGCCTCTAGACGATGGGGACGCATTGCTCATCAATTTATTCGCGACCTTCCGACGGCCTAATGCCGAAAGTTTGGTGGAGCCAAGCGGGATCGAACCGCTGACCTCCTGCATGCCATGCAGGCGCTCTCCCAGCTGAGCTATGGCCCCACGTCGCTGAGGTGCGAAATCATAGCGATGGGTACTGGGGTTGGCAAGCATTTATTGCAGTTTTCTGCATGCCGAGCCAGACACCCGGAAGCGGCTGTGAACGCGCCCCAAGTGCGTTGCTGATCACCGATACCGAACCCAGGCCCATCGCCACCGCCGCGTCCGGCCGAAAGCATCAGCAGCTCGCCTGTTTTTTCCAGGCGAAAGCCCAGCGCCTTGTCGCGGCGGATGAAACGCAGCCGCTGCACGTGTCTTCGTCAAATAGCCGATAGCCAACAGCCGGCAGCCGAGCGGCGGTCGGTCGGTAACAGCTGTTGCCGCTCCTCATAGCGAACGGCATCGATAGGCACCCCGGCATGGCGTGCGGGTTGACCCCTGTTCATGGCGCCCACCGAGTGTGACCACGATCAACCCTTGAGTGAGGTCTAGAGTCACTAGCCGCTGAAAAGCAAGGCTTCTGACGCAGTTTGCAGCTTTCTTCATAGCCTCGGCCTGTACGCGATTCCTAACCTGCAGCCACCGAAGGGCCACGCCGTCAATGGCGGCGGCTCTGTTCGCGGGAGGCAAGAGGAGGAGCTGATGGACGCAAACAAGAACGAGCTGACTGAAATCGCAGTAGTGGAATACCCGGGTGCTGACCCCTCCGCTGCGTCGATGCTGGCCGAGATGGCGCATGTCGGAAACCGGCTGGCGCAGCAACAGGGCCGGCATACGGCACGCATTCTGGTGTCGCGCTGGATCATGGCCAGCGATGGCGGCGGGCCACAGCGGGTCGCCGGTGCGGAGATGCTGGATGCGACCGTGCCTGCGATCATCGCCCTGCCTGGGCAGGTCAGCCAGAACGGACAGATCCGTGACGAGGCCGTGCTGCTGGACTGGTTGAGCGCCCACTATGACGGCGGAAGCCTGATGGCGGCGGTAAATGACGGAATCGGCGTGTTGTCACGCGCCGGATTGCTGGCTGGCCGGACGGTTGCCAGCGTGGACGCCACCCGCTTCCCGGGGCTGTCATCGCAGAGTGGAAGCTGGGTTCCCAGCGAACGGTTGCTGGTAGACGACGGCGACCTGCTGACCGTTACCGGATCCCAGGCCTGGCGCTTCCTTGCCCTGCGCCTGCTTTACCGGGTGCATGGCCAGGGCGTGATGGCGGCGGTGGCTCACCAGCAGGGCATCGTGGTGCCTGCCGGCATCCAGCAGGATCTGGAGCGCTTCAGTGCCAACTTCGCCCATGGCGATCGCGACGTGCTGAAGGCGCAGCGCTGGCTGCATACCACGGCCGCACGCGGGGCCACCCTGGGGGCCATCTGCCAGGCCTCGGGACTGGAGCCGCGCACGCTGCAGCGTCGCTTCCTGAAGGCAACCGGGTTGCGCCCGATCGAGTATTGCCAGCGGCTGCGCATCGCCAAGGCGCAGCTGCTGCTGCAACTGGGCGGGGCCATCGATGAAGTGGCCTGGGGCGTCGGCTATGCGGACCAGAGCGCATTCCGCCGCCTGTTCCTGCGCATCGTCGGCATGACCCCGGCAACGTACCGGCGGATGGTGGCAGGCAAGCAGCGCGCCGCGCAGTCAGGCCCGTCGCCGATGGGTAGTCCGTTCCGACCGGTCGACCGACACGCTGCCTGAATGGACACCTGTCCTGTGGCTTGCTGCGGCCGCGATGGTGAACGACCCTCGTTCCTGTTGAGCCTGCCGGACGGGATCCGTTGATGACACACCTGTGATGATGAGCCTGGGACCAGTGCCACTGCCGGTGGCACTGGCCATCTCTTTCCTGCTGCTGGCGCTGCTGGTCGCGCGCCTGTGGCCACGCCCGCCCGGCGTGGCATGGCGGCCCGCCACCGCCTTGCTGGTGGACATGTTCCTGCTGGGGCTGCTGGCCGCACGGGTGTTGTTCGTACTGCGCGCCGCACCGTTGTATCTGGCCGATCCCGGGTCGATCCTGCGCATCGGTGATGGCGGCTTTGACCCCATCGGATTCTTCGCCTGTGCCGCTGGCTGGGGCGCGTGGAAGCTGCGTCGGCACCCTGCGCTGCGCCCGGCCGTCGTTGCTGCCGCGCTGTTCGCCACGGCGGGTTGGTGGGGTGCCGCCGCTGGCCTGCAGCATTGGCAGGCAGGGCAGGTCAGCCTGCCGGCGATGGTGCTGCACGACTTGGGCGGCCAACCGGTTGCATTGGCCGCAGGGCAGGGCAGCCCGGTTGTGGTGAACCTGTGGGCCAGCTGGTGCGGGCCGTGCATCCGCGAGATGCCGGTATTGGCAGCGGCGCAGCGCGCGCACCCGCACGTGCGTTTCCTGTTCGTGAACCAGGGCGAGGATGCGGAGACGGTTCAGGAATTCCTGCGCGTGCATGCGCCTGGCCTGCAGGGCGTGCTGCTGGATGAGCCGGCCCGCACGGGTGAGGCGATGGGCGTGCAGGCCTATCCGAGTACCCTGTTCTTCGACCGCGAAGGCCAGCTTCGCGAACTGCACCTGGGCGAACTGACCGCTGCAGGCCTCGAGCACAAACTGCGCCGGCTGCGGTAGCCTGCGCGGGCATTCAATCAGGAGTTGTCATGCTTTCCACGTATCTGCGCGCCGCACCAGCGGCGCTGGTGTTGCCGATCCTGCTGGCGGTGTCCGGCTGTGGCCAGGCGCAGGCGCCGAAAAACGCGGCTCAGGCAACGCCTGCCACGGCGGGTGCCAGTGAGGACGCAAGCGGTGTCCCGGCCCCGATCAAGGGCCTGCAGAAGCTCGGTTTCGAAGTGGTTTCCGAGTTCGAAGCGCCGGGCGGCCTGCGCGGGTTTGCCGGTGTGGTCAATGGTCAGCAACCTGCCGCCGCTTACCTCACTCCCGATGGCAAGCATGTGGTGGTGGGCAGCCTGTTCGATGCGCAGGGCAATGACGTGGCGCGCGATCTGCTGACCGAAAAGGTGGCGGGGCCGATGACCGAGAAGATCTGGTCGCAGCTTGAATCGAGTGCCTGGGTCGCCGACGGCAAGGCCAGCGCGCCGCGCGTGGTATACACCTTCAGCGATGCCAACTGCCCTTACTGCCACAAATTCTGGGATGCGGCGCGGCCGTGGGTGGATGCCGGCAAGGTGCAACTGCGCCACATCATGGTGGGCGTGATCCGCGAAGACAGTCCGGGCAAAGCGGCGGCGATCCTGCAGGCGGCCAATCCGAGCGCTGCGCTGCTGGAGAACGAGCACGCCTTTGACCGCGGTGGCATCAAGCCGGTGGCGATCAGCGCCGATGCGTCGCGCAAGCTGGATGCGAACCAGGCGTTGATGGTCGAGATGGGTTTCCAGGGCACGCCGGGGATTCTGTTCAAGGATGCTGAAGGGCACGTGCAGCGTCGTTCGGGCCTGCCGCAGGGCAACGACCTGGAACTGATGTTCGGGCCGCGCTGATTGTGTTCTGGTTTGCCGGGCCTGCGGCCCGGCACCCGCTTTTCAAGTTGAAGCAACGGCAACGTCAACGGCTGCAGGGCTGGTTGTTGGCGGGGCGGGGTGGCTGTGCAGGACACGCCGCAAGTACGTCCGTGTAGGCTCGCTTTTCGCATCCATGCGAAAAGACGGTCCTGCACAACCACCCCGCCCCGCCCTCGACAGGTCCCCGGTGGCCCCGGTAGCGCCGACCCATGGTCGGCGGAATGTTCCCGCCAACGGCCCGCTGCGCTCGCCGACCATGGGTCGGCGCTACCGCTTTTTCTTTCTTTTCATACGCGGCTGGCGGCACCCGGAACCTGTCATGGGTCGGGTGGTGGGGCTGGGCGGGGGCGTTGAGCGCCATGGATGGCGCGAAACGAGGCCCGCATGGATGCAGTTTTTGCCGTCCCCCGACCAGCCCCACCGCCCGGCCCCCGCCACGTAGCCAGCAACAGCAGCCAGCCGCGAGGGGGGTCTCACCCGTTCGACTCCCCGCAAACAAGATGTAACCGGTTACGGCCCAACGGCGGATAATTTCATTCGTTATCATGTCCGGCTGATACGAAACGGAGCCACCGCCCATGCGCCGCAAGATCGTCGCCGGAAACTGGAAACTGCACGGAACCCGTGAGTTCGCCACCACCCTGGTCACCGACATCGCCAACGGGGCGCCGGAGCAGGGGGTCGAGCTGGTGATCCTGCCGCCGCTGCCGTACCTCGGCGAACTCGCCGATGATTTCGCCGATACCGCCGTTGCCTTTGGTGCCCAGGACGTCAGCAGCAACGAGAAGGGCGCCTACACCGGCGAAGTCTCGGCCAGCATGCTGCACGAAGTGGGCGCCCGTTACGGCCTGGTCGGGCATTCCGAACGCCGCCAGTACCATCACGAGAGCAGTGAGCTGGTCGCGCGCAAGTTCGCCGCCGCGCTGCACGCCGGCCTGGTGCCGGTGCTGTGCGTGGGCGAGACCCTGGAGCAGCGTGAAGCCGGCCAGACCGAGGTGGTGATCGCCAGCCAACTGGCCCCGGTGCTGGCGCTGGTGGGCGGGCAGGGCTTTGAAAACGCCGTGGTGGCCTACGAGCCGGTCTGGGCGATCGGCACCGGGCGCACCGCCAGCAAGGAGCAGGCCCAGCAGGTGCATGCCTTCATCCGTGGCGAAGTGGCCAAGGTGGATGCTAGAATCGCCGATTCCCTGACCATCCTTTACGGTGGCAGCGTGAAGCCTGACAATGCCGCCGAGCTGTTCGCACAGCCCGACGTCGATGGCGGGCTGGTGGGTGGCGCCTCGTTGGTGGCCGCCGATTTTCTGGCCATCGCCCAGGCGGCGGCTGCAACCTGATTAGAAGTAGTCCGAGGACGGATTCCAGATGCTGATGTTGATCCTCAATGTCGTTTACGTGCTGGTCGCAGTGGCCATGATCGCGCTGATCCTGATGCAGCGTGGTTCCGGTGCCGCCGCTGGCTCGGGCTTTGGTGCCGGCGCCTCGGGCACGGTGTTCGGCGCACGTGGTGCGTCCAACTTCATGTCCAAGTCCACCAAGTGGCTGGCCGTGGTGTTTTTTGGCATCAGCCTGTTCATGGCGTGGTATGCCGGCCATGGCAGCCGCCCGGCCGAGCAGCAGGGCCTCGGCCTGATGGCCGCGCCAGCCGCCAGCGTCCCGGCTGCACCGGCGGGTGAGCGTCCGGCCAGCGTGCCGGCGGCCGCTCCGGTCCCGGTGCAGCAGCCTGCCCAGCAGCCGGTTCCGGCCGCGACTGTGCCGGCTCAGGCGGAATCTTCAAATTCTGGCGAAGAAAAGCAGCCGGAAGGCTCCCAGAAAGACTGAAGACGGTTACAATACGCCGCGCACTGGATAGATAGTCCAGCGTGATCGTAAGCCCAGGTGGCGGAATTGGTAGACGCACTACCTTGAGGTGGTAGCGACTTAGGTCGTAGGGGTTCGAGTCCCCTCTTGGGCACCATTTAGTAAGTAAAGCGGGTACGTCCGGCGCGCTCTGCGCCGGGTAGCGTTGTCCCCGTCCACTCCCCCATGCCAAAGCGCCTGCAGGCGCGGCGGCAGAGGCAAGAGAGAATCGCTGTGCTGGCCGAATATTTGCCGTCTCTGCTGTTTCTGATCGTCGCTACCGGTATCGGCATCACGCTGATGCTGATTGGACGATTCCTCGGCCCACGCCGTCCCGATCTGCAGAAGCTCTCGCCGTACGAATGCGGCTTCGAGGCTTTTGAAGACGCACGCATGAAGTTCGACGTGCGTTATTACCTGATCGCGATCCAGTTCATCGTCTTCGATCTGGAAATCATCTTCATCGTGCCCTGGACCCAGGTCTTCATGGAGCTCGGCGCGCGTTCGCTGGTCACCATGGGCCTGTTCGTGGGCATGCTGTTCCTCGGCTTCATTTACGTCTGGAAGAAGGGAGCGCTGGAATGGGAGTGATCCAAACTCTCGACGGCCTGATGAACAACCCCACCCCGGAAGGGCGGGTTGACGACATCCTGCGACCGGCTGGCGATAACCCGCTGCTGGAAAAGGGCTATGTCACCACCAGTGTCGATGCCCTGTTGAACTGGGCCCGTACCGGTTCTATGTGGCCGATGACCTTCGGCCTGGCCTGCTGTGCCGTTGAAATGATGCATGCCGGTGCCGCGCGCCTGGACCTGGACCGTTACGGCGTGGTGTTCCGCCCGTCGCCGCGCCAGTCCGACGTGATGATCGTGGCCGGTACGCTGGTCAACAAGATGGCCCCGGCGCTGCGCAAGGTCTACGACCAGATGCCGGACCCGAAGTGGGTCATCTCGATGGGGAGCTGCGCCAACGGTGGCGGCTACTACCATTATTCCTATTCGGTTGTTCGCGGTTGCGATCGCGTGGTGCCGGTGGACATCTACGTCCCGGGCTGCCCGCCAACCGCCGAAGCGCTGGTGTACGGGATCCTGCAGCTGCAGAAGAAGATCTGGCGTACGCAGACCATCGCCCGCTGACCCTTCCACACTACAAGAGCGCGCCAAGCCCCCATGGCAGAGCAAGCATCCTTCATCGACCGACTTTCCGCCCGCTTCACCGGCGGCAAGGTCATCGTGGTCGAACCCCGCGGCGAAGTGACGCTGGAAGTGCCTGCCTCGGATTGGCACGCCACCGCGCTCGCGTTGCGTGACGAATTTGGTTTCGAGCAGGCCGTCGACCTGTGCGGCGTCGATTACCTCGGTTACGGTTCTGACGAATGGGACACCGCTGACGTGTCCTCGCAGGGCTTCAGCCGCGGCGTCGAGGGCAAGGGCGCCGGCCGTTTTGCCTGGGGTGAATTCCCCAGCGAAGAAGATGCCGGCGGCGCACAGCCGCAGCACATGCCGACCCAGCGCTTTGCCGTGGTCGCGCAGCTGCGTTCGTACCAGCACAACCTGATGCTGCACCTGCGCTGCTTCGCCCCGAACGAGGGGCTGCCGGTCGTGCGTTCGCTGACCGACGTGTGGCCGGGCCTGAACTGGTTCGAGCGCGAAGCGTTCGATCTGTTCGGCATGATCTTCGAAGGCCACCCGGACCTGCGCCGCATCCTGACCGACTACGGATTCGTCGGCCATCCGTTCCGCAAGGACTTCCCGCTGATCGGCAACGTCGAAGTGCGTTACGACGAAGAGAAGAAGCGCGTGGTCTATGAGCCGGTCACCTCGGTGGAGCCGCGCGTCGGCGTGCCGCGCGTGATCCGTGACGACGCCCGCCTGCAGACCGCAGCCGGCGAGCGTTCGCAGGAGGCAATGAAGTGAGTGCACAGGTGATCAAGCCGGTCGAACAGGCGCACGGCGCCTTCGCCAGCAATGCTGCCGAGAACCGGCAGGAAATCCGCAATTACACGATGAATTTCGGCCCGCAGCATCCGGCCGCGCACGGTGTGCTGCGCCTGATCCTGGAAATGGACGGCGAAACCATCATGCGTGCCGACCCGCACGTCGGCCTGCTGCACCGTGGCACCGAAAAGCTCGCCGAATCCAAGCCGTTCAACCAGTCCATCGGTTACATGGACCGCCTGGATTACGTGTCGATGATGTGCAACGAGCACGCTTACGTGCGTGCCATCGAGACCCTGATGGGGATCGAAGCGCCGGAGCGTGCGCAGTACATCCGTACCATGTTCGACGAAATCACCCGCATCCTGAACCACCTGATGTGGCTGGGTTCCAACGCGCTCGACCTGGGCGCGATGGCGGTGATGCTGTACGCCTTCCGTGAGCGCGAAGAGCTGATGGACTGCTACGAGGCCGTGTCCGGCGCCCGCATGCACGCGGCGTACTACCGTCCGGGCGGCGTCTACCGCGACCTGCCGGACCACATGCCGAAGTACAAGGAATCGCGCTGGCACAAGGGCAACGCCCTGAAGCAGCTGAACGCATCGCGCGAAGGCTCGCTGCTCGATTTCATCGAAAACTTCACCAACGAGTTCCCGGGCCGCGTCGACGAGTACGAAACCCTGCTCACCGACAACCGCATCTGGAAGCAGCGTACGGTCGGCATCGGCGTGGTCACCCCGGAACTGGCCCACCAGTGGGGCATGACCGGCGTGATGCTGCGTGGTTCGGGCGTTGCGTGGGACCTGCGCAAGAAGCGTCCGTACGCCAAGTACGATGCCGTCGATTTCGACATCCCGCTGGGCAAGGAAGGCGACTGCTACGACCGCTACCTGTGCCGCGTGGCTGAAATGCGCGAGTCCAACCGCATCATCAAGCAGTGCGTGGCGTGGCTGAAGGCCAACCCGGGTCCGGTGATCGTCAACAACTTCAAGGTCGCGCCGCCGTCCCGCGAGGCGATGAAGGACGACATGGAAGCGCTGATCCACCACTTCAAGCTGTTCAGTGAAGGCTACTGCGTGCCGGCCGGCGAAACCTATGCCGCCGTCGAAGCGCCGAAGGGTGAGTTTGGCTGCTACCTGATGTCCGACGGTGCCAACAAGCCGTTCCGCGTGCACCTGCGTGCGCCGGGCTTCGCCCACCTGTCCTCGATCGATTCGATAGTGCGCGGCCACATGCTGGCCGACGTGGTGGCGATGATCGGCACCTACGACCTGGTGTTCGGCGAGGTCGACCGGTGAATCCGGCTGACCTGACCCTCTTTCCTGCAGGCAGCCGGCGCAAGCCGGCGCCGCAGCATATGGAATTCCAAGACATGCATTTCGCTGAGGTCGGCCGATGAAGGCGACAGGTAATTTCGAGGCGGCGCGCGACGTCGATCCGATGGTGGTGCTGAGCGACAAGACCCGTGCTCACATCGATCACTGGCTGTCCAAGTTCCCGCCGGACCGCAAGCGCTCGGCCGTGCTGCAGGGGCTGCACGCTGCGCAGGAACAGAACGCCGGTTGGCTGACCGACGAGCTGATCGCCGGCGTGGCCAAGTACCTGGACCTGCCGCCGGTGTGGGCCTACGAGGTCGCCAGCTTCTACTCGATGTTCGAGCTGGAGAAGGTCGGCCGCCACAACGTGGCGTTCTGCACCAACATCAGCTGCTGGTTGAACGGTGCCGAAGACCTGGTCGCGCACGCCGAGAAGAAACTCGGTTGCCGCACCGGTCAGTCCACCGCTGACGGACGTATCTATCTCAAGCGCGAAGAAGAGTGCCTGGCCGGTTGTGCCGGTGCACCGATGATGGTCATCAACGGCCATTACCACGAGCGCCTGACCGTCGAGAAAGTCGACGAGCTGCTGGACGGGTTGGAGTAAGCCATGGCACATCATCACGCACCCAGTGGTCCGGTCGGTCCCGCACCGCTGCCGCACCAGGTGGTCTACACCACCCTGCATTACGACACTCCGTGGTCGTACGAAAGCTACCTCAAGACCGGTGGCTACGCCGCCCTGCGCAAGATCCTCGAAGAGAAGATCTCGCCGGAGCAGGTCATCGAGATGGTCAAGCAGTCCAACCTGCGCGGCCGTGGCGGCGCCGGTTTCCCGACCGGCCTGAAGTGGTCCTTCATGCCCAAGGGCACGATGCAGAAGTACATCCTGTGCAATTCGGATGAATCCGAGCCGGGTACCTGCAAGGATCGCGACATCCTGCGTTACAACCCGCATTCGGTGGTGGAAGGCATGGCGATCGCCTGCTACGCCACCGGCAGCACCGTGGGCTACAACTACCTGCGTGGCGAGTTCCACCACGAGCCGTTCGAGAACTTCGAGCAGGCCCTGGCCGACGCGTACGCGAACGGCTGGCTGGGCAAGGACATCCTCGGCAGCGGCGTGGACATCGACATCTACGGTGCGCTGGGCGCCGGCGCCTACATCTGCGGCGAAGAAACCGCGCTGATGGAATCGCTGGAGGGCAAGAAGGGCCAGCCGCGCTACAAGCCACCGTTCCCGGCGAACTTCGGCCTGTACGGCAAGCCCAGCACCATCAACAACACCGAGACCTATGCTTCGGTGCCGGCGATCATCCGAAACGGGCCGGAATGGTTCCAGGGCCTGTCGCTGACCAAGAACGGCGGGCCGAAGATCTTCTCGGTGTCCGGCTGCGTGCAGAAGGGGGGCAACTTCGAGGTGCCGCTGGGCACCACCTTCGACGAGCTGCTGGAAATGGCCGGAGGCCTGAAGCCGGGCCGCACGCTGAAGGGCGCGGTTCCGGGCGGCGTGTCGATGCCGGTGCTGAAGGCCGAAGAGCTGAAGGGCCTGCAGATGGACTACGACACCCTGCGTGCCCTCGGCACCGGGCTGGGGTCGGGCGCCATCGTGGTGCTGGACGACAGCGTGTGCTGCGTCAAGTTCGCCTGCCGCATCAGCCAGTTCTTCCACAAGGAATCCTGTGGCCAGTGCACCCCGTGCCGTGAAGGCACCGGCTGGATGCACCGGGTGCTGGAGCGCATCGTCGCCGGCAAGGCCACGATGGAAGACCTGCACCAGTTGAAGGCCGTGGCCGGCCAGATCGAAGGCCACACCATCTGTGCGTTCGGTGAAGCGGCGGCATGGCCCATCCAGGGTTTCCTGCGCCAGTTCTGGGACGAATTCGAGTATTACATCGTCAACGGTCATTCGATGGTTGACGGCAAGAAGGTGGAGGCTGCTGCCGCATGAGCGCGCAACCCGTAACGCCCAACGTGCCACCGGACCACGTCACCGTCGAAATCGACGGCCAGTCGCTGGTGGTGCCCAAGGGTTCGATGATCATCCAGGCCGCCGACAAGGCCGGCATCCCGATCCCGCGCTTCTGCTACCACGAGAAGCTGCCGATCGCCGCCAACTGCCGCATGTGCCTGGTGGACGTGGAGAAGTCGCCGAAGCCGGCGCCTGCCTGCGCCACGCCGGTGATGGATGGCATGAAGGTTGCCACCCGCAGCGAAAAAGCGCTGAAGTTCCAGCGTTCGGTGATGGAGTTCCTGCTCATCAACCATCCGCTGGACTGCCCGGTCTGCGACCAGGGCGGTGAGTGCGAGCTGCAGGACGTATCGCTGGGCTATGGCCGTTCGGTCAGCCGCTTCAACGAGCGCAAGCGCGTGGTGGTGGACGAGGACATGGGGCCGCTGGTGGCCACCGAAATGACCCGTTGCATCCAGTGCACCCGTTGCGTCCGCTTCACCGCCGACGTTGCAGGTACCTATGAACTGGGTGGCATGTACCGCGGTGAGAACCTGCAGATCGGTACCTACGACGGCAAGCCGTTGACCACCGAACTGTCCGGCAACGTGGTGGATGTGTGCCCGGTGGGCGCGCTGACCAACAAGGTGTTCCAGTTCCGCGCACGTCCGTGGGAACTGACCGCGCGCGAATCGCTGGGCTACCACGATGCGATGGGCTCGAACCTGTTCCTGCACGTGCGTCGCGGCGAAGTGCTGCGCACCGTGCCGCGCGACAACGAGCTGGTCAACGAATGCTGGCTGTCCGATCGTGACCGCTACTCGCACCAGGGCCTGTACAGCGAAGACCGTGCGGTCAAGCCGCTGCGCAAGATCAATGGCGAGTGGAAGGAAGTGAGCTGGGCCGAAGGCCTGGCTGCTGCCGCCGACATCCTGAAGGCCAACCAGGGCGACGCCCTGGGCGTGCTGGTACACCCGTCGACCTCGAACGAGGAGGGCGCGCTGCTGGCCCGCCTGGCATCAGGCCTGGGTTCGACCAACATCGACCACCGCATCAACAACCGCGACTTCTCCGACGCGTCCACCGCCGAAGTGTTCGGGCTGCCGCTGGCCGAAATCGAAGGCGCCGACCAGATCGTGGTGCTGGGCAGCAACATCCGCCATGAGCTTCCGCTGCTGCATGCCCGCCTGCGCAAGGCGCAGACCAGCAATGGCGCGAAGATCCACGTGGTCAACCCGGTCGATTTCGACTTCGCCTTCAGCATCGCCAGCAAGCAGATCGTCGCACCGTCGACCTTCGCCGGCGCACTGGAAAACGCTGACCTGCGTTCGGCGGTGCAGGGCGGTCGCAACACCGTGCTGATCGTCGGTGGCATCGCCGAAAACCACCCGCAGGCCGCCGCGATCCGCGCCGCTGCGCGTGATTTCGCTGCAGCAACCGGTGCCAAGCTGTGCCGTATTCCGCAGGGCGCCAATGCCATCGGCCTGACCCGCGCCGGCGTGCTGCCGGCCGGCAAGGATGTGGCGGGCATGCTGTCCCAGCCGCGCCAGGCCTACGTGGTCTATGGCCTGGAGCCGGGCCTGGATTTCGCCGACGCCCCCGCCGCCCGCAAGGCGCTGGCCGGTGCCCAGGTGGTGGCCTTCAGCCAGTTCGCCTGCGCCTCGACCCGCGACGTCGCCGACGTGATCCTGCCGATCGGCGCACTGCCGGAAATCGACGCCACGCTGACCAATCTCGATGGTCGCTCGCAGTCGGCACGCGCCGGCGGCAAGCTGCCGGGTGAGGCCCGCGAGGGCTGGCGCGTGCTGCGCGCCCTGGGTGGCGAAATGGCACTGGCCGGTTTCGAGTTCATCGACCTGGCCGGCCTGCGCGCCAGCCTGGCGCCGGTGAGCGTGACCGTCGCCGCTTCGTCGGCCGCTCCCGTGGCCAGCGAAGGCCTGGAAGTGGCTTCGACCGCGGCGATCTACCGCAGCGACGCGGTCGTCCGTCGCGCACCGGCGCTGCAGTCGCATCCGCTCAACACCGCCCCGCGCATCGTGCTCAATGCCACCGATGCCGCCCGCCTGCAGCTGCAGGAAGGCCAGATGGCCAAGGTCGGCACCGATGCCGGCCGCGCCACGCTGCCGGTGGTGGTCGACGCCCGCGTCGCCGTGGGTTCGGTCTGGATTGAATCGGGCCACGGTGCAACCGCACCGCTGGGTGCCGCACGCGTAACGGTGGTGGCTGCATGAACGAATTGCTGTTGAACGCAGTGGACCCGCTGCACCAGTGGCTGCTTGGCCTTGGTGAGATCGGCGCCCTGCTGTGGATCATCCTGAAGATCCTGGTGATCACCATGCCGGTGATCATCTCGGTGGCCTTCTACGTGGTCTGGGAACGCAAGCTGATCGGCTGGATGCACGTCCGCCACGGCCCGATGTACGTGGGCATGGGCATCTTCCAGGCCTTCGCCGACGTCTTCAAGCTGCTGTTCAAGGAAGTGCTGCAGCCGGCCAACGCCCACAAGGTGTTGTTCCTGCTGGCGCCGTTGATCACCCTGGCACCGGCCTTCGCGGCCTGGTCGGTGGTGCCCTTCGATGCGCAGCTGGTGCTGTCCAATGCCAACGCCGGCCTGCTGTACCTGCTGGCGATGACCTCGCTGGGCGTGTACGGCATCATCCTGGCCGGTTGGGCATCCAATTCGAAGTACGCGTTCCTGGGTGCAATGCGCGCCTCGGCGCAGATGATCAGCTACGAGATCGCCATGGGCTTTGCCCTGGTCGGCGTGATGATCGCTTCGGGCAGCCTGAACCTGACCGGCATCGTGATGGCGCAGGCCGGCAACTCCGGCTTCCTGGACTGGTTCCTGCTGCCGCTGTTCCCGCTGTTCGTCGTGTACTGGGTGTCCGGCGTGGCCGAAACCAACCGCGCGCCGTTCGACGTGGTGGAAGGCGAATCGGAAATCGTCGCCGGCCACATGGTGGAATACTCCGGCGGTGCCTTCGCGCTGTTCTTCCTGGCCGAATACGCGAACATGATCCTGATCAGCTTCCTGATCGCGATCTTCTTCCTCGGTGGCTGGTTGAGCCCGATCCAGGGCTGGGTGAATCCGGGTGCGATCTCGCCGTTCATCGACTGGATCTGGACCGGTGGCTGGCCGTGGCTGTTCATCAAGGTGTTCTTCTTCGCCAGCGCCTACATCTGGTTCCGTGCCAGCTTCCCGCGTTTCCGCTATGACCAGATCATGCGGCTGGGCTGGAAGGTCTTCATCCCGCTGACCATTTTCTGGATCGCGGTCACCGCCTTGATGGTGTTCTTCGGCGTGATTCAAAAGGGTGTCTAACGTAATGAACAGGATTACCCATTACTTCAAGAGCCTGCTGCTGCTGGAGCTGTTGGCCGGTCTGTGGCTGACGCTGAAGTACAGCTTCAAGCCGAAGTACACCATGATGTACCCGATGGAGAAGTTCCCGCAGTCCCCGCGCTTCCGCGGCCTGCACGCCCTGCGCCGTTATCCCAACGGTGAAGAGCGCTGCATCGCCTGCAAGCTGTGCGAAGCGGTCTGCCCGGCACTGGCCATCACCATCGATTCGGCCAAGCGCGAGGACGGCACCCGCCGCACCACGCGTTACGACATCGATCTGTTCAAGTGCATCTTCTGTGGCTTCTGCGAAGAAAGCTGCCCGGTGGACTCGATCGTGGAGACCCACATCCTCGAGTACCACTTCGAGAATCGTGGCGAAAACATCGTTACCAAGCCGCAGCTGCTGGCCCTGGGTGATCGGCTTGAAACCGAAATCGCCGAGCGCCGTGCCGCCGATGCCGCTTACCGCTGAGGTCGAGACATGGATTGGGTAAATATCGCTTTCTGGGTTTTCGCCATCGCAGCCGGTGTCTCGGCCGCGGCGGTGATCAGTGCGCGCAGCCCGGTCAACGCCGTGCTCTGCCTGGTGCTGACCTTCTTCTCCGTGGCCTGCATCTGGATCCTGGTCGGCGCTGAGTTCCTCGGCGTGGCCCTGGTGCTGGTGTATGTCGGCGCGGTGATGGTGCTGTTCCTGTTCGTGGTGATGATGCTGGACATCGACACCGACAACCTGCGCGAAGGCTGGGTACGTTACCTGCCGGTCGGGCTGGTGGTCGCGGTGGTGATGCTGGTGCAGATCGTCACCCTGATCGGCGTGCGGGGCAGGGCGGTCAACCCGTTCCCGGCCGACAACGCCGCTGCGCTGGCCGCTGACACGTCCAACATCACCTGGCTGGCGCGCAGCCTGTTCACCGAATACCTGCTGCCGTTCGAGTTCGCTGCGGTCATCCTGACCGTCGCGGTGGTCGCCGCCGTGATGCTGACCCTGCGCCATCGCACCGGCATCAAGACGCAGAACCCGGGCGAGCAGACCATGGTCAAGTCGCGTGACCGCCTCACCGTGGTCAAGATGGACGTCGACCAGCCGTTCGTGCACAGCAACACCAAGGCCGCCGTCGATATGCCGGCCGCTGGCGAGGAGACCAAGCCATGATCACGTTGGGCCATATCCTGGCGCTGGGTGCGGTGCTGTTCTGCATCAGCCTGGCCGGCATCTTCCTCAACCGGAAGAACGTCATCGTCCTGCTGATGTCCATCGAACTGATGCTGCTGTCGGTGAACATCAATTTCGTCGGGTTCTCGCGCGAACTGGGTGACACGGCCGGCCAGCTGTTCGTGTTCTTCATCCTCACCGTCGCAGCCGCCGAGGCCGCCATCGGCCTGGCAATCCTGGTGACCCTGTTCCGTACACGTCGAACGATCAATGTCGGCGAAGTCGATTCGTTGAAGGGCTGATTAACAGATGGAAATCACACTCGCCAAGAGTCTGTTGATCGCAGTGGTGCTTGCACCGCTGTTCGGCAGCATCATCGCCGGCCTGTTCGGTCGTCAGGTCGGGCGCCTCGGCGCGCAGACCATCACCATCCTCGGCGTGGCGGTCAGCTGCGCCCTGTCGATGTACGTGTTCTACCAGCTGTTGTGGGGCGGCGCGCAGCCGTTCAACGAGAACCTGTACACCTTCTTCGAAGTCGGCCAGTACTCGGCGCATGTCGGTTTCATGGTCGACAAGCTCACCGCCATGATGATGGTGGTGGTGACCTTCGTGTCGCTGCTGGTGCACATCTACACCATCGGCTACATGGAAGAAGACCCGGGTTACCAGCGCTTCTTCAGCTACATCTCGTTGTTCACCTTCTCCATGCTGACGCTGGTGATGAGCAACAACTTCCTGCAGCTGTTCTTCGGCTGGGAAGCGGTGGGCCTGGTGTCCTACCTGCTGATCGGTTTCTGGTTCAAGCGCCCGACTGCGATCTTCGCCAACATGAAGGCCTTCCTGGTCAACCGTGTCGGTGACTTCGGCTTCCTGCTCGGCATCGGCGGCGTGTTGTGGGTGTTCGGTACCCTCGACTACGCCACCGTGTTCGCCAAGATCATGGATCCGGAACTGGCCAACGGGGCCATCCAGGTGTGGTCCGGTTCGATCGACCTGTTCGGCCTGCACACCATCCAGGTACTGGAACAGCCGGTTGTCTGGGCCAGCGCCACGGTGATCTGCATCTGCCTGTTCATCGGTGCGATGGGCAAGTCCGCCCAGGTGCCGCTGCACGTCTGGCTGCCTGACTCGATGGAAGGCCCGACCCCGATCTCGGCGCTGATCCACGCCGCGACCATGGTCACCGCCGGCATCTTCATGGTCACCCGCATGTCGCCGCTGTTCGAGCTGTCGCCGACCGCACTGAACTTCGTGCTGTTCATCGGTGCCACCACTGCGTTCTTCACCGGCCTGATCGGCATCGTGCAGAACGACATCAAGCGCGTCGTCGCGTACTCCACGCTCTCCCAGCTGGGCTACATGACCGTGGCGCTGGGCGTCTCGGCGTACTCGGCCGCGGTGTTCCACCTGATGACCCACGCCTTCTTCAAGGCGCTGCTGTTCCTCGGTGCGGGTTCGGTGATCATCGCCATGCACCACGAGCAGGACATGCGCAGGATGGGCGGCCTGCGCAAGTACATGCCGATCACCTTCATCACCATGTGGATCGGTACGCTGGCCCTGGTCGGCACGCCGTTCTTCTCCGGCTTCTACTCGAAGGACACCATCATCGAGGCGGCCGAGATCCACGCGCACATGTCCAGCAGCTGGGTCGCGACCTATGCCTACTGGGCGGTGCTGGGCGGTGTGCTGGTGACCAGCTTCTACAGCTTCCGCCTGTTGTTCCTGACCTTCCATGGCAAGGAACGCTTCCGCGACGTGGCCCACGACGACCACGGCCATGGCCACGCTGCGCATGCGCACGATGACCATGCCCATGCCGTCGACGCACATGCAGCCGATGCGCATGCCGACCACGGTCATGACGACCATGGTCACGGCCATGGCCCGCATGAGCCGCACGAGACCCCGTGGGTGGTGACGCTGCCGCTGATCCTGCTGGCGATCCCCTCCATCATCATCGGCTTCTTCAGCATCGGCCCGATGTTGCATGGCACCGACTGGGCCGGACACCACGCCCATGAAGGCATCAAGGGCCAGGCCACCAACTTCTTCACCGGCATCGTGGACTTCTACGACCCGGCCAAGAACACCGTGGGCTTCCTCGGCGAGCACTTCCATGGTCCGGTGGCGTTCGCGCTGCATGGCATGACCGCCTGGCCGTTCTTCCTGACCGTGGCAGGCTTCCTGCTCGCCGTGATCTTCTACCTGTGGAAGCCGGACCTGTCGGGCCGGGCGCGCAGGACCTTCGCGCCGATCGTGTCGGTGCTGGAAAACAAGTACGGCATGGACACGCTGTGGATCGACGGCTTTGCCGGCGGCAGCGTCAAGCTGGGCAGGGTGGCACGCTGGCTCGACACGAACATCGTCGACGGCACCGTCAACCTGGTCGCACGTGGGGCGGACGTGGCAGCCAATGTGCTGCGTCGTACCCAATCCGGTTTCCTCTATCACTACGCCTTCGCGATGATCATCGGCCTGATTGCCCTCCTGGGCCTGCTGATGCATTACCTGCGTTGATGACCTGTACGGAATAAGAAAACGTGTCGAACTGGCCCCTACTTAGTGTCCTCATCTGGCTGCCGATCATCGGTGGCGCCCTGGTCCTTGCCATCCGTGATGCGCAGACCGCCCGCTGGGCGTCGCTGGGTGTCGCGCTGCTGACCTTCGCCCTGAGCATCCCGCTGCTCACCGGTTACGACCCGGGCATCGACGCGCTGCAGTTCGTCGAAACCCGCGCCTGGATCCCGGCCTACGACATCGGCTACAACCTGGGCGTGGACGGCATCGCCATCGCGCTGATCGCGCTGACCACGCTGGTCAGCGTTCTCGCGCTGATCGGCGCCTGGAGTGCCATCGACAAGCGCGTGAACCAGTACGTGGCGGCCTTCCTCATCCTGGAAGGCGTCACCGTCGGCATCTTCGCTGCCACCGACGCGATGCTGTTCTACGTGTTCTTCGAAGCGATGCTGATCCCGATGTTCCTGATCATCGGTGTCTGGGGCGGCCCGCGCCGCATCTACGCCGCGCTGAAGTTCTTCCTTTACACCTTCCTCGGCTCGGTGCTGATGCTGGTGGCCCTGGTCTACCTGTACCTGAAGGGCGGCAGCTTCCAGCTGGCCGACCTGTATGCGCTGCAGCTGACCGCCACCGAGCAGACCTGGATATTCTTCGCTTTCCTGATCGCCTTCGCGGTCAAGGTGCCGATGTTCCCGGTGCACACCTGGCTGCCGGACGCCCACGTGGAAGCCCCGACCGCCGGTTCGGTGATCCTGGCCGCCATCGCACTGAAGATCGGTGGCTACGGCTTCCTGCGCTTCAACCTGCCGATCGTCCCGGACGCCTCGATGGAATGGGCGTGGCTGGTGATCGCGCTGTCGCTGATCGCAGTGATCTACGTCGGCCTGGTCGCCCTGGTGCAGGACGACATGAAGAAGCTGATCGCCTATTCCTCGATCGCGCACATGGGCTTCGTCACCCTGGGTACGTTCATCGCCCTGTGGCTGGTGCGGGAAGCCGGCAATGCCGACGCCGCCCGCCTGGGCCTGCAGGGTGCGATGGTGCAGATGATCTCGCACGGCTTCGTGTCCGGTGCGATGTTCTCCTGCGTGGGCGTGCTGTATGACCGCATGCACAGCCGCCGCATCGCCGATTACGGCGGCGTGGTCAACGTGATGCCGTGGTTCGCCACCTTCGCGATGCTGTTCTTCATGGCCAATGCCGGCCTGCCGGGTACCTCCGGTTTCGCAGGCGAGTTCATGGTCATCATGGCGGCCTTCCAGCGTAATCCGTGGATCGCACTGGGCGCTGCCACCACCCTGATCATCGGCGCCGCCTACACGCTGTGGCTGTACAAGCGCATCTTCTTCGGTGAGGTGGCCAACGCCCACGTCGCCGAACTGAAGGACATCAACGGCCGCGAGTGGCTGGTGCTGGGCGTGTTCGCCATTGGCGTACTGGCCCTGGGCATCTACCCCAAGCCGCTGACCGACCTGATGGAGCCGTCGATCGCCAAGCTGGCGATGCAGATTGCTTCCAGCAAATTGCTCTGATCGGCCTGCCGAGCGAACTGATTCCAGGATTTGATAATGACCACCTCGCCGTTGCTGCCACTGACCGCTGCTGACCTGCCCCCGCTCGCTCCCGAGCTGGTGCTGGTCGCGAGCGCCTTCGCCCTGATGATCCTCGATCTGTTCATCAGCAAGCAGAACAAGCTGATCACCCATCTGTTCTCGCTCGCCGCATTGGCGGTGGTGCTGGTCATGCTGGCCACCGGCACGGGCGGGCAGGGGGAGGTCTTCCACGGCATGTTCGTGCGTGACACCGCTGCCGACGTGATGAAGGTGGTGATCGTGCTGTGCAGCGGGCTGAGCCTGGTGTACGGCTGGAGCTACCTGCGCGAGCGCGACCTGTTCCAGGGCGAGATTCCGGTGCTGGTGCTGTTCGCCACCGCCGGCATGATGATCCTGGTCTCCGCCGGCAGCCTGCTGATGGTCTATCTGGGCCTGGAACTGCTGGCGCTGTGCTCCTACGCGCTGGTCGCCAGCAACCGTGACAACGGCCTGGCCTCGGAAGCAGCGATGAAGTACATCGTGCTCGGTTCGCTGGCCTCCGGCCTGCTGCTGTACGGCATGTCGCTGATCTACGGCGCTACCGGTTCGCTGCACCTGGACGCCATCAACGCGGCCATCCCGCAGTCGGACGAGCGCATGCTGCTGCTGACCGGCGCGGTGTTCATGATTGCCGGCGTGGCCTTCAAGCTGGGTGCGGCGCCGTTCCACATGTGGCTGCCCGACGTCTACCAGGGTGCCCCGGCGCCGGTCGCGCTGTTCATCAGCTCGGCCCCGAAGCTGGCTGCGTTCGGCATGGCCTACCGCCTGCTGGAAGTCGGCGTGGGTCCGCTGTCGGATGAGTGGAAGCTCCTGATCGGTGGCCTGGCGGCGCTGTCGCTGGTGATCGGCAACCTGATGGCGATCGCCCAGCACAACCTGAAGCGCATGCTGGCCTTCTCCACCGTGTCGCACATCGGCTTCCTGCTGATGGGCATCGCCGGGGGTGGTTCGCAGGGCTATGCCGCCGCGCTGTTCTATGCGGTGAGCTACGCGATCATGTCGACCGCCGGCTTCGGCGCGATCATCGCGATGTCGCGCAACGGCTTCGAAGCCGAGAACATCAACGACTACAAGGGCCTGAACGCCCGCAACCCGTGGATGGCCGCGCTGATCCTGTGCATCATGGCCTCGATGGCGGGCATCCCCCCGTTCCTGGGCTTCTGGACGAAGCTGGCCGTGCTGGGCGCGGCGGTCAACGGCGGCATGCTGTGGCTGGCGCTGCTGGGTGTGATCTGCGCGGTGATCGGTGCGTTCTACTACCTGCGCGTGATCAAGGTCATGTACTTCGATGAGCCGGTGGGCGAGCCGCTGCCGCGCAACAACGACCGCGTGCTGGGCGTGGTGCTGGGCGTGAACGCGCTGGCGCTGCTGGCCCTGGGTCTGGCCTGGAACCCCATCATGGTGTGGTGCCAGCAGGCATTTGCACATATTTCATGAAAAACGATACAAAGCTGCGCAATTAGTGTAATATTCGTTTCCTGAGTTGTGACTGCAGCGGTTCTGCCAGAACATCGTTGCAAGACGCCTCCCTCGCGGGGCAGCAATTCGACCACTTCTGATGCGGGGTGGAGCAGTCTGGCAGCTCGTCGGGCTCATAACCCGAAGGTCGCAGGTTCAAATCCTGCCCCCGCTACCAAGACGAACAAGCGACTCCGGAAACGGGGTCGCTTTTTTCGTTATGGGGATTGGATGCGCTGGCCGCGCAGGCAGAAGCCAGACAACGGCAACGGCAACGGCAACGGCGAAAGCTGCAGGGCTGCTGGTTGGGCGGGACGGGGTGGGTTGGCGGGAACCGCCGTGAATACGTCCGTGTAGGCTCGCCATCCGCATCCATGCGGATGAGCGTTCCCGCCAACCCACCCCGTCCCACCTCCGACAGGTCCCTGGGGGCCCGGGTAGCGCCGACCCATGGTCGGCGGATGGTTTCCGCCAACGGCCCGCTGCGCTCGCCGACCATGGGTCGGCGCTACCGCTTTTTTCTTTTTTCATACGCGGCGGGCGGCCACGGAACCTGTCAGGGGCCGGGCGGTGGGGCTGGGCGGGGGCGTTGAACGCCATGGATGGCGCGAAACGAGGCCCGCATGGATGCAGCTTTTGCCGTCCCCCGGCCAGCCCCATTACCCGGCCCCAAGCATGTAGCCTGCTGTAAGCCACCAGCCGCGGGGGGGGTCTCACCCGTTCGACCAACCAACCCGACAACGGAAAAGTGGAGCAGGGTTGCGCAGCGCAGCAGAATGCTGCATAATTCCGCTTCTGGTGCGGGGTGGAGCAGTCTGGCAGCTCGTCGGGCTCATAACCCGAAGGTCGCAGGTTCAAATCCTGCCCCCGCTACCAACTAGGCATCAGACGAGAGCGATTCCGGAAACGGGGTCGCTTTTCTCGTTTCAGGGGCTTCAAAGGCGCGCGCAGCTTGCACCAACCCGGTGCAAGGTCTATCATCAGCGGGCTGGCGGTATATCTGATGGTTGGCTCTGCATGGAGCGCGATCATCCCGCCACCGGCTTCGACCAGAAGCTGGGCTTCGCAGGGGATCGCGTCAGCGCGCCCTGCGGCCGGAATCCAATGACCGGATTTCACCGGACAAAGGGCCCAGTGGGCCCTTTTGCATTTCCGGAACGGGCCCGCCGCGGTCCGGATCTCTTCCACATTCAACAACAAGGCAGGCTGTGAGCGACAAGGCAACCGAAATCGCGAATCTGCTCGGCCCCACCGTCGATGCGCTGGGCCTGGAACTGCTGGGCGTCGAGTATCTGCCCGCACCCGGCGGCGCTACGCTGCGTCTGTACATCGACGTGCTGATCGCCGAGCAGGACGAGCGCACCATCAACGTCGAGGACTGCGAGCGCGTCAGTCGCGAAGTGTCCGCGCAGATGGACGTCGAAGACCCGATCAGCGGCAATTACACGCTGGAAGTGTCTTCGCCGGGCGTGGACCGCCCGCTGTTCAACCTGGCGCAGTTCGGCCAGCACCTGGGGCAGAACGCCAAGGTGCAGCTGAAGCTGCCGCAGGACAACCGTCGCCGCCTGCAGGGCCGGATCGATTCGGTCGATGCCGAGCAGGGCACGATCAGCTTCACCGTCGACAAAACCACCCTGGTGGTGTCGGCCGACAACATCGACAAGGCACGCATCATGCCCGACTGGGTGGCGCTGGGGCTGGCCCCGAGCAAGCCGACCGGTCCGGCCAAGCGTCCGAAGCCGACCAAAAATCCATCCAACGAGCCTGCGGCCAAGAAGCCGCGCGCGGAGTGAGCCAATGAGCAAGGAACTTCTGCTGGTAGTTGACGCGGTCGCCAATGAAAAAGGCGTGCCGCGTGAAGTGATCTTCGACGCGATCGAGGCCGCCCTGGCTTCGGCGGCGAAGAAGCGCTACCCCGACGAGGAAGTGCTGGCGCGCGTGGTCATCGACCACAAGGACGGCACCTACCAGACCTTCCGCCGCTGGGAAGTGGTGGCAGACGACGTGGTCATGGAGTCCCCGGACCGCCAGATCCGCCTGATGGACGCCATCGACGAAGCCGAAGGCGTCGACGTTGGTGACTACGTCGAAGAACAGATCGAAAACCCGGACTTCGGTCGCATCGCCGCCCAGGCCGCCAAGCAGGTCATCGTGCAGCGTGTGCGCGAAGCCGAGCGGCAGCAGGTCGTCGATGCCTGGAAGGATCGCGTCGGCGAGCTGATCACCGGTGTGGTCAAGCGCGCCGAGCGCGGCAACATCTTCGTCGACCTGGGCGGCAACGCCGAGGGCTTCATTCCGAAGGACAAGGGCATTCCGCGCGACGTGCTGCGTGCCGGTGACCGCGTGCGCGGCTACCTGGCTGAAGTGCGCTCCGAACCGCGTGGCCCGCAGCTGTTCATCAGCCGCGCCGCGCCGGAGTTCATGATCGAGCTGTTCAAGCTGGAAGTGCCGGAAGTCGGCCAGGGCCTGGTGGAAATCATGGCCTGCGCCCGCGATCCGGGCGACCGCGCCAAGATCGCCGTGCTGGCCCACGATACCCGTACCGATCCGATCGGTGCGTGCATCGGCATGCGCGGTTCGCGCGTGCAGGCGGTGTCCAACGAGCTCAATGGTGAGCGCGTGGACATCGTGCTGTGGAACGAAAACCCGGCCAACTTCGTCATCAATGCGATGGCGCCGGCCGAAGTGCAGTCGATCATCGTCGATGAAGACAAGCACTCGATGGACCTGGCTGTCGCCGAAGACCGCCTGGCCCAGGCGATCGGCAAGGGCGGGCAGAACGTGCGCCTGGCCAGCCGCCTGACCGGTTGGCAGTTGAACGTGATGACCCAGGACCAGGTCACCGCAAAGTCCGAAGCCGAGCAGACCTCGGCCCGCCAGCTGTTCATGGACAAGCTGGAAGTGGACGAGGAAATCGCTGGCATCCTGGTCAGCGAGGGCTTCGGTACCGTGGAAGAAATCGCTTATGTACCCGTCGGCGAACTGCTGGCGGTGGAAGGCTTCGACGAGGACATCGTCGAAGAACTGCGCGCACGTGCCCGTGACGCGCTGCTCAACGAGGCGCTGGCCGTTGAAGAAGGCCTGGAAGACGGCGTTCCTGCCGACGACCTGCTCGCCCTGGAAGGCATGGACGAGGTTACCGCCTACGCCCTGGCCAGCCATGGCGTGCGCACCGGTGAGGACCTGTCGGACCTGGCTGCCGACGAGGTGGTTGAATTCGGCATCGAGGGGCTGGACCAGGAGCGCGCCGCGGCGCTGATCCTGTCTGCCCGCGCCGAGGAGATCGCCCGACTGGAACGCGGCGAATGAGCCGGCAATGAACAGGGCCCTGAGCCGATCAGGGCGTAGAATCCGCGCTACCTCCACAAACGGGGGGGCGCCCTCAAGATCATAGGATCCGAATGTCGCAGCAAACCACCATCCGCAAGCTTGCCGAACTGGTCAATACACCGGTTGAAAAACTGCTGGAACAGCTGGCGGGTGCCGGCATGAAGTTCAGCGGTCCCGAACAGGTCGTGACCAGCACCGAGAAGGTGAAGCTCCTGGGCTTCCTTCGTCGTGCCCACGGCAAGCCCGAGCAGGCCGTCGAAGAGGCCACCGAGGCTTCCAAGAAGATCACCCTGAACCGCCGCAAGCACCAGGAAGTGACGGTGAACGCGGGTCGCAGCAAGACCACCGTGAACGTGGAAGTGCGCCAGAAGCGCACCTACGACAAGGCGGCCGCGCGCATGACCCCGGATGAGGAGCGCGCCGACATCCTGCGCAAGCTGGAGGAATCCCGCCAGCGCAATCTTGATGAACAGGCAGCGCTGGCGGAGAAGGACCGCCTGCGTGATGAAGCCATCGTGCGCAAGCGCGAGGAAGAAGTTGCCGCCAAGGAACGGGCTGAAGCCGAGAAGAAGGCTGCTGAAGAAGCCGCCATCGCCGCCAAGGCCGCCGAAGCCGCTGCCGCCAGCCGTCCGGCTGCTGCGCGTCCGGCCGATGCCGCCCCGGCCGCCCCGCGTGCGGCACGTCCGCCGGCCGGTGGCCCGTCCGCGCCGCCGCGTGGCGCTGCACCGCCGCGTTCGGACGACCGCAACAACCGCGGTCCGGCACGTACCGATCGCCCCGGTGGCGATCGTTTCGCCGGCCAGATGCATCTGTCCGCCGCCGACCGTGCGCGCCGTGGCAACAGCAACAACAACAACAACCGTGGCCGTCCGGGCAGCCGTCCGCAGCCGGGTCGTCGCGACATGCGCGGCAGCCAGAACAGTGGTCCGCACGCCTTCGAGCGGCCGACGGCGCCGGTCGTGCGTGAAGTGGCGATCGGCGACAGCATCACCGTCGCCGACCTGGCGCAGAAGCTGGCCCTGAAGGGCGGCGAAGTGGTCAAGGCCCTGTTCAAGATGGGCGTCATGGCGACCATCACCATGAGCATCGACCACGACACCGCGGCACTGGTGACCGAAGAGCTCGGCCACGTCGTGGTCCGCGCTGGCAATGACGACGTCGAAGAGGCGCTGCTGGCCGCTACCGGTGAAGAGCGCGGCGAAGCCGTATCGCGTCCGCCGGTGGTCACCATCATGGGCCACGTCGACCACGGCAAGACCTCGCTGCTGGATTACATCCGCCGCACCAAGGTCGCCACCGGCGAAGCGGGTGGCATCACCCAGCACATCGGTGCGTACCACGTGGAAACGCCGAAGGGCGTGATCAGCTTCCTGGATACCCCGGGCCATGCTGCCTTCACCTCGATGCGTGCCCGCGGCGCCAAGCTGACCGATATCGTGGTGCTGGTGGTGGCTGCCGATGACGGCGTCATGCCGCAGACCAAGGAAGCGATCCAGCACGCGCGTTCGGCGAACGTGCCGCTGATCGTGGCGATCAACAAGATCGACAAGTCTGGCGCCGACCCGATGCGGGTGAAGAACGAACTGCTCACCGAGCAGGTCGTCTCCGAAGACTTCGGTGGTGACATCCAGATGGTGGAGATCTCGGCCAAGGCCGGTCTGGGCATCGACGACCTGCTGGAAGCCATTTCCGTGCAGGCCGAACTGCTGGAACTGAAGGCCGTGGCCGACGGCCGCGCCAGCGGCGTGGTCATCGAATCCTCGCTGGACAAGGGCCGTGGCCCGGTCGCGACGGTGCTGGTGCAGCAGGGTTCGCTGAAGAAGGGCGACTACCTGGTGTGCGGCATCCAGTACGGCCGCGTGCGTGCCCTGTTCGACGAAACCGGCAAGCAGCCTGACCAGGCCGGTCCGTCGATCCCGGTGCAGGTGCTGGGTCTGTCCGGCGTGCCGGAAGCGGGCGATGATTTCGTGGTGGTCGAAGACGAGCGTCTGGCCAAGGACGTGGCGCAGCAGCGCGAAACCAAGCGCCGTGAATCGCGCCTGGTGCAGTCCGCCGGCAGCCGCATGGAAGACATCATGGCCACGCTCGGCAAGGGCGAGGGCCAGCAGGTGCTCAACCTGGTCATCAAGGCCGACGTGCAGGGTTCGGTGCAGGCACTCAGCCAGGCGCTGGTGGGTCTGTCCAACGACGACATCCGCATCAACGTGATCCACTCCGGCGTGGGCGGCATCACCGAATCGGACGCCAACTCGGCGGTGGCTTCGAAGGCTACCGTGATCGGCTTCAACGTGCGTGCGGATGCTTCGGCCCGTCGCATCATTGAATCCAACGGCGTCGACCTGCGTTACTTCTCGATCATCTATGACGTGATCGACCAGGTGAAGCAGGTGGCTTCCGGTCTGCTGGGTGTGGAGATCCGCGAAGAGATCATCGGTATCGCCGATGTGCGCGACGTCTTCCGCAGCTCGAAGTTCGGCGCTGTCGCCGGCTGCATGATCGTGGAAGGCATCGTAAAGCGGAACAAGCCGATCCGCGTGCTCCGCGACAGTGTCGTGGTGTTCGAGGGCGAGCTGGAATCGCTGCGTCGCTTCAAGGAAAACGTCGACGAAGTCCGCAATGGTACCGAGTGCGGTATCGGCGTGAAGGCGTACAACGACGTCAAGCCGGGTGACCAGATCGAGTGCTTCGAGCGTATCGAAGTGCCGCGCACCCTGTAATGCTGCAAGGGACCGGGCCGAAAGGCCCGGTCCTGCTTCAAGGCATCACCGTTCACCGTGTCACCCCCCAAATAAAAGAGCCCTGCCGCGTGCCCAAGACTTTCCATCGAACCGACCGTGTTTCCGCCCAGATCCGCCGCGAACTTGGCACCCTGGTGCATAACGCCGTGCGCGAACACGGGCTGCCCTCGGTCAGCGTGTCCGATGTGGAAATCACCCGCGACATGTCCCATGCCAAGATCTTCGTGACCGCGCTTATGGCCGAGCGCTCCGAAGAAGCGATGAAGGGCCTGAAGGAACTGGCCTGGCACCTGCGCATGGAACTGGCGCGTGCGATGAAGCTGCGCCACGTGCCCGAGCTGCATTTCCATTACGACGATTCGGTCGATCGCGGTGAGCGCATCGACAACCTGCTGCGTGAACTGCCCGACACCGTCGCGGCGGAGAAGAAGCGCGAAGGCAACGAAGAGTAAGGATCCGCTGGCGCCGGATGAAGCCCGGCGATTGCCTGCATCACGGATCCTGCCCGCCGGGGACTGCTCGGCGCTACGATGAATATCCATGACACGTATCCAATTCCGTCGCCTGGACGGCATCCTGCTGCTCGACAAGTCCAGCGGCATGAGTTCCAACGCGGCCCTGCAGGTCGCCCGGCGCCTGTTCCGTGCCGAGAAGGGCGGCCACACCGGTAGCCTGGACCCGCTGGCCACCGGCCTGCTGCCGCTGTGCTTCGGCGAGGCCACCAAGATCGCCGGGCTGCTGCTCGGCTCGGCCAAGGCCTACGACGCGGAAGTCGTGCTCGGCCAGACCACCGATACCGATGATGCCGAAGGCCAGGTGCTGCTGCAGCGTCCGGTGCCGGAGATCAGTGCCGATGCCCTTCAGGCCGCGCTTGCGGCGCTGACCGGCCACATCCGTCAGCGCGCCCCGATCTATTCCGCGCTCAAGCAGGGTGGGGAGCCGCTGTATGTGAAGGCCCGCCGTGGCGATGCCATCGAGGCGCCCGAGCGGGATGTCGAAGTGCGCTCCATCGAGGTGCTGGAGCAGCAGCCGGACCGCCTGCGGCTGCGCGTCACCTGCGGCTCGGGCACCTATATCCGCAGCATCGCCCGCGACCTCGGTGAGGCGCTGGGGTGCGGGGCGCACATCAGTGCACTGCGCCGCTTGTGGGTGGAGCCGTTCGCCGAACCGGCGATGGTCACCCTCGAGCAGCTGCGCAGCATGGCCGATTCCGGTGATGAAACCGGCATGGACGCCCTGTTGTTGCCGCTTTCGGCCGGGCTGGTGGATTACCCCCGGGTTGACCTGGATGCACAGCAGGCGGTCCGCTTCTGCCTGGGGCAGCGCCAGCGCGATACCCGCTGGCCGCAAGGGCTGGTGGTGGTTTACGGCGCCGACGGCGGCGCCTGTGGCTTGGGGCAGGTCGATGAAACCGGCCTGCTGGCGTCCCAGCGGCGCTTCAATCCGTGACATCCCCCGGGGCCATTCAGCCCCGGACCTTGTTCCGGGAGGGCGCTCCCGTTACAATTTTGCGGCCCTTTCACGGGCACCCTGCGTCCTGCAGGATCATCATCAGCCTACGGCGAGCCAAGCGGTGCGTGAACACGTTCCTGCTGGCCCCGCATCAGAAGAGAAAAGAAAATGTCGATCGACACCCAGAAGGTTATTGAAGACAACAAGCGCAGCGCCTCCGACACCGGTTCCCCGGAAGTCCAGGTCGCCCTGCTGACCGCCCGCATCGAACTGCTGACCGGCCACTTCAAGACCCACAAGAAGGATCACCACAGCCGTCGTGGCCTGCTGCAGATGGTCAACCGCCGCCGCAGCCTGCTCGACTACCTGAAGAAGAAAGACGTGACCCGTTACAAGGGTCTGATCGAAAAGCTTGGCCTGCGTCGCTAAGCAACGAATCCTCCGCGGCGCAGCGATGCGCCGCGGTTTTGTTTTGTAGCACCGTAATACCCATCGCATTCAGACCGGAACGACCGGTCACCCGCAGGCGGCACGGGTCGCCGACGGTCCATTCGCAGACAGCATCCCAAGGACACCCTCCGTGGCAAAAATCACCAAAACCTTCCAGTACGGCAAACACACCGTCACGCTTGAGACCGGCGAAATCGCCCGCCAGGCCGGCGGTGCCGTCATCGTCAAGTTCGACGATACCGTGCTGCTGGTCTCCGCCGTTGCCGCAAAGAGCGCGCGTGAGGGCCAGGACTTCTTCCCCCTGACCTGTGACTATCAGGAGAAGTTCTACGCCGGTGGCCGTATCCCGGGTGGCTTCTTCAAGCGTGAAGGCCGTGCGACCGAGAAAGAGACGCTGATTTCGCGCCTGATCGATCGTCCGATCCGTCCGCTGTTCCCCGAAGACTACAAGAACGAAGTGCAGATCATCGCCACGGTGATGTCGCTGAACCCGGACATCGACGGCGACATCGCCGCGCTGATCGGTGCCTCGGCCGCGCTGTCGCTGGCCGGCACCCCGTTCAAGGGGCCGATCGCCGCTGCCAAGGTCGGTTACAAGAACGGTGAGTACATCCTCAACCCGACCGTGACCGAACTGAAGGATTCGGAGCTGGAACTGGTTGTCGCCGGTACCGCCAATGCCGTGCTGATGGTCGAATCCGAAGCCGCCCTGCTGTCCGAAGAGGTGATGCTGGGCGCCGTGACCTTCGGTCACCGCGAGATGCAGAAGGTCATCAACGCGATCAACGAGCTGACCGTGGAAGCCGGCACCAAGCCGTCGACCTGGGTCGCCCCGGCCAAGAACGACGTGCTGATCAGCGCCCTGCAGGAAGCCATCGGCCCGCGCCTGGGCGAAGCCTTCCAGGTGCGCGACAAGCTGCAGCGCCGTGACGCCATTTCGGCGATCAAGAAGGACGTGGTCGAGTCGCTGGCTGGCCGCGTGGCCGCTGAAGGCTGGAACCCGGCTGAGCTGTCGAAGGAATTCGGCGAGCTGGAATACAGCACCATGCGCAACTCGGTGCTGGACACCAAGGTCCGCATCGACGGCCGTGCGCTGGACACCGTCCGCCCGATCGCCGTGAAGACCGGCATCCTGCCGCGTACCCATGGCTCCTCGCTGTTCACCCGCGGTGAAACGCAGGCCATCGTGACCATTACGCTGGGCACCGCCCGCGACGGTCAGGTGATCGACGCGGTGTCTGGTGAGTACAAGGACAACTTCCTGTTCCATTACAACTTCCCCCCGTACTCGGTGGGTGAGACCGGCCGCATGATGGGCCCGAAGCGTCGCGAAATCGGCCACGGCCGCCTCGCCAAGCGCGGCGTCCTCGCCGTGATGCCGTCGCTGGAAGCCTTCCCGTACACCATCCGCGTGGTCTCGGAAATCACCGAATCCAACGGCTCCTCGTCGATGGCCTCGGTGTGCGGCTCCTCGCTGGCCCTGATGGACGCCGGCGTGCCGGTCAAGTCGCCGGTGGCCGGTATCGCCATGGGTCTGGTCAAGGAAGGCGAGCGCTTCGTCGTCCTGTCCGACATCCTGGGTGACGAAGATCACCTGGGCGACATGGACTTCAAGGTGGCCGGTACCGCTGAGGGCATCTCCGCCCTGCAGATGGACATCAAGATCGAAGGCATCACCGAAGAGATCATGAAGCAGGCACTGCAGCAGGCCAAGGCCGGCCGTCTGCACATCCTGGGCGAGATGGCCCACGGCCTGACCGCGCCGCGCCAGGAGCTGTCGGACTACGCGCCGCGCCTGCTGACCATCAAGATCCACCCGGACAAGATCCGCGAAGTGATCGGCAAGGGCGGTTCCACCATCCAGGCCATCACCAAGGAAACCGGCACCCAGATCGACATCCAGGATGACGGCACCATCATCATCGCTTCGGTCAATGCCATCGCTGCGCAGGCTGCAAAGGCCCGCATCGAGCAGATCACCTCGGACGTCGAGCCGGGTCGCATCTACGAAGGCAAGGTCGCCAAGATCATGGACTTCGGTGCCTTCGTCACCATCCTGCCGGGCAAGGATGGCCTGGTGCACGTGTCGCAGATCTCCAGCGACCGCGTCGAGAAGGTCGGCGACGTGCTGAAGGAAGGCGATGTGGTCAAGGTCAAGGTGCTGGAAGTCGACAAGCAGGGCCGTATCCGCCTGTCGATGAAGGCCGTCGAAGAAGGCGAGGGTGTGTCTGCCGAGTAATCGGTGGTGGGTGACGACCGTTGGTCGTCACGCTCTTCGCTTGAACGAGAAAGCGGGCTTCGGCCCGCTTTTTCTTTGCCCGTCGTCCGGCCAATCACTCGCTGGTGATGCCTGTATCGACACAGCGCGCTGCGTCAGGGCCGCGACGAAGGAGGGGACTGCGGCGGGATGGGACGCGCCGGACAGCAGTTTCTTGGTCGAGGCGACGAATGCTGTGATCGCCTGAAAAACTGCGCCTACCGACCACCCTCCGGAAACGTAGCATCATGAAACGCAGCCCTGTGAAAGACGCCGCCACGCTGGCATTGCCATTGATTGATGACCTTGGCAGGCGGCGCATGCTGCAGCTTGCCATTGCCGGTACCTTGAGCGGCCTGCTGCCCCCCTTCCCGGTATCTGCCGGAAGCTTCCACGCCGAACCTGTGCCGGCGCATTTCATGCCTGTCCTGCCGTTGGTATCGGAGGGGCTCGCCAGTGGATTGCGCAACGTACTGCTTGCCGCCCTCAATCTGATTCCCGTCACGGGAGGCTTCCTGTCGTTCATCGGCGCGCTGTTCATACCGGGCGTGGGCAAATCCGCTGAACAGTTGTGGCGGGAATATGTAGACCGGGCTATCTCGGACGCGTTGTTCAGGCTCGTACAGAGCGACCTTGAAGGTCTCTCGGCCGTTGCTGAACTCTACCGGCAGACTGTCGATTCCGGTGACCTCAACGCGATGGGTGTGCAGAGCATCGCTGCCAACACGAGTTTCGTGACCGCCATGCCGAGCTTCCGGCTGCCACGCGAAGAAATCGCCCTGTTGCCGCTGTATACCGTTGCCGCGACGATGCACCTCGCACTGTTGCGTGACATGGCCTTGAAGGCTGATAACCTGGGCTTCGACCCGGCATTCCGCAGGAGCATCGAAACGCAGCTATCCAGATGCATAAAGGAGTACACACGATACGTCGACACGCAGGTTGCCGCCGCATTGGCAAAAGCAAAAGCGGACAACCCCAATCGGGGCACGCCGCAGACGCGCAACCAACCTTTTGCCGCCATGCTGGGTGCGAAGGCCGCGCTGCAGGTAGCGGTGATCGACATCCGGGATACCTGGTATGCGTTCGATGCTGTGAAGTACCCGGCCCGGGTACGCGTACGGTTGGACAGGGAGATCATGTACCTGGCCGGATGGTGGGACAGCCACTCCAAAGCGCCGGAGAATATTCCGCAATACCCGCTCCCCAGCAGCACCATCCGCAGCATTGAATTCTGGGAGCATGAGTTCGCGAGGCTTCTCTATCTCGCTGGTGTCTCGCTTGATTACGCGGACGGGACTCGGCTTCGCACGGGTGAGATAGCGGGAAAGCGCACCACCATCGATCTTCCAACGAGTGGCTACATCAATCGCGTCAGCATCCATTACGGGTCCGCTGTCGAGCGTGTCGAGCTCGGGTTGGGGCGCAATCGCCAATGGCGTACCGTGGGGACACGTCGTACCCAGACCGCTCCGGCGATCGTCGCGCCGGCCGACCATCGGCTTTCCTCGATGCGAAGCGCAGGTGGCGCCCGCTGGACGGATGGCAGGGACGATTGCGGCTACATCATCGGCTTCCAGCTTGTGGACCAGGTTGCCCAGCCAATGCCTCTGGAACTGTTCGACCGGATTGCGCCGAACATCGCTCCACGGCTGTTGGACTGGGTCGTGGGGGAGTGAGGAGGTGGGGCTCCACGGCCCGCGCTGCCTTCAGCGCATGCACTCGGCCGTGGAAGCCCCCGCTTCGCCGCTTCAGAAGTTTGAAGGCAGCTCGGTGCCCGCGATCCGCTGCGAAGATGATGCTTGCATCGCCAGCCATTGCATGACCTGCGGCGGTAGATCCGGTGAGAGCTGCATGAGAAGGTCTGTAGAATCCGGCGCGGCCTCCTTGTCCAGCAACTGGAATCCCGCAACGAAGCCGCTGACGGCGCCCTCGCCACTGTTTACGCCTTTTCCGATGCTGCGCAGCGAGGACAGGCGATGACCCCGGGGGGCGAAGGCGGTGATGACACGCTGGGACTCATAGGGATCAGGGCCCACCTGATGCAGTCGGTTGTCCGGGTGTGTACGCAGCTTCATTCCGCCGATGGCTGACCCGGAGTGCCCAGCGACGTTTGTCGCATAACGATCGGACATATCCAGAAGGGTTCGGGTGCCTGACATCTCTCCCGTAGTGAGCTCGGTGGAGTCCGCGTAGGTGACCTTGAAGCCGTACATCCACTCCGTCCGCCATTGTGTCCTGACCCAGAACTCGACGGACCGGATGTCCGGGGGAGCAAACCTCCACGATTTCGGAATGCCCTGCGGCGGTTTCGAGTCCCTTTCCCACCAGCCGATGATCGGACTGAATACCTGGCGGTCCAGAACGATGCGTGCGCCGTTGGGATACTTGCGGGCATCGAATGCCTTCCATGTGCTGAAGACGTCGATGACATCCAAGCTCATCTGCTTGTGGAGGGAAAGCACCGCAGTCAAGGGTTGGTTCCTGCCAGCGGGATCATTCGAATGCGGATTATCGTCAATCGCCTTGGCGACAGCCTTCTTCATGGGTTCAACAAGGTAATCGCCATAGCGCTTGATGCGCTGGGTGAGGTCTTCTTTCACCGACTCCACATTGTCATCGGACAGGCCTATCTCTTTGCCAGTGAGCGCCATGTCCCTCAGGAGCGTCATCTCAAGGGTGGCGGCGAGTGTAAAGTAGGGAAGCAAGGCAATCTCGTGCCCGCTCATCTGGAACTGCGGCAAGCGCTGGGCGAACACGGTGCGTGCCGCGATGCTCTGCGTCTTGATGGTGTCCTTGTCTCCGTCGCGTACCGCATCACGGTAGAGCCGGGCGACGTCGCTGAGCCCAGCCATGTCCGCCTTCACCAGGTTGATTACCGCTTCTTCGATTTTTGCATCTGTGTAGCGCTGCCATAGGGTTTCGGGCTTCTCCCCGGCGGTAGGAATGAAGAAGTCCCCAAGGGCGGCGAAGAATCCGCCCACCACCGGCGAGGTCTTGGCAAGGCTGGCAAGCAGAAGCGCTCTGATCGTGTCGATGGTAGGTGCACCGGCCGCAGGGTTGGCCACTGAACGCGATAGTGGCTGCCCCATCAGGTCCACAAGGCCGGGAAAGGCGTTTGCCGGCGAGGCAAGCAGGCAACCCAGGCCCGCTGCGGAGGATGCCTGGAGGAATCTCCGGCGCTTGATGTCATCAGCTGGCAACGGGCCCTGGTGGCATACGGGAGTAAACATGCGGCGTTTCATGGACGACATCCTGTGGCGGAAGAAGGGGTGCGCTTGCGCCATTCCAGTCTTCCTTGCGCTACTGGCCCGCGACAGCGGACAAGACCGCCGCCGCATAGGGTCCTTTGCGTATGCTGGCGTCAGATTCCCGCCCGTTCGATCAAGCGGGCAAACGCATCATCGGCGGCGCGTTGTCGCCTTGCTGATCCGGGGCGATGCTCACTGTGGATCGGCCCAGACACTGTTCGGATCACCATCCCGCGCGCGGCGTGCGGTGGCACGCGCCAGCACCGCGAAACCGGCCGCCATGGCCAGCGCCACCGCATCCACCCAGAACAGCGCCCAGTGGCCATGGCCCGCGCTGGTCCACCACCACCATCCACTGAGTGCGCCATGCGCCAGCGGTACCAGCGCGGTTGCCACGGCAGCCGCCCACAGCAGTTCGCGCGCGGCCTGCGCCGGGCGTCGCAGCGCGGCCCACAGCGCGCACGCACCCCAGGCCAGGAAACATACCCAGCGGATACCGGCATCCACCGCATGCGGCGCCACGCGCTCCAGTATCTGCGCCGCGACGAAGGCGGCCGAGATCGCCACCACCAGTCCAATGCAGACGCCGACCGTGGCGCGCGCCATGTTGACCTGCGCGCGGCCTTGCTCGACCTGCCGCCGCTTGCGCCGTGATTCGATCCACAACAGGTTGCCGGAGTAGAACAGGAAGGCGCCGCCCAGGCCCAGCAGGAAATACAGCCAAGCCACCACGCCATTGCCGAATTCGCCGAAGTGCAGGGCATAGGCCGCGCTCAGGGTGGCATGGTTGGCATCGCGGCGGCCCGGCAACTGGCTGGCCAGCAGGCGCCCGCTGGCGACGTCGAAGGCGACCGCGCCGGCCGGGCCGAGCGTGCCTTCGGATTCGCCGGTGATCTCGATGGTGGCCGCGGCGTCGCCGGCGTTGGCCAGCTTCAGGTAGGCCGGTTCGAAGCCCTGCACGCCCTGATCGCGGGCCACCTGCAGCGAACGCGCATGCAGGTCGGCCAGGTTGACCGCCTCGCCGGCGGTGCCGCTGGCTGCCCGGACCGGCGCGGTATCCATCGCCGACGGTACCGCCTGCATCAGCCTGCCGTTGTAGATCAGTGGATTGAGCAGGGCCATCTGCAGGAAGACCAGGCACAGCAGTGCCCCGGTGACGGCGAACATCAGGTGGAAGGGCAGGCTGAGCACGCCGATGATGTTGTGCGCGTCCTGCCAGAACTGTTTCAGGTTGCGGCCCGGGCGCAGCGCGAACAGGTCGCCGGCCAGCTTGGGCAGGTGGATCACCAGCCCGCTGAGCAGCGCCACGCCGTACAGCAGGCTGACGATGCCCATCAGGTAGATGCCGGCCACTGGCAAGCCCAGCGTGTAATGCAGTTCGTTGACCAGCTCGGCCAGACCGGTCTGTGGTGGGGTGACACTGCCGTCGTAGTGGTCCAGCCAGGCGTACTGCCAGATTCCCTTGGCGTCCTGCCAGTAGGCGATCGGCTGCGGATGGTCGCCGCCGGGGAAGGTCATGCCCATGTGCGCACGTGCGGCCGGATGGCGTTCCAGCACGCCATCCAGCAGGCGTTGCGCGTCGGCCAGGGTGGCGGCGGGCTGGTCCACCGATGCCGGGGTCTGCCACATCGGGATGTCGTGGTGGAACACGGTCAGCGCGCCGGCGTAGAAGGCCACGAACAACGCGAAGCCGGCCACCAGGCCGACCCAGGTATGCAGCGTGGTGAAGGTGCGCAGGGTCTGCGAGCTGAACTTCATTGGATCATTCTCATTGCACTGCGCCGGACAGGCGCAACAGCCACAACAGGAGGAAGCCAGCGGTGGCACAGGCGCCCATCACGCTCCATGCGCGCGCTCCGCTGCGGAAGCTGAAGGCCCACATCGCCGCCAGCATCCACAGCGGGATGAAGGTGATCAGGCTGGGCACCAGCGCGGAGGCCCAAGGGCCAGGCGGCAGCCACGCCACCAGCCCTGTGATCGCGGCGGCCACGAACAGGCCTGCGATGAGGCCGGCAAAGGCGCGCGGCCACATCAGCGCGGTTTCCTGGCCGGCAGCGCGGCCGGACGATGCCAGGCCGCCAGCGTGGGCAGCAGCATGGCGATTGCCATCCACGCGCACAGGGCGATCACCAGGCCGGCGCCGACACCCAGGTCGGCCATCCACAGCCACAGGCCGGCAACGGCGGCCACGGTGCCGATCTCCCGGCCCAGCCGGCCGGCGCGATGGAGCCGTGGCCAGCGGCAGTGAGGCGAAGCGGCATAGAACGCCAGCGCGGACAGCGCGGTGGCCAGCATCGCCAGCGAGCAGAAACCCAGCGAGGACAGGCCAATGGTGGGTACCTGCATCAGCGTGGGATTCCCGCCAGGTACAACGAGGGACGAGTGTCAGCAAGCGGTGTCATCGGGGGGGCCGGAGTGCAGGAGGGTGTAGCGACGCACGCGTATGGTAATCATTGACTTTTGCGCGATCCAGTATCCGCTATTCAGGCCGCCGCGGCCGTCGTGCTTGGGCTTTGTGCCGCGCTGGTTTAAGATCAACCACAGCCAACCCACTGGATCCAGGTGGCCCGCGCCAAGCGCCGGCCGAGCGTGTGACATGAGCACTACCATCGCCCACTGCTGACCCGCACCCGAAGGCTCCCATCCAGGCGCCCTCGTGGCGCTTTTTTATTGCCCGGGCCTGGCCCGGATCCGCATCCCAGCCCGCCGTGCGGGCACAGCAAGAAGCCATCTCGATGATCACGATCACCCTTCCCGACGGCAGCCGCCGCGAATTCGAACATCCCGTCAGCGTCATGGAGGTGGCCCAGTCGATTGGTGCCGGTCTGGCCAAGGCCACCATCGCCGGTTCGGTCGATGGCGTGCTGGTCGATGCCAGCGACGTGATCGCCAAGGACGCGACACTGCGCATCATCACCGCCAAGGACGAGGAGGGCGTGGAGATCATCCGCCATTCCAGCGCGCACCTGGTCGGTCATGCAGTCAAGCAGCTGTATCCGGATGCCAAGATGGTGATCGGTCCGGTCATCGCCGAAGGGTTCTATTACGACATCCAGTCCGAGCGTCCGTTCACCCCGGATGACCTGGCCGCGATCGAAAAGCGCATGGGCGAGTTGATCGCCCAGGACTACGACGTGGTCAAGAAGGTGACCCCGCGCGCTGAAGTCGTGGAAATTTTCAAGGCGCGCGGCGAGGACTACAAGCTGCGCCTGATCGAGGACATGTCGCCGGACATCCAGGCCATGGGCATGTATTACCACCAGGAATACGTGGACATGTGCCGCGGCCCGCACGTGCCCAACACGCGCTTCCTGAAGGCCTTCAAGCTGACCCGCATTTCCGGTGCGTACTGGCGCGGTGATGCGCAGAACGAGCAGCTGCAGCGCATCTACGGCACCGCCTGGGCCGACAAGAAGCAGCTCGATGCGTACATCAAGCGCATCGAAGAAGCGGAAATGCGCGACCACCGTCGCATCGGCAAGCAGCAGGACCTGTTCCACCTGCAGGAAGAGGCACCGGGCCTGGTGTTCTGGCACCCCAAGGGCTGGGCACTGTGGCAGGTGGTCGAGCAGTACATGCGCCGCGTCTACCGCAACAGCGGCTACGGCGAAGTGCGCTGCCCGCAGATCCTCGACGTGTCGCTGTGGAAGCAGTCCGGCCACTGGGACAACTACAAGGAGAACATGTTCTTCACCGAATCGGAGAAGCGCACCTATGCGGTCAAGCCGATGAACTGCCCGGGCCACATCCAGGTGTTCAACCAGGGCCTGCACAGCTACCGCGACCTCCCGATCCGCTACGGTGAATTCGGTTCATGCCATCGCAACGAGCCGTCCGGCGCGCTGCACGGCATCCTGCGCGTGCGTGGCTTCACCCAGGACGACGGCCATGTGTTCTGCACCGAATCGCAGATCGAAGGCGAAGTGACCGCGTTCCACCAGCAGGCGCTGGCGGTGTACCAGCACTTCGGCTTCGAGGACATCCAGATCAAGATCGCGCTGCGTCCGGAATCGCGCCTGGGCGACGACGCAACGTGGGACAAGGCCGAGGGCGCGCTGCGCTCGGCGCTGTCCAGCTGCGGGGTGGAATGGCAGGAACTGCCGGGCGAGGGTGCCTTCTACGGCCCGAAGATCGAGTACCACCTGAAGGACGCCATCGGCCGTACCTGGCAGCTGGGCACCATGCAGGTCGATTTCATGATGCCCGGCCGCCTTGGCGCCGAGTACGTGGATGAGAACAGCCAGAAGAAGCACCCGGTCATGCTGCACCGGGCGATCGTCGGTTCGATGGAGCGCTTCATCGGCATCCTGATCGAGCACCATGCCGGCCAGTTCCCGGCCTGGCTGGCGCCGACCCAGGTGGTGGTGGCCAACATTACCGATGCCCAGGCTGAATACGTGAGCGAGGTTCGCAAATCCCTTGCGGATCAAGGCTTCCGGGTAGTCGCCGATTTGCGTAATGAGAAGATCGGTTATAAGATTCGCGAGCACACGCTTCAGCGCGTGCCGTACCTGCTGGTCATTGGTGACCGCGAAAAGGAAAACGGCGCCGTGGCGGTGCGTACGCGTTCCGGCGAGGACCTGGGCAGCATGAGTCTCCAGGCCTTCATTGAACGGCTGCAGGCCGAGGGCGCGTAATCAAAGGTCCGGTCCGTGTGCAATGGCGCGCGGACCGGTTCGATACCCCTGGGAGATTGCAATATCAGTACCCCTGACAATAAACAGAATCGAAAGAATCAGGAAATCCGCGTGCCGCGCGTACGCGTGATCGGCAGCGATGGCGAAATGATCGGCGTGCTGACGCGCGACGAAGCCTTGGCCATGGCCGAGGAAGAAGGCCTGGACCTGGTTGAAATCCAGCCGCAGGCCGATCCGCCGGTGTGCAAGGTGATGGACTTCGGCAAGTTCAAGTTCGAAGCCCAGAAGAAAGCCAGCGAAGCCAAGAAGAAGAGCAAGCAGGTCGAGATCAAGGAAGTGAAGTTCCGTCCGGTCACGGACGAGGGCGACTACCAGATCAAGCTGCGCAAGATGCGCGGTTTCCTCGAAGAGGGCGACAAGATCAAGGTCAACATCCGCTTCCGTGGGCGCGAAATGAGCCACCAGGAACTGGGTCGCGAGATGGCCAACCGGATCGAGACCGATCTGGGCGAGGACATCGTGATCGAATCCCGTCCGCGCCTGGAAGGCCGCCAGATGGTGATGATGATTGCTCCGAAGAAGAAGACATAAGGCGTGACGGGCTGCCCTTCGCGGGCGCCTGGCGGCTGAATGCAACGGGAGGAGGGCGCCGCTGGCGCCTTTCTGCTTTTCCGGGCGCGGTCCGCGCTCGCCGAGCATGGCTCGGCGCTACCGTTGCAGGGTCAGGGGGGCGTTGCCCGAGGCCCGTTTCCCCTGTATGATTGCCGGCTCGACCCATCAGGAGGGGTCGTACGCGGATCATGGCAGGACGGAAAGAGTGGCCCAGGCCACCGCCAGATCAGTCAGAAACCAGGGTCAAATCCCATCAAGGACATAGCAATGCCCAAGATCAAGACCAACCGGGCGGCGGCCAAGCGTTTCCGCAAGACCGCCTCGGGCAAGTACAAGTGCGGCCACGCCAACCGTAGCCACATCCTCACGAAGAAAGCGACCAAGCGTAAGCGTAACCTGCGTCAGACGAACCACGTCCGTGCAGAAGACGCCGGCCGTCTGGACCGCATGCTCCCTTACCTCTGAGGAATTAACACATGGCACGAGTAAAGCGTGGCGTACAGGCGCGTCGCCGCCACAAGAAAATCCTGACTCTCGCGAAGGGCTACTACAATGCCCGTCGCAAGGTCTTCCGCGTTGCCAAGCAGGCCGTCATCAAGGCCCAGCAGTACGCGTACATCGGTCGTAAGCAGAAGAAGCGTAATTTCCGCTCGCTGTGGATCACCCGTATCAATGCCGCAGCCCGCATCAATGGCCTGAGCTACAGCCGTTTCATGAACGGCCTGCTGAAGGCTGGCATCACCCTGGACCGCAAGGTGCTGGCAGACATCGCCGTGCACGACGCGGCCGGTTTTGCCGCGCTGGCTGAAAAGGCCAAGGGCGCTCTGGCGGCATAAGTCCTCCTCGGTCGTTGCGGTTGACGCAGCGCCCGCAGGTAAGGCAATGCATGGGGAAGGGCGCAAGTCCTTCCCCATTCTTTTTTGTGCGGTGGCCAGCGCAACGCGCGGCGGCCGGACAGCGGTTGCGACGGGGGTCGGCCCTTCGCACATCGCGAGGGCATATCCGACCCGAGGTTCCGGCACCCCATGAGTGACATCCAATCCCTGACCGCCCAGGCACTGGCCGATGTGGCTGCCGCCCAGAGCCCCGATGCGCTGGAACAGCTGCGCGTGGCCCTGCTGGGCAAGAGTGGCAGCATCACCTCGCAGCTGAAGCAGCTTGGCGCCTTGCCGGCCGACGAGCGCAAGGCCGCCGGCGAAGCGATCAACCGCGCACGCGACACGCTGACCACGGCGCTGGCCGAGCGCAAGGCGGTACTCGAAGACGCCGCCCTGGATGCGCGCCTGTCCGCTGAAGCCATCGACATCACCCTGCCGGGCCGTCGCGGTGGCCGTGGTGGGTTGCACCCGGTGACCCGCACGCTGGAGCGCATCACCGAGATCTTCGGCCGCCTGGGCTACGAGTTGTCCGAAGGCCCGGAAATCGAAGATGACTGGCACAACTTCGAAGCGCTGAACTTCCCGCCGCACCATCCGGCGCGCGCGATGCACGACACCTTCTACTTCGGCGATGGCCGCCTGCTGCGCACGCACACCTCCGGGGTGCAGGTGCGCTACATGGGGGAGCACGCGCCGCCGCTGCGCATGATCGCCGCCGGCAAGGTCTACCGCAGCGACAGCGACCAGACCCATTCGCCGATGTTCCACCAGGTCGAGGGCCTGCTGGTGGACGAGCATTCCAACTTCGCCGATCTCAAGGGCACGCTGTCCGAGTTCGTGCGCGCGTTCTTCGAGCGCGATTTCGAGATGCGTTTCCGTCCCAGCTACTTCCCCTTCGTTGAACCGGGTGCGGAAGTGGACATCGCCTGGCAGCAGCCCGATGGCAGCACCCGCTGGCTGGAAGTGCTGGGCTGCGGCATGGTGCACCCGAACGTGCTGCGCAGCGTTGGCATCGATCCGGAGCGTTACACCGGCTTCGCCTTCGGCCTGGGCGTGGAGCGGTTCGCGATGCTGCGCTACGGCGTCAACGACCTGCGCGCGTTCTTCGAGAACGACGTGCGCTTCCTGAAGCAGTTCGCGTAAACACTATCGGTAGTGACGACCGCTGGTCGTCAACGAGGACGCAACAACATGAAAATCTCTGAAAACTGGCTGCGCAGCCACGTCCCCACCACCGCCTCGCGCGATGAGCTCAGCGCCGTGCTGACCGCCATCGGCCTGGAAGTGGAAGAGGTCGACGCGCTCGGCGGTGGCCTGGATCACGTGGTCGTCGCGCGCATCGTGGAGGCCGTGCGCCACCCGGAAGCCGACCGCCTGCAGATCTGCCAGGTCGATGCCGGCCGCGGCGAACTGCTGCAGATCGTCTGCGGCGCGCCGAACGCGCGCCCGGGCCTGGTCGCGCCGTTGGCGATGGTCGGTGCACAGATCGGCGCGTTGAAGATCAGCGCGGCCAGGCTGCGCGGCGTGGATTCCAACGGCATGCTGTGTTCGGCCAAGGAGCTGGGCCTGGATTCCGATGCGTCCGGCCTGTTCGAACTGCCCGATGACGCACCGGTGGGGCAGGGGCTGGTCGAGTATCTCGGCCTGCCCGACAGCAGCATCGAGATCAAGCTGACCCCCAATCGCGCCGACTGCTTCAGCGTGCGCGGCATCGCCTTCGACGTGGCCGCTGCCACCCGCAGCGAGGTGGTGCCGTTCGCCGCCGATGCGGTGCCGGCCACCGGCTCGCGTGAGCTGGCGATCGAACTCAATGCCGGCGCCGAAGCGCCGCGTTACCTGGGCCGGGTCATCGAAGGGGTCAACGCCGCTGCCAGGACCCCGCTGTGGATGGCCGAGCGCCTGCGCCGCAGCGGCGTGCGCCCGGTATCGCTGCTGGTGGACATCACCCAATACGTGATGCTCGACCTTGGCCAGCCGATGCATGCCTATGACCTCGGCACGCTGAGCGGCCCGATCGGCGTGCGCCGGTCGCGCGCGGGCGAAGCCCTGAAGCTGCTGGATGGCCGCGACGCCGCGCTGGACGACAGCTTCCTGGTGGTCACCGATGCGGACCGTCCGGTCGGCCTGGCCGGCCTGATGGGCGGCTTCGACACCCGCGTGACGGACGCCACCACCGATGTCTTCCTGGAAGCGGCGCACTTCGCGCCGGCGGCGATCATGGGCCGCGGCCGCAAGCTGGGCCTGCATACTGATGCCGGCCATCGCTTCGAACGGGGCGTGGACCCGGCGCTGCCGCGTGCGGCCATCGAGCACGCCACCGCGCTGGTGCTGGAACTGGCTGGCGGCACCGCTTCTCCGGTGACCGAAGCGTTGCGCGCAGACGACCTGCCGTCGCCGGCGCCGATCATGCTGCGCCGCGCACGCATCACCCGCGTGTTGGGCATCACCATCGAAGACGCCGAAGTGGAGCGCATCCTGCGCGCGCTGGGCATGGACGTGGCGGCAGCGGGCGAGGGCTGGCAGGTCACCGCGCCCAGCCGTCGTTTCGACATCGCCATCGAAGAAGACCTGATCGAAGAACTGGCCCGTATCCACGGCTACGAGCAGATCCCGACCACGCTGCCGGGCGGCGCCGCGCGCGTGGCGATGCCCAGCGAAACCCGCCTGGAAGAGCTCAGCGTGCGGCGCCAGCTGCTGGCGCGCGAGCTGCAGGAAACCATCAACTTCGCCTTCGTCGATGCCCAGCTGCTGCAGCAGTGGCAGCTGGTCGACAACCTGGTGCCGCTGGCCAACCCGCTGTCGGCCGAACTGGCGGTGATGCGTCCGGCGCTGCTGCCGGGCCTGGTCGCCACGCTGGGCCGCAACGTGGCCCGCCAGGCCGGCCGGGTGCGCCTGTTCGAGATCGGCCGCGCGTTTGCCGCGCAGGCTGGGGAAGGCGCGCCGGCGCCGCTGGAAACCCAGCGCGTGGCCGCCGTGGTATGTGGTGATGCCGACGCCGAGCAGTGGGGCCTGGCCGCACGCAAGGTCGACTTCCACGACCTGAAGGGCGACCTGGAAGCATTGGCCGCCGCCAGTGGCGCCGAGCTGACCTTCAAGCCCTCGGTCCAGCCTTACGGGCATCCGGCGCGTTCGGCCGATGTCTACCGCGGCGATGTCCGCCTGGGCTGGATCGGTCAGATCCACCCGCGCCTGGCCAAGGCGATGGACATCGATGTGGACGTCTACGCCCTGGAGCTGGACCTGGCGCCGCTGGCCGCCCGCGAACTGCCGCGTGCCAGCGAGCTTTCGCGTTTCCCGGCGGTACGCCGCGACCTGGCCGTGCTGGCCCCCGATGCGGTCGCCTGGACCGATCTGGCGGCTACGGTCCGACTGGCCGCCGGGCCCCTGCTGCGCGAGCTGAACCTGTTCGACCGATATGTCGGGCAGGGGGTCGAGCCGGGCTTCAAGAGTCTCGCTATGGGCTTGATTTTGCAGGACAAGTCGCGCACTCTGACGGACCGCGACGTGGACGCGGTGGTGACCGAGGTGTTTGCCGCCATCGAGCGTGAACACCACGCCCGGATCCGCGGTTGAGCGGGCAGCACCCAGGGGTAAGCAGGCGATGGCACTGACCAAGGCTGAAATGGCCGAAAAACTGTTCGACGAAGTCGGCTTGAACAAGCGTGAGGCCAAGGAATTCGTCGATGCGTTCTTCGATGTGCTGCGTGAGGCATTGCAACATGGACGTCAGGTAAAGCTGTCCGGCTTTGGCAACTTCGACCTGCGGCGCAAGAACCAGCGCCCGGGTCGCAACCCGAAGACCGGTGAGGAAATTCCGATTTCCGCCCGCACGGTGGTCACCTTCCGTCCGGGCCAGAAGCTCAAGGAAAGGGTGGAAGCGTATGCTGGATCCGGGCAGTAACAGAGAGCTTCCGCCGATACCGGCCAAGCGCTACTTCACCATCGGTGAGGTCAGTGAGTTGTGCGACGTCAAGCCGCACGTGCTGCGCTACTGGGAGACCGAGTTTCCCAGCCTGGAGCCGGCCAAACGTCGCGGCAACCGTCGCTATTACCAGCGCCATGACGTGCTGATGATCCGGCAGATCCGCAGCCTGCTGTACGAACAGGGCTATACGATCGGCGGGGCGCGGTTGCGGCTGGATGGCGCCGATGCGCGTGGCGAAGCCGCGCTCAGCCAGCAGATCATCAAGCAGGTCCGCGTGGAACTGGAAGAAGTGCTGCAACTGCTTCGCCGCTGATTCTTTTTTCGCGTTGATCCGCTATACTTCACGGCCCGCTTCAACGGCGGGGCAACATCGCAGATATTCGGGGCGTAGCGCAGCCTGGTAGCGCATCTGCCTGGGGGGCAGAGGGTCGTCGGTTCGAATCCGGCCGTCCCGACCACTGTGATGAAAGAAGAGGCTCGTGCAGCAATGCGCGGGCCTTTTTCGTTTTGTTGGTAGCGCCGAGCCATGCTCGGCGAGCGCAGCGGCAGGGCAGGGCAGGAGCGTGACGACCAACGGTCGTCACCCACCGAAGGCGGGCGTCACTGCCGAAGCCGGGAGGGATGGCGGCCAGCGGCCGTCACTACCGGGCCATCATCGACGCCAGTTCGTGCGCCGCCAGGGGTTCGGCGAACAGGTACCCCTGCAGCTGGTCACAGCCCAGTTCGGTCAGCACCTGCCGCTGCTCCAGGCTTTCCACGCCTTCGGCCACGGTGGTGTAGCCCAGGCCCTTGGCCAGCTCGATGATGGCCTTCGCCTTCAGCCGTGCGCCCGGGTCATCGCCCAGATGGTCCACCAGTGATTTGTCCATCTTGATGGTGGAAATCGGCAGCCGCGAGAGATAGCCGAAGTTGCTGTAACCGCTGCCGAAGTCATCGATCGCCACGCGTACGCCCACTCCGGCCAGGCGCGCCAGCTGGTCACCGGCGACGGTATTGGCACGCAGCCATTCGCCCTCGGTGATCTCGATTTCCAGCAGGGTCGGGGGCAGGTCACGCGCGGCCAGCTTCTGCAGCAGGCGCTCGGCCATGCCGTCGGTGGACAGATCGGACGCGGCCAGGTTGATCGACATGCCCAACGAAAGGCCGTCGCGCTGCCACGCCGCCAGCTGATCCAGCGCCGCGTCCACCACCCAGTCGCTGACCGCCGGCATCAGCGCAGTGCGTTCGAACACCGGAATGAACTCGCCCGGCCCGACGGGACCCAGCCGTGGATGGTTCCAGCGGATCAGCGCTTCGGCCGACACCACCGCGCCGGTCAGCGTGTCCACGCGCGGCTGGAACAGCAGGTAGAACTCTTCGCGGCGCAGGCCGCGTTCGGCATCGGCGGCCAGCCGGTAACCACGCCGAAGCAGTTCGTCGCGGCGCTCGGAGTACCAGCAGAAATCGCGGCGGCTGCTGATCGCCGCCTGCACGCCCACCAGCAGCTTGCGCAGCACGTCATTACTGCTGTCGGTGGTGGGATCGAAGGCGCAGATGCCGGCATGGAACTGCGGCGACATCGGCACCGCGGCGGCCATCACCGGGCGGATCACGCGCTGCTTCAATTCCAGCAGCAGCGCCTCCACGTCGTCGGGCGTGGGCAGGTCGATCAGGAACGCAAAACGGCTCACGCCGACGTGATAGACATCGGTGATGTCTTCGAGCGCCACGCGCAGGCGTACGCCGGAGCGATGCAGCATCGCTTCCAGTGGGGGCATCCCGAGCGCTTGGCCGGCTTCGTCCAGGCGCGGCACGTCCAGCACGTCCAGCATGACGGCGTACATCATTCCGGCGGTGGCGCGCGCTACCAGCCCGTCATAGTCGATATGGAACTGATGGCGGTTGGACAGGCCGCTGACCGGATCCTGGCGGCCGGACAGGCGCCGCAGCTCCAGCTGGCTCATCGCCATGGCGGCCAGCGTTTTCAGGTGCTGGCGTTCGTCTTCGCCGAGCTCGCGCGGTTCGGCGCCCATGACGCAGATGGCGCCGATTGCCACGCCGTTCTTGGCGATCAACGGCGCGCCTGCATAGAAGCGAAGATGCGGTGGACCGCAGACCAGGCCGTTCTCCACGAATCGCGGATCGGCGCGCAGGTCGCTGACCACCATCACGTCAGGTGAGGTGATGGTATAGGAGCAGACAGAGGAACGGATGTCGGTTCCGCTGATCTCCAGCCCGACCCGTGAGATGAAGCGCTGATTATCCACGCCGACGATGGAGACGAAGGCGACCGGTGCGTTGAATGCGAAGGCCGCCAGCTGCGTGATGCGGTCCAATGACGCTCCCGCTGCCGCATCCAGCACCTGGAGGGCGCCTACGGCGGTCATCCTTTCCTGGACTTTCAATTCCTCTGACAGCTGCGGCATGGGAAGAGGTGCTCGGCGCACTCACGCGCTGGTAACGAATGACAGGATGCGCCCGACCGCATCAACGTGGTGTCCACGACCTGCACCGTCGCGCATTCAGCGAAAAGTCGCAGGTCGGGGGAGCAGGCGACCCGTAAACGCCATAGCCCGAAGGTGTAACGGTGTTTCACGTCGTCCTCAGGTAAGGTACTTGCCTCGGCATTCCTGCCTACTACGCCATGGCGCGTCGTCGGCGGCTGCCGGATCCAATGCCCCTGCCGTGGGCTCAACCTGAGGGCCGTTTTCCCCCATGAGTATTTCCCAATCCACCGCGGCATCGCCCGTTTCGGAGCGCGCTGCGCTGAAACGTTCGGTGTCCAACACGCTGAAAGGCTCGGCCGGCAACCTGGTCGAGTGGTACGACGTCTACGTTTACTCGGTGTTCGCCAAGTACTTCGAATCGCAGTTCTTCTCGGCCGACGACAAGAACTCCACGATGTACATCTGGGGAATCTTCGCTGCCACCTTCCTGATGCGCCCGATCGGCGCATGGTACTTCGGCCGCTTTGCCGACCGTTACGGCCGTCGCCTGGCGCTCACCGTGTCGGTCAGCGTGATGGCCGCCTGCTCCTTCCTGATCGCCATCGCGCCCACCGCGGCGTCCATCGGCATATGGGCGGCGGTGATCCTGCTGTTCGCACGCCTGCTGCAGGGTTTTGCCACCGGCGGTGAGTACGGCGCCAGTGCCACCTACATGTCCGAAGCGGCCGTGCCCGGCTGGCGCGGTTTCCTGTCCTCGTTCCATTACGTCACCCTGGTGGGTGGGCACGTCCTGGCGCAGGCCGTGCTGCTGGTGATGCTGCTGTCCTGGGACACCTCGCACGTGTCCGAATGGGGCTGGCGCGTGGCCTTCGGCATCGGCGGCATCGGGGCGCTGGTGGTGTTCTGGCTGCGTCGGACGATGGATGAATCGCTGAGCGCGGAATCGATCGAAGCGGCGAAGGATGGCAAGGCCAAGGCCAGCGGGTCGATGCGCGAACTGTTCGTCAACCAGTGGCGCCCGCTGCTGCTGTGCTTCCTGATCACTGCCGGCGGTACGGTGGCGTTCTACACCTACACCATCAACGGCCCGAAGATGATCCAGACCGCCTTCGCCGGCGACGACGTGATCACCGGCACGCTGATCAACCTGGGCGTGCTGACCTTCCTGATGCTGCTGCAGCCGCTGGGCGGCCTGCTGTCCGATCGCATCGGCCGCAAGAGCCTGCTGGTGTTCTTCGGTGTGGGTGGCGTGCTGTACACCTGGTACCTGGTCACCGCTTTGCCGCAGCAGACCTCGGCGCTGTCGGCGTTCCTGATCCTGGCGACCGGTTTCGTGATCCTGACCGGGTATACGTCGATCAACGCGGTGGTCAAGGCAGAGCTGTTCCCGGCGCACATCCGCGCACTGGGCGTCGGCCTGGGCTACGCACTGGCCAACTCGCTGTTCGGCGGCACCGCGCCGCTGCTGTACCAGGGCGCGCTGAAGGCTGGTCGCGTCAATGAGTTCGTCATTTACATCACCGCGGTGATTGCGGTGTCGTTGGTGGTCTACATCTTCTTCCTGAAGAACAAGGGACCGAACTGGCTGGACGGCACCCGCAGGTAATGTCGCACTGAAGAAGCAACGAGAGGCCCGCGCCGTGAAGCGCGGGCCTTTTTCGTGCAGGCACGGGACGCATGATGCTGACGCGGCCTGCACGCGGCGTGCACTTCGCCGATGCCGGCTGTAACGCACTCTGTGGGGGTAAGCCAACGCATTGGAGCACTACCCATGAATACCCCTGGAAAACCGAAACCCTCCTGGCGCCAGAGCCATTACCTGATGATCGCGTTGGCCGTGGTGCTGGTGATCGTAGGGGTCACCATGTTCGCACCGTGGTAAAGCCTGCCTGACGTGCTGACCCTCGTCGGTACGCTTAATCGAAGTACGCGGAAATCCCGAGCCCGGCCTGCAGGTCCGGGCTGTGGGCGTCCAGACCGGTATCAAGCGACGCATCCAACTGGACCCGATCGGTCCACATCCAGGTCACCCCGCCACCGGCCACCGTTTCCCGTGGCTCGCCGTGCGCCTTGGTCACCCCAGCCTCCACGAATGCAGACAGCCGGGGCGTGAGGGCCAGCGAGACGCTGGGCGACCACACCGTGCTGCGCTCGCCGTCACCGCGGCTGTGGCTGGCATACAGTGCACCGGTCCACTGGTCGCTGAAGTCGTGCTCATAACTGCCTGCCAGCGCGTACTGGCGCCCCTCGCTGAATGCTGCGTCGCCGCGTGCCACGATGGCCGACCCCAGCAGTGCCCAGCGGTCGGTCTCGCTACCGGTCGGCGGTGCCCACTTCAGGGCGAGTTGTGCATCGCCGCCGCCTTGGGCGCGCGTGCTGGCCATGCCGGGTAAACGGCTGCGCTTGCGCTGCCAGGGCGATCCGGAAAACTGCAGTTCCCAGCGTTCAAACAGGCCGGTGCGCAGCGTCACCTCGCCGGAGAGCTGTTCGGTGCGAAGACCATCGGCATCGCGATCGCGTTCATGGGAGGGAAGTCCCAGCTCCAGTGCCAGCGCGCCGCGCGGCACGATGCCGGTGCCCAGGCCGATGCCGGGGCGATCAAACGACGGCGGTTCGTCGGCCTGTTGTGCCTGCACGGCGCCACTGACGAAGAGCGTGGAACAAACCATCAGGGCCAGGCACGCGTTACGCATCGGGACATCCGCCGGGAGATGCACCGATCATGCGGCGGTGTCGGCCTGACGGTCAATCGTCGAGGCGGGCGAAACGCGGCTGGCTACCGTCCGCGCGGTCCACCTGTTCCACGAACATCGCATAGGGGCGCACCCACAGGCCGCCTTCGCCATACAGTGCGCGGTAAAGCACCATCGGCTGCAGGGTCTCGCTGCTGCGGACCACGTCCAGGACTTCGTACAGGCCGCCTTTGAAATGGCGGTAGCGGCCGGGTTGCAGGACGGGCAGGGCAGGCAGGTCGGACATGGAACACTCACGCAGGCATTGGAGCCAGTGATTGTTCAATGCGCCGGGCGCGGCGTCCACCGGCGTGTCAGAACAGCGATGCGCGGATCAGCTCCTCGACGAGGATCACATAGCTGGCGCCGAAGTAGAACTTGAGCAGGGAAGGACGCTGGTACAGAAAGGTGCGCATGTGGAAGGGGCCCCCTAAGGTGTACGTAGTGTGAAATGGTTAAAGCGCCGTGACAAGCATCACGGAATCGGGCTCGTGAACAGCGTCAGTCATGTGAGGGCAGGGCAATTCAGACCGGAACGATGGGTCTCCCAGGGGCGGCGACCTAGGCTGCATGCATGGCGCTGTCGCTTATGGCGCCCCCGCTGCAATCCGGAGAGCCCGTCCATGGTCATCGTCGTCCAGAACATCAGCCGCCACTGGCGTGTCGTGCATCCCAGCTGGGAGCGTTCGCGGAATTTCATCTGCGGAAAAGAGGCTTTCGATGCCGCCGCGGCGCTGGCCCTGGCTCATCACGGCCACACCGGCACAGCGGTGACGGTGCAGGTGGCTGCCTTTGGCACGGTCGTGGAGGCACTCCGCTTCGGTTGAAATTTCAGAAAACCCTGATGCCGTGCGACTGGAATCTGCCCTAGCCTCCGTAACTGGCGGGGGCCATTGGTGTCATGGATCAGTCGAAGAACAGGGGTGGCAAGGCCGCTACCCGCGATCGTCGACCTGGTTTGCACCCCGTCCGATCATGGAGAGAGACCTTATGTTGATCCGCGTCCAGAACGAGCAGCGCCATTGGCGCGTGCTGCATCCGCAGAAGCCGGAAGCCATTTCCTTCCACGAGGGCAGTGCGGCGTTCGATTTCGCCGATGCGCTGGCCCGTGAGCTGCACACCCGTACCGGGCAGGCCTGCTCGGTGCGCGTGGAGGTCAGCGACGCCTTCGTCGATACCGTCAGTTACGGCTGACACCGCGCGCCGGGTCCGAAATCGGATGAACTCGTTCAGCTTCCGCTCGCCTACTTGAATGGGCAGCGACCGAGGGTGTGCGGGCTATCTTTGCGCGGCCTTCCGGTTGCGCCATGCTCGGCTCATTCCGCCACACCAGGACGCACCACGATGACCCAGGAACTGTCTGTTTCGCGCCGCCCTTCGATGCTGTGGGCCGTCTGTCTCCCCTTGCTGGTGGGCGCGGGCATTGCCGGCTCCGCGCAGGCGCAGTATCGCGACAACGATCGCTATGGCTACAGCGGGGCCAACACGATCCGCTGTGAGTCGATCAAGAACCGCAATCAGGAATGCCGTCTGGACGGCCGCGCACGGCTGGTCCGCCAGCTGTCAGGTGCCGCCTGCGTTGAAGGCCGCAGCTGGGGCCAGTCACGCGGCGGCGTGTGGGTCAGCAACGGCTGCCGCGCGGAGTTTGTCGGTGAACGTGGGCGTCCGTCGCGACCCGGCCACGGTGGGGGCAACTGGGGCGGCGGCAATGGCAACGGCAATGGCTGGGGTTCGTCCGGCCAGGTGATCGACTGCGATTCCAATGACCGTCGCCAGCGCCGCTGCAACGTCACCATCCGCCAGGATGCCCGCCTGGTGAAGCAGAAGTCCGGCACGGCCTGCATCGAGGGCCAGAGCTGGGGCTGGGATCGCAACGGCGTATGGGTCAGCAACGGCTGCCGTGGGCAGTTCATGGTGCGTTGACCGCGCGTGTCATCCGGCCGTGGGTAGCGCCGCAGGCAGCGGCAGGAGCCGCTGCCAACGTCGCTTGCGACGGCCCGGAGGGTGCCGGTCAGGACGACCGGCATAGCCATGCTCGGCGAGCGCAGCGGCCGGAGCGTGACGACCAACGGTCGTCCCCACCCCGGCAACAGCTGACGGCCAGCGGCCGTCACTACCGCGGTAGCGCCGAGCCATGCTCGGCGAGCGCAGCGGCAAGCGCGTGACGGCCAGCGGCCGTCACCCACCCCGCAATAACCTGACGGCCAGCGGCCGTCAGTACCGGGGTCAACCTGCCGCGCTCAGCGGCGCGCTGCCGGCCTGCAAGGTCGGCCAGCGCTTCAGCACGGCTGCACGGATACCCGCCGCATCGATGCCTGCTTCGCCCAGCAGGTCTTCGCGGCTGGCATGATGCTGGAAGCTGTCGGGCAGGCCCAGGTGCAGGATCGACTTCAGCACGTCCTCGGCGCTCAGCAGTTCGGCCACGGCCGAGCCGGCACCGCCGGCCACCACGTTGTCTTCGATGGTGACGAAGCCGTCGTGGCGTGCGGCCAGCTGCAGCACCAGCTCGCGATCCAGCGGCTTGATGAAGCGCATGTTGACCACGGTCAAGCCGAGTGCACGGCCCACTTCCTCGGCCGCCGGCACGGTGCTGCCGAAGGCCAGCAGGACCACGCGACTGCCTTCCACACGGATCTCGCCCTTGCCGATCGGCAGGGTGGACAGATCGCTGCCAGCGTCCACGCCGGTGCCGCTGCCGCGCGGATAGCGCACCGCGGCCGGGCCGGCGTACTGCAGGCCGGTGCTCAGCATCTGCCGGCATTCGGCCTCGTTGGATGGGGCCATCACCACCATGTTCGGCACGCAGCGCAGGAAGCTCAGGTCCAGGTTGCCAGCATGGGTGGCGCCGTCCGGGCCGACCACGCCGGCGCGGTCGATGGCGAACAGCACGTCCAGCTTCTGGATCGCCACGTCGTGCACCAGTTGGTCGTAGGCGCGCTGCAGGAAGGTGGAGTAGATCGCCACCACCGGCTTGGCACCCTGGGTCGCCATGCCGGCGGCCAGGGTCACGGCGTGTTGTTCGGCAATGGCCACGTCGAAGTAGCGTTCTGGATACTCGCGGCTGAAGCGCACCAGTCCGGAGCCCTCGCGCATTGCCGGGGTGATGGCGTGCATGCGCGGGTCGGCCGCAGCGGCGTCGCACAGCCAGTCACTGAACACATCGGTATAGGTCGGCTTCTTCGCCCCGCCCTTGGCCACCAGGCCCTTGACCGGATCGAACGGACCCACCGCGTGGTAGCCGATCTGGTCGCCTTCGGCCGGCTCGTAGCCCTTGCCCTTGGTGGTCAGCACGTGCAGCAGCTTCGGGCCTTTCAGCGTCCGCAGCGTCTTCAGCGTGGACAGCAGCGCAGGCATGTCATGGCCGTCGATCGGGCCGGTGTAGTGGAAGCCCATCTCTTCGAACATGGTGGAGGGCACGAACATGCCCTTCCAGTGTTCTTCCCAGCGCTTGACGAAGCGCGCCGGGTTGTTGCGCTTGTCACCGAGGATCTTCTTGCCGCCTTCGCGCAGCGCATTGAGCGTGCGGCTGCCGGTGGCGCGGCCGAGCACCTTGGTCAGCCCGCCGACGGCCTCGGAGATCGACATGTTGTTGTCGTTGAGAATCACCAGCAGGTTCGGCTCAGGTTCCATGCCGCCGGCGTGCATCAGCGCTTCGAACGCCATGCCGGCGGTCATCGCGCCATCGCCGATGACCGCCACCACGCGACGGTCATCGCCTTCGCGCTGGCGTGCGATCGCCATGCCCAGCGCGGCGGAAATGGAGGTCGACGAATGGCCGACGCCAAAGGTGTCGAACTCGCTTTCCTCGCGCTTCGGGAACGGCGCCACGCCGTCCTTCTGCTTGACCGTGTGGATCTGGTCGCGACGGCCGGTGAGGATCTTGTGCGGGTAGGTCTGGTGGCCTACATCCCAGACCAGCTGGTCATGCGGCGTCTGGTACAGGTAGTGCAGCGCCACGGTGAGTTCGATGACGCCCAGGCCGGCAGCAAAGTGCCCCCCGCTGCGGCCAACCGATTCGATCAGGTAGGCGCGCAATTCGTCGGCGATGGCCCTCAGTTCGGATTCGTCGAACGTGCGCAGTTCTTCCGGTGTCTGGATGCGCGAGAGGCGGGGATAGCGGGCAGAGTCGATCATCATGTTCGTACTTGTGCTGACCGGCTATTTTCGCGCTCAAACCGGGGTGGAGCAAGCAGACCCCGACACGCGTGAGCGCGCAGTGAGTTTGGCCGCGCGTGGCTTCACGCGGAAAGCTTGGACTTTTTCGGCAGCTGTGCCTTCAGGAACGTCATCTGATCGGCCAGGATGTTGCGGTTGGAGAGGATCAGGTGTTCGATCCAGCTCGGCCGGAAAGGCACGGCCAGCAAGGGCATGCCCGCCTGCTGCGGGGTCCGGTTGCTCTTGCGCGAGTTGCAGTGGAAGCAGGCGGTGACCACGTTTTCCCAGACGTCCAGGCCGCCCTTGGACAGGGGCATCACATGGTCGCGGGTGAGAACGGGACGCGAATGCTGTTGGCCGCAGTACAGGCACAGATGCGCATCGCGCGCGAACAGCGCGGCATTGGTGAGGTTGGGAGTGGGGTCGGGGGCGCGGGAACGCGCATGGCCACGGGTGGCGATGATCGGATGCAGGTCCAGGCCGCTGCGCAGCCCGCTCAGCCGGTTGGTCCCGCCGTGGATGTGCAGGCAGGGGTCGCCGAGGGTCCACGCTACCGCGCCACGTGCATACAGGCAGGAGGCATCCTGCCAGTTGATCCAGTCAAGGACCCGGCCGTGGGCATCAAGGGAGAGCAGGCGGACAGTGCCGGGGCGGTGCAGGGGGCTGGGCTCGGGCGATGACCCGGCGTCCGGAGCGGGAAAGGCAGCTCCGGTAGTGATCAGACCCAAGCGTGTAGTGTCTGTCTCCATCGGGATAACAGCTTATACCCGAATGTTTGCATTTTGTGTATTCCCCCGAGCTTGCAGCGCGGGGGAGTACACAAAATGCCCGCGCATTCTTCCTCTACCCCCCCGCCTGTCGGCGCGCCCCCTTCAACAGAAGGGGGCTTTTCTCCAGAGGAATGCAGGCCGCGGCCCGGTAGTGACGGCCGCTGGCCGTCATGCTTCGGCCGTTGCCCTGTCTCAGGCGCCGAAGCGCGCGTCGTCCATCGCCATCAGCGAATCCGCACCGGCCTGGATGGCGGCAGCATGGCCCAGCGTGCGCGGCAGCACGCGCGCGAAGTAGAACCGCGCGGTCTCCCGCTTGGCCAGTTTGAACGCCGCCGTCTGGCCGCTGGCATCGGCCGCGGCCACGCTGCGGGCCCACCAGTAAGCCAGCACCACATACCCGGAATAGAACAGGTAATCGTGGCTGGCGGCACCCAGCTCATCCGGGTTGGCAGCCGCGCGCTTCAGCACGTCCATCGTCAGCCCACCCCATTCGGCGGCCTTCGCCCGCAGCGGTGCGATGAACTCCGCCAGCGCCTCATCACCTTCATGCGACTTGGCGAACGTCTCGATCTCAGCCAGGAACAGCTTCAGGCCCGCGCCCTGGCTGGAGGCGGTCTTGCGGCCGATCAGGTCCAGCGCCTGGATGCCGGTGGTGCCTTCATACAACGTGGTGATGCGTGCATCGCGGGCCAGTTGCTCCATGCCGTGTTCGCGGATGTACCCATGGCCACCAAAGCACTGCAGCGCGTTGTAGGTGTTCTCGATGCCCCATTCGGTCTGGCATGCCTTGGAAATCGGGGTCAGGAAGCTCACCAGGGTATCTGCGCGTTCGCGCTCGGCCGGGTCCTGCGCGCTGTGCGCCACATCGATCAGGGTCGCCGCGTGCAGTGCCAGCAGGCGGCTGCCTTCCACCAACGATTTGATCGTCAGCAACATGCGGCGCACGTCCGGGTGCACCAGGATCGGGTCCGCCGGCTTGTCCGGGAACTTGGCCCCGCTCAGCGAACGCGACTGCAGGCGTTCGCGCGAATACTTCAGCGCGTTCTGGTAGGCACGCTCGGACAGGCCAATGCCCTGCAGCCCCACCCCCAGGCGTGCGGTGTTCATCATGGTGAACATTGCCTGCAGGCCCTTGTGCGGCTGCCCGACCAGGTAGCCTTCGGCGCCGTCGAAGTTCATCACGCAGGTGACCGATCCCTTGATGCCCATCTTGTGCTCGATGGAACCGCAGCGCAGTGCGTTGCGCTCGCCGACGTTCCCGTCGCGGTCGACCTTGAACTTCGGGGTGACGAACAGCGAAATGCCCTTCGCCCCCGGGGGCGCATCGGGCAGTTTGGCCAGCACCAGGTGCACGATGTTGTCGGTCAGGTCGTGCTCGCCGGCGGTGATGAAGATCTTGGTGCCGGTGATGCGGTAGCTGCCGTCCGGGTTCGGCTCGGCCTTGGTCTTCAGCAGGCCCAGGTCGGTGCCGCAATGCGGTTCGGTCAGGCACATGGTGCCGGTCCAGCGGCCTTCGATCAGCGGCTTCAGGAAGGCGTCGTGCTGCCACGCTTCGCCATGCTGCTTCAGTGCCTCGATCGCACCATGCGAGAGCAGCGGGAAGTTGCCCCACGCCAGGTTGGCGCCGTTGATCATCTCGTTGAGCGGCACGCCCAGGGTGTGCGGCAGGCCCTGTCCACCGACTTCCGGCGAGGCGGTCAGGCCGGTCCAGCCGCCTTCCACGAACTGGTCATAGGCCGCCTTGAAGCCGGGCGGGGTGGTGACCTCGCCGCTGGCCTGGTCGAGCACGCAGCCCACTTCATCGCCCACGCTGTTCAGCGGTGCCAGCACCGAGGCGCTGAAGCGGCCGGCTTCTTCCAGCACGGCATCCACTACGTCGGCGGTGGCGTCGGTGAAGCCCAGGCGGGCGAACAGCGGCTCTACCTTGAGCACGTCATGCAGGGCGAAACGCAGGTCGGAAAGCGGGGCGGTATAGCTGCTCATCGTTGAAGCATCTCGATCAGGGGGCGGGGGCGTGGCGCGGCGATGAAAGTGCGTCGCCTCAGCGCAGCACGCCGGGCAGGCCCGGGGCGTGGTTGAGGGTGCTGCGGTTGTTGATCTGGAACGTGCGTTGTTTCTTTTCTTCCGGCGTGGCCGACACCGACCCTTCCAGCGTGTAGGCCAGCGTGTGGTTGCTGGCCAGCGCGTCGGCCACGATCAGGCGGGCCTGGGCGGCCGGCTGCAGCTGCAGTTCGATCACATCGGCCGATGCGCCGCCGATCGATACGCCGGGCTTGGCACTCAGGGTGCCGGCCTCGGCATCGCCGACCGAAAGCTTCAGGGCAACGTCATCGAAGCGCATGGGCATGGAGCTGAAGTTCTGCAGGCGCAGGGCCACCTTCCAGCTGCCATCGGCGTTGACGGTCAGTTGCTGCAGGCTGCTGGCCGGTTCGGAAACGCGTTTGACCACCTTTTCGCCACAGGCGGCAAGGGCGAGGACGGACAGGACGATCAGGATGAAACGGAAGCGGTGGAGCATGGCGCAGGTCCTCGCGGAAGGGGTGCGTGCAGAGAAAGATACTACGGCGTATGGTGGCGTGCACAGGCACCCACCTGAACGCAAGAGATTAACGCGCACCGCTGCCAGTGGCAGCGGGCGGGCACGGGGGCGTCAGGCGGGGTTGGGCAGCACGCGGCGCGGCCGGCGGATCAGCGCAGTGGCGCGAGGACCTTCAATGGGGCCAGGTCGTAGCCCATCGCTTCGGCCCGGGCCTTGAGCGCTTCGAACTGCCCGCGTTCCATGCTCGGCGAGCGTGACAGGATCCACAGGTACTTGCGGTCCGGCTCGCCGACCACCGCCCATTGGTAGTCCGGATCCAGCGCGATCACCCAGTAATCGGCCCAGACCAGTGGCACCCAGGACAACCAGTCGGGGGCAAAACGGACCTCCAGTTGACCCGGTTCGCCCTTGACCGGGCGTGCGACACCTTCGGCCTGTATACGGGTGCCGTCCTCGACCCGGCAGCCGTTGAGTACCGAGATGCGGCCATTGCTGCGCAGCCCGTAGGTGGCCGTGATGTCCCCGACGCATTTCTTCTGGAAGGACACCGGCAGATGGGCGATTTCGTGCCACTGCCCGGCATAGCGGTCGATATCCAGCGTATCCACCGCGCGCACCGGTTCGGCGGCGTGTGCGAGGCTGGCCAGGGGCAGCAGCAGGGCAAGCGCACAGGCACGGCGCAGGGAAGGCAGGGTTGGCATCGGCATGGCTCGTGTGGCGACCGCCCGAGCTTAGCGGTTGCCGCGTCGAGGGTGACGTGAAGCACGTCGCGAAAGGCGTCCGACGCCTTGGCGGCTGGCAGATGTGGCATGCTCGCGCCGTCGCTACCGACAAAAGGATTACCGCAATGAGCAAGGGTCTGGACAAGAAGAAAGAGCAGAAGAAGAAACCTGCCAAGACCGCCAAGGAAAAGAAGGCGGAAAAGAGCGAAAAGAAGACCACCCGCGGGTTCGGTCCGGCCTGATCCAAAGGCTGCTGCGTGTCGTCGCCTCGGGCGGGGACACGCGGGAAACCGGCGCGGGGCGGCGCTGTCTTGTACAGGAGTTACTTCGGCGCGCGCTCGCCCTTTCGCAACGTCAGCACGCGCACGCCGGTGGAAGTAACCGCCACCGTGTGTTCGAACTGGGCGGAGAGTTTGCCGTCGCGGGTATGCACCGGCCACGCGTCGGGCTGGTGGCGGACCGCCGCCTTGCCCTGGTTGAGCATCGGTTCGATGGTGAACACCATGCCTTCCTGCAGCTCCACGCCGGTGCCGCGATGGCCGTAATGCAGGATCTGCGGTTCTTCGTGCATTTCACGGCCAATGCCATGGCCGCAGTATTCCTTGACCACGGTATAGCCCTGTCCGCGCGCGAAGCGGGCGATGGCATGGCCGATGTCACCGGTATGCGCGCCGGGACGTACCGCAGCGATACCTTTCCACATGGCCTGATACGTGGCCTGCACCAGTCGCCGGGCCGGGTAGGGCACCTCGCCAACCAGATAGGTGGTGCTGGAATCGGTGATGAACCCGTTCTTCTCCAGTGTGATGTCCAGGTTGACGATCTGCCCTTCGCGCAGCACGTCGTCGGCGGAGGGCATGCCGTGGCAGACCACGTCATCGATCGAGGTATTGAGCACGAACGGGAAGTCGTACTGGCCCTTGCTGGCCGGACGCGCGTGCAGCTCTTCAACGATCATCCGCTCGACCAGATTGTTGATGTCCATCGTGCTGCGGCCGCGCAGGTCCAGCGTGTCCAGGTGGTCGAACACCTGGGCCAGCAGCGCGCCGGATTGCGCCATCAGTTCGATTTCCCGGGCGCTCTTGATCATGTGTGGCGCTCGGCCAACCGCGGTGTCTGCACGCCGGCGCTGCGCAGCTGCTCGGCGACGATCTGCTGGTAGCTCAGTTCCGGATGCAGTTCGCAGAGCATGCCGATCTTGATCCAGAAGTTGGCCTGGGCGTTGATCGAGCGATGGCTGACGGTGCAGGCGCGGCGAAGCTGGTCGTGCAGTTCGTCGTCGATGTTGACGATGCCCATGGGTGGGACTCTATCTGGAATATACGAATCGTATATGTTGCGTATATGGCTTGCAAGGGCGACGCCTGCAGGCTTGAAGGGCGGTGTGCGGTGCTCGCATCACGACGCTTTTTCACAACTCGAACGACGGATGAGTTGATGCGAAAGCCCGCCCACCAACCGACACCGGGTGATGCATCTGTCGCTTACGTGGAAGATCGCCTGCAGATGATCCGCTGCGGTGACGAATACGGACTGAGCGACGATGCCATGCGACGGCAGTTGATTGGCTCGCGCCCGTTGCACTACGACAACGTGCTGGACGTGACGCGCGTGCTGGACATCCGGCCGCAGTTGGAGCCGATTCAACGCGGCTCTGCCTGGCGATCTGGCTGGGTAGGGCAGGTCGCACGGCCCATCCGCGCAGACCCGCACAATAGGCGAAAAAAAAGGCCTGCATTTCTGCAGACCCTTCAAAAACAATGGTGGCCGAGGACGGAATCGAACCGCCGACACGGGGATTTTCAATCCCCTGCTCTACCAACTGAGCTACTCGGCCACTTGTTTCGTTGACAGCGATGTCGCTGCCGAGGAGGCGCATATTACGGAGGTCACGCGGTTTCGGCAAGCTTTTTGAATAAAAAACTTCACAATGGTGTCTCCGCATCGCTCATGCGCGCGCAAGTGCTTGATCCTTCGTCGCCGTAGCGTGCACGGCACTGGGATGCTGATTTTTCAGGCATCTCATCCCGTCTGGTTGCGCGTACCGTCGAAGGCCACTTCCACTACCGACGCTGGCCGTTACCGGAAATGACGGCCAGCGGCCGTCACTACCCTCAGATCTCGGCGTGGGCCACCGCGTGCAGTTTGCTTTCGCGCAGTTCCAGTGCTGGGCGACGGGCGCATCCCGTGCCGCGAAGACACCGTGGATGGACTGCCGCCGTTCTTCTGCTTGCCGCAGGGATACAACTTCTGCAAGCGGAAGGTCAAGCTGGAGTGAGCGCTTTCAGGGCGCGAAGCGGACCTGGCGCGGGTCGTTCAGGCGCAGCTGGGTCTGGTAGTAATACTTGTCGCTGGGGATGCCATCTGTGCTGAAGACGATCTTCTGGCGCCGCGCAGTGCCCTGTACCAGCAGGCGGCGGTTGACCAGGCGTTCCAGCGGCAGGTTGTCCAGCTGCGCGCGCAGCGTATCGGCCTGGCCGGGTGCCAGCCACACGGTGAGGTTGGTCTGGTGGCGGTAGTCGGCTTCGCTGTTGAGGTACAGCCCGTGCTCGGTGAGGTCCACATTGCGCACGGTGACCAGGAAGGTGCCACTGATGCCGTAGCGCGGGTCATCATTGGCGGCATGCACCGCTTCGGCCGGGGTGATCAGGCCGGCGGCCGTCATCGGCGGGGCGACGACGCTGCGGTGGGCACAGCCCACGCTGAGCAGCAGGGCAGGGAGCAGCAGGGCCAGGCGCATGGGACATCCTTGTTCCAGTGTGGGCCGCCATTGTGCCGCGCCCAGGTGACCGCGCCAACCGTGGTGAACGGTCGGTCGCCGCCTCGTGATCTGCACATCACGGCGGCGCCGATAGCGTGGAGTGCCCCGACACACCACAACGAGCAGGCACGCAGAATGGGTACCGAAAAGAACGAGCAGGAAGACCGGGCCGGCGTACAGGAAAGCCAGCAGGACCAGCGCCAGGACGACGTGGCGAAGCAGCGCCAGGGACAGCAGGACCAGAAGGTCCGTGATGACCACACCAAGAAGCCCGATCGGAAGGATGGCAGCGGTGAGCCGGCCTGAACGAGAAAAGCCCCGGGAGCGATCCCGGGGCTTTCCGTTTCAATTCGTGGTGGAGCCAAGGAGGATCGAACTCCTGACCTCGTCGATGCGAACGACGCGCTCTCCCAGCTGAGCTATGGCCCCACAGTGGAACTGAGTCTATCCAACTGCCGGATGCTTGCCAAGCCCGCACGTGCGGACAGAAAGTGGGACATCGACGCGCCTGTGCAGCCACCGTTGGAAGAAACCGATGGAACCTTACCGCCCGATTTCGTGTGACCTGCACGACCATCTGGAGATCGCCTGCCTGCGCCGCCTTCGCCTCCGGGTGGAGCTGGCCGATGGCACGCAGGTGGAGGGGCGCGCGCTGACCACCGTGAGTACAGCGGCCAAGGAAGAATTCCTACGTTTGGATTGCACCGATGGGGTGCGTGACTTCCGGTTGGATCAGCTGCACACGGTCAGCGCGCTGGACGACGAGAGCGGTTTTGGGCGGGTCGTACTCTCGGAGTGAGCTCGACCCCATGTAACCGATTCCAGCGCCCTTCCCGCGGCAAATCAATTGCTTGGATGCTGAACGGTGGCGGAAATTTGGTCGTTCGAGAGCTAAAGAGGACCAGAATGGTGCCGATAAAAGTGTGACGCCCAGCGCGTTCCCCTTCCGATCAAGTGCCTCTCGATGACGACTTCTGCCGCCACCGGTTCCACGCTGTCCATTGCTTCCCGTCTGGCGATCCTGCTTGCAGCCATCACCGCCGCTGCCTTCGTGCTGCTGGCCCTGCTGATCTACCGGCAGACCGCCGCCAGCTACCAGACGCGCGTGCAGGCCGGGCTGGACACCTCGGCCAGCCTGATGCGGGATTCGGTGGCGCTGTATGACCGCAGCCTCAGCCAGAGCACCGCGCACATGGCTGAACTGTTCCGCGCCTCGCTGCCGGCCGGCGATGCCGCCGTGGATGCCGCGCGCAGCGTGGAGGTGGCCGGCCAGGTCGCGCCCCAGCTGATGTTCGGTGGCAGCCCGCTGGCGCTGGATGACCCGGCGGTGGATCGTTTCGCCGCCTCCACCGACGGCGTGGCGACGGTGTTCGTGCGCGATGGCGATGACTTCGTGCGGGTGGCGACCTCGCTGCGCAATGCCGCCGGTGAGCGCGTGCTGGGTACCAGGCTGGATCATGCGCACCCGGCGTATTCAAAGATCATCGCCGGCGAAGCCTTCAGTGGTCCGGCGCACCTGTTCGGCACGGACTACATGACGCACTACATGCCGCTGAAGGATGCGGCCGGCGCGGTGGTCGGCATCGCCTTCGTCGGCCAGGATCAGTCGGCCGGCCTGGCCGCGCTGAAGGCCAGCCTGCGCGATTCCACGCTGGGCAAGGACGGCTACTTCATGGCCATCGACACACGCCCGGGCGAGGGCTTCGGCAAGGTGATCGCTGCGCCCGCCGGTGAGGGCGGCAGGATCAGCGAGCGTGTGGTGGCCGAAGACCTGCCGCTGCTGCAGGCGCTGCTGGAAGGGCGCCAGGCATCGGCCACGCTGCAGGTGCGCAGTGCCGATGGCAAGGACACCCGCGGCTATTTCGTTTCCGCACAGGCGCATGCGCCGTGGCGCTGGATGGTGCTGGGCATGGAGCCGGTGTCGGTACTGCAGGATGTGTTGCACTCGCTGCTGCTGCAGATCGCCGGCATCTCCGCGCTGGCCCTGCTGGCGGTGATCGGTGCGACCGTGCTGGCCATGCGCCGGTTGCTGGCTCGTCCCTTGCAGCAGGCCGAGCAGGTGGCCCTGGACGTGGCGGCGGGCCGGCTGGACCGCGAGATCCCGCAGCGCCGCCCGGATGAAGTGGGGCGCCTGCTTTCGTCCATGCGGCAGATGCAGTCGACCCTGCGCAGCGTCACCGCCGCACAGGACCGCATGGCCCAGCACCACGCCGAAGGCACCATCAGCCACCGCATCGATGCCGACGCGTTCCAGGGTGCATTCCGCGGCATGGTGGAAGGCACCAACGCGCTGGTGGATGCCCACGTGCGCACCACGCTGGAGATGGTCGAGCTGGTGCAGGAGTACGCCGCCGGTGACCTGTCCGCTTCGATGCAGGAACTGCCGGGCGAGAAGGCCCGGATCAGTGCGTCGGTCAACGGCGTGCGCGCCCGCCTGCAGGCCATCAACGGTGAGATCAAGCGGCTGGTCGCGGCCGCTGCGGCTGGTGACTTCAGCGCGCGCGGTGACGCTGAAGCGTTCGACAATGATTTCCGGGTCATGGTGGAAGGGCTGAACACCCTGATGACCACGGCCGACCACAACCTGGCGGCGCTGTCCGACCTGCTGCGCAACCTGGCGCGGGGCGACCTGCGCAGCCGTATCGAAGGTGATTTCCAGGGCGTGTTCGCCGAAATGCGCGACGACGCCAACCAGACCGTGACCAGCCTGGGCACGATCATCGCTGGCATCCAGCGCTCGGCCGATGGCGTGTCGGCGGCGGCGGCGGAAATCGCCTCGGCCAGCGAAGACCTGTCACGCCGGACCGAACAGCAGGCAGCGAACCTGGAAGAGTCGGCCGCATCGATGGAAGAAATGACCGCGGCGGTGCGCCAGAGCGCGGACCACGCGGTGCGCGCAGACAAGCTGGCGGTGCAGGCCACCGGCGTGGCATCGCAGGGCGGTGACGCGGTGGCTGAGGTGGAGCGCACCATGCGCCTGATCGAAGCATCCTCGCGGCGCATCGCCGACATCACCACGGTGATCGACGGCATCGCTTTCCAGACCAGCATCCTTGCGCTGAACGCAGCGGTGGAAGCGGCCCGTGCCGGTGAAGAAGGGCGCGGTTTTGCCGTGGTGGCCAGCGAGGTGCGCACGCTGGCGCAGCGCTCGGCGCAGGCGGCGCGCGAGATCAAGGGGCTGATCGACGAATCGGTGGAGCAGGTCGGCACCGGCAGTGCGCTGGCAGCGCAGGCCGCCGAGACCATCCAGCAGGTGGTGACCGCGGTGGGCGAACTGGGTGCGGCGATCGGCGGCATTGCGTCGGCATCGCGCGAGCAGGCCGCCGGCATCGAACTGGTCAACCAGAGCATCGTGCAGATGGACGGGGTCACCCAGCAGAACGCGGCGCTGGTGGAGGAAACTTCCGCCTCGGCGCAGTCGATGACCGCCCAGGCCGCGTCGCTGCGCGAAGCGGCAGCGCGCTTCGTGCTGGCGCGTGGGACGGTGGTGACGGGGTAATCGCGGCGGTAAGGAGCGGGGGCTGCCACGGGATTGAAACGTGGCCGCCATACTGTGCGCCTGCGCGCTTTGATTTCCTCATCCGCCCGGCTCGCGCAGGCCGCACGGACGCTCCCTCGAGTCCCGTACATGCATCTGAACCACCGAATCTTCCGTCGTCATCCGTTGGCGCTGGCATGCGCCGCATTGTCCGTGGGCCTGGTCGCCCCGGCCTTCGCGCAGCAGGCTGCCGCCCCGACCAGCGCCACTGCGCTGGATGCCATCACCGTGACCGCCGAACGCCGCGAGCAGAACCTGCAGGACGTGCCGGTGTCGGTCGGCGTAGTGCAGGGCGAGCAGCTGCGCGACTACACCGCCGGCGGCGATGACACCCTGCTGGCGCTGTCCGGCCGGGTGCCGGGTTTCTACGCCGAGACCACCACCGGGCGCGTCTTCCCGCGCTTCTACATCCGTGGCCTGGGCAACATCGATTTCTACCTGGGTGCCTCGCAGCCGGTGTCCATCATCCAGGATGACGTGGTGCTGGAACATGTGGTGCTCAAGTCCAACCCGGTCTACGACGTGGACCAGATCGAAGTGCTGCGTGGCCCGCAGGGCACGCTGTTCGGTCGCAACACCACCGCCGGCATCGTCAAGTTCGACAGCATCAAGCCGAGCCAGGACGCCAGCGGCCGGGTCAATGCCAGCTACGGAACGAACAACAGCGTCGCGGTGGATGCTGGCCTGGGCGGCCCGATCAACGAGGTGGCGGCGTTCCGCGTTTCGGCGCTGTACCAGCACCGCGATGATTACGTGGACAATACCTATGCCGGTCCCAGCGCCGATGGCACGATGGCGCCGCGCAAGGATGCAATGGGCGGCTTCGACGACCGCAATGTGCGCGCCCAGCTGCTGCTGACCCCCACCGACAACTTCTCGGTGCTGGCTTCGGCACATGCGCGTGATTACGAAGGTACCTCCACGCTGTTCCTGCGCGGTGGCATGGTCAAGGGCTCCAACCAGCCGATCGCCGCGCGCGACCGCGTGGCCTACGACGAGGCCGCCAACAACCCGCAGGCCTACAAGACCTATGGTGGCTCGCTCAAGGCGACCTACGATTTCGGCGCGGTCGAACTGACCTCGATCACCGCCTACGAAACCACCTCCGGCTACAGCCGTGGCGACACCGATGGCGGCGCGGCCGCCAGCTTCCCGGTCAATGGCGTGCCCAATGGGTTCGGCCAGTCGATGGGCCAGGTGCGCGATCTCGACCAGTGGACCCAGGAAGTCCGCCTGGCCAGCATGGGCGATGATCGTTTGAGCTGGCAGGCAGGCCTGTTCTACTTCGATGGCCGCGATATCACCGACTTCTACCAGCGCGGTTGGTTCCTGCAGGGCGCCGCGCGCAATCCCAACAACTGGGTGCGCCTGCGCAATACCAATACCTCCGTTGCCGGCTTCGGCCAGCTGAGCTACAAGGCCACCGACCAGCTGACGCTGACAGCGGGCTTGCGCCAGACCCGCGATGAGAAGCGCACCCGCCTGCTGAAGACCGCCGACACCGCGGCCGGTGCGGTGACCTACCGCGGCCGCACGGATGTGGAAATGAGCGACACCACGCCGAGCTGGGACCTCAGCGCGATGTACCAGATCAACGACCAGGTGGGCGTGTATGCCAAGGTCGCGCGCGGTTTCCGTGGGCCGACCATCCAGGGGCGTTCGGCGGTGTTCAATTCGGACTTCACCACCGCCGATTCGGAGACCATCCTTTCCTGGGAAGCCGGCGTCAAAAGCACGCTGTGGGACAACCGCCTGCGCCTGAACGCGACTGCCTTCACCTATCAGGTCAACGACATCCAGCTCAACGGCAACGATTCGGATGGCAATGGCGTGCTGTTCAACGCGGACAAGGCGCGCGCCTACGGCCTGGAAGCGGATATGGAACTGCGTCCGATTCCGAACCTGACCCTGAGTGCGGGCGTCAGCCTGCTGCACAGCGAAGTCCAGGATGACCGGGTGTACGCGCAGGTGTGTGCGCTGAACGGCGTGGTGGTGTGCAGCGTGAACGACCCGACCATCAAGGTCGGTGCCAATACCTTCGCGCAGATCGACGGCAACCCGCTGCCGAACGCGCCGAAGTACGGCATCAACCTGGCCGCCCGCTACGATTTCCCGGTGAGCGATGCCGGCACCGTGTTCGTATCCACGGACTGGAACAAGCAGGGCTACACCAGCTTCGTGCTGTACGACACGGCCGAATTCAACTCCAAGGGTGATTTCGAAGGCGGCCTCAAGCTGGGTTACTCCGGCGGCTACGGCGCCTACGAAGTGGCACTGTTCGCCCGCAACATCACCAATGAGAAGAACCTCAAGGGCGTGATCGAGAACTACATGGCGGCGGTGTACAACGAACCGCGCACCGTGGGTGTTTCGTTGAACATGAACTGGTAACGCGGAATCGGTAGTGACGGCCGCTGGCCGTCATCGCCTCCTGCGGCGGGTGGCGCTCGCTCGGTGGGTGACGACCGTTGGTCGTCACCGATTTGGATCTGGCGCGGAAAGCGTGACGACCAACGGTCGTCACCCACCGGGTTCGTCGTCACCCACCCGGTTCGTTGACGGCCAGCGGCCGTCACTACCCCTGCGTCGTGGCCCGGAAGTGACGGCCGCTGGCCGTCATCCAGTGGAGCGGTCAGGGCAGCAGCGGCTGCAGCTTCGGCTCCAGCACCTGCTGCCGCCAGCCGGCCAGCGGGGCCGGCCAGGTGCGGCTTCCCAGATAGCTTTCCAGGTGCTTGCGCGAAGCCAGCACGCCATCGGGCAGGCCCAGCGACTGGCTCACCTGCGCTACCGCTTCCTGCAGTTTCTTCAACGCCTGCTTGTTGGCATCGGTGGCCTGCAGCAGCTGCGGCGCATCGGCCTCATCGTCCAACGGCGTGGTCAACGCCTGCCACACCGCACCTGCCAGCTTGCGCGGCGCCTTCGGGAACTGGTCGAACACTTTGCCCAGCACCGCTTCGTCCACCGGCGGGACGCGGGCGAGGGTGGCGGCCAGTTCGTTGTCCAGGATCCAGCTGCGCGGGCGGTCGCTGGCACGTGCCTGCTGGTCGCGCCAGCGCAGCAGGCGCAGCAGCCGGCGCTGTGCCGGTGCATCCAGGAACTGCGCCGAGCGCATGCCCAGGTGGGGCCAACGCTCTTCGTCATGCTCCACGCTGGCCAGCAGACGCTCGGCATCGTCAGCCAGCCACTGCTGGCGACCCTGCGCTTCCAGCTTCGCCACGATGGCATCGTGCAGCGCGAACAGGTGCTCGACGTCGTCGGCGGCATACTGCAGCTGCGCATCCGATAGCGGCCTGCGCATCCAGTCCGAGCGCGTTTCGCCCTTCGCCAGTGCCACCCCGGTGATTTCCTGCACCAGCTTCTGGTAGCCCATACCCCCGCCGATTCCCGCCAGCGAAGCACCGATCTGGGTATCGAACAGTGGCCGCGGCAGCACGCCGCAGGTGTGTTTGAACGCCACCAGGTCTTCGCTGGCGCTGTGCATCACCTTGATGATGGAGGAATCGGTCAGCCACGGCGCCAGTGCCTCGGGCATGCCCGGGATCAGCGGATCGATGAGCAGGACTTCATCGCCGACGGCCATCTGCACCAAGGCCAGTTGCGGCCAGAAGGTGCGCTCGCGGATGAACTCGGTGTCCAGGCCGATGCGGGAGGGACGCAGCTGTTGCCGCGCCTGCAGTTCTGCGGGGGTGTTGATCCAGATTGCCACGGGGCGTTCGACTTCTCGCGTTTGCTCAGGAAGGGGAGAATAGCCTAACGTCGGCCCGCACCCCCGGCCTGAAGGAGTTGGTTTTGCGTCTGCTGCGCCCGTACCTGCTGTTGCCCGCCCTGTGCCTGCTGGGGGTGACCGGCTGCGGTGAGCCGTCGCCGGCGCCACGCGCGCCCGCTGCCACATCGGCCGAATCGACGTCGCGCGCGCGCGATGCCCAGGCCGGCGGCGAAGCCACGGTGACCATCGGCGGCCAGGACGAAGCCGAAACAGTGCAGCGCTGGACGCCGCCGCCGGTGGCCATCGACCCCGACAAGCGGGCCGAGGCGCGCCGCCGCGCCGAGCAGGCCCAGCGTGACGGCCAGTTGTTCGAAACCAGCGAGTCGGCCATTCCGCTGTGGCTGGCCCTGCTGGAGCAGGATCCGCAGGATCGCCGTGCCCGTGATGGCCTGCAGCGGGCGCAGCGCCAGCTGCTGGTGCAGGCCAAGGCGTTGCTGGCGCAACCGCAGCAGCAGCGCATGGCACTGGCCGAAGCGGCCCAGATCGCACTGGTGTTGCTGACCATTGCCCCGGACAACGAGCAGGCGCGTGTATTGCAGCGGCAGGTGGAAGTGGCCCAGCGCACGGTAGCGTTCAACCGTGCCGGCGAAGACGACCTGCGCGCCGGGCGGATCGGCGAGGATGGCGACGGCGCGCTGGTCAACTTCCGCGAAGCGCTCGCACTGGATCCCGACAACGTGCGTGCGCGACAGGGCCTGGCAGCAGCCGAAAGTGGGCTGATCGGGCGGGCCGAGATTGCCGCACGGGCCGGGGATTTCGCCGCCGCCGGCACTTGGCTGGCCGAGGCCAGCAAGGTGCGCGATGCCGCGACGACCATCGCCGATGCCTTCGAGCGGATCGAGGCGATCCGTGCAGCCACCCTGGCCAGCTTGCGTGCGCAGGGACTGCGGGATCTGGCCACCCCGCAGGGCCTGAAAGCGGCCGGCGAGAAGCTGGAGCGGGCCATGCGCATCGCCCTGCCGGGCAATGCCGACGTGGCGCTGTTGCGCGAGCGCATCGAGCTGGCCACGCACTACGGCAGCTTCCGCCCCGGCCAGGTGTTCAGTGATCCGCTGCGCGATGGTGGACGCGGACCCCGGATGAAAGTGGTGCCGCACGGTGGCTTCCAGATGGGCGCCGGGCTGCACGAACCCGGTGCCAGCGACGCCGAGCGACCGTCCCACTACGTGCGCTTCGAGCGCGGCTTCGCGATGGCCATGACCGAGGTGACCGTGGCCGATTTCGCCCGTTTCGTGAAGGCCGCCAATGCCCGCCCGCGGGCTACCCGGCGAGGCCATTCCATCGTCTATGACGAGCGCAGCGGCAACTTCATCCGCCGCAGCGGGGTCGACTGGCAATCGGACTATGACGGCGGCCGTGCGCTGGCCAACCAGCCGGTGATGCATGTCAGCGTGCGTGACGCCGAAGCCTATGCGAACTGGTTGTCCGAACAGACCGGGCGCTCCTACCGCCTGCCGAGCGAGGCCGAGTTCGAATACGCGGCGCGCGCGGGGGCGTCGGGCCGTTATCCGTGGGGCGATGCCGGGGTGCCGCCGCCGGACTCGGGCAACTTCACCGGCAGCCTGGACGTTTCGCCCACCGGGCGGCGCTGGGCCAACGCCTTCATCGGCTATGGCGACGGCTACTGGGGCGCCGCGCCGGTGGGTATGTTCAAGCCCAATGCCTGGGGCCTGCATGACATGGGCGGCAATCTCAGTGAATGGGTCGCCGACTGCTGGCACGCGAGCTATCGGCGTGCGCCATCCGATGGCGCGGCCTGGTTCAATCCGGGCTGCCGCGCGCGGGTGATCCGCGGCGGCAACTGGGCCAATGCCCCCGAACAGACCCGCGCGGCGTGGCGGCAATCGCAGGATTCGGACACCACCAGCGGGCGGATCGGCTTCCGGCTGGTGCGCGGCATCTGAGCTGCACGCCATCTGGGCTAGGATGGGCCGTTACCCGCCGGGCCCCGGCGGGGCTGGCCAGGACGCACATCGATGCGCAACGATCCGTTCTCCCGTTCTTCGCAGCAGGGCCCGCGCCGCGGCGGCCTGTTCGGCAATGTCCGCTGGCTGGTGCTGCTGGCCTTCGCCGGCTACGCCGCGTTCTACTGGTTTTCCAACCGGTCGGTGGATCCGTACACCGGCGAGTCGGTGCTGATCGACAGCACCCTGGACGTGGACCAGGAAAAGGCGCTGGGCCTGCAGGCCTACCAGGAGATCCTGGCGCAGGAGCGGCCGCTGGGCCCGAATGCGCAGGTATCGCGCGACGTGCGTGAGATCGCCCAGCGGCTGATTGCCAAGGTCGACGTGGTGGAAACCGCGCTGGCTGAAGAACATGGGCTGAAGCCTGGACACTTCTCGCGCGGGTTCGATTGGGAAGTCAACGTGATCCAGTCCGACCAGGCCAATGCGTTCTGCCTGCCGGGTGGCAAGATGGCGGTGTACACCGGCCTGGTGCCGGTGGCGCAGACGCGCGATGCGATGGCCGTGGTGATGGGGCATGAAATTGCCCATGCGTTGTTGCGCCATGGTGCGCAGCGCATGGCCCAGCAGAAGCTGACCCAGATCGGCCAGATGGCCGGTGCGGCCAGTGGCATGGACCCGCAACAGCAGCAGATGGTGATGGCGGCGATGGGCTATGGCTACCTGCTGCCGTATGCGCGCGGCCATGAAACGCAGGCCGATGAAGTGGGCCTGATGCTGGCCGCGGCGGCGTGTTTTGATCCGCGCGAGGCGGTGCCGCTGTGGGAGCGCATGGGCCAGGCCAGCGGCGGGCAGTCGCAGCCGGAGTTCTCTTCAACCCACCCCAATCCAGGCACGCGCATCCAGAACCTGCAGGCGCTGATGCCCAAGGCGCTGGAATACCGCCAGCGGTTCTGCGAACAGGCGCGGCAGTAGGGCGGCAAGGCGGCCAGCGGCCGTCACTACCGGGTGCGGGTGACCTGCAGGTCGATGACCCCATCGCCGACCTTGGCCTGCACGGCATCGCCGGGCTGGACCTGGCTCACGCTGCGGACCAGCTGGCCATCGTCGGTGCGGGTCAGGATGCTGTAGCCACGGGCCACCGTCGCCAGCGGGCTGACCGCTTCCATGGAACGGGCCAGTCCACGCAGCCGCAGCGCGTCGTTCTGCAGTTGGCGCTGCATTGCGGCCTGCGGGCGGCCGCGCAGGGCCAGCAGGCGGCGCCGCAGGCCTTCCAGCTGGCGCTGCGGATGGAACCCGCGCAGCACCGCCGCCGCATGCCGCAGGCGCGCCGTACGTTGCTGCCCCTGCTGCTGGCGTACCGCCTGCAGGCGCCGGCCGAGGTCGGCATGGCGCCGTTGCAGCAGCTGCAGCCGGGCCTGTGGGCTGCAGGCATTGAGCCGCAGCAGCAGGCGGTCCGCGCGCTGCATCGCCTGGCCCAGCGCATGCCGGTGCAGCTGCTGCAGGCGCGCTGCGTCACGGCGCAGGCGGCGTGCCAGGTCCTGTTGGTCGGGCACCAGCAGTTCGGCGGCTACCGACGGGGTCGGCGCGCGCAGGTCTGCTGCGAAATCAGTGAGGCTGAAGTCGGTTTCGTGACCCACCGCAGACACCACCGGCGTGCGGCTGCCGGCCACCGCACGGGTGAGTGCTTCATCGTTGAACGCCCACAGGTCTTCCAGCGAGCCGCCACCGCGGGTCAGCAGGATCACGTCGTAGCGGCCGCTGGCGTCAGCGGCCTGCAGCAGGCGGGTGATCTGCGGCGCCGCCGAATCGCCCTGTACCAGCGACGGCAGCAGGTCGACTTCCAGCAGCGGGAAGCGCCGGGCGAGCACGCTCAATACGTCTCGCACCGCCGCACCGGTAGGCGAGGTGATCACCGCCAGGCGCTGGAAGTGGGCGGGCAGCGGGCGCTTGCGTGCCGGGTCGAACAGGCCTTCGGCTTCCAGCCGTGCCTTCAGCTCCTCGAAGGCGCGGCGCAGTGCCCCTTCGCCGGCTTCTTCCATATGGTCGATCACCATCTGGTATTCGCCACGTGCGTCGTACAGCGTGACCCGGCCGCGCACCAGCACGCGCATCCCTTCGCGGGGCACGAAGCGCAGCGTGGACGCCTTCATCCGGAACATCGCCGCGCGCAGCTGTGCGCGTGCGTCCTTCAGGGTGAAGTACATATGGCCCGACGAGGGACGCGCCACGCTGCCCAGTTCGGCCTCCACCCAGATGGCCGGGAAACTGCCTTCCAGCAGGTCACGCGCCAGCGTGTTGAGCTGGCTGGGGGTGAGGACATCGATGCTGCGCTGCTGCATGGGCACTCAACGGGTCTTTCTGGATCAGGCCACCATGGTCGCACGTCGGACGCGAGCGATCACGCCGCGCCGTGCTGCCCCAGCGCCCATTGCACGTGTTCGCGCACCAGCGCCGAATCGTGCGTGCTGCGGGTAAACAGCGCTTCTACCACCTGCGGTGAGGTCGGTGCGTTGCCCAGCGCCACGGCGATGTTGCGCAGCCAGCGCTCATGGCCACTGCGGCGGATCGGGCTGCCTTCGGTGCGCTGCAGGAACTCCGCTTCGTCCCAGCTGAACAACTCGTCCAGGCGCGCGCGGTCCAGGTTGTTGCGTGCGCGGAAATCGGCTTCGTCGGTGCGCTTTGCAAACTTGTTCCAGGGGCACACCAGCTGGCAGTCATCGCAGCCGTAGATGCGGTTGCCGATCAGCGCACGCATCGGCTCGGGGATGGCACCGTCGTGTTCGATGGTCAGGTAGGAAATGCAGCGCCGCGCATCCAGCCGCTGTGGGGCGATGATGGCCTGGGTGGGGCACACCTCGATGCAGCGGGTGCAGGTGCCGCAGTGCGCGCTGGCAGGCTGGTCGATCGGCAATGGCAGGTCTATGTAGATCTCGCCAAGGAAAAACCAGGAGCCGCCGTGGCGATCGATCAGGCAGGTGTGCTTGCCGATCCAGCCCAGGCCGGCATCGCGGCCGAGCGCGCGTTCCAGCACCGGCGCGGAGTCGACGAACACGCGGAAACCCAATGGCGCCACTTCATCGCTGATCTGCGCGGCCAGCTTCTGCAGCCGGTTGCGCATCAGCTTGTGGTAATCGCGGCCCAGTGCGTAGCGCGCGACGTAGGCACGGCCCGGATCGGCCAGCGTGGCCCAGGCCTCGGTGTCGTCCTTGTGGCTGTAGTCCATGCCCAGCGAGATAACCCGCACGGTCCCCGGCAGCAGTTCGGCCGGCCGCGCGCGCAGCGTGCCGTGCCGCGCCATCCAGTCCATCGTGCCGTACAGGCCCTGGCCCAGCCAGTCGGCCAGGTGCGCCTCGTCTTCGGCCAGGTCCACCCCGGCGATGCCGCAGCGCTGGAAGCCATGCGCACGGGCCAGGGCACGGATGCGCTGGACGGCGAGCGCCGGATCCAGGCCGGCGGGCAGGGGGGGGGAATCGGGATGCATGCCCGCAAGTATAGAATCCCTGCATGCTGGACCCTTCCGCTCTGTTCGATTCCGCTGCCGCCCGTTCATTGGATGCGCGCGCTTCCGCGCTGGCCGGTGATGGCGGCTGGTCGTTGATGGCTGCCGCCGGCAAGGCCGCGTGGCAGTGCCTGCTGCAGCACTGGCCCGATGCCCGGCACATCGCGGTGGTGGTGGGGGCGGGCAACAATGGCGGCGATGGCTGCGTGCTGGCCCTGCATGCGCTGCAGGCCGGCCGCCAGGTCAGCGTGCTGACCCTGCCGGGCACCTCGCCGTCCACCGCGCTCAGTGCCCGTGCCGCCGCCGAACTGGAGCGCGCCGGCGGATGCAGCACCCCATTCGATGGGCGCCTGCCCCGCGCCGATGTGATGGTCGATGCGCTGTTCGGGCTCGGCCTGCGGCAGGCGCCGCGCGCTTCGGCGCAGGCCGTCATCGAAGCGATCAACGCGCAGGCTGCGCCCGTGTTCGCGCTGGATGTGCCCAGTGGCGTCGACGCCGACCGCGGCAGTGCGCCGGGTGTGGCGGTGCGCGCCACGCTGACGCTGCAGTTCATCGTGGCCCATCGCGGACTGCATACCGGCGAGGGACTGGAACATACCGGCCAGTGCGAGCTGGCGACCTTGCCGGTGCCTGCAGATGCATCCGGCGGTGTGCACGCGTCCGCCGACTACTGGCAGCGCGACCGCCTGCCTGGATTGCTGCCGCCGCGTCGTCGCAACGCCCACAAAGGGACCTCCGGACACGTGCTGTGCGTGGGCGGCAACCATGGCAGCGGCGGTGCCCTGCTGATGACCGCGCACGCGGCGCTGCGGGCCGGTGCCGGCCTGGCCAGCCTGGCCACGCGCGCCGGACATATCGGCGCGGCGCTGGCACGGCTGCCCGAAGCGATGAGCCACGCGGTGGACTGCAACGCGGACCTGCAGGCGCTGCTGCAGCGGGCCAGCGTCGTCGCCATCGGGCCGGGGCTGGGGCAGGACGACTGGGCGCAGGCACTATGGCGTGACGCCCGCGACAGCGGCAAGCCGCTGGTGGTGGACGCCGATGCGCTGAACCTGCTGGCGCGCGATCCGCAGGCCCTCCCGCAGGCGATCCTCACCCCCCATCCCGGCGAGGCCGCGCGGCTGCTGGAGACCACCACCGCTGCGGTGCAGGCCGACCGCTTCGCCGCGGCCACTGCACTGGCCGAGCGCTTCCATGCGGTAGTGGTGTTGAAGGGTGCCGGCAGCCTGGTGGCGGCGCCGGGCCGGCGTACCGCCGTGATCGGCGCGGGCAATCCCGGCATGGCGGTCGGCGGCATGGGCGACCTGCTCACGGGCATCATTGCCGCCCTGCGTGCGCAGGGCCTGGCGCCGTTCGAGGCCGCGGCCGGCGGCGCCCTGCTGCATGGGCTGGCCGGCGATGTCGCCGCTGCCGACGGCCAGCGCGGCCTGCTTCCCACCGACCTGCTGGCGCCGTTGCGCCGGCTCTGCAATCCGGATCCTGTCCATGCTTGAACTGCATCTCCCCACTCCCGAGCACACCGACCTGCTGGGCCAGGCACTGGCGGCGACCCGCCCGTCGCAGGCTTTGCTTGAGCTGCAGGGTGACCTGGGCGCGGGCAAATCGACCACCGCACGCGCGCTGTTGCGGGCGCTGGGCGTGACCGGTGCCATCCGCAGCCCCACTTACACGCTGGTGGAACGCTATCCGCTGGCCGATGGCAGCGAGGCCTGGCACATGGACCTGTACAGGATCGGGGGCGCGGCCGAACTGGACTTCCTGGGCCTGGACGAAGGCACCGCCTCGCTGTGGCTGGTGGAATGGCCGGAGCACGGGGCAGGCGCATTACCGCCGACGGATCTGCGGCTCGAGCTGGAGATGGCAGGCAGAGGCCGACGCGCCAATCTCATTCCGTTGAGCGAATCCGGTGAAGCCTGGGTGAAGCGACTGTCTGAAGGAAGCGAGTTAGCTTCGCTTTCTGTATATCGACCATAACAAACTCATGAAAGTTACGGATTATTAAGGGAAAAGGTTTGCAATCTGTTCAGCGCAGTGATTGAATCCTGAGCCATGCGCTTTCCCTTTCGAACCCTTGCTCTCTGTGCTGCTGCCGGACTCGCCCTGGCGGGTGCCGACGCGTGGGCGGGTGAGATCAACCAGGTGCGCCTGGATACCGGTGCGACCGGCACCCGCGCCGAGATTTCGCTGGCCGGCTCTGGTGGCTACAAGACCATCGCGCTGTCCGGTCCGAACCGGCTGGTGGTGGATTTCCCGGACTCCTCCGCGGTGCGCGGACTGAAGCTGCCGGCCGCGCAGGGCGTGGTCACGGCGGTGCGTACCGGTCAGCCGGTGCCCGGCACCTTCCGCGTCGTGTTCGATCTTGCCGACAACGTGGCCCCGTTCAAGCCGCAGATGCAGCAGCAGGGCGGACAGTCCAGGCTGGTCATTGAATGGCCCGGCGATGCGCCGGCCACGGCAGCCCACGTGTCACCGCCTGCGAGCGCGCCGATCCCTGCGACAGCTACGGCAGCGGCCACCCCGCCGCCGTCCACGGCGGTGAACGCCGCGCAGACCCGCAGCGATGCCGCCCGGGCCACCGCGCTGCTCACCGCACAAGTCCAGCAGCAGGCCACGGCTGTCGCCGTTGCGCCGGCCGCACCGGCAACGTTGCCCAGCACCACCACGGCCACCGTCGCCGGAACCGGCGCCGGTACCGACGCCGCCACGCCTTCGCCGGCCGCCATCCTGGCCGGCCAGCCGACCCAGGCGCCGGTGCGTACCACCATCGCCGGCACCATGCCGACCCGTACCGGCGCTGCGGCCGCGCCTTCGGGCAACACCTCGCAGCCGCCGGAAACCGCGCCGATCGCGCCGCGTCCGAGCATGCCCAGCGACGTGGCGCGTGTAAGCATGAAGCCGGGCATGCGTCCGCTGGTGGTGGCCATCGATCCCGGCCATGGCGGCCAGGATCCGGGTGCCGTGGGCCCCAGCGGCAAGCGTGAGAAAGACATCACCCTGGCCGTTGGACGCGAGCTTGCCCGCCAGGTCAATGCGATGCCGGGCCTGAAGGCGTACATGACGCGCGACAGCGACGTGTTCATTCCGCTGCCGATGCGCGCACAGAAAGCGCGTGCGGCGAAGGCGGACATCTTCATTTCGATCCACGCCGATGCCGCGGAAAACCGTGCTGCGCGAGGCTCCTCGGTCTACGTGCTGTCCACCAAGGGCGCTTCATCGCAGCGCGCCCGTTGGCTGGCGGACAAGGAAAACGCGGCCGACCTGATCGGTGGCGTCAGCCTGCAGCGCACCGAGGGCACGCTGGCCAACGTGCTGTTGGACCTGGCGCAGAGCGGCTACATGAAGGCCTCCGAAGATGCTGCCAGCCATGTGCTGGGCGGACTGAAACGGATCGGAAACAACCACAAGCCGAACATCGAACGCGCGAACTTCGCCGTGCTGCGCACCTCGGACATGCCGGCGATGCTGGTGGAAACCGCCTTCATCTCCAATCCGGATGAAGAGCGCCGCCTGATGGACCCGGCGTACCAGCGCAAGATCGCCGCTGCCGTGCTGGATGGCGTCAATGTGTTCTTTACCCGCCAGCCGCCCCCGGGAACCCTGTACGCCGCGCGTGCGCAGGCGGAGATGGAAGCGGCCAGCACCGTAGCCGGCGGCAGCAAGTAGGCCGAGGTAGCGCCGAGCCATGCTCGGCGAGCGCAGCGGCGAAGCGGTGACGACCAACGGTCGTCACCCACCAGGGCGAAGATCACCCACTCGGGCAGAGGCTGACGGCCAGCGGCCGTCACTACCGGAGCGGGCAGCGCCACCCATCCGCTATCATCGGCGAATGAAGTCAGCCTCCGTTTCCCTCCCCATCCGCCCTGCGTTCCATGCCTGCAGACAGGTACGCGCATGAGCGCCACCATTCGTCCGCTGCCGGAGATCCTGATCAACCAGATCGCCGCCGGCGAAGTCGTCGAGCGGCCGGCGTCGGTGGTCAAGGAACTGGTTGAGAACGCGATCGATGCCGGCGCCACCCGCGTCGATATCGAACTGGAAGAAGGCGGCGTGCGCCTGATCCGGATACGCGACAACGGCAGTGGCATCGCCGCCGAGCAGTTGCCGCTTGCGGTGTCCCGCCACGCCACCAGCAAGATCGCCAGCCTGGACGACCTCGAAGCGGTGGCCACGCTCGGTTTCCGCGGTGAAGCCTTGCCCTCCATCGCATCGGTCAGCCGCTTCACGCTTGCCTCGCGACGCGCGCAGGACGAACATGGCTCAGCGCTGCAGATCGAAGGCGGAAAGCTGGGCGAGGTGTTGCCGCGCGCGCACGCGCCGGGCACCACCGTGGAAGTCCGCGAACTGTTCTACAACGTGCCGGCGCGGCGCAAGTTCCTGCGCGCAGAGCGTACCGAACTGGGACACATCGAAGAGTGGCTGCGCTCGTTGGCGCTGGCGCGCCCGGATGTGGAACTGCGCGTTTCGCACAACGGCAAAGCCTCGCGCCGCTATAAACCCGGCGACCTCTACTCCGATGCGCGCTTGGGGGAAACGCTGGGCGAGGATTTCGCCAACCAGGCCGTGCGGGTGGACCACAGCGGTGCCGGACTGCGCCTGCACGGCTGGATCGCACAGCCGCACTATTCGCGCGCCAGCACCGATCAGCAGTACCTGTACGTCAACGGCCGCTCGGTGCGTGATCGCAGCGTGGCGCACGCAGTGAAGATGGCGTACGGCGACGTGTTGTTCCATGGCCGGCAGCCGGCGTATGTGCTGTTCCTGGAACTGGATCCGACGCGGGTGGATGTCAACGTGCACCCGGCCAAGCACGAGGTGCGCTTCCGCGACTCGCGCCTGGTGCATGACTTCGTCTACCGCACCCTGAAGGATGCACTGGCCGATACCCGCGCCGGCATGGCCGCACATGAGATCGGCGCCGGTGTTCAAGCGCAGGCCCTTCCGCAGGCGACGACGCCATGGTCAAACGGCCAGCCCGGTGGCGGTGGTGGCGGCTACGGTAACTGGGGCGCGCAGCAATCGCCGCTGGGCCTGCAGGTGGCCGATGCGCCGGCGGCTTACGCCGCGCTGTACGCCGGGCCTGCAGGCAGCCAGCAGTCGCTGCCGCCGATGCCGTCCGAACGAGGGTTGCCGGTGACCAGCGCCGATGCCGGGGTGCCACCGTTGGGCTACGCGGTGGCACAGCTGCATGGCATCTACATCCTGGCCGAAAATGCCGAAGGCCTGATCGTGGTGGACATGCACGCCGCGCATGAGCGCATCGGCTACGAGCGGCTGAAGAATGCCCACGATGGCATCGGCCTGCATGCGCAGCCACTGCTGGTACCGATCACCCTGGCGGTGGGCGAACGTGAGGCCGACACCGCCGAACGCGAAGCGGAGACCTTGATCGCACTGGGCTTCGACGTGACCCGTGCCGGCCCCGGCGCACTGCATGTGCGCAGCATCCCGGCGCTGCTGGCCAACGCCGAACCGGAAGGCCTGCTGCGCGACGTGCTCGGCGACCTGCGCGAACACGGCCAGTCGCGGCGCGTGGCGACCGCGCGCGATGAACTGCTGTCCACCATGGCCTGCCACGGCGCGGTGCGCGCCAACCGGCGATTGACGGTGCCCGAAATGAACGCGCTGCTGCGCGACATGGAAATGACCGAACGCTCCGGCCAGTGCAATCACGGGCGCCCGACCTGGGCGCGTTTTTCGCTGGCGGAGATCGACCGCTGGTTCCTGCGCGGACGGTGAAGGGGATGATCGTGGGGAAGGGGTACAGCAGCGCCGTACTGATGTTGGCACTTGCGATGAGCGGCTGTGGTGGCAAGGCGCCCGAGGCGGCGCCGGCCGTGCAGGAAGATCCGGCCTTCGCACGGCAACAGCAGCAGTGGCGGATGCAGCGCTATCAGGAGCTGACCGCGCCGGACGGCTGGACCGCGCTGGTCGGCCTGCATTGGCTGGAGCACAAGGCGCATTACATCGGGCGTGGGCCGGGCAGTGGCATCCGCCTCGCCGCAGGGCCGGACAAGCTGGGCATGGTCAGCCGGCAGGGGCAGCGCTGGTCGTTCACTCCCGAACGCGGCGTGCCGCTGAGCGTGGACGGGGCGGCGGTGACCGGACCAATTGCGTTCCACAGCGACCACGACCCGCAGCCAACCCGCATTGCCTTTGATGACGGCAAGGGGCAGCTCAGCCTGCTGCAACGTGGACAGCGCTTTGCGTTGCGCATCAAGCATGCCGACGCCACCTCGCGCAGCGGGTTCACCGGGCTGGACTACTGGCCGGGAGGACCGCAGTGGCAAGTGCGCGCGCGCTTCCTGCCGCACCCGGCGGGCAAGACCCTGCCGATCGTGGACATCACCGGCCTGACCACGCCGATGCCCAACGCCGGTGTCGTCGAGTTCCAGCAGGACGGCACGACCTACCGGATCGAGGCCATCGCCGAACCCGGTGAGCCGTTGTTCCTGATCTTCGCCGACCGCACCAGCGGCCACGGCAGCTACCCGGCCGGACGCTACCTGGACACCGACGCGCCCGGCGCGGACGGCCATGTGCTGGTGGATTTCAACCACGCCTACAATCCTCCCTGCGCGTTCACTCCGTTCGCGACCTGCCCGCTTTCACCGCCGGAAAACCGGCTGGACCTGCGCATCGAGGCCGGTGAACGCGCCTACCACCCACCCAAGGAAAGTGCGCCATGAAGCGTTCCGTCACCCGCTGGATGATCGCCCCGCTGCTGCTGCTCGGCGCAGCCTTCAGCACCGTCGCGGCAACGCCAGCTGCCGCGCCCAAGCCGGCGGCGACGCGCACCGCACCGGTGCCGCTGCTGTGGAAGGTGACCGGCGCCGGTGATGCCCGCGTCTACCTGTTGGGTTCGTTCCACCTGCTGCGGCCGGAGGATTACCCGCTGGCCGCGGAGGCTGAAAAGGCCTTCGATGCAGCGCAGCGCGTGGTGTTCGAACTGTCGGCGCAGGACATGGAATCACCGGAGCTGGCCGGCAAGATGGTGCAGGCGGCGATGCGCACCGATGGCAGCGAACTGCGCCGCGACCTCGGCGATGCCACCTGGGCCCGGCTGCAGGATTACGCCACGAAGAATCCGCTGCCGCTGGCGCAGATGCAGGGTCTCAAACCGTGGTTCGTCGGCCTGAGCATCAGCATCGCGCAGATGCAGAAGATGGGGCTGGACCCCGCGCTCGGGTTGGACAAGCACTTCATGGACCGGGCCGCCAAGGCGGGCAAGCCGATCCTGGGCCTGGAGACCATCGATACGCAGATCGGCGTGCTGGCTGGCATGAGCATCGCCGAACAGCGGCAGATGGTGGAAGAGGCGCTGGAACAATCCGACAAGGGCGATGCGGAAATCCGCGCGCTGCACGATGCATGGCGGCGCGGCGACGACGTGCTGATGTGGAACCGCATGGCGGTGGACATGAAGCGCCAATATCCGCAGCTCTACCAGCGCATCAACAGCGATCGCAATGATGCCTGGCTGCCGAAGCTGGAGCCGCACCTGCAGGCCGGGCAGGGTGGCACGCTGGTGGTGGTGGGCGCACTTCACCTGCTGGGCAGCGATGGCGTGGTGGAGAAGCTGAAGGCCAAGGGCTACAAGGTGGAGCGGGTGCGCGCCAAGCGCTGAGCGCCTGCCTGTTGCCGCCGTAACGAAAAACGGCGCGTCCGCAAGGGCGCGCCGTTCTGCATCAGGCCAGCGGCCGCGCTGGGATCAGCGCGTGCGGCCCTTGCCGCCGGTGCCGCCGGCGGTTTCGGTCGGTTTGTGCGCAGCGCCGGGACCGGTGCCCGAACGTGGCGCGGGACCGCCCGGCGCGCTGCCCGGTCGCGGACCGGTACCGGTTGACGTACCGCCCGGGCGCGGCCCGAAGCCACTGCCCATGCTGCGCTGGAACTCCTGCCAGAGCTCCATGTTGCGTTCGGTCAGCTGGTTCATCATCGCCCACGGCGTCTGCCCGAGCAGGTTGCCCATCTGCTGGCGGAACTGCTGCTGCTGGTCCAGGAACACCTGCATGCTGCGCTCCAGGTAGTTGCCCATGAAGCCCTGCAGGGAATCGCCATAGAAGCGGATCAGCTGGCTGAGCAGCTGGGTGGAGAGCATCGGCTCGCCGTCCTGTTCCTGGTCGGCAATGATCTGCAGCAGGACCGAGCGGGTCAGGTCATCCCCGCTCTTGGCGTCGCGGACCTCGAAGTCTTCGCCGTCCAGGATCAACTGACGCACATCCTCTATCGTGATGTAGCTGGAAATCTCGGTGTCGTACAGACGGCGGTTGGGATACTTCTTGATGATGCGGGTAGCAGCCATGAAGCAAGCACTCGTCACAGTAGACGCCCAGCATGGCGCAGCGCAGCACCCGTTGCAACGCCCAGAAGCCCTTGTGGCGGGCCCTGCGGGGCCGATCATGTTGCGCAGCAAGGCTTTTCATGTTGCGCAGCATTTTCGCATCGGTTCAGCCTGTCGGGGCCCGCGCGTGCGGCGAGCGCCACACTGCGCGGGCGGTCGGGGCGGCGGTCACCAGCCCATGTGATGGCCGCCGTTGATGTCCAGGTTGCTGCCGGTGATCCAGGCCGCTTCGTCGTTGACCAGGAACGACACGCCGTAAGCGATTTCCTCCGGCTTGCCGAGCCGCCCGGTCGGGATATCGGCGATGATCTTGGCGCGTACTTCCTCCGGCACCGCCATGACCATGTCGGTGGCCACGTAACCGGGGGAAATAGTGTTGACGGTAATCCCGAAGCCGGCGTTCTCGCGCGCCAGGGAGATGGTGAAGCCGTGCATGCCGGCCTTGGCCGCCGCATAGTTGGCCTGCCCGTACTGGCCCTTCAGGCCATTGATCGAGCTGATCTGGATCACTCGCCCCCAGCCGCGGCGGCGCATGCCCTCGATCACCGGACGGGTCACGTTGAAGACCGAATTGAGGTTGGTGTTGATCACCTCATGCCATTGTTCGGCGCGCATACGATGGAAGGTGGTGTCGCGGGTGATGCCGGCGTTGTTGACCAGGATCTCCACCGGTCCCAGCTCGGCTTCCACGGCACGCACCATCGCCTCGGCACTTTCCGGGCTGGACACATCGCCGGGGAAGATCGCGATCGCCAGGCCGCGAGCTGCCATGGCCTGCTGCCAGGCCAACGCCTTGGCGTGGTCACGGTAGTTGGTGGCAACCCGGTGACCCTGGTCGGCCAGGCGTTGGCAGATGGCGGTACCGATGCCGCCGGTGCCGCCGGTGACCAGTGCGACGCGTGGAGTCATGCTGCGTTTCCGTAAATGTGGAGGGGAAGGGGGATTCTGCAACATCACGGGCTGCTGTGCGCCTGCCCCGATGAAATGTCGTGCAGGGGCACTCTGCTGCGATCAAAGGCCACCGCAGCCCGTTGCAGCAGCTCGGAATGGGTGGCCGCGCCGGCCAGTGCCGCGGCGGGCTGTCCCAGCAGTTGCCAGAGCTGCCGCAGCACGGCCATCGGGTCGCCTTCGTCCACCGCCTGCGCCGCTTCGGACTTGGACAGTTTGCGGCCGTCGGTACCCAGCAGCAGGGGCAGGTGGGTATAGGTCGGGGTGGGCAGCCCGAGCGCGCGCTGCAGCAGGATCTGCCGCGCGGTCGAATCGAGCAGGTCCGCTCCGCGCACCACCTCGGTGATGCCCTGCGCCGCATCGTCCACCACCACGGCCATTTGATACGCCCAGCAGCCATCGGCACGGCGCAGGACGAAATCACCGACTACGGCATGGACGTCCTGCCGCTGTGGGCCGCGCAGCGTGTCGTCAAACGACACCACGCTGGCGGGTGCTACGCGAAGGCGGATGGCAGGATCCAGGCGCGCGTGGCGTGCAATGCAGCGGTGGTGAATGCCGCCGCTGGCGGCCAGCTCACTTCGGCTGCAGTGGCAGGCGAACGCCTGGCCGCTGGCCAGCAGGGCATCCAGCGCGTGTTGGTAGACCTCGTCGCGCTGGCTCTGCCACAGCACCGGGCCATCCGGGTGCAGGCCCAGGTGGCGCAGCAGGGTGAGCTGTGACTGCGCTGCGCCGGGGACGGTGCGCGGCGGATCCACGTCCTCCACGCGCAGCAGCCAGCGCCCGCCCTGGTGATGGGCGGACAGCCAACTCGCGAAAGCGGCGAGCAGGGAGCCAGCGTGCAGCGGACCGGTGGGCGAGGGCGCGAATCGGCCGCAATGAATGGGGGACGTCATGCTGGCTGAATCGTCGGTCAGGTTGGCGCTTGAATTCAAGCTGAAGTCACCGCAGATTTAGCACCGTTACCCTCTCCAGAGCCAACTTTCCCCATGTTCAGTCGCATAGCCCTGTTCCTTCTTACCAACCTTGCGGTGCTGGTCCTCGCCGGTATCGTGATGTCGGTGCTGGGGGTCAATCCCGGCCAGATGAGCGGCCTGCTGGTCATGGCGGCGATCTTCGGTTTCGGTGGTTCTTTCATCTCGCTGCTGCTGTCCAAGTGGATGGCCAAGCGTTCCACCGGCGCGGTGGTGATCACCGAGCCGCGCAACGACACCGAGCGCTGGTTGCTGAAGACCGTGGAGCGACAGGCGCGCGAAGCCGGCATCGGCATGCCGGAAGTGGCGGTGTATGACGGCCCGGAAATCAACGCGTTCGCCACCGGTGCCAACCGCAACAAGGCGCTGGTCGCGGTGTCCACCGGCCTGTTGCACCACATGAGCGAAGACGAGGCCGAAGCGGTGCTGGGCCACGAAATCGCCCACGTCGCCAACGGTGACATGATCACCATGGCGCTGCTGCAGGGCGTGCTGAATACCTTCGTCATCGTGCTGGCCCGGGTGGTCGGTGGGGTGATCGACAGCGCGATGTCCGGCAACCGCGAGGGCGGCGGGCGCGGCATCGGTTATTTCGTGATCGTGTTCGTGCTGGAAATGGTTTTCGGCATCTTCGCCACCATGATCGCGATGTGGTTCTCGCGGCACCGTGAGTTCCGCGCTGATACCGGCGGTGCGCAGCTTGCCGGGCGGCAGAAGATGATCGCCGCGCTGGAGCGGCTGAAGGTCAACCATGGGCAGAGCACGCTGCCGAGCCAGGTCGCTGCGTTCGGTATTGCCGGCGGCATGGGGCAGGGCCTGCGCAAGCTGATGATGAGTCATCCGCCGCTGGATGAGCGGATTGCCGCGCTGCGTTCTTCTACGGTGGTCTGAGTCGGGTTGGTCGAACGGGTGGGACCCCCTCGCGGGTGGCTTTCAGAGCTGCAGTTGGGGCGGGGTCGGGCGGTGGGGCTGGTCGGGGGACGGCAAAAACTGCGTCCATGCGGGCCTCGTTTCGCGCCATCCATGGCGCTCAACGCCCCCGCCCAGCCC